>CAVWHV010000010.1:0-171956 GCA_963754725.1 uncultured Planctomycetaceae bacterium
GATCATCGAAATTCACGAGCACATCGTCCATGACGATCGGCAGCGGTTCGGCGTCGCGGCAGTAGTGCAACACGTAGGCGAGGCGAATCGCCAGGTAGAGTTGTTCACGTGTGCCCGTACTCAGCTGGTGCGGTTCCTTGAGCTTGCCATCGGCCTGTCGTACCTGCAACGTCCCTTGCTCGTCGAGTTTCCGGGTGATTTCCACATACCGCCCCAGTGTCATGCGATGCAGCAGGTGTCCGACTTCGACCAGCATTTGAGGCTGGTGTTCCCGTTCGAATCGCTGGATGGCCCGTTGCATGAAGTGGCGGGCCAGTACCAGCGGGACCCATTGATCGACCGCCTCGCGCAACTGGCTGCGTGTGTTCTCCAGCTCCTGGGCCAGGGCGGCCGCCTGTCCTGAGCGATCCAAGGTCCGCAGTCGGTCCGAAGTCACGCCTTTCTGTTGCAGGACCTCATTGAATTCGGCGTCGGCCTTGTCGAACTCCAGCTGCACGAGCCGCTGGCGGGAATCCAATTCAGCGGCATCGGCGGTGGCCAGGGACGCTTCAAACAACGACGGGTCTTCATCGCCGCGCACGATCTGCAGTTGATGTTCAAGATCGGCCAGTTGATCGCGCAGTGCGTGCCAGTGCAGGACGCGGTCGACCACTTCCACAAACGCCTCTTCACTTTCCACGCCAGCCGTCCGAAACAACTGCTGAATCGTCGACTCGCCTTGCCGCAGTTGTTCGGTTTTGGCGGCACACCGCGCATCGACGCGTTGCTTTTCCTTGCGGAGGTGCTGCAGGTCGCGTTCGTCCTGCCGCGCCTGATCCAGTTGGCCCATCAGTTCCTCGACGGCATGGTCGGCTGGTGCGTCGGCCAGGTTCGGGGCGACGTCCTGGCACAGGCAGCGCACTTGCCGCTCGAACAGGTCGATGCCTTCCCGCATGTCGGCCACGCGCCGTTCCAGCGAGGCGGCCGATTCCTGTTCCGAGCGAGCTTCACTCAGGCCGTTGAGGATCTTGGTGGCCGTGTTCGCGCTCCAAGTGCCAGGAAACCCGAACTCCTCCATCAGCGTCCTCCACTGGCACGACCACTCCTCGCAGCGCCGGTCCAGTTCCGCTAATTCGAGTTTCAGTTTCGCCAGCTGGAGTTCTTTGCGCGGCAACTGGGACTCGTACGTCTTCCGTTCCAGCGCCGCAGCGTGTCCCTGGGCCACGCGCCGGCGGGCTTCGGCCAGCTGTCGGGCCGCAGTCAGCGACGGGTCGCCAATCGCTTGCGACAGCGCGGCTTCGAATGTGGCCTGCGCCGATTCGAGCGCGTCGAGGTGTCCTGTGAGAGACGTTCGGAGGGCCGACACATCGAGAAACTCGTCGTAAGTGCGCAGCCAATCGAGCATGGCGTCCGGAGAGGCCGGCTCGATACCGCAGGGCGTCCAGAGAGCCACCCATTCGTGCCAACACTGTTCGCGCCGCTGCCGCACCGCGTCACGCGCTTGAGTCTCGCGGGCCAAGCGCTGCTCGAACCGCGCGACTTCGGCGGTCAATTGCTCCTCGCGGGCGACGGTCTCGGCCTGGCGTTGGCGCTCATCCGCCACGGAATCGGCGGTCGCGACACTGTGCTCGTAGGCGTCTGGAAGCGACGTGTCGCTCCCTTCCAGCCATTGGCGAATGGCGTCCTCGGGGAGCGTTTCGCCCGCCACGTACCGACGTCGTACAAGCTGCCATCCGCGGTCGCGTCGCGCTCGCGCCGCGTCCAGGTGGGCACGATCCGGAACACCCGCTGCGGCGTGCAGCGCAGCGCGCTCGTCCCGCCGATGTTCGAGATCCGCTCGAATGCGCTCGACGCTGAGATCACTGCGATCCACTTGCTGATCCAGCTCCGCCAGGCGCTGGCGGAATTCCGAGACGGCCGCGGCCAAGGGCACGGGCAGCTGCCCGATGTCCGACAACGGCCGGGGGAAGGGGGCCTTGAGTCGGGTCTCGAGCGTGTGTTGCCGCGCCGTGGATTCGCGATGCTGTCGTCGACACTCCTCCAGTTTTTCGCCGCGAGCTTGGTACTCGCCCGCAGCTTCCACCAGGTCGACCAGCGACGGCACCACCAGCTCGGACGCCACTTCCTCCAACCGCTGCCGCATCGCGTCCATGTCCGCCTCCAGACCGGGCCGCTGCGCCAGCAGATCGCGGCGTTGCTGCTGCAGTTCCTCCCTCTGCCGCTGCATGTCCTCGACCGCCGAGCGCCGTGCCAGGCTGGTCTGGAACTGGTCGAGGTGTTGCAGCGTCCAGGTCGGATCCAGTTCGCGCAGGCGGGCCGTGACGCGTTCCTGCACCAGCTGCGATTCGTGTTGCCGTTTGCCGATGTCGGCTCGGAATCCGCGGATCTTGTCCAGTTGCTGGGCCAATCGCTGGATATCGGCCGCCCGCTCGATCAGTTCGTGCCGCGGCGAGAGTGCTCGCAAGTCGTCTTCGATGCGGGCGGCTTCGTGCCGGCAGTCGTCCAGTTCAGCGGCCAGACGATCCCGCTGGGATTTGCCTGCTTCGTACTGGTCACGGGCCAGACGCGAGACGCCTTCCGGAACCTGCAGAGCCGAAATCTCCCGCAGCAGTTCCCGGCGCTGCTGCCACAGCTCCACCGCCTGCGCCAACCGGCGACAGCGCTCTTGCTCTCGTCGCAACGTATCTCTCCGCTCCCTCCCCTGCTCCACCTGCGCGTCGATCTCGCCGCACCGCGTGCTCGAGCGCCTCGTAGTCCCGCGGGCGCATCTGGGCCGCTTTGAGTTCCTTCTGCCGCGACTTCAGGTCACCCAACAACTGGTTGATGGGTCGTTTGGTGGCGGTGGGGGAGAACAGCTGCTCGTGCTCCCGTACCAGATCGCGCAGCACGGTCTGGAATCCGGCCAGGCCGCCCAGGGCACCGCCATACAGCGCCTCGCTCAGCTTCGCATCCTGCAGGCTTTGCTCGCCGGCCGCCAGCTCGTGCAGCGAAAAACCGAACACGTGCTGAAACAACTCGGCGCTGGCATTGCCCAGGCATCGTGGCAGGGTGAGCTTGTCGATCGCCGCGCCGGTCTCCAGGCACTCGCCGACAATCTCGTTCGTGCGTCCCTTGCGGCGGCGGAACCGCAGGTGCGTCCCGTCCCCCAGCTCGATCGTCGCGGTGGCCGCCATCTCCCCCACGTGCTCCGTGAACGCATACGGGCTGCGTACGGGAAACCCGAACAGGACTTCGCGGATCAATTGCAGCAGCGTCGATTTCCCGGCTTCATTCGGCCCGTACACCACCTGCAGGCCGTCGCCCGGAAAACGGACGCGGTGTCCCGAAAAGATGCCAAAACATTCGATCTCCAGTTCGCGGAGCTTCACGGCTCGTCCTCTGTCAAGCGGGAGATGAGCAGCGCCTCGGCCTGTTGCAGCCAGCGGCGCAGTTGCTGGGGATCCTCCCACAACACGTCGGCTTCGTGGAGTTCCAGCGCCGCCTTGTCGCCGAGCGCCTTCAATTCGTGCTTGAGTTCGGCGAGACGTGGCGGATCGTCGGCCACTTCCTGCATGGAACGGAGCAATTCGCCCATCAGATCGCTTCCCTGCCGGAGCTGGTCGACGTCGACAGGCGGCCGCGTGTCAAAGACGATTTTCTCCACCCACACATCGTCCGACACCTCGCCGGCGAGATTCCGGATTTCCGCCGTGATTTCGGCATGGTCCGCGGCCCGCGCCAGCTGCCGATGCACTTCGCAGACGCCGCGCACGATCACCCGCGTGGCGACCAGCCGGCCCTCGGCGGATTCCCGACACAAGGCCAGTTGTTGTCGCACGGCGTCCAACAGCTCGCTGCGCCCGGCGTGCGGTTCCAAGGACACTTCCAGCGTCTGCCAACGCACCGTGTCCGTGGCGACGAATTCGACAGCCGTCAAGTCACCCTCGTCGACCGTCGCCACCAAACATCCTTTGGCCCCCGTTTCGCGGATGTGGCGACCTTGCAGGTTGCCGGAATACGCGATGTAGGGCGACTCGTGCAGCGGTGGCACCGACCGCGCGTGGATGTGGCCGAGGGCCCAGTAGTCGTAACCGCGGTTCAGCAACACGGTCAGATTCGTGGCGGCGTACGTGTCGTGCTCCGGGTTGCCCGTCAGGCTGGTATGCAGCACTCCGATATTGAAGTGATGAGGCACAGCGTCGGGATACCCGCTGGCCAGATCGGTTGTGATCTTCTCGCGGGCGAACCCCTGACCATGCACGGCCACTCGCAATTCGTCGAGAATCACCGTTTCGGGACGCTCCACGGAAAACACGTGCACGTTGGAAGGCCAGGTGAGGGCATGCGGCACGCGACTCGCGGCATCATGATTTCCCTGCAGCAAGAACACGCGGATGCCGGCCCGCTCGAGCTCTCGAAACTGGGCGGCCGTCCACAATCCCGTGTGCATGTCCTGCCATTTGCCGTCGAAGAGATCGCCCGCGATGATGACGAAATCGACCGACTGCTCCAGTGCCAAACACACGAGATGCTGAAATCCGACGCGCAGTCGCGCCCTGCAAGCGGGCTAACGGTGCACCTTCATAAGATTCCAGGCCCTTGAGGGGACTATCGATGTGCAGATCGGCCGCATGGATGAACTTCACGGCAGCGGTACCCCCGACGGGTCCTCGACCGGCCTCACGAGCCTGGCACCAGCCGGGTCACCTTTCCGTCCATCTCCACCTGGAACAGCGCCTTGGCCTTCGGATCGACGACCAGCAACTTGTCGCCGGCGCGGGCAATCCCGACCGGTCCGACCAACGGGTCACCTGCGACGAGCTTCACGGGCGCACCTCCGGCCGGGACTTTCCACACCGCCTTGTCGTAGTTGTCGACAATGTAGGCCGTCTTCGCGTCGTCCAGCACAATCTGCTGAGGAAACTGGAATACGCGTTCACTCAGCAGCTCTTCGACCTTGCCGTCGGGGCTCACGCGGCGGAGCGGAATCTTGGATCGTGTCGTCACCCACAATTGATCGTCCTGATCGAGGCACAAGCCTACCACCGCGCGCACTTCGGCCAGCTTGACCGGCTCCCCGCCCTCCGCGGGCAGCTTCCAGATGATTTCCAGTTCCTGGTCGGCCACCAAGATCTCCCCGCTCTTGCGGACGGCGATGGCGGACGGGATTCCAATCCGCCCTTTGGTCAGCGGCACGGGATTCCCCGCCTCATCGAATCGATACACCTCGCGTGTGGCGCTGTCGCCCGCCAGCAACTTCCCCTGGTGATCCATGGCTACGCAGCGGACCGCGTTGAGCGGCGTTCGGAATTTGGCCGATCCTTCAAAGAATTTTTCCAGCTTTCCATTCGCGAACTTCCAGATGCCGTGGTAGTTGCGATCGGCGATGAATACCGTCCCGTCAGCGGCCGCCGCGACGGATACCGGATACTGCAGCTCCTGGGCCATGGCCACCCGAGGGATCGCCATCCCTGACGAGACAGCCGCCAGCATGCCGCCTAAAACAACCGTCCAAGAACGTCTGCTCAATGTCATTGGATTGTCCGAATAAAGGATCTGGCATTCGAAGGGACTCGCAACCTGGACAGGCCGCTGGGAACATCGTACCACGGCCAGCCTCGTGTGGCACGGCCTGCTTGCTGGCCATGCCCTGCGGGCTGCCCCAGGTGATTAGCCCCTATTTCACTTGCCCCGTGCGGAACATGCAAGGCGGGACCTGACGAAACCAAGCAGCAGGTCGCCGGATCTGTGTTTTCAGTACGGACGGGGCGTGGCGGCCGTTCACGGCCCAGCCAAAGTCGAACACGCCGAGGCAGGCACGCGGCAGCCGCGGACGGCCTCCACCCCGCCGCGCAAATCCTGCACGGCGGGCCAGTCGTCCACTTGCAGCAATTGCAGGCCACAGGCGGTCCGTCCTGCGAATGGCCCGGAGTTCCCGCGCGTTTGTGGGAATCTGCCCGCCCGGCACGTTCATTGCTCTACTGGAAAGGGCATTGTGCTCGGCGAACGGATGGTCCGACTCGCAACGCAGCACTCCCATTCCCTCCTCGAAGCGCGCGTGACAAGCCGCGGCTATTGGCATACAACGAAGAGGGTGAAGCGAGAATCGGGGGAGGTACGAAACATGCAGGGCAAATGGCGTTTGATGTGTCCGGTCGTTGGCATCACGGTGATGGTCGCCGGCACGGGCCTGGCGCAGGACGGAACTCGGCGTGGCTCCGCGACGCAAGACGCCGTGCAAAGAATGGGGGCTTCTGAAGCGGATCAGGCGGCCAGATTGCAGGCTCACTGGCAACGTGCGACGGCAGCGTTGGCCGCAGCCCGGCAAGCCGATGAGCCGGATTCGGTGCGCATCGAAAAACTGACCCGCCGCGTCGAGGCGTTGCAGACCGAATTGCAGATGCTGGGCATGGACCCGCAAGATGGTGGACCGCAAGTTGATGGACCCCGGGGACCGGGCCAGTGTCCGTTCGGATTCGAACCGTTGGGTCCCGGACCGCGCGGGTAGGGGCGGTGGCGGAGGTAATTGCCCGTGGGGAAATGTGGCGCCATCGGACAACCCGGCGCCAGGTCAGGGTCGAGGGCCGGCCGGACCGGGCATGGGCCGCGGACCGGGCCATGGTCGTGGGCCAGGTATGGGTCGCGGGCCAGGTGGTGCAGGAGCAGGTTGGGGCCAGGGACGGGGCGGCGGCTATGGTCGCGGAGCAGGTGGCGGCGGTGGCTGGGGCCGCGGAATGTGACGCGGGTGTCTCCTTCCCAGCGGAATTTAATCCCCTCGTGACCCTCCGGCATCCAGCGCCGCAGGGTCACGGACCTTCGAGAGGCAACAGGCGGTCACGCGCCCATGCGACGGCATCTGTGGATGATCTGCGCGGTCTTGGTCATCGCCTGGCTGGCGGTTGGCTGGTGGCAGTACCGCAGCTATGTCCAGCAGCGAAACCTGATCGAGGAATCACTGCACCAACAGTCGCATTCGATCATGACGGCCCTGATCGGTGGCATCGGTTCGCATCGTCGCATCGGCTGGTACTTCGAAGAACAGCTGCAAGCGATGCTGGACGAATTGACCCAATCGCCGGACGTGATCAGTGTGACGATCTATTCCGCCGACGAGCGGCCGATTCTGTCGGCCGGGGAAACCGTGCGGGCCGCCGGGGACGCGCCGGCGAGTGAACAGGACCTGCCTCACGCGAAACACCCGTTTCGAACGGTCGAGACGTTTGAGCTCAAGCCGCTGGCGGCCGGCCCAGGTGGCGGCGGTGGAGGAGGAGGTGGTGGCGGTGGTGGTGGTAGTGGTGGTGGTGCTGGTCGCGGGCGCGGATTGGGTCCACGACGATGGGAAGGCGAACTCCATGATGCCGGCCCGTTTACGCAGGGCGGACAATTCCGTGCCGAGTTGCTGCTGGACCGCACGCGGGCCGACCTGTTGACAAGCCAGTCTCTGCGATCGCATCTCCTGGCCACCGCGGCCGCAGGAATTGTGGTGCTGTGCCTGGGCCTGGTGTGGCGTGCCACGGTGAACCTGGTGGAGGCACGTGGTCAGGCGCGGCTGTTTGAAACGGAGACCCGTCATTTGCGGGAATTGAGTCAGGCGGCAGCAGGACTCGCCCATGAAACGCGTAATCCGCTGGGTTTGATCCGCGGCTGGACCCAGCGACTGGCCCAGTCGCACATGTCGGAAGATGAACGCCATCGGCATGCCCAGGCCGTCATGGAGGAATGTGACCGCGTGACCGCCCGGATCAACCAGTTCCTGGCTTTCGCGCGACCACGCGACCCGCAAGTCACGTCTGTCGCCATGGAAGCGATGTTGCGCGAACTGGCCGTGATACTGCAACCCGATCTGGAATCTGCCAGCCTGGCGTTGGCGTGGGACGTTACCGCCGCGACGAGGCACCTGCAGGCAGACCACGAACTGCTCCGACAGGCGTTGTTCAACCTCCTGCAGAACGCCGTGCAGTTTTCACCGCCGAACGAGCAAGTGCTGGTGCTGGTCCGGCCGCAGCATGCTGGAACCGCATCGATCCAAGTCGCTGACCGAGGACCCGGCGTGGCTGAGGATACGGTAGAATCGTTGTTTGCCCCGTATTTCACGACGCGTTCCAACGGAACCGGACTGGGCCTGGCCATCGTCCGGCACATCGCCACGCTGCACGGCTGGAAGACGACCTATCATCCCCGCGACGGTGGTGGCGCGGAATTTGAAATCAGCGGAATCCATGTCGCAGAACCAGAAGACCATCCTGATCGTCGACGATGAACCACGTCAGCGCGAGTTGCTGTCCGGTTTCGTCCAAACGCTGGGTTGCCAGGCCGTCGAGGCCGCTTCCGGCGAAGAGGCGCTGGACTACCTTCAACAGCAGCACGCCGACATGGTCCTCTTGGATGTGCGTCTGCCAGGAATCAGTGGCATGGACACGCTGGCCCGCATCCGCCAGCGGGATGCCTCCAAGCCGGTCCTGCTGATCACGGCCCACGCTGATTTGCGTCAGGCGGTCTGTGCGATGAAGGGCGGGGCCGATGACTATCTGTCCAAGCCCGTCGATCTCGACGAACTGCGGGCCGCGATCCTGGACGCCCTCGGCCTGTCGTGGCGGCCGGAGACGGCAGGTGAGGCGAAGCTTCCCCCGGTGCCCGCAGGACTGGTCTTCGAGAGCCCGGCGACGCGGCGACTGCTGCAGACGGTCGCCGTGGTTGCACCGTCCGAAGCGCCGGTGTTGGTGCGTGGGGAAACGGGGACGGGCAAGGAGGTCATCGCGCGCCTGATACATGCCTGGAGCCGACGGTCCGCCGGCCCCCTGGTGACCGCCAACTGCGCCAGCATTCCGGAATCGTTGGTCGAAAGCGAACTGTTCGGGCACAGCCGGGCGCATTCACCGGCGCCGTGGAAGCGCGGGACGGCGTATTCCGGACGGCCAGCGGTGGCACGCTGTTTTTGGACGAGATCGGCGAACTGCCGCTCGCGCTGCAGCCGAAACTGCTGCGGGCCATCGAAGCAGGAATGATCACACCCGTGGGGAGTGATGTGAGTGTCGACGTCGATACGCGACTGGTCGTCGCCACGCACCGAGACCTCGAGGAAGAGGTGGCCGCGAAGCGATTCCGCGAAGACCTTTACTATCGGGTCAACGTCGTCGAAGTCGTGCTGGACCCCTTGCGAAAACGGCGCGAGGACATCCTGCCGTTGCGCGCAATTACGCCAACCAGTTCGCCGGCGGACCTGTGCGACTCTCACCCCAGGCCTCCCAGTGCTTACTGATTTACGCGTGGCCCGGCAATGTCCGGGAACTTCGCAATGCCATGCAGCGGGCGTGTTTGCTGTGCCGCGGCGATATCATTCTTCCGGAGCATCTACCTCCCAAGATCGCGTCTGGGTGCGGAGTTCCCGATCTATCCACTGCGGACACGGACCGCTTGTCACAGGTCGAGCGTGCCACGATCCTGGCCACGCTCGCCGAATGTCACAACAACAAGACCCAGACCGCCAAGAAACTCGGCATCAGCCGCCGTGCGCTGATCTACAAGCTCCACGACATCGACGCACAAGCCGGGGAGTGAACGCACACGCCGCCATGAGTTCCGCGTGCGAGAAGATCGACCATCGCCCTGTGCCTGACCGCGCGTGGCACGGCCTACTTGTTGGCCCTGCCGGTACCCGCTCAGTCCGG
Organism: uncultured Planctomycetaceae bacterium; assembly: GCA_963754725.1. Lineage (GTDB taxonomy): Bacteria > Planctomycetota > Planctomycetia > Pirellulales > Pirellulaceae > JAAYDI01. Next base: position 9,627 of record CAVWHV010000010.1, read on the forward strand.
AATCGCAGGACCAATCACCCGACTTGGTGCCGTGCGTTGCGGCAGCACTGCTTGCAAGCAAGCAGTGCCACACTGCCGACGACTACGGTGCCGCAACGCACAACGCTCTTGTCCCCGGACTATTTGGGCACAGGCTTGAGCAGACAAGCTTGACCGCGGTCGCCACCGAAAGACCCGAGTATCCAGCCGTCGTTGTTAATTTTTCGCGCCCACATCTGCATTTGCGCGTACTCAGGAGGCAAACTGTCGATGGCCGCTCTCAGGTCGACCATGCGGTCCGTGTACACGAAGGCACGTCCGTCCATCGCGTCGCCTACGACATGGCCGACGTTGTTGATTCCGTAGCCTTTCGTGCTCGACGTTCCGAGCGCACCGAGATCTTTCATGCCGATCCCCTCGGTATACCGGAAAGCGTGCCCAGCAGACCCGCCGCTTGTTGTCGTCCATCCCGTCACTTGGCCGCTGTCATTGATATCGTTGGCTTGGCCAATCCGGTTCGTGCCAGGGCTCTTGAGCCAGCCGAGCGATACTGTCCCGCCCGCTGGTGTGTAGCGAACCGCGTTGACGTAGTCACCGATCCTCGCATTGCCGGCGATCCAGCGCCATTTGTTGATCGCGTTCGCTTTCCACACTCCGATGCCACCGGTTGGCGCGGGAATTTCGATCGGGGCTCCGCTGAGCGGTATTACGAAAGGATGTCCGCCCGAATCGAAGTTCTTCTGCAAAAGCATGTCTCCGAAGTCGTTGATCGAAGTGGCCAGCTCCCAATAGTAGCCATCGCCTGAGCCAAAGATCTCGATGACGGGCAGCCTTCGCACCGGTTGGCACGTAACGAAACACGCCGAATGATTGGTCAACGATGAGTTTCCATACATCCATATCAAGTTCATCGTCCCACACCCATCCGTAATGTTCATAACGATACTCGGCGGTTCCCACAATTTCTCCAGAATTGTTGATGTCTCCCGCGTCAATCAGCCGCCAGTAGGGCCAGTCTTCCGCCAGTTCAGTTGCCACCACGTCATTGAGATTCTCTGTCACGCCGGTCGCCCGCGTGTACACGAAGACCTCCCAATTCGCACCCGAATGATCGGGATCGTTGGGTTCCTCAGCCGGCCAGCACGCCAAACCGACCACGTCGCCATTGTCGTTCATTCCCCGGGGTTGGCTCCACTCGATTTCGCTGCCTTCCTCTTGACCGGCCAACCAATGCAGGAGGTAGCGCGGTCCCGTGGGTGGTGGCGGGACTGGCTTACCGGCCTGTACGCGCTCGTACGACAGGAACACACTTGCCGCCAGCGCGGCGGAGAGCAATAGGATGGTTCGCCGAAACATGATTACGTTTCCCCTCTTGAAAGGCGGTCTGCGTTGGGGTTTGGCAGTCATCGCTCCAGGCGAGCAGACCAGTCCGCCCGAATGATGCGGAGCCGGTGAGTTATCTACCTGGTGGCAGGAACTGACCGGCCGATTCATGTCAATTCATGTTTGCGTGTGATCCGTAGTGGCCTGCGACGGCGCATGGTTCTGTATGAGTCTGCTGTTTCGTTGGCGCGCAGCGGCATCCGTGGGTCGGGGGGCGTGCCAGATGGTCACTTCGCTCTGGCCGTCCAGCGTCCTCCCGCCGACCGCCAGACGTGTGCCATCGGGTGAGAACGCCACACTGCACAATTGCCCGTGGGTTCCCTCCAGCGTGGCCAATTCCGAGTTGGTGAAAACGTCCCAGAGCTTGACGCCTCCCGCCTCGCTGCAACTCGCCAGGATTCTCCCGTCCGGCGAGAACGCCAGGGCGGTGGGAGTCCCACTGTGGCCAAACAACGTCGCGACCTCGCCGCCGGTCGCGCCGGCGAAGAGCCTGATCGAGTGATCAGTAAACCCGATCGCCAAGCTGGTTCCGTCCGGGGAGTATGCCAGGGAGCGGGGCAGGCCGGGCAAGGTCGTTTCGGTTCTGTGGAATGGCACGGTCGTCAAGTCGAACCGGAGGAACCGACCGTTCTCCGCCACCAGGGCCAGCGTCTTACCGTCGGAAGAGAAGGCCAGAAAACGGCCTGTTTCCTCCCCTCGCAGGCTCAACACTTCCTTTCCTTGGGAGATGTCCCAGACGATGTTGACGTACAGATCGGTGGGCAGATTCACGAAACAGCAGGCCAACAACGAGCCGTCGGGCGAAAGTGCGACCGAACAAACATCCCCCGGGGCCTCGAACGTCATGACTTGCCGATGGCCTGGGGACACCTCGTACAGAGGGACGGTCCCCCCGTTCGTACCCACAGCTAACAGGGAGCGATTCCTGCAGAAGGCCATACAACGGGAATGATGCGGCAAGTCCAAAGTCGATTCCAATTGGCCAGAGTCTGTGTCCCAGAACCTCAAGGGAGGAATGCCAGCGCCGGTGACCAGCGTTTTCCCGTCGGCTAAGAAGGCCATGGTTGCGGCGGAGGCCGGGTACGGAAGAAGAGTAAGGCAATGCGTGGCGTCGCTCGCATTCCATAGCTTGATCGTCTTGTCGCTGGACGCGGTCGCCAGAGTCCGACCATCCGGAGAAAAGACCACACACCAGATTCGGTCCGAGTGCGCGGCGACGACATGTTGGGCACTGCCAACTCGGGCATCCCAGTAACGCAACTTTCCGTCGTCCCCGACGGAGGCAAGCAGCTTCCCGTCCGGAGCAAACGCCACCGACCGCATAAACATGGCATACCCGGCCAGCGCCGTCACATCGTGGAGTCCGGGAATTTTCCAAAGCCGCACCGAACCGTCCCTCGAGGCGGTGGCCAGCGTCTGACCATCGGGAGAGAACGCCCCGCCAAACACCCGGTCGCGATGACCGTGGGCTGTGGCTTGCGGCTGGTGCGTTTCCAGATCCAGGAGTTGGACCGTCCCGTCTGCGGTGCCGGTGGCCAAGGTTCGGCCGTCGGGCGAGATGGCCAGGGCCCGCTGCGCGTCGAGAGTTTTTCGCAGCTTGCCGGTCGAAAGATCCCACTGCGATGTACGGCTGTTGGCGTACGGCCAATCAACCTCGGTGGCCACCAGCGTTTTGCCGTCCGGTGTAAACAGTGCGATCGCGACAGGCCATTTGAATTCCGTGAGTTGCTTCGCCACCTGGCCACTGGCTGTGTCCCACAGAATGAGCTTTGGTTCCGGGTGATTCTCGTCCTGGAAGCCCTCGTCAGCGCTGGCCAAGAGCGTGCCATCGGGAGAGAACATCAGGTAGTTCACATCATCGTTATGGCCTTCCAGCGTCATTCGCTGCTGCCCGCTGGCCACGTCCCAGAGAATGATCGTGCGGTCTGCGCCGCCGGAAGCGAGAGTCGTGCCATCCGGGGAGAAAGCGACGCAGTAGGCCACGTCGCGGTGTCCCAGGAGCGTCCGCGGCGTGCTCTGGCATATCTGCCACAGGCAGTGCCACGCGAAGTTGCGAAGGTCTTCTTGCCCAGAGGCTGGCTGCAGACGCACTAACAGGTCCCGCGCCCTCTGCGGGTCGCCGTTGTTCCACGCCTTCCATGCCCAACCGACGTCTGCGGCGTATGCGTGCCGGCGCAGGCGCGACTCACGGGCCAGGACCTCAGCTCGCTCGTGTCGTGCCAAGGCCTCTTGCTCTGTTGCGACCTGCCTTTGCCTCTCAGCAACTTGCCGCTGGTCTTTCTCGCGCTCCAAAGCCCCAATCAGAAGCAGCGTGCTCACGAGCAAGACGAGCGAGACGACAACGCCCGACGTTGCCGCCGACCAGACCAGCGGTCGATGCCGCCGTGACCACTTGCCGGCCCGTTCCCAGAGCGACGGCCGCTGAGCGGCAATCGGTTCGTCGGCCAGGTACCGGCGCAGATCGTCGCCCAGTTCACTCGCCGTGCGGTACCGCGCCAGCGGATCCTTGGCCATCGCCTTCAAGATGATGGTTTCCAGGTCTCGCGGTAGCGACTTGTTCATCTGGTGCGGCGGCAGCGGATCGATGTCCGAAATCTGCCGCAGCATGACCTGCAGATTGTCGCCCGGAAAGGCCGGCTGCAGTGTGACGAGTTCGTAGAGCGTCACGCCCAAGGAATAAATGTCCGTACGGCCATCGAGTACACGCCGCTCGCCCGACGCCTGCTCGGGACTCATGTAGCGCAGTGTTCCCAACAGGTCCCCGGTCATCGTCGGCCCCGTGATCGAGTCACTGATGGCCAGGCCGAAGTCGGTGATCCACAAGTGGTCCGTCGCATCCACCATCAGGTTCGACGGCTTGATGTCGCGGTGCACGATTCCCACGGCGTGCGCGTGGTCCAGGCCCTCCGCGGCCTGAATTCCCCATTGGGCCACCGTGCGGAAGAACTCTTTCGCTTCCTCCGAAGTCCGCGTCGAGATTTCGGTCGGCGCGAGCGGCGACGTCGGGACTGCCTCCGCGTGCACCGGTGGATGGCACGTGATCGTACCGGCGTCGTCGCGGGCAGCCGACGGAGCGACACCGCTCGCCACCCGCATCTCGGCGACCACGTCTGAGAGCGTCCGACCGTCGATGTAGTCCATCGCGTAGTAATGCAAGCCCCGTTCATGACCGACGGAATGTACGCCCACGATGTTCGGGTGTTTGAGCGAGGCAGCCGCGCGGGATTCATTGTGAAATCGCAACAGCTGGCGAGGATCCAGCGCATCGAAGAACGGCAGCACTTTCAGGGCCACGCGGCGGCTCAGCGAGATTTGCTCTGCCTCGTAGACGACACCCATGCCTCCCCGGCCGATTTCACGCAGGAGCCGGAAGTCCCCCAGCGTTCCCACGACCGCGGCCGAGTCACGGTGCTCCCGCGCCGCGGCGACGCCGTCGCGCAGAAAACGATTCAGGTTGGGTGCCGGAGAGGAGAGGAAATCCCCCGCGCCCTTCCAGGACTCGAGCAGAGTCTCGATCCGTCGGCGAAACGCCTCGTCGTCGCCACACGTCTCGGCCAGGAACCGGGCGCGGTCCGGCTCGGACGAGATTTCCAGCGCGGCCGAAAATACCTCCAGCTCGTCCATCGGCTCCAAACTCCGGGGAGAAGCCACACGGCGCAGCTATTAGTACATGCGAAATTTCTCCGCCATAACTGCCACGACGCCGAGTTTTTTTTCAGAAAACAACTCGTCCATCGTCAGGAACGGTCGGACGCCGGGGGATGCGGTCCAACGACCAGCTCCTGGCGCAGCCAGGCACGTGCGTAGCTCCAGTAGCGATGAGCTGTGCGCGGGGAGATACCCGAACAGCGCGGCCGCTTCCTCCAGGGCAAGGCCGGCAAAATAGCGCAGCTGGACCAACCTGGCGACTTCCGGTCGCTCGGCCGACAGCTTCACCAGGGCCTCGTCGATAGCCAGGACTTCCTCTTCGGCTTGGGGCATGGGCAGCCGTTCCAGTTCCATCTCCTGCCGCCGGAAATCTCTTCCGTGGCGCACGCTCGCTTTGCGGCGAGCGTTTTCCACCAGGATCCGACGCATGGCTTCGGCGGCGGCGACAAAGAAATGGTTGCGGCCGTCCCACTGCCGGGCCTGGTCGACGCAAACCAGTCGCAGGTAGGCTTCATGGACCAGCGCCGTCGCCTGCAGAGATTGGCCCGGCTTTTCACCAGCGAGTCGTTGCGCCGCCAAGCGACGCAGTTCGTCGTACACCAGCGGTAACAACTGTTCGGCCGCTTGCGTACTTCCATGTGCGGCGTGCACCAGAATCCGCGTCACTTCGCCGGCCGCAGCCGAGCATTGAGAACACTGGGCGGGAGGCACGTTTGGAGCCGGTGCGTTGCCCACGCGGTCACGATGCGGCGCATCACCTACCATGGCTTTCCCCCACTGCCCCGAAAAAAGGCCAGCCCCCTGAGCTGAGCCCTCCACAGTGCGGAAGCTCACTATCCGATGTCAACCAAGCAACCACTAACCTACCGGAATCGCCCGTGGCACCTCGCCGTCAATTGCCCGGTTCGTAAAGAACGATGATCAAGATATCGGACGAGGCAAATCCGTGCGATGCCGAGCCGCCGGTTTGGGGCGCGATGTTCCCGATCACGTTGACAATCTGGGCACCTGATTCCTGCGCCCAGTTGTTGATCTCCTTTTCCACATTCCACAATTCACTTTCAATCGTCTTGAAGATCTTGACCTGTCGCATTTGCACATGCCTTTCCCGGGGAAAACACCGCAGATCTCGCGCCCGTCTGCCGGAGCCGTAACCACTTCCCAATCTAGCACTAACTGGCAGCCCGAAACAGCCCGTGCACCAGGTCGTAACCGATCAGAAAGATGGCCACATCCACCAGCATGTGGCTCAGCCAGGGACCGAGCAACGAACGACTGGACGCGTACAACCAGGCCCAGAACGCGCCACCGATCGCCACACCCAACGAAAACAGGTATGTCAGCGGCGAGCCCCAACCAAAGAACGTGCCCAACAGCACCACATGGTGCGCCATGAACCCCACGCTCGAGACGAGGATCGCCAGTGACAGGGGCCAGTTCTTGTACAGCTGACCAAACACAAACCAACGCCAGTAGTATTCCTCCAGCAGCGAATGAGCCAGCGCATAGAACACGCCGACGGCCGCATACTTCCACAGGCTGTCCAACCCCAGGTCACGCACTTTGGCCATCGCCTGGTCGGCCAGTCCCGGCAGATACTCGCTCGGTTTCAACCACCCGGCATACAACAGCACCATGGCGCCGAGCACCGCTGCGCCGAATCCAAGTCCCACCCCGAGTCCGCGTGGGCTGAGCCACTGCCAGGAAGTCCGCCCGCGCAACACCAGAAACACCCAGACCGCCGGGAACACAAACTGAAGGATCTTGCCCGTCGTGTAGACCAACTGTTGGACGCCCGCCGGGAAACCGGTCAACAGCACGAAATAGGTGATGGTCAGCAGCGTCGGGTAGGCGATCGCGAAAGCCAGGGCCACCCACTGCCCACGTGGCGTCACGTTGGATGTCTGCGGCCGCGTTTCCATCCTCACTAACTCGCTATGCATGTGGCTGGTCACTTATCACCGTTGACTACGGGAGTGAAACGTGGATACTCGTGGCATTCAGGTCCGCGTCCTGCGCCATTACCATACCCGCTCCGGCGACTCGTGTAGATAGCGGCTGGGTCGAAACGCGCTGCTGCCCGGCCCGCACCCGACGCCGAATCGGACTGAAACGCGTGACGCGAGCAGCGACCGACACCAAGGGAAAATTCCGTGGACGGAGCGTTCGAATTTAGCGAGGAAGAACTGGAGCAGGTCCGGCGGGCCACGCGCATGGTGACGATCGAGCACCACCGTCAGATCCCGTCGACCAACACGCGGGCGCTGGCCCTGGCGGAAGACTCGACAGTTGCGCTGCCGGCCGTGATCCTCACCGACCTGCAGACCGCGGGCCGCGGGCGCGGCGCCCATCCTTGGTGGTCTGCGCCCGGGCGCTGACGTTTTCGGTCATCCTGCCGCGGACCCGCACGAACGAAGAGTCCCGCTGGCCGCGCATCGCGCTGACCGCCGGATTGGCTGTGTGCGAGTCGCTGCAGCAATTGCGACCCGGCCTCGAAATCGGACTGAAGTGGCCCAACGACGTGTATGTCCAGGGGCGGAAGATCTGCGGTATCTTGGTGGAAGTCCCGCCACGCTCGCCCGACCGGATTGTGGTGGGCATCGGCCTCAACGTGAACAACTCGTGCCAACTCGCTCCGCCTGCCGTTACCGCGACGGCCATCTCGCTGCGCGAAGTGGCCGGTTACTCGTTCAATCTGACCAACGTGCTCATCCGCCTGCTGAGTCAACTGGCCGATCACCTGGCCGCCTTGGCCCATGATGACGCGGCGCTGGCCACTCGCTGGAAGTCCTTGTGCATGCTGAGCGGCCGTCAGATCCAGGTCGAGGCGGGACAAAGAACGACACGGGGGACCTGCCAGGGGATCGACGAATCCGGCGCCCTGCTAGTGGACACCGCGACGGGCCCGGAGATGTGCAACAGCGGGATTGTGACCGTATTGGACCAGCCAACGTGAACAGGATCGACCGTCGGCGGCCACTGCCACCCCCGCTTCGCCGGCGGTTTCGCAGCGGGAGCGCCGGCGGGGTGCCGACGCGAAGTCCGGGAGCTCGCGCAACGTGCCAGACAAACGCCGACATCGCGGTCCACATCCGGAGGACGCCGAACTGTTCGCGTCCTCGCAGTGGCACGGTTTGCAGCTGGCGGTGAATCATATGGCCTGGCTGCTGACCCGGCAGTATGCCTGGGACTCGGCCCTGAAACTCGTCGGCGATCGGTTCCAGCTCCAGGCGCGACAGCGTCTGGCCGTGCAGCGCTCGACCTGCTCCGATCAATCACGGCAACGCCGCGCGGCGGCACAGGTTCCTGTGGCGGACATGCTGGGAAGTCGTCTGCAGATCGACGGGTTCAACTTGCTGATGACGGTGGAAGCCGCCTTGTCGGGCGGCGTGCTCTTGCGCGGGCGCGATGGGTGCTTGCGGGACATGGCCAGCGTCCATGGCAGTTACCGGAAAGTCGAGGAGACGAAACCTGCCATCCGAGCCATTGGAGAGTTCCTCGCAGCACGGCGACCCGCGTCGTGCACGTGGTGGTTTGACCGGCCGGTGTCGAACAGCGGACGCATTCGGCGGATTCTGATCGACGTCGCGCAGGCCGCCAACTGGCCATGGCAGGTGGAACTGGTTCCTGATCCCGATTGCGAACTGCGCAAATCCATGGAGCTCGTGGTCACCGCCGACAGTGTGGTCTTGGACGAATGCCAACGGTGGACGAACCTCGCTTGGGAGGTCGTCTGCAGCGTCGCGCAGAACGCCTGGGTGGTTCCTTTGCACGATACGATCCAGCAGGCCGATGCGTAACGAGTGACCCGGCTCGCTTCCCGATCGCTTAACCTTCTTTCACCAAGCCAGTCCCGCTGGCTTGTTTCGGCAACGCCAGTGGCGGCAATGTCATCGCGTGCTGCATGAACTGCGGTGCGGTCACACCCATCGACACGTAGATACTCATGAGTCCGTCGACCGACATATCGGCATCCAGGACGCACGCCGAGGGCACAAACAGCAGACCACCGCCGAAGGGCACCGGGGCGGTGGGAATGATGACGATCTTGCATTCGCGGCCACCCACGTGGTAGGTCTGTTGGGAGACCAGCAGCGCCAGAAACCCGGCCCCTTTGTCTCCGCCAAAGATGCAGTACACGACGCTCATGCCCTTCAGATCCGCCGGATCCTGGCGGTCCAACATGGACACCAGTTGCTTGGACGTGTTGTAGATCCCACCGATGACAGGCACGCGATTCAGCAAGGCATCGGTCATCGTCTGCACCAGCCGCCTGGCACCCGTCTCCACCGCCACACCCAGCAGGAACACCAGCGCGAGCACGACGGCCCAGCCAATCACGTACGCCAGCGTCTTGTCTTCGGGCGAGAACTGGATGCCGAGATTTCGAACCAGACGACCCACGGGTGTGTCCAGCCCGAGGAACCGCTGCAGAATCCCGGCCACCCAACCCACAATGGCCACCGTCACCACCAGGGGCAAAATCGCAAAAGCGCCAGCCAGGAAGTAGCGCAGCAGTCGTTTTCCGACCAATTGGAGCGTGTCCATAGGGGCTCATTCTCCGAATCACACACACGTTTGTTCGTCACCGCCAGCGGCGAGGCGTGGCCTGATACCTCGAACCCACATCATAAGACAGTCCACGCAGGTCGAGCTACGGCAGTTCCACCACCCGTGGATACTCGCGAACCATCCGCCGGTCATTTGGCACCCAGCCGGATGATCTTCTTGGCATCCACGTTGTCGGGGAGTGCGGCGATGGCGACTGGCTGCCACGTGTTGTACGTGCCCTGCTCCATGTCTTTGAGTGCGGCGGAGAGCGTCTGAATTTCCGACTCGGCGACGGCGGCAATCGCCGACATGGCGTCCAAGACCTGGCGATAAGCGGCCGTTCCTCGCCGCGGGACGAAGCCACGCCGCTTCAGCCAGCCGATCAGAGCGTGTACATTGTCGACGGTTTCGGGCGGATCGGGACACGCCGAGTCCGGCTGGCGAGGATTCACATAGCTGGCTCCGCGTCGGGCACCCGCCTGCAGCGGCGTGTCGACGATTTTGCCCAGAACTGACGCGGGCGTGAGTCGCTCAAAAACGGTATAGGCTCCCCACATCAGCGACAGTTGGCCCGGGGTCAGATCCTCGCCGCTGCGGATCCGGGCCGCCTCGCGCGCCTGATGTTCGAGCCGCTCCACGCGACGGGCCGTCGTGTTTCGCAAGCGCGTCAGTCTCCGCAAACTGGCCTCCAGCTCTTGGACGACCTGGGCCTTCATGCGGGCCACGGCCCATTCGCCCGCCGCCACGGCTTGCACAAGTTCCGCCTTGGCCACTTCGGCTTTGTACTGCCCCAGCGCCTCCACGAACTTCACCTGCAACTCCGCCATCTTCTGCCAATGTTCCAGTGCCTGTTGAAGGTCGGCCATAGTGTTAGCTCCCCGCTCATGAGAAGGACCAATCGCCTGCTGGATCACGCGTGTGTCAGCCCCGGCTGCAAACCAGTGCCCGTATCGCAAAGCACCCCAGATCCCCGTCGCGCCGCGGTGTCTCGTTGGGGTACGGAAGGGACGGTCGTCGCCACGCGTAGCATGCGGCCCAGGAACGACGCCAAACACGACTAAGGGAATAATTCCGTCCATCAAGCGCCTGCGGGAAGGTGCATTGCCGGAATGTTCTGGTTGCTCGATACGCGACGTGCGGTTAGGATAACAGCGGTGACCTACCCCAAGAGCGAAGGCGTGTCTGCCCCATGGCAGGCGTTTTGTGCATCCCACCTGATAGCTCTGTTACTAGCCCCACGGCAGGCGGCCGAGGTCGTACTTTCCTATGACGACAACCACAACGACAGCCCGTGATCGCGTGGCGACGCTCACACGGCGGTTGGACGAGGCCGAATTGCCGCCTCGGCACCGAGAAGCACGACCCGCGGCAGATGACCCGCGTGCGGAAGTGGCGGCTGTTGATCGCGGCGGTCCTCACCTTAGCCAGCCTCTCGCTGGTGGCGGCCGTGGCCAGTCTGCGCACCGAGACCGAGCACACCGATAGCGACTACGTGTACTACGCGCTGCGCCGAACGGATCTGCCGATTACGGTGACGGAACGCGGCTCGCTCGAGAGCCGGAACAACGTCGAGATCACCTGTGAGGTCGACGACGTGCAGGGCGACGGCGTCGACGGCACGCTCATCATGTGGATCATTGAGAATGGCACGTCGGTCAAGAAGGGGGATTTGCTCGTCGAGTTGGACTCTGCCTCGCACCAGGAGCGGTTCGACAAGCAGATTCTGGACACCGAACTGGCCCGCGCCAAAGACATTCAGGCCCGCGTCAATTACGACAATCGGGTGACGCGCAACGAAACGGCGATCGCCAAGGCGATCCTGGACGTGAAACTGGCTGGCTTGTCGTTCGATCAGTACGAAGATGAGAATGGCGGTACTTTTCAGATCAAGGTGCAGGAAGTCGAGCTTTTGATCCAGGAGCAGCAAGCTCGCAAGGAGATCGAGGATCTCAACTTGGCCGGCGTGAAACAACTGCGTGAGCAGGGCTACAAGAGCAAAGGAGACCTGGCCGAAGCCGAATTGAAAGCATTGCGAGCCGCACAGTGCGCTCGACTCGCGAGCAATCGAAACTCAAGGAATTGACCAATTACGACTACACGAAGAAGCGGCTCACGTTCGAAGGGACAACAGGCAACGGCCAAGCGGACGATGAAACAGGTGGAGGTCGAGAACGACGCGCTGCTTGCCCAGGCCAAGGCCTGGATGGATTCCGCCGAACTGTCCCTCAAACGGGAAGAAGAGCGGCTGGCCCGGTATCGGGAACAACTGGAGAAGTGCAAGATTTACGCCCCGCAAGACGGCATGGTGGCCTATCACGTGGACTCCAATCACTGGGGACAGTCAACTTCGATCGCGGAGGGACGTGCCGTCCGCAATCAACAGCAACTGATGAGCATCCCCGACCTGACGCACATGCAGGTGAAAACTGCCGTGCACGAGTCGGTCGTCGACCGCGTGAAGGCGGGGATCTCGGCCACCATCCGCGTCGATGCATTTCCCGACCGGATCTACCACGGCAAGGTGGAGTCTGTGGCAGTCCTGCCCGATCCCGGTGGCTGGCTCAGCTCCGACACCAAGGTCTACCAGACCACGGTCACGTTGGACGAGGAAGTGACCGGTCTCAAACCGGGTATGACGGCGGTGGTGGAACTGCACATCGATCATCTCCAGAACGTGTCGTCGTCCCCGTACAGGCCATTGTGCAGCGGCGAGACGAGAACCTGGTGTTATGTTGCGGACAAGGTCATGTGAGGCAACAGCCCGTCAAGCTGGGGCAGACCAATGACAAGTTCGTGGAAATTGTCGACGGTCTGCAGGATGGGGAGCAGATCGTGCTGAATTCCGCCTCGATTCTCCGTGAAGAACCGATGGAGCAGCGCAAGGTCGCGCCGGATGCGGAGAACGACGAAGGGGCCGCTCTTGATTAGCCGCTTCTGTCGGCATAACATCATCCTGTGCAAACTGATCATAGGGGATGCTCGCCATGCCGATTTCTGTTCACCTGCCCATACTGCGGTCGCAGCACCAACGTCGCGGATCAATATGCCGGACAAACGGGCCCTTGTGCCGGTTGCGGCCGGACGATGACGGTTCCAGGTGGAGGCGCGTCGCCGTTTCCAGAACCGTGCCAGCACCCGCACAAAAACCTGTCGTCGACGGCCCGTACGTGCCGACGCCGAGCAGTAGTGTCGAGCAGCTGGATGTTGATAGCCATCGCGTTGGCTCTTCTTGTGCCTGTGCGGCGGCGGCGTGCTGATCGCCCTGCTGCTGCCGGCCGTGCAGTCCGCGCGAGAAGCGGCCCGGCGGATGCAGTGCTCGAACAATCTCAAGCAAATCGCTCTGGCCATGCACAATTACCACGACGTTCACAGGTGCCTTTCCGGCCGCCTACATCGCCGACGCAGAACGGCCGACCGATGCACAGCTGGCGAGTGGCCTTGTTGCCATATCTGGAACGGGCCGACCTCTACGAGCGGTACAACTTCAACGAACCGTGGGACAGCCCGGGCAATCTCCAGGTGGCCGAGCAGATGCCGAAGACCTATCGCTGCCCTTCGTCGCCGGCGTCCGCACCCGGCAGCACGGTGACCAATTACGTCGTCATTGTCGGCGATCCGACGCAGCCTCAGCCGCAATCCATGTTCCTGCCGAATCATTGGACCAAAATGTCCGACGTGACTCGACGGAACGAGCAACACCATGCTGGTCGTCGAATCGTCCACACCGGTCCCCTGGACGCGTCCCGATGCCGACCCCACTTTCGAGCAGCTCGTATCCCAAGTGGAAGCCGGTCCCAGCGCCATCGGGAGCAGGCATCCGGGAGGCGCCAATGTGGCGATGGCGGATGGCTCAGTGCGTTTTCTGAGTTCCGGGATCGATCCTCGAACCGTCCGCACTGTTGGTGCAGCCCTCCGATGGCCAGCGTGGTACCGCCTTGGTAAGCCCATCGCCGCGGCGCGTCCGCCATGGCTTGCTAATCGCTGTGAATCGTGGTCACGAGCACGGGATCGCGTGATTCGATGCGCAGGTTGGCCCAGCATCCCCAATCGCCCGACGAATTGTCCGCAGGCCCCACGTCGCAAATCAACTTCAGCCGGATCTGGCGGCCACTCCACCGGGACAGGTCCGCCTCCAGCGGCGTCCAGGCATGTTCGATCCATGTTGTTTCCGCGACCACCGTCTCGGTGCCCGTTTCGTCGACCACGGCAATCCGGAACAGCACACCATCGCCGGGATCACTGCCATCCGCTTTGCCGACTTCGCACCGAAACATCGCTGGGGCGCGGTCGGCAACGAACATGCTTCCAGACAGCGCAAACGCATAGCCGACGCCACCGACATAGGGTGGATGCATGAACAGACACTTCTTCGATGCGTTCCCGCACGCTCGCTGCGTCCAATGCACCATGGCCAGCGAGCGCCCGTCCAGAGTTCCGTCTCCGGACCACCGCGCAGTCGCTCTCCCGTGTCCGGATCTGCTCCGTCGGCTGACTCAACGGCTGCAGTTGCGTATTCGAGTTTTCGCCCACCACGTCTGCTCGGTAACGCAGATCACCCGCCGTGACAAGCAGCGGCAGCTCCCGCACACTCTCCACCGCCGGCGCAGCTGCCGCAAAAACCTGTCGCGACGTTTCACCGGGGCGCAACGCAACCTCACGCTGCTCTTCGCCGAATCGCACGGTCGCTGTCTCGGCGTCCGCGACGTGCGACGTGAGTTGCAAGCGAATAGCCCTGCTGGGTCTTGTTCAGCTCGGTGGTCACGAGTGGGACGACCGTGAAATCGATCCAGTTCCCGTCGATCTCGTGCCAGATCTGGCTGCCGATCTTGGCATCTTCCGGGATACGTCAGCGTGTGACCACCCGGTCCATCGAGATCGTTTCCCCAGGCATGACCGTGATCCGGTCGCACGTGAGCGATACGGCGGGAGCAGGGACGGGAGTGAGGACGTAGCTGACGGCCTGCGGAACGGGCGTCACGTAGACGATCCCGCGACTGAGTCGCGTGTCCGCCGGCTCGCAGTGGATTGCCGTCTGCATCCAGCGCCAGCGCGGTGGCCGCTTGCCCGTCGAGCGAGATCCCCAGGATCGTGCCGTCCCCGAGGGCAAACAGTTCGACCGTGCGATCCTCCCTCCGTTGCGCCACCAACTGGCCGTTGGTCGTCGCGCGGGGAAAACGCGTCAGTGTCACCACGGCCGTTGGCGTACACGTAGGCCGGCGAGTCCACATAGTCCGCTCGATGACCATCGACCAAGGCGCTATATCCCAGCAATCGCCTCGCCGCCGCCTCCGCTCACGTACCAGCCGTTGGGCGGCAAGGTGATCTGCGGCAACGTCCAGGTCTCCGTAGCGTGCCCGTTGACGAACGTCTCCAGTCCGTCGGCATACCGCGTCGCCACCTGGGATCGACGATAGGCACCGGACGCGACGGCGGCACTGGTGTCCAGCAGACTTACCTTGGCCATCGCCGTAGCGAATCGACGCCACGGTCTGCTCCGCGTACCGGGCGTGGATCTGTTGCAGCGAGTAATAGCTGCGCACGGCATTCTCAAAGCCACCTTCGAAGACCAGGAAACCGGTGTGACCAAAAGCGAGCGTGGCGGCCAGGAAGCGGTCGAGCCAGGCGTCGGGATCTTGAGCGCCGTCCGCTTTCAGATAGTCCGGATCCATAGAACATGTCGGGACTGCCCATGCCGAAATTGCAGCACAGCGGGTGCATCTTCAGCAGATCGAAATCGACCAGCCAGGGGCTGGTGGCCAACTGTCCGGCCTGATCCTGCCCATAGTTTCCGTCGGTCAGGCCGCAGTAGTACCAGTGGTTGTTGCCTTCGCTGTAGACCGGTCCGTTCCAGGTGCGTTTCTGATGCAGCATGATCTCGCCGTACGCATAGAACGTGGCGGCGAACGTCCCGGCACCAGGCACGCGGGCGTCGAAATCGCAGTACGCCCAGGGCCGGACCGCCGTGTGCACGTCGCAATAGGCCGTATTGAGTTGGAACTTCTGTTGGATGATGGGGGCCAGACGCGCCTCCAATTCGACGGCCCGCGCCGGCTTGGGGTTGTAGCAGCGTGGCCAAGCCGCCTGCCATTGATTGTCCGGCAGGCGCGTGACGTAGTCCTCGTCCCAGTATTCGTTGACGGGGGAGTAGTCGGTGTAGTTGTTATAGATCCCGTACGTGAAGCCGAGTGCCCGGATCTTTCGCGCGTAGTCGGCTTGTCCTTCGTCGCCACCTTTCTGGGGTGCCGCCCGGGTCCGCATGGTGAAGCTCTCGCCACCATCGCGCCAGCCCGTCTCGTGATCGGTGATGACGACTTTCGTCATGCCATAGCGGGCAACTTTCTTCCAGAAATCGTAATCGTGCTCGCGATCGCGACGCACCGTGAGCTCGCCACAGTCGTTCGCCGGCCACGTGCATCCAGGGGGATCTGCGGGTTGGGAATGTTCGGCAGCGTTTCCTCAAAGCGCGGAGAAACGGTCACGAACAGACGCTCGAAGACGGGATTGCGCTGGCCGTCGGTCTTCGGCAGGTAGCGTGAACCGCCGTTCTGACGTTGCGCCATCATCGGCCACCTGATTGGCAAACCAGAACAACGACGAGTTGGTGCGACAGTGATCCAGCAGTGCGGAGACGAACAGCGGCTGCTCGACGGGTCCCGCCACCAGCACCGCGGGACGTTGCTCGGCCCCCACGAGGTACGGCAGCGTCACCAATCGCGGGTCCGTCAGGCCCACGACCTTGCCGATACGAAACTCGCCGATTTCGTTGCCGTCACAACGGACGTCGATCACCAAGGACTTCTGCCACAGACGCAGGTCGTAAGTGACGAGGGCCGTGCGTTGGCCGACGGCCAGCCGCCACACGGCCTCCACCTGGTCGCCCAGCGCGTTGGCACTTTCACCAGCTCGACTTGTTCCGGAGCCTGCACATCGGATCCCGGTCCCGTCCAGAAGTACACACCGCCATCGACGCAGGGCTGAAAGACCTCGCCACGACCAGTCCACTGGGCCGAGACATCGCTCAGCGTGCCCGTCTGCGGGCGGTAGCGGTAGATCAATTCGCCGTCGTCGCCGGCGTACCGAAAGACATATTCGCCGCGCGTCGGCTCGTCGACGGACGTCGTGTACTGGTCGCGTCAGATTGTCGGGCAGGATGGTCTGCTCGCGGGTGGGAAATGGCAGCGTCCCGGGCCCGCATGTTGTTGCCGACCGTCTGCCCGTCCGGCAGCTGGATGCCACGTTTCTCCCGCGGGGCTGAAACGTCGAGCGGCACGAGCGGTTCCTGGTAGACGGCCAGATTGTCGAAATACAGCGTCCGGTCGCTCGTATTGCGACCGCCGACGATCTCGATTCCCACCAGACTCGGACGATCGCCCAGCGTTTGAATCTGTTCCGGAGTCAGGCGGCGATGAACGAGCCACCATTCCATCCAGCGCACCTGATCCAAGGTCACCACGACGGAAGTGCCGGCGGAGTTCTGCAGCACGACGCGGATTTCCACGGCGGGCGTGGCCGGGTCTGGCACCCAGGCCCAGTTGTTTCCGTACACCCACAGATTGATGCAATCGAAAGGTACCGGCAGCGGCACGGGGGCGGGCGGCTGCAACGTCACCCGGGGCTGCGAGCCGCTGCCGCGATAGACGAGCTTGGCGACGTGCTCGCCCCACAGCAGCTGCTCTTGCGACAACGTCCCACGATCGCGACAGCCTGTTCCGTGGACACGGTCCAGCCCGCCACGCTCTCGAAATCCAGCAACGGCGGCCGCGTGTCGTGCAGGCGGTTCGCCCACACCATTTCGTAGGGCCGAGTTCCAACGGTCTGTCCCTCGCAGTATGTGGCCAGTGTGGCACACAAAGCCACGGCAATCCCCAGATCGTTTCTGTCGTTCATAGCGCCGGACCCTCCTACTGGAAGCCGATCGTACGTCATGGCCACAGACGACGCAATGTACCACTGCGGCACTACCGCCGCGAAAAATGCGGTACAATGTCACCCTGTCACAGGCGTGACTCCCGCATGATACAGCGTAAGACATGATCTTTGTGAAAGGCCATCACCCATGAGTCTCTTGTTTACGAATCGTGCCCCGCGACCGGTCCAGTCATGCCTGGCCGGCATGCTGGGCATTCTCGTGTGCCTCGTGTCCTCCGTACATGCCGACGGCATCGCGGTCGAAGAGGATCAACACGGTGAGGCATCGGTGACAAATGACGGGTGTCTGTTGCTCAAGGTGCGGACTCAGCCGAGCCCGATGAAGCTCTATGTTTCTCAGCTGTTCACACCGCAAGGGACGCCGGTGCTGCGTGATTCGCCGCACGATCATGTTCACCACCACGCTCTCATGTATGCCGTTGGGATCGACGGCGCGGACTTCTGGTCCGAAGTTCCAGCCCAGGACTACGGCAAGCAGGTTCCCGCGGGTTTTGCCAATATCACGGCCAGCACCAAGAACGGGCGTGGCAAGGTTACGATCGAACAGACGGTAAACTGGGAGAATCCTCAAAACGAATTGCTGGCGGTCGAGTCGCGCGTGATCACGATGCACCAGGGCCTGTTGGACAACGTGACCCTGCTCACCTGGGCCTTTACGCTGACGCCGACAGAGCGAAAACCGCAGGTCGAGCTGTGGGGCCGCCACTACTTCGGACTCGGCGTGCGATTCGTCGAGTCGATGGACACGGGCAGCACGTTTGTGACACCCGCCAACGACGAAGGCGTTGTCGTGCGTGGGGCGGAGAAGCTGACGCGCGCCAACTGGTGTGCGTGTCAGGGGCTGGCCGACGGCAAACCGGTCACCATCGCCATGTTCGACGCTCCCGACAATCCGCGTCATCCGGCCACATGGTTTACGATGACAGCACCGTTCGCCTACCTGGCCGCCACCATGAATCTGGATGCGGAGAAGCTGACGATCTCCCGCGATAATCCGCTGCGGGCGAAGTACGGGGTGGCCATCTGGGATGGAACGGTCGACCGGGCCGAGATCGAGCGCGTGTATCAGGCTTGGCGAATGCTCTAACGTGGCCGGGCTACCTTCTGCTAGACTGTCAGGACAGGTCATCGCTGCTAGACTGTCAAGACAGGTCGTCGGCATTCCGCGGTGCGCGCCGTATGCCCCCCGATTTTCTCGACCCAGGAATAACAAGCAAGTCGCATGAACAGTTCAGCATCATCATCGTCCGGCAGGCGGGTGGCCGTCATCGGGAGCGGTATTTCCGGTCTCGCCACAGCCCACCGCCTGGTGGAACTGGATCCCCGCCTGTCTGTCACGGTGTTCGAGCAGTTGCACCGCACGGGTGGTGTCTTGGAGACCAAACGTCACGACGGCTTCCTGCTGGAATGGGGTGCGGACAATTTCATCACGAACGTGCCGTGGGCCGTGGACTTATGTCGTCGGATCGGTTTCGAGGACCAGTTGGTCGAGACCGACGAACAGCATCGCGGTGCGTTTGTGGTGCGGAAGGGAAAGCTGCGGAGAATCCCGCAAGGGTTCATCATCATGGCCCCCAGTCGCGTGTGGCCGGTGGTCTCGACGCCCATCCTGAGCCCCTGGGGCAAAGCTGCGGATGGCTGCGGAGTTTTTCGTGCCGCGACGCCAGGAAGATGCCGACGAGAGCCTGGCGGACTTCGTCATCCGACGATTCGGGCAGGAGACCTACGACCGACTCGTGCAACCGTTGATCGGCGGCATTTACACGGGGGATCCGTACAAGCTGAGCCTGCAGTCCACGATGCCGCGTTTTCGTGAGATGGAAAAATCGCACGGCAGTTTGATTCGGGCGGTCATGAGTCAAGCCGCCAGGCAGTCGAAGGCCGATCGGAATTCGAGCGGTGGACGCTACAGCATGTTTGTGGCCCCCAAGGACGGCATCTCCAGTCTGGTCCAGGCGCTGGTGGATCGCCTCCCGGCCCAGTCCATCCAGCTGAACTCCGGGATCCGTCGTCTCGAACGACATCACACCGACGGCTCCTGGCTCCTGCACACGGACGATGAAAGCCGACCGCCTCAACCGTTCGACGCGGTCGTGATCGCGACCCAGGCCCGGGTGGCGGCCGAACTCCTGCAGCCGATCGATCGGAGCCTGGCGGAACAGCTGTCGCAGATTCACCACTCGGGATGCTGCATCGTGTCGCTCGCCTACCAACGATCGCAAGTCGCTCATCCGATGGACGGCTTCGGATTTGTGGTGCCGGCGATCGAGAATCGCCAGGTGATCTCCGGGAGTTTCTCCAGCGTGAAGTATCCTGGACGAGCGCCCGAGGGACACGTGCTCATCCGCGTCTTCATCGGTGGTGCTTTGCAGGAAGAGCTGATCGATTTGGCTGATGACCAGCTGGTCGACATTGCGCGGAGCGAGTTGGTCGAGCTGCTGGGAGTCCGGGGCGAACCGCTGTTCCACCGCATTGCCAGGCTGCCGGCATCGATGCCACAGTATTATGTCGGGCATCGCCAACGCATCGCGACGATTCAGCAGCGGGCCGCGGCAGCAGGTGGACTGTTCCTGACGGGCAACACGTACCATGGAGTGGGAATCCCCTTTTGCATTTACGGTGCCGAGAAGGCGGCCGAACGAGTCTGCGACTACTGTCGGTCGATCGACGTCCCGGCCAGGACGGGCAGTCCTGCCTGACGTGACGCGATTCGATTTGGATCTGGACTTCGATTTCGAGTTAGCCCATTCGCTTCGATCTCACGGCGAGGCGGGCGCGTTTCACTACCGAACTTTGCCGGGCGACAAACCATGCACTACACGGAAGACGACTTTTCGCACAGCCCCTTGATGTTCTACTACGAGGTGACACAGGCGTGCGACCTCATCTGCAAGCACTGCCGCGCGTCAGCACAGGCAGATGCCGACCCGCTCGAGTTGGACCACGAACTGTCCCAGGCACTGATCGATCAGGTCACGACGTTCCCGCGTCCGCCCATCATGGTGATGACCGGTGGCGATCCTCTCAAGCGACGCGACTTGTTCGACCTGATTCGGTACGCGACCGGCAAGGGTCTGCAGCTGGCCCTGACTCCTTCGGCCACTCCGTTGGCCACGCGGCGAGGCCTTCGAGCAAGTGCAGGACGCCGGCATTCAGCGGTTGGGAATCAGCCTGGACGGAGTGGATGCCAAGACCCATGATGCCTTCCGCGGCTGGGAAGGGAGTTTCGAGCGGACCATGATCATGCTTCAGAACGCCCGCGAACTGGGCATGGCGGTGCAGGTCAACACGACGATCACACGGCGTAATTTCCGGCAACTCGACGCGATGGCCGCGCTGCTGGCCGACCAGGGAATCGCCATGTGGGCCACGTTCTTTCTCATTCCGGTCGGCCGGGGCGTCGAGGAGCAGCGAGTCGATGGCGCAAGAGATGGAAGAGGCGTTTGCCCGCCTGTGGCACCATGCGCGAACGCAACCCTACAGCGTCAAGACCACGGAAGCGCCCCATTATCGACGATTCGTCATGCAGCAAGGCGGTGATCCGCTGGCCGGCCCGCAGGGCCGAGCCGACGACGGTCGCCATCGCGGGCATCGTGCGCCGCTGGGTGTCGGAGATGGCAAGGGAGTCATGTTCGTCAGCCATCGCGGCGAGATCTATCCGTCCGGCTTCATGCCGCTGCTGTGTGGCCGCTTTCCCGAAGTGTCGGTGGTCGACACGTACCGGAACCATCCGACGTTCCGTGCCCTGCGGGATCCCGATCAGTTCCACGGCAAGTGCGGCATCTGCGAATTCAGGCGGCCCTGTGGTGGCAGCCGCGCTCGCGCTTATGCTGTGTACGGCGATCCGCTCGGCTCCGAGCCCGACTGCGTCTACGAGCCAGAAATGGTCATGGCACCGACCAACATCGCGTAGAGCAAGCGTCCCGCTTGCTCATCCCCTACCCAAACACCCCGTAGAGCAAGCGTCCCGCTTGCTCATCCCTACCCAGACTCCCCGTAGAGCAAGCGTCCCGCTTGCTCATCCCTACCCAGACTCCCCGTAGAGCAAGCGTCCCGCTTGCTCATCCCCTACCCAGACTCCCCGTAGAGCAAGCGTCCCGCTTGCTCATCCCTAACCAGACTCCCCGTAGAGCAAGCGTCCCGCTTGCTCATCCCCTACCCAGACTCCCCGTAGAGCAAGCGTCCCGCTTGCTCATCCCTAACCAGGACGTTTGTGCCACACGTTCCTCAGCAGATCCGCGGCATCTGTTCGCCGGACAGAAGATCCAGCAACCGGCCGCTGCCGAACGTATTGTGCAGTTCCACTTCGCCGGGATGTTGTGCGGTCACTTCGCCAATGATAGCCGGACTGGTGCAGCGGGATGGTCGGTGAGGATCTGCAGTGCCTGCTGAGCCACGTCCGGCGCGACGATGGCCACCAATCGGCCTTCATTGGCCACGTAGAGCGGATCCAGTCCCAGCAGTTCACAGGCGCCACTGACTTGCGGCCCGAGCGGAATGGCCGCTTCGCGGAGGACCATGCCGACGCGAGATGTGGTCGGCGATTTCGATCAGCGCGGCGGCCAGCCCGCCGCGCGTCAGATCGCGCAGACAGTGCAGGTCGGCGCCCAGCGCTGTCAAGTGGCCCACGAGATCGGCCAGGGATGCGCAGTCGCTTGCGGGAGCGCCTTCGAAACGCAAGCCTTCCCGTTCCGACATGATGGCGATGCCATGTCGACCGATATCGCCGCTGATCAGGATCTGATCGCCGACCCTGACTTGCGACGGATGAACCACGATGCCGGCCGGCACGAGGCCCACGCCGGCCGTATTGATGAAGATCCCGTCGGCCTTGCCGCGATCCACGACCTTGGTGTCCCCGGTCACGATCTGCACGCCAACTTCCTCTGCCGCGTGCTGCATCGACTGGACGACGCGCCGCACGATCTCCAGCGGAGTGCCCTCCTCGAGAATCAGGCCGCAGCTGAGATAGAGCGGCTTGGCCCCCGCCATGGCCAGATCATTCACCGTGCCGCAGACGGCGAGCTTGCCGATATCGCCTCCCGGGAAGAACAACGGACTGACGACAAACGAGTCGGTGGTGAAGGCCAGTCGCGACTCCATCGATTTCCACCACGGCACTGTCGTGCGGAGGCGGCGACTCCGCTGACCCGTGTGCACCGCGGAAACAGGGAAGCAGGAGTCCTTCGATCAGCGCGCGCATCATGCGGCCACCGCCACCGTGAGCCAGTTGCACGGTATCGTGATCGGTCCGCGGCGCTGGGCAACTCATCTGGGATGGATCCGGTTTGGCTGTCATCGTGTGCACGTCCCTGGAGAGCTATCTGCGCCGCCGATATCGGTAGTAGGCCGCGCAGGCACCTTCGGCGGAGACCATCGGGGCGCCGAGCGGATTATCGGGAGTGCAGCGCGTGCCGAAGACCGGGCATTCGTACGGTTTCTTGTGCCCCTGCAACACTTCGCCCGCCACGCAGTCGGGGGGCTCGTCCGCCGTGACGTGCTGCACCTGGAAGCGTTGATCCGCGTCGAACTGGGCGTAGGCCGGCCGCAGCGCCCAACCGCTGTCCGGAATCTCGCCAATCCCTCGCCATTTGCGCGACACGATCTGCAAGACCTGCTCGACCTGTGCCACGGCCGCTCGATTGCCTTCGGTCCGCACGATCCGGGCGTATTGATTTTCCAGTTCCGCGCGTCCTTCCTCCAGCTGCCGGACGCACAGGTAGATGCCCTGCAGAATGTCCAACGGCTCAAATCCGGTCACCACAATCGGCGTGCCATACTGCCGGACAATCGGCACGATATTCGCCTGTGCCCATCACGGCGCACACGTGGCCGGCAGCCAGGAATCCCTGGACCACATTTCTCGGCGAATCGAGCACCGCCCGAATCGCGGGGGGCACGAGCACGTGAGAAACCAGGACCGAGAAATTCTCCAGACCGAGTCGTTCGGCCTGCACGACCGCCATGACATTGGCCGGCGCGGTGGTCTCGAAACCAATGGCGAAGAACACCACCTGTTTGTCGGGATGACTTGCGGGCCACCGCCACCGCGTCCAGCGGCGAATAGACCATGCGCACATCCCCGCCCGCGGACTTGACGGTCAACAGATCCTGCCGCGAACCGGGCACCCGCAACATGTCACCGTAGGAACAGAAAATGACATCCGGGCGAGCCGCGATGGCGATGGCCTTGTCGATCATCTCCAACGGCGTGACGCACACGGGACAGCCCGGCCCGTGAATCAGCGTGAGCGGGTCGGGCAGCATCTCGTCCAGTCCGAACCGCACGATGGCGTGCGTTTGTCCGCCGCAGACTTCCATCAGGTTCCAGGGGCGAGTGACGATGCGACCGATGGCATCCGCGCAGCGACTGCGCCGCATCCGCATCTCGGTACTCGTCGATGAATTTCAACCTGTCGTCTCCCGGCCCTCGGTAGCGTCGGGCGGCAGCGCGTCAAACGAATCCTCCAGCTCGGAGAACTCACCGATCTGGTCGATGTACGAGAAGATTTCCTGCGCCTCGGCTTCGTCGATCTTGCTGATCGCAAAACCGACGTGCACCAGAACGTAATCGCCCACGGCGACCTCCGGCAGGTAGACCAGGCAGATGTCCTTGGAAATGCCGCCGAATTCGACTTTCCCCATCGGGACCGATTCGTCGGCCTGCCAGATTTCGAGGACTTTTCCCGGAATACCCAGACACATGTTTCACGCTCCCACCTGCAACGCCGCACCCAAGACTTGTCCCAAGGCGATTCCTCCGTCACCGGGAGGAACACGCCGCTGAGTGTACACTTCGAATCCCGACTCCAACAGCCGCGCGCACACGCCGCGTCAGGAGGCGGTTCTGAAAACACCCCCCCGTCATCACCACACGGGCAATCCCATGCGACGGGCCCACAGGACGGCCAGTTCCGCCAGGCTGTTGTGGAACCGACCCGCGACCGTGCCGCGGGGGCAACCCGCCGCCAGATCCCGCAGTGCCGCGTCCAGCAAGGGTCGCCAATCCGCGACGGCGGGCGCCGTGTCCGTGATCGGCAGAGGATACGCGGCCGTCTCGCCCGGATCGACTGCAAACTCCAGCTGCATGGCCGCCTCCCCCTCAAAACTCACACGGTCCTTCCAACCGCACAGGGCGGCCACCGCATCGAAAAGTCGCCCCATGCTGCTGCTCTGGGGAAAATCGTGTCCGCGATCGAGTGCGGTTTCCAGCAAGCCGAGTTCCTGGGCGGAAAACCAGCGCCGGCCCTGTACCAGGCAGATTTCCGATTGCATCGCGTGCAGCATTCCCAACGCCGCGCGTCGCGGCTCGCGCGCCACACGTTCGCCGCCCAGCAGTGGAAACGTGCGCAGAGTGCCCGACGCGCGTCCAGAGCGGACCGTCGACGACGATGGCCTCACCGCCCCACACCGTTCCATCCAGTCCGTAGCCCGTGCCGTCCCAGGACAATCCGAGCACCGGACCCGCCAACTGCCACTCCGCCACGGCCGACAACACGTGCGCCACGTGATGCTGCAGGCGAATCAGCGGCACGCTCCAGTCCCCGGCCAGTCGTTCGGCGTGATGCGTGGAACCGTAGTCCGGGTGCAGGTCACAGGCCACCAGATCCGGCACCGTCTGAAAGAACTCGACCAGGTCGCTGATCGCGCGGCGATGCGCCTCCATACTCAGCGTGTTGTCCAAATCGCCGATGTGAGGACTGAGGATCACTTCCCGGCCGAGGCTCAAGGCCACCGTGTTCTTCAGGTGTCCACCGACGGCGAGAATCCGCGGCACGGATCGGCCGAGCGAAATCGGCACCGGCGCGAATCCGCGGCCCGGCGCAGCACCTGCAGTTGCCCGTCATCCTCGCGGGCCACCGAATCATCAACCGGCCGCACAATCCGGCGGTCGTGCGTCAGCACGAGATCGGCAATGTCACCGAGTCTCCGCAGGGCGTCTTCGGTGCGGATGGCCATCGGCTCTTCCGCTCGGTTGCCGCTCGTGCACACGACGGGCCGTCGCACTTCGTCCATCAACAGATGATGCAGCGGCGTGTAGGGCAGCATCACGCCCAGCAACGGATTTTCGGGGGCAACGGAGTCGGCGATCGGCGTGCCGGCGCAGTTCGCACCGGCGGTCCAGCAACAGGATGGGCGCCTGCGACGACAGGAGCGCATGCCGTTCTATCGCAGAGATGTGGCAGTGACTCTGCACCGCCTCGAGATCGCTGATCATGACGGCAAACGGTTGATCAGGACGTTGCTTCCGCTGCCGCAGCTTCTGGACGGCCTGTTCGTTCGTCGCATCGACGACCAGCTGGAAACCACCGACTCCCTTCAAGGCCAGCACCTGGCCGGCCAGCACGGCCCGGGCCGCGTCGACCAGCGCCGCGTGCTCTCGCGGCAGCTCGGTGCCCGAACAGTGCAGCAGACGCAGCTGGGGACCACACGCCGGACAGGCGATGGGCTGCGCGTGAAACCGACGATCGCGGGGATTCTCGTATTCGCGGCGACAGGCTTCGCACATCCCGAAGACCTCCATCGAGGTCCGCGGTCGGTCGTACGGTAATCCCGTGATGATCGACCAGCGGGGTCCGCAGTTCGTGCAGTTGGTGAAGGGGTAACGATACCGCCGTTCCGTGGGTTCGAAGATTTCCGTGCGGCAGGCGCTCGCAGGTGGCCATATCGGCCGGAATCGTCGGGCCGGGCGACGAGTCGGTTCCACTGGCACGAATCACGAACTCCGCAGACGTCGCGTCGCTCTCCGCGACCAGCGGCATCTCACGGACCTGCACCTGCTCGATTTGCGCTGCCGGCGGACAATCTGCGCGAAGTGCGTCGACGAAGTCGTTCACCGCACCCACAGGCCCCTGGATTTCGATCCGCACGGCGTCCGAGTCGTTGGCCACCCAGCCCGACAATCCGCACTGCTGAGCCAGGTTGTAGACGAACGGTCGAAATCCGACACCCTGGACAATCCCCTGCACGGAAATTGCCAGCCGGCGAACTGAGGATGAATCACTCATGTGCGGGTCAATCAGCCCAGGACTCCCGGAGACGCCCCCAGGGCTGCCACGTGTTTTTCGGCCAACCACTGGATGACGTCCGACAGGCCCTCACCGGTCGTCGCGGAGACGACAAACACGCGGGCTTCCGGCGCCAGACGTTTCATGTCCGCCCGCGCCTTGGCCACGTCAAAGTTCAGGTAGGGCAGGAGGTCGATCTTCGTGATCACCAGCGCGTCACTGCGTTGAAAGATCGCCGGGTATTTGATCAGCTTGTCGTCCCCCTCCGCTGTGCTCAGCGCGACAATCCGCAGGTGTTCTCCCAGGTCATATCCGGCGGTACACACCAGGTTGCCCACGTTTTCGATCCACAGCATGTTGACGCCATCCAAGGCGATCCCGTGCGCGGCCGCGGCAATCATGCTGGCATCCAGATGGCACATGCCGTCGGTATTGATTTGCACGACCGGAACGCCGATTTTCTCCATGCGTTCCGCGTCCACCTGCCCGGCAATGTCGCCTTCGATGACCGCCGGCGCGAACTCCTGACCGAACCGCGCAAACAGGCCTTCCAGCAACGTCGTCTTACCGCAGCCGGGCGAACCGACCAGGTTCACGC
Organism: uncultured Planctomycetaceae bacterium; assembly: GCA_963754725.1. Taxonomy (GTDB): domain Bacteria; phylum Planctomycetota; class Planctomycetia; order Pirellulales; family Pirellulaceae; genus JAAYDI01. Next base: position 36,723 of record CAVWHV010000010.1, read on the forward strand.
AGAACACTCGCCGTTGCGAGAAGTGCCTGCGATTCTCGCTCGCCAACTGGTCATTGGCCTTCAGGATCTTCTTGGCCGCCACGATTTTCATCTCAGTCTTCCAATTCAATCGACTGCAGCAGCAGATCTTGACCACCGCGGATCGCGATGTCCCCACCGCCGCAGGCCGGGCAGGAAGCCACGATCTCCTCGATGTCTTGCTCACCGTGGCAAGTGTGGCAATGGCAACGCGCCCGAGGTTCGTCGATCCGCAGCGTGGCTCCGTCGGCAATCGAGTCCGGTGACAGCAGCTCAAATCCGAATCGAATGGCATCGACATGGACACCCGACAAGCGGCCGACCACCAGATGCAGTGACACGACGCGGCCAGGATGTCCGGATTTCTCGACTTCCGCTTGAACTTGCTCCAACAGCGCCTGAACGATGGACAGTTCGTGCACGCGAGGTCCTTGGAGTTGCAGAACAGTGCCGGGTGCCGCTGGCTCTGCCCGTGCCGAACCCGTGAAGAGCGTTGCCAACCTGTCCGCGGTCCAAGCCCGCGGCACGCGGTTCCCCCTGACCGTCGCGATCGCTCTGCTAGTCGATCGTGGCCAGTTGAATGCGTGCACCTTCGAGTCGCGTGGCCAGCATCTTGGTCAGATGCAGCAGCACGCTATTGGCGACTTTGAGGTCCCGGTCACAATAGGCACGCAGTTTGTCCGCATCGATCGCGATGAGCTTGGAATTCGCGCGGACCGTCACGACGGCCGTCGACTTGTACGGTTCCACCAGTGCCGACCACATCAGCAGCTCACCGGGCACAATCGTATCCACGGTCCGCAGTTCGCCGGACCCCAGCGTGTACTGGATGTCCAATTCTCCTTCGACGAGGATGAAGAGTTTGTCGGCCTTATCGCCTTCCCGGTACATCACCGCCCCGGCGGAGACGGCCACTTCGTCGGAAATCATGGCCAGACTGCGCAGGGCTTCATCGTCTGCGGCGGAAAAATAGGGGTAGCGACGCAGGATTTCGGGTGAGATCATTTCCGTGGTTCTCCTAGCATGGTCTCGAGTAACCGGACAACTTCGTCGACGGCACGCGGGATCGCCGCCGCGACAGCGGCCGTGCAGTGCTCGCTGAAATTTACCACATCTTGGGCTTCAATGCCCACCAGGCGAATGTTTTGATCCGCCGGCAACGGGGCGCCGGCCTGGCGTCCGAACGCCAGGGCCGTCGGCAGGTTCACGTCGTGTGCCGAGGCACTCCGCTGGGTGGCGAGCATGTCGGTCGAGAGGTGATGAATGGTGCCCGGTGCGGCTCCGGAGCAGATCGCGTCGACGACGATGGCTCGTTCATAGCCAATCATGCGTTCCATCAATCGCAGTCCACCCCAGTAGTCTTCCGTGACATCCACATCCGGGCGTTGCGCCAGGCGGGTCTTGAGGTGCTGCGCGATGCGCAGTCCAACGCTGTCGTCGGAGACGAGCGGGTTGCCCAAACCGATGACCAGCGTTCTCCCAACGGCCACACCGGGCACCTGTACCGGGCCGCGACGAACCAGCGGTCGACGTCCCAGGACGCTGCTCACGGGACGTCTCGGTCGCGGCGGGCGTTAGTCACCACTGATTCCTCCCCACACGGGATGAGCGGGCGGACTCCCGCAGTCGCGACCGCTCGTCGCGCAGGACTGTCCGCACCGAGTCTCGCCAGACGCGGAGTCGGACGTGCGTGCGCGACATTCATGAGATCTCAATCCACGTACTGCGTCAACCGCCGGACGAGATTTCCTTGCGGATCCCGCAGCCGGACTTCCAGCGGCATTTGCCCGGGCAGGCTATGCGTGGCACAACCGAAGCACGGGTCATAGGCCCGGAAGGCCATCTCGACCATGTTCAGGAGTCCCTCGGTGACTTCTCCCTTTTTGATCAGTCCTTGGGCCGCCTTCTTGACGGACATGCAGATCGGAGCGTTGTTGTTGGTGGTGCCGACAATCAGATTGACTTTGGTCACGATGCCCCGTTCGTCGGTGGCATAGTGGTGAGTCAACGTGCCGCGGGGTGCTTCCACGCAGCCGACGCCTTCGGTCGGAGTCTGCGGTCGGCAGCACGCGATACTCGCTGCTGGTGATCTCCGGATCGGTGGCCAGACGCACCCAGTTCTCGGTGGCATACAGCAGTTCGATGAGTCGCGCCCAGTGCGTGGCCAGGGTCGGCTGCACGCGGCTTGCCTCCCAAGGTCTCGTAAAATCGCACGTACTCCTGCTGAGCCAGCGGAGTGGCCATCCCGTCGGCGGCGTTGAGACGCGACAAGCGGCGTCGCACGGTAGACGCCCGATTCGGGACCGTCCACGAATCCCTTCCAGCCCACCTTCTTGAGATAGGGGAATTTCAGGTAGGACCACGGCTCCACCCGTTCGGCAACGTACTGCTGGTAGTCCTTGGCCTCGTACTTGAACCGCTCCTTGCCATCCGGACCCACGACGCGGATCTTGCCGTCGTAGAAGTTCACGTGATTGTTCTGGTCGACCGTACCCATGTTGTAGGTGCGGTGCGTGTACATGTCGCTCTTGATCAGATTCACGTAGTCGGAATTCGCCAGCACGACGTCGTTAAAGATCTTCAGCGAGAACTTGGCGAACTCGATGGCATCGCGACCGAGTTTTTCGATCTCGGCGCGTTTTTCCTCGTTCAAACCGCAGCTGACACCACCGGGCAGGCCCCAGTTCGGATGGACCGCGCGGCCGCCCATCATCTTGATCAGCTTGTGGCCGTCGCGCCGCATCTTGAGCACTTTGCCGGCGATATCCATCCCCACTTTGTTGATCACGCCGATCAGGTTCCGTTCGGCGGGCGGGGCCTGGGGACCGACCACGAAGTCGGGGCCACCGAGTGCATAGAAGTGGGTCGTATGATCCGTCGCGAAGAAGATGCTGTAGAAAAGCTCCCGCAGCTTCTTGGCCGCCGGCGGCGGATCGACGTGGAACACGGCGTCCAGCGCCTTGGTGGCCGCCATGTGGTGCGCCTCGGGGCAGACGCCGCAGATGCGTTCGGTCAAGTTGGGCATCTCTTCGACGGGCCGGCCCACGCAGAATTTTTCAAAGCCGCGCAGCTCGGGGATCTGCAGGTAGCAGTTGGCGACATCTCCCTGGTCGTCCAGGAAGATGTCGATCTTGCCGTGCCCTTCGAGCCGCGTAATGGGGTCGATCGAAATACGTTTCATGGTTTATCCGCTCCTTGTGGCACCGCGGCAATCTTCATGGTCTGCCTAGTGACTGTGGCCGTTTCCCGCCGCCGGTCGTTTTCCACGCCGCAGGAGACTCCCAGCCAGACTGAATCGATAAAAAGTTCCGACCGGATCGGGAATCCCACGCTGGATGATCTCGTCGATTTCCTTCGGATCCTCGGAATCGATCACCGAGGCCAGCGCGCTCATCAGGCGAGCGCCGAAATCCTCGGAGTCTCCGGGCGCACCGTAGCAGCCGATGCAGGGTGAGTTGACCTGCGGGCAGAGACAGCCGCAACCCGCCCGCGTGGCGATTCCACAACAGATGATCCCCTGCTCCAGCAGGCACGTATCCGGATCGGGAATCACCTCCCACGTCCGTTTGAACTCCTTGATCTTTTTCTCCGTCCGCGTGCGATGACAGAAGTCACACACGGTCGTATGCGAACCGATCACGGAACCCGCGGGGGGCAGCTGGCCGGTCACGATCGCTTCGATCGCTTCCCAGATCCGCTCGGATTCGGGGGGGCAACCGGGCAAGTAGTAGTCGACCTTGACGGTCTGATCGAGGGTCTTGAGCGTGTCGTAGAACACGGGCAGGTGGAGGCTGCCTTCCGCGACCTTCGTCTCGGTCTGCGGCCGCACGCCGGTCGGGTTTTCGGTGGAACAGGTTTCGCCGTAGCTGTTGTCGAAGATGTCCTGGCGGGTATGGAGATTGGCCAGCCCGGGAATACAGCCCTCCGAAGCGCACGATCCGAAGGCCACGAGGACCTTGGACTTGCGGCGCAGCAGCTGGGCCATGTACTCCTGCTCGCTGGTCCGCACGCCGCCGTTGAACAGGCAGACATCGATCTCGCCGTCGGCCATTTGCTCGACGTCGCGGACCTTGCCATCGGCGATGCAAGGGCAGAAGACGATATCGAACGCCTGGGCCACGTCCAAGATCTTCGTGTCGATACCCAGGATCGAGATTTCACAACCGCCGCAGGAAGCGGCCCAGTAAATGGCCAGTTTGCCCTTGGGTTTGTCTTTGGTGGGTGGGCTTCCGCCGCTCCGCCGGCCGCTGTTTTGGCTGTCGTGCTCATCGGGGTACCTCCATCGCCTCGTTGTGCTCGTTGACGATGTCTTCCAACGCCTGGATGCGTTCACCGTTTTCGGCCCAGTTTCGGGACCAGCCGAGCGGACCGAGCGCCTTGACGCTGGCCACCAGCTTGTCGATCGCTTCGGCCAACTGCTGACCTTCCGCGGCGGAGGCCCAGACCAGTTGGACACGATCCTTCTCGACACCCATGGCACGCAGCGTGTGCTGCAGCATGTTGAAACGTCGCATCGCCTTGTAGTTCTGTTCAATGTAATGGCATTCGCCCGGATGGCAGCCGGCGATCATCACTCCGTCGGCACCCAGCGAGAGGGCTTTGAGCACAAACGTGGGATCGACGCGGCCACTGCACATGACGCGAATGATGCGGATGTTGGGTGCGTGCGCGATGCGGGCCGTGCCCGCCAGGTCGGCGGCGCGGTACGAGCACCAGTTACAGAGGAACCCAACAATTTTCGGTTCGAAACTATCGTCGCTCATGGAACTCGTTGCTCCTTACGAGGCGGACACCTCGGCGGTCTCCGATTTTCCGGGGGCGCCCTCCGGCCCCACGGCATCCCACAGGATCCCCTGGATTTCTGCAAATATCTGCTGATTGCTGAAGTGGGCTCCCGAGATCACGCCGGCCGGGCAGGCCGATACACAGGTCCCACATCCCTTGCACAAAGCGGTGATCACGTGGCTGACCCCACGCGTCTCGTCGAACTCGATCGCGTTGTACGGACACATGTTGTTGCAGATTCGGCAACCGGAACAGTCCTCTTCGTGAATCAACGCCACCACCGGCTCGATCATCACCTTGCCCTTGGTGATCATGCCCTGCACTCGGGCAGCTGCCGCGGCACCCTGCACGACCGAGGCCGGGATGTCCTTGGGACCTTGGCACGCGCCCGCGATGAAAATCCCGTCGGTCATGGTCGCCACGGGATCCAGCTTCGGATGCCGCTCGGTGTAGAACCCGGCCATGCTGCACGAAATGCCGCACTTGAGTCCGAAATCGCGGGCATCCGCCTGCGGCTCGATTGCGCCCATCAGGATGACCATGTCGACCGGGTAGCGCTGCTGGCGACCGATCAGGGTGTCCTCACACTGCACGATCGTCTTGCCGCGCTCGTCGCACCGCGGGCCGCGTCGGTCACTTCCGAGACCTTGCCGCGCACGAAACGCACCCCTTCCGCGAGCAACCGCTGGTAGAACTCTTCGTAGTCCTTCTGATTCGTGCGCATGTCGATGTAGAACGAGTGCACCTCGGCACCCGTCTTCTCGATCACCAGATGCGCGAACTTCAAGGACGCCATGCAGCAGACGCTGGAACAGTAGGGATTGTGGTTCAGAGTCGCGGCTTCCGACACAGTGGATGATGGCCACCGACTGGGGAGTCGTCTGTACCGTCCCGCAACACGATCTTGCCGTTGGTCGGCCCGGCCGCGTTGCACAACCGTTCGAATTCCAGGCTCGTGTAGACATTGGCCAGACGACCGTAGCCGTACTGCGGAATCTTGGTGCAGTCGAAGGGCTTCCAGCCGGTGGCAATGATGATGTTGCCGACCGTCAGTTCGATCACTTCGTCTTCCTGGTCGAACTTGATCGCGTCGGTGGGGCACAGTTTCTGGCAGGCGCCACATCGTTGCCGCTCGAACCAGATGCAGGACTCCGTGTCCAGGACCGGCACGCGAGGCACCGCTTGCGGGAACGGCATGTAAATCGCCTTGCGCGTGCCCATGCCCGCCTCGAACTCGGTGTCCACCACCTTGCGAGGGCACTTCTCCACGCAGACTCCGCAGCCGGTGCACAGGTCGTAGTCGACCTTCCGCGCTTTCTGGCGGATCTTCACCTTGAAGTTGCCCACCGAACCCGAGACTTCCTCCAGCTCGGCGTAGGTCAGCAGCCGGACATTCTCGTGCTGCCCCGCTTCCGACATCTTCGGGGTCAAGATGCAGGCGGAGCAGTCGAGCGTGGGAAACGTCTTGTCGAACTGCGCCATGTGCCCGCCGATCGATGGCTGTCGTTCCACCAGGACCACTTTGTGTCCGGCGTCGGCCAACTCGAGCGTGGCTTGCAGGCCCGCGATGCCACCGCCCACGACCAGGGTGACTGGATTGACGTCGACGTACATCGGCTCGAGCGGTTCCTGGAACTTGACCCGTTCGCGCGCCGCCGACACCAGCGACTTGGCCTTGATCGTGGCCGCCACGGGATCCTTGTGCACCCACGAGCAGTGCTCGCGGATGTTGGTCATTTCCAGCAGATAGGGATTCAGACCGCCGTTGGAGCAGGCCCGTCGAAAGGTCTTTTCGTGCAGGTGCGGACTGCAGGCGGCGACGACCACGCGTGTGAGCCCTTCCTTCTTGATGTCGTCCTCGACCAGTTTCTGGCCGAGGTCCGAGCACATGAACTTGTAGTCGCGCGCAACGACCACTCCCTCGAGATGCTCACCCGCCCACTTGGCGACTTCTTCCACGTCAACCCTGCCAGCGATATTGCTGCCACAGTGACATACGTAGACGCCGACTCGCTCGGCCATCGTCAACCTTCCTTTCAAAGCAGTGAGGGCTGATTGTTGTTCAGTCCCGCCCGGCTCGCAGAAAAAGCTCGCTCCTACGCCTCCGCACTCGCCGGCCTGCGCAGCGAGTTTGGCCTTGATCACCGGCCCCGCAGCCACAATCTCCTTGCCAATTCCCAACTCCTCGAAGCTCAGCCCCAGAGCCACGCCCAGCAATTGCGTGAAGAAAATGATCGGCATCTGGAAACTCTTGTTGACGTGGTTGCTCACACGCCCCTGGTAGGCGTCCAGATTCAGCTGGCACATCGGGCACATGCACAAGATCAGGTCGGCTTCGTATTCCACGGCACTGTCCAGCAGCCGTCGAATCAATTCAAACGCCGCGTCCTCGCTGATCTGCGTCAAATGGCCGCCGCAGCAGTGGGCCTTGACCGGATAGTCGACCACCTCGGCGCCCAGCCACGTGAATAGTTCGTCCATCTTCATCGGATACTCGGTGCTGTCGAAGCCGTTCATCGGCCGCACCACCTGGCAACCGTAATAGGGAGCCACCCGCAGTCCCCGCAGCGGTCGCACAGCCTTCTCGCGAATCGCCGCTTCACCGATGTCGGTGTAGATCAAGTCCAGCAGGTGCCGGATCCGCACTCGACCCGGATCGTACTTCAGACCGCCCGCCGCCAGCGCCTGATTCACTTTGGACCGCATCTCCGGATGCTTGGCCATCAGCTGATCGGTCTTCTTCAGATTCAGGAAACAGGCGGCACAGGGCGCCACGAGTTCCTTCTGGTCCGGCCGGCAGATGGCCAGATTCCGAGCGATCACGCTGGTCGCCACCAGTTCGTCTTGCGAGAAATACTCGGTGGCCCCGCAGCAGTTCCAGTCGTCCAGCTCTTCCAGCTCAAATCCCAGAACGGTGGCTACCGCACGCACCGAAACGTCGTAGGCGGCGCTCCCCGACTCGAGCGAACAACCTGGATAGTACGCGTACTTCACGGCGTCCCTCCGATCTCTCTGGCTTTCTCGATGATCGCCCGCAATTGGTCCATCTGTCGGATCTTGTTCGGTCTCAAATGCATGCGGCCACGCGCCAGCATCGAAATCCCCATCGGCACCAACTTGAACATGCTCAACGGCTTGTTGAAGAAGTAATACCGACTCGCCAGGCCGAATTCAAAACTCCGACCGTAACCCTCGACAAAACTGGTAAATGTCTTGGCCAGCGCCGGAGCATCGGTGTCCTTCGCCAGGCCCTCCGCGATCGCCAACCGCTTCAAGGCGTACATGATGTCGGTGATCGGGATCTGCTGTGGACAACGCGTCGTGCAGAAATAGCACGAGACGCAGCACCACATCGTGTTCGACGACAAGACCTCCTCGCGACGATCGGCGTTGATCATCGCGAAGATGGCCCGCGGCGTGTATTGCATGTCCGCCCCGTTGGGACAGGAACCGCCACAACTGCCGCATTGCAGACAGTGAGCTAACTGCTCGCCGCCCGGTGTGTCCGAAATCACCTCGGCAAAAAAATCCGACCGGTGACTGCTATGTGTGTCCGTGACCATCGGTTTCCTCCGACACGGCTGCGCGTGCCACCCCAGTTGTCCAACCTCCAGCCATTGCCAGCGCTCGACACCCGCCGAGACCCAAGGCCGACTCCCTTCGCAATACGGATGCCCTCGCACCCCTCCGTGGGACTGCGAACCGAGTGCCAAACAGCTGGTACGCATGGCATCCGGCCAATATCAAGCAAGCCACGTGCCAGACTGTGTTAATTTTCACGAACTGGCGAAGACGTCGTGAAACGCGGACCCCTCGGCGTCCGCGATGCGCCAGGACAGGACTCTCGGCGCGCGCATGCCACGGAATTCCGTGACGGCCCCCACGGAATTCCGTGGGGGCCGCTGCGCGACGCGTGGTGCAGACACCGATGGGCCGAAAGCGGAGGTCGGGGGTTGGACATCGTGACGCGCACGGTGGGTGGCGTTCAACGCGGGACGCGAGGCCGGCGGGACGCTTGACCGACGCCGGTGACAGGGCCTGAGCAAGCGGGACGCTTGGCCGACGCCGGTGACAGGGCCTGAGCAAGCGGGACGCTTGGCCGACGCCGGTGACAGGGCCTGAGCAAGCGGGACGCTTGCTCTACGAGGATGTGGTGAGGCCTGAGCAAGCGGGACGCTTGCTCTACGGGGATGTGGTGAGGCCTGAGCAAGCGGGACGCTTGCTCTACGGGGCGAGAGATCAGACCAGGCCGTGTTTGGTTAGTTTGTCGCGAAACGTGGACGGCTTCATGCCCAAGGCATGGGCGGCAGCCGTTTTATTCCCGCCGCTGGTGGACAGAGCGTCCACCAGCAGTTGTTTTTCTGCGAAATCCATGGCTGCCTTAAAACCGCCGCTGTCGGCGATGCGGCTGGGATCGGACCACATCGCATCGCCTAGCGAGGGGGAATCCTCCGCTTCATCCGCCGCACACAGGTCGCTGGCCAGCAATTCCGCGGTGATCTGGCCGCCACCGACCAGCCAAGCGCGCTCCAGCGTGTGATACAACTCACGCACATTGCCAGGCCAGTTGTGGCGCAGGAGTATCTCCAGGCTGTTTCCGTCGAGGTGGCACGGAATACCCCCCGCAATACGTCCCAGCAAGTGGTGGGCCAGGGCCGGGATATCTTCGACACGCGAACGCAGCGGCGGAATGCGCAGCCGCAGGACGTCGAGCCGGTAGTACAGGTCCTGGCGGAACGCGCCAGCGCCCACCCGGTCCAGCAGGTTAAGTTTCGTGGACGCTACGACCCGTACGTTGGCCCGGATCGGCCGATTGCCACCGACTCGTTCAAAGACCTTTTCCTCAATGACACGCAGCAATTTGGCCTGCTGCTCGAGTGAAATGTCGTCGACGTCGTCCAGGTAAATGGTTCCGCCATCGGCGATCTCGAACCGCCCGGGACGATGCTGGTCGGCGCCGGTGAACGAACCTTCCTCGTGGCCGTACAGCTCGCTTTCAATCAGTGACGGGGGTAGCAGCGTGCATCCGACCTTCACATACGGGGCCTTGTAGCGGTGGCTTTGGCGATGAATCACGCCCGCCACCAGATCCTTGCCCACCCCCGTTTCGCCGTGGATCAGCACGTTGGCATCGGCCTGGGATGCGATGCGGATCATCCGTTTGACCCGCTCGATGGCCGGCGAATTGCCGATGATCTCCCGATCGATATCGCCCCGCGATTCGGCGGCCGACAACTTGCGAGGCGGCGCCATCTCGGTGCGCTGCCGTTCGATGTCGGTCAGCAGCGACCGCAACTTCTCCGTCGGAATCGGCTTCTTGAGAAAATCGTAGGCGCCCAGTTTCACGGCCTGGACGGCGACCGGAATGGACCCGTTGGAGCTCATCATCACCACGTGCGTTGCCGCGCCCGAACCCTGCTTGATCCTCCGCAGCAGCTCCACACCGTCGACCTTCGGAGCCTTGACGTCCGCAAACACCACATCAAAGGAGACGTCGTGCAGTCGATCCAGCGCTTCCTGACCGTCTCCGGCCATCGTCAGTTGATGGCCGTGCGCAGCGAGTTTGTCGGCCAGATTGGCGCGGTTCACCTTCTCATGATCGACCACAAGGATTTTCATGCCGATTCCGCTCGTTCGGTCGTCGCGTGGTGCACCCCTGGGCGTTGCGCCGCCGCGACCTGGACAACCCGGTCTCATTCTACCCAAAACGCAGTCCCACCCGCCAGGGAGCCGCTCTCGCGGGATCCCCTCGGGGTGGGGACCAACGCACAGGCACGGCGCGTGCCGACCGCCGTACGGCGTCCCCGGCACACGATCATCGCACCGCGGAGCCGCTGAGCCGCCATCACAAAAATGGTCTTGGCTCGGTTGCATCACGGCCCCGAAACAGGGTATCACATCCCATGAGCGTCCTGACGGCATTAACTGGGAGGGAGATTTGATGGCCACAGCAGCACCGGTGACTTCGCGCACGACGGACATGGAAGCGTTGTACCAACAGCGGTTAAGTCGCTACGTAACGGCGATGCGCAACGAGAAGCCGGACATGATTCCGATTCGGCCGTTTGTGGCCGAGTTCACCGGCACGTACGCGGGATACACCTGCCAGGTGCTGCGCACGATTTCAACCAGGCTTTCGAGGCGGCCTGCAAGTGCGCCGCGGATTTCGACTGGGACGCGGTGGTCGCCAACATGGTGTACGTTTGGACCGGCCTGGCGCAGGGCGCCGACCTGGCGTACTACGGCATTCCCGGCATCGACGTGCCGGCCAATATGGGCTTTCAGTACCTCGAACCCCCCGAAGACAACGCCTTCATGCGGGCCGACGAGTACGACCAGTTGATCGCCGATCCCACCGGATTTCTCTACAACGTGTGGCTGCCCCGGGTGGCCAAACCGGTCCGGAAGACCGGCGAGCCGGTGACCGAAGCGCACAACCTGTCGTTCATCAAGGGCGGCATGGCCATGATGCTGTACTTCATGTCCTTTCCCGGCCAGATCGCTCGGCTGCGGCGCGAGTCCGGCACGGCTTCGGCCATCGCCGGGATATTCAAGGCTCCAATGGACATCCTGGCGGATAAGCTCCGCGGATACCTGGGACTCGTCGACGACCTGATGCAGCAGCCGCAGAAGGTACTGGCCGCCTGCGAGGCGCTCATGCCGTACCTGTGCCAGGTCGCAAAGTCCGGAGCGGATCCGGACAAGAACGTCCCGATCGGCTACTGGATGCATCGCGGGTGTGTCCCGTTCGTCACGCCCGACCAGTTCAACAACATTTACTGGCCGACGGTCAAGCCGATCATCGAGGAATTGTGGGCCGCCGGGCATCAGACCTTGTTCTATGCCGAGGGCAATTGGGATCACCACCTGGAGTCGTTCGCCGAGTTGCCCGACCTGAGCATCGTGTATCACGTCGACCAGGGAGACATTTTCAAGGCCCACAAGACGCTGGGACACAAGTTCTGCCTGAGTGGCGGGATCCCCAATTTCCTGCTGGCGTTTCGATCTCCCGAGGACGTGCGGGCACGCTGCAAGCAGGTGATCGACGGTGTGGCTCGCCAGGGCGGATACATTATGGACGCCAGCGCCATCATGCAGAACGACTCGCGCGTGGACAACGTCCGAGCCATGACGGAATTCACGCGGGAGTATGGCGTGTATTCCGACGGGCACAGCACTCCGGCCTCCCCGTGGACGAAGACCGAGTACGCTGCCACGCATGTCAGCCAATTGCCTTCACCGCACCCCGGCGCTCGGCCGCCCGGCAGCGTGGTGCCGTGGGAGAAGAAGCGTGCCGAGCTGGGTGATCTCAGCGGTGACGTGCAGCTGCTGCAGGACATCTGGACGAACGTGGATTCGCTGGCCAATACCTATATCTGGCAGTTGCTGTTGTCCTTCTGATTTCAGTTCCCCTTGCAGCGGTAGCGGCGGTACTCGGGAAACCACATCGACCGTTCGACCAGCGGTTCGATGGCGTCGTCGTGCATCAAGCGCCCGACTCCGTCGACTCGGGCCTGCCGCATGACCGCGGCCGCGATCTTCGCGCTGACAGACCGCAGCTTCGACTGGTGGGGATACACCGACCCGGACTGAAGCTGTTCTTCGTCCACGCAACTGGCGAGCGTCTTGGCGGCCACCAGGAACATCTGGTCGGTCACTTGATGCGCCTGGGAGAGAATGCAACCGAGACCGATTCCCGGGAAGACGAACACGTTGTTGGCCTGTCCGAACACATGGGTCTTACCGTTGTGCTCGAGCGCCGGGAACGGGCTGCCGGTCGCCACAATCGCCCGCCCATCGGTCCACGCGATCGCTTCCGCCGGCGTACACTCCGCTTTCGACGTCGGATTGCTCAACGGCATGATGATGGGTCTTTCCACGTGCCTCGCCATCTCGCGAATCATCGGTTCCTGGAAATACCCACCCTGGGCCGTGGTTCCCACCAGCACCGTCGGCTTGATGCGCTGCACGACGTCGAGCAACGAAAAGCTCGTGCCCGCGAATCCGTAGGCCTGGCAGCCGGCTTCGTTCAGTGCAAATTCGACCTTGTGCGGATCCTGGATCGGCCGGCCATGAAACAGCAACCCATGCCTGTCGGCAAACACCTGGTTCTGCAAGATCTGCTGTGCGTCGGAGCACTCCTCGCGCATCGCGGTGCGCACCAGGCGGGCAATGCCCACACCCGCCGCTCCCGCGCCGGCATACGCGATTCGCTGTTCGGAGATCTTCTGCCCGGTGATCCGCACGGCACCGAGGATCCCGGCCAACGCGACCGCGGCCGTTCCCTGGATGTCGTCGTTGAAACTGGGAAGCCGCTGGCGATAGCGGTCCAGGACCGTGAACGCGATGTTCTTGTGGAAATCCTCCCACTGCAGCAAGGCGCGGGAAGACGCGTTTCACCCCTTCCACGAAGGCTTCGATAAACTCGTCGTAGGCGGGCCCACGCAGGCGACGGTGCCGGTAGCCGATGTAGAAAGGATCATCCAGCAACATCACGTTGTCCGTCCCCACATCCAGGCTCACCGGCAGGCAGTGCGTCGGGTGGATGCCGGCCGCTGCCGTGTACAGCGCGAACTTGCCGATGGATATTCCCATGCCGCCGGCACCCTGGTCTCCCAGACCGAGAATCCGCTCGTTGTCGGTGGCGACGATCAACCGGATATCCTGATGAGGGACGTTCTTCAGCACGTCCGGAATGCGCTCGATATCGTCGGGAGTAATCCAGACTCCCCGCGGATGACGGAAGATGTGGCTGAACTCCTGGCAGGCACGTCCCACCGTCGGCGTATACACGATCGGCAACAACTCGGTGATGTGCTCGACCAGCAGGCGATAGAACAGGGTCTGATTGCGATCTTCCAGCGCGGCCAAGCCGATGTACTTCTCCAAGTCGTCGTGCTTCGCGCGGAGGTGCTCGAGCTCCAGCGTCATCTGCTCGTCAATCGTCAATTGCCGAGGTGGCAGCAATCCCTGCAGGCCGAGCGTCTGCCGCTCTTCCGTTGTGAATGCGGCATCTTTGTTATGTAACGGGCTCTGAATCAACTGCGCGCCCCGAAAGGGAACTTCCACAGCTTCATCGGGATCAAGGGGGCGGTGCATCGCTGGCGAACCTCCGTCAACTGTCGCAAAGAGGGGGGGTGAAACGGGCCGGCATTTCCTGCGGGAAACGCGTCGGGCGCCGGCGGACTCCGCCAACACGTCGGCCCTCCCGTTCAGTCCAGTGTCCATGGTAAGACACCCTGGCCAATCGGAAAACGGGCGGTCCCCTGAATTCTCGCGGCCGCGGTGCGCCTGCCGCGGGGCGGAGCGCACCCGTTGTGGATACGAGGGAGTCGAGGTACGCGGCGGCCCCGCGCATCCACGGCGCACGCACGGCGGCCGAGCGCAATCGCTGCGGATCACAGCACTTGACACGGCCCGGCAACGCATGAGAATGACCGGTGAGGAGATGCCTGCCGGAGTAGCGCGATCGGTGTCCCCTCCGCTCGACTCCCCAGCCGAGGAAAACTCGCATGCAACCGCTGCCGAAGGACAAGCAGGAGCGTCTCGAGGAGCTGTATCGATCGGTGGAACGGGAAGCCCAGTCGTTTGTAGGGTATCCCTGCACGTGCTTGTTCGACTACTCGGAGTTGTACAAGTTCCTCAAGTTCCCCATCAACAACGTGGGAGATCCGTATGCGCCGAGCACGTACCGCGTCAACACCAAGGATATCGAACGCGAGGTGCTGGACTGGTTTGCCAAGTTGACGCATGCCGATCCGCAGTCGTTTTGGGGCTACATCACCAACGGCGGGTCGGAAGGGAACCTGTACGGGCTGTACCTGGCCCGCGAGTTGATGCCGGACGGCATGGTGTACTACTCCGAAGATACGCACTACAGCGTGAGCAAGAACCTGCGCATGCTGAAGATGCCTAACATCATGATCCGCTCGCTGCCCAACGGCGAAATCGACTATGCGGACTTGCGGGAGACAATCCGCATTCACCGCGATATTCCGCCGATCATCATGGCCAACATCGGAACAACGATGAAGGAGGGCATTGACAACATCCCTGCCATTCGCAGGATGATGCGGGAAATGGCCATTCCGCGATCGTACATTCATTGCGATGCGGCCCTCGACGGAATGATCCTCCCGTTCATCGAGGGGTCTCCCCAGTGGGACTTTGCCGTGGGCATCGACAGCCTGGCCATCAGCGGCCACAAGTTCATCGGCTCGCCGATTCCCTGCGGAATTGCCCTGGCCAAGAAAGCGAACGTGGACCGCATCGCCCGGTCGATCGAATACGTCGGGTCACTGGATACGACCGTCACCGGATCCCGCAACGGGATCACGCCGATTTTCCTCTGGTATGCGATCCAACGTTACGGCCGGGAAGGGTTTGCCCGAGCGGCCCGCCGCTGTCTCGACCTGGCCCAATACGCCGTCGACCGGTTCAAGTCGCTGGGGGTCGATGCGTGGAAGAATCCGTTTGCCGTGACGGTGGTCTTTCCGCGCCCCCCGGAGAGTGTGCTGCGGCGCTGGCAGATCGCGGTGAAAGATGACTTCGCCCACATCATCTGCATGTCTCATTTCACGGAAGCGTTGATCGATACGCTGACAGACGAAATTGCGGCGGCCCTGCAACAGGAGGCCACATTATGCGGCAAATCACCCTCGTGACACGCGCCCAGGCAGGTCTCATGGCGGACATCTCCGATCAACTGGGGCAGGCGGGGATCAACATCGAAACCCTGGAGGCCTTCGTGGTGCGGGAGTGGGACATCGTGCAGTTGACGGTGAGCGACTACAATCGGGCGCTCGTCGTCTTGCGAGACGCCGGTTACGACGCCATTACCGAAGACGCCGTCGTGATCAATGTGAAGGACCAGCCCGGTGCGCTGGCCAAGGTCACGCGCCGGTTGCATGAAGGAGGCGTAGACATCCGCAGCGTGAGGATTCTGCATCGCCAGGGAGGCGAGGCCATGGTGGCAATCTCGATGGATCGCACCGACGAAGGCATGCGCCTGATCGAAGACCTGCTCGTCAACCGATCGACGGATTAGTGCCATGAGTTTCCGCCTGGACAAGTTCACCATTAAAGCCCAAGAGGCGGTGCAGTGCGCCCAGTCACTGGCCCAAGAGAAAGGCCATCCGGAGATCGATACGCTGCACCTGCTGGTCGCCCTGCTGGGTGAATCCGACGGCATCGTGCTGCCGATCCTGCAAAAGATCGGCGTGCGTCGCGAGCAACTGGACGGGATGATTCAGTCGGAAATGGGCCGGTACCCCCGAGTGACGGGGCACACCTCGCCGCATCTCGGCAAAGAGTTGGGGGAGGTCTTGCAGGCCGCCCAGCGCGAAGCGGACACGATGAAGGACGAGTTCGTCTCCACAGAGCATCTGCTGCTGGCTCTGGCCAAGATTCCGTCCAAGGCCAAGAACATCCTGCAGCTCAACGGTGTGCGGGAGCAGGACATTCTGGCGGCCCTCAAGGAGATGCGGGGGAGTAGTCGCGTGACCGATCAACATCCGGAGGAGAAGTTCCAGGCCCTGCAGCGGTACGGCATCGACCTGGTGGAGAAGGCGGAGCAGGGCAAGCTCGATCCGGTCATCGGGCGCGACCAGGAAATCCGGCGTGTGATCCAGGTCCTCTCGCGACGCACCAAGAACAACCCGGTGCTGATCGGTGAACCCGGCGTGGGCAAGACCGCCATCGTCGAGGGGCTTGCGCTGCGGATCATCCAGGGGGACGTCCCCCAAAGCCTCAAGAACAAGCGCGTGGTGGCGCTCGACATGGGCGCGTTGATTGCCGGGGCGAAGTACCGCGGCGAATTCGAAGATCGCCTGAAGGCGGTGCTGCGCGAAGTCACGGACGCCGGAGGAGCCATCATCCTGTTCATCGATGAGCTGCACACGGTCGTCGGGGCCGGCGCCGCCGAAGGGGCTTCCGACGCCGCCAACCTGCTCAAGCCGGCTCTGGCGCGGGGCGAACTCCGTTGCATCGGCGCCACGACGCTCGATGAGTACCGTCAGCACGTGGAGAAGGACAAGGCGCTGGAACGCCGCTTCCAGCCGGTGTACGTGGGCGAACCCACCCTGGACGACACGATCGCCATCTTGCGCGGACTCAAGCCGCGCTACGAAGCACATCACGGCGTGAAGATCAAGGACTCGGCGCTCGTCGCCGCCGCCAAATTCTCCTGCCGCTACATCACGGACCGCTTCCTGCCCGACAAGGCCATTGACCTGGTGGACGAGGCCGGCAGCCGGGTGGCGATGGAACTGGAAAGTGTCCCCACGGAAATCGATGCGGTGCAGCGGCGCGTGCGGCAACTGGAACTGGCCGCCCGCCAGTTGGCCGAGGAAACGGAAGACTCGGCCCAAGAAAGACTCGCCGACATCGAAACCGAGATCGAAACGCAGAAGCGCCAACTGGCCAGTCTCCGCGAGCAATGGGAAGCGGAAAAGCTGGGACTGGGAGACGTCCAGAAGCTGCGTCAAGACTTTGAACACGTGGAGCTGGAATTCAGCCGACTCGAGGCCAGCATCAAAGAACAACAGTCCGCCGGTCTGCCGGTCAATGAACAGGACTACCAACGGTTGTACGAACTCGATTCGCGGCGCCGCCAGTTGCAGCAACGCATCCAGGCCGAAGAGGAGACGGACGGAGACCGCGACACGCACCAACCGGAACGTCGCCTGCTGCGCAAAGAGGTCACCGAACAGGAAATCGCCGAGGTCGTCAGCGCCTGGACCGGGATCCCCATCACCCGCATGATGGAAACCGAACGGGAAAAACTCCTCAAACTCGAAGATGGCTTGCACCAGCGAGTGGTCGGTCAGGACGAAGCGGTGACCGCGGTCGCCGGCGCCGTCCGCCGCAGCCGCAGCGGGCTGCAAGACCCCAGCCGACCGATTGGCTCGTTCATCTTCCTCGGTCCCACCGGCGTCGGCAAAACCGAACTCTGCAAGGCACTCGCCGAAGTGCTCTTCGACGACGAGAACGCCATGGTGCGCATCGACATGAGCGAGTACCTGGAACGGCATTCGGTGAGCCGGCTCATCGGTGCGCCTCCCGGCTACATCGGCTACGAAGAAGGAGGCAAGCTGACCGAGGCAGTGCGACGGCGCCCGTACAGCGTGATCCTGCTCGATGAAATCGAGAAGGCACACCAGGACGTGTTCAACATCCTCCTGCAGGTGCTCGACGATGGTCGCCTCACCGACAATCACGGGCGGACCGTCGACTTCAAGAACACGATCATCGTGATGACCAGCAATATCGGCAGCCAGGCCATCCACCGGATCACCGATGAAGGTGGCGACGAGCAAGACATCTCCAAGGCCGTGCTGGAGGTCCTCCAGACCCGCCTGCTCCCCGAGTTCCTGAACCGCATCGATGAGATCATCGTGTTCCACCCGTTGCACCGGGACGAAATCCGACGGATTGTCGACCTGCAGGTGGTACGCCTCGAGAACCTGATCGACCAGCAGGGACTGACCGTGCAGGTGTCCGAGGCCGCGCGCAACGCGATCGCCAACGAGGGGTACGACCCGGTGTACGGCGCCCGGCCGCTCAAACGCGTCATCCAGCAGCGGATCCAGAACCCGCTGGCGGTGGAACTGTTACGGGGAGACTTCCGCGAAGGCGATTGCATCCAGGTCGATTTCCAGGACGGCGAGTTCACCTTTGCACGCAAGTAGCGGCGCTACGAAGCCCGCACGTTGAAGCAGTAGAGATTGTCGGCGTAACGCAAGTACAGCCGACCGCCGATCACGACCGGATGGGCCCAACTGTTGTCTTGGCCTTCCACCGTCACGCTGCCGCGGAGCTCCAATCCTTCCGGTGAACAGGTGGCCAGCGCCGCTCGGCCACCGCCCTCAGCGAACAGATACAGCATGCCATCGGCGAAGCAGAGCGAGCCCTTGCCAACCGCCCGCTCCCGCCATTTCTGCTCGCCGGTGCGCAGATCCAGACAGACCCAGCTCTCGGCGTGGTTGCCGTAGATGTAACCTTCGTGAATGATGTACCCGCCGTGGTGACAGACCATCTCGCGCGTGGTCCAGGCCGGCGTGGCCGTCACGTTCTTGCCGCGCACATCGAGTTGCAGGCAAATGCCCCCTTGGTCGTACCCGTTGGCCCAGAATACATAGCCATCGGCAAAGGCCGGCGTCGGACAGTTGGCCGTGTTGTCGGCACTGAACGGGTTGGCCCACAGCAGGCGGCCGGTGGCGGCATCCACGGCCACGATTCCAGCGGCCGTCCCCGCCACAATCATGTCGACGCCACCGTGGCTGACGCTGATGCACGAACCGTACTGAGCCCCGGCGCTGAATCCCGAACTGGCCCACACCGGCCGGCCATTCTTCTTGTCCAGCGCCACGATGCACTTGTCACCGCCCGGAGTCACGATGGCCAGATTCTTGTGGATCAACACCGACTCCGCATAGGCCCAATTTGGCGCCTGCCCGCCGAATTCGCTCAGTTCGTGCGCCCATTTCGCCTGGCCGTTTCGCGCATCGTAACAGCCCACCTTGCCGTTGCCCGACAGGACGTACAGATTCCCCTCGTCGAGCGTGGGGGTCGAACGAGAACCGGGATAGTCCTTGTCGTGCGCGGGACCATGGACGATTTTCCACTTCCGTTGACCATCCATGTCCAACGCGAAGACCACTTCACTCGACTCCTCCGCTCCCGTCGTATAGACCGTTCCCTCCACGACGGCGACCGATGCATAGCCGGGCCCCAGGCCGCTGACCTTCCACAGCAGCGGCGGGCCGCCCTCCGGCCACTCCTGCAGCAGACCCGTATCGGGCGACTTGCCGTCTCGATGCGGACCCAACCAGCCGGGCCATGCTTCCCCTGCTGCGCTGGCGACCGCCTGACCACCGCCGCGTCCCGCGCGCGGCGACTCCTTCCGATTGGCCAACAGCCCTCGCACGTAACGCTGATCCTCTTTGCTCAATTTGCCGATCGTGATGCGCGTGACCGACCCGTCCTTCTTCTGCAGATGGACTTTGCCCCCCTCGAACTTGAGCATAGCGGCCTCGACCGTGAATTGGCCGCTGGCATCGGTCCAGGTGCGGAAGTCATCCGCCGCCGGGTCATCCGCCACCTGCGACTGTGCACATGCCACGGCCGCCACCAGCAGAAGAACCCCTCCCCATCCGAACATGACACTGCGGATTCGCATCTTCATCGCCAGGCCCCCGTCGGTTCGACACACGTGCGGCATGCGTTTGAAAACCCTCACTCGGTCGCCGGCAAATCCGCCAAATCAAAATTGCCGCCCGAAAAAATGATCCCGATCCGCTGGCCTCCAAGTTCCATTTGATTCTCCCGCAGTGCGGCCAGCGGCACCACTCCCGATGGTTCGACAACCATCTGCGTGAGTTCGTACACCCACCGTACCGCGCGGATGATCTGATGGTCACCAACCAACAGGATATTATCCACGAGCGCCTGAATGACAGCAAAATTCCGGTCACCCAGGCTCGTCAGCAATCCATCGGCGATGGTCTGCGGTTGAACGGAAGGGACTCGCGTCCCGGATTTCCAGCTTCGGTACGCATCATCCGCCCCGCGGGGTTCCGCCCCCCACACCTGGATCGACGGCTGCAGCGCCTTGGCGCACAACGCCGTACCACTCAGTAAGCCACCACCGCCGACCGGCGCCACGATCAGACTCAAATCCGGCTTGTCCTCGAGCAACTCCAATGCCACGGTGCCTTGCCCCGCAATGATCCGGTCATCGTCGTAAGGGTGGACCAGCGTGGCGCCGGTTTCCGCCATCACGCGAGCTGCGGTGCGTTCGCGGTCGGCCAGTGTCGGCTCACAGAAGGTGATCTGTCCGCCAAAATGTCGTACGGCTTGCACCTTTTGCGGCGCGCGGTCGAGGGCATCACAATGTAGGCAGGAATCCCTCGCCGGGCGGCCGCTCGCGACAACGCAGCCGCATGGTTTCCCGAGGAGTGCGTGACCACGCCGCCACGAGCTTCCTCGTCCGACAACGAAAACACGGCGTTGCAGGCACCACGCGACTTGAAGGCACCCGCCTCTTGCAGATTCTCACATTTCAAAAACACTTCCGCGCCCAACGCGGCGTCGATCGCCGAATGGCGGAGCACCGGCGTGCGCCGAATGTGGCTCGCAATCCGTTCCTGGGCCGCCCGAATGTCGCGGATACCTACCATGACTGCGGATCTTTCCCCGGAGCGTGTTGACAGGCTTTGGTCACCGCGGACATTCTAGCGGACGCGGACGCCGACGCGAACGTCACTTGGAAATGGTCTGCCCCCGTTGTTCCGGGAGAGGCCAGCCGGTAGAACCGAAGGCGTCATCGATTCGTATGGCCGTCCCCCCAAGAACAGGTGCTCCCCAGCATGTCCTCGGAAGAACAGACGACGCCCGATGATCGATTCTATCTGAGCGACGCTCAACGCGAAGCGTTACACCGCGCCGCCTGCAGACTGCTGGCGGCGGCCGTCCAGCAACAGTCCGTATCGATCGACGAACTGCAGTTGGGTGGACTGGGAGACGTCGAGGTCGTGGGCGTCTTTGTGACCTTGCGCAGAAGCGGCAGTCTCCGCGGATGCATTGGCAATTTCACGGAAGCAATTCGGTTGGACACGGCCCTCGAGCGTGCCGCCAAGGGGGCCGCCTGCCATGATCCGCGGTTTCCCCCGGTGCGGCCCGACGAACTGCCGCAACTCACCGTGGAAGTCTCACTGCTTCATTCGCGAGAACTGCTCAGCAACGATTCCCAGACGCGGTTGGCCAGCGTCGAAGTCGGCCAGCATGGACTCGACATTCAATATCTGGGGCGCGCGGGGCTGCTGTTGCCCAGCGTGCCGGTCGACCACGGCTGGGATTCGCTGACGTTTCTCACGGAAGTCTGCCGCAAGGCAGGGCTGCCTTCCCACGCCTGGCAAGACCCGCAAGCCGCCTTGTATCGCTTCTGTACCACGCACTGTGGCGGCCCGTTCTCAGCCCGGTAGGCCGGAACAAGTTGTTGGCCGGAACAAGTTGTTGGCCGGAACAAGTTGTTGGCCGGAACAATCGCAGCGCCGTTCCGGCCTACGCGCTACTGACCGATCGCGTGCAGGTAGTGCCAGATGGCATCAAATTGTCTCTGGGCATCGCCGTCCAGAATCGCGGTCACGGGGGTCGTGTGTCCGTCGGCCGAGAACCTCGGCATCGGAACCGACGGGTCAAATTGAATCGGATTGCCGATCCAGCGGCGGAAGAATTCCGGACGCACGCGGTGGGCTACGTGCTGAAAGTCGATTCCCCGCGATTCGAAGGGAGCTTCCGGAGGCTGACCGGGCAGTCCGTGGCACTGCAAGCAGTTGAACCCCTGGCCTTTCTCCGTCAATCTCTGACCGATCGCGTGCAGGGCAGGATCGATCGGCGGGGACGCGCCGCGCTGGGTGATCATGGCGTGTTGGGCCGCCATCCCCGCAGAGAGGAGACGCGCGTACACGGGGACCGCAGCCATGCGGGCTTTCTTCCAGGGCCGCGTGCGGTACGGGAGTTTGCCCGACAACATTTCCTGCAGCCAGGGACTGTGCAGTTTTTCGCCCGACCAGGTGAGCGGTGGCAGAGACTCCGGTGGATGCCCCTGCTCTCCTTCCTCCGCCAGCACGTCCGGCCAGGTTGGAGACTCGCCATCGAGTCGATGGCAGCTTGTGCAGCGCAAGCGGGCCATGGCTCTGTGGGCGGCTTCCTCCGGCGGGTCGGATGTCAGCGAGGCGCCGTCCGTTTGCAGGAACGCGGCCAGGGCCACTCGCTGAGCTTCGTCCAGCGGAAACTGCGGCGCGGTGCCGCGCCGCACGCCGTCCCCGGCCAGGCATCCCCTCGAGACACTGCTCACGCCGAATAGAGGGCGATTCTTGGGAAGTGGAGCGACGGCATTGGCTTCCACGGCGTGGCAGGCCAGGCAACCACGGCTCTCAAATGCCAATCGACCGCGCTCGATGTCACCTGCCGGCGGCGACGCTTCTGGTTCGATCGGCGTTCCACGGCTGCGCACGTACGCAGCCAGACGGCGTGCTTCCTCGTCGGTCAATTGGAAGTCGGGCATGCTGCGCCACGCATAGTCCGCGTGAGGCGCTCGCAGGTAGGCCGCCAGAGCCGCCGGCTGGTATTTCGCCTTCGCAAATTTCAGCGACGTGCCGCGCGTAAGCATCCAGAAACTCCGGCGCTTCGAAGTGGTGGCAGGCGATGCAGCCCAGATCTTCGTAGAGGATCAGGCCGGCTTCCACAAGTTCCGGCGCATCTTCATCCGGGGAAGCCTGAAGACTCGATTCGCTCTCGTTGGGCAGGGGACCGCGCCAAGACATCACGTAGGCCACCACGTCGGCCAAGTCCCGCTCGTCAGGCAAGGCAAACACATTGGGCATGGTCACCTGATTCCGCAGCGCTTGTGGATCGCGAATCCACTGTCGCAACCAGGCCTCGCGAAACCGATCGCCCGCACCAGCCAACAGCGGCGTATCACTTGCGAGTTCAGGCAGGCCTGCGGCCGTTGGCAACTGCGCGGGCAGCGCATGGCAGCGCTGGCAGTGGCGAGTCGCGACCAATTCGCGGCCGACTCGCAGCAGAGCGCCTCGCTCAACGCCGGCCACCGCCAGCGGATCGTGCCACAGAACCGAGGGTGCCAGAGGCTCTGTGACTTGCCCACCGCGCGACCAGAAAAGTCGCACGTGCGCCTGCCCGTCCGGCCGAGACAGCAAACGCACCTGGAGCGGATTCGGACCGGCCTGGAGTGCCACCACGCGTCCCTGCACGGACTCCTGCTGTGGAGTATCTACCCGCAGCACTTCTTGCCCGTTCATGGTGACTGCCAGATCGCCCAGCACTTCCGCGCTCAGCGTGATTTGTTCCGGCAGTTCGACGTTCACGACCCCCGTCCAGATCGCGGTGTAAGGGCCCGCCGGCAGGAAGGCAGCCGGTGGATCCCCCGCCTCTGTCTGCAGGGCCACCAGCCGTGCGATGCGTGTATCCGTTTCTCGCGCGCCACCTTGCTCTCTCTCGAAACGCACGCGCGAGTCCCCGATTGAGGCGCGCGCTCACATCCACGTGCGCGGTGACGGTGTCCGGTGCGGCCAGTTCGTCGGAAAAACGCTGGCGTGAGGCATCGTCGACGTCCGGCAACGCGTGGATTGTGTGGTCGATCGCCCCGGCGAGCGGCGCGCCATCCGCCGCTCGCAACTGGAATCGCAGCCGCATCTGCATGCAGGTGCGCATGTCCGGAATATGCAGAAACACGAGGCGGCCGTCGACCGACACGGAGACGCCGGTGACACCCACCAGATCGCGCCCGGTTTTCCATCCGACACGCGGTAGTCTTCCGATCCATAGTTCTCGGTGCGCCGGTAATTCCAGCGCGACACGGAGTAGTTGCGACAATCGGCGGCCAGGCCGGCATCCACCGGCACGGAGAACTGAACCAGCACGCCTCTGCGGTACACGGTCAGGGCCTCCGGCATGCGCAGCGGCTGACCCGTGTAACGAATGCGATAGAACCCGCCTGACAAGGTCTTGTCACTCGACCAGCCAAACAGACCGCAGACATACAACATCCCATCCTCAGGGTGGAATCGTCCGCGTTGAATGCCCGTCGGGAATTCCGGGATCGGCAACTGAACCATCCCCCCCTGGACCACGTCGTCCACTTGCTGCGTCAGCACGCGAAAAGTCTTGCCGGTTCCGTAGGAGAGACTGAGCAGCGATCCTTGGAGCGGCTTCCAGGCCGGATCATGCACCCACACTTGCGCCGTGGGAGATCGGTCGATCTCGCGGTGGATCCAGCAGACGGGCAAGTCCGTGGCGTCCTCGGATCGTCCGCTGGGATTGGCCGCCATCATGTTGCCGTAGAAACCGCCCGGTCGAATCCAGTTGATGCGATTCATGGGAGTCCAGTGCCCCTCCTGATCGCTGGACAGAAACGTACCGTCGTCGTTCACCAGGAGCCCGTCCGGGGCACGGAAGCCGCCTGCCAGAATCGTAGACTGCTGGCCATCGGGCGTGACCCGGATCAGAGTCCCGTGCTGCGGAACAACCGGTGGCAGAGCATGGCGCGCCGCTTTCACGTAGTAGAAATTACCTTGCCGATCGGTCTGCAAGTCCATCGCGAACTCGTGGAAGTGTTCGGTCACCTGCGCGTCGTTGTTGAAATTCTCATAGAAGTCTGCCGCACCGTCGCCGTTGAGATCATGCAGCCGCGTGATTTGATCGCGTCCCAGCACATAGATCTGGTCCGCGACGATTTTCAGGCCCAAAGGCTGAAACAAGCCGCTGGCGATGCGTTGCCAGCGGAGTTGACCTGCCGGGTGGCGCAGTCCGCTGACTTGCCAGACATCGCCTTGCCACGAGCAGATGGCCGCACGGTCCCCGTCCGCAAAAAAGTCAAAGCCCGAAAAACGCAT
Organism: uncultured Planctomycetaceae bacterium; assembly: GCA_963754725.1. Lineage (GTDB taxonomy): Bacteria > Planctomycetota > Planctomycetia > Pirellulales > Pirellulaceae > JAAYDI01. The sequence goes on from CAVWHV010000010.1 coordinate 61,940, forward strand.
CCAGCTGCGCCACGGGTTTTCCTTGGGCAGCGTCAATTCTTCGGCCTGGAATGGGCCGTCGGCGGCACCGAGTGGGCCGACGGTCGTCTGTAACGTCTCCGGCCAGTTCGTCGGTCCACCGCGAGTCAACAACTCCAGATCCTCGGCCGGCGGAACCTGTGCAAGCTGCTCGGCCAACGGTTGTGGATCCAGCCGGTCGTCCCACGGAGCATACAACAACTTGCAGCGCAAGGGCTCCGCGCCGCGCGGGATAACCAGCCGCAAAGTGCCGGCGGACGTGGCGTCCCAGCGGACCGGGGCATCGGTCACACACGCCACCGCAAGTCCGGCCGCGTTGCCCGACCCCTCTCGCGTCTCCCTCTTCGTCGCCACGTGTCGACCGTCGCCCGTGTCACGGACCCGGTTCGACTCCAGCTGCCCCAGTACCCATTGAGCATACGGCCGGCTGTCGTCGTGCGGCTGCTCCGGACTCAGTTCAGCCGTGGGCAGGCAACGTCGGTAGAACCGCACGTACTGCATTTCGCCGATGAAGGCCTGCGGCGGACCCGGGAAGTTCGGCGCGGTGTAGCCGATCCGCACGCACTGACCGGGCGCGGCCGCGGTCGGCCTCAACGGTGACTGTGCTTGCAGATCGCCGTCGACATACAGTCGCACCAGGCCACGCGAGGCTTCGAACGTGAGTCCGACTGCATGCCACTGCCCGTCATCGACGCGGTCCCGAGACTCGACCGCACCCACCCAGCCGACGTCGAAACAGAGCTTTCCGCCGCGCACGAACAGCGTCTTGCCATTGGGCACCCAGGGACCGGTGGGCGCGGCCTGTGAGAAAAGGGTGCCTCCTTCGGTCGTCCGCATCCTGGCCGTCACGCTGTAATCGCAGGTGGTCAGGTCGAAGTCCTCCGACCGTGCCACGTCGAAGTGAAAGCGGCCATCGAATTGAGCGGCGGACCGCGACTCGACGGCCCTGGAATCCGTTTCCGAAACTCGTGGAGCCAAGATCGCCAGCGGACGCATGTCTCCGCTCTTCTCTTTCCATTGGCGCAGTTGAACACTTCTCGAAGGATCGGCCGCCACTTGCAGCACGAGATCTCGATCGCGCAGGACCGAACTGCAAGGTGCGTGCGATGCATTCGGTTGAGCTGGCGATCTCCAGTCCGGGCGACTCCAGTACGACGGTCGTTCCGATCGTGTACGACAGAACCGTGCGTGGCCCGCACTGATAGAGCCCCTTCCAGTGCCCCCAGTTCCGGTCCAGCGGCCCGTAACGACGCCCGTCGGTCCCCTGGATTCGCGAGTCGGTCCAGCTGTCATCCCGCGGGTCGGCCCAGCCTGGTCCCACGGGGTTGGCAAACACGCGCTGTCCCACCGCGGACGGATGCGTGGTGTGCGATCCGTCAAACGCCACGTTTTTCCAGTCGATGAAGCCTTCACCTTGCCACCCCGCGGCATATCGCAGTGTGTCGGTGTCAAAAGCCACGAAGGCGCACCCCTTGGAAATCCCACCCGGCCCGTCGTTCAACCGGACGGCAATCGCCTTGCAGGCGATGTTCCCCGGCGCGACCTCGATCGTCGCCGTGAGGAAGGGTCCATAGTCCATGTCGTTCCACAGTTCGGCTCGCACCGCGGCGGGCCGAACGGCGATCAGACCACAGATCAGCAAGCAAGACCAAACCCAAGCAAAGTCCGAGCGGTGAACCGGCGTGTCGTCGTCAGGCAAACGAACGTGCTCAGCCTCTCGCCGCGCGGCCGGATGCCGCCGATACTCCGGCTCATGCGCCGCATCGCCCGCCGCGGGAATCATGTCCTTGCGCGGGTCGCTCGCCGAACTGGGTGGCCGCGGCGGGGTCTTCTCGGAGTCCTGTTCGAGCATCGCTTCAAATCCTGGCGTGCCAAGGCAAACGAGGTGGAACCAACGCCTATTCTACCCACACCACCCCCGATGGAGCTACTCGGGCACCCGTGTTGACCGGAACAAGCAGTGTAGGCCGGAACTGCGCGGACTTGTGCCGGCCTACGATTCGTTCAGGATGCCTTGACAGACGAGCCACAACTGTATTAATGTGTTAATACAGTGACACGCACAGACAAGGCGGATGGGTGAGGGAAGCCATGCAGTTGCGGATTTCGGATCGCGACGGTGTGCCGATCTACGTCCAGCTGGTCCGCCAGATCAAGTATCTGGTTTCGTCCGGGCAGCTGGCAACCGGACGAGCAGTTACCGCCGGTGCGGAAACTGGCGGAGCAACTCCTGGTCAATCCCAACACGGTGGCCCGCGCCTATCGCGAGCTGGAGAGCGAAGGGATCGTGACGATCCGGCAGGGGGCAGGCGTGTTCGTGGCCGATGGAGGTTCGCCGCTGGCGCGGCGCGAACGGCAACGCATTCTCATCGAACGCATCGACATGCTCCTGACCGAGGCCCGGCAGATGAAGGTCGACCAGGAGAGCCTGATCGCGCTGATTCGCCGACGCATGCGCACATTGAGGAGTCTTCGCGATGAGTGAGCACGAATTGTGACCGTACAGCATCTGTCACGACACTTCGGGCGCAAGGTCGCGTTGCGAGACGTGACGCTCGACGTCCCGCGCGGCCGCGTCTGGGCCTGGTCGGCGAGAACGGCGCCGGCAAGACGACGCTCATCAAGCACCTGCTCGGGCTGTATGCCGCCCGAGGCCGGCAGCGTGCGCGTGTTCGGCAGCGATCCGGTCCGCGACCCGGTGGCGCGTGCTGGGCCGCATCGGCTATCTGTCCGAGGAACGCGATCTGCCGGAGTGGATGCGGGTCGGCGATTTGATGAGCTACACGCGGGCTTTCTATCCGCGGTGGGATGACCGATATGCCGCGGAACTGCTGCTGATGTTCGACCTGCCATCGAGCAGAAGATCCGCACGTTGTCCCGCGGCCAGCGGGCACGGGCCGGCTTGTTGGTGGCCCTGGCACATCGGCCGGAATTGCTGCGTGCTGGACGAACCATCGTCCGGCTTGGATCCCGGGGCCCGCCAGGACATTCTGGCGGCCATCGTGCGGACCATTGCCGACGAGGGACGGACCGTGCTGTTTTCGTCGCATCTGCTGCACGAGGTCCAGCGCGTCGCGGACAACGTGGCGATGCTGCACCGAGGGCGACTGGTATTGAATGAGCCGCTCGACGATCTATTGGCCAGGCACCACCTCGTGACGCTGCGGTTTCCCCAGGCCTGTCCCGCCCAACCAGCGTTACCGGGTGTGCTGTGGTGGTCGGGTGCAGGGGCGGAATGGATCTGCCTGTGTGACGGCAAGTTGACACAACTGAAAGAGGCAGCCGCAGCCGCGGGTGCCGCGTGCGTCGAGGAGCGGGCACCGTCCTTGGAGGAAATCTTTCTGGCTCGTACCAAAATTGACCGACGAAGGGAGGCTGAGGCATGACCACGCGCACCGTTGCCTGGGCGTTGACTTGGGAGTACTGGCGCCGCGGGGCGATCTGGCTGGTGCCGGCCGTGGCGGGCCTGGTGATTGCCTGCACCGGCTCACTTTACGGATTAATCCTGCATGTCACTCGACTCCACTACTCCGATCTCCGGGCGGAACTCGACGTGGGACTCCTGGCGTTCGTTATGCTGCCTCCCGTGGTCTTGACCGTGGCGTCGTTTGCCTCGTCTGGGCGGTACCATGTGCTGCCCATTCCGACCGCCTTGTTCGTCGGTTGCACGTTGGCCAACGGCGCGCTGGCAGCCATGCTCACGTATGGGCTCGTCGCGCCTCGTGCTCGGCCGTTGGCTGGATGCAGACTGGCCGTTGCTCGGCCCCGCCTGTTGGGCAGCCACTGCTTACGTCGTGCTGCAGTCGCTGGCGTGGCAGGCCGGCCGCTCGCGCGGGCTACTCATCGTCGTGATGGGTCTGTTCCTGGGGTTCGCCATGCCGCTGGCGGCCGAATACTGGCTGCCTTACCTGCTGACGCCCGGCGACCAGGTCGTGCGGAGCGGACCCAGAGTGGTTTCGGCAATGCTCCTCGCGATGGCTTCGGCTTGGGTGCTGGCGTATTTCCTGGCGGTCAACGGGGTAGCTCGTGATCGGCGCGGCGACGCCTGGTCCTTGGCCTGGCTGGCTGGTGTCGCAAGATGGCCCAGGGAATTCGCGGCGCAGGCTCATGAAAAGAACCGTCTCACAGGATCGGACGGTTCGGGCTTTTCAATCCCCGCAAGCGGCGCAGTTCTGGTTCGAGTGGCACGGCAAGGGACGCCTGATCTTGCTGACCTTCCTGGCCGTTCTCGGAGGATTCTGGGCCTGGCTGGCGATCGCTCAACCGAATCTGCTCGCCATCGACGACGTTTTGGGTGGCCTGGGCGGTATGTGCGTGGTGTTGACTCCGTTTGTGGGCCTGTATCTGGGCAGCGACGCCGGCCGATTCGATCGGGGAGTATTCTCTGCCACGCGGCCCCTGTCGGACGGCGACATGGCGTCGGCTGTCCTCCGGAACGTCGCGGCCGTCGTCGGCAGTTGCAGTGCCATCTGGCTGCTCAGCATCATCGTCGCTCTGGCCGTTTTTCGTCCTCATGGGGGCGAGTGGCAACAGATTCAGCATATTTGGGCCAATGGCCGTTTTTCGTGGGTGTGCATGGCTGTCGCTCCGTCCCCTGATCTTTTGCTCCGTGTCCTGTGGTTGTTTCTCGGCATCTGGACGGCGGTCGGACTGAGCGCCGCCTTGGCGCTGGCTCGTTCTTGGTTTGTGTGCGTCGGCGGAATCGGTTTCCTGGGACTGATCGTCAGCCTCCAGTGGCTGGCGAATTCAGAAGTACACCCACTGTTTTCGTTGGCTGTCGTCTGTATGTCAGGGACAGTGACAGCCTACATCGCGGCGTATCGCCTGCGCGTGATCGCTCACCGGACAATCGTCAAGTACGGCGCGGTCTACCTAGTACTCTGCATTGTGAGCATTTCGGCTTACGCCATGACGCTCCCTGAAGGCCGTCTGCCTGTCCACGTGCAGTGCGCGCTGGCCGGTATCTGTGCCGCGCCGTTTGCTCCGCCGGCGATGGCGTCGTGCGCCCTGTGGTGGAATCGACATCGGTGAGTTCTATGCGACGCGGGCAGCAGGCTGAGCGGCGGATTGGCCGAAGACTCCGGTGCTGAGATACCGATCGCCGCGATCGGGCAGCAGGGCCACGATCGTGCCCCGCGTCATGGTGCGCGCCACTTGGACGGCGCCGGCCACGGCCGCTCCGCTGGACATCCCCACGAACAGACCTTCACAACTGGCCAGCAGTCGCGTGGTGTGAAATGCCTCCTGATCCATGACGGTGAGCTTCTCGTCCAGCCTGGAGGGATCATAGATGCAGGGACGAATCGCTTCGCACATGTTCTTGAGGCCCTGGATGCCGTGGCCCATGGGCGGCTCCACACCCACGATCCGCACCCGCGGCAGGCATTCCTTCAGGTAGCGACCGACGCCCATCAGCGTGCCGCTGGTCCCCATCCCGGCCACGAACACGTCGATGTCGCCGTGCGTCTGGGTGAGTAATTCGGGGCCCGTGGTCTCGTAGTGGGCCAGCACATTGTGGGGATTCGAGTATTGGTCTGGCAGATGGTAGTGTTCGGGGTGTCGCGCCACTAATTCGCGGGCGCGGCGAATCGCACCGTCGGTGCCTTCCGCCGCATTGGTCAAGACCACTTCGGCTCCCAGCGCCTCCAGTACGGCTCGTCGCTCCTTGCTCACGCCGGCCGACATGCAGAGCACGACGCGGTAGCCTTTCGCCGCGCCGATCATGGCCAGGGCAATGCCCGTGTTGCCCGACGTGGCCTCGATGATCGTCTTCTGGTGCGTCAACGTGCCGGCGGCCTCGGCCGCCTCGAGCATGCGGCGAGCCGGGCGATCCTTGACCGAACCGCCCGGGTTGTTCCCTTCGAGCTTGGCGAGAATGCGTACGGCTTTCGGTTTGCCACGCAAGTTGGTGAGTTCCACCAGGGGAGTGTTGCCAATCGCGTCCAGCACGCACATCGCTTGGTCCTCGACTACGGTACCTCTGTGTTCATCGGCCGGATCGCTGCAAACGCTACAACCGGAAACGGTTCAGAAATCGCGCGGCGCAAGAGAAGCTGGCCAGATTCGCCGGGGGAGGCACGTTGCCCGGCAGCTGGGCAAGGTGCGAAAGCTTTGCCTGGGCACCCCTCCCCGCTCGCCGGGCTTGTTGTTTTTCCTGGGCTGTGTGATAAAATCGGAGCAAATCGCTCGCGCGGGTGTAGCTCAATGGTAGAGCGCCAGCTTCCCAAGCTGGACACGAGGGTTCGATTCCCTTCACCCGCTCTTCGTCAATCTCTTGCCTACACCCCTGACTCGCCGTCCGGGGTGTTTCTTTTCTACTCGGCTCGGTCGACCGAAACCGCCCATTTTCACCTTGTCCCAGGCGGGCGGTTGCCGGTACACTTCGCCGCCTTGTCTGAGACCGGTTCGCGACTCCCGATTCCCGGATCTTGCCGGTCGCCTGAGTTCCCCGTGGCCCCTTCCGCATACTGACGGACAATTCCTGCGCTCATGTTTGCACCCGCTGTAGTATTGGCTCTCAGTGCGATGATGGCCAACGGTCCTGACACCGTGGTCGTCTGTCCGCCGACGTTCGTCGAGGCGTTGCGTCCCTGGATTGCCTATCGTACGGCTCAGGGACATCGGTTTTCATTCGTGCCCAATGCCTTGACCGCCGAGCAGATCCGCGCCGAGATCCGAGCGCAGGCCAAGCTGGGCGACCTGAAGTACGTGGTCCTGGTCGGAGATGCTGAACCGACGGGCGCGTGGGATCCGGCGGTGCGGGCCCGATCGGTTCCCGCGTTCCTGGCTACGGCTCGCGTCAACGTGCGGTGGAAGTCCACTCCCGAGATCGCGACGGACAATTGGTACGCCGATCTGGACGATGACGGTGTGCCGGACCTGGCAATCGGTCGCTTGCCCGCTGACAGTCCCCAGGACCTGGCGGTGATGGTGGCGAAAGTACTGGCGTACGAGACGCTGCAGGTACGGGGCGCGTGGTGCCAGCGCATCAACTTCATTGCGGGTGTCGGTGACCTGGGGCCGCTGGTCGATCCGATCGTGGAAATGGCCGCCAAGAAGTTTCTCACGGATGGGATTCCGCCGGAATACGAAACGTCGATGACCTATGCAAGTTGGCGCAGTCCTTTTTGCCCGAACCCGGCACAATTCCACGCGGCCACCCTCAATCGGTTCAACGAGGGGTGCCTGTTCTGGGTCTACATCGGGCACGGATATCCTTACCAGCTGGATCGCGTTCGCGTGCCAGGTGCCACACACCACATACTCAACACCGCCGACATGGTTCGATTGGATAACCAGCGGGGCATGCCGATCGCCATTTTCCTGGCCTGTTACACCGGGGCTTACGACCAGCTGTACGATTGCCTGGCCGAACAGATGGTCCGCGCGCCAGGTGGCCCGGTGGCTGCGTTCGCCGGCTCGCGGGTCACCATGCCGTACGCCATGGCGGTCCTGGGAAACGGCTTGATGGACGGGTATTTCCACCAGCAGCTCGAAACGCTGGGAGAGGTCGTTCTGTATGCCAAGCGGCAGATGATCGACGAAAATCCGCAAGGCACCGATCGCAAGTTGCTCGACCTGCTGGCCAAGGCGCTGAGTCCCGATCCCCAGCTGCTGCACAGCGAGCGCCTGGAGCACTTGCTGTTGTTCAATCTATTTGGGGACCCCCTGCTCAAACTGAAGTATCCGCAGGCCGTGCGGCTGGAGGTCGCCGACAAGGCGACGGCCGGCACGCACTTGGAGATCCGAGGAAACGCGCCGGTGGCGGGCCGCTGCCGGATCGTCCTGGTGTGTCGCCGCGATCGCATGCGGGCAGACCCTCCGCCGCGGCAACGTTTCGATCGTTCACCGGCAGCGCAGATGGCGTTCAACTCCACCTACCGGACGGCCAACGACCGCTGCTGGTCGCAGCGGGAAGTCACTGTCGAACCCGGAACTTTCCTGACGGCCCTGAAGATTCCGCCGGAAGCCCGAGGCGCCTGCCATGTCTGCGCGTTCCTGGAAAATGGCGACGGACACGAGTTCGCGCTGGGATCGACCGACATCTACATCGCGACACCGAAACTCGCGTCGCTGCCGGCCCAGGCTTCGTTGGAGGACGACAGCTCGCACGATGAACGACCGGCGAACGACGCGACACTCCGCCGCTGACGGAACCCTGCCGCCATCCGTGCTAAGCCGCCCAACGCGTACCAGTCGTGCCGAGGCCACGGCGTGGGTCGGACGGCACGCAGTCCCACTCACTCGGAAAACGTTCACCGCGGCAGATTGTGGCGCGAGGTCCGCAGGGACTGCACGGACCGCCGGAACCGGGCGGCGGCCACGTCGAGAAGCCACCATTCGGGAATCAGCAAGCCCGCCATAGCCAGCATCGCCACGAACGTGCGGAGCTTGGGGTTATCCACGGCGGACGGTACCAGGGCCGCGTATAACGACGCGATCACGAGCCGGTTGACGATCAGGATGCGCACCGGCCACCGCGCAGGCGACCACCAGCAGGCCCAGGCCACTGCGTCGGGAGCGGTACGGGCGGCGAGAAAACATGGTTGAGCACCTTTGGAGGGGAACATCCTGCCACGCTCACGCCGACAGCCCAGGGCGGTTTCCGGCGGTGGTCCACCGAGCATCGCATACGCCACCTTCGAGATCAAGTATCGCCGATTTGTCTTGGAGCGGTTGGGGATTGTGGATATTATGTCGGCCGTGGAGCGTCACGGAGGATCGTGGGACACGGGATGACCCTCTATCGCGGAGACTCGAACATGGTGGTTACGCTGTCTCGACTGCGGCCCGCTGGCTGGACCTGCACCGCAGCTTGTTTCCTGCTGTTCATGGCCGGGCAGTTGTCGGCGCAGGAGGCCACGCCGGACATGAATGCGTTGAGTCACCAGCTGCATCAAGAGGCGAAATCGGCCACGAGTTGTGAGGAACTCAACCGGGTCCTGACGCAACTCTCCGCGCTGCGGGAGCGCGGACCCGATCCGCAGGTGGACAAGTACCTGGCCGATCTCCAGGCCTGGGTCCTGCATCGGCGCGGCGAAGCGTACGTGAAGCAGGCGGCCGAGGCCACCGGGGCGAACCAGGCCGCGATCAGCGCGCGCAGTTGGACCGCCAAGCCATGCAGGATTTCGATGCGGCCATTAAACTCGATCCGCAACGCTGGAAATCGTATCACCACCGCGGCGTCTGCTACGCCCTCAATGGCGAGTTCGAGAAAGCGCTCCGCGACTTCACCATGACCATCGAACTGCGTCCGGACTATGCCAGTGCCTGGTTCAATCGCGGCGAAATCCAATACGAAATGGGACAATTCGCCAAGGCCATCGCCGACTACGACGAAGCGATTCGACTGCAGGGCGACGACGCCGGATACTACACCGGCCGGGGGCACGCCCACGTCGCAGCTGCGACAATTCGAAAAGGCGTTGGGCGACTATCACCAGGCGGTCCAATGGGATCCGGACAATCCCGAACGGATCACGAATCGGGGCGATGCCTACCGCAGTCTCGGCCAATGGGAGCGCGGCAGCCAACGATTATCGCCAGGCCATTCGGCTCGATCGCGCATTCGGCCGGGCGTTCCAGAGTGCGGCCTGGTTGATGGCCACCTGCCCGGACGCCGAGTTTCGCAACCCCGAACTGGCCGTGCGGGCAGCCCAGAAAGCGATCGAACTGGACGGCCAGCGGGACTACATTTACCTCGATACGCTGGCCGCCGCCTGGGCGAGCAGCAACCAGTTCGACAAGGCCCAGGACGTTGTTCGCCGCGCCATCCAGCTCGCACCGGCCGAAAACTCCGCGCCGCTCAAACACCGCCTGGAGTTGTATCGAAACGGCCAGCCATTTCATCAGTCGATCGACATCGCCACCAAACGGATCGCCAGCAAGGCGGGCACGCGGTAGCCTGCCTGAACCTGAACGCTCGTTGCCGAGCTACCAAAGTGTCCAGTCCTGCCACAACACGATGTAGATCCCCAGCATGCCATTGGTGATGGCGTGCGCCACGACGCAGTCCCACAGGTTGCGCGTGCGGGCATAGAGCAGCGTGATGAGCGAAAACCACAGCAAGGCGGCGATCCACTCGGCCGGGTGCGACAGCACTCCGTAGACGGCCACGACGCCGGCCGATGCAAGCGTCACGGTGCCCAGCGGAATCGTCCACCAGTCGGCGGTCAGGAAGAACCGCATCAGGAACCCGCGCAAGAAAAACTCTTCGATGAGCGGGACGATGATGACCAGTCCGGCAAAACGGAGGGCGAGAAAGACTGCGAGCGCCACCGGAGCATCCTGGAAGGCCGCCAACGGATTGAAAGCCGGACGCGCGGCAGCTTCGACCCAGTCGGCAAACCAAGCGTGGTCCAGATCCGGACTTCCAGGCCCCAGCGACAAACCACAATCCAGAGCAGCCCTCCTACCACGCCGTACGCACCGGCGCGCAGATTGAGTCGCCAGGGGACACCGTAGTACACCGACCGAACCAGCCACATGGCCAGCAAGGTGGCCGCGATCTGTGCACAGTAGATCAGCGGAAAATGTGAGGGACCGCGTCCGGCGGGCTCGTTCTGGTCCAATTCGGCCGCGTTCGGTTGTGCCTCGTCCGTGGTCGTGGCGGCGACCAAATCCGGTGTCGGGCGGCTCGGCTGACGCGGCTCAAAGTAACCGACCAGCAGATAGACCGCAAACGGCAGCACAAACGGCAACCAACGGTGGCGTGCCAGCCAGTAATCCAGGCCGGAGACCGGCAGGCCGTCCATTAACTGCTCGGGTTCGAGTCTGGGCGTGGTAGACACGGGAGGACAGCTTCCGGCGGAAATTGGTGGGAAATACTGAAGTTACCGGACCGGCAATTCGACATAAATAGGCCGCCCCATGCTCGTGTGCGTGGAACAGACCACTCCATCATAGGTCGGGCAAGATCCCACGCGTGTGGCAGGCTTTTGAGATTCTGACCTTTCCGGACCGGGATTTTGGAGTAAGATAGCAGACGTGGTGCGCACGACGATTATCCGGGATGGACGGACGCCAGCAGCGGTCGCCCACCGGGAGAGGCCCTCATTCCCGGCCTGTTCCGCCAGCGGTTGGAGCTTCGCCAGCCGGACCCGGGATCGGCGATGACCTTGCAAGAGTTCTGCGAAGAGTCGCGAGCCCCGCTTGCCGTCTGAAGGACGGGCAACGGCGGGTGGGTTCGGGTGGGGCACAATGGCGCTCCGCCGGACTGGCTCCCGACTGTGGAATTCTCCGACTTGCGGCAGATAGTGCGAAGTTTCGGGTGGCAGTTTCTCGCCGAGACAATATACCTAAGTAGACCAGATCTCCCAGCAGACCAACCAGAGTTGACCGAGAAGGAAGTAACGTTGCGACGCGGTGCCGCGTCACGTTGGAAAGTAAAGTGTCAGGTGTCCCATGAAGCTCGAACTCGTCAGAAACATCGGAATTTCGGCCCACATCGACTCGGGCAAGACCACGCTCAGCGAGCGGATTCTCTTCTACACGGGCCGCATCCACAAGATGGAAGAGGTCAAGGGTGACGGTGCCGGCGCGACCATGGACCACATGGAACTGGAGCGCGAGCGCGGCATCACGATCACCAGCGCGGCGACCAGCGTCGAGTGGAATGGGCACGACATCAACCTGATCGACACGCCGGGCCACGTCGATTTCACGGTCGAGGTGGAGCGCAGCCTGCGCGTGCTGGATGGCGCGATCCTGGTCCTGTGCGCGGTGGGTGGCGTGCAGCCGCAGTCGCTGACGGTCGATCGGCAGATGAAACGCTACCACGTGCCGCGGCTGGCGTTCATCAACAAGATGGACCGCATCGGAGCCAATGCGCTGCGGGTCTGCCAGGAGATTCGCGACAAGCTGGGAGACGAGGCGATTCTGATGCAGTACCCGATCGGCGCGGGCGAGACCTTTGCAGGGCGTCATCGACCTGGTGACGATGGAGGCGCTGTATTTCGACGGCGACAACGGCGAGACGCTGCGTCGCGAGGCGATCCCGGCCGACCTGCAGCGAAGCCGCGCAGACCGCCCGCTGCCAGATGCTCGAAGCACTGGCCATGTACAGCGACGAGATGATGGAACTGCTGTTGTCGGAAGAGCCGGTTTCGGAAGACTTGATCCACAGCGTGACGCGCTCGGTCGTGCAGCAGCAGGACGTGACCGCCGTCTTCCTCGGCACCGCCTACCGCAACAAGGGCGTGCAGCCGCTGCTGGACGCGATCGCGCGGTACCTGCCTTCGCCCCTGGAACGCGACATCTCGGCGCGCCGCATCGATGATCCGCAGCAGACGATGCCGCTGGCCCCGGATCCGGACGCGCCCTTCGTCGGCATGGCCTTCAAGATCGTGGACGATCCGTACGGTCAGCTGACGTTCCTGCGGATCTACCAGGGCCGCATCGAGAAAGGGCCAGATGTACTACAATCAGCGGACCAGCAAACGGATCGCTTCAGCCGCATCGTGCGGATGCACGCCGACAAGCGCGAAGAAATCGACGGCGCCCAGGCCGGCGATATCGTGGCCGTGATGGGTATCGACTGCGCCAGCGGCGATACCTACGCCACGCAGCCCGGTTACTGCTCGCTGGAAAGCATGTTCGTTCCGGAACCGGTGATCCAGATGGCGGTCAGCCCGTCGAACCGGGCCGACGCAGATCGGCTCGGCAAGGCCTTGGCCCGCTTCCGCAAGGAAGATCCCACGTTCCGCGTGCACACCGACCAGGAAACCAACGAGATCCTGATCGCCGGCATGGGTGAGCTGCATCTGGAGATCTACGTCGAGCGGATTCGCCGCGAGTACAAGGTGCAGGTGGAGGTCGGCGCTCCCAAGGTCAGTTACCGCGAGTCGCCGACGCAGGCGGCCGAGTTCAACTACAAGCACAAGAAGCAGACCGGCGGATCCGGCCAGTACGCCCACATCGTCGGCCGCTTCGAACCGCTGCCGGACGAGTCCGAGTCCGATTTCGAATTCGAAGAGAAAGTCGTGGGCGGACGCATTCCCAAGCAGTACATTCCCTCGATCGAACGGGGCTTTCGCGATTGCCTGGCCAAAGGGCCGGTCGCCGAGTTCCCGGTCGTGGGCTTGAAGGCCGTCGTCGAGGACGGTTCGTATCACGAAGTCGACAGCAGCGACCGGGCCTTCCAGACCTGTGCTCAAGGCTGTTTCCGCGAGACTTTCCGGAAGACCAAGCCGGTGTTGCTCGAGCCGGTCATGAAGCTCGACATTGAATGCCCGGAGAACTTCCAGGGTTCCGATCGTCGGGCGACATCACCAGTCGCCGCGGCATGATCCTGGCCACGGAAATGCGCGAGGGCAACACGCAGATCGTGGCCGAAGTACCGTTGGCCGAGACGTTCGGCTACGCCACCGATCTGCGCAGCATGACGCAAGGCCACGGCACGTTCACGATGGAGTTGGCCCGGTACCGCAAAGTCCCCGCCTCGCTGCAAGAGGCCATCGTCGCCGAAAAACGAGAAGCACTGCTGGTCGGCGCCCGCTGACGGGGTCCGACCGCCCGAAGTGCTGCCACCGCGCTGCCTGGTCCGGTCAGGCGTTCGCCGCCGCGCAGGTCGCCCGGCCGCGATGGTTCAAACCGAGCTCTCGATATCGTTCGACGTGCTCTCGTCCTGACCTGACCGTGGCGGCGATTTCGCCCGTGTCGCGGGCCCGCCGTGCCGACGGGGGACCGCCAACAGCACCAGACACCCCGCGAAAGCGAACAGGGTCAATCCCGACCGCCCCGCCTAAGGCCGGGCTGACCTGTTCCGGACTCGGTTCGGGGCCCATCAACACGGTCATGACGATCGCGTAGGCGTTGTTGCCGATGTGGCCAAACACCGCGGGCCAGATCGAATCGGCGCGCCAGGCAATGACGCCCAGCCAGATGCCCAACGGCACCACACCGACCGCGTGCATCGGGTCCATGTGGGCCGCGGCAAAGAAAACCGTGGTGATACCAATCGCCGCGGCCGTCGGCAGACGCACCAGCAGGCGGCGCTGCAGGAGGCCCCGAAACAACAGCTCCTCCACGATGCCCGGGAGCAGGCTGATCAACACCAGCAGGATGGCCATCGAACCGGCCGCGTGCTGTTGGAAGAGTCGCTCGAGCATCTGCAGTTGGTCGCTCGGCTCCTGAACGAATCGCGACAACAACTGGGACGTCAGCAAACCCACGACCGGCGTGCCCAGCAGAAACAGGGGCCACGTCCACGGGGCGAAACTCCCTTGCCGCAGTCCCAATCGATCCGCCAGTTTCTCGCGAGAAAAGGCGGCCGCGATCAGTGCCGCCGCAAAGAACGTGAGCTGGCCGGGCAGGACCAGCACGGCGAGGCCGGCGTCGGTCGCCACGTAGGCGGTCAGCCACTTGTTGAATCCTCGGTATCGCGAAAGACCGCCGCGCCGCCCGAAACGGCACCAGCCACCGCCAGCACGATCCCCGACACGATCAGGCGCGCTGCCAATCGCGACAACGATGGTCAAGAACGTCGGCCACAACAACGGCCGCTCGTCCACAGCCTCGGCAGTCACGATGATTTCCTGATCCGGACCCAGACTCGCATCCCAACCCGGAGTTGCGTAGGCCTGGACGTCCATCGGTTGGATTACGGGCGGTCGATCTTCGTGCGGCGTGAGTGGGTCCGGTTCCGACATGCGTGAGACTCCCCGCGATGTGGTGCATCGCCCCGTTCTACGACTCGGTCACCGCATCGGCGTCATCGGACCAGCCATAGGTCACTCGCAACGCCTCGCACGACAACACCGGTCAATTCCGCGAAACGCACCGGTTTGCCGCAGCACGGAGAACGCCTGCAGATCCGCGCGCCTCTTCCACCAGTCCGTCATCCAGACCGGCGGACAGCAGGATGCAGGGAAGAATCAGGCGGCGCTCGCCGAATCCTGCGGATCGTCTCCAGTCCGCTCAATCTCGGCATGTGCATGTCGGTCAACAGGACGTGCACCGGCTGCTGCCGCGACGATCTCCAGGGCCTCGTCGCCGTCGCGAGCTGTCAGCGTCTTGAATCCTCGCGGCGCAAAGACGCTACAGCAGCGTTTCGCGAAACGCTCCGTCGTCGTCAGTAATCAGCAAACTCGGAGGAGAAATGAACACGCCTCTGGCAACTCCGCACCTGGCACGCGTCAGCAACAAGCTACCCACTGCATTGTACTGTGCAATTCGGGTGCCAACGCCCGAAGATGCGCCGGCTCGGCCCACCCTACCTTCCGTAACTCGCCAACCAGCAATACTTTTATCAAAATCACAATCTGAGCCAACGTCAAATTATTTGGTGATTACCCGACCCTCGCTCCCGACGGGACCGATCCGACCTGCTGCCAAAACGGCAGTAACGCCATCTTCCCGCCCATTCCCGCCCTCACGGGGGACGTACGGTGCATGTCGGCGGATTTGTTGCCACAGCGCGGCTCGCTTGTCGGCCGTGCGGCAGCCAGTTGTTGCGCTGCGGAACGTCGGCACTTCGCGCGTCGCCGGCATCCGGATTGCGCACCTGCTCGACAGCCGGTGGCGATTGCACATCCGGTTGCCGCCCGCATTGGAATCACCCTATACTGTTACGAACTCGTTCGTTCGTGTGACTCGGTGCGGTGCGCAACTCCTGTACCGCTCGGCCAACGGTCGCATGACTCGTCTGTGGCTAGGACACCAATTGGTTTCTTCCCCGGGAGTCGGGGTGGAAGGGAATACAGTGACTACTACGACCAATTCTCGTCCCTTCGCTGGCGCGGCATGAGTTCTCTCATTCGCCGGCTGCATTCGTTGACCGGCTTGGTTCCGGTGGGGGCATTCATGACGGTGCACTTGCTGGCCAATGCCAGCATCCTGGAGAGCCCCGGCAGCGTTTCAGCGCACGGTGTATCAGATTCACTCGCTGGGAACACTGCTGCCGGTGGTGGAGTGGGTGTTCATTTTTCTGCCGATTCTGTTCCACGGGCTTGTTGGGCTTGATCATCATTCGCGGCGGGGTGATGAACACGGGGACGTATCTGTACGTCGAGCAACGTGCGGTACATGCTGCAGCGGGCGTCGGGCATGATCGCGTTGCTGTTCATCTGTCTTGCACGTGTTCCACATGCACGGCTGGTTCCATGCGGACGCCTGGGTGAGGAACGTGGTGGAGCCGTTGGGAGGCGGCCAGTTTCGTCCGTACAGCGCCCCGTCGACCTTGGCGCGGCGATGCAGGGCGTGGTGATCCCCGCCCTCTACGCGATCGGCATGCTGACCTGTGTGTTTCATCTGGCCAACGGCCTGTGGACGATGGGGATCACTTGGGGTGTGTGGACGAGTCCTGCGGCGCCAGCGGCGGGCGAATTGGCTGTGCGGCGGTCGCGGGCATCTTCCTGGCGGTCGTCGGGCTGTCGGCCCTGTACGGCGCGGCGACGGTGGACGTGCAGCAAGCCGCGCAGGTGGAGGACGCGCATGTACTCGGCCAAGGTCGCGGCCCACGAGATCGTTCCGAACGATCACAAGCGGGCCGGGCGATAGAGATTCTCTGCGAAAGACTGAAGGTTATCCGATGGCACGACAACGCGTAATGGTGGTCGGTGGCGGGCTGGCCGGTCTGTCGGCCGCCATGAAGCTGGCCGAACTGGGCATCGACGTCGATCTGATGAGTCTCACGCCGGTGAAGCGTTCGCACAGCGTGTGTGCACAGGGCGGAATCAACTCGTGCAACGATCAGACGCGTCACCTGGGCGACTCGGAATGGAAGCACTTCGATGACACCGTCTACGGCGGGCGACTTCCTGCAGCACCAGCCGCCGGTCAAGGAGATGACCGTATTGGGCGCCCGAAGATCATCGACTTGATGGATCGCCTGGGAGTCACGTTCAATCGCACGCCGGAAGGCGTCTTGGACCGGCGGCGATTTGGCGGCACGCTCTACAAGCGGACGGCGTTCGCCGGCGCGACCACGGGCCAGCAGCTGCTGTATGCGCTGGACGAACAGGTGCGGCGTTGGGAAGATGCCGGCAAGGTTCGCAAGTACGAGTTCTGGGATTTCCTGGGCCCGATCCTGGACGACCAACGGCGTGTGCCGCGGCTGCTGTCGGGCAGGATCTGGTGACGATGGAGATCCGCGCCTTTCCGGCCGACGCGGTGGTGGTCGCCAGTGGCGGCTGCGGCTTGATTTACGGCCGTTCGACGATGTCGATGGTCTGCACGGGCAGTGCCGTCAGCCGCTGTTTCCAGCAGGGTGCCAAGTACGCCAACGCGGAGTTCATTCAGGTCCATCCGACGGCCATTCCCGGGCGCCGACAAGTTGCGGCTGATGAGCGAATCGGCCCGCGGCGAAGGGGGACGCGTGTGGGTGCCTCGCAACACCGCAGGACCCGCGCAATCCCCGCGAGATTCCCGACACCGAGCGGTATTACTTCCTGGAAGATCGCTATCCGAAGTACGGCAACCTGGTGCCGCGCGACATTGCCACGCGCGAGATCTTCGACATCTGCGTGAACGAGGGGTTGAGCGTCGAGCCGGGCCGGCAGTGCGTCTACCTGGATCTGACGCACATTCCGCGGCAGGAGTTGGACCGCAAACTGGGCGGCATTCTGGAGATTTACGAGAAGTTCCAGGGCGTCGATCCGCGGGATGTCCCGATGAAGATCTTCCCGGCCGTGCATTATTCGATGGGCGGACTGTGGGTCGACTACGAGCGGACGGCGGACGGGTGGACTGCAGCCGGCGGATCCCCGCGAACATGTCGACCAATATTCCCGGGCTCTACGCCCTCGGCGAATGCAACTACCAGTACCACGGGGCCAATCGGCTGGGAGCCAATTCGCTGCTGAGCTGCATCTTCGACGGGCTGATTCGTCGCCCCCGGCGTCGAGCAACTGGCTCAAGTCGTCAGAAGACGGCCGCCGCCGACACTGCCCTCGTCGCTGTTCGAACGAGAGAAACGAGCGGCACGAGCAAGTCGCATCAGGAGCTGCTCAAACGGCCTGCCGGCGGCGAGAACCCGTATCTGCTGCACCAGGCGTTGGGCGACGTCATGACCAAGGCCGCCACCGTCGTGCGGCGCAACGACCAGCTGCAGGACGCGTCTGGCAAGGTCGATGAATTGGCCGAGCGCGCCAAGCATGTGCTCGCTGTCCGACAGCGGCAACTGGACCAATCAGAACGTGGTCTTCACGAAGGCGCTGCTCGACATGTTCCCGCTGGCCAAGGCCATCGTGCAGGGGCGCTGGCCGCGCGACGAATGTCGCGGTGCCCATTTCAAGCCCGATTTCGCCATGCCCAGCCTGACCGCCGACGACGCCGGCCGAACGGCGGCGCGAGGCCGAAGCCTGGTGCGATCGGTTCGAGGCCAACAATCGCAAGTGGCTGAAGTCGACCATCGCGACGTGGAATCCGCAGCGGCGAACAGCCCGAATTGTCGTACGAGGACGTCGACACGTCGCTGATTCCCCCGCGCCCGCGCCTGTACGGCCTGGTCGGGGCCGAAGTGATCGAACAGGTCTGGAAGGAACGCGCCGCCGCCGGCAAGACGGCCGCGGCCGCCCGGCCTGACACTCGACGGTGAGCCGGTCGCATGCACGATCCGCCGCACTCCTCGCATGCACTGAATGAACCGACACTGACGCATCTACGAGGCACGAAACACGCATGGCTGCCACCGATAACGGACGCAAGACCCCTGAGTTCTTCGAGGTGCGCATCCTCCGCCAGGACGGACCCAGGCCAAGTCGAGCTACTGGGAACGGCATCGCGTTCGCTACGAACCGGACATGAACGTGATCAGCGTTCTGCAGCGGATCGCCGCGCATCCCGCGGACGATCGACGGCAAGGACGTCGCGCCGGTCGCCTGGGACTGCAATTGCCTGGAGGAAGTCTGCGGCGCCTGCACGATGCTGATCAACGGCCGCGTGCGGCAGGCCTGCTCCGCCCTGGTCGATCGACTGCTGGAACAGAATCCCAACGAGATCGAACTGCGTCCGACCAGCAAGTTCCCGGTGATCCGCGATCTGATGGTGGACCGGCAGCGACTCTGTTCCAGGCACTGCGGAAGACGCAGTCCTGGATCGCCGTCGACGGCTACCACGACATGGGGCCCGGCCCGCATCAGTCGCAGGAGGAGCAGGAGCAGCTATATCCGCTGAGCCAGTGCATGAGTTGCGGCTGCTGCCTGGAAGCCTGCCCGCAGTACACGCTGGTGGAGGTGACGCGTCTGGACGGCGAAACCGGACGAGGCCTTCGAGCACCGCGAAGCAGGAGGCCTACGATCGCGCCTTCGTCGGTCCGCACGCCATCAGCCAGGCCATGCTGTTCAACGCGCATCCGACGGGCAAGCACATGTCTTCGCGAGCGACTGGACGCATTGATCGCGGAAGGGGGCATTCAGAACTGCGGCAACGCCCAGAACTGCGTGAAGGTCTGCCCCAAACACATTCCGCTGACCACGTCCATCGCTCGGCCGGTCGCGCCACCACCTGGTACGCGATCAAGAGGTGGTTTGACAAATCGGCCCTACACGTGGGTGCCGTTTGCGAGGCCCCGTGCCGCGTAGGCGGGCCCGAGTTGGTAGGCGGGCCCGGATGGTGCGTGCCGCTGGCCCAGCGCGAAATTGGCTTGGGAGTCGCGACCTGACATCAGCCTGCCGTTCGGAGGGCAGTTCGCCTGGCGTCTCGATTGTCTCGGCCGCGCGGGCGTGCGGCGCGTCTCGGCCGTGCCGGGCACGACGAGCGGACCAGGCGAGTTCTCGTCGACGATCGACTTGCAGTTCGTCGGCGTCGACCGACTCGACTTCGATCAGTCGGCGCGTCAGGGCTTCCAGGGCGTTGCGACGCGCTGCCAGGATTGCCGCACCCGTCTCGATCGCCTCATCGATGATCCGTTTGACCTCCTCATCGATTTCCCGCGCCGTCTGTTCGCTGTGCTTGCGGCTGCCGTCCTCGCCGGCCGCCATCGCCAGGAACGCGGAGCGCGGGGCACCGCGGAAGTTGATGCGTCCCAGCCGGCTCATGCCGTATTCCATGACCATGCTCCGGGCGATCGCCGTGGCCCGTTCCAGGTCGTTCTGGGCGCCGGTGGAGATATCCGCGTAGACCAGCTCTTCGGCCATCGTGCCGGCCAGCAGCACTTGGATGTGGCTTTCCAGTTCCGACTGCGTCATCAGGAAGCGATCTCCTTCCGGCCGCTGCATCGTGTAGCCGAGGGCGGCCATGCCGCGGGGAATGATCGAGACCTTGTGCACCGGATCGGTATTGGGCAGGCTGAAAGCGACCAGGGCATGGCCGCTCTCGTGATAGGCGACGCGCTGCTTCTCGTCGTCGTTCATCACCCGCTGCTTCTTTTCCAGACCGGCGGTGACGCGCTCCACGCCTTCGTTGAACTCCTCCATGCCCACGGCCGACTTGCCGCGGCGAGCGGCCAGCAGGGCCGCTTCGTTGACCAGATTGGCCAGGTCGGCCCCGGCAAATCCCGAGCGTGATGGACGCGACGTTGCGCAGGTCGACGTCGATCGTCCAGTTTGACGACCTTCACGTGCACTTTCAGAATCGCCTCGCGGCCGCGAATGTCCGGCCGATCGACCAGCACCTGCCGATCGAACCGGCCGGGTCGCAGCAGCGCCTGGTCGAGCGTTTCCGGCCGGTTGGTCGCAGCCATCACGATCACGCCGCGAGTTGGAGTCGAAGCCGTCCATCTCGACCAGCAGCGCGTTGAGCGTCTGTTCGCGCTCGTCGTGCCCGCCGACGATGCTGGTGCCACGCGTCTTGCCGAACGCGTCGAGTTCATCGATGAAGATGATGCACGGCGCTTTGGCTTCCGCCTGCTGGAACATGTCGCGCACGCGAGCCGCCCCCACGCCCACGAACATCTCGACGAAGTCGCTGCCCGACAGACTGAAGAACGGCACGCCCGCTTCGCCCGCGATGGCCTTGGCCAGCAGCGTCTTGCCGGTCCCGGGCGGCCCGACCAGCAACACGCCCTTGGGAATCCGTCCGCCCAGCCGCTGGTACTTCTCCGGAGACCGCAGGAAGTCGACGACTTCGCGGACTTCCTCGACCGCTTCGTCGATTCCCGCCACGTCGTCGAACGTGACCCCCAGATCCTCCAGCGCATAGAGCCGACCGCGGCTGCGGCCGAACTGCATGGGCGACCCGGCACCGCCCAGACGCCGCATCATGATGATGAAAAACAGGATCAGCACGCCGGTGAACAGCAGCATCGGGCGTGTAGGCGCGCCACGGACTCGGCTCCGGGTCGTTGGCCCAATCCAGGGAACTCGCCTGCAGCTCGGGCGATTAGTTCCGATTCCACCGTGTCGGCGCCACTGCGGAAGACCTGAAACGGCACGTTTCGACGCGGATTGGTCTTCGACGGCTTCTCACCGAGATTCTCGAGGTCGATCGAGCCGCGCACCATGCGATCGCCGATCTGGATGTCTTTCAGGTTGCTGAGCTTCAGTCGCTGCTTCTTGTCGCCCTGCCGTTGCTCGATTTCGATTGCTCCGCCCTCGGCAGCTTTCGTCTTGGAGGCATCGATCAGCTGCAGCAGATTCTGGTAACTGAGCACGGTCGCGGAGTTCTTCACGAACAGCATCACGACCAGGCTGATCCCGACGGCGGCCACCGCGACATAGAGCAGCATATTCTGGCCACTCGACTTGGAGTCGGGGGATTTTCGTCCGTTGCCGTCGTCCTGAGTCATGACGGAGATGCCTCTACTATCGATCGATGCGGTCCGGCTAAGAAAATGCGGTCGGACACGTGCCGACAAGGTATTATACATTGCAGATCAGTGCCGGCGGTCGCGCACAGGCGTCGAGGCTTGCCGAATCTCAATCGCAAATCTAGAATGTGCAAGAATTTAAGGATCAGATCCCGGCCGAGCCGCCGGCAAAGTAGAAATGGCCCGCGCACGAGCCGATCCGTCAACCATTGTTCCTGCTCCCTTCGGACGATCGACAAGCGTACCCACAGGTTAGCCGACCGCCCGGGGAACAGTCGTGACCATCTCGATGCCTGACACTCCCGCAATGTGGCGATCCTCGGATCGACCGGCAGCATTGGCTGCAGCACGCTGGACGTGATTCGGGCCAGCGGCGGTCGGCTGCGTGCGGTGGCCTTGTCGGCCCATCGGCAGCTCGAGCCAGCTGGTGCGGCAGGCACGGGAATACCAGCCCCGCTGGGTCGTGGCGACGGATCGCCAGAGCGGGGGCCACAGACGATTGGCGCGATTTGCCGGCCGGGGTGCGACGTGTTGGTCGGGGCGGACCGGTTGTGCGAGGTGGTGCGGGAGCCCGAGGTCGACGTGGTGGTGGCGGCCATTGTGGGGAGTGCGGGGCTGGCCGGGACTTGGCCGCGGTGGAAGCGGGCAAGACCGTCGCCTTGGCCAATAAGGAAACTCTGGTCGTGGCCGGACACCTGGTCATGGACTTGGCGCAACGCTGTGGATGCGACGATTCTGCCGATCGACAGCGAGCACAGTGCCGTGTTTCAGTGCCTGCAGGCGGGACGCCGCAGCGAGGTCCGGCGGGTCATCCTGACGGCCAGCGGCGGGCCTTTTCGGGATCACACGCCGGGAACAGCTGGCCCACGTCACCGTGCAGGAGGCGCTGTCCCATCCGACGTGGAACATGGGGCCGAAGGTGACCGTCGACTCGGCCACCATGATGAACAAGGCGTTGGAGATCGTCGAAGCGCGCTGGTTGTTTGATTTGCGGCCCGAACAGGTCGAGGTCGTGGTTCATCCGCAGTCGGTCGTGCATTCGATGGTCGAGTTTCAGGACGGGTCGGTGTTGGCTCAATTGAGTCCCCCGGACATGCGGCTGCCGATCCAGTACGCTTTGACGTATCCCGACCGGTGGGAGGGTCCCTCCACGCCGCTGGACATCAGCAAGGCGATGGCAGTTGGAGTTCCGGCCGGTGGACCTCGAGCGTTTTCCGGCCATTGGCTTTGGGACTGGGAAGTGGCCCGGCACGGCGGCACGACCGGCGCGGTGGTTGAACGCGGCCAATGAGGCGGCCGTGTCTCGGTTTCTGGACGGACGTTTGAAATTCAGTGAGATCGTGCCAGCCTGTCAGGCTGTGCTGCAACAATCATCACTACGACCCGAATCCGACGTTGGATGAGCTGATGCGAGTCGACACGTGGGCGCGGGAGGAGGTTTCTCGGTGGGTTTGCACTTGATTGCCGCCATCACGCTCGGCTGGTACGCTCGCCCTGCTGTGGGTGATCTTCCAGGTTCTGATCGGAGTGGGGCTGGTGATCTTCGTCCACGAACTGGGACATTTCCTGGTGGCCAAGATGTGCGGCGTGAAGTGCGAGAAGTTCTATCTCGGCTTTGACGTACCGATCAAGATCGGACCGATCGTCCTTCCTCGCACGCTGGGAAAGTTCCGGTGGGGTGAGACCGAGTACGGCATCGGCATCATCCCGTTGGGCGGTTACGTCAAGATGTTGGGGCAGGACGACAATCCGGCCAACGCCCAGCAGGAAGCCGAACGCATTCGGGTGGCCAAGAACGCCTCGGAGTCGATCCGACAGGACGCGGAGTGGCGGCCGAGTCACCGGCGACTGCGAGCAATACGAACTGGATCCGCGGAGCTATCCGGCCAAGTCCGTGCCGCAGCGGATGGCGATCATCTCGGCGGGCGTCGTCATGAACCTGATCTTCGCCGTCATTTTCGCCGTCATTGCGTACCGCATGGGTGTGCCCTACACAACCGTGCGAAATTGGCAGCACGTCCGCCGGATCACCGGCTTGGGTCAAGAACCTCCCGCTGCGGGCCAACATCGTGCAGATCGGCCGGACAGGGCGCGAAAGCGCTCATCTGCGTTTCGACTGGGATCTGCGACAACAGATCGCCCTGAGCGGCTTGGGCGGAACACCGAAACCTCTCGATCTGCAATTACAGCGGTCCGACGGAAAAACCGAATGGGTCGAAATCACTCCCAGCGATCGACTCGTGAAGCGTGCGATCAGCGATTTCGCCACCATCGGCGTGCGTCCCACCGACTCCACGACCCTCACGAGCGAACTGCCCGTGATCCCGCATATGTCCGCGGGCGCGGCCAGCCCGCCCTTGGCCGCTGGCGATCGGATCGTCGGCATCAACGGCCGGGAACTGGACCGCTCGCTCGCCAATGAGCAGGGTGAGCTGCCGGCAGACGACGTGGAAGCGGCGTTGGCCGCGAATCTCGCCAAGCCCCTCACGGTCATCGTCGAGCGGCTGAAGGACGCCAAGGATCCGGGCCTGGGACGCGAGCGATTGGAGATCACGATTCCTCCCAACCCACTGCGATGCGTGGGTCTGGAAATGCAGCTCGGTCCGGTGGAAGCCGTCCGCAAAGACAGCCCGGCCGCCAAAGCGGGTGTCCAGGTGGGAGATCTCATCCAGAGCATCAACGGGCAACCGATCGGGGACCCGATGGTGCTCGCGCAACGACTCGATGCTTGGGTGGGGCAGGAGGTCAGCTTGGAAGTCGAGCGGACGGCAGGCACCGAGCCGTCGACCGTAACACTGCGGGTCATGCTCGAACCGCGCTACCGATTCGATCAAGCGTTGCTTCCCGGCGCTTTGGTCCCGGTGGAGTCGATCGGGATCGCCTGCTCGGTGAAGAACGTCGTCGTCGGTATCGAGTCAGGCAGTCCGGCCCAGCAGGCCGGTATGCAGCCGGGTGACGTGATTCGCAGCGCCCAGTTCGTGCCGACGACGAAGGAGGCCACCGAGCTGGCCAAGTTGATGTTTGGCCGGGCCTTCGAGCGCGCGATTGAATTCGATGATCTCCAGGAGAATTGGCCCTACGTGTCGGACCTGCTGCAACTTGTGCCCAGCGGGACCGACCTGCAATTGGGTTTCCAGCGATCCGGACAGGACATGACCGCGACCGTCAAACCCACGGCTTCCACGCAGTGGTTCTATGTCGATCGTGGCCTGCAGTTCGTGGGTTTGTCCCGCGTCCACACGGCCGCGTCCGTCGCGGAGGCTTGGGGGCTGGGATGGCGCGAGACAAAAGAAAAACTGCAGCAGGTCATGAGTTTCCTCGGCAAGCTCGCGACGTTCCAGGTCTCGCCCAAAACGCTCGGCGGACCGCTCATGATTGCCGCCGCCGCTGGCTCGGAAGCATCGCAGGGCATCCCGCGACTCCTGCTCTTCCTAACCCTCCTGAGTGCGAATCTCGCCATCTTGAATTTTCTTCCCATCCCGGCCCTGGATGGCGGGCACATGATGTTTCTGGCCGCCGAAGCCGTGACCGGAAAGCCGGTGGACGAGAGACTCCAAGGCACGCTGACCTTGATCGGTGTGGTCTGCTTGCTCGGGCTCATGGTGTTTGTGTTCGCCAATGACATCAGTCGGCTATTCCTCTAAGCTCGCTCGGTCGTCCGCCGCATTTGCGGGAAAACCTAGGCAGTCTGGAAGATGTGGGGGAAAACACTCCGACAGCGTGCGAAATCTGCCTTGTTCGCTGGATCGGTCTTCGGGTACCATGCCCCCCGCAGTTCCCGCCGCGGGAACCTGCAATGGGCTCCGATTTGACGGGAGCGGTTGGGGCGCGTACCGCGCTTGCCCGAATGCCGCTCCATGTCGTTGGACGACCGGCGAGCGATGATCGGCCGTCAGCCAGGGACACGGCTGTCGGCTCACCACGGCGCCGCGCTCCGCACCGGACATGGAAGGACCCCACTGTGCCCACAACCACTCTGCAACAACTGGCTGCCCTGGTGGGTGGCGAACTGCGTGGCAACGCGGACATCCTGATTCAAGGGGCGGCCAGTATCGAGCGCGTGCAGCCGGGTCAGATCACACTGGCCGACGACCCGCGGCTGTTGCCCGCGCTGGTGGCGTCCGCGGCCACGGCTGTGGTCGTCGCCACCGCGTTCCCCTCAACGCCGCTGCCGAGTATCGTCGTGCGCGACGTCCACGCGGCGTTCAGCACGATCGTCATACACTTTCGCCCTCCCCGCAACGTGCGGCGCGTCGGGCGGAGCCCGGCTGCGCACATCGCTCCGTCGGCTCAACTGGCTGACGACGTCGATGTCCATCCGTTTGCCACGATCGGCGAGGACGTAGTCATTGGATCGGGCTCGGTCATCCATTCGGGCGTGCACGTGATGGCTGGCTGTCAGATCGGGCGGGATGTGATTCTGTTCCCCAACGTCGTGTTATACGAGAACACCGTCGTCGGCCACCGGTCGGTCATCCACGCGAGTGCTGCCATCGGCGGCTACGGGTTCGGGTACCACACCGTCGATGGGGTCCACATGCGCGGGGCCCAACTGGGCCATGTGGAAATCGGCTGTGACGTCGAAATTGGCGCGGGCACGACCATCGACCGCGGCACGTACGACGCCACGGTCATTGGAGACGGAACGAAGATCGACAACCAGGTGATGATCGCTCACAACTGTCGTCTGGGCAAACACAATCTGATCTGTTCGCAGGTGGGGATCGCCGGCAGCTGCACCACCGGCGATTATGTGGTGATGGCGGGGCAGGTCGGCCTTTCGGATCACCTGCACATCGGGCATCGTGCGATCCTGGGGGCCAAAGCTGGCTTGATGAACGACGTCCCCGACGGCGCCGTGTTCATTGGCGTGCCTGCCACGCCGGAACGGGACCAGTGGCGGATGTGGGGACACGTCCGACAGTTGCCGAACATGCGGAGACAATTGAAAAAGATCGAGCAGCAGTTGGACAGCGTCGCGCCGACCCGCGCCACAAACGGATCGACAGAACGCGGCGTAGTTGCCTGCACAATGGAAAGGGTCGAGCAGACGCACGGATGAACAGCGCGCGGAAGATGGGTCTGGTGGCCGGCTGGGGAGAATTTCCTCTGGCGGTCGCGCGCGCGCTGAAACGGCAGGACTATCAGGTCTACTGCCTGGGGATTCGCGACCACGCGGATCCGGCACTGGCCCACATCTGCGACGACTTCCGGCTGGCCGGGATTGCCAAGATTGGCGCGCACATCCGGTATTTCACTCGCCGTGGCGTGCGGCAGGCCACGATGGCTGGCAAGATCTTCAAGGCCCGCCTGATGTACCATCCGTGGGGCTGGCTGCGCCATCTTCCCCGACTGGCGCTGCTGCCGCACCTTCTACCCGCATTTCGTAGGGCGTACGCAAGACCGGCGCGACGACACGCTCATGACGGCGTTAATCGAGGCCTACGCCCAGGACGGCATCATCTTCGCACCTCCGACCGATTTTGCCCCGGAGCTACTTGTGAAACTCGGACCACTCGCAGGACGCACGCCCACCAGCGCTCAACAGAAAGACATCGAGTTCGGCTGGCTGCTGGCCAAGGAACTCGGTCGCGTGGACGTGGGACAAACCGTCGTCGTCAAAGGGCTGTCGGCCATCGCGGTGGAGGCGGCGGAAGGTACCGATGCGTGTATTCGTCGAGCGGGCGAGTTGTGCCCGCAGGGCGGCTTCACCGTAGTGAAAGTCGCCAAGCCACAGCAGGACATGCGATTCGATGTGCCGACGATCGGTCTGGGCACGCTCCGCTCGCTGGTGGAAGCCGGCGGACAGGTGCTGGCTGTCGAAGCCGGCAAGACGATCGTCGTGGACGAAGCCGAGGTCGTCAGTTTCGCCAAGCGTCACCGGTTGACGCTCATCGCCATCGACGCCAGCCAGATCCCCCACCAACTCGAGGCCGCCTGAAGCCTCGTCTCCCCCTGCCCCCACCGTTTGTGCAAGACACTCAGCGCATGGCGTGGCGGGATGCGGTAGAATCGAGCAGCGGGTGGCCACCTAAGAGGCCACTTTCAGGTACGGGTCGTTCCCTGCCGGGCAACAGCGTCGCCGGCCGTTTCGTGGCATCCGGCGTGCAGCACGGTGGTCGTCTCCCGGTACGGTTGGCGACTGCAGAACGTTCCCGACCGCCGAATCACTGCGCCGTCTCAAGGAGTTATCCACGTGCCGAAACTGTGTTGCCTCGCGCTGGCCCTGCCCGTCCTGTGGTGCCACGTGTCGCCTGCCGTTGCCGACGACTGGCCGCAGTGGCGGGGTCCGACGCGGGATGGCGTGTGGCACGAGCAGGGATTACTCAGAACCTTTCCCGCGGCGCAGCTGGCCTGGAAATGGTCCGCCCCGATCGGCTCCGGGTACTGTGGTCCCACGGTGGCCAACGGGCGCGTGTACGTGATGGACCGCCAGACCGATCCGAACGAAGTCGAGCGTGTGGTGTGTTTCGACGAACAGCGCGGGCAACAGCTGTGGGTGCACGCGTACGCCTGCGATTATGCGGGGGTCAGTTACACGGCGGGACCTCGCGCCAGCGTCACCATCGACGAGGGGCGGGCGTTCGCGCTGGGCACGACCGGACATCTGCACTGTCTCGATGCGGCTACCGGCCAGGTGCATTGGCAGCGGGATCTGAAGAGCGAGTATCGGATTCGCATGCCGGAATGGGGCATCGCCGCCGCGCCACTGGTGGTCGCGGACCTGGTGATTCTCCATATTGGGGGCCGGGACGGAGCGTGCGTGGTGGCACTGTCAAGAGACAGTGGCCAGGAGCGGTGGCGAGCCCTGGACGATCGCGCTTCGTACAGCGCTCCAATCGTGGCCCAGCAGGCGGGCGAGCAAGTGGTGATCGTGTGGAATGGGGACGCGCTGGCGGGACTGGCCCCTGCCACGGGAAAAGTGCTGTGGCGAATCGCGTTTCCGCCGCGAAATATGCCGATCGGAGTGCCGACACCCGTCGTGGAGGGCAACCGGGTTTTCGTGTCGTCTTTCTACGACGGCTCGCTGATGGTGCGAACTCGGTGGCCCGCCACTGACCGCCGAGAAACTGTGGTCGCAGCGCGGTTCGAACGAGCGGAACACCCAGGCGCTGCACTGCATGATCAGCACTCCCCTGATGCTGGACGGC
Source organism: uncultured Planctomycetaceae bacterium (assembly GCA_963754725.1). Taxonomy (GTDB): domain Bacteria; phylum Planctomycetota; class Planctomycetia; order Pirellulales; family Pirellulaceae; genus JAAYDI01. The sequence continues at coordinate 90,794 of CAVWHV010000010.1, forward strand.
TATGTCTTCGGCGTCGACAGTTACGGCGAGTTGCGCTGCCTGCGTGCGGAGACGGGGGAGCGCGTCTGGGAAGACCAGACGGCCACGCCGCGGGCCCGCTGGAGCAACATTCACATGGTCCGCCAGGAAGACCGGATCTGGATGTTCAACGAGCGCGGCGAGTTGACCATTGCCCAGCTGGATGCCACGGGATACCACGAGATCAGCCGCGCCAAACTGATTGAACCCACCACGGATCAACTGGGCCAGCGCGGCGGCGTGTGCTGGTCGCATCCGGCATTTGCGAACAAGCACGTGTTTGCCCGAAATGACAAGCTGCTGGTGTGCGCCAGCCTGGCCCAAGACTGATCCACAGGAGCTGGCCGGCGACCAGTCCACCTATCCGACTCAGGAGACGACCATGAACAAACCTGCAACCGAAAAGAATGAACCGCAATCGACGACATCCCAGACGCCGGCCTGGCTCGTCCCGCTGAAGATTCTGGCCTGGCCCTTCGTCTTTGTGTGGCGAGTGTTGTACAAGAACTGGCTGTCCTACCTGTTTGGCAGCGTGCTGCGGGACGAGGACCGGATCTACAGCATCAAGTTCATCTGGTATGGCGAATGCGTCTATCTGCACCCCATGGTGTGGGGCAGCCTGGTCCTGTTCTTCGTGGCCAAGAGCGGCGTGTTCAATCCGGGCTGGCCCTTGCTGGCCTGGTTCATCATGCTGGCCGTCTGCTTCCTCACCGTGATGTACAACTTCGATGTGCTCAAAGCGGGCGTGCTGCTCGTGAGTCTCGTGGCGCTGCTCGGCCTGGCATACATCTCGACCATGGAATGGGAATGGAACCCTCTACGCGGACTCGCTCATCACTTGCGCAACCTGGACGCGACGGTCTCCCCCGGGTTCTACGTCGCGTCGTGCTACGTGTTTGCCTTGCTGATCTGCGGCGAACTGATCTGGGCCTGGTTGTTCCACCGAGTCGAATTGGATGAGTCGTACGTCTACGAGCATCGTTTTCTGCAGGGCACCTCGCGCGAGCCCGTCTTTGCCCGCGGCTTGAAGCGGGAAACCAAGGACCTGCTGGAATTGCTGATCCTCGGCGCCGGCGATATCCAACACCGCACGAAGAACGGATTCAAACGCTACACCAACGTCCCGGGGGCGTCGTTGGGCTTGGGCAAGTCCATCGACGCGATGCTGGACTATCGCCGCAACGACCAGGTCTCCATGGAACGCAAGGGACGTGACGAGGACGATCAGGCACTGATCGCCGATGCCATGCCCGACGTCATGGACGACTCGGAGGGAGACGGCATCCACGACGACGAAGGCGGGGGGAGTTAATACGCGCCGGACGACCGTCCGCCCCTGGCCGGTCGAGCGTGCGGCTCGCAACCGTTGGCGTGCGGCGGAGGACGCCCCGCCGGGGCGCAGTGGAGCCGATCCCCTGGGGGAGGGAAGGTCGGGCGGGGTCGCTGCGCCGTCGGCGGAGTCCGGGGTAACCGCAGAGTCGCAGGGTCTGTTCCGGCCGGCAACGGAGTGCCGATTCCCTCGATCGGTCGGAGCACTCAACGGGCGTGGCTGGCGAGCCAGCCGCAGCGGAATCGGAAAAAACGCGCCGCGGGGGGCCCGGGAAGGCCGGATTCGTGTTGACCCCCAAAGCGGCGTCGATACAATCCTAGGTGGCTTAAAGTCAAGCAGAGATGGAAAGTACGTCATCTCGGCGGGCATCACCCAGCGTCGGCCGCGAGGCCGACACACGTCGGGGCAGCGACACCGCAGATGTACTGGTAGCAATCGCAGCATGATTCTGACTCGTGTGCCGGGAGCCGTGTTGGCATTGGCCCCAGCCAAGTTGAACTTGTTCCTGGAGATCCTGGATCGGCGGGCAGACGGCTACCATGAGATCGAAACGCTCATGGTGGCGATCGGGATATTCGACACGATTCAGTTTTCGGCCACCGAGGAGGATCGAATACGTTTGACGTGCCTGACGTCGGCCGGGCATCGCGCTCGACGAGATTTCGCAAGGCGCGGCGTCCAGCCTGATGGGAGACGTTCCGGACGATACGAACAATTTGGTAGTGCGAGCGGTCGCCCAGCTGCGTGCCGAGTCCGGTGTGAAAGCGGGCGCGACGATGCAGCTGGTCAAACGCATCCCGGCCGCAGCCGGACTTGGGCGGTGCATCGAGCGATGCGGCCGCAGCTCTGGCAGCCGCCAGTGTGGCGTGGAATCTGGATTGGTCCCGTGATCGGTTGGCACAGCTGGCGGCCGGCCTGGGGAGCGACATTCCGTTCTTCTTCGGCCCGGGGCGCGGCGATCTGTCGTGGTCGAGGAGAACGAAGCGAACCGATGACGGTTCCCAGCGGAATGCACGTCGTGGTGGTGCGGCCACCTGCAGGGCTGCCCACGGCGGAAGTGTATCGGCAGTGTTCCCCGGCTGACCGACCGTCTGCCGTGGCACCCGTGGCGAAGGCGCTCGCACGAAGGAGATTGGAGCCAGGTGGGTCGGCGGCTCCACAATCGACTGGCAGCCGGCGGCCGAAAAGTTGACACCCTGGATATCCCGTTTGCGTAGCGTGTTTGACCGCCTCGACTGTCTGGGACACCAGATGAGCGGGAGCGGAAGTAGTTATTACGGCATTTGCCGACATGCCGGCCATGCAAGACGTGTGGCGGCTCGCCTGCGGGGCGAAGAACTTGGCTATGTGACGGTGGCCACGACCCTTTCGACACCTCGGCTGTCCCCGTAGTCGCGAGCACATCGTAAGGAGGACCGCATGGAAATCACCGAGGTTCGCATCAAGTTGATGGAAGACTCCGACGATCGACTGCAGGCCTTCTGCTCGATCACCATTGATGATTGCTTCGTGATTCGGGATCTGAAGATCATCGAAGGCACCAGCGGCCCGTTCGTGGCCATGCCGAGTCGCAAACTGACGTCGCATTGTCCTCACTGCGGCATGAAGAATCACCTGCGCAGCGGATACTGCAACAATTGTGGAGGTCGTCTGAAAGAAGACCGCTCGGTTCGCGACCAGGACGGGCGTGCAAAACTGTACGCCGATATCGCGCATCCGATCAACTCGCAGTGCCGCGAGATGATTCAGAAGCACGTAATCCAAGAGTATCGTACGGAGCGGGAGCGAGCGAAACTGCCGGACTATGTCTCCCGCTACGACGACAGCTACGAGGACGAGTTTGAGAGCGCCGAACTGGCGGAAGAATACGATCGCGTGAAACAGAATCAGGACGCGACCAAACGCCGCACCGGCGAGCGAACGCAGATCCAACCGGCGGAAGTCGGGCCGCGACCGCCACACCTGTCCCCATCGCAGCTGCCCACCCGGGAGCCTCCTCGCCGTGGCAGCGATCAGTTTGGCGCGGGGATCTTCGATTAAACAGCACCTTGGATCTGCTGGGCAGCCTGCCGAAGCAACAACGCCGCCGCTTCGTGCTGCCGTGGCACACGAGCCGTGTCCGACAACGTGCGCTGCAGGACCAGTGGTTCCGCGAGGTTTCCCTTCGTCCGCCGCGCGATGCCGATCCACACCGTGCCATCACGGTCGGGCGGCGCGTCGGGACCGAGGTGACCGGTGATCGACACGGCCACATCGGCTTCGGATGTCTGGCGCAGCACGCCCAGGGCCATCTGGCCAGCAATCTCGCGACTGACCGCCGTTGCGCGTTTCAGGTCGGACGCGTCCACAGCCAGCCAGTCCATTTTCGTCTGGTCGCGGTAGGTCACGGCGGAACCGCAGAACCAGCGGGAAATTCCGGGAATGGCGGCCAGCGCCGCGGCGGCCAGGCCGCCCGTGCAGCTCTCGGCCAACACGAGGCGTACGCCCGTCTGCGCCAAACCGTCGGCGAGCGTCCGGGCCGTTTCCGCCAATTCCCGCGCGCGTTCCGGCGTCTGCCGATCACTCATACCACGTATCCTCGAACCCGTTGAGCATGTCCGCGACCGTGTCACCATGGCGTGCGCATCAGGTTCGGTCGCCGTCTCCGCCGACTCGTCCGATCTGGCACTGGGGAAGAACGCGGCAAACAGCACGACGCAGACCAGACACAGTGCCGCACAACTGAGCCAAATGCGGTTCCAGTCGTGCACGGCGGTCGAGCCTCCACCGGTCGTGTAATGGTCGACGACCACCCCGCCGATGAGTCCTCCGACGAAGAAACCAAGCGACAACACGAAGACGCCGTACAGCGTCTGCATGCTTCCTCGCACATCGGCCGGAGCCACCTTATCGACATACATGTAGCCCACCGCCATGAAGCACCCGAAACAGAACCCGTGCAACGCCTGCCCCGCACCGGCCAGGCAAATCCGGGCGACGAACGGCATCTCCACGCTGAAGACCAACGCAAAGAGCACGGCACGCATCAGGTAGGCACAGATCCCGAGCAGCATGGTGCGTTTGAAGCCCAGCCGTTTGATCAGCAGCCCCAACACGGCCAACACGCCGATCTCGCACATCTGCCCGACCGAACTGATCCTCTGCTCCACGGCACCCCAGCCACCCGTGTCCAGGATGGTCCGCAGGAACGGACTGTACCAGGCCACCACGAACTGATGGACAATCGCGATCAGGAAACTGACCACCACCAGCACGAGGAAGTCCTGCCGGCGCAACAGCGAGATGACCACGCCCGGGGCGTAATTCTGCTTCCTGCCCACCGGCGGCGTGTGCGGCAGACTCAGGCAGTACAGCCCCATCCCGATCCCCGCGATCCCGGACAAGACAAACGCAAATGCTCGCGCGCGATCCAACGTGGGGCCTTGCGCCATATCGCGCAACCACCACGACTCGACCACATACGCCGGCACGATGTATCCCAGCGTCCCGAACAGGCGAATCCAGGGAAACTCCATGTCGCTGTTCCGCAGATGCTGGAACGCCAGCGAGTTGGTGAGCATCATCGTGGGCACGTAGAGTATCGAGTACACCGTCCCCAGGACGATCACCGGCCACACCTGTTTTTGCATGGCCAGGAGGATAATCAACACGCCGCCGACGATGTGGCAGGCGGCCATCACGCGCTCGGTCGCGAACCAACGGTCCACCAGCTGGCCCACAAAAAATGGAGCCAGAATGGGACCGATCGCCAAGGCCGAGATGAAGATCCCCACCTGCATCGGCGTGAATCCGAGCGACCGCTCGACATACACCGAAGCAATCGGCAGATAGGCACCCTGCACGAAGTACTGCAGGAACATCATCAGGGAGAGACGGCCGAGCAACGCACGGCCAGATCCCGTTCCATCGAGTACCGCAACGTCCTTGGTCGTGGCCATGCCCTGGAGGCTCCTATCCAAAGAAACACCCGCGAAACGACATCGCCCCGCATCGGCCTGGGGCCCCTTGGTTCTAGCACAGCCGCACGGACTTTACCACTCAGAGGAGCTTCTGACGCACGGAGTCGTTGATCAATCCAGGACTCGCCGGTGAATCACCGAATAATACCGAAACCGCCCGGGCATGTGCGAGCCCACCGAGGCAATCACAACCACCACAAACAGAATCGGGACTCGGTACTCCCAGAACCACGGGATCAGACTCAGCAGAATCAGCTTCACCCACACGCACAGGCCGCGTCCCTGATAACACCATCGCCAGCGGGGAAATGCTTCGATGAAGACGAGTGCCCCGCCGGTGATGATCGTGGCGTACAGCCAGGGGAGCAGCCGTTCCCGCGGCACGTCAAAGACATGCCCACCCACCAGCGAACCCGACACGGCAATGTGCGCTGTCCGCAGCCCGATGTTCCAGGCCCGCGCATACGGCAGGCGCAAGGCGTCTTCCGACCCGTTCGATTCCGGCAGCCTGTCCGTCACTTCGCGTTCCTTCCTCCCTCAACCCGATACCCCACCGATCCTCCTCGACCATCACGTCTCGATTCGCAGCAGACTGCTGCCGGCCGACGGAGTGCACACATTCACACCGGGCTCGAGCCCCAGAGGTGTATAGAAGAACCGCTCCAATCGCGCTGTCAAGCTGGCAACCGCCCCGGACTCGACAAGCACCATGGCGCACCCGCCCAACCCCGCGCCTGCGATCTGGGCCCCCAGCACGCCAGCTGTCCGGCAGGCGATGTCGACCAGCGCGTCGATTTCGCGGATGCTGCAGCGATACGCACCGGGCTGCCGATGCAACTGGGCGCGGGCGATCCGCGGCGTTTCCCAACTGATCAGATCATCGATCAAGGCGTGCAGTCGATCGTCCGAAATATCGGCGGAGAACGGCACCGCCTGCATGTCATCCGCCACGTGAAAGCAACGTTCCCCGTCGTGGGAGATTTTCATCAGATGACCCAGTTCCCGCAAGTTTCCCTCCGCGAGACATTGGGCCGCCTGCTGCGCACGGGCACATTCGGAGATCCCGAACCACATGACTCCACGAACAGGATACACGCGGTCCCCTTCCGCGCGTTCGAAATGCGGCCGCCAGGGCCGGCCACGCCACGTGAGTGCGGAACATCCGACGCACCTGTTCGGCCGTCATGGATTCGGGCAACGTCAGCAGAATCTCGTAGATCTTCTCCGGCGGGACATGCAGCACATCGGTGTCGATGTCGCGCACGAAGCGAATCAGCGGAGCGTATTGTGGGAATCGCAGCCGTACCAGTTCGACTCCCAGGGCATAAGAGGCGACCCGCGAATTGAAGGCGATCTTGGCGCCAGCAGCCTTCTTCGCCTGCATGAATGAGTTGCAGACGACCATCCGATGCGTATCGGGGAATTGAATCTGCTGCAACAACTCGAAGTCGTGGAACTTGACGTGGTTAATCGTTCCCTTCGCCCCATACTTCATCGCCGCGTGGTCGGCACTGCCGCCCCGCGTACCGACAAACCACTCGCCTTCACCACAGAAATTCACGAATTGCCTGGGGTTCACCTCCAAGCCGTGCAGTGCCGCCGCCGCTTCCGCGGCCGACACGACCAGCGCTGATGACGAACTCATGCCAGCCGCCACTGGGATGTTGCCGTGCACGACTAAGTCCATGCCTTGCAGGAGTCGCTCCCGAAACGCCATCTGCATACGCAACATCGCCGCTTCGATGTAGATGCTCCAGCGTCCAGCCGACTCCCGCAGATGCCGTTCCAGCTCCGCACAATTGACGCAACTGAGCCAATCGTCCCAGTTCAACTGGCTCACCAGCCGCCCGAGCGAAATCGACGCGTCGGGAAACAGATCGGACCGGACGTTGCGCACCTCGATGCGGTCGTCGTCACGCGGTGAGACCACCATGATGACTTCCTGGTTCACTGCCATCAGGTTGCACCGACCTCCCTGATAGTCGATATGCCGCCCCATGATATTGATCCGACCGGGTGAGCGGACGACGATCGCCTGACGGCCTTCGCCAAACTCCTGTTGGAAGCGGAGCAGCGTTTCGCGGTAGGCTTGGTGCCGTTCGCGGAGCAAGGCCGGGTCGTCGCCGTAGTTGCTCGCGAGTGCCTGGGCCACCTGGGGAAGCACCGAGCCGTCCGCTGGAAACAGCTCGATCCACTCGCGCACCGCCCGCAGCGTGGCCGCTCCCAGCCGCTCCTGCAGTTCGGTCAACGACTGCTGCCGGCGCCCGTGAAAATAGTCGGTGATGCGCAGCAACTCCTCCGGGTTGTTGTACGACATCACGTCGTGCGCGTGACGGGTGGAGACAGTCCCGGCCGAAAAACGCAGTCCGTCGTCCGTCCGCGCCGAGAGGATCGCGCCGATCGCATCGGTGAGGTACTGTTCGCCCTGGGCGTTGTCGGAGCCCATGTGCTGCAGGCCGTACGCCAAAGCACCTTTGCGCACGAGGTAAACCGATTCATTGCGGAACGCGGAGTCCAACGCCTGCTGGGCGCGATGAACCGCGTTCCGCCCAAGACCGTGAAACCGCGTGGCAACTCCTCCAGGATCTGCAGCGCAGCTTGCCGATCGACCCAGGAGGAGCCGATTTCGTGGACCGACTCCGGGTCCGCCGTTCTGTCGAGAATCGTCTCCAGAGTCACGGGTTTCTGCAGGTGCCGGACGATGAGGGCCTGAAGCGATTCCCGAGGTACCTTGGCGTCCGATGTCTCCCGCAGGAAGTCACACATTGCCTGGCGACACGCCCGCAGCCGGATGTCGGCCATTTCCGCGATGCCGACCGGCCGACCCTGGCCATCCAGCAGGATTCTCCCGGCCGATTCGCCGCCCAATGCGGCCGGTGACACCAGAATCTGCAGATCAGCTCGTGTCGCATCGAATTCCCGCACCAGGGTCGCGATCATCGTACTGTCGATGATCTTGTCCCCGGCCACCACCAGGACCCGCACATCGTCCGGGGCCGTGGACAAGGCCTGCAGCCCACACCGGGACGCGTCCCCGGTACCGAGGGCCTGGGCCTGGTAGGCGAATACGACATTCGAGAATCGCTCACCAACGGTCTCGACCACCTGGCCGGCCATGTCTCCCACCACGACCACGTTCTGGGTCACACCCAGGCGATTGAACGTGTCCAGCGCCCGCACGATCGTGGGCACGCCGGCAATGTCAAAACACACTTTGTGCATGTACCGGTTGCGCATCCGACGGCCTTTACCGGCCGCCAGCACAATCGTGAAGAGAGGAGTTGCATCGGGCATGCTACCTATTGTGATTCGGTGGCCACCCGCTTGCAACGAACGGCCGTCACCGGCCCGCAGGAGGCGGTGCCGCGCGAGCGTCGACGGCTGGCATCACGGATGCCGATCGGCGCAAATCCGGCGGGAATTGGCGGGCGTCGACGTGGTGCGGCAGGACACCGCCTGTATCCTCATTCTGCACCCACAGGGAACCGTTCTTGAACCACACTCCGTTATTCGTGCCATCCGCGCGCACGATCATCGGCAGAGAGGACTCGGCAGTGCGCGGATCATCCCAGACCTTCCGTGACCACCCTTCCCCCATCGACGCGTACCCATACACGGCGGTCCGCTCGGCATTGGAAAACACCAGGTCCAGGTGCCCATCACCGTCGAGATCCACGAAACGCAGGCCGCCATCTCGTCCGCTCGCATCAGCGACCACCAGGCCGTCCGGAAGACTCCACGACACTGCCTCCCAAGCCGATCCCGCGAGTCGATAAACCGCCTGCTGCGCCGGGTTGGCCACCACCAGTTCACAGACGCCGTCCAAGTCCAGATCGACCAGTCGCGCGCCCTGGTCGCAGCCCGCGGAACTGGTGTGATCGGGCGGCAGCGGGATGCCGTGCTCGGGCTCCTCGGGCAGCCACTGTTCGCCGTTGTGGTGCCAGACACCACGCTGCTCGGCACGGACCAGGACGGTGGCACGCCCATCCGGATGCAGGACGCCGAAACGCACACCCGTGTCGGCCGAATCCGCGGCCGACGCAACCGGTACCAGCCGCACGGGAAACGGAGTCTCACGCCATCGTCCCGTGGACGGTGTCCACAGGCGAGTAAGTTGCGATTGGGAATTTCCGATCACGACATCCATGTAGCCGTCGTGGTCGACATCCAGCACGCGCACTCCGTTGTCGCCGCCGACCGCCGTGCGCAGAGGTTGCCCACCGAGCAGGTTGTTCGTCAACCGCTCGGCGACGTCCCGGAAACTGAGAAACCTGATCTGGCCTGGGTAGCGTGCCTGGGCATAGTCAATCAGCTCCACGACCTGCACGTTGGAGATCCAGCCATGCGGGTGAAAGCAGAGTGAGAACACACCCTGCTTCGTCACCGTCGCGTCGATCGCCAATTGCAGGTCCCGCACGGTCACCGGACTGCACTTGCCGTTCACTTGCTGCGCATCCCAGTCGCTGGGCATCAAGCAGGGAAACTCCCAGCACAGCCGGCCGATCACAAACGGGTACGGATAGTTCTCAACGTAATTCACCATCTTTCGGTCGGTCGGGATGTACTTCGTGAACTTCCCGCGTCCATCCGCGTCGGTCACGCACTCCCGCGGCAGCTCCGGATCATCCGCGGTGAATACCTGAAACACGGAGGTGTCGATCGTCGCAAACTGCCCGCGCGGCGTGACCTTGTTAAAGATCTCGGAAAAGAACCGCGGGCTGACCGAATTCATGGAATCGCAGCACGGCATGCGAAACGCGACTGGCCGGTTACCGGGGATAGCGGCCAGGCCTTCGATGCAGCGGTCGTAGGTCGCTTTCGCCGCAGCGAAGTTCATCTTCTGCAGCAGTGGGCAAGGATGATCCACGGTGTGCGGTTCGATGCTCACGCCTTCCGCCAGCCACGGGACGAGTTGGGGAGACTGTGGATCGACGGTCGTGGTCATGATGCTGAGCGCATTACGTTGGTCGATCCGTTTCAAGCGATCGAGAATGGGCCGCAGAAAGGCCTCATATTTCGCGGCGTCGGCCATGTCGTCCACCGCCAGCACGATCACGGCCTGGACCCCGTCCTCGCCCACCCACTGCGGGGTGACCAGTCTGGGTGATTTCAGACCGACCACGTACGGATCGACGGGGCCGTCCAGATATGCGAGACGATTGCCCACGTCGGCGGCCCAAACACACACAGCCATTCCTGCCCAAGCCGTTACGGACAACACGCCGTATCGCATCCGAAGGTTTCCGTGTCTTGTGAGAATTCCCATGTGCCGCGTCAACGGTACCCAGACTACTTCAATTCGATGACGGCCACATCTTCCGCGTCCAGCTCGAGAGTGAACTCGCCATCACGCCAAGGCACGTCGGTTCCCGGACCAGGTCCTGGCCGCCCTGGACATTCGGCAACTCGCATCGCACCGTCACCTTGCGTGACTGCCCACTGTCGTTGAACACGGTGAGCAGCCTGTCGCCGAATCGCTCCACATAGACCTGTTCGTCATCGCACGTCGCGCCTGTCAGCGGTTCCCAGCCGGCCTCGGCCACCCGCCGGCACAACGGGATGAACTGCTGAAACAGTGGCCGATCGCGATTGTACAGCTCCGGCCGCGAAAAGTAATGTCCTTCCGAGGCGTTGTGGCTGAAGAAGCCGGGAAACATGCCGTAAGCCACTGCCCGTCGCATGTACTGGTCGACCAGTTCGTGCGAAAAGTCCTCGAATCGCGTGTTCATCAGGAAGCAGTAGGGCTTGCCTTTGCACATCGCGCGGCGGAAGAGCAGTTCGCCATCGCTCATCGGTTGCCACTGGCCGTTCCCGTGCCAATCGGTTTCCGTTCCCATGACGTCCAACAGGGGAGCCAGCCAGCACAGCTGGATCGGCGTGGCGTTGGCCATCATCAGCCGGTCGAGCGCGTGGACGTCTCGAGCAATCTGCCGGACGTACTCGAAAGCAATCAATCCCCGAAACACGGCCGGTCGATGGGTGGTGGAGCAGAAACAGAGCGCCGTGTCGGCCGCCGCAAAATGTGCCCGGCAGAAATCGAGTTCGTCCGTGACATAGCCTTCACTCGAATCGACGTATTCGCCATCCAGGTCGGCGGCGCGACCTGCGCCGTAGAGCTGTTGTTTCAGGGTCGCATTCCACTTCACGGAGAAGTCGGTCGACGGACCGGCGATGCCGGGCATCGAGTTCATGCTCCAGACGGCACCGTTGCACCAGGGCGTGTCGAGCATGCGGGCCACAAACCGCCCCTGGCGGTCGTGATACCCACTCGTAAACAGCGACTGAGCCTGGCGGTCTTCCCGTTCCTCCGCCATGCCGTCGCGCGAACGCCAACGCCGCGTCGGGCGTGCGGGGCACGTCGTTCGGCATGCGCATCCACCACGTCATCGGCTCCGTGTAACGAAAGGTGATCATGCCGTGCTGATCGTCCCAGGACGTTTCATTGTCGCCCTCCTTGAACTTGAACCCGAAATCCTCCCAGCCGGCGACTTCACTGATTTTGGCAAACGGCATCCACAGACCCTGTTCCGGCGTCCGACAACGAAAGGCCGCGGGAAACAGCTCGTAGTATCGCGCCAGCGCCCCGCGAAACTGCTGGCCTGGCTCGAACGCGTAGCGGCAGAATCGCACCTGCGCGGCTGGTTTCTCGGGCGCCAGGCCCACATCATAGGCCAGGTACAACTCGCCCGTCGCCGCGTTGTAGCCAATGCGATAGAACGCCGGCCACGCCATGTCGATCGCCAAGGCCTGCCCCTGGTCGTCCGAAGCCACGGCTCCCAGCGGATACTGCGACAGACGCCCGTTGGACCCCACCGGGGAGAAATGCGTGGCTCGGAGATACTCGCGCCCGACCTCCACCGGCTCGCTGCCGGCGCGGATCGTCGAGCCATCGCAAACCGGCCGCCGCGACCGGCAGCGTGTAGACCAACGTAACCGCACGGTCCTTGCCGGACACGTCTGTCAATGTCACGTCGAAGAACTCCGCGTCACCCTGCCGCGTCTGTTCACAGCGGAGCGTCAGGTCGAGTGCCCGCGAGTCAATCTGAACGTAGTCGCTGTCGGCCGCCACATCCCGAACCTGGAACCCACACCACCCTGGCCGCAGCGGCACCACAGGCACGGTATCGAACCGGGTCGCACCCGCGGGAGTCGCCAGGACGTGCAGCTGCGGGTCGCCAAACCAGGCCTTGCCACCGTGGCGGCGCAGGAGCAAGTGCATCGAGACCGCACGGATCGGCTTGTCGGGAACGATCACCACGCGACGCGTCTGCCAGTCGTGCGTGCCCGTGTCGAAGGGAGCCGTCTGGCCCCACAAGTGCGTGCCGTCGCGGTAGACAATGTCCAGATAAAGCGCGTAGTCGTTGTCGGGCGCTCCGGTCACTCCCTCCGCGCGACTGGCCACGGTGGCGACCACCGGTTCCGGACGCGTCTGATCGAGGGCGATCGTCTGGCTCGCCCCGCGCTGCGACTGCGTATCCGGGCCGTTGTCACACAGCCACACGGCACCCTCCCTGACAAACCCCTGTTGCCACGGCTGCCAGGCATCCGCCTGCAGCAGATTCGTGCCGCCACTCTCGATCCGCACGACACGCTTCGTCACTTCACCATCGTCGGCGGGCGACCGGCCGGTGATCAACACCGCCACCGTGGCGGCCAGGGCGAGCGCGGCCCGGGGGACCCGTGCGTCGCTCGAAAACCGGGATGCGAGCCGAGTATCGCGAGAGAGAAACCGCATGGTCCAGGTTCCTTATCACAGACGGGCCGGCGATGGCATCCGGGCGACGCCTACTCGACCGTCACGCTCTTGGCCAGATTGCGCGGCTTGTCGACGTCGCAACCGCGCAGCACGGCGATGTGGTAGGCCAGCAGCTGCAGGGGAATGATGGTGACAAGCGGCTGCAGGTACTCCTCCACGTGCGGCACGCGGATCACGTCGTCGGCCAGAGCTTCCACGCGATCATCCTCTTCCGCGACGACGGCGATGACGGGCCCGCCGCGCGCCTTCACTTCTTCCAGGTTCGCCATCACCTTATCGTAGACGAACCCGTGCGGCATGATGAACACGCTGGGCGTGTGCTTCGTCCACCAGCGCGATCGGACCGTGCTTCATTTCGGCCGCCGGATAGCCCTCGGCGTGAATGTAGCTGATTTCCTTGAGCTTCAAAGCGCCCTCGAGCGCCGTGGGGAAGTTGAACTGCCGGCCGAGGTACAGGAAGTTGTTGAAGTGGCAGTACTTGCCCGGCGATCTGCCGCACGTGGTCGTTCGTCTTGAGCGCTTCGCGCACCTGGTCGGGCAGCGCCCGCAGTGCGTCGATGATCTGGCGACCGGCCAGGTAGCTCAGGTGGTGCAGGCGGCCGAAGTACAGCGCCAGCAATGCGAGAGCGAGACACTGCGAGGTGTAGGCCTTGGTGGACGCCACGCCGATTTCCGGGCCGGCGTGCAGGTAGATACCGCCGTTCGGCCTCTTGCGCAATCGTGCTGCCGACGACGTTGCAGATGGCCAGCGTGGGATGGCCCTTGCGTTTCATTTCGCGCAGCGCCGCCAACGTGTCGGCCGTTTCGCCGCTCTGGGTGATCGCAAACAGCAGCGTACCGTGGTCGACCGGCGGATTGCGGTAACGCAATTCGCTGGCGTATTCCACTTCCACCGGCAGCCGGGCCAGTTCCTCGATCGTGTACTCGCCCACCAGCGACGAGTGCCAGCTCGTGCCGCACGCCGTCAGGATGATGCGGTTCACGCGTCGCAGTTCGCGCGGCGCCAGGTTCAGTCCGCCGAAGACGGCCGTCGCATCCTCTTCACTCAGCCGGCCGCGCATCGCGTTCTCCAACGCCTCGGGCTGTTCGAAGATCTCCTTCAGCATGTAGTGCGGATAGCCGTCGAGTTCGACTCGGCTGTTGTCGATCACCAGCGGTTCGACGCGCAGCTGGATCTGGACCTTGCTCGCGATGCGTGACCCGCAACGACTCGGCCGTGATCACGGCCACCTGATGGTCCGCCAGGTAGACGATCTTGTCGGCGTAGCCCGCCAACGGCGACGCGTCACTGGCCACGTAGTGTTCGCCCTGGCCGATCCCAATCACCAGGGGGCTGCCCAGGCGCGCCGCAATCATGACGTCCGGGTAGTCGCGAAACAGCACGACCAGGCCGTAGGTACCTTGCAGCTGAGCCAGCGTTTCCATGACCGCGGTCAGCAGTAGGTCGTGCGTGCTGACCGGGACGTCGCTCGCCGCATTGCTCTCGACAGCTTCCGCCAGACAGTAGCTGATCAGGTGCGCAATCACTTCGCTGTCGGTGGCTGACACGAAGGTGTGCCCCGGTTGATCAGCCAGTCCTTAAGAAGCCGGTAGTTCTCGATCACGCCGTTGTGGACGATCGCGATCGACTGCGTGTCGTCGAAGTGCGGGTGTGCGTTGACTTTCGTGGCCGGACCGTGGGTCGCCCACCGCGTGTGGCCGATGCCGATCGTACCGCTGAAGTGGTCTTCCATGGCCTCCTGTGCCAGAACATCGATCCGCCCCGGAGTCTTCGTGACGACGATCGCACCGTCCGGCGTAATCGTGCCGATGCCGGCGCTGTCGTAGCCGCGGTATTCCAACCGCCGCAGACCCTCGAGCAAGAACTCCTTGGCCCCCCGCGACCCCACATATCCAACGATTCCACACATCTTTGGCACAACTCCGCAGAGATGATCTCGAACTGTATATCCACATGGCCCATGACCAGGAGCGCAAATGACAAACCATGGCGGTCCGTCCGGAAGCCTCCCACGAGCATCGTCCTCTGGGACGTGGACATGCAATTGTGGGATACAGTAAAGGCCCGCGACGCCCGCGACCCCCAAACAGGGCACAAGATGAGCAGGTATGGCTGAACTTGACGTATCGTAGCGAATTTGCGGCCTGCGGCCACAAGCAACGCTTGTTCCCTGGCCAATAGGAGGGATTTTCGCCTGGACACTTCGCCTGACCTGCGGGCCTCGCCACCCGACCACACGTGCCCTTGAGAACCGACGAGGAGACGGGGAGACGGCCTTGGCTTGCTTTCCGACTAGCCAGACCGGGGTCGATCGGCTATCAACGTAGAGCAAGCGTCCCGCTTGCTCAGGTCACGGGTGGCAGCGCGGCGTTTTGCGGCAGGACCTGCACAAGCGGGACGCTGATGCTAGGAACGTAGAGCAAGCGTCCCGCTTGCTCAGGTCACGGGTGGCAGCGCGGCGTTTTGCGGCAGGACCTGCACCAGCGGGACGCTGATGCTACGAACGTAGAGCAAGCGTCCCGCTTGCTCAGGTCACGGGTGGCAGCGCGGCGTTTTGCGGCAGGACCTGCACAAGCGGGACGCTGATGCTACGGATGGTCCCTGTCGGCAATGGAGAAGGTCATGAGCGGACCCACGGCACGGCACGGCACGCCGGCGCGAAGCTTGATGGTGATCCCCGCGCGGCTGGCCTCCACGCGTCTCCCGCGCAAGCTGTTGTTGAACGAGACGGGGAAGTCCTTGATTCAGCACACTTACGAAGCGGCGGCACGGGCCACGCGTCCGCAAGGCTTGTGCGTGGCTGCGGATCACGAGGAGATCGCTGCCGAGGTGCGACGATTTGGCGGAATGGTGATCCTGACCGATCCGGCGGCCACATGCGGTACCGATCGGGTGGCGGAGGTCGCCCGCGCGATGCCCGACATCGACATCTTCGTGAACGTGCAAGGGGACGAACCGGAGATTTCCGGGGCGGCGATCGATCTGGCGGTCGAAATGCTCGAGCGGGACCACAACGCCGTCATGTCGACGCTCGCCACACCGATCCGGACCCGGAGCCGGTTGGAGGACCCTTCCTGCGTCAAAGTGGTCTGCAACCAGCTTGGGGAGGCGATGTACTTCAGCCGCAGTCCGATCCCGCATGCGCGGGACTGGGATGACTCGCTGCTGAGCTGCGAACCACCGCACTTCCTCCAGCACGTGGGGCTCTACGCCTATCGTCGCGAGTTTCTCCTGGAACTGGCTCAACTGCCCCCTTCTCCGCTCGAACAACTCGAAAAGCTGGAGCAGTTGCGGGTCTTGTCCCTGGGGAGGACGATCCTGGTATCGGTGGTCGACGAGCCGACGCGGGGCATCGACACCTGGGAGGACTATCGGGCGTTTGTCAGTCGGGCTGGGATTTGCTAAGATGCCGTCCCAGCATCGATCGCGCTGGGGCCCCGCCCATTCGGCCCGCTCCGGGTCAGATCATGCCTCACGCAAGCCCCTCGACATGCCATCCGCGTGCACCGACGGTGGGGGGGCGAATGTGTCTCTCCAGCGGGCCGTGCAGTCGGCAACCAGGAGGGTTCGGGGATCCATGACCAAGCATATTTTCGTGACCGGCGGCGTGGTCAGCTCGCTCGGCAAAGGGCTGACCAGCGCCTCGATCGGCATGTTGCTCGAACACCGCGGCCTGCGGGTCCGCATGCAGAAGCTCGATCCGTACATCAACGTCGATCCGGGCACGATGAGCCCCTACCAGCACGGCGAAGTCTACGTGCTGGACGACGGCAGCGAGACCGACCTCGACCTGGGCCACTACGAGCGGTTCACCAACAGCCCGCTGACCCGCGACTCGAACTACACGACCGGCCAGATCTACCTGTCGGTGATCAACAAGGAACGCCGCGGCGAGTTCCTGGGCAAGACCGTGCAGGTGATTCCGCACATCACCAACGAGATCAAGAGCGTGCATCCGCAAGCTGGCCGGCCGACGACGTCGACGTGGTGATCACCGAGATCGGCGGCACGGTCGGCGACATCGAGAGCCAGCCGTTCCTGGAGGCCATCCGCCAGTTCTCGCTCGACGTCGGCAAGGAGAACTGCCTGTACATCCACCTGACGCTGGTGCCCTACCTGAAGGCGGCCGGCGAGCTGAAGACCAAGCCGACGCAGCACTCCGTCGGCCAGCTGCGGCAGATCGGTATCCAGCCCGACATCCTGATCTGCCGCACCGAACGCTCGACTCAGCCGCGACGACCGCGAGAAGATCGCCCTGTTCTGCAACGTGCCGCTCGAGGCGGTGATCGAGGAGAAGGACAAGGACTTCTCGATCTACGAAGTGCCGCTGAGCCTGGTCGAGAACGGGCTGGACGAGCTGATCGTCAAGCGAGCTGCAACTGCCGGCCGGCCCGCTGAACCTCGACGACTGGCGCGACCTGCTGCACCGCCTGCGCAATCCGCGAGCACGAGATCAGCATCGCCGTGGTCGGCAAGTACGCCGAGCACTCGCGACGCCTACAAGTCGATCTACGAAGTCGCTCGACCACGCCGGCATCGCACCATCGCGCCCAGATCCGCATCGGCGCGATCCACAGCGAGGCGGTCGAGCGCGAAGGGCCCGAGCGGCTGCTGGCCGGCTTCGACGGCATCCTGGTGCCCGGCGGCTTCGGCGAGCGCGGCATCGAAGGCAAGGTCGACGCCATCCGCTTCGCCCGCGAGCGCGGCATTCCGTTCTTCGGCATCTGCCTGGGCATGCAGTGCGCGGTGATCGAGTTCGCCCGCAACGTCGTCGGCCTGGACGGCGCCCACTCGACCGAGTTCGACAAGGACACGCCGCATCCGGTGATCTGCCTGCTCGACGAGCAGCAGAACGATCACCGACAAGGGCGGCACGATGCGGCTGGGCGCGCAGCCGGCCAAGCTCGCCCCCGGCAGCACGCGCGCCGCAGTGCTACGGCCGACGGATCGATCTCCGAGCGGCATCGCCATCGCTACGAATTCAACAACGTCTACCGCCAGCAGTTCGCCGCCCACGGCATGCAGTTCTCCGGCACGAGCCCCGACGGCATCGCTGGTCGAAATCGTCGAACTGCCCGAGCCATCCCTGGTTCGTCGCCGTGCAGTTCCATCCCGGAGTTCAAGTCGCAAGCCGACCGCGGCCCATCCGCTGTTCGCCGGCTTCGTCGGCGCCGCCGTCGCGCGACATGTCGCCCGCTCAGAACGTCCTCGAGAAATCGAGACGAGTTAGCCATGAACGCATCCGGACCCGAAAAGCCCAAGATCATCGTGGACGAAGACTGGAAAAGCCGCGTCCAGACCGAACGTGAGACGAAAACCACGCCGCCCGCCGCCGCCGATCCGAAATCCACGGCCGCGCCCGAAGATCTCCCGATTCCCGAAGCGTCACTCTCCGTGCTCGTGACCACCCTGGCCACACAGGCCATGATGGCATTGGGACAAGCGCCACTGCCCAGCGAAGACAAGGCAGCGGTCAACTTGCCGTTCGCCAAACACTGCATCGACACCTTGGACATCCTGGCCCAAAAGACCAAGGGCAATCTGACCACCGCCGAGGATCACCTCTTGTCCCGGTTCCTCTACGAACTGCGCATGCTCTATGTGTCCGTACAGAACCAGGTCAAATCGCCGACGAAGACCACCGCGCCGGACGCCTGATCCCAGGTGCCGCGCACCTTGGTGGCGCCGAATGCCATCACGCGCACCGGTCGGCCCAGGTCACTCGGTTCCCTCGGCTCCGAAAAACCCCCGGCGGGAGAAACTCGCACCACGTTCCACGTCCTGGTGGCTTGCTACCCATTACGGATCACACAGGCAGAGTACGACAGCGGCTTCTCCCGACCGGGTGAGTCAGATGGATGGCAGACGGTACCGCTCGTCCAACGTGCGGCGGAATTCGCCCTGCAGAAACGGACTGTTCACGACAATCGCCGCATTCCGAGTTTCGGACCGAGAACCCCGTAGCACATCCCTGCATATCGCCGATCCTGTCCGCGAGTTGCCGTGGGCGAATAACCCACGCTGAACTCCAATTTGGACCAATCTCGTGGGCTGAAACCCCACGGATACGGGAGTCTATCAAACCATGGCCGGTTTGCAACTGGTGCCCGCGAGAATTCTCCGCCAGCGGGAGCCTATGTCCAGTCGGCGGCATCCGGAGAGCCGGCAAAGAAGGCCTGCCCTTGGTCGAGTACCAGTCGCACATCGCTCATCTGCGGTGTGCCGCCGGCACCCGACGATGCCTGCAAGCTGGCAACTTGCTGGAAGAGTTCGCGTAGCTGGGTGGTCAACGCGGGATTCGCCTCGAGCAACTGCTCGATCTGGCCGCGGTCCAGATGGCCGTCGGCCGCCAGGACACGACCGTCCGCATCGGTCGTCAACACAATCGGTTCCGAAAGATCGACCCCGTGGGCGGCAAACTGCTCGACCAGGACCTGCTGCAGCGATTGAGTCTGGAGTTGGATCTGTTGCCAGGCGGCCCGCCACCGCAGCGACTGGCTCTCGTTGGTCAACGGCGGCGACCCCACGGCCTGCTCTCGGGTGCCAGGGGACTGGCCCGGTGGCGGATTCGTGTTGTCGTGCGCGCTCAACACGTCGGCGAATGACAGGCCAGCTCGCAGTGTGTCTCCCACCTGGTGGACAACCGAGCGGGCGGCGGCCGCTGCGAGCGGCAGTACGGCAAAGCTGACGGTCATGATACGAACTCCTGGCACAAATGTCCGTCTCGACGAGCCGCATCCGCGTTCATACCGAGCCGGTGCGCCGTGAACCACTCACAAAGAGATTTCCCTTGAGGAAGTACCGCAAGGGCAAGTCCTGAGCCGAAGTGACACCAATGCGTGCGGACTCGGCAATGTCGCCGGCGGGCCGTGGCCCGCCGGGCCACGGGCTGATCCACAGCCGCGTCCCGCGTGTCAGGTCCCAATGATCCAGTCGGCGATCCACCGCGAAGGCCTCACACAGCTTGGCGGGTCCCCGCGCCAACTCACGGCTGGCCTCTCGGCGGCGACGACGCCGCATGAGTTCCATGCCGTGCACCGGTTCCACCGCGCGGATCAACACCGCACTGGCCCAGCCTCGCTGCATCGTGACTGTATTGAGGCAGTACCGCGAGTGGATCGGGTAAACGTAGGCTCGGCCCGGCGGACCGAACATGGCGCGATTGCTGGGTGTCCGGCCGCGCGACGCGTGGCACGCCGAGTCACCCTCCGGAAGATAGGCTTCCACCTCCACAATCCATCCGCTCGTCGTTCCCTGTCGCGAGCGTCGCACGAGCAGTGTCCCCAACAGGTCGCGGGCTACCGCCACCGTGTCGCGGCAGTAGAACTCGCGTGGCAACACGTCGGCTGCCACCGTCCCTACGCTGCTCGCACCCTCTCGCTTCGCTCTTGCAGCCACGCTCATCCCTTCATCCGTCCGCCTCGATGGTGGCAGCCGTCGCATTCAACTCCGTCGCACCGGCCCCTCCGCCTGGCACATTCCGGGACGTCGCCCCGCTTAATGGACTTCGGATGTCCGGCCGCGTCGGACCAAGCGGCTGGCGGGATGTCGCGTCGGAGTCGGTTTGCGTGACTCGCGCAGGACGCTGTCGGGCGGCAATCGATCGGGCGACGTGGAGGGCTCGATCGTCTCGAACGACTCGTCCGATTCGTCAAGCCAGACATCCTCCGGCGCATCGCCGGTAAAGACCTCCGTGCCGCCACCGACTTCGGCCGGTTCCGTACAATTCGTGCAGGTGGGTGACCCGCAGGGCGTGTCGTGTCGGGCTCCGCACAGACCACTGAAGAGATTTAACCATCCGCGAGGAGGGCACGGTCGCGGTCCGACCCAGTCGCCATGGTCGTTGCAGGCATCGCATTCATCCGGGGGGTCGTACGCCCATTCACCCCAATAGATGCGCCCGCAGCCGCCATTGCACGCCAGGAGGTCGCGGAGTCGGCAGGGGGCACTTGCCGCGCACGCCACACCGCAGTCCCCACCAGCGCAGTCCCCACCAGCACAGTCCCCGCCAGCACAGTCCCCACCAGCACAGTCCCCGCCAGCACAGTCCCCGGCCGGCGCACCTTCGCAGCCGGCGTATCGTCCGGAGAGCGAGCACGGGCCTCGACCACTGTCGCCGTAATACGTGTACGGCGAAGCGCAGCCCACCACCGCGACGGCCAGCATTGCCAGCCCCACGCTTCGAACTCCCAGGGGATAGGTCATGATCTCATTTCCTCGCGTACCAAGCCGGCCACCCAAAAAAATCACCGCGCGCGGCCGAGACGGCTGACAGTGGATATCGGCGTCACAATCGCTGGAATCGAGAAAATCGTTATGATCGCTACAGTTTTCCTGGTGTGGCGGCCTGGGCAGACGCCTGGCTTTTACCTATCTTTTCAACCGGATGCGGCCACCGCTCTCCGCGCCACCCTCGGGCCCGACACGTGGACTGGCCCGGTAGCCGAACTCGCCCGGACAACTCGCTGCAGCGCGGCACCCCCAGCAGGATCAAGGCATGGACCCCACCACCTCCCAGTCATTGCAGGAGGCCCTGCAACGCCGAGCGATCGAACTGCCTGGCGAACAAGTGGCTCAGATCGACCGTTTCCGGGAACTGCTGTGGGATTGGAACACCAAGCTGAATCTGACGCGGCACACGACGTACGACACGTTTGTCAGCCGGGACATCGTCGATAGCTGTGAGCTGGCGAAGCTGTTCGGCGCCGCGTGAAGAGATCCTGGACGTGGGCAGCGGCGGTGGCGTGCCGGGAGTACTCCTGGCCATGCTGCGGCCGGACCTCGAGGTCACCCTGTGCGATTCCACACAAAAAAAGGCCCGCGTCCTGGCCTCGATCGTCAAGCAGCTGGGGTTGCCCGCGGCCGTGCATCATTGCCGTGCCGAGCAATTGCTGGAGGACTTGCGATTCGACTCCGTGGTCGCCCGCGCCGTCGGGCCACTCTGGAAAATCCTCAAGTGGTTCGAGCCTCATTGGGCCTCGATCGGACGCCTGCTGCTGGTCAAAGGGCCACGGTGGGTGGAGGAGCGGGCGGACGCCAAGGAGCGCGGACTGCTGAAGCGACTGGAACTCCGCCGAGCCGCCGTGTACCCCCTGGAAAACACCTCCTCGGAGAGCATCGTTCTGCAGGTGACCCATCGTCGCGACTAGGCGGCCGCCGGGGATGGCGTTGAGCGGATTTGTCGCGTTCCCTATACTCCCAGGACATTTCGCTGGGGCACCCCATGGCAACTTGGGCCGGGCAAACATGTCAAGCTACAGTCTGACGCATTTGAAGCAGCTGGAGGCCGAGAGCATTCACATCATCCGCGAGGTGGCCGCGGAGTTCCAGAATCCGGTCATGCTGTACTCGATCGGCAAGGACTCGTCCGTGATGGTCCAGCTGGCGCTGAAGGCGTTCTACCCGGCCAAGCCGCCCTTCCCGCTGATGCACGTCGACACGACGTGGAAGTTTCGCGAGATGATCGAGTTTCGCGAGAACTACGTCCGCCACGAACTCGGGCTTGGAGCTGCTGGTGTACATCAACGACGAGGGCCGGAAACTGGGCATCCATCCGCTCGACGACAGCGAGAAGCACACCGAGGTGATGAAGACGGATGCGTTGAAGCAGGCCTTGAACAAGTACCAGTTCGATGCGGCGTTCGGCGGTGCGCGGCGCGACGAGGAAAAATCGCGGGCCAAGGAGCGGGTCTATTCGTTCCGCGACCGGAATCACGCCTGGGACCCCAAGAACCAGCGGCCGGAACTGTGGAACCTGTACAACGCCAAGGTCAACAAGGGGGAGAGCATCCGGGTGTTTCCCCTGTCGAACTGGACCGAGCTGGACGTCTGGCAGTACATCCACCTGGAGAAGATCCCGATCGTGCCGCTCTATTTCGCCGCGGAACGGCCGGTGGTCGTGCGGGACGGCGTGATGATCATGGTGGACGACGACCGCCTGCAGCTGCGACCCGGCGAGCAGCCCCAGATGAAGCGCGTTCGGTTCCGCACGCTCGGCTGCTATCCGCTGACCGGCGCCGTCGAATCCAACGCGACGACGCTGCCCGAGATCATCCAGGAGATGCTGCTGACCAAGACCGTCCGAACGACAGGGCCGGCTGATCGATCTGGACGAAGGCGGCGCCGGAATGGAAGAGAAGAAGAAGCGAGGGTACTTCTGACCGCCGAGGTCGCGGGTCGGATATTCGTGTGCGGCGTGCACGCCTCGACTGAACCAGCCGCGCGCGCGGCCGTTCGAAGGAATCTTCGGACAACCATGTCGCATCAATCGGAACTGATCGCCACCGACATCCACGCGTACCTGAAGCAGCACGAGAACAAGGAGTTGCTGCGGTTCCTGACGTGCGGCAGTGTGGACGACGGCAAGAGCACGCTGATCGGTCGGCTGCTGTACGACTCGAAGATGATCTACGAGGATCAGCTGGCCGCGATCGAACGCGATTCGAAGATCCACGGCACGACCGGCGGGCGGTTTCGATCCGGCGCTGTTGACCGACGGCCTGAAGGCCGAGCGGGAGCAGGGGATCACGATCGACGTCGCCTATCGGTATTTCTCCACCGCCAAGCGGAAGTTCATCATCGCCGACACGCCGGGCCACGAGCAGTACACGCGGAACATGGCGACCGGCGCTTCGACCGCCGACCTGGCCATCATCCTGATCGATGCCCGCCACGGCGTGCTGACGCAGACCAAGCGGCACTCGTTCATCACCTCCCTGCTGGGCATCAAGCACGTGCTGGTGGCGGTCAACAAGATGGACCTGGTGGACTACCGCCAGGAGGTGTTCGAGAGGATCCGCGAACGACTACCAGGACTTCGCCGCCCGACTCGATCTGCCCGACGTGCATTTCATCCCGATCTCGGCGCTCCACGGCGACAACGTGGTCGATCCCAGCGTGCACATGCCCTGGTACCGGCGGCAGCACGCTGATGAACTTCCTGGAGATCGGTCTACATCGGTTCGGACCGCAACCTGGAGGACTTTCGCTTCCCGGTGCAGTTCGTCAATCGACCGCACCTGGATTTTCGCGGCTTACTGCGGCACGATCGCGTCCGGCATCATTCGCCGGGGCGACGAAGTGATGGCCCTGCCGTCACGAAAGACCAGCCGCGTGAAGTCGATCGTGACGTTCGACGGCGAGTTGGCGGAAGCCTTCGCCCCGCAGGCGATCACCATCACGCTGACCGACGAAATCGACGTGAGCCGCGGGGACATGCTCGTGCGACCCGGCAACGCGCCGCGGCTGGAACCGCGCTTCGATGCCATGGTGGTCTGGATGGCCGAAGAGCCGCTGGAGGTGGGCAAACCGTACCTCTTCAAGCACACCACCAAAATGGTGACCGGCGCGATCAGCTCGCTGCGCTATCGCGTCGATGTCAACTACGCTGCACCGCCAGGAGGCAGAGTGCCTGAAACTCAACGAGATCGGCCGCTGTGCCATCACGCTGAGCCAGCCGATCGCCTATGACGCGTACCGCCGCAATCGAGCCACCGGCGGCGTTCATCATCATCGACCGCATCACCAACCGCACCGTGGGTGCCGGCATGATCCTCGACCGCTCCACCCGCGACGATCGTATCGACCACTGGGACGCCCAGCCCGTCGGCCTGATCGCGGAAGCGGAGTCGAGCCACGTCACGGCCCGGACGAGCGGAGCGCGCGGTACGGCCAGCGACCGGCCACCGTGCTGCTGACCGGCCTCACCGCGTCCGGCAAGACCTCGCTGGCTTACGCGCTGGAACGACGCCTGTTTGAGGTTGGCCGTTCGTGCGTCGTGCTCGACGGGCGCAGCATGCGGCGGGGCATCAGCCGTGACTTGGGATTCACGGCCGAAGAACGATCGGAGAACCTGCGCCGGAGTGCGGAGGTCGCCAAGCTGATGAACGACGCGGGACTGATCTGCATCGCCGCGTTTGTGGCTCCGAGCGAAGAAGTGCGGCAACGCGCCGCGACGTCGTCGGCCCCGAACGATTCCTGACCGTGCATGTGGCCACCCCGGTCGAGGCGTGCCGCCAACGGGATCGAGAAGGGGCCTATGCCAAGGCCGATGCGGGCGAAATCGCCAATTTCCCGGGCGTTTCCGCTCCATACGAGACGCCCCCGCAACCCGGATCTCGTCGTGCGGCCCGACCTGGCACCGGTCGATCAGTGCGTCGACCAACTCATGGACCTGCTCGCGCGACAGGGCGTCCTTCACTAAATGAAGTACATCTGCTCCGTCTCCTCGCGCACGCTCCACCAGGTCCGCCAAGGTCACTTGCTCGAGCATTTCGCACTCCACGCGCTTCACCTCGTTCCACACCGCTAACAACACGCGGGACGTGGAAGAATGCGTCGTGGCGCTGGGCGTCACCTCCGCACTCTGTCCCTCGATGACCGCCATGACGTCGGCCAGGGACATCTCCGCCGGATCTCGAATCAGCTGATATCCGCCAGCCGCTCCACGCGTGCTCGAAACAATCCCGGCCCCTTTGAGCTGCAACAGAATCTGGACGAGAAACCGCGCCGGGATACCGTGCCGGTCCGCAATCCAATTCACGCGGACCGGTTCACCGGAGCCGTAGTGGGCGGCCAGTTCCATCACCGCCAGGCAGGCGTATTCCGTCTTGGCAGATATGTTCACAGGGAATGGTCTCGGGCTGGAAGTGGGGCGGGATCGAGCAAGCCTGATCACCCGTGCCGGGCAGATCTCGGACCCGTCCTGACTGGACCATAAACGGCCACTCGGTAGCAAACGAATTTGATCAGTCCTTCAACGTGTGCAGGCCGCACTCCGTCTTGGCGAATCCACTCCACCGGCCGGCCCGCTCGTCCTCCCCAAACAGAATACTGCGCGTGCACGGCAGGCACCCAATGCTCGGATACCCCTGATCGTGGAGCGGGTTGTACGGTATGTCGTGCTTCACAATCAGGTCCCACACGTCCTTCTTCGTCCAATTGGCCAAAGGACTGACCTTCACCAGACTGAACTTTTTGTCCCAACCCACGATCGGCGATTTCGCCCGGTCGGGACTCTGATCCCGACGAATCGCGCTGGCCCAGGCGTGCATGCCACGCACCGACTCATGCAAAACCCGGATCTTCCGATCGTAGCAGCATTGGTCAGGATTCGTTCGATACAGCGGGCCGCCGTGGACCGCCTCGTATTCGGCCACCGTCAACTCCGGCTGCTTCATCTCCACCGCGATCCCATATCTGCGCAAGACACGCTCTCGCAACTCCAGCGTCTCCGCAAACTGATAGCCGGTGTCCAGGTTGAAGATCGGCGTCTGAGGCGCAAGTTCGGCCAGCATGTGGATCAGAACCATGCCCTCCGGCCCGAACGCCGTCGCCATCGTAAATCGCCGACCATACCGATCCACCGCCCATCGGAGAACCTCGGACGGCGATGCCGATTCGAGCCGCTCGCTCGCTTCCGCAAGCTCCGCCAGTAACGACGGTGTACCCACCAATGGGTCGCCCTCGCTCGTCGGACCCGCGTCAGACCGCCGCTCGTCGTCCTGGCGGGACGGATCAAAGACCCGCAGCGGCGGGCCCCCTGGCTGTTTCATCACCACGGGCAGGACTTCCATCTGCTTGCAGCTTGTTCCCGGCATACCGCCGCCCTTCCTCAATCCGCACCTCTCACGACCACGCAATAATAAGTAATATAATCAACTCAGTCAAGTATAGTCGCTCAAACAGTATCTGGATCGGCAATTCGGGGCCATAACTGGAGTCCGACCGCAGGGGTTGGGGCGGATTGCTCGGGCGGGGCCACCCTCGTCCGCGGTGCCCGGAGTCCTCACACCGGGGCGTCCGGCGTATACTGGGTAACCAGTGGCCGAGCCTCAGCCGTGTCTGGGACCCGCTTGGGAGGGGAAAGTCCGTGTGGCAACAACTCAATCGGCGGCGATTTTTGCAGTGGACGGCAGGAACTGGTCTGGCGGCTTACTCGGCGACGGTCCGAGGCCAGCAGCCATCTTCGGCGGAGCCGGCATTGCGTGTGGGTGTGATGGGAGTCAACGGGCGAGGCAAGACCTTGGCGGTGGGTTTCGCGAGTCGGCCGGGGGTGGTCGTGACCTACGTCTGCGATGTCGATTCGCGTGCGGTCGCGAGCGCGGTGGCCGCGGTGAAGGAGGTCCAGCCGAACGAGCCGCAGGGAGTCGGGGATTTCCGGCGCATTCTGGACGATCGCGATGTGGACCTGCTGGTGGTCGCGACACCCAACCACTGGCATGCGCCCGCGACGATCCTGGGCGTGACGGCCGGCAAGCACGTGTACGTGGAGAAGCCTTGCAGCCATACGGCTGAAGAAGGCGAGTTGGCGCTCGCGGCGGCCCGCAAACACCAGCGTGTGGTGACGACCGGCACGCAACGACGCAGTTGGGTCCCGGTCATCGAGGCGATGCATCGGCTGCATCAGGGCGACATTGGCGAAGTGCGTTTCGCACGATCGTGGTATCGCAGTCGACGTCCGAGCATTGGACACGGCCAGCAGGTCGATCCTCCCTCCTGGCTGGACTACGAATTGTGGCAGGGCCCGGCTCCGCGGCGACCGTTCCAGGACAATCTGATTCACTACAACTGGCATTGGTACTGGCATTGGGGAAACGGCGAGCTGGGTAACAATGGAATCCACGGGCTGGACTTGGCGCGGTGGGGGATGGGTGTTGATTTTCCCACGCGCGTCACGTCATCCGGCGGCCACTATCGCTACGACGACGACCAAGAGACGCCGGACACGCACCTTGTCACCTACGAGTTCGGCTCCAAGGCGTTCACCTGGGAAGGGCTCAGCTGGTCTCCCATGGGGCCCGGAGGCAGTGCCTTTGGCGTGACGTTTCACGGCGATCAGGGGACGTTGGAGCTGTTTGACGTCGGCTACCGCATTTACGACATGCAGAACAAGTTGATTGCCGAGCAGGCGGGCTCGGGGGGCGATGTCGATCACATCGACAATTTCCTGCGGTGTGTGCGCGAGGGTGGTCGTCCCTCGGCGGACATCGAAGAGGGCCATCGCAGTGCGCTATTGTGCCACCTGGGCAACATTTCCCATCGCGCAGGATGTGTCTTGCAGACCGATCCCCGCAACGGACACATCCTGGATGCCGCGGCGGCGACTGGTCTTTGGGGGCGCGAGTACGAACCAGGCTGGCAGCCGCAGATGTGAGGTTTCACGCACAGTTTCCGATCGGTTTCCTACACTCAGCATTCAGACGGACTGCCGGCCGGTCATCGTACCGCGGCGGTCCGGCGGAGAATCGAGCATGGCGCGTCATCAAGTCCTGAGCCTGGCGTTCATAAGTCTGACTATCGCCATCTCCCCGGCTATCGGTCAGCCGCCCGCTCCGGAGGTCACGATTCGGATCGGCATCATCGGGCTGGACACCAGTCATGCCGGGGCATTCACGCAGGAGTTCAACGCAGAAACTCCCCGGAGTGCCCTGGCCGGCATGCGGGTCGTCGCCGCGTATCCCAAGGGGAGTGCGGACATCGCCTCGAGCGTCAACCGCGTTCCTGAGTACACGCAGGCGATCCAGAAAATGGGGGTCACGATCGTGGACTCGATTGACCAGTTGGTGTCCCAGGTCGACGCCGTCTTGCTCGAGTCGAACGACGGTCGTCCGCACCTGGAACAGGCCTTGCCGGTTCTGCAGGCGCACAAGCGAATGTTCATCGACAAGCCGGTCGCCGGGTCGCTGACCGACGCCGTGGCGATCTACCTGGCGGCGGAGCATTTTCAGACACCGGTGTTCACCTCGTCATCCTTGCGCTATCTCCCAGGTGCTCAACAGGCGCGTCAGGGTTCGGTCGGTGAAGTCATTGGCTGCGACGCGTACAGCCCTTGCTCGCTCGAGCCAACGCATCCGGACCTGTATTGGTATGGCGTGCACGGTGTGGAATTGCTGTTCACAGTCATGGGCACCGGCTGCCAGCAAGTGCGCCGCGTGGCGACGCCCGACACGGACCTGGCGATCGGCGTGTGGGCCGGCGGGCGGGTGGGAACGTTTCGCGGGATCCGACCTCCGGCGCACCAGGATTACGGCGGGACCGTGTTCGGCACGACCGGGGCCAAGAGCCTGGGGACATTCGAAGGGTACCGGCCACTCGTGGAGCAGATTGGCGAGTTCTTCCGGACCGGGACACCGCCGGTGAGTCGCGAGGAGACGTTGGAGATCTTCGCCTTCATGACCGCGGCGGACGAGAGCAAACGCCAGGACGGCGCCGCCGTCTCGATGGCACGCGTGTTGGAGGAGGCCACCGTGGCCGCTCGTCAGAGACTGCGCGAGCTGGGCGTGGACTTGCCCCGGCCGTAAGGCGATGTAAAACAATAACTTACCGAATTGGATGTGGGACGGATTGGCAATCCGTCCTACGAGGATTCGGTAACTTAATTCTTGACAAATCCTAACCCGGTCACCCCGCCGGGTTCTCGATCCAGGTGATGAAGCACGGATGGCAGAGGTGAATGACCGTGCGGCGGAACACCTGATCGAGCAATTCGCGTTCGGAACAGCGAGCCAGTTCTTCCAGCAGTCGTCGAATCTCCTGTCGGGCGTCTCGCTGAAGATCTTCCTGCGTGAAGTGCGGTGGTGTCGGATCGGCAACACCTTCGATGAGCACGACGTAGAATTCGCCTCGGCCGGCCACGAGCGGTTTGAGGCAGCGGGCACAGAACAGCGGTGCTTGGTCCTCACCCATGCGATGATGTCGTCCGCAGAACCCGTCGGCCGTGTGACTCAGCCCAGCGACGACTCGGCCAGGAAGCACAGCAGCCCCCCGGCGGGCTGCCCGATGCGCCGAGCGCTCACCGGACGATTTCGGTCCATTCCCCAAACGTGACGCGGACGCTGACGAGCCGACTGTCGCGCAGAACGCCGAAGGCAATCTGCTGGTCGGCCGTGATCAGCGCGAAGATCTTGGCGAGCTGGTCCATGCTGGCGGCCGGTTCGCCGTTGAGCTCGACGATCACGTCGCCGGCCCGCAAGCCCGCGCGGCGGCAGCGCCTCCATCCGACAACTTGCTCACTTTGCATCCGAACGAGGTCGGCTCGACTTCCAGTCCCAGCTCCAGGTTGCCTCGCTGCTCCAAGATCCCCATGACCGGCGTGCCTCCTCGGACGACCTGGATCAGCACGGAATCGCCCACTTTGTTCTTGCCGATCAGTTGCGCAGGTCGTCGAAGTTCGCCACCGGATTACCGCCGTAACGCACGATAATGTCGCGGATCTCGATACCGCCACTTGCCGCCGCGCTGTCCGCGATCACTTCGACGACCTGGCAGGGGAACGGAGGTTGCTGGCACTGCACACCCAAGAACGCCCCCATTTTGAAGTCAACCTGCACGTTCGCCGCCACCGCCTGGTACTGATCCACCGCTTGTCGCGTGACGTCGGTTCCGTAGAGTCGCACATCCCGTACCGTGTCGATCTCCTTCAGGTACGAGATGACTCCATCATTCACGGGGGTATACATGAGGTCGATACTCGTGACACGCTTGAGTTTGCCGATCGATTTGACGGCGTCGTTGGTGATGTTCGCATTCTTGATCAGGACGCGTTCCACATCCGTGAGGTACTCCACACTCCGAATCCACTCGTCGGTGATGCGGCGGCCCACGAACGCGACTTCCTGAACGTTGCTGAGCCAACGGAACCGCTGCAGATCGTCGAGGGTGCCCTGCCAGTCCGAACCGATTTCCACGCGGAGGCCGACCGCCGGAGCGAAAACCATGATGCGATCGTTCATGGAGATCTTGGCCCCCAGGTCCTCGAGTTCTTTGATGGCCCGCGACTGGCGGACTTCGGCCAAGGCGGCAATGGCCTCCGCCGCCAAACGCGCAGTCGACGCCGATGGCGAGCTGACAAGTTGCTGCAACGCCTCGACGGCCGCGTCCTGTGTGGCCAGATCCCGGCTCACCGCGATGCCCTTCAACACGTAGATGCCTCGCGTGGACACCTCCAGGTTGCTCCCGGCCATCGCGTCGCGGACCGGACCGATGGCCGCCTGGCCGGCCTGGATCAACTGTTCGGTCGCATTGCGACGCACCAGAAAGCGATTGCCGTCCAGCTCGCGAACCCAGCGGACAATCTGCTCCGCGGCGGGCGGCGGTGCTCCTCCGCCCGCCGGTTCCGCAGCCGGCTGCGCAACGAGGCTGCCCGGGAAACACCCAGCGCACAGGACGGCCATCAGGAAAGATCGCCGCCACGTCAGTCGGAACTCCCTCCGGGAGGGAACAGAGCGAAAACACCGAAAAGGCACCAACCCGTTCATGGTGAAACCACTAACCCAGCAGGATCGATCTGGAAGATGCACCGGACCGCAAAGTCCCACGCATGCCAAAGTGTTATCGTGAGGCCCTCAGAAGTCAAATCAGCCGCCAGGCCCTGGGTCCGTCGTAGTTCGCGGGATCGCGACCTGATCGGACGAACGCTCCGTGGCGAAACGATCTTGGGCGGGAGGCCGATTGTAGTGGATGGGCCCGATTCACCTCAAGCCAATCTGGAGAAGCTACCGGACGGGCCCCGACCCAAGGCGGTCAGCCCCGTTCGCAACAGGAAAACAGAAACCACCCCTCGTATGGCAAGCCGAGGGTGGCCAGGCCGGCCGAGCGAAACCTCTAGGTGCGTGAGGGGTTAGGGAGATGGACGTGGGTGCTGCGGGGAACCCCACGCGTGGCCTGCGACGGGTGGAACGTAATTACGCGTGGCGGATTCGGTCGCGACAGAATACGATAGGAAGGTGAGCATGCCAGGCCGCGTTGCACGCGGACTCAGGAGTCGTTGGTCATGAACGATACACCCGCGAGTCAGCCGATCTCGCCGTCCCCCCCTGCCGCCATCATCCCCCAGCCAACCTCGGGCCTCGTGCCGCTGACGTGGGCCAGTCGTCGCCGGCGATGGGTGTTGCCGTTGGTGGTCTGCGCCGGCTTGGTGTTGCTCGGCCTTGGCCTGCGGGAAGTGCTGAGCGACACCACCCAGGCCGACGACTCGCTGGTGTACTACACGGTCCGCCCAGGGCACGCTGCCGATCGTGGTGACCGAGCGGGGCAACCTGGAGAGCCAGCAGACGGAGCAGATCATCTGCGAAGTGGAGAACGTTGGCGGCGATCGGATGGGGCAGGCGGGCACTCAGATCCTGTTCATCGTGCCCAACGGCAGTTCGGTCAAGAAAGGCGATCTGCTGGTGGAACTCGATGCGGCACCGCTGAAGGAGCGGCTGGACATGCAGTTCCTGTCGCTGCAGCGTGCCGAAGCCGAGATGATCCAGGCCGATTCCAAGTTCGAGAACCAGATCACGCAGAACGAGACCAATCTGGCGGAGGCCGAGCTGAAGGTCAAGCTGTGCGAAACTGGACGTGGATTCCTATGCGACGAGGACGAGTCGGGGGGCACGTATCAGATCGAGCTGCAGAATATCGAGATGGAGATCCAGAATGCGCGTGCCGAGCAGTTGATCCGCAAGATCGGATCTCGAGGCGGTCAAGGCGTTGTACGACCTGGGGTACAAGAGCAAGGGCGAATTGGCTGCCGCTGCGCGCTCGACCTGTTGAAAGCGGACGCGGCACTGGCCAGTCAACTGGCCCAGAGCCGGCAGCTCCAGGTGTACACGTATCGAAATGCAGAAAGCTCGATCGCAAGGGCAAGTTCGACACGGCCATCGAACAACTGCTCACAGGTCAAGCGAAACAACGAGTCGGAACTGGCCCAGGCGCAGGCGGCCAAGGAAAGTGCCGATCAGGCCTACGAAAAGGAAAAGGAACGATACGATCGCTACACAGAACGCAGTTGGACAAGTGCAAGATCTATGCGCCGCAGGACGGCATGGTGGCGTACGCGACCGAGGAAGGCCGCTGGAACCGCGGCGCCGTGATCGACGAAGGGGCTTTCGTCCGCGAGCGGCAGGAGATCCTGTCGATTCCCAACCTGACGCCGGATGCAAGTCAACACGGCGGTGCATGAGTCGGTGCTGGATCAGGTCAAGCCGGGACTGCCAGGCCGTCGTTCGCGTCGATGCCTTTACCGACCGCACGTACACGGACGGTCAAGACGGTGGCCGTGCTGCCCGACCAGGGCGGTTGGTTCGGCTTCGGACACCAAGGTCTACAAGACCATCGTCACGATCGATCGAAGAAGTCACGCAGCTCAAACCCGGCATGACGGCCGTGGTCGAGATCGACATCGAACAACTGACGGACGTGCTGAGCGTGCCGATCCAAGCCATCGTGCAGCGGGCCGACAAGAACTGGTGCTACGTCCGGGTCGACAACCAGCTGGAAAAACGCGAGATCACGTTGGGCAAGACCAACGACAAGTTCGTGGAGATCAAGCAGGGGTCGCAGGACGGGGATGTCGTCGTGTTGAACCCGATGTCGCTGGTGGACGAGCAGACCGCGGCCGATGCGAGAGCGGAGAAGAGGAGCGGACGAGGAGGAGGCCGCACGCGAACCGGAACCGCGGCCGAGACCAGCCGTTGACGCCGCGGCGCGCGTTGATCCGAGAGCACGACCCAGTCGCTGCGACCACGCAGACCGGCGAAGGCTCGCGATCCATGCTGTGGATCACCCTGCAACTCGGCGTCCGCAATCTGATGCTCCACAAGCTGCGGAGCTTCCTGACGATGCTCGGCACGATCCTGGGCGTCGGGTCGGTCATCGCCATGCTGGCCATCGGCGAAGGCTCGAAACGCAAGGCGGTGGAGCAGATTCGCCAGTTGGGTGCCACGAACGTCATCATCCGCAGCATCAAGCCGGAACCGGAGAACGACAGCGAATCGAGTCGGCAACAGCGCCTCGCAGCGGCAGAACGCCGCGGGTGCTCGAATACGGACTGAAGTATCGCGACTTCGAGCGACTGCGGGACACGATTCCGACGGTCGCCCGTGCTCTGCCGATCGCCTGCTGCGCAAGGACGCGCATCACGGCGCCGCCGCATTGCCAACGCGCGGATCCTGGGTACCACGCCCGCTCTGCCTGAAGGTCAAGAATCTGCGGCGTGCATCGGGGCAGGTTTCTGACCGACACCGACCTGCAAGTGACGGCCAACGTGTGCGTGCTGGGGGCCGGGGCCGCCCAACGCCTGTTTGGCTATGAGGATCCGCTGAGCAAGGATCTGCTGCTGGGATCCAACGCCTACCGCGTGGTGGGCGTGCTGGACCAGCAGGCGAGCGGCAGGGAACAGGCGCGAAGCGGCCAGCCAGGCCAATTTCAACAATGACATCTACATTCCGATCACCGCTGCCCGCCGGCGTTTCGGCGAACTGCAGTTGATCGTGCCGGGCCGGCTCCGTGGAATTTGAACGTACGCAACTGAGCGAGATTACGTTGACCGTCAGCAGCGAGAAGCTGGTCAGCCAGACTGCCGCCATGGCCCGTTCGCTGCTGGAGAAGACACACACTCGGGGCAATGACTATGAGGTTCAGGTCCCGCTGGAGTTGCTGCGACAGGCAGAGCAGGAGAAGCGGATCTGGAATCTGGTGCTGGGCTCGATCGCGGGCATCGCCTTGCTGGTGGGCGGCATCGGAATCATGAACATCATGCTGGCCACGGTCACGGAACGAACGCGGGAGATCGGCATTCGCCGCGCACTCGGCTGCGCGCGCGCCGCGATATCACGTCGCAGTTTCTGGTGGAAACCACCGTTCTGTCGTCGACGGGCGGTCTGTTGGGGATCTTGGTCGGAGTGCTCATTCCGCTGGCCGTCACGGCCACGTCCGAAATCGAGACGGTCCTGAGCTGGTGGTCGATCGTCCTGGCCTTCGGCATCTCCGTCGTTACGGGCATCATGTTCGGGATGTATCCGGCGCGGCGGGCCGCGATGATGGATCCGATCGATGCGCTGCGTCACGAATAGCGAGACTCGCGATGCAACGGTTCCTGTCCCCCATCTGCCTGGTGCTGTGCCTGGCGTTGCTCGTGACGGCCTTCGCGTTGCTGGCCACCGATACGCCCGAACCGAACGTGGATCTGCATCGGGCGCGTGTCTCGGGCGACGAGGCCTATCAGGCGGTCCTGGAGCGGGACCTGACCCGGCGCATCTGGGTGCGGCGGGCACTGATCGGAACCCTTTTTGGCGGCGCCGCCGCGCTCGGCGTGGGGGCATTTCTGGCCGTCGGCAGCTCGGTCCGTGAGCCCGGTTGATTCACGTAGGCCGCAGCGCGGTTGTGCAAGTTCATGCCGGAACGGCGCAACCGCTGAAGCGACCGAAGTCCCGGCAGTTGCTTGTTCCGGCCTGCATGCTGGAGTGGTGAAAGGCCGGTAGAAACGGCCCTGGTGATCGTTTCTATATCTGTTCCATCCGTGAGCCTCTTCGCATCGACGGTTCACCTCTGTACCGCGAAGCGGTTAGGATCTGTCAAGAATTAAGTTACCGAATCGTCGTAGGACGGATTGGCAATCCGTCCAGGAAAACAAGGACGGATTGGCAATCCGTCCTACATCCAATTCGCCAAGTTATTGTTTTACAGCGCCTTACATCCCGCAGCCCAGGGTCGACGCGCTTTGCGGCGCACCCTGGGTTACCGGTTCCCATCCATCCGATACGCCGAAGGCGTTTCACAAGGGTGCAGTTTCACAAGGGCTCAGGGCAAACGGATCGTCGTCGTGGTCAGCTGTCAAACCCCTTCGGGGTATCGTGGCCGGTTGTCGCCCGTTTCCCAGGGTGGCGCGGCTACGCCGCTTGCCCTGGGCTGCGGGATGTAACCGCTTCGCGGTACAGAGATGGGCAGTCAATGCGAATTGGTCCATCAACGGAACAGATTTCGCACTGCAACCGGCTCAGACCTACCCGGCTTTCACCTTCCCACCTACACGCCAAAGGCCTATTTCAATTCGATGTTGAAGGTATTCGGGCCCTCCACGACGTTCGTCGTGATTCCCGAAGATGTCGGATCGAAGTATTTCTTTGGCACATCGACGAACGAGGGGGCCGAAGCACCTTTCGCACCCTTCGATTTGGCCATCATCTGTCCCATCATCATGCCGCGCCCTGCTTCAGTATTAACCGCGATTTGCACGGTTCCCAGCGGCACGTTGGACAATTTGTACTTCCCGTTTTCGTCGGCATTGCCCGTCGCACTGACCTTCCCTTCCGCTTGGGTCGCGATCACCAATCCGTACGGCACCGGCTTGCCCTGGTAGGTCACCGTTCCTTCCAACGTCGCGTTCGACAGCGGTAGCCGCTCGACTTGCGAACACGAAGCCAACGCCAGGCAGCCCAGAACCCCAAGGCAGGCAAACAACCGAAATACTCGACTCACTATAATTTCTCCCGCTATTTCCCTATTGTGTACAATCCACCAACATTCGGTGAGGTGCTCCAAAATCGCATACGCCGCACCCGGTCTCATGTTCCGGGTGCGGCGAATTCCGACGACCGGGGGAAAGGACCAAGCCTCGAGCGTTCTTGGCGCTCGAGGCTCTCGCCCCAACCCGGCAAAACTCAGCTCACACCGACATCACTGAGAGCGGTCATTACCGGCCGGCGTGACCAGCGCGGACCACACGAAAAGGTCGATGTTGTTGTTGACCGACTGCACGCTGCCGTCAGCCATGAGCGTCTGCACTAGACCACCCGCATGATTGGGATACACATTCCAAAAACGCTGCTGGTCCGGCGGTCGCAGCTTCGAGGGTGGCTGGAAGAACTCCTGCGTGATGCCGTTGACCGTAAATCGGCAATTGGCGTTCCACCACTGTCCCTCTTCGTCATCCCAAGACTGTGTTGGATCGTTGCAGTTGCAGCCAAACGCGGGCACCACCTCGGCGCTGATGTCGGTCTTGCCCCACACATTCGCCCCGTCTTGCAGACCGGACGAACCCTGCACTCCCCAACCGATGGCCGTGACAATGTTATCGCCCGTGATCATCGGCTTCTCGACCTCGGCAATCGTGTTCGAAGTGCCGTCTTTGAAAGAAGCGATGTTCTTCTCTCCGCTGCAGTTGTCCCACGTGAGATTCCAGATACTCTGGTCCTTGGTACCCGGAACATACTTGCCGAAAGCTTTCGCACTCGGCACGTAACTGGTGAGACTTGCCGGTTGGTTGGCGCCACCAAAAATCCAGGAGTACCCACCGACAATGACCGTCTTCGTGCTCGCTTGATCGCTCGGGCAAGTCAAAATCGGCAGCGGGTTCGCATCCCACCATTCGTTGGGTCGGGTCTTGGATGGGCCGAGAACGCAGTTATCCCACGCGAGATCAGCCACCAGTGTTTGTTGTTCCATGTACGGGAGCAGGCAGAAGAAATACGTGATCTTTTCGCCGTCGCTCCTCAGGTTCATGTACCCCCCCTTATAGACAGCCGTCGCCGCGCTGGGGTTCTGATTCGTCCAGCCGTTAATCAAAATCGGGGGAAATTCCTTGTACGTGTCGTGCGCATTGTGAAGTGCCAGTCCGTGCTGCTTCAGATTGTTCGAGCACTGCATTCTGCGAGCCGCCTCGCGGCGGCCTGCACCGCCGGCAGAAGCAGTGAAACGAGCACGCCGATGATGGCAATCACCACCAGCAGCTCCACCAATGTAAAACCCTTTCTCGATCTCGTCATAAAAATCGCCTTTCACCAAAGAATGTATAAGAACAGTCCATCTACCCACAGCACCAGATATTCGCGGTCCGCCTCCCTCAGACCCCTATGTGACACGGGCCAACCACACCCTGTGGTCCCCGATCGAATATTGACGAGAATTCAGCCTTGCTCAAACCTAACCTGAGCCTGACAATAATGTACGCCGCTTTGGACGTGAATGTCAACCATTCTGTCGCCCGCCAAACCTGCTTGATCCCCGATTTTCCCTGGGCTAAACTCCGGTCTGCCGGAGAAGGATAAATACGTGCCGGGCGGCCCGCGCACAGCGGTCACCACCACGAACGACAGTCCGTCGCCGGCAGTCGGCGATGGACATGACGAGAGCGTCTCGTGCTGCAGGCGGCTTGTCGGGCGGTAGCTGAGCCGACCTGGCAGCGACAGGTAGCTGTGGCGGGAGGAAGGGGTGCGAATTCGGTCCTTGCGGTGGGTGCTGGCGGTCTTCGTCCCGGCGATTGCCGCCGGGGCACTGCTGTATCTTCTGGATTTCCGTCCGACGAGCCAGACGCCGCCGCGTGCGGAGACGACCGTGTCGTTGGCGTCACCCAGCCTCAGCGTGACCCGCCCGCGGGACCCGGTCACCGGGGAGTTCCGCGACGATGACGCGCCGCGGGAGGCCACGGAAGACGCGCTGCGAGACGAATCGGTGCGACTCTGCGAGCGTGTGGCACGCGAGTTGTCCCGCTGTCCCGAAGCGTTCGCCATCAAGGCCGCGGGAATGGAAGACCTGGGGCGGTACGTCGACGCGGAAGAGGCCTGGCGCCAGTGCCGGCAGCTGGACCCGCGGTTTACCGCGGCCTACCTGGGCATTGCCCGGGTCGCCCTCGATCGTGGCGAAAACAAAAAAGCCATCCGCAATCTCCAACAGGCCCTGAGTCTGAAGCCCGATAACCTGATGGCTTATGGCATGTTGGTGAAGGTATTGCTGAGCGAGAACCGGATTGAAGAAGCCATTTCCGCATCCCAGGAGGCTCAACGTCGGGATCCCACGTCGCCGTGGACTCACTACTGGGCGGGACAAGCGCACCTGCAGAACGAGGACTACGAACAGGCCAGACAGTGCTACGAGAAGTCCGTGACGATTGCCCCGGAATTCAGGAAGTCGTACCACCCGCTGGCCATTGCCTGTCGGAAACTTGGCGATACCGAAAGTGCCGATCGGTACTTCCAGATGTTCGCTTCGCTCAAGGAATCACAACTGAGCGATTTGCGGGAAACACGTCTCCAACACAGCGATCTGACGACTCAGCAGGATCGCGTGGCGAGTTTGGATTTCGCCATTGGCAAGCTGTGGGAGCAACAGGCCGATCTCGCGAAGTCGGAGATGTATTGGCTGCGAGCCCGCGCGGTCTCACCCAGCCACATCGAGTCGCGCGCAGCCTGGTCGAGCGGCTTGTGAAGCAAGATCGCCTGGCCGATGCGGTCGTGGTGGCGGAAGAACTGATCGCCATCCAACCCGCAAACAGTCGTGTCCGTCGTCAAACCGCCTCACTGCTGTGCCGCTTCGCTTCGCAATTGCAGGCCAACCACGAAACACCGCAGGCCATCGCGCACCTGGAACGGGCCATGCAGCTGGATCCGGAAAACCTTGATGCCAAAAAACTCCTCGACCAATTCGCCGACAGCCGCCACTAGACCTATGCAAAGCTGGCTGTGCTCCATCGGTCCGCCGAAAATGGTCCGCCTCGGCGTGATTCTGGCGTTGTTGCTGGCTGCCAACGCCCCCCCTTGCCGGGCCCAGTCGACGATTCGCCTGCGGGACGTCACGTCGCAGACGGGCATTACGTTCCAGCACACGGACGGCAGTAGCGGACGGCGCTACATTGTCGAGACCGTCGCCTCGGGATTGGCCATTTTCGATTACGACGGGGATGGAGACAAGGACATCTACTTCCTCAACGGGGCGCCGTTGCCCGGCAGCAAGTTCGATGTGCCGCCGAAGAATGCGCTCTATCGAAATGACGGCGACTGGCGATTCACGGATGTCACGGAGGAGTCCCATCTGGGAGACGAGGGATACGGCATGGGAGTCGCCGTGGCCGACTATGACAACGACGGCGACCAGGACGTCTACTTGAACAACTTCGGTCCCAAAGCTTTTTATCGCAACAACGGCAACGGCACGTTCACCGAGGTCGCCCAAGCGCTCGGCGTGCGAGCGGGGGATGAAGTGGGAGCCGGTGCCTGCTTCCTGGACGCCGACCGGGACGGCTGGCTCGATTTGTTCAGCGCCAACTACGTCAAGTTCCGCTACGCCGCGCAGTCGCCCAAGATGATGCACGGCTATCCCGTGTATCCCGGGCCGAACGATCTTCCGCCCGACACCAACGCATTCTATCGCAACCGCGGCGATGGAACCTTCGAGGATCTCAGCACGGCGTCGGGGATCGGGGGCCTGGAAGGAACCGGCATGGGCACCGTCTGCCTGGACTTCGACAACGATGATGACACGGACATCTTCGTGGCCAACGACGTGCGACCTGACTTCCTGTTTCGAAACGACGGCCGCGCCCGATTCGAAGAAGTTGGCCTGCCGGCGGGCGTCGCCTACACGGTCGACGGACTGGCCATGGCCAGCATGGGGGCGGCCTGCGGTGACTACAACAACGACGGCTGGCTCGATCTGTTTGTGACTTCCTACGCCGGGTGTTCTCCGGCGCTCTATCGCAACACGGGACAGGGGTTTTTCGAGGACGTCACGCGCACGAGTGGCGCCGGTGCGGGGGCTTTCCCCTATGTGAACTGGGGTACCGAGTTCGTCGACTTCGACAATGATGGGCACCGCGATCTGTTTCTGGCCAATGGACATACGGAGGACAACGTCGAACTCTTCGACGACTGGACCGCCTACAAGGCCAAGAACATCGTTCTCCGCAATCTCGGGGATGGCCGTTTCGAGAATGTCTCCGAACAGTGCGGTGACGGCCTGGAGGTGGTCGAAAGCAGTCGCGGAGCGGCGTTTGACGATCTCGACGGCGATGGAGACATCGACGTGGTGGTCCTCAATTCGCGTGCCGCGCCGACCGTGCTGCGTAATGAATCGGTCACCGAGAACCACTGGATCGATATTCGACTCCAGGGGACCGTAACCAACCGCGATGCCGTCGGATCGCGCGTGACCGTGATCGCCGGCGATCTGAAACAGATTGACGAAGTGCACAGCGGTCGGGGTTATCAAAGTCATTACGGGACGCAATTGCACTTCGGACTCGGCCGGCGCAACCGTGTCGATCGGATCGAGGTCAAATGGCTCGGCCAAGGTACCGATGTGATCGAGAACGTGGAAGTCGATCGTTGCCTGACGATCGTGCAGTCTCGCTCAGCGGGACCACGGCGGCGACGGCGGTTGGTCCCGGATGTTGGACACCGCGAGTGTCCCGCCGCCATCGCTCACGGTTCCGGCAAGGGAGCTTCGTCCTCGGCCGGTAATTCCCGGGGCTCGACGGCCTCCGGTTCCGGCGCCGAACTACCCTCGTGGTGCGGCGGCGACACGGCGGCGGGATCAGCGCCCGGCGGCGGGTAGTCGAGCATGCGTCGGAAATCGTGCGATACTTTGAGGAACGACGGGAAATCTCCGTAGGCGGAACCGGCATTCCAGGGAAACTCGCCATTCGGCTGGGGCTGGTACCGGGGGTCGTTCATTTGCGGCCAGAAGCCTTCGTCATCCAGCATCATCGCCTCCAGCTCCAACGCGAAGCGTGCGCGCTCCACAATGTAGCCAATGCGGCCGACGACCATCGCGCTCAGAGCCTCGCGCGAATCATTGTAGGCCACCACCAGGTCGAAAGCGCGAACGCCCGGCAGGCCGAGGATCAGCTGCAACCGCGTGCTGAGCACCTGCTCTTCGGCCAGTGCCGCTTTGGCCACGCTGATCGGATACTGAATGCGGTCTTGTTCGAGGTTCC
Organism: uncultured Planctomycetaceae bacterium; assembly: GCA_963754725.1. Lineage (GTDB taxonomy): Bacteria > Planctomycetota > Planctomycetia > Pirellulales > Pirellulaceae > JAAYDI01. The sequence goes on from CAVWHV010000010.1 coordinate 132,329, forward strand.
GCAGCTGACGCCGTACGTTGAGCTTGATCGTGTCTTCGAACTGCTGCAGGCTGCGTAACTCGACGTTGTAGTTGATCAGCGTGCGGCGATACAGGTTCCGATCTCGCTTGCGATTGAGCGGCAGGTCCCAGGCGATCCGTAATCGCGTGTTCGCATTGTCTGTCGAGAAGCTGAACGGACGATTCATGTCCGTGCCAATCGTCTGGCTGGCATTCAAGTCCAGACGCGACCGAAGTTCATCGGCGGCAATCTTGATGTCTCGCCAGCGATCCGCCAGGGCACCGCGCTTGTCCATCAGATCAAGACGTTGGACCAGCGCCGTGACCATGGCGGCATCCGCGCCGATCTCGATGAGCGGCAGGCCCTGTCCAGCCGACTGGAACGCGTCCTGCGTGAACGCCATCATGGCCTGGCTGCGGGCCAAGGTCTCCTGCAGGTCCACGTTCTCCACCGGCCCCCCGAACAGCGCGTCGTCCAGGTTCTGGGACAACGTATCGAGGGCCGCCAAGGTGCTGGTGGCCCGGTCGATCAACCCAATGATGACCGCATCGTCCGGATTGCTCTCCAAGGCGACGTTGAGGTCGCGCTCGAGCGACTCAAACTCCCGGCGTAATCGCCGATATTCGTCGCGGGCCGTGTCCAGCTGATCCAGGGCCACCCGCGAGCGGGCCGCGAATTGTCCCTGCCGCTGCACCAGAGCGAGCTGGCTTTCAATCACGTCCACTTGTCGCTGGAACACCAGAATCCGCTGCTTCGGCGGCGTAGCCGATTGGACGTCCCGCAGGTTCTGGCGTTGCTCCAATGAGTCCAAACGCGCGGCATCCAGACGAAACTGGGCCCGCCATTGAGCCAGCTCAATGGGCTCCGCAACACTCGCATCCGCTTTGCGCCGCTGACTGAACCAGGTGATCAACCGATCGGCGAGTGAATAGCTCGCCGTCAGGATGTCCGCATGGTTGGCGGCGACGTCCTTGCTGAGGAGCGTTTCCAGACGCGACTGCCACCGGCGTGATTGCTCCCGATTGACTTCGATCAAGTCTCGGAGTGTCAACTGCTCCAATTCCGTCAGATCGACATTGATCGGCGTTTCGGTCGGCAACCCCAGGACCAGTTTCATGCTATCCAGGTCATCCTCGAGTTTCAGGCACTGGCGAATCAGGGAACTGTTCGCAGTGAGCACACCCTGTTCGTACTGGTTGAAGGCGACCACGTTCGGCGCGTTCGAGATCTCCGACCCGACTTCCGCCCGGGCCTGCTGGAAGTTGAGGACTTGCGAGAAGTAGTTCTGCGCGTCGATCTCGACTTGCCGGTACGTCAAGAGGATGGTGTAGTACGTGCTGGCAATGTCGAAGAAGAACTCCTTGCGGAAACGGGCGAAACGCCGGGCGGCATACACCAGGTCGCGTTCGGACTGGATGAGCGGTTCGAGGAGTATGTCGCGTTGGAAGATCCGCTGCGTGAACTCGAACAGCATCTCAGAACTGATATCGGCCGCAAAACCGGTCGGTCCGTTGAAGGTCAGCAACACGTCGTTGGCGAACCGGCCGACCAACGTTCCACTGGTCGCCATCAGTTTGTCGCCGCTGAAGGCACTGGGAACCGCCAACGAGTTGACCGTCACTCCATCGACGCGACGATGTGTGTAGGTCGTGTCCACGGTGGTCCCCCGCACCGTGAATTTGGTCGCGTACGCGAAACGCTCGAGTGAGAGAGTCAAGGCAGCTTCGTACAGCAGCTCCTTTCGCGCTGATACGCCCGGCTGTTGAGCAACGCCAATTCAAAAAGGTCCTGATGGGACATCCGCGGAGCCTTGCTCAACAACTCCGGCTGGGGATCCCGTTCAAAAGTCTTCCGATACTCGGCCTGCACGCTCGGAAATTCCAACATGCGCGTCAGGCACTGGTTCGGCACGTATTGCCAGTACCGCGGATCGATCCGCTGATCGAACAGCCCTTTGACGTCGGAACGGGATTCGCTGACGACGGCCAGGTCTTCGGCAAACGGATCGCCCACATCCTCCGCATCGGGGGGCGCGTCTCCCGCGGCCGCGGCGGGCCCAGACCCCGGCGACGGCTGGTAGGAAGCCAGCTGCACACCACCGTCCGTTCCTCCGGCCAAAGTCCGATCCGGCCGATCGTGACCGCCCCGCACCTCATCCGTTGGAACGGGGAGTTCGCCGGCCTGAGCGGGTTCCCGCGACAGTGGCGGCGGGAGCAGTTCGGCTCCTCGTCGATCTCGATTGCGGAGTTCGGGCAAGGGGTACTGGTAGAGCTGGGGACCGGCCGGCGGCAACACGGGAAAATCCGGGTGTGTGGGATCGAAGAACCGCGACCGCGGGTCGGGTTGGATCGTGTACGACTCGGGAATCGCCCACGGTGTTCCCACCGATTTCTCGCGGACCAGGTAGTGGGATTCCCGGTCGGCCTGCCGTCGGTAAAGACCACGCGTACATCCAGTCAGGGCGATGCCGGCTGACAACAGCAGGAGCACTCTGCCCACGTCTCGTGCTCGGTCAGTCGGCCCGCCTATCATGAACGTTCGCCTCAGCAAGTCCCGCAGCCCGCGTGGGCGTGCCGCCAATGGGAACGGAAACTCGATTCGACGGCGCACCGTCGCACCGGCTCTTGAACACAGCGTTCATCGACCCGGTGCGATGGGAGACTTTAACGCGCTTAGCGATTGTGACGATTGCGTGGAATAATTGGCCCCTGCGGATTCACCCATCTACTGGCTGTGATTTACCCCAACCCGAAGGATTGTTGTGGCCGTGCCCCGTACGGATACAATGTCGAGATAGACAACCCGTCTCCGCGAAAGGCAGCCCTGCATGAACGAGGTTGGTTCACCCGAGCGGGCCGCCGCGACAGCGGCCGACCATGTCGCGCCGAGGCATTCTTCGCTGTTCGTCCGTCTGGCGGCGTTCGTGTCGCTCATGATCTTGCTCACCGGCGGGGGTTTGACGATCGCCGGATACGGATTCGCGCGGTTGATCATTGACGAACAAGTCCGTGTCCTCCTGAACGCGCAGGCGGCCGAACGTTCGAATAGTCTGCTGGCGTTCATCGGCCGCCAAGCCGAACGGACGCAGTTGATCACGAACGACTCGCATCTGGCCGGAGTGCTCGATTTGTTTGACGCCGGGCTGATGAGTCCGGAGAAGTTCGAGGCCGAGACGTCGCTCATCGTCGACGATTTCCGTCAGTCGTTCGGGCCGACCCGTTCGGACCTTTGCCGCGATGGCGGCAGGTTCCTGGCCGTTCATTTTGTGAATGGGGAGGGATTCACGGTTTTTCGCGCCGGCTCGTCCGTGCTGGACAAACCGGTGACCGAGTTGCCGGAATACGCCGCGGGCAAAGCGGCCTTCACCATCGGGTTTCCGGCGAAGTTCAAGGCCACCTATCGGACGATCGTCGCAGCGCCCCCTCATGACCGAGAGTGGTCGGCTGTTCGTGATCGTGATCGAACTGGATAGTGCACCGATGCTGGCACTCAGCTCGAGCCTTTCCCTGGTGGGACGAACCGGCAAGGTGGTCGTGGCTCGCGAGGTGCACGGGGTGCTGCAACTGATGGATCCCGACGAAGATCAGCAGTTGGCGGATCGCCGGCCGGCGAGCTGGCCGCTGCTGTCCAGCGGTGTTCGCGGCGTTCTCCAGTACGGGCGATCTGACGATTGGCACGGCCACGAGGTGGTGGCAGCGAGTCGGCCGATCAACTATGAGGACTGGGTGTTGATGGCATCGATGGACGTTCAGGAGGCGATTGAGCCGCTGGGCCGTCTGCGCCTGATGCTGTTTGGCTTGGCGGCGGGGACCTTGGCCGCGGGCGTGATCCTGTCCTACGTGTTTGCTTTCCGCATTACTCGTCCACTCATGGAACTGGTCGGATTTTCGGATCGGGTAGCCCGCGGGAACCTGAGCGAACGCTGCCTGATCGACGCTCGGGACGAGGTCGGCGTGCTCGCCCGGGCGCTGAACGTCATGGCCGGAGAGCTCGAGCAGTCGTATGCCACCCTGGAAGATCGAGTCGAGCGGCGGGCTGCCCAGCTGATCGAGTCCAACCGGGCATTGCGGCACGAAATCGAGATTCGGCAGGCTGCGGAGCAGGCGTTTGCCCACGAACGGTTACTGCTCGATACGCTCCTGGCGACTTTGCCCGACAACATCTATTTCAAGGATGCGCAGAGCCGCTTCCTGCGCATTGGCCGAGTGATGGCCGAGCGGTTCGGGCTGGCCGATCCCGCCGCCGCCATCGGCAAGTCCGACTTCGACTTTTTCACCGACGAACACGCGTCCCAAGCCCGGGCGGACGAAGTGCGACTGATGGAATCCGGGGAAACCGTGCTGCGTTTGGAGGAGCAGGAAACCTGGCCGGACGGTCGGATCACCTGGGTCGAAACCACCAAGCTCCCGCTGCGTAACGAACGGGGAGACGTGGTGGGCACGTTCGGGATTTCCCGCGACATCACACAGCGCCGCCGCGCCGAGATCGCCCTGCGAGAGGCCAAGGAAGCCGCCGATGCGGCCAACCGGTCGAAGAGCGAATTCGTGGCGAACATGAGCCACGAGATTCGCACCCCGCTCAGCGGGATACTCGGCATGACCGAATTGGCGCTCGACACGCAACTCACTCCGGAACAGCGCGACTACCTGGAAACGGTCTCCCAGTCGGCCGAAACACTGCTGTTGATCGTCAATGACATTCTGGACTTCTCGAAAATCGAAGCCGGCAAACTGGAACTCGAATCGACCGATTTCCATTTGCGCGACACACTCGACAACACCCTGCACACCTTGGCGTCGCGCGCCCACGCCAAGGGACTCGAGTTGGCCTACGACGTGGCGTCCGATGTGCCCAGTTGCCTCGTGGGAGACCCCGTCCGCCTGCGCCAGGTCATCACCAATCTGGTGGGGAATTCCATCAAGTTCACGGAGGTCGGTGAAGTCGTCATTCGGGTCTCGCAACGCGCCCAGACTGGCGCCAAGACAACGCTCCAGGTGGAAGTCACCGACACCGGCATCGGCATTGCGGCGAGTAAGCAGCGCGATATCTTTGAGGCTTTCACGCAGGCGGACGCGTCGACCACTCGCCGATTCGGCGGCACCGGATTGGGACTGACCATCTCGAACTACCTGGTCCAGAAGATGGGCGGGCAGATCTCGGTGCGGAGCGAAGAAGGACACGGCACCACCTTTACGTTCACCGCCATCTTCGGCCAGAAGGATCAAGCCGATCCCGAGATTCCGCCGGGCTGCCTCGACCGCCTGCGCGGCACGCGTGTCCTCATCGTCGACGACAACCAGACAAACCGGCGGATTCTCCAGCAGATGTCCGCGTCCTGGGGCTTGCTTCCCACGGTGGCGGTGGGAGGCGCTCAGGCCCTCGACCTCCTCCGCCAGGCCCGCCAAAAAGGCCAACCTTTCTCCGTCGTCATCACCGATTGTCAAATGCCCGTCATGGACGGTTTCATGCTGGTGCAGCAGATCCGGCGTCAGCCGGAAACCGCCCACCTCCCGGTCCTGATGCTGACCTCCGGTTCCCGCTCGGACGATGGAGAGCGAGCCAGGCAACTGGGCATCGCCGCCCATTTGATCAAACCGGTTCGGCAAGCCAAGCTGCTCCAGTGCCTCGACGCCGCCTTCGGTGGCCCGGCACGCCATGCGGAGCTTGCCAGCCCGCTGTCCCCGATCCGGCAACTGCCGCCACTCAACGTACTGGTGGCCGAGGACGGATTGGTCAATCAGAAACTGGTGCGGGAACTGCTCCACAAGCAAGGCCATCGCGTGACGATCGTCTCGAGCGGTGCCGACGCGATCGTCGCCTGGCAGACCGAACCACTCGACGTGATTCTGATGGACGTGCAGATGCCGGACATGGACGGTTTGGACGCCACCCGGAAAATCCGCGATCTGGAGCGGGAAACCGGGCGTCACACACCCATTGTCGCGATGACCGCGCACGCGATGAAAGGGGATCGAGAGCGGTGCCTGGCAGCGGGGATGGACGAGTATGTGTCGAAACCGCTGCGCGTCCACCAGTTGATCGATGCCATCGCCTTGGCGCTGGGGATTGCCGCCGACACGCAAGCCGCTCAGGCCGCCGATCCGCACTCGCCGGAACCTCCGGCGGCGATCGGCAGCGTGATCGATTGGCAGGATGCGCTCGACGCCGTCAATGGAGATCGCGGCACGCTGGCCTCGGTGGTCGAGGCCTTCCTGGGAGAAGCGCCGAAGTTGATCCACCAATTGCGCGACACGCTGGTCCGTGGCGACGCGGCCGCCTTTCGCCGCGCCAGCCATACGCTCAAGAGCTCGCTCCGGTTCTTCGGCGCTCACGGGGCTGCCGACCAGGCCTGGCAGCTGGAACTGCTGGGAAAAGAAGGGAAGCTCGACGCGGCCAGCCAGCAGGTCGACGCGTTGATCTCCGCGATCGGCGAAGTCGTCGCGGCCGTCCAACGAGGCACGCCTTGAGACGCTGGCACCCTGGTCGGTCCTGAACGGGACGTGGGTGAACTGGCCGCGTCACTCGACGAACGCGGCCAGCAACCCGCCCTGCGTGCCACTGCGGATCTTCGCCAACGCACCTTGTTCAATCTGCCGGATTCTCTCTCGGCTGACGGAAAAGAACTCGACCAATTCGGACAGCGACCGGCTCTGCCCGTCGTCCCAGCCGTAACGCAACTGCAGGACGCGACGTTCGCGAGCGGTCAGCGTGCACATGGCCTGGGCGAGTCGCGCCCGCAAGGCCTGCCGCGTCATCCGCTGCGTCAGGTCCTCGGCCTGCGGGTCGGCCAACACATCGGCCAGCTGAGGATCGGCCTGCCGCGGCTGTTGATCCAGCGAGCGAAAAGGCCGCGTCAACGTTTCGATGCGATGCGCGTCGTGCAGTGACAACTTGAGCTGTTCCGCCACGTCGTCCAGGACCGGACGGTGGCCCGTTTCCTGAGCGAGCCGCGTGGCAGCCGTCGCGAGTTCACGCATCTCGGGCAAACCATTCTGGGGCACGCGAATCATTCGGGACTTGTCGGCAATCGCCCGCGTGATCGACTGCCGGATCCACCAGGTGGCGTAGGTGGAGAACTTGAATCCGCGACGAAAATCGAATTTCTCGGCCGCGAGAATCAGCCCCGTGTTGCCTTCCTGGATCAGGTCCAGGAACGGGATCCCGCGTCCGCGGTAGCGTTTGGCAATCGACACGACAAGCCGCAGGTTGCTTTCACACAGTCGCTGGCGAGCCTGATCGTAGGTCGATTGCAGAGTCCGGAGCTTGTCCAGACGCCTGCCGAGCGTGGCAGGATACTCTCCCACCTGCCGCATCCGCTGATATAGTTCGCGACGGCTCGCCGAGTCGTTCTGGAGGGGCGAGCTGGACGATTTGACTTGCCGACGCTCGTGGAGCCGCCGGATCTGAGTTCCCAGGGCCGCCAGGTCCGACACGATCGGCCGCAGGACCTGGGAACGCACTCCCAGCTCGGCGATCAACGCCGCGCCCTTTCCTCGCCGCCGCACAATCCGCTGCCAGGCTGCGCGGCGCTCGATGAAACCGGTCCGGCGACTGGTCAGCGCACGAAAGTCGTCGCGATTTCGAGACAGCAAGTGTGTGAGCGTCTTGAGATGGATCGCCAGTATTCCTGCCAGACGCCGCTTGGTGATCATGTCGGCCGTGGCCACGTTCAGCGTGCGGTCGAGACGCCGTTGGCCGTTGAGCACTTGTGCAAGGACGTCCACGAGCTGCCGCAGCACGAAATCGTGACCCAGGCTCACTCGTGATAGCTGCCGATCCGCACACTGAATACGACGGGCCACTTCGACTTCGTCGGCCGCCGAAAGCAACGGCCGCTGAGCCACATCCCGCATATACGTGTTGATCGCCTGCTGGTCCGCGTCCGGCCCGTCGCCCCCTGGAGGCCGAGCACCGCGGCGCTGGGCGATCCGCGGCGGGACGGCAACTTGAGCAGGAGTCCAACTCCTGAGACCTGCTTGGTGAACTTGAATCATGGAACGTCATACCCTTGTCGTGATCAGAGACGATGTGCCGTACGTCGACCGCGGACTCGATCCGCGGAGGACCACCCGGCCACTCCCCACCGCGGCGGCCCCAGAACTGGGAAACGTGCGGCCACTCGTACGAGATGCAATCGTCGTGCCGAAATCACGGCTTAACGGATGTGGGCCGGTGAAAGTGGCCATGATCTATCGAAGATCGCCCGCGAGGGCGATCGCGGACTCGCCAGCCTCCGTGGCATTACGCCCCAGCGCTGCCGATCGCAGCGCCCGCCCGCGTGGCGGCCGAACTCACAGCCGGCTGCCACGATCACCCGATGGTCCGGCAAGAATTAAAAAACCTGGCTCCCGCGAGAGAGCCAGGTGGAGGCGATCAGGTCGATGCGAACCGAGTCCCGCTGTCACATCGCGGCCTTACCGCTGATAGTCGGAATCCTGCAAGACATACGAGATCCGCGACGGCATGTCCGATTGCGTGCCATGCGGAGTCATCAGCTGCTGATAGGTGTAGTAAGGGAGAAAATTCGTCAGCGTCACGACGCGACCGTCGGCGAACAGCGCATGGACGATACCGGGATGGTTCGCGGAGGGACGTGCCACTTCCGCCACGACCGGTGTCCCCTCCGTATATATCAACGTCTCCCCATTGATCTTCATGCGAGGTTGCACCGGCAGCGGCGTTACGTTAGCGCCGTTGACCAGCGGATTGATGCCCGGCCCGTTGGCTTCCGCGGCATAGCAGAAAACAAACGTGTTGCCAAATCGCGCGTTGACCGGAACGGGGAAAGAGATACTCGAGCTCCACCCCTGGTTGATCGTGAACGTCGTCAGAGCCGGATTCACCGGTCCGACGGAAGACCATTCCGTCGCCACGAGATTCTCGCTCATCATCAGCGTGTTCGACACGCCATCACGGACAGACGAAGCATCCACATACGCTTTGGGGAACCGGATGCGGTCGAGGAACAATCCGTTGGCCGGCCGCTGGGCCGCATCCAGATACGCCACATCGCTGAGGACGCCGCTGTCGGCCCACGAACGCGGCATGAAGCCGGCATTGGCGACGTAGTTCGTCCTGGCCGTCTGATTGGCCACGTCCGTCGTGCTCGGGCACTGCAGCAGCTTCATCGATTGAATCAACACCGGATCACCCCACGCGACAGCGGTCGTGTTCCAGCGTTCAAACAGATCCGACCGGCCGATGTCCTCCAACAACAGCACGAGCCAACTGGCCGGCTTGTTGTGCCCGGGAGTGGCCGAAGAAGGATCCTGCGGCAAGAGGATTTCCTGGGCTCCTGGATACCGCTGACGACGCGACTCGAATCCGACGGCCGCGATCCCTAACTGCTTGAGGTTGTTCGAGCATTGGGCTTGCCGCCCTCGTTCGCGGGCTGCTTGCACCGCCGGCAGCAACAGCCCCACCAAGACGCCAATGATGGCTATCACCACCAGCATCTCCACAAGTGTGAACCCGTATCGATGTTTTCGAACCATGATCGCTCTCCCCGAAATTCCGAAACACAAGAAGATGAGAAGCGGGACTTGAGACGCTTCAATTTTCACACAAAAGGCCCATCAAGTCCAGCAGATTTCGCCCTAACTTTTGATGGTCGAAAGACTTGATGCGGCGGTCCACACCGAAACGCACGACCGGGTCGCGAATTCGGGGCATGTGGCGGCCGCCTGTTCGTCGGGTGAAGTACCGACGCGGCAGCTCAGCAGGACAGGCGACCACCGCACGGGTATGATGGGTCTCGCGGAACCAGCCGGTGGCAACGCGACCGCGCAGCATGTCGGGGAGATCGTTCGTAGCATAAGCGTCCCACTTGTGCGGTACCCGCCGAAAAGCACCGCGGTGCCGCCAGCGACCTGAGCAAGCGAGACGCTTGCTCTACGTTCGTAGCATAAGCGTCCCGCTTGTGCAGAACCCGCCGAAAAGCACCGCGGTGCCGCCAGCGACCTGAGCAAGCGAGACGCTTGCTCTACGTTCAGTACCTGAGTCACAGTCGAGGTTGGTCATGAACACCATTCTGGTGGCGGGCGGGGCGGGATTCATTGGCAGCGGATTCGTCCGTCAACAGCTGACGTCCGGTGACGACCGGGTGGTCGTACTCGACAAACTGACTTATGCCGGCCACCTGGAAAACCTGGCAGCAGTCCGCCAGCATCCCCAATTTGAGTTCCACCAGGGTGATATGGGGGATCGGACGTTGACGGGCCGCCTGTTGGAAACCCACCGGCCTCAGTACGTCATCAACTTCGCCGCCGAATCGCACGTCGACCGTTCGGTGGACGAACCGCTGACGTTTGTGGCCACGAACGTGATGGGAACGTGCCAGTTGCTCGAGGCGTGCCTCGCATACTGGCGAGGGTTGGCTGTTGACCGGCGTGAGGCGTTTCGGTACTTGCACGTGTCGACCGATGAAGTCTTCGGCTCGCTTGCCCGCGACGGTGTGTTTACCGAGCAGACAGCGTACGCACCCAATTCGCCCTACGCTGCGTCCAAAGCGGCTGCCGATCATTTCGTCCGGGCTTACCACCGCACGTACGGACTGCCGACTCTCGTGACAAACTGCACCAACAACTACGGCCCCTACCAGTATCCCGAGAAGCTCATCCCACTGGTGATTCACCGGGCCGTGAGCGGGCTGGACCTGCCGGTCTATGGTGACGGTACGAACGTGCGCGACTGGCTCCACGTCGAAGACCACTGTCGCGGTCTGCGGCTGACGATGGACCGCGGCGAGCCGGGGCAAACCTACCTTTTCGGCGGCAACTGCGAGCGATCCAACTTGCAGGTGGTTCAGATGATCTGCGACATTCTGGATGAGATTTGTCCGCGTCCGGATGGAGCGCCCCGATCCGCTCAAATCACTTTCGTGGAAGATCGTCCGGGCCATGATCATCGATACGCCGTGGATACGGGCAAAGTCCGCACCGAGCTGGCGTGGACGCCGGCGTACGAGTTCCGACGGGGACTCGAACAGACGGTGGGTTGGTACCTGGCGCATACGGACTGGGTGGATCAGGTCACGCAGTCCGTCTATGATGGACGGCGCCTGGGCTTGCGGCGAACTTAATGGGGGCCGACGTGCGCCAAATTTACCTGGATTTCAATGCGACGACTCCCGTCGCGCCGAGCGTCGCTGCGGCAATGTGGCCGTTTCTTGACCGAGTATTACGGGAATCCTTCCAGCGGACATGCGCTGGGATGCATCTGTCACGAAGCCATGGAGGACGCGCGTGGGCACGTGGCCGCGTTGCTGGGCGCCGATCGTGAGGAAGTCCTGTTCACGTCGGGCGGCACGGAAAGCAACAATCTGGCACTGCTGGGGATTCTCCTGCGGGAGTTTCCTTCCTCAGACGGTCATCTCGTGATTTCGGCCATCGAGCACCCCGCCATCGCGCGTCCGGCCGATTACCTGACACGTCTGGGATACGCGGTGACCGTTGTCGCCTGCGACAAGAATGCTTGGGTGGATCCGGATGAGGTACGGAAAGCCCTTCGCACCGACACGCGTCTGGTGAGCATCATGCACGCGAACAACGAGGTCGGCACGGTGCAGAATGTGCGTGACATCGCGTCCGTCTGTCACGACCGAGGCGTGCCGATTCACACCGACGCCGCCCAGACCGTGGGAAAAATCCGCACCAAGGTCGATGAACTGGACGTCGACCTGCTGTCGCTGGCGGGTCACAAGCTATACGCCCCGAAAGGGATCGGTGTGCTGTTCGTGCGCCAAAGTGTCGACCTGGGGCCGGTGCTGCACGGTGCGGGGCACGAAAAGGGCCTGCGACCAGGCACCGAAAACGTTCCCCACATCGTGGGACTCGGCGCCGCCGCGTTGCTGGCCGCTAAGGAAATGGAAGGGCACAGCGAAAGGCTGACCCAGCTGCGGGACCGGTTGTGCGATGCGCTGCGGCAGGCCTTGGGCGAGCGACTCGTGGTGCACGGCGAACAGGCCGAACGCTTGCCCAACACGCTGAGCGTCAATTTCCCACGGGTCCTGGGGAGCGCGTTGCTGGCCCGGATCCCGGAACTCTGCGCGTCCACCGGTGCCGCCTGCCACAGCAACGGCACCTCCATTTCCGCCACGCTCCGCGCCATGGGTCTGAGCCCGACCGCCGCGCAAGGCACCGTTCGCCTGAGCCTCGGTTGGCCCACCACGACCGACGATGTCGACCGAGCGGCCAGTCTGCTCATCGGGGCCTGGGAGTCCCTGGTGTGAATCCAACCTCCCGATCGCCGGGTCAGCGCAGATGCTGGCGGTGCTGCAACGCGTGGGCTTTGGCCATGGCATCTTCCGCCCGGTGGATGTACTCGGCATTCTGCGTGCCCGCAAAGGCCCGCTGATACGTCACGCTCATCGCCGTAAAGTTGAAAGCCTCTTCCGGCTCGAGTTCACAGGCGCGGATCCCATGCTCCACGGCTTCCGCGTGGCGTCCGACCTTTCCGCACAGCACCCCCAACGCCAGATGGGCGAGAACGTAATCGGGGTCCTCGGCCAACACTTGCTGCAATTTCGCGATCGCCTCCTCGTACTTGCCGTCGTCCTTCAGCTTGTCGGCCTCGTTGTACAGCGATGTCAGATCGGACATGGTCTGCTTGCTCCCTGGTAACTGGAGATGAATCGTTCGCTCGCGAATTCCTAGCCGGACACTAGACAAAGCCGTCCCCGCCCGACTCCCTCCTCATACTACACAGTTGACCCGCAGGGCGTTAAGCGGACGGAAAAATCGTGTTGATCCCTACAATCGAGATAACCGATAAATGACCTGGGCTGGAGCCTCCGGCAGGCGTATCATGGCGCCTCGACGCGGTTCCCGGACACCGCCGCACGTGCGCCCTCCGGCCGGCGGCCGCCCCAACACGGACGTTTCTTCCACTAATTCTGTTGAGTGTTATGGAAAACAGCATTCACCCTACCGCCGTGATCGACCACCGTGCCACGATCGGCCGGCACGTGAGCATTGGCCCGTTCTGCGTTGTCGAAGCGGGAGCGATCATCGGCGACGGATGTCGTCTGGCGTCTCGTGTGGTCATCAAGGAGTGCACGACGCTGGGGGAACGCAACGACGTGGACGAAGGCACCGTGTTAGGGGGCAGGCCCCAGCACGTGGCCCGCCATGCCGAGTGGGGGAAACTGGTTGTCGGTGCGGGAAACATGATCCGTGAGAATGTCACCATGCACCGCGCGATGTCGCCCGACAAGTCCACGATCGTCGGGGATGACAATTTGATCATGGTCAATGCGCATATCGCGCACGACTGCCAGGTGGGAAACCACATCATCCTGACGAACAACGTCATGCTGGCCGGCCACGTCACCGTCGAAGACTACGCGTATCTTTCGGGCGGGGTGGGAGTGCACCAGTTCTGCCGCATCGGCAGCCACTGCATGGTGGGTGGTCAGTCGCACATCAACAAGGATGTACCGCCCTACGTGACCGTCGACGGGGTGTCGACGCGCGTCGTGGGACTGAACCTCATCGGCCTCAAACGCCGCGGCTTCACGGCCGACGAGATTCGGCAACTCAAGCAGGCCTACCGCATCATCTACCGGCAAGGTTTGACGTGGGAACAGGTCCTGGAGCAACTTCGCACGACCTTTGCGTCCGGACCGGCGGCCAACTTCTATGCGTTTCTCCGAGTTGGCCAGCGCGGTTTTGTGATGGAACGACGTACGCCCGCCGCGGCTACGGTTCCCCTTCCGCAGCTCAAGATCGAGCCCGAATCGGCGTCAACCACGGCCACGCAACGCAAGGTCGGCTGAGCGAACCGGAGCGAAGGACGTGCGCGCGTCAACGCGTTCTCCTTCCCAGGGAGAGGTCCAGTTCATAGGACAGACTTCCAAGTCCGTCCGGGCTCTGTCGGCTGGCAGAATTGTCGAGGTCACAACTGCGGGGCGGACTCGGAAGTCCGCCCTACAGTCCAGGCGTGCGGCAGGTCAGTGGGACGGGCTTTCCAAGCCACGCACACAACCGTTGATGGATGAGTGGGTGCGCAGAGGGAGGCATGGGTTCAGTACCTCTTCTGCCGGCCTTCAGCCGGCATCTTGTCAGACCCCCGCTTCCGCTGGGGGTGAGCGAGGCAGCGCATGACGCCAGCCCGCTTCAGCGGGCTTAGCGTCCCGCCTTCAGGCATCGCGCGCTGGACTCGACTGCCTGAAGGCGATTCGAGAAGCCTCGCTGAAGCGAGCTGAGCGCAGCATCGCGACCCCGAAACGCCCAACTGAAGTTGGGGGCAGACAACGTGCCGGCTGAAGCCGCCAGTCGCGCAGCGTGCCGCTGCTTGTCACGTGCACAGGACGTGATTATCCCATTCCTCGTCTCTGGTCTGGGTATCAGCGCAGGGGGAGCAGATGTACTGACCCGCTCCCCCTGACTGCGTTCGTTTTGGACTTGCGCTCAGTCGTTCTTCAAGGCGGCCTGGGCCGCAGCCAGCCGCGCGATCGGCACGCGGAACGGCGAGCAGCTGACGTAGTTCAAGCCGACCTTGTGGCAGAACTCGATCGACGCCGGGTCACCCCCGTGTTCGCCGCAGATGCCGACCTTGAGGTCCTTCTTCGTGGCGCGGCCCTTGGTCACGCCCATCTCCACCAACTGGCCCACGCCTTCGGTGTCGAGCGACTGGAACGGGTCGACCAGCAGCAGTTCCTGCTTCAGGTAGTCGGGGAGGAACGAGTTGATGTCGTCGCGGCTGAAGCCGAACGTCATCTGCGTCAGGTCATTGGTGCCGAAGCTGAAGAAGTCGGCGTGTTCGGCGATCTTGTCGGCCGTCAGGGCGGCCCGCGGAATCTCGATCATCGTGCCGATGGAGATGTCGAGTTTGGCGGCGAACTTCTTCTTCGCCTTCACCTGAGCCAGCGTTTCGGCGGCCAGCGCCCGCAGCATCTTCAGTTCGGCCGCGGTACCGACCAGCGGGATCATGATCTCGGCGCGGGCGTCGATCTTCTTCTGCTTGCAGTCGATGGCCGCTTCCACGATCGCCTGCACCTGCATCTCGAGGATTTCGGGATAGGTGACGCTCAAGCGGCAGCCGCGATGTCCGAGCATGGGGTTGGCTTCGTGCAGCTGCGACACGCGTGCCTTGACCGCGGCCGGCTTCACGCCCAGACGGTCGGCCATTTCAGCCTGGCTCTTGGCGTCCTGCGGCAGGAATTCGTGCAGCGGCGGGTCGAGCAATCGCACGGTGACGGGCAGGCCCTTCATGGCGGTGAAGATGCCGATGAAGTCCTTGCGTTGGAAGGGGAGCAGCTTGGCCAGCGCGACCTTGCGTGCCTCCTGCGTTTCGGCCAGGATCATCTCCCGCATGGCGGCGATGCGGTCTTCCTGGAAGAACATGTGTTCGGTGCGGCACAGGCCGATGCCTTCCGCGCCGAAATCGCGCGCCCGCACGGCGTCGGCCGGCGTGTCGGCGTTGGTGCGAATGTTGAGCTTGCGATACTTGTCGGCCCACTTCATGACCTTGGCGAAGTCGCCCGACAGACTCGGGGCCTGGGTCGCCACTTCGCCCGCCATGACTTCGCCGGTCGAGCCGTCGATCGACAGCACGTCGTCGCAGCCGAATGTCTTGCCGGCCACGGTGATCTTGCGGGCCTTGTCGTTGATCTGGATCTCGCCCGCCCCGGCCACGCAGCAGCGTCCCCAGCCGCGGGCGACAACCGCCGCATGACTGGTCATGCCGCCGGTGCTGGTGAGAATGCCGGCGGCGCTGTGCATGCCGTCCACGTCTTCCGGACTGGTTTCTTTGCGGACCAGCAGGACCTTCTCGCCCGCCTTGGTCCGTTCGACGGCCTCCTCGGCCGTGAACGCCAACTTGCCGACGGCCGCGCCCGGCGAGGCCGGCAGGCCCTTGGCCAGCGGCTTCGCCTTGGCCTTGGCCTTCGGGTCGAAGCTCGGCAGCAGCAGCTGCGTCAGGTCGTTGGCCGGAATGCGCAGCACCGCCGTCTTCTCGTCGATCAGGCCTTCTCTTCGACCATGTCGCAGGCGATCTTCACGGCCGCCGCCCCGGTCCGCTTGCCCGTGCGCGTCTGCAGCATGTACAACGTGCCACGCTCGATCGTGAACTCGATGTCCTGCATGTCGCGGTAGTGGTCTTCGAGCGTCTTCTTGATGCCGAGAATCTGGTTGTAGACCTGCTTGTTCCACTTGACCATTTCGGCCACCGGCTGCGGCGTGCGAATGCCCGCCACCACGTCCTCGCCCTGCGCGTTGACCAGGAACTCGCCGAAGAACTTGTTCTCGCCCGTGGACGGGTTGCGCGTGAAGCCGACGCCCGTTCCCGAGTCGTCGCCCATGTTGCCGTAGACCATCGACTGCACGTTGACCGCCGTGCCCAGCAGACCGCGAATGTTCTCCACTTCGCGATAGCGCACGGCACGCGGCGTCATCCAGCTGCCGAATACGGCTTCCACGGAGGCCTGCAGTTGCTTGATCGGTTCCTGCGGGAAATCCTTGCCGCAGTGCTTCTTGAGGACCTTCTTGTACTCGTCACACAGTTCCATCAGGCCCTCGGCCGGCACGATCCGTGTCGGCCGCGGCCTTGTACTTCGACTTGACCCGCGAAAACGCCGCTTCGAAGTGCTCGTGGTCGACGCCCATCACGACGTCGCCAAACATGTTGATCAGGCGGCGATACGAGTCGATAGGCAAACCGCGGATTGCCCGTGGCCGTGGCCAGACCCTTGACCGACTTGTCGTTCAGACCCAGGTTCAGAATCGTGTTCATCATGCCAGGCATCGACGCGGCGGCACCGCTGCGGACCGATACCAGCAGCGGGTTCTTGTCGTCACCGAACTTCTTGCCCAGTTCCTTCTCGAGCGTCTTGATCTCGTCGTTCACCTGATCCATCAGACCCGCCGGCAACTTGCGTCCGGCCGTGTAGTAGTCGGCACAGCACTCGGTGGTGATCGTGAATCCGGGCGGCACCGGCAGTCCAATGCCCGGTCATTTCGGCCAGATTGGCGCCCTTCCCGCCCAGCAGTTGCTTCTGCTTGCCGTTGCCATCCGTGCGCGTCTTGCCGAAGTAGTACGTCATCTTCTTCTTCGCCATGTTCAGCTACCTTTTCTGGGGGGATCAAGGATCAGACTTGCCGTGCAATAATAAACCCGCAACTCTAGCAGTGGTCCCGTAGTGCGTCAATCAAGGGGACGGGACGTCCGCACCACGACGCTGCGGAACGCATCGCCCGGTCGGCCACGAAGGGGCCCGCTGACCACACAAGAGAACACCTTGAGGAGTTGAGGTTTGCATTGGTGACCAACGAGAAATTCGGAATGAACCCACGCGCGTCCCGTGCGGACAAGCGGGCAGAAGCTCGGTATATTTCCATACATGCCTGACCTGACCGCCCTGATGCCGCGTCGTTTCACGCTGGTCGCGCTCGGATGCGAACTGGGCCTGGGCGGCCTCGGACTGGTCCTGGGCTGGTGGTTTGACATCTGGCCGGCAGAGATCACGACCGTCGGCGCGGGCCCGCTCCTGGGGCGCCAGATTGGAGTGGGCCTGGTGACCGCCCTGCCGCTCTGCGTGGGACTGATCGTGATGGACCGATATCCGGTGGGGATGCTGCGACAGCTCCAGCGGACCGTGCAGTCAGAAGTCGTGCCGCTGTTTCGGGGCACGAGTGTCACCGGGCTGTTGGCGATTTCCGTGGCGGCTGGGCTCGGCGAAGAAGTGTTGTTTCGCGGGTTCCTGCAGTCCGCGCTCGCCGCCGCGTGGGGTCCGGCCGGCGGGGTCTGGATCGGATTGGCCGCCGCATCCCTGGTGTTTGGGGTGTGCCACAGCCTGTGCGCGGCCTACGCGGTGGTGGCGACGGTCATGGGACTGCTGCTCGGCGCGCTGTACGTGGCCACCGGCTCGCTGGTCGCCCCAGTGACGACCCACGTGGTCTACGATTTCCTGGCGCTGCTCTACCTCCTGCGGGGCACGACCGATGCACCGCGCGGCGCATGAAAAACGGCGGCTCGGTTGGGAACAACACGAGCCGCCGTGAGATTACCAGACTAGCTCTTCTTCCGGGGAAAGGAAGATCTTGTCAGTTTAGTCGCAGCATGACTTACGGCATGAGCAACGACTCTTGCTGCAGCACGGAGTCGGGCAGCACACGCTGACGGGCACTTGCTCGCAGACTACTCGAGGTACGCAACGGGTGGCCGTGTACGCGACTTGTTTCGGCACGCACCGCTTGACCTGGATCGTCTTTGTGTAGTGCACTGGCTTGCAGACGGTGTAGGCCACCTTCTTGCAGTGCTGTTCCGGGACCATCGTGCACACCGTGTACGGAACTTGCTTCGACAAGCATTCCGTCTCGATGTGGCAGACCTTGTAGGTGCAGGTCTTCACGCATTGCTCGGGAACCATACGGCAGACCTTGTAGGTGCAGGTCTTGACGCGCTGTTCGGGAACCATCGTGCAGACTTTGTACGTGCACTCTTTCACGCAGTCTTCCTTCGTCATCGTGCAGACCTTGTAGGTGCAGGTCTTCACGCGCTGTTCGGGAACCATGCGGCAGACCTTGTAGGTGCAGGTCTTCACGCACTGCTCGGGAACCATCCGGCAGACCTTGTAGGTGCAGGTCTTCACGCACTGTTCGGGAACCATACGGCAGACCTTATACGTGCAGGTCTTGACGCGCTGCTCGGGAACCATGCGGCATACCTTGTACGTGCACTCTTTCACGCAGTCTTCCTTCACCATGTGGCAGACACGATAGGTGCAGGTCTTCACGCGCTGTTCGGGAACCATGCGGCAGACCTTGTACGTGCAGGTCTTGACGCGCTGCTCGGGAACCATCCGGCACACCTTGTAGGTGCAGGTCTTGACGCGCTGCTCGGGAACCATGCGGCACACCTTGTAGGTGCACTCTTTCACGCAGTCTTCCTTCACCATGTGGCAGACACGGTAGGTGCAGGTCTTCACGCGCTGTTCGGGAACCATGCGGCAGACCTTGTAGGTGCAGGTCTTTACGCACTGCTCGGGAACCATCCGGCAGACCTTGTAGGTGCAGGTCTTGACGCGCTGCTCGGGAACCATGCGGCACACCTTGTAGGTGCACTCTTTCACGCAGTCTTCCTTCACCATGTGGCAGACACGGT
Organism: uncultured Planctomycetaceae bacterium; assembly: GCA_963754725.1. Taxonomy (GTDB): domain Bacteria; phylum Planctomycetota; class Planctomycetia; order Pirellulales; family Pirellulaceae; genus JAAYDI01. Next base: position 151,430 of record CAVWHV010000010.1, read on the forward strand.
ACGTGCAGGTCTTCACCCGCTGTTCGGGAACCATGCGGCAGACCTTATACGTGCAGGTCTTGACGCACTGCTCGGGAACCATCCGGCACACCTTGTAGGTGCAGGTCTTCACGCGCTGTTCGGGAACCATCGTGCAGACCTTGTAGGTGCACTCTTTCACGCAGTCTTCCTTCACCATGTGGCAGACGCGATAAGTGCAGGTCTTGACCCGCTGTTCGGGTACCATCCGGCAGACTTTGTAGGTGCATTCTTTTTGGCACTGCTCGGTGACCATGCGGCACACCTTGTAGGGCACAACCTTCGTGCACACTTCACGCTCGTAACGCACGCAGTTGATCGTCTTTTCCCTGACTTCCGGCACCCAGACCTTCTTGCAGATCTTGCGCGGCGGGCACTGAACTTCGACCACCTTGCAGGCGCCCGGAACGTATACGCAACGGCAGCAGCAGGGATCCCAGGTCCAGCAACCAGGCTCCCGGACGGTTTTCTTCAGGACCGGACCCGGGCACTCGGTGACCTGCGTTTCCCAACGACCACCGCAGACCTTCACGGTCTTCGTGTAGTGAACCGGCTTGCAGACGGTGTAGCAGACTTGCTTTTCGCGAGTCTCATAGACCGGCTTGCAGACGTTGTAGCAAATCGTCTTGGTCTTGGTTTCCCAGACCGGCTTGCACACCGTGTAGCAGATGTCCTTCGTCTTGGTTTCCCAGACCGGCTTGCACACCGTGTAGTGGATCTGCTTGGTCTTGGTTTCCCAGACCGGCTTGCACACCGTGTAGCAGATGTCCTTCGTCTTGGTTTCCCAGACCGGCTTGCACACCGTGTAGCAGATGTCCTTGGTCTTGGTTTCCCAGACCGGCTTGCACACCGTGTAGCAGATGTCCTTCGTCTTGGTTTCCCAGACCGGCTTGCACACCGTGTAGTGGATCTGCTTGGTCTTGGTTTCCCAGACCGGCTTGCACACCGTGTAGCAGATGTCCTTCGTCTTGGTTTCCCAGACCGGCTTGCACACCGTGTAGCAGATGTCCTTGGTCTTGGTTTCCCAGACCGGCTTGCACACCGTGTAGCAGATGTCCTTCGTCTTGGTTTCCCAGACTGGCTTGCACACCGTGTAGTGGATCTGCTTGGTCTTGGTTTCCCAGACCGGCTTGCACACCGTGTAGCAGATGTCCTTGGTCTTGGTTTCCCAGACCGGCTTGCACACCGTGTAGCAGATGTCCTTGGTCTTGGTTTCCCAGACCGGCTTGCACACCGTGTAGCAGATGTCCTTGGTCTTGGTTTCCCAGACCGGCTTGCACACCGTGTAGTGGATCTGCTTGGTCTTGGTTTCCCAGACCGGCTTGCACACCGTGTAGCAGATGTCCTTGGTCTTGGTTTCCCAGACCGGCTTGCACACCGTGTAGCAGATGTCCTTGGTCTTGGTTTCCCAGACCGGCTTGCACACCGTGTAGCAGATGTCCTTGGTCTTGGTTTCCCAGACCGGCTTGCACACCGTGTAGCAGATGTCCTTGGTCTTGGTTTCCCAGACCGGCTTGCACACCGTGTAGTGGATCTGCTTCGTCTTGGTTTCCCAGACCGGCTTGCACACCGTGTAGCAAATGTCCTTGGTCTTGGTTTCCCAGACCGGCTTGCACACCGTGTAGGCAGATGTCCTTGGTCTTGGTTTCCCAGACGGGCTTGCACACCGTGTAATTCACGGTCCGGTACTTCGTTTCGTACACCGGCTTGCACACGGTGTACACGCGGTCACGATAGCAGGTCTCGGGGACGTACTTGACGCAGTTGACCGTCTTGTCCTCGCAGACCGTCTCGTAGACCGTCTTGTAGCAGGTGTACTGCTGCTTTTCGTACACCACCTTGCGACACGTCTTCATGACCGTGTAGCACTGCTGCTTTTCGGCGCAGTAGTCTACCCGGTCACAGCAACCGGCATTCCGGTAGCTGACCGCACCACAGTGGGCGGCCTGGGCAGTGTTAACCGATGCCGCCACCAGCAGCAGGGCGAGCACCGGCACACTCAATAGGGCTCTCATCTTCCGATCTCCTCCTATCGCTGATTCTTCAACAAGGGAAGCTTAGTCTGGTTGGGCGAATACACTTTCGCCCGGTATCTCGCGGCCAGTCTCGATCCTTCTACAGTTGCCAGTATTCCCCAGCTCCGATTCCGTCGCGGGGCATTCCAGCTCCCCGCGCATTACCTAAACTGGCACTGCAATGGCCGATTGTCTTCTTAATCGTCAATCTAGGGTGTCTGCTTGAGATAGTTCACCTGGATAGTTCGACGATTCTGGGCTAAGCCGCGTAGCCACGTATAATGATTCGACCAGGAGAGCCATAGGAACTGCACGCATTTATTGGACGAAAGCATGCGGGATTGATCTGTGAGCGTTTGTGCGAGCTAGGACAGATTGCGACTGCCGTACCAGGCGTGGTGCCTAGTTGTTCCGCCGACGGCGCACGGCGGTAGAGTGAGCGTGTTTCCGGGAGCCGGTTTGATGCGTCCGCACCGCAGCCAGGGAATACGGGTGGCGGTGCCGATACTGCAGGCCTGTACGGACCGATACCGAAATGGACGAGACGCACCCCAATCCGCCCGGTGGTTCCGAGGACGCAGCAGTCCCCAAGGCGGTCGTCGGCCGCCTGAGTTTGTACTCCCGCGAACTACAGCATTTGGTGCAGCAGGGCCAGGAGACGATTAATTCGGCCCAGCTGGGTAAGCGGCTCGGCGTGACCGACGCGCAAGTCCGGAAGGACCTGGCCTATTTCGGCCAGTTCGGCTATCCCGGGATTGGCTATCGGTGTGGGGAACTGGTGGAGCAGATCCGCCGCATCCTGGGAACGACGGCAGTCGTGGTCGGTGGTCTTGGTCGGCGTTGGCAATCTGGGTCACGCGTTGTTGCGGTACCGCGGATTTGCCGAACAGGGGTTTCGGATTGTGGCCGCGTTGGACGTCGACCCGCACAAGGTGGGCCAGGAGATCGCGTCGATCCGGGTGCGGCCTATCGATCAGTTGGCCGACGTGTTGCGGGAGCACGACATGCGGATCGCGATGCTGGCGGTGCCCGCGCTCGCAGGCGCAGCGGGTCGCCCAGCAACTGGTCGACGCCGGGCATCGTGGGCATCCTGAATTTCGCCCCGGTCACGCTTGACGCTGCCGCGAGGAAGTGGCGGTCGCGGGTGTGGACCTGGCGATTGAGCTGGAGCAGCTGGTATTCGCGGTTGTGAAGAAGGGCGTCAGGCCCTAAGATAGTGCCGGGCGATCAACGGTCGCCGCACTACCCGGTGGTGTAATGGTAACACTAGGGATTTTGGTTCCCTCGTTCAAGGTTCGAGTCCTTGCCGGGTAGCTGATACCGCCCCTCTTTCCCACCCACTTCTGCGGCCGGTCGGCAGGGCGTCGCTTTGGGTTCGCCAATTGACCCGCCTGCCCCCCACTGCTACAGTGCACGACTTATCGCCCAGGCGATGAGCCGGCTCGTCTGGTGGCCGGTCGCTGTGATCCCTTATTCACCCGGAGCTTGTTGCGGCGAAGGTCGATACCTGTGGACGCGCCTGCCACCAGACGAGGCCTCGGGCCTGGCGGATGGGCGGGTCGAGCGACGTCATGTCCCGCAAGTTCCCCGAACATCAGGAGCTCGTCTGTGTCTGAATCGTTAGTCAAGGAATTGGTCAGTGCGGGAGTACATTTCGGGCATCGTGCCAGTCTGTGGAATCCCAAGATGGCGCCGTACATTTACGCCCGCAAGAACCAGATTCACATCATCGACATCCGCGAGACGCTGCGCGGCCTGTTGCGGGCCCAGAAGTACCTGAATCAGGTGGCCAGTGGCGGGAGCCTGATTCTGTTCGTGGGGACCAAGCGACAGGCGGCGGCGGCCATCGAGAAGGAATCGCTGCGGTGCGGCATGCCGTTTGTGGCCGAGCGCTGGCTGGGTGGCGCGTTGACGAATTTCCGCACGATTCGCAGCCGGCTCGGTCGCCTGGAGGAGCTCGAAGCACTGCGAGCCAGCGATCGGCTGGCGAGTACTCCAAGAAGATGCAGTCGGCCCTGGCTCGCGAGTATCGCAAGATGTATCGCAACCTCAACGGTCTGCGGTCGATGAATCGCCTGCCGGAGTGCCTGGTGTGGTGGATCCTCGCAAGGAGAAGAACGCCATTCGCGAAGCGCGCCGGCTGGGCATCACCACGATCGCCTTGATCGACACCGACTGCGATCCGGACGACGTGGATCTGCCGATTCCCGGCAACGACGACGGGATTCGTTCGATCGAACTCGTGTTGCAGGTGCTGGCCGACGCGGTGCTGGCGGGTAAGTCGACCGCGTCCGTGCGACCAACAGGACGGGGCCCACGAAGTCCCCGCAGCGCCGAGCACCAGCGAGCCGGCGGCGGTCGACGAGGGAGCGGCCGGATAGATGCCGGGAGACTGTCGCGGCGACACGGCAGCGACCACGCACGGCGGGCCGGGAACCGGTGCGGTATCCGGCTCCAAGCGTGTTCCCAGGCGTGATCCGACGGCTCGGCCGATTCCGCCCTGGCGAACGGCCTCCGCCTTCCCCCTCTGACAATTCGTATCACGCTAGATCACCGAGGAGAATCAACTCATGGCCGAAATCAGTGCGGCTGCTGTACGGGCGTTCCGCGAGAAGACGGGTCTGCCCTTGATGGACTGCAAGCGAGCGTTGACCGAAGCCAACGGCGACGAGGAGAAGGCCATCGAGATGCTCCGCAAGGCGGGCGAGAAGCTGGAAGCCAAGCGAGCGGACCGGGCCACGGAATTCGGACGTTTCGGGCATCTACTGCGGGCTGGACAAGCAACGGGGCGCGATGGTCGAGCTGAAGTGCGAGAGCGCCCCGGTGACGCAGAACGAGGAGTTCATCCAGCTGGCCAACGACCTGGCCCAGCAACTGGCCACCGGTCCGGGCGCGGCGACGGCGGACGAACTGCTGGCGCAGCCTTCGCCCAGCAAGCCGGGACTCACCCTCGGCGCAGCAGAAGGCGCGATCTGTTCAATCGCATCCGCGAGGTCTTCAACGTCGGCCGGATGGTGCGCATCGACGGCCCGTGCGGCGGCTACAGCCACAACGCGAAGACGGTGGCCGGCGTGCTGCTGGCCGTCGACGGGGGCACCGACGAGGTGGCCAAGGACATCTGCATGCACATCGCGGCCATGCGTCCCACGGCGCTGAACGTCGCGGACCTGGATCCGGCAGGTGGTCGCCAAGGAACGCGAGATTCTGCGCGAAGCGGCCCTGAAGGAAGGCAAACCGGCGAACATCGTCGACAAGATGGTCGAAGGTCGCCTGCGGAGCTTCTATGCCGAAAAAGTGCTGTGCGAGCAGCCGTTCGTCAAGGACGACAAGCTGACGGTCGGCAAGTATCGCCGCGCAGCACAAGATGAAGATCAAACAGTTCGTGCACTGGGAACTGGGACAGGACTGATCTGGCCCAGTGCAGTCCCGTTCTCGGCAGCGTGCGAACCGGTGCAGGACGGATCGACCGACAGACCCTGTGAGGATTCGGCATCATGAACGGCGATGAACGAGTACTGGCCGACCCGCGCTATCGGCGGGTGGTTCTCAAGCTGTCCGGCGAGAGTTTTGCGCACGCCGGCGAGCGGGGCATCTGCCATGGACGAAGTGGTGGACATCGCCCGCCAGATCCACCAGACCGCGCGCGATGGGCTGCGAGATCGCGGTGGTGATCGGCGGCGGCAATATCCTGCGCGGCGCCCACTTCACCGACAAGAACGCCGGCATCAACGAGGCCACGGCCCACTACATGGGCATGCTGGCCACGGTGATCAACGGCCTGGCGCTGCAGGACGCGCTCGAGTCGTGCTGGCAGCGACACGCGACTCGATGACGGCCATCCGGATGGACGGCGTGGCCGAACCGTACATCCGCCGGCGCGCCCAGTCGCATCTGCGAAAGAAGCGGATCATCATCCTGGCCGCCGGGACCGGCGGGCCGTTTGTGACGACCGACACGGCCGCCGCGATTGCGCGCATTGGAACTGGAGGCCGACATTCTGCTGAAGGCCACCCGCGTGGACGGCGTCTACAGCGACGATCCCGGAGAAGAACCCGCACGCCGTGCTGTACCAGAACCTCGACTACGACACCGTGCGACAGCAGAATCTGCGGTTCATGGACAGCACGGCGATCGCCCATTGCATGGAGCGGTCGATGCCGATCCTGGTCTTCAACTACCGCAAGGAAGGCAACATCCAGCGGGCCGTGCGCGGCGAGAAAGTGGGAACGCTGGTCGGTCCCAAGGCGCCAGTCGCCGATCTGCGAAGCCTGACTCGACCGCTGCCGCGGCCTGAGGCCGCCCGAGGACAGATCCTGCGGTTCACCCGGCGCTGTCGGTACGGCTGCTGCGTCAGCAGGCACGCCGGCCAGGCCATCGTCGTCTCGACCCTTGGTTAGGCGGCGACCGGCCGCTTGGGCTAGACTGTACGGCGTCGGGCCGGTACGGCTTCGGTTTCCCGTTGCGGCGTTTCACTGATGCGGGTACTCACCATGTCTGCGGAAGATATCCTGCTCGATGCCGATGAACGGATGGAGAAAGCGATCCAGGTGCTGAAGACCAGGCTGGCCGGCATTCGCACGGGCCGGGCCAATCCGGGACTGGTCGATTCGCTGCGCGTGGAAGTCTACGGCGCGTCGACGCCGATCAAGCAACTGGCCACGGTCGGGGCACCGGAGCCGACGCAGATCGTGATTCGGCCCTACGATCCCAGCACGCTGAAGGACATCGAGAAGGCGATCATCGCCAGCGATCTGGGCTTCAATCCGCAGAATGACGGGCGGCTGATTCGCATCAATGTCCCGCCCCTGTCGAACGAACAGCGGAAGAAGATGGTGGCGCGCATCAAGGATCTGACCGAAGAGACCAAGATCGCGATCCGCAACATCCGCCGCGACGCCAACAAGGCGCTCGATCAGGCCGAGAAGGCCAAGGAGATCAGCGAGGACGAGCGGGACAGCTTGAAGGAAGAGATTCAGGAAGCGACCGAAGAAGTACGAAGCACAGGCGACGGAGCTCGCCGAAAGCTCGCGAACAGGAAGTCATGGACTAACTTGGTGAGGCCGCTGGGATGACGACTCCGGGCCATGGGTCCGTCTCGTACCTCTGCCCCCGCTGCCACGCCGCACTGACCGCCCAGGCGGACGACGCCGGGCAGCGGCAGACATGCCCGCACTGCGGCAAGACGCGTCAAGGTGCCCGGCTACCGACGCCCTCACCCACCCAACCGCCCGCCGTTTCGCCGCCCGAGGCCGCGAAACCCACGCCGGCACCCTCTGTCGCAGGCATCGCCAATATCGCGGTGCTCTGTCCGGTCTGCGGCACGCGCATGTACGCGACCCGCGAGCAGGCGGGAAAGTCGATGGTCTGTCCCGATTGCCTCGAGACCGTGCCGGTCCCCGCCGCCGTCCCCCGGCACCCCCGCGGCCAAGCTCCCACCGTCCGCCGCAAGTCGTCGACAGGGCTCCGTCGGCCAACGTCAGCCAGCGACACCGGCGGCGAGTCCCTCCCCCACCGCTCCCAAGCCGGACGACGAGCGGCGACGACGACCTGAAAGTGAGCGCATCCGATCGAGATCCCGGCGGAGCGATTACCTGCCCAAGCGACTGTCGGACTTGCTCCGCGAGATCCGCCGGTCCGCCGGGCAGGATGCTCCGGCGATGAAATGCTCGGTCCCGCCGACCGACCGCACCGGACAAAGCAGCCGGCGGCGCACGACGAGTACTCGGTCAAGTGCCCCGTGTGTGACACGCTGGCTGTACGCCACCGAAGACGAAATCGGCCAGCAGAAGACCTGTCCGGATTGTCATTCCGTGGTCGAGATCACGCCTCCGCGTCCCAAGCCGCGTCGCGTGAATGAGGTGCTCGACACCGACTACGAAGGCCAGTTGTTTGCGCTGAGCGAACCGGTTTCACGGGAAATCTACGAGACCGCGGAGAGCGGTCAGAATCCGAAGACCATGGGCGAACAGGCGCTGCGAAACGCCGAACGCGAATACGATCGACAGGTCACGCGGAGACGTATGAGTTGCCGTCGAGTCCGCTCTGGACGGGCCTCTTTCGATTTCTCCCGCACGCCGCGGTCGTGCTGCGGTTCCTGGTGGCCGCGATGCTGCTGGGGGGCATGGCTGAAACTGACGTTGGCGACCGTCGCCTGGAGCAGTGCCGGCGGAACGGAGTGGTTTCTGGCCCTGATGGGAACGACCGCTCTCATCGCCCTGATGGTGTTGAGCGTACATCCTGATCGGCGGCACCTGTTTGGCGATTCTGCAGGATTCGGCCAACGGGCAGGATGAAATCACGCAGTGGGCGACCGGAGGCCCGCTGGAATTGGCGGGCGATGCACTCGCCTTCGCCATGGCGGTGTTCTACAGCATCTTGCCGGGGCTGGTTCTGTTTGGCCTGGCCGGGGCTCTGGGCATGCCCTTGGAAACTCGGTGGATCTTCCTGGGACTGAGCCTGTACCTGTTCTTCCCGCTGGTGCAGATGTCGATCCTCGAATCCGATTCCCTGAGCACCCCGCTTTCCCTGCCCATCGTGGCATCGACTCCGCAAGGAGTTTCTGCTGTGGTTCACGTTCTACCTGATCGAGCTTTGCCTCGGCGCTGATCGTGGCGATCACGCTCGCGGGTCTGCGGCTCCAATTCCCCACCATCGGCCTGATGTTCCTGAGTGCCCTGTGGGTGTTGGCGTTGTTCCTGTACTTCCGCTTGTTGGGACGTCTCGCGTGGGCCTGCCAGGTCCGACCGCTCGAGAAGAGCGACGAGGACGAAAAGGCGGACGAAGTGAAGAGCCCTTAGTTCCATCATCCCAGCGCCGCCCACCACGCGCGCGATCATCCCACCAGGTGTGAACCGATATGAAACCGTTCGAATGCGTCGGGCCTCTGCTGTTGGTATTTCGACGACTCTCCTGGGCGCTGACGGCAATTGGCCGCAGTTCCGCGGGCCGGAGGGGAACGGCCACGCGCAGGCCACGAGCCTGGCGACGACGTGGAGCGAGAGTGAGAACATCTCCTGGAAGACACCGATTCCTGGCCGCGGCTGGTCGTCGCCCGTGGTCTGGCAGAACCAGGTCTGGTTGACCACCGCGACCGAGGACGGCCGGCAGTTGTTCGCCATCTGCGTGGACGCGAATTCCGGAAACATCCTCCACGACCTGCATTTGTTTCAGGTGGCCCACCCGGACGAAATCCACGTGACGAACAGCTACGCGTCACCGACTCCCGTGCTCGAACCCGGCCGCGTGTATGTTCATTTCGGGACCTATGGCACGGCCTGCCTGGACACCTCGACCGGACAGGTACTCTGGCAACGACGCGATCTGCCCTGCAACCATTGGCGAGGTCCGGGCTCGTCCCCCATTCTGTTTGAGGACTTGCTGATCGTGAACTTCGACGGGTTCGACCAGCAATATGTCGTCGCCCTCGACAAAAACACCGGCCAGACCCGCTGGAAAACCGACCGGAACATCGATTTCCAGACCGACGATGGTGACCTGAAAAAGGCGTTCTGTACGCCGACCATCATCTCCGTGCAGGGGCAACTGCAGTTGATCAGTCCCGCAGCCAAAGCGACGATTGCCTACGACCCGCGTACCGGCCGCGAACTGTGGCGGTTGCGATACGATAACCACTCGGCCACCGCTCGACCCTTGTTCGGCCACGGGCTGTTGTTCATCAACAGCGGGTTCAGCAAAGCCGAACTGCTGGCCGTGCGGCCCGGCACGACCGGCGACGTGACGGATACGCACGTGGCGTGGCAGACGGACCGCAGCATCGGCTCGAAACCGTCCCCTCTGCTGGTCGATGATCTGCTGTACGTAGTTCACGATCAAGGGACCGCATCCTGCCTCGACGCGCTGACCGGCGCAGGCCGTCTGGCAGAAGCGACTCGGCGGCAATTTCTCGGCGTCACCCGTGTTTGCCGACGGCAAGATGTACTTCCCGAATGAAGAAGGCGTGACGACCGTCGTGCGGCCCGGGCGAACCTGCGAGATCCTGGCCACCAATCATCTGGACGACGGGTGCATGGCCTCGCCCGCGGTCGTCGGGGCCGCCATCGTGCTGCGCACAAAGACCCACCTGTACCGGATCGAAATCCCCCGGTAAGTCCGCGCGGCCCCAGTACCTGTGCCAAGGTCGGCGGTGTGCGCGCCGTCGCCATCGGGTCGCACGGACGCAGTCAGTATCCCCATAAGGGTGGGCAAGCTCTCTTGACCTCCGTTCTCTTTCCCATTTATACTCCGCCACCCCAAATCGCTGAGAGTCACCGCAGACCATGCCGGTGCGAGCCGGACGCCGGTGACGTTGAGTCGGAACGAGCGGAAAATGGGGCTTCCGGTCCGCCGGACAGGACCCACGAAACTGCCTTGGTTGAGGGAGTGACCAAAGATGACGCGCAAGAATGGACGCGGCCGGGCGCCGCGCAGCTAGTCGGTGGACAAGTCGGCTGTATCTCGCACTGGGCGCGGTGGCCGTGTTGGCCGCGTGCGTTGGCATGCGTCACGTCTGGGGCCCGCAGTCGGCGATTGCTCAATCGCCGGCGGTCCAGGCACCGGCGGGCGCAGCGGCGCCGGCCCCGGCGGCGCAGGCTCCTGCCCAGCCGGCAAAACCACTCACGGTCGTCGCGTCGGTCAACGGCGAACAGATTACGCGTCAGGAGTTAGCGGAGGAATGTCTGCGACGCTACGGCAAAGACGTCTTGGAGAGCATTGTCAACAAGCACCTGATCTGGCAGGCGTGTCAGCGCCAGGGGCTGGAAGTGACCGACAAGGACGTGGAAGACGAGATCGGCCGCATGGCGGCCAAGTTCGGCCTGTCTCCTGGTCGCTGGCTGGCGTTGCTGCAGGAGGAGCGTGAGATTCCCCCGGAACAGTATCGCCGCGAAATCGTCTGGCCCACCATTGCCTTAAGAGCGTTGGCGTCCCAAGGAGATTGTGGTGACTCCCGAGGAGTTGAAGGACGCGATGGAAGCCGAGTACGGCCCGCGCGTGAAGGCTCGGGCGATCACCGTCAGCACGCGGGCCAAGGCCGAGGAGCTGCGGGCGAAAGCCATCGCCAATCCCGCGGAATTCGGCAGTCTCGCCAAGAACTACTCCGAAGATCAGAGTGCCAGCGTGCACGGTCTGATTCCACCGATCCGCAAGCACGTTGGCGATGAGAACATCGAGAAGATTGCGTTTGGTCTCCGCGAGGGTGAGATCTCACCGATCATGCAAGTGGCCAATCAGTTTGTCATTCTGCAGTGCGAAAAGCAGCTGCCGGAGACCTACATCGCGCCTCGTTTTCGTCCGGACGCCGAGAACCGCATCCGCGACCGGGTCCAGGACCAGAAGTTGCGTGCGACCGCCTCGACGCTGTTCCAGCGCCTGCAGGAGGACGCTCAAGTCGTCAACGTCTACAACGATCCCAAGCTGCGAAAGGAAATGCCCGGCGTGGCTGCCACCATCAACGGGCAGAAGATCTCCATCGAGCAACTGGGGGAAGAATGCGTGCTCCGCAACGGCAAGGACGTGCTGGACGGCGAAATTCACCGCCGGCTGCTGCAGCAGGCCTTGAAGAAAAAGAGCCAGGCCGTGGTGGAGGAGGATATCGATCGCGAAGTCGCCCGAGCCGCCGCCGCCTACGGGTATCTGCAGGCCGACGGTTCGCCGGACGTGGAGAAGTGGCTGAAAGATGTCACGAAGGAAGAAAACGCCTCGGTGGAACTGTACGTGCGCGACGCCGTCTGGCCCTCCGTGGCCCTGAAGAAACTCGTGGACAACCGCATCGAAGTGACCGAAGAAGACATTCAGAAGGGGTTCGTGTCGAACTACGGCCCCCGCGTGGAAGTGCTGGCCATCGTGCTCAACGACCATCGCCAGGCGCAGAAGGTCTGGGAAATGGCCCGCGACAATCCGACCGATCAGTTCTTTGGCGAGTTGGCCCAACAGTACTCCGTGGACGCCGTTTCCCGTGAGAACTTCGGCCGCGTTCCGCCGATTCGCCAGTTCGGTGGACGGCCCGAAATGGAGAAAGAGGCGTTCGCCATGAAGCCGGGCGACCTGTCGGGCATCATCGCAGCGGAAGACAACTACATCATCCTGCGTTGCACGGGTCACACCACGCCGGTCGTGGCGAGCCTGGATGCCGAAGTGCGACAGGAACTTGTGGAGGATATCCGCGAGAAGAAGATCCGGCTGGCCATGGCAGCCGAATTCGACCGGTTGCGGGAGTCGGCTCAGATCGAGAACTATCTGGCCGGCACATTCCAGTCTCCCAACAAGAGCAAACCGGCTGCCGCGTCGCAGCGTGCGCCACGCGCTACCACCCCTGCTCTGCCAGCCAGCGCCCCGCGGGGCTGACCGTCAGCCGGAATGCGACGTGAACGATCATTCACCGTGTCAGGCCTCGGATTCTCACCGAGGCCTGCGTCGTTTGGCCCTGACCGGGGCCCGTGCGGTTGGCGGATCGGGATCCGGCCAACGGTTGAGATTGGGCGTCCTCGCGGGCCCGCCGTCTCCGTCGCTGGCCGCCCCCTCGTTCCGCTCGAGATGTCTCGCGGAACTCGCCACACGGCCGTCGGCTCCCACTGGGAGGTCCGCGCATCCGCACCGCCAACGGATTACGGAATTCAGGGTGCCGTCGTTAGAATACCCAAGAGGGCTGACAGCATTCGCCGGAATAACCTTGCCTTGTCTGGGTCGTCGATGGTGAGCCGAATTCACGCACAGATCCTTGGTCGGGGCATCGCGATCGCCTTGGCAGGCGGCATCCTGCTGACTCAGGGCTGTCGCGCGCGGTCCGGCGCCGATACCGAGCCAGGATCGGATCGCCCGCCCTTATTCGAGGAAGTCGAGGATTCGCTGGGACTGGATTTCGTCCACGATCCGGGCACGCCGGGAACCTGGTTCTATCCGGAGATCATGGTCGGGGGAGCGGCATTCGTCGATTACGACTGCGACGCAGATCTGGACATCTACCTGGTCAATTGCGGTCAGCCGGAGATGAGCGGCGTTCGAAGAGATCCTGCACGGGCGCAGAACAGACTGTTTCGCCAGGAATCCGACGGTCATTTCCGCGACGTCACCGAGGCGTCCGGTTTGGGTGATACCGGCTACGGGGTCGGCGTGGCGATCGGGGACCTCAACAATGACGGATTTCCGGATGTGTACGTGACGAACTATGGGAAAGACTCGTTGTACTTGAACGAGGGCAACGGTCATTTCCGGGACATCACCGACGAGTCCGGGGTGGTGGAGCAGCGATGGTCGACGGGAGCGTGTTTTGTCGACTACGACCGCGATGGCTGGCTCGACCTGTACGTGGCCAATTATCTCGACTACTTCCCGTCGCGGGCCTGTTTTGGTGCCTCGGGCCGCCGAGACTACTGTGGCCCGGCGTCGTTCGACAAGTCGGTGGACCGCTTGTTCCGCAACCTGACGGGCGAGCGGCAGGGCAGCGGTTCCGGGCCCTCCACCCCGACGAGCGTGCGGTTTGCCGACGTGAGCGTCGCGGCGGGAATCGCCACGCGGGAGTGTTCGGGCCTCGGTGTCGTCGCCGTGGATTTCAATGACGATGGGTGGCAGGATATCTTCGTCGCCAATGACATGATGGGGAACAACCTGTGGATCAACCAGCAGGACGGCACTTTCCGCGACGAAGCGTTGCCGCGTGGCGTGGCGTACGACGTGCTGGGGCGACCAGCGGCCAACATGGGCATCGGCTGGAGTGATCTGAACGATGATCAGATCCCCGACATCTATGTGACGCACATGGCGGGCGAGATGAACGTCCTGTATTTGAGTGACGGTCCGATCGGCTATCGCGAAGTGGGAGTCCAGGTCGGGCTCGCCGCGTCCATGCACCCGTTGACGACCTTCGGTACGGCCTTTTTCGACATCAATCACGATGGAGCGGACGATGTCGTGGCGGTCAACGGGGCCATGAAATTGCCCGATACGGCCGTGCACATTCCGGCGTACTCCGAGCGAGCGGCTTATTGGAAAATCTTCTCCGAGCCCAACGCGATCTTCCTGAATACCGGCGACGGGAAGTTCCAGCAAGTCGTGAGTCGCAAGGAGACGTTCTCCATGCGGGTGGAGGTCTCGCGGGGCCTGTGCACTGGCGACATCGACAATGACGGAGATCTCGACATGTTGCTGCTCAACACCGCCGCGAGAGCACGCTTGTACCGCAACGTCGCCGACAAGACCGGCAGTTGGCTGCGACTGCGGGCGGTCGAGCCGGCGCTCGGCGGACGTGACGCTTACGGGGCGCGCGTGACGGTGCGGAGCGGTGGCAAGCGCTGGACGCGATGGATCAGCCCCAGCGGCAGTTACCTGTCCAGCCACGATCCGATCGCTCATTTCGGGCTGGGATCTCTGGCAACCGTCGATCGAATCGAAGTCCGCTGGCCTGACGGCAGCGACGAGACATTTCCAGGCGGGCCGGTCAACCAGTTGCGCGTGCTGGCCCACGGGTCGGCGCCGGAGTCGGTCACGGCCACGGCGCGACATCCCTGAGCACGTTGCGCGAGTTATCCTCACAGGAACGATTTTCATGGTCCGCGGGTCACGGCAACACGCTTCGGTGAAAGGGCAGCGGCCTGAGCGGCCTGACTGCCCGCCGACTCCGCGGCCCCAGCCAGGTCGCCGCGGACAGCTGCTCGTGCTGCTGCTGTCGCTCGCGGTCGTCCTCGCAGCCGTCGCCGGCTGGGCGCGACTGCGTGTGGGAGCGAACTCGCCGGTCAACATCCCGCCGGTGGAAACCGCCGAGTTGCTGCCCGCCGTGGCCCAAGAAATTCGCGCGAAGCAAGCCCGCATCGTCGACGATCCCACCCGGGCCGAGGCCTGGGGCGAGTACGGACTCGTGCTGCTGGCACACGGCTTCCGCAAAGAAGCCGGGGATTGTTTCGAGGCCGCCGAGGCCCGAGAACCCGCCGACTACCGCTGGCCGTACTACCTGGGAATGGCGATGGGCGTGTGGGATGCGGACAAGTCCCGGCGAGCGTTCCAACGTGCCGTGGAGAAAGCGCCGACCCGGCTGCCGCTGCGTTTGCGACTGGCCGAATGGCTCTTCGACTTGCGACAACTCGAAGAGTGTGAACAGCACCTGGACATCGCTTTGGAGAAGGATCCGGGAAGCGCCCGGGCCCAACTGCTCCAGGCTCGCTTGTTGTTCCAACGTGGTGCCACCGAGGCGAGTCTGCAGTGGGCCCAAGCCGCGGCTCGCTCGCCCCAGGGGAATCGACGCGATGTCCACGAATTGCTGGCCCGCATCTATCAACGATTGGGCGATACAGACGCCGCGGACGCCGAGATTGAACAGACCGAGTTGCTACCGGCCGGTGTCCCCGTCTGGGACGATCCGGAAATGGGGTTCGGGGCCGTGTACCTGCGCGACGCAAGCATGCTGAACACGCTGGCCGAGATCTTGCGAGCCCGCGGGGACATGGACGGGTGTCTCCAACGACTGCGTCAAATCGTCGAGTCCGAGCCGGAGAACTTCATCGCCAAAGAAAAGCTGGCTGCTACACTGGTCGACGTCCAGCGGTACGACGAAGCACAGAACTATCTGGATGAGACCCTGGCGCAACATCCGGATTCGCCCGACTTAGTGTACTTGCGCGGCCGAGTACATCTGGCCAAGGGAGAGAAAGAACAGGCCCGCCAGCAGTTTGAGCGGACGGTCGAACTCAAGCCCGATTATGACGAGGCGTATGCCTGCCTGGGATGCGTGTGCCTGGAGCTGGGCGAACCGGCGGCGGCCGTCGCGGCCCTGCGGGAGGCGACCTGTTTGAGTCCGGCCCAGGTCGATTCGTATCGCGTGTTCGGACGAGCCCTGGTCGCGATCGGAAACGATGACGAAGCGATCGAGGCCCTCCGGCAGGCACGGCGACTGGCTCCCAACGACGATGACCTGCGGCGTCAATTGATCGAGACGCTCCTGGCCGCCCGCCGGATCGCCGAGGCGATCGAACAGCTGCAGGAAGCTACTCAAAAATCCCAGGACCCCCAACCATTTCAGGAACTGCTAAACTCACTTCAGGTCCGCCCCAACGAACCAGCCCCCGCTGGCACCAATTGAAAGGACACACGGTCAACCTGCGATGAACCAAGAAGACTCTTCCGGTGACAGGACCCCATTTCAAGTCCAGTTGGCAGCTCGCGTCCATCGCCTGCCACCCTACATGTTCGGGCGCATCAACGCCCTGCTGTACCGCAAGCGACGCGAAGGGCACGATGTGATCGACCTGGGGATGGGAAACCCCTCCGATCCGCCCGAGACCCAGGTGATCGAGAAGCTGGCCGAGGCCGCCCGCGACGTGAGCAACCACGGCTACAGCGACTCCAAAGGGATCTTGAATCTCCGCCGGCAGGTGGCGAGCAAGTACCTCACGCGTTACGGGGTCCGGTTGGATCCGGAATCGGAGGTGATGGTCTGTCTCGGCTCGAAAGAGGGCTTCAGCCACATGTGCCTGGCACTGATGGGTGCCGGGGACACGGCCATCATTCCCGCTCCCTATTTCCCCGTGCACATGTATGCCGTGGCACTGGCGGCCGGGAACGTGATCGCCTTGGAAGTTTCGGAGAGCGAGAAGTTCCTGTCCAACATCGCTTACACGTGCGAGCACCTCTATCCGCGTCCCAAGTTGCTGATTGTGAATTATCCGCACAATCCGTCGACGGTGACGGTGGAGGCCGAGTTTTTCATCGAGGTCGTGCGGCTGGCCAAACGGTACGGATTCATGGTGATCAGCGACTTCGCTTACGCGGACGTGGCTTTCGAGGGGTATCGTCCGCCCAGTTTTCTAGCCGCTCCTGGCGCCGTCGACGTGGGCGTGGAGTTCACGACGATGAGCAAGGGCTACAACATGGCGGGCTGGCGCGTCGGGTACTGTTGTGGCAATGCGGAGATGATTCGCGGGCTGGGGATGATCAAGGGCTATTACGACTACGGGATGTTTCAGGCCATCCAGATCGCCGCCATCGTGGCGTTGCGGCATACCGAAGCCGCGGTGGAGGAACAATCGGCAAAGTACCAGGGCCGCCGCGATGTGCTGGTGGAGGGTCTGCAACGCATCGGTTGGGAGATGAACGTCCCGAAGGCCGGCATGTTCGTCTGGGCCAAGGTACCCGACCGTTGGTGCAAGGCGATGAGCACCATGGACTTTGCCATGCACCTGCTGGAAAAGGCGGATGTGGCAGTCAGCCCAGGAAGCGGATTCGGGCCGGCTGGCGAGGGGTACGTGCGGATGGCGCTGGTAGAGAACGAGAACCGCCTGCGGCAAGCGGTGCGCCAGATCGGACGGTGCCTGCAGCGGGAAGCATAACGCGGCGGCCGGCCCGCGGCGGCGGGTCCTGTTCGGGGCGGAAGGTGATCGGTATAATCCGCCCAGGATGGGCTGCGGCCACTGCGCGGATCCCGCGGAAGATCGGCTCGCGGGGCTGCGGACTGCGCAACAAGAGCCCCACCGTTGCGAGGCGAACGCGATTCGGCGGTGAACTTAATCCGTGAGTGAACAGGCTCGACGCAATAAAAAGAGGACCCTTGTTCGCCGCAACAAGAGTCCTCCGGTTTTAGGCTGCCCGGACAGCGGATAGTTTTCCGTCGCCCGGAGACCCACAGCCGTATTTTGGGTATCGGGCCGATTCGAGCCGGGACTTTAACTCACTCATTTGCATCCGACGAACCGCACATCCAGACCTGTTTGTGTGACAAGGGACGATGACCCAACCAGCAAAGCTTGCCCTGGAAGACGGAACTGTTTTCACGGGAATATCTTTTGGGGCCACCGGGGAAGTTGACGGCGAGGTCGTTTTCAACACTTCGATGACCGGTTACCAGGAGATTCTGACCGACCCGAGTTATCGCGGTCAGATCGTCACGATGACCTATCCCGAGATCGGCAACTACGGCGTCAACGCGGAGGACGTCGAGAGTGACCGCCCGCATTTGGCCGGGTTCATCGTCCGCGAGAACAGTCGGGTGTCG
Source organism: uncultured Planctomycetaceae bacterium (assembly GCA_963754725.1). Taxonomy (GTDB): domain Bacteria; phylum Planctomycetota; class Planctomycetia; order Pirellulales; family Pirellulaceae; genus JAAYDI01. Next base: position 169,436 of record CAVWHV010000010.1, read on the forward strand.
AGCAATTTCCGCGCTCACGGCGCGTTGGACGACTATCTCCAGCGGCACGGCATCGTGGGGCTGGCGGAGATCGACACGCGCCGCCTCGTGCGGCATATCCGTTCGCAGGGTGCCCTGAAGGGTGTGCTCTCTTCGGTTGATCTCGATGACGCCAGTCTGGTGCACAAAGCCCTGGCAAGTCCCGGTCTGGTCGGACGGGATCTGGTCCGCGAAGTCATGCCGTCAGAATCGCGGACCTGGCAGGATGGACTCAGCCCGTGGGCTCATCTAACCCCCCCGGTGCACGAACCGGCCACCAGGCGTCCGCTGCACGTGGTCGCGTTGGATTTTGGCATGAAGTGGAATATCTCGCGGCACCTGGTCGAGGAAGGTTGTCGCGTGACCATTGTACCCGGCACGCTGACCGCCGATGAGATCCTGGCGTTGGAGCCGGATGGCGTGTTTCTGTCCAACGGGCCCGGCGATCCCGAACCGGTGGAGTACGCCATACGCACGATTTCCCAATTGCTGGGCCAGCGCCCGATCTTCGGCATTTGCCTCGGGCATCAGTTGATGGCGCTGGCCTGCGGCGCGAAGACGTTCAAGCTCAAGTTCGGTCACCGCGGCGCGAATCAACCGGTGCTGAACCTCGAGACCGGCAGCGTGGAGATCACGGCCCAGAACCACGGTTTTGCGGTGGAGGAAGCCTCGCTGCCGGCAGACCTGGTGATCACGCACCGGAACCTGAATGACCAGACGATTGCGGGCCTGCGCCATCGGCGAGGTGGCGGCGTTCAGCGTGCAGTACCATCCGGAAGCCTCGGCTGGGCCGCACGACAGCCGGTACCTGTTCCGCCAGTTCCGCGATCTCATGACGAAAACGGCGTGATCAGTTCGCACGCGTCGGCCGTTCTCGCCAGGCCGGCCCGCGCCTGTTCGGCCAGCAGATCCGTGTCGGTCTCGCAGGTGTCTGTCGTGGACTGGATCACGCCCGCCAATTCGGCGAATCGGCGCTGTCGCAACAGATCGTAGATCAGCAGCGGCCAACCGCTCTGGGCAGCGAATTTCGCCGGCGGATCGTGATGCAGATCGATCGCCGTGAGGTGCACCAGGCGCATTGCCTGGTGTTGCTCTTCGCGATCGTCCGGCAGCATCGCCACTCGATACGGACGGCGCGGCGACACGCTCAGCCCGGTAGTCAGCGAGAACTGCGTGCGCAGCGGAGGTGGAATCAGTTCCAACAGGCCTCCCAACAGACGTTGTGGCGGCACCGGGGCGCAGACGCCCAGGACCGGCGTCCTGAGCGCTGCGGACAGCAGCGACGCGAGTCGCTCGGGCCCAATCACCTGGCAGAGCCGCTCGATGTCCGCCGTCTTCGCGGCGGTCGCGCGCCCCGGAATGGTCACCGGACTCAACTGGTCGGGGACGGGCGACAGCACGGTGGCGCGTCCTGAGACCACTAAGGCTTCCATCACGCGGAGCGGATGATTGGCGAACCGTCGCAGCAGCTCCTCCGACAGCAGGAAGTATTGCGTGTAGACCTTGAACCCACCGCGGCCACTGTATTCACGTCCGGCACAGGCCGTCCGCGACAGGCAGTATCGACCATTCTCCAGGCGGTGGCAGTTGATACTTTCGGCCGTGGGACGCGCATCGTAGAGCGAATCGTGGCCCGGCCCCCACTGCGCCAGCTCGCGCTTGTCGGCCAGCGTGACGCCAGGACTCGCCGCCGCGATCTGATACCCTTCATTCCGACCACTGCGCACGGAGGTGAATATCGCCTGCTCGACGAACACGCCGCTCCCCTTCAACCAGGAGGCTCACACTACCAGCCGCCGTCTGCTGCGGCACACCGGGCCGACGGACGGCGACCACTCTACTGGCCGATCTGGTCGACCATCCAGCGAAACGGATCGATCACGCCGCGCGGCTCGACCCGCAGCGGCACTTGGCGCGTCCCGCCCAACTCCATCTGGAAGGCGCACGCGCCCGCCACTCCCGCGGCAAAGAACTGGTGCGGAAAAACGCTGTTGGCAGTGCTGCCACAGGCCGGGAGCATGCTTGCGGGCGAATTCGGCGGCGTCGTCAAAGCACGGTTCGCACTGGTCGGCCTTCGTGAAGATGATGCTGATCGGACGATTCGGCCAGCCGTTCTTCGGATCATCATCCAGCTCGCACAGATAGGTCAGCATTTTCATGGCGAAGAAGTCCTGGTCCTTCTCCCCCTCCATCAACCGCACGGCATCGACGAGAATCAGCACGCCGGCACACTTGGTCAGGAAGGCCCGAATCACCGGATACGTGTGCGGATGGTCCACCTCTTCCAGAATCGCCTCGCCCGAGAGATCCGGCATGATCAACTCGGTCGGATTGCGTTTCTTCGCCAGTCGCACCTGGCAGTGGATCCAGTTCCAGCGGTCCGGTTCGTTGGGTGTCTTGTCGGGAAACTCGCAGTTGGCCAGCGCCGACATGGTCAATTGCTGGAGCGACACGGAGAACGCACCGCGCGCGAGCAGTTGCAGATCGTCGCTGGTGCGTGACA
>CAVWHV010000011.1:0-17262 GCA_963754725.1 uncultured Planctomycetaceae bacterium
TGAGTTACTTCCCATTGCGTTTCTGGGTGCATCGCTGAATTCGCCGGTTTACGTGTCCGTTCCGCTGGATGACCCGCAGGTAGCCGACACATTTCTGGAAAAGCTGGACGGGAATCTGGCGGCCCAGGTGCGGCATGCGGAAGAACCAGGATTCTTCTCGCTGGAGCAGGACTTTTACCGGCTGCCGTTGGCTGGCGACGTGTCGGCTCGCAGCTTCGGCCTGCAGCTGGGGCCCGTCAAGTGGCGATTCTTCTGGGCCCGGCTCGGAACGAATCTGTACATTGCCAGCAAGCCGTACATCCTGGAGGACTTAGCCGCCAAACTGGCCAGTGCGGGCGAGGCGGCAGACCACTCTGACCACCGGTCAGATCTCCAGGCGCATGCCATGATCCGCATCCGTCCCGAGCGTTGGCAAGAGGTGCTGCCCAGCTATCGACTGGGATGGGCCGAGCAGCATCGACAGTCCTGCCTCGAGAATGTCGGGCGCCTGTCCAGTGTCGCTCGCATGCTGCCGGCCGAGTCGTCGGCGGAACCGGGCGCGGAGGACCAGGCGGCCACATTCGAAGCGGCTGCGCGGCAGCTCTACGGTTTGCATTTCTTCTGCCCGGCCGGAGGGCAATACGTGCGTGACGGAATGGGCGTGCGCTGCTCCCACCACGGTACCGCTCTGGATCCCCGACAGGCGGCTGTGCCGCAGGACAACGCCGCTATCGACACGATGCTGCGCGGATTCTCCGGCCTGACCGTGACCTTGACGTTTCTCGAAGACGGGTTGCATGCCGTGCTGCTGATCGATCGATGAGTCGCTACACAGGATCAGAACGGTAGATGCTCGCAGGAAAGGAAGACGCGACCCCTGCGACCCCTCATCGCAAATCGAAAAGAAATAGATTACAAGGACCCTGTTCGCAGTACCCTTCGTAAAATCTTTGCAGGAGACCCAGGCTATGACACGCAGCGTTGTTGGGCCGATTCTCGTGTTGCTCTCAGGTTGGGCAATCACTGTGCAGGCGGAGGAAACGACAGGCGAGAAAGCCTTCAAGGAGTACGCGGACAGCCTGGTTGGTGGAGTATGGAAATCTACCGTTGAAGCGACCGAGATGGTTGATGGAAAAGTAACACGCACTGGCAGGATGATAGAAGTGGTGCACGAATATCGTTTCATCGCGGGTGACAAATTCCTCCGCATGAGTGCGAGCAGTGACGGAAAGAGAACGGCGGCTGTCGTGCTGCTGGGAGTTGATCCAGCGACGGACAAACTCACGGCGTGGTGGTTTCTTCCTCGCATGTCTTTTGTGGCAACCGCGGCATTGGATGAGCCCGGCATATGGATCTGGACTTCGCAGGGCGTGAACGTGGAAGGCAAAGCCGTCTCGTCCAAGAGCAGGTTTACGACCGTTGGCAAGGATGAAATCCTCCAGGAATCCATTGAATGGATTGTTGATGGCGAGAAACAGGCAACGTTGGCACCGAGCCAGACCTGGACGCGCCACCCGGGCACGATTACCGCAGACCCGCCGGTCGATGAGACCGATGAGACCGAGACAGCTGCAGAAACGGAAGCAGAGAGAGTGTTTCGATCGTACGCGAAGCATGCCGTAGGCGGATCCTGGCAGGCCGAAGGGCAATCAGGCTCTCACCAGTATCGCTGGATCCCCGGCCGGCGCTTCGTCGAAATCGTAGTCGACGACCCGACGGCGGGGATGGGCATCTTCGGCATCGACCCCAATACGAAGCAGGCCACAATGTGGTGGTTCATCGAGGCCGGCTTGTTGACGTCCACCTTGCGATCCGAGAAGGAAGGTGTGTGGATAATAGAAGGTAGTCTTCCGGCGGAAGGCGAGAAGACCCTGGTGATTAGATCGCGATTAGTCAAGATTGATGGCAACAAGGTCCGACTCGAACAGATCGAGGCGAAGATGGACGGAGCGGACCAGCCACTGCAGCCGTCCACTACGTACATTCGGCTGAAGTGACTCCGCAGATTCTCGAGAAATCAGCAATAGGCCCGGAGGGATTCGCACCCCCGACCAAGGGATTATGAGGCTGGTCGAAATTGGCGAAATCCCTGAGAAACAAGCAGATTCTTGGCCCCGCGCAGCACAAGGCGCGGCAGTCGGGTGTGGATAACGCAATTGACTGCGACTTGGCAATCGTACTACCGTACGGGGCTGCCGGTCACGTCAGAGGTATTCGATGCGATTCTTGAGCGATTCGGCTGTTGAGGCGTGAACGAAGGCGGCCACGCGGCGAATCTTCTCACCGACCGAGTAACGCTGTTCCGGAAGGACGATAATGCCCGAATGGGAACCTCCCGCCTGAAGGATATCCTTGTGCAGGCGAGCAAAGTCGCGCGCATTGAAAGTGTAAAGTGTTCGTCCTTGATCAGCAGCAAACGCCAACTGATTTGCGTCGGATAATCCTAAGCGACCTGCCTCCCAAGTTGTCAGAAGTTCGACACCGCGAGCACGCAGCCCGACGATGACCGCCGTTTCGGAAGCATCTTCGTCCACATACAGACGAACATGACCCATGTTGACTTCCTCACGCCGACGGCTGCTTCAACTCGTCGTAGTCCGCGTCCAGGGCAGCCAGTTCCGATTCGATCTCAGCACGATTGGCGTGAAAGTACGCCAGCGCCGTATAGATCTGGCTCAACGTCAGGAAGGGGTAACACTGCGCAATGTCCTCGGCGTTCTGACCTTGGATGTAAAGCACCGCAATCCGATGGACAGTAATGCGTGTTCCATCGATACGGACTCTGCCGCCACAAGCGTCTGGCGTTCTCACCAACATGCTGTCGAGTGTCGTGGACACGAGGTACTCACCTTCTGCTTCTGCATTCCACTACACATAGTACACAAACAGGGCCGGACTGGCCACTCAGGCTACCTACTTCAGCGGAGAAACTGGGACACCCACATTTCCACAGGGCATTTGGGTGAAGCGGATAAGAAGCCTCTTACAGTCTCCCTTGAACACGTAACCGCGCCACGAAGGGAGTGTCCGGAAATTGACGCCGGGATGCGTCTAAGTCAGATAGTTCTTGCTGGATCTCCGCATCGATTTCCGCTTGATGGTCAAAGTAGTAGTAGCCCATCGCGGCGTGAGCTTCGGCTGGCCGGAGGTACGAGTGCTGGCGGCACATCTCATCCGTCGACCAGCCATGAGCGAGGTAATCCATGGCGATCTGAGCGACACGGATACGCGGAATGCGCCTCAGACAGGCCGGCTGCCCAGGGTTCTTTTCAATATGCGGATAGGTGATGTCCGTCGCCATGATGACCTCGCAGTTCACGACCATTGTAGCCTGTGAACGGTCGTCCGCCAAATGGCGGCCGAGGCGTTCCAACGCGGGATGGACGTTGTCTACGTCTGCGAAACCTCGCAATTCTCGAGGATTTCACAGGTTTCGTAGACAGTAGACGCTGAAATTCAATTCACTCACTGCTACTTCGACTCTTCGTCTGCGACGACGTGCGACACGGTGCGAACGGGTCCTGCCCGGGCCGCATCTTCTGGAGATGGCACGCGGAACCGTCGCAAATACCGCGAGAGTCTGTTTCGAATCGCCGGGATAGGAAAGGATGCCCAAATGACCCGAGATCTGCCCTCGGACGCGACACTGGCCCACGTGGGCGACGACACGGCCGATTGGCTGGTGCGCGCAGAATTGCTCTGCCGCCTCGTCGCCCGTTGCGATCTGGCCCATGTGCCTCTGCGCTTTGTGCGGGTAGATCACTTCCTGGGGCCAACTTGTTCGTCCCGTAGGGACGGCCGATAATCGCCCAGCGATTTATCGCTGGGACATCGCTGCCAACCGCAAGCTGGAACCGCAGGATCGACCGTGCGTCTTTCGCGGGGGTCAACGTTGCAGCGTGGGTAGCGGAAAGGGGGATGAAAGCAGTGGGTCGACGCCCTGCAGTGCGTGTAACTTCGCATTCAGATAGTCGTGAAGCCACTGGTCCCACAACTCGCTGGCGGCCGCCAGCGGAGGATCTTCCGCTGTGGCGTGACGCTGAAACGCCTGCGCGCAGCGATGCAGCATCCCGCATTCGCCCAAGTACGAGTCGATCAGGTTAATCTCGCGCGGCGTCAACTGTGCCAACACGCCGCACCAACAACGACTGACGACGCCAATCGGATGAGCAGGGTCGAACAGCGTCTGGCAATCGCGCAGGTAACTCTCCCGATCCAGTCGCTGCAACCCGATGGCCGCCATCTCCTCGGACAGATCCGACTGGTTCTTGGCCAGGAGCATCGCTCCGGCACAACACGCGAGCGGGCCGAAGTCGAATCGTTCGCAGATTTCGCGGGCCGTGGTGCCGGCCGCCGCGCGCTGACCGCTCAGCAACGAGCAGGTCTGCTGGAGCATGAACGCCGGCCACTGCCCCTCCTCGCTGGGTTCGTCCACCGCGCTCTTCACGGCGGTGAGCGCCGACCCGACCAACCCTCCGGACGTCGCTCCGTCCTCGGACGGAATCTCGAAGCTCTTCCGCTTGTTCTCCCGCGGCGCGAACCACCACTGCTCAATCGGATCCAGCAGTCCGAGTCCGGCGAGTCGGCCGGCCAGCGCCACGTGCGGTTCCCAGCGGCGGCGGTCAATTCGCTTGGTCTCATCCAGCTTGCGACAGGAGACGACCATGAATCGCGACAGCCAGGCGCAGAAGAACTCCACGCTCGAACCCAGTCTGCGACCGGGTCGGGAAACTCGCGCCAATCCCCGGTAGCGATCTCCAGTTGATTTCGGCGGGCGCGGTAAGCGTCGGAAACCACCTGGACCCTGTACTGGTTGCCGTCTCGCGCCCCCGTGATCTCCCGCAGCGCGCCGGTCGTCGTTTCCAGCCGCACGACTCCGGTGGTCTTCCAGAGAATCAGTTCCTCCCCCTGCCACTCGACACGCACCAGATTATCGTGCGCAAGGGCCCGATAGACCAGTGGCGCGATGCTCAAGGTCAGTCCCGTGGACGCCGGCGGACCTCCCGGCTCCGGACTCTGCATGTGCGCGTCAAAGCTGTATTGCCGCCCGATCTTGCCCTGCTCCGTCAGTGATACGCGCAGGTGAGATACATAGCGCAGTACGCCGAACGTGTTCTTCAGACGCATCTTCCAACGTGGCTGTGCCAGGTACAACTGCAACTCCGTACTGGTGAGCACCAGACAGCAGCGCGTGCTCTCTCGATGAGCTTCCGTTGTGCCGATGGCCGCCTCCGCAATCAATCCCTCACGAGGCGACAACACGAGTGAGCCTTCAAAGTCTTCCGATGTCGCCGTCAAGATCTGGTCCATCTGGTAGCCCGCGCCCCGCTCCAACCAGTCCCGATACTTGAAACACACCTGCTCTTCCGGACTGGCTTCGCCACTCAATGGCGGTGCCGCCGGATACTCGGTCACGTGAATCGTCAAACGCACTTGCTCCGCCGTGATCTGCTCGTCGACACGGTGCTCCATGTATCGGGCCGCATCGAGCAGACAGACCCGCACTGCTTCCCGACGCTGTGCTGTCCACGGTTCTCCCACCCGCAAACCGGTGAAACGGATGATCTCCTCGTCCGTGTCTTTGTGGTTACCCTGTACGGCGATGTCCGCCACGACAGCGACGGCACCCAGCTTGGTGACCTGGATCTTCAAGTCGGCCAACTGGTCGTGATACGCGAACGCCAGTTCGAACTCCGCCGCAGGATAACCGGCATCGGCCAACGCCAATCGCACTCGCTCCCGCAGTCGCCGCAGTTGCACGGTGTCCAGACGCGCCGGCTTCTCTGCTTTCCACAAAGAGGATTCGCTGGCCGTCCGCGTCGGTGGCGCTGCCCCTGGCGGCCGCTGCGACCCGGAAGCGGGCAGCCGGTTCCCCTGGTTCTCCGGCTGCTTCGCCTGCTGCGGGCACCGGTGATCGAATGAGAAGAATGGCGGCGCCACCGGTGAGGCGGTCTTCGCAGGACTGTCGCCAGGGTCGGTATTGCGACACACGACGCGTCGACGCACCGCGTCCTCCAGCTCCGGCGACAGACCGGAAACCTCGATCGCCCCGCTGTGGAATTGCGGTCCTTCGTCGATTTCCAAGACCACCCTGCCACCACCGGCACTGCCGACCGTCGCGACCACTCGCACCTGGCCGTAACCGGCCTGCAAGTAACCTTCACACGCCGCGCTGCTCCAATAACGCCACGTACTCCGCCACCGGCACTTCCCGGGCGGCGGCGGTGATGAGCGCAGTGTCCTTCTTCAGCGCGTGCACGATACTCTGGGAGTTGAACGCAGCGGCACCGCGAATCTCTACCTGATCGGGATGGGCCCAAGATCCCAGGGCCTGCCCACGGACGAACGATCCGGACCCGAGCAACCCCCACACCAAACCCAGAATGAACGCGGTCCGGCACACCATGAGCGAACTCCTTTTCGCGCATTGGGGGAGTCATTTCCGGTGTCGGCAGGTATTGTCGCCTGCAACGGGATCGCTGGTGACTTACAAGAAAGCGGGCCGGAGTATAGCTTGCATGCCCACCACCCACAAGGTCGATGATTGACTGCTCCGCAGCACGTCCTTACTTCCCTGCCGACCCGTTTCGGGGACGAAAACTGCCCTTGGGGAGACGATCGGGGAATCGGGTTGCCTCGGCGGACGATCGGGGTTTTCCGAGACGGCATTCAAAAAAGGAATGCCCGGACCGGGCGAATGACCCCAGTTGTGTTGCGTCCGCACAATGCGGCACGCGGGGGATCCGTCTTGGTAACGCCGGCCGTGTCTGCGACGGGATCGCCAGCCCGGCCAGATCGATGATCACCGGGTATGGGTGCCATTCAATTTGCCGCGGAGACGATACAGATTGCACCGTTTTGCACTCTCGACGCTCGCGTAACGGGGGACTCCGTTGTGAGTCGCGGCTGGGATTCCCGAGAAAACAGCAATAGGCCCGGAGGGATTCGAACCCCCGACCAAGGGATTATGAGTCAGCGTTGTCGGGTTCTCGCCACCACTCGCATCCCGTCGCACATCATCGTCTAACGTGGCAATTCTCAGGGAATCCGGCTTGGCCGACGTTTCGCACCGCTTCGCATCCTGATTTCTGTTTCGCACCGTTTCGCGTCCCAACTGCTGCGCACGCGCGCTCGCCGCTTGGGGCCTTGACCGCCACGTCATCGGTGCCCGTCGCTCTCAGGGCCTCGGTCGGGGCAGTCAGGATGTCACGCATCCGGGCCACCGCATCAGCCTCTTGGCCTGGGAACAGGTGTCCGTAGGTGTCCATCGTCAACGTGATGACCGAATGACGCATCACTGTCTGGACGACCTTCGGGTGTGCGCCCGTCATTGCGAGCCATGCGCCGCAGGTGTGCCGTAGTGAATGGAAGTCGAGCACCTCGCCTTCGTGATTCACTTCGGCCAGAAAGTCACTCTGCTCGCGCTGGGCGTATTCGTCGGGATCGTCCACCGCCTCTTTGATCCACAGCCGACGTGCCTCGGCAAGATCAGCCCGCAGCATCCCCGCCATGTCGGTTTCGTGCGGCAAATTGAACACTGGGGCTTGTGGTGCCTTGGCAGTAATGTGTGCCCGCAGATCTGCCGCAAGTTCTGGTTGAATAAACTGTCGGGCCATCTCGCAGTTCTTTGTGTTGCCCGCCTTGCAGGTGATAAAGGGCGGATTGGCGTTGCAGACCAGCCGACCTCGGGTCAGGCTTCGCAGTTCGTTGGATCGCAGCCCGGATTGAATCGCCGTGTTGTACAGTAGCACCCGTGCCGGGCCGGACATTCCGTGTCTTGCTGGGCCGGTCATGGTTGCCTTCTCTAGTCGCAGCCATTCTTCAGGCAGCAGCATCCGACGTTCGTGCCGCCGGTCAGCTTTGGGATTTGGCTTCCGCACCGACGCCAGGGGGTTGCGCGGCAGTTTGTGGTTCTCGGTCAGCCATTTAGTGAATCCCTTGATGCCGGTCAGGTACGCTTGGACGGTTCGCGCCGATCGTCCATCATCCCGCAGTTTGCCGGCGTAGCGATTCACCCCATCGGCTGTGATGTCAGCCGCAATTTTGAATCCAGCCCATTTCGATATGGTGCCGCACAAATTCGACCGTTCGGCGAACATGGTTATCGGTACGATTCGCCACCCGCAGCTTGCTTTCGTAGTCGGTCAGGTGCGATTCTATCGTTCGCTGGGATTCCCGGCTGATCGCATCTAGGGTTGGGTCGATCACTCCATCCCGCCGCAGGGCCGCATCGGCCTCACGCTTATTGGCGATGCGTTCGGCCGTCGCCTTGTCCGTGGTCCGAGTGCACTTCGTCCGGCGCTTGCCGGTGTGATCAAACCAAGAGGCGTACCAGTAGCCTTTGGCCTTCTTCCCGCCGCGTTTGAATAACGATGCCATTCTCAACACACCTTTCACAGATCGTCCACAGAAAGTGTTTCATCCGCGCCAATTGTGGGCCTGTTTTGGACAGCTAAAACAGCCGACCCTGCGGATCACGCTTGTCCCGTGTTTCCTTTAGATCCTCTTCTGCAATCAGACGGGTAGCCAAACCATTCAGTAACACGTAAGGCTGAAGTAGTGGGTTGATGAATCGATATCTAGGTCGCCCGGAGTGCTCGTCCTTTCGCAGAACCGGACCTCTCTGGGTGTCAGCGAACGCGTGTAAGTGCCTCGCAAAGGCTTCGATCCTGAACTCTCTCCTGACGATGCGCTCGAGCGGCGGTCGAACATTTCGTGCGTAGAACCATCCAAGATCGTCCGCATCGGCCATAGCGCACGCAAGCAGCACTTCCCTGTACCTTGCGTCTTGTCGAGAGCTCGTTGTTGCCTTTGAATACTCGGCTAGAATCGTTCCCTGAACCTTGTCAATGGCTGTCTTGATGGCGTTGCTCACGTGTTCATTCGTAATGGTTTCGGATACATCCTCAGCCGCCGCACGACCAGCGTGGAGGCCAAGCAAATGCGCATAGTGTGGTAGCCCACTCGCCAATCGCGATACTTCATGCGAGGCCCCGTCAGCGATCTTCATTTCCAGGGCTTTAAGTCCCTTGGTCAAAATCTCCTCGATTTCATCGCGTGACATTCGGGGTAACGCGATCTGCATTAAGCAGCGTTCAACCGATTGGTGGCATGCAACTAGATCCGTCACGCTATCGGCAACACCAACGAGAACAACGGTGCCTGGCGTGCCACGGTCTGAGAGATATTTGATGGTGTCAGACATGGTGTCGCAAGCTTCCGGGTTCATGACAGTATCAAACTCATCGATGAAAACCACAAGAACTGCCTGTCGGCCAATCTGCTCGAACGCACGACGTACAGTGTCGGGGTCAATTGGGTCGTACCCCTCGATGAGTTTCGTCAATGTTTCGCTTGTACCTTCCTCGAGTTCGAGTCGTCCCTCCGCTCGAAACGCAATCTCGCGAAACACTCTCTTCCAAATGCTGTCGAAAGTATCCTGCGAGTTGCAGTTGATGCTGACCGTTAGTAACACCTCAGCCGACGAACGCAGCTTGAAAGCAATCATGTTCGTGAGCGAAGTTTTTCCTACACCGCGTTCCCCGAAGAGTACTGCGTGCTGGCCGACCTGGTTGATGGCATCGACCACATCTCGGGTCTGGGACTGGCGACCGGCAAACAAGTCCTCTCGGTTGATGGGCGTTGTTGGCTTGAAAACGGTAGAAAGCTTGAACGCCAGTTCTTCAAAGTCGCCCTTCGATCGTGCCACAACGCCACCTCGTTCATGTAGAAATTGACATTAACATGTAATTTGTGCTGCATGTAGTGTAGTTTGTATGGCGACGGTTTGTCAACGCTGTCGGTCGGCCGGCGGTGTTAGCAGTGGCACGCGTTCCCACAGTCGCCGCGCCTTGTTGGCGGATCGCACCGCAGGCACCGCCAGTTGCCCTCCAGCGTCTGCCACAACTCCAGCGTGCCACATTCTGGGCAGGGGTCGGGCGGGTCAATGACTTCATGATTGGCGTGATCGGCACGGATGACTGCGCCATGGGGTTCATACAACCACGCCAGTCGCTCACAGTCTGTGCACCACACACCGCGTCTTCCATCAAAGAGTGTGGTCCGCCGGCACCAGGGGCATAAGATTGTCGTGCGCCCACCCCGCAGGATCGCCAGCAACTCACTCTTGTGGGTCTTCATTCGTTCAGCCAGGTCGGGCGTCACCGCCGACCGAGGCGAGTACCGCAGCCGATCGCCGTGGGCCTCAATGCGGATTCCCGACCGAGCCAAGTCGAACATCAGGTCGGCGGCGCTCACAGTTCCCCCCAATCGTCATCAGGTTGCGTTTCGGGGGCGTCTACACTGTCTACGTCTACGAAACCCTCTGAATCCCGAGTCTTAGCCGGTTGTGTAGACGTAGACACCGTAGACAGGTGGAATACTCTCGATGGGCGTCCACCCTTGGGGCCAGGTGGGGCGTCATGCCACTGGCCGTAGCCGGCCTTCACAAGGTCTTCCAGGGCCGCTTCTGCATCCTGGGCCGTGTCGTATTGCCGATGCCCTTGTTGAACTTCGCGGGCCGTCACCGATCCGCCTTTGCGTTCAATCCACTCGATCAGCCGGCGTTGGTCGCTGTCTTCGCCATTTTCGTCGAGAATCGAGTAGACTCGCCGGGCCTCCCGCCCGAACCATCTTGATATCCGGATACCGGCATCGATACTCGCTCGGTCCACCGTATCGGTTGTTTCCAGGCTAGGGTCGTTCGCGGCCCATCGCGCGTAGTGGATCACCAACGCAAACCGTGCCGCGTATCCTTCGAGCTTTGACCACACAGCGGATAGGTCGCCGGACAACTCGACGTGTTCTTGGGCGTGTTCGTTGTAGAACGTCACCCACGCCGTTTTCGCCTCCGAGGTTAATCCGATAGTTTTGGGGAATGGCTTACCATCATCGCCCGTCTCCGGATGCAGCGAATACAGTCTGTCCAGCAACCTAGCTATTTCCGCCTCCTTGCACGGGTCAATGTCGGCCTCAGTCCATCGTTTTGGCGTACGCGGCGGGTAGGCCAGCAACAGGCCGCGCGGCTACCCCGTTGTCGCGGTATTGCTGCCCGAGGCATTGACGCAGGATTTCGGGTTGGATCCCGCCAGTTACGCTTACTGCAGCCCTCGGCACATACAGCGTGCGCTGGCTGCCCGTTTTCCGGTCGACCACTATCGCCCGACCACCGAAAATCTCGAGCCACCGCGCAACGTCACCGCCTTTCCCTGGCGAGTATCGATCAAAACCGCCGATCCATCCGGCTAGTTCATCACGCACCATCAGCAGACCGCGCCATTGATTCAATAACAGGACCACCAGGGCTTCGATTGTCGGATCATCGCACCAAAATCGTTCGACTACGGGTTCCTCAGGCTTGTCGGGCGGATCACCGCCGCCTTTGGATTTCTTCCAGGCAGCGAGATCGCGTTCGTCGCGCAACTCAGCGTCGCGGTAGTCGTTCATCAGTTCTGTATACTCGGTCAGCGATTTGCGTTGCCGGTCGCGGATCGGTCGTAGCGCCAACTCGAGTGCGGGGCTTTTCATCGTTCCGGAGTCGCCCACGATCGCGGTCCATAAAATTGACGGTTCGGACCATCCGCGTTTCAACTGGACTCGCCTTGTGTTCCCGATCGCCGCAGCCTGGGCCGTGAGCATTGGCAGGGCCAGATATGACGTATCGCAGCCGATCGCCTTCGCGCCGGCTACAACGAATCCTCGTATCGGCTCGGGCAGGGCATCCGTGGGGAAAGGCTGAAATCGCTCAATGCGTGCCGCAGTTCGATTAGGCTGTATCACCTCGGCGTCGGCCTCCAGGGCCTCGAGCGATCGCCGCAGCTCGTCCGGCTCAGCCGCATCGCCGTGTGCGTCGATCCAGTCCACGATGTCGCCGTGGTCCGGCAGGTTGGGCAGCACGACGATGCGCACACCACCGGGGCCGGCTTCAGCTTCATCAGGTTCGCCGCCACCGTATCAGCATACTTCGTGCCAGGGTCATCGTTGTCGGGCAGGATCACGCACTGCTTGCCCGCCAGGGGCGACCAGTCGGTCTTGTCCGCGCTTTTGGAACCGTGGGCAGAAGTGGTCGCCGTCAGCCCGATCGTGCGGGCCGCGTCCGCCGCTTTCTCACCTTCGGTGATGTAGACACGATCCGCGCCGGCCAGGTCGGGCAGGCAGTACAGGGGCCTCGGTTCGGGCATCGCGCCGATGACCCACCCACCGCCGCGCCGGGCTACTGGGCGTATGTCTTTACCGCCGGCCTTGTCCCATCGCACGATGATGCCCACCGGATCGCCATTGACATCGTGGTAGGTCCACTGGGACGACCGCTTGCCGAGCTGACGTTCCAGTGCCGCTACCGCAGCCTTGGCGGTCTCATACGTTTTGGCCGTCTCTGACTGTCTACGTCTACGGAACTGCCGTTTTTCCCGAAGTTCGCGGGGTTGTGTAGACGTAGACGCCGTAGACGAGTTATCGGGCATCAGGTCGGCTACCCGCAGCCCCACCGCATCGCAGATCGCATCGACCGTACAGCCAGCGTGACACTGGACTAGCGTCCGCCCGTCATCGCCTTCGGACACAGATAGGCTTGGGTGTCGATCTTCGTGTGCTGGACACCGGGCCGACCATCCCTTTCCATTCTTCTGAGGGTCTTCGCCGGTCGTCGTGTATAATGCGTGGAGGAATTTCTCAGTGGGGGTGGTGCTCATCGGGTGCTGCCCCCTTTCATTTTCTCTTCGATCCACTGTCGCAGGTCATCGACGGGATACCGCACGCAACGGCCAATCCGGACGAACGGAAGTTCGTGCGCAGCGGTCAATGACCACAATTTGCGCGGGCTGATCGCCAGGGCCTCAGCAGCTTGTTGGGGCGTCAGCAGAGGGCGCGTCTAGTGAAGGGGGCGCTATTGTGCATCGGCCACCCCCTGCCGATCGTCGGCCGCTTGGGAATCTGCAGATTCATCGGCGTAGAGTTCGACGATTGCCGAAGCGCCGATACGGACGGGCAGAACACGCACACCACGGGCATCGTGATCGTGGACGATACGCTCAGCTTCGCGGTTCGCGTCAGCCAGCCGGAAGAAAAGTTCGCCTCCCCTACGCCAGCCAGTAGGGTACAAACGTTCGAGAAGAAACGCAGTCATGTTGATGGCCTCCGAGTCTTTGGTTCAAGACGCTGGGGCCATTACACCGCGTGTTTCGGCTGTTCGAACAACTTCGAACAACTTCGAACAAGATTTGCCTCACTTAGGAATGCGTTGTTTTGCCACAAGTGCCATCCGGTACTTCTCAACTTCCGGCTTGGTCAGAGACGCCAAGATCTTGATATCGTCCAAGATTTCGAACAATCGGTACAGTTGGCAGCGTCCATCGAGTGGGCATTTACCGATGGGCTTAGCCTTGATCTTGCCGGATTTCAACCAACGGTTAAGAGTTTCGGCAGCCACCTTGTCGTCACCTTCGATGGCAAACGCCACATCGCGCAAAGATACGCCTGTGACCGCTTCTGACTTGAGCGGGGCCGGCGGGCCGGTCTTCCTTTGGGCCTCCAGCCGGTCTGCCTCCGCCTCAATGGCCCTGGCCACTATTTCCGCCTCTTTCGGGCTGGTGTCAGATAGCATGACCTTCTGTCCATTGGCGTCTCTGACAATCGACCGCGATCGTTCCTCGTTCAACTCAGGCCGAGCGTGTCAACCACCGCATACCAAACGTGAAGCTTCCATAGAGGCATGTCTCCGGCTGGCATCGGCACAACATGCTCGTCATGACAGTTCGGATGCCTTAGCTTTTTGCGGATCACTGGGTCGCCCTGAAACGCGCCAAGCGTCACTGCTTCACAAATGAACTTCGCCCCCTCGCTCACGCGTTTGAAGTACTGGGCAGCAATGGGTCGAGCAGTGTAGTAACTGGGCAATTGCCTTACCGTCTCGGCAATATGGCGCAGTCGCTCAACATCGACCGTTGACATGAGATTTCGCCTTTCTGTAGGTCGGGCCGACCCAGGGGGAACCGCAGAAAGGCGATCGGTCCCCACTGAGTCGCCTTGAAGGTTGCGCCGTTTGCAATCGGCGTGACCACCCGTTGTTGAGATTCTAGCGTGCCGGACCCATAAGGGTGGCACCAACCTGAATGCACCGCCCTCTGATATCTCCCAACCCCCGCCCGACTCATGTTTTGCACCCACCGGAGGGGTTTCTGTGGCAGGGGATATGGAAACGGCCGAGGGGGCCTATAGGATGCGGCACAAGATCTCGCGGTGGCGCATGGAAAAGCCCCAGGTGGTGGCGGGGCTGGGTATGAACGGTGACATCAAATGGTTGAGTCAGCGTCGCCGCTTCCGCCACCACCCCATCGCACCGATCGTCACCCCCATACCCAGCAGGCTGACGAGGGCGGAGGGAGTGGGGACGGGGGAAGGGCTGTAAAGAACAATACCGCGTGAGGAGTCATCAAATATTCCCATGAACGCAATCTCGCCACTGTTGTTTATCGACGGTGAACCAAAGGAACTCAGTGCCATTCCGTCCACTAGGTCGCCCGATTTGATCAGTCGGGATTCCGGTGAAAGATCCCTGACCCCACACGTGTTCCGTCAGATCCCATGAAGACAACGTCGCCAATGTCATTGATAGACGAGCTAGTCCCAAAGCCCTGCAGGGTAATGCCATCAATGGTTTCTGAGGCCAAAACAACCAAAGAGTCAAGCGTGTAGACTCCCGTTCTGTTAGCTGTATCAGTTGCAAGGTAGGCTATTTTCCCAGCGTTGTTTATTGTCGGGGAACCTGAGAAGCTTCTCAGGGTGTTGCCGCCTAATACGTCACCATTCCTAACCAAGACCGTACTATCCTTGAGTATCATGCTCTTTGTGCCAGCGCCAGCGATCACTCTGTACGCCACCTCACCGAGATCATTGATGCTGGCGTCATCCAAACTCGAAATAACGCTACCATCGATGATGTCACCAGTCTGGACAAGTAATCCTCGCTCTGAACTGAAAATCCCTTTTCCACCGCCAAATTCGCCAAGGTATACGACTTCGCCTGATATGAGTTGATGCCGGGGGAGCCGTGACACGGGTAATTGTCTTTCCAGAGCCGACCTGTCCCGGTGACGCGATGAGTCTGTCTCGCGTGAAAATCGAATTCGAAAACCCCACTCCGCTGGCTGAAACGCCATAAGACCGTTATTGTTATTGAATACGTTACCGAAGCTGCGTAACGCTTTGTGCCCTCGATCACGTCGCCGGCCGCACGACGATGTTGCTCAAGTGTGTCCGCGTAACAATGTCCTGAAAGTGAAGGGGCATGGATTACCAGCACCCCCATTGTTATTACCGACAATCAACCTTCGCATGACTCATCCCTTTCGGCTTGTGGTTTCTCAGTTGCACCTTCACCGCCACCAGCCCAGCCGACCCCAAGCTAACCCCGCCGCATGTTGAACGCAATCACGTCGGACCGGAGATTGCGGAAATACGCAGGGTCGAGACTCTGTCGGGTGGTGGGCCGAGCGAATATGCCGCGGAGTTTTTCTGGCGAATCCTTGATGGCTTTGGCTCCCCGTTTGCGATTCACCCGGTATGGACACCAAACGACAACTGCCGTTCGACGTGGAAGACCCTGAGGTGCAGCGAGTCTGCCGGGCTGGTGGCGGAAGCTGCTCATGGACGACGCGGGCGAGCTGGAGGCCCACCGCACGATCCTGGCGGTGATGATTGCGGCGATAGGCGAGGACGGCTGATCAACTGGGCAATTGGAGAAGGGACGTGGCAACAAAGAAGCCCCAAGGGATATTCCTGGGGCTTCGGTTAGCGGCATCCTATTGACGGTCCAACTAGCGGCTTTTGTTTCGTCCGCAACAAAGATCCGACCTATGGGGAACAAACCCAGTAGACGGAATTGCCGTCGTAGCTCAAAACCCGATGTCTAGCTTGCTGGCCTGGGCACTGATTCGCCGCTCATTCGCAGCCGTGTCGACTAAGCAAAGCAAAGTCACGCTATCGTCCCGGCTGTACGCTAGGCGTCGACTGACATTGGGAAACTCCCAACAATAGCTCTCGTTGACTTTCGATGGCGAGCTGCCAAATGTCGTCTAACTTTCTCTCGAAGACCGGTTTGCCACCAACTCCTTCCAACCATGTCCTCGGGGAATGAAATGGAAAGTACGTAGAGTCTCCCCTCGAAGAATTCGCCCCCCAAAAATTGACCGCCATTAAGAGCCACCAAGTAGTTGGGTGTCAGATTGGTTTTGTCCTCCGCTTGAAGTTGGGCGTTGGGGAATTTCTTGAGGAAGTCTTCACGAGTAGTTCCGATGCCGACACCCTGGAAGGAAAAGTCCCGTGCAGCCAACTCCTCCTTCGTCAACTCCTCGCGCTTATCGGCCAGCATACACACAAGATAGCGAGCCAAATCAATTCCATCGATGACAATCGCATAGCAGTCCCTCACGTGAAGTGGTGGCGATTCCGCTGTCCTCTGAAAGCTACTCTGCATGGACACAATGAGCCGACAATCCGAGAGGGGAATCTCCCGCGTGAAAGCAGAAGGGGCTATTCGATACAACACGCAGATTCGCCACAACGGCGTGCCGAATTGTTCTTCGGCTCGTGCTGCTGGTCGGCCTAGTGCGTGGCCACCCAGCCAGACTGCAATGGGGCAATGTCTCCACGGTATCCAACGGCTATGCCGCCACGTGCTTCTCGTACAGATACCGCTGAAATCCTGCGAACACCTGGCCAATCTCCTCCGGCCGGCCGAGCTCGGCGATGGCGTCGGCGAGCAGTCGTGGTATTTCAGCCGCAGTAGTGGCGTAAGCTTGTCGCGATCCAGTTCCTCCACACCCACGCTCACGTAGTGGGCCAGCACGAACGTCAGAAACGCTTGCTGGCGGCTCTATTGAATTGCCGGCCGATGACGACCTGGGCACGCTGGGCACGTTCCTCGCGACGTTGTTCAGCGGCGGCATGGCATATGCGACGTACGGCATGAACAGGTGGTTACGCTAGGTCGATGATCTTCTCGTATCCCGACGATCTGGTCCCCTTGCCGAACCCCTTGTCTGCAAGTCCCTCCAACAGCTTTCGGCGGGTATCGCGCTCCACCAGGTGCGCAGTTCTTCTTCGTCTTGAAGAACGTCGGAAGACTGCCAAAGAGCATCTCCATGAATTGCACTGCGGACATCGGTGTGCCGTCGGGATGCCAGAAGGTGGTGCACATCATGTGCTGGATCGTGCCGCACCTTTCCATCGGCGAGTTTCACCTTCGCCTTCTTGCTCCTGTTGCACACGCACGGGCGCTGGCCGCAT
>CAVWHV010000012.1:0-26853 GCA_963754725.1 uncultured Planctomycetaceae bacterium
CCCAATTGAGCACGTACGCCATGAACGCCAACTGGGCGCGCAGGGACGCCTCTTGCTCGGAGGTGAGCACGCCGGTGCCCAGCACCAGGTCGGCCAGGTTGGCTACGAGGTAGATACCCTGTGTGATGTGGTGCGGCGGCTCCGGGTTGACCAGCATGCGTTGGACCGTTTCGTCGGCCGTCTTCAGCACGACATCCCGGATCCGTGCGAGAAGGGCCTGGTCGTCGAGCGAGGGAATCAGTTCCTGACCGTACCAGGTGTTGAAGGGCCCGCGGTGCGCTTCGTACTCGGCCTTGGTGGCGTACAGGTGTGGGTACACCACCGCGGCGTCTTGCGGCCACTCCAGCACGTAGTCCTTCAGCCGATCCAAGTCGTTGAGACAGTAATCTCGCGTCTTCTGTTTGAAGAAGTCGCGGGGTGCGGCATTGTTCGTTTTCGTAACGGCGGTTTCGCCGGCGCCCTCGATCATCTCGGTCGTGCGCGGAAACGCGTCGCTGACGAACAATGCCCACTCGCGGTGCCCCGTGTGGAGCTTGAAGTGTACGACCAGACTCTTGTCCGTCCCCATGGTCACAGGCACGTTCTTCGCCCGGCGAAACGTGAAGAACGCGTGCGGGTTCTGCACCAGCTTCCAGCTTTCGCCTGGCAACATGCTGTAGGCGATGTGGTCCCATTTGTCGGGGGCCGTGTTGATGATGCCCAGCATGTCGCCGCCGGTCGGCGAGCTGTAGCAGGCAAAGTGGACCCATTGATTGGCGAAAACCGTCCACGGCGTCAATTCGCCGAAGATCGCCTCTTCGTCGTAGCGGATGGGGAACATGTCGCCCATGTAAGGCTCCAGGTCCCAGGCACTGCCCACACCCTTGACCGTTGGCCCAGGTTGGAATGACTGAGCGCAGACCGACTTGTCGGGGTGGAGGCCGGCGGCCAGATCGAAATTGAACTCGCACCTGGAGGGATCGGCGAACGGAAGACTGAAATCCTCCTTGACCCGCACCAGTTCCTCGCCGCGATTGAGCGTGATCTCCACTACGTACTTTTCACCGTTGGCGAAGGTGTACTCAACGGCGGCCTTCTTGTAGATCGGCCCATCTTCGACGACCTTCATCGCCCGCTCTTTGACGCCCATGTCGGCGTCGAGCCAGCCACGGCCGTACCATTTGGCCTTCCCTCGGACCTGACGGATCGGGGCCGGAACGCGGTGGGCACGCGTGTCGTCCGGATAAACCATGGTCTGGGAGGGGATCTTCACCGCCACCAGCGGCGAGGAGAACACCACATCGTCGCCGTCGGTGACAACCTGGAGCATGCCGTCATCGTGCGCGGCTTGCCCCGAGTCATCGAGTATGTAGGTCTTGCGTTCGTGGGGATTGAGGCCACTCACAAAGCTCACCTCCAGATGGTGAATCGAGCCGTCCTCCCAGGTATCCATCGACATAAACTGGGCGAGCACCGGCTCGTTAGCTGTGTCGCGCAGGCCACAGCGAGCGGTGTCCTTGATCCTGCCCCGGGCGATCTCCAGCCTGTAGTGCAGGGCCTGGGGCGCAAAAGTTGCGCCGAGATACTCATTGAGTTGAATCTTGCCGAGCTCCGCCGCCGATGCGGCGGTGGTCACCAAGAATACGCACACGGCGCACTGGAGCCTGGCAAGTGGCATTGGCATAATTTGCTTCCATCGAGTTCTACAGATTATCGGGAGGCAACTTGTTTCGGCCTCCGTGGCCGTTTCGGGGTAGTGTGGGTTGAACACAACAGTCGTGGCACTGCCTGCCAACGCGCGGTAGGTCATTTCGAACGAGGTGGACCGACGGCGAAACGCTCTCAGGCACCGCCACACGAGGCAGGCAGTATGCGCTGCCGCGGCACACTGCTCAAGGGGCCTTTCTCGCGTTGGCGAGAGTTCGAATCAGGCTAGCACGGTAACCAACAAATGCTGGCTTTTCAGCCCCTGGGGAAACGCGAAGGAGTCGTTTGCGTTGTGCCGAGTTCGCTTGTGGTGTCAGGAGTTGCGCACGGCACTCAAGGGACGTTCCCCGCAGTCCGCGTGAGACGTCCTGTGCGGAGGTCGCGGCGGGGGAGTTCTTTTCGCGATTTTTCGACCACGCGGGTTCGGATACAAGCCACATCTGTTGGTCGATGTGAAACATGACGTGTCTTTGTGCTACGAAATCACCGACACGAAAGCGAGCGATGGCGAAACACTTCCCGCGCTTCTACAGCAAGCAAAAGCGAATCGGCCGCCCCATCGCCAAGGCACTCCACGCCAGAAGCTGCGCGGCAATGCCCCACGACCAAGTTGGCTGACAACTCCCACGTGTCACCGCCACACACCCTTTCAGCATGTTCGCACGCGCGACACGGCTGCGCGGAAGAAGCTGGCAGCCGGTCGACATCGCCCCTTTCTGTCTTGCAGCAGACAATTCCCGCTCGCCGAGCCGGCTGATGCACGAAACCGCTGCACGCACTGCCCCCTCGGCGGCGACGGACGGCGTCCGCCTGGGTGCGAGCGGCTATAACGCAAACGGCTCGGCCCGTCGGTGGAGAAGTTGATCGGACAGGTGGCAACTGGCCGAACGGTTTCGAGGTGGCAATCGAGAAATACCAGCCGTATGGGGGCAGAAAGCGAAACGGTCGCGACCGATTGAAGGAACGGAATCAGAACCTGAGACGGTGAGGTTCTACGCGGCATCTCCGCGATGGCCACGAACTCGCAGGTCGTGCCGCTCGCGCCGGACGTTGACTGACCGCGTTTTTGCGTCGAAATGAACATTGCTCCAGTTGTGACCGACGCCTAGAATAGGCCTGAGGAGATAACTGATACACGGTGCGGACTTCGCGTCTACGATCCTGGATCGCCATAGTTTGCGCCAGCGTCCTGCTGTTTCAGGCGGTGGCGTCGGCTGGTGCGATTCGACGCTGTTATTGTCGACACGGCGATGGCGAAAGTTGCTGTTCGTCGAGCCGGCCGGTCCAACAGTCCGCGGGGTGTTGCTGCTCGCAAAAATCGGCGGCCACGCCCTCATGTTGTGGTGAACAGCCAGTGGGCGGGATCCCCTCATGTGGTGATGAGCAGCGGACGGGTGCGATGCCCTGCCGCTGCTCGATGCGCGGTGACGAGACTCAGCTTTGTGAGCCGTGTCGCGTTCGATGCGACCGAACTGAGCCTCTGCCGGTGTCTTGGGCTGACGTATCTCAGGTAGCGGCGGCGGGCGATTTCTCGAGCCCCGGCGTTCAACCATGCGTCATCTGGCATCCGGGTGTGCGTCTGCAAAGCCTGTTCTGCGTTTGGCTGATCTAAACTCCAGCCGCGTCAGGATAGTTCTTGCTCAGGCTTTGTGTTCTTGATTACTCAGGAGTCATCCTATGTACGCGTTCACGTTGTTGGTGGCGATGGCCACCGTGTCTCAGACTGCCGCAGTGCCCACCGATCACAGCTGCCCGACCTCGACCGATTGTCAGTGCGGAGAAAACTGCAAGTGCTGCGCCGCTTGCTGCAAGAGGTAGCACGCACTGCCAGGCAGTCCGTGGCGAATCGTTCGGTTCGTCCTGCGTGAGTACTGCCCAGGGGCGACGATCGGTGGGGTTGCCGCCACGTTGCTCCTGGGCCTTTCCGTTGCGGCCTGCCGCGGCTACCTGTCAGGCCGTGCACCGCCCACGAATATTCTGCCGTCCACGAGACACGAGTGCGTGCAGGTGTGATGACACTTGTCGGTGAGGGCGACTTCCTGGCCGGGATTGCTGCCCTCTCTGCTCTGCATCACGCTGTGCTGCAGGGCACTCGCGTCGAGGTAACATGCACATGTCACGGATGTCACAATCAACGTCAGCAGGCGAAGTGCCTGTATTGCCCAGTCAGCCACGAAATTTTTACGCATCCCCTGCTCCCAATCATGAGAAACTTCACAAGGCCTGGAACCTGTTTTCAGACATTCGATCCTGCTGGGCGCCGCCGTTTAAGAAGATGCGCGTTGAGTGCCACAGGCATGTTGATTCTTGGATTCTCGCTGATGTGCTCAACCGCGCAGGCGGCCGAATTCCACGTGTCGCCTGAAGGCAGGGAAGGGGCCACCGGGGCGCGGAACACGCCGCTCGGCAGCCTGGGTGCGGCGAGGGACGCGGCAAAAAAGCTGGCGGGTAAGGAACCGGTGACCATTCATGTCGCGGACGGTGTTTATTATCTCCCGCAGACCCTGGTGCTCACTCCCGAGGACTCGGGATCGGAAAAGCACCCGGTGGTCTATCAGGCGGTCAACGAGGGCCAGGCGGTCCTCAGCGGCGGGCTGAAACTTGACCTCGATTGGAAACCCGCGGAAAACGGCATCTTCACGGCCTTCACTCCCGAGGGGTTGGCGATCGACCAGTTGTTCGTCGACGGTAAGCGCCAGCGGATGGCCCGCTATCCGGATTTCGACGCCAACCAGCCGACAGCCGCCTATCAGGGCTTCGCCGCGGACGCGTTTTCGCGAGAGCGTGCCGCGAGATGGACGAATCCCGTCGGAGGATACATCCATGCCATGCACGTCGGCCGGTGGGGCGGCTATCATTACCGGATCACCGGCAGGAATCCCGACGGCTCGGTGGCCTATGAAGGTGGTTGGCAGAACAACCGCCAGATGGGCATGCACGAGGAATTCCGGATGGTCGAGAACATCCTTGAGGAACTCGACGCCCCGGGCGAGTGGTTCCACGACGCGGCGGAACGCATCTTGTATTTCATGCCGGAAGCGGGAACGGAAATCACGAAGGCCGCCGTCGAAGTGGTGCGCCTGCGCCATCTCATCGAGTTCCGCGGCAATGCGACCAGGCCTGTTCGATACATCGCGTTCAAGGGGTTTGTCTTCCGCCATGCCGCCCGCACCTTCATGGACACCAGGGAGCCGCTCCTGCGCTCCGATTGGGCGATCTACCGCGGAGGAGCGATTCTGCTGGACGGCACCGAAAACGTTTCGATTCTCGACAGCGTCTTCGACCAACCGGGCGGAAACGCGGTGTTTGTCAACAACTACAACCGCCGCGCGGTTATCAAGGGCTGCCACATCCACGATGCGGGTGCCAGCGGTGTTTGTTTCGTGGGTGATCCCGCCGCTGTCCGCCATCCGCTCTTCGAATACGGCCAGACACACGACCTGACGAAGATCGACCGTACTCCTGGCCCCAAAACTCCGGACTATCCGGCGGAGTGCGTGGTCGAGGACTGCCTGATCCACGGCATCGGCCGGGTCGAGCGTCAGCCCGCGGGGGTCCAGATTTCGATGTCCTACAAGATCACCGTGCGCGACACCTCGATCTACGACTGCGCCCGTGCCGGAATCAATATCAGCGAAGGAACCTGGGGCGGTCATCTGATCGAGCGTTGCGACGTGTTCGACACCGTGCTGGAAACCGAAGACCACGGGTCCTTCAACTCGTGGGGCCGCGACCGCTTCTGGATAAGCAACCACCGCGGGGTGTCGGAGCCAGAGGTGAAGAAGGATCCGCGTCTGCCCTTCCTCGACGTAATTGAGCCGATCACGATTCGCGACAGCCGCTGGCGCTGCGATCATGGCTGGGACATCGATCTCGATGACGGATCCTCCAACTATGTCCTCTCTAACAACCTGATGCTCGCAGGAGGACTCAAGTTCCGCGAGGGATATGGTCGCAAGGCATTCAACAACATCCTGGTGAACAACGGCTTTCACCCGCATGTCTGGTTCGACGAAAGCGACAGCGTGTTCCGTCACAACATTGTGATGAAGGCCCACGCGCCGATCGGACAACCCGCCGGGTGGGGTAAGCTGGTCGATGAGAACCTGTTTTTCTCGGAAGCGGACCGCCTCAGGCATCTTGATTCCGGTGGCGACTCGCGGTCGGTCGCTGGCGATCCGATGTTCATGGATCCCGCGGCGGGGGACTTCCGGGTGAAGGACGGCTCTCCAGCTCTGAAGATCGGCTTCAGGAATTTTCCGATGGATCAGTTCGGCGTCAAAAAACCGGCTCTCCAGGCGATTGCGAAAACCCCGGTCATCCCGGAGCTGCAAGTCCCGGAAGAGTCGTCGGCCCCCGATGAGACGGAGCCCCGCCTGTTCTGGCTCGGCGCGCCGCTTCACAGTCTGAAGGGCGAGGAGTTCTCCGCCTTCGGAGTGAGCCGCGATGACAGGGGCGTGCAGTTGGTCGACGTGCCCGCCGGCTCAGCGGCTGCGGCCGCCGGTTTGAAAACCAACGATCTGATCCAAGGTGTCAATGGCGCCAAGGTTTCCCACGCGGACCCGTGGTTCGCCGCGCTGATCGCCGCAGGTCCCGGACCTTTGAAACTCCGCCTCATCCGCAATCAGCAGCCGATGGAGCTGACGTTGAGTCCGGCGAATCACATCCTTGCCGAAACCGCGGCGGACGCGGACTCCTTGACCCGCATTCCGGTGCCGCCGTCGCAGGAGTTGAAGTGGAGTGCAAGCCAGCGCGTCGGCAATGAACCGCTGGCGACCCTCGCGGACGGCAGGCTGGCGAGGAACTATGGTCCGGTGTTTGCCAATGGCGTGCGCCATGGCGCCTACAAGATCGACTTGGGAACCCGTTTGCCGGTGGTTTCGGTCAGTGCATGGTCCTTCAACCAGAATGGAAACCGCGGCAGTCAGAGGTTCACCGTTTATGGATCGGACGCAGCCGGCGATCCGGGGTGGGACCGCAAGGACTTCGGCAAGTTCACTCCGCTAGGCAGCGTCGACACCCGGTCGCTGCCGGAGGCGAATTTCACCGCATCTTCGCTGCGGGCCGCCGCCGGCACGAAGCTTGGCGAGTTCCGCTGGATCATCATCGAGTCCGTGCCTGTCAGCCCGATCGCGGAGAACACGTCCTGGCAGGAGTTCGCAGTGGAAACCTCGCGTTGAAAAGGGAAATGGTGCCATGCCACTTCTTCAGCCAAGATGGAGAAGGCCTTGAGACGGCCAGGTTGTTTTCCTCCTGCGGGTCATTTTCCAGGTTGAAGAGTTCGACTCGACCTTCCGCTCGGAATTACTCAATCAGCTTGAATGCGCCTTCGCGAACAGCGCTCGAAGGAATTACCTTTCCGGAATAGCATGGGAAGTGCCAGACAATTCGCTTGCGATCGAGCGTTGGTTCGACGTGACAGAGCGGAACGAGACTCTCGCCGTCCAGCACTTGTCCTTCGGCGGGCTGGATGCAAGCAAGGTCGAACCAGTTCTCTGTGAGACGTGCGTACAGCAACACTCCAAGTGAGTGCACGCCGCTTCGGGTGTCAATATCGGATGATCGGAAATGTATTCGACCTTCATGTCAATCCTCCAGATTTCTGGATTGTGCCCATCGAATTGAAAGCGGTTTCGTTTCGCTGATTGCCACCGAACCACCGGTCGTACAACTCGCCAGTCGAGAGCCATCGGGACTGAATGCCAGAAAATAGATCGTGTCATCGTCAGGCTGGAACCGGAGCAAGGGCGGTGCTGATCCGGATCGTCACTCATGATCCTGTCGAAGTCGTCCCACAGTGGTAAAGGCTACCGCTGTTGACCTTGGCGGCACGAAGAATTGGGTCTACGCCTGTGGCGGAGAATCCTTGCTCGTGGAACAACTCACACGCCGTTCCAATCATTTTCCTCTTGTTGATGAAGAATTATCCACGCAAATCCCTGAGGCGAATGATCAATGCTCGGCCAGCGGGAACGATGATCGCCTGCGTCTGCCAAGAGATCATTAGGGGAAAACACTCAGTAGGCGTTCACAGAATACCGCTTCGACCAAGTGCAAGAAGCTGAAGTCTGTCTCGCCACTGGCAAGCAGCTGCACCAGGTCAGCGCACAACGATCTTGATCGGCAAGTTCTCGGCTTCGCGCAGCCGACACGACGACCAACTGCGCTGATGCTGCGCCATGTCGAACGAGCGGCGTCTCTCGGATGTGGCTGCCATCCTGGATGCCGGCACTTTGCGCCTGCGGAAGCGCTGGCCCATTCTCTGCACCGGCTACCGGCCCAGGCTCATGCGGTGGGCGATGCAGAAGGCCATCTCCAGGGCCTGCTCGTAATTCAATCGCGGGTCGACGTCGCTGCGGTAGGCTTCGGCCAGATCCGACTCAGTCAGCCCGCGGGCCCCGCCCAAGCATTCCGTCACGTTTTCCCCGGTAAGCTCGAAGTGCACGCCGCCGAGGATCGACTCCGATCGCTCATGGATTTCGAAGGCCAGGCTCAACTCCCGGAGGACTTCGTCGAAACTGCGCGTTTTCAGGCCCGACTGGGTGACCACGGTGTTCCCGTGCATCGGGTCGCAACACCACAGAACCTGCTGGCCGCGACGGCGCACGGCCGCGATCAGCGGGGGCAGACAGTGCTCGATCTTCCCGGCGCCAAAGCGGTGGATCAGCGTGAGCCGCCCTGGCTCGTTGGACGGATTGAGCACGTCGATCAGTTCGGGCAACTCGTCGGGGGTCATCGTCGGCCCAACCTTCACCCCGATCGGGTTGGCGATGCCGCGGAAATACTCGACGTGGGCCCCGCCGATGGCCCGCGTCCGGTCGCCGATCCAGGGAAAATGGGTCATGAGGTTATACCAGTGCGAGCGGCGCGGAACCTGCCGGGTCTGCGCCTGCTCGTAGGCAAGGTGCAGACCCTCGTGACTGGTGAAGAACTCGGCGCGATTCAGTTCATCGAGTCTCCGACCGGCAATCGCTTCCAGGAAGTAGACCGACTGGCCGATCGAATCAATGATCTGGCGATAATCATCCGACCGGGTCGAGTGGTTCACGAACGCCAAGTTCCATTGTTCCGGGTGGTGGATGTCGGCAAACCCGCCGTCGACCAGGCCGCGGATGAAGTTGATGGTCAAGGCCGCTCGTTCGTATCCGCGCAACAGCAGTCCCGGGTCAGGCGTGCGATCCTCGAGCGTGAATCCGGGCCGGTTGATGAGGTTTCCGCGGTAGCTGAGGAGCGTCACTCCATCGCGGGTCTCCGTTTCGGCCGAACGGGGCTTCGCGTACTGGCCGGCAAGACGCCCGACACGGATCACCGCCTTGCGCGTGCCGTAGATGAGCACCATGCTCATCTTCAACAAGATCTTGAGCTTATTGGCGATGACGGACGAGCGGCATTCGTCAAACACCTCGGCACAGTCGCCGCCTTGGAGCAAGAAACCGTTCGCCGCGAGCAGCCTCGGCCAACTGGTTCTTGAGGTTCTCGACTTCCCAACTCGTCACGAGCGGTGGCAAGCGCGACAGCTCGCACAGCGTCCGGTTCAGCGCCGCGCCGTCCGGGTACTCAACACGCTGCGAGATGGGCTTCTGTTGCCAAGAACTGGGCGACCAGTCACTCTGCATGTTGGGTACTCCCGGGAATCAGTGACTCAGGGAAATGCGGGCCACGTTGCATCCGCCGCCTCACATGCCGTGGCTCAGCCAGCTTGGGCTTCATTATCCCATCGAGTCGCCGCCGCGTATTTGGCTCCACCAAATCAAGTATGACACAAAGAAATCAGACAGTCACCCTTCTGCCGTCCCCTTTCTTCCCCGGGGACCGAGATCGCGCAAGCCGCGTAACCCGTCCAGTCCTTCGTCACGCGGGCGGCCGTTCCAAGAGATTCCCGACCCGATCAAGACCTGCACTATCCGCAAGGTCGGCCAGAAACTCCGCGCTGAGCCGGGGAGATCATCACCGCCTTGAAAAAGCCCCTGCCATATTGAATGTGCAGCCGATCCAGAGACAGGGCTGGGGAGCTCAACGGGTTCCGGGTCGGGCGGACTTCGACGATGTCGGCGAGCTCAACATGCTGGCGAAAGAGACCGAAGCGAACGGTGAGACGTTTGTCACCGATTCCATATCGCATCGGAAAAACAAGGCCACCGTAAATCGCTGCCACGAACATGACCGCGCCGAACCCCATTGCCGTTTCCGCACTATCGCCACTTCGAATCGCCGATAGGACGCTAATCAGCGAGGCGACCGGTGGAATCGCGAGTAGTGGTACAAGCCACCAATCGACCTTCGACCTGTACCAGCGAACAGGTTGCTCAGTCACTGAATCGGCCTCCTGGCGTCGCGATACGATGCGGTGTACGGTGTTCGGCTCAACTGACATTGTCCCTGATTGAACGTGCGTTGGAAACACACCCTTGGATAACCTCCGCACATCTGCCATCGAACACGGCGAGTGTCGAACACGAAGGGATTACTGCGCCGTCCAGCCTCCGTCGACGTTGAAGGTTGCGCCACGGATGTTGTCGCTGGCAACGCCGGGCCTTCATGGGAGGCAGCGCCAATCGCATCGTGTGGAACGCCGCTGACAGATTGACCGCGATCACCGCGTCCCATCGCTCGGCTGAAAATCGCCTCGGGAACTTGGACCAGTATAAGCCCTCCGGCGGGATGCCGTACTCCGCGGGCATCTACCAAGACGTCCACAAAACGATATGTTGACACCCGCCTGTCAGGTTGCCGACAATGGACCTGTTCAGGCTTGGCGACCTTCCCTGCGGAGGTTAACGAATTGCTCCCAATCCAAACTGGAGATAGCACCACCATGTCGCAAGAACACCCGTCGCCGCCATCCGACAAGCAAGGGACTTCACGCCGAGAATTCTTGCGGTGGACCGGTGCCGCTGCAGCCGGATCCGCTCTGCTGGGAGTCGGTATTCCTCGAGTTCACGCGGGGGAGAACAACACGATTCGCCTCGCCCTGATCGGTTGCGGCGGGCGCGGAAGCGGAGCGGTCGGCAATGCCATGAACTCTCCTTTCGGGCCGGTCGAGCTGTATGCCATGGCCGATGTCGTCGAAGACCGGCTTACCGGGGCCCACCAAGCCCTCTCCGAGCAGTTCGGTGACCGGGTCAACGTTCCCAAGGAACGACAATTCGTCGGCTTCGACGCCTACAAGAAAGCGATCGACTGCCTTGGACCTGACGATGTCGCCATGGTGACCAGCTTTGCCTACGTCCGCTCACTACAGCTGGAGTACGCGGTGAAGAAGGGAGTGCACGTCTTCATGGAGAAATCGTTCGGGCCCGACGCGCCGGCCTTGCGGCGGCTGATCCGTGCCGGCGAGGAAGCCAAGAAGAAGAATCTCAAGATCGCTGCCGGACTGCAGTGCCGCCACAGCGTAAACCGGCAGGAACTGATCAAGCGGATCGGCGAGGGAGAGCTTGGCGAGCTGATCCTCGTCCGGGCATACCGCATCCATCCGGCCGGGGGCTTGGGCGAGAAGCCAGATGGTGTCAGCGAACTGATGTGGCAGATCCGTAATTTCACCAGTTTCCCGTGGGTCTCCGGCGGACTCTTCGCTGAGATGAACATCCACCAGATCGACGAACTGTGTTGGCTCAAGGGAGACTACCCGGTTATCGCCCGTGGCATCGGAGGCCGAAAGGTCCACAGTCAGGATCGAAGTCAGGAGCTGGACTCCCATTCCATTGAGTGGACATTCCGCGACGGAACGAAGGCGACCGATGGCGTCCGTTGGCTGGCTGGACATTGCTTCCAGGAATTCGCCACGTTCGTGCATGGAACCAAGTGTGCCGCCCAATTCTCTGGAAACATCCATAAGGGCGATGTGCGGATTTACAGGGACCAGAGGATCGCGCCGGACAACATCGTCTGGGAAGTGCCCGAAGAAAAGTACAACCCCTGGGACGCAGAATGGAATGTGTTGCTGGAAAATATCCGCCAGGACAGGCCGCAGAACGAAGCCGAGCGGGCAGCCCTCTCGAACTTCGCCGACCTCATGGGCCGGGCCGCCGTGAATTCGGGCCGAGAGATTACCTGGGACGAAATGACGAATTCCACGTTCCAGCTCTATCCCGGCCGCATCGACGACTTGAACTGCGACTCCGAACCGCCGGTCAAACCCGACGAAAACGGCTTCTATCCCGTCCCGGAGCCCGGCGTCTGGAACGAGACCTGAGCCGTCCGGCGTGGACAGGGCGGCTTGGAGTTCTGGCCGGATTACCGAACAGAATCGTACCCCGAAGCGTCAGCGAGAGAGTCTTGGCACGTTCTCTCCTCGCTGACGCTTCGGAGTACGATTGGCGGCAAGAGCGACGGTGTCCGACCAACGCATGCCTCCCAAGTCAGGGACTAAGCACCCCAATGAAAGGCGAACCATGACCGCAGGGCGTGCACTGTCGTATCAAGAGCCAAGTCAAAGACATCCCCAAGCCTATCTTCTGCTCGGCGCACTTGCCGTGCTGGCTGCCGGGAAACTGTGCAGCGGTGTCGGTGAACCGTCCACCACAGCTTCGCCTTCAACTCCGATACAATCGACCGCAGGACAACACGAGGTATCGACAGTCGACGAATTGCAGACAGCTGTTGCTCAGTTGACGTCCGACGGCGGGACGATCCACCTCAGAGCAGGTGATTACGTCTTGGACCAACCCTTGGAGATTCACGCGAAGTGTGCCGTCCAACTGATCGGTGCAGGCTGGGATTGTCGGATCATCCGCCGCGGCGATGGCGTTGCACTGAGTCTCGCAGACGCGGGATTCTGTGCAATTCGCAACTTGCTGGTGCTGGGCGATGCGTCGGCACAATCCGGATCTGCGATCGTTCTGAGGGGAGCCAGCAGCTCGTGCACGATCGACAGTTGCCGATTCGTCAACTTTCCGGACAGTGGCGTGCGGTTTGAAGGGGATCCCACACGCCCTATGTCGTCCAACGCAGTCCGAGACTGCCACTTCATCGGCAACCTGGGTGACCAACTCTACAGTGTCCACAACAACGACTTTTACATCGTTGGCAACCAATTTGGGACGCACCGTGGCCATCCACGAACCGGCTGTGTGTTGGACCATTCGTCGGCCGGCAGCTACAGCCTGAATTATCACTGGGGCAATCAGGTCGCTCTGAGAATGGGGCCGGGGACGAATTACAATCGCGTCGAGAACAACCGCTTCGAGGAGTGCCGCGAGTCCGCTCTAGTGATCGGTTCTGACATCAGTGGCGACTGGAATATGTTCCACATTATCACGGGTAACACGTTTCACACGAACTCGCAAGCAAAGTCGGGCGACTATCCAGCCGTGGTAGCAAACAACGCACACGATGTGACGTTTTGCCAGAACCAGGTCTTCAGCTGGGATTCGGGGCAATTTCGGCACAAACACAGCTTGGTGGTTGGCAAAACCTGTAGCCACTGGATCATCAAGGACAACATTCTCCGCCACAACACGCTGGAAGCCCTGGTCTGCCCTGCGGAGGCTGAGATGCTCATCAAGGATAACCTGACTGACTGATGCGTGGT
Source organism: uncultured Planctomycetaceae bacterium (assembly GCA_963754725.1). GTDB lineage: Bacteria > Planctomycetota > Planctomycetia > Pirellulales > Pirellulaceae > JAAYDI01. The sequence continues at coordinate 13,217 of CAVWHV010000012.1, forward strand.
GCGGGCCTGAACGACGGCTGTCGCGCCGACCGCGCTCGGCTTCCCAACCACTCGCGCAGGCCACGGCTCTGAGTGCGTGATCATGGGAACATGCGCATGGGGTGTGGCACTGCTCAATCCTTGCGTGTTCGCACGGATACCGTCCAATGCAATTCACTCCACGCAGAACGCTGATGCTGATGTCTCTGGCCTTCGTCTCGACTCAGGCTTGCGCTCTGGCGGACGATACGACGCCGGATTGGAAAGAGTCCGAAGCTATGTAGTGAGCCCCTAAATTGTTCGCCATCCAATTCAGAGCACCCAGCTGTGTGAACTACCATGACTAACGTCACGATTCGCCCCTATCGGCCTGACGACTTGGATGCCGTGAAGCGGCTGACCGTCGAAGCGTTTGAAAACGTGACGCTCGAAAAGAGCGTCGAGGACACCTTGGGTATCCTGCACGGGCGCGACTGGCGCTGGCGCAAGGCCCGCCATCGTCGAGGCGTTCGATCCTGGCGAGCGTCAAGGTCTCGCGGTGGTGGATGTTCTGTTGGGTCGCATCAATCCATCGGGCCGGCTGTCGATGAGCATTCCGCAGAGCGCCGGACACATCCCAACCGTTCACGATTACAAGCTGAGCGGACGTGGTAACATGACAAAAAGGCGGTGGGCATCTGGGTGAGGAATCTCGAGGTCAAGGTTAACTGATAATTGATGGAGGATATTGCCTGATGAATAACGTAACGGGGTCCGTTTCAACGCGGCGTAACAGCCACTTCGCTGTTCACCTCTGGCAAGCCGACTTGTTCCTTGCCCTTTGGCTGGGCGTCACCAGCGTTGGACACCTTCTCGGCGCCACGCCGGCCGAGCCGATGGCCATTCGCATCGACGCGGCCCACACGATACACACCATGGCCGGCGGGATGGGAGCTTCTTGGCACGCCCTCGGTCCGACAGTCTATTGGTACGAGGACCTTCTCGGTCCCGGCCGCATCAATCGGACCTCTCGGGGCAGCGCATTCGGCGGTAATCCGCCCCTCTCCTACACGAAGGCGTGGGACGACCTGCTTAGCCACGCCCGCTGGCTGGGCTTGGATTTTTGCCGGGTGGAAATCGACATGCGGATGTACGAGCCCGATCGAGGCAGGTTTGATTGGGAAAACGACGAGATGCGAACTCTCGACCGTATTCTCGGGCATTGCCAGCAAAGCGGCGTCGACGTTCTCCTCACACAGTTGTGGCAAGACGTATCCTGGAACGCACATGAGGGGGTCAACCGGTTGGAAAGTGCTCCGAAGTCGGTGCCGGATTTCGCGGAAGGGTTGGGCACACTGTTGCAGCACCTGGTCAAGAATCGCGGCTACCACTGCATCCGATGGATATCGGTGACCAACGAGCCGGGCGGGGGATGGACCTGGTGGTGGGGGCCCGATAAGACATGCGCCAGTATTATGCCTGCGATCCGGGCCGTGCGCGCCGAATTGGATCGACGCGGGCTGAAGGACGTCGTCATCGCCGCCCCCGACAGCTTCAATCTGACTATCGCCGGCTGTGAACCCGACGACCCGGCGATTGGGGCGATTGCGTTACACCATTACGGCGGAGACGCACCCGAGGCGTTTTTTCTGCCGGTGGCGCAGAGGGCTCGTGCCCGGAGCATGCCGTTCTTTTTGGCCGAATTTGGCCATGCGTTCGTCAAGGAGTCCTCAGGGGTCACGATCCCCTTCGGGGACTTCACTTCCGAGATTCCCAGGAGTTATCCGGCGCAGTTACTCAACGCGGAGAAAGTAATCGTGGGTCTGAACAACGGTGTGGATGGATTGAACCGCTGGTGCTTCGTCAACCGCGGCGATCTGGACGGCCAATGGCAACTGGTCCGCACCTGGAACCCGATCCGTTGGGACTACTACAAGGACGTGTGCGCCGAGCCCGTACCCTATTACGGTTACGGCATCCTCACCCGCTTTGCGGCGAAGCACTCGCACGTGCTGGAGGTCCAAGGAAACAATGAGCAGACGAAGGCCGCGGCACTTCTCAGCCCGCAAGGGAACCTGACGATTATGGTTCTCAACAACGCGGAAAACGAACGAATGGTTTCGATGTCTGTGTTCGGTCTGAAGGCCGGCTGCACAGTACACAAGTACCAAGTCACGGAGGCAGCCGTCGGTCGCGGCGATTTCCGAATGGAACCGCTACAAGCATTTGAGATTTCCCCGGACACAACGGAGATCGGCGAGTCCTTGCCGGCCCGGAGTATCACCGTGTACTCAACCTTCAAGCTGGCCGACGCCGACCCCGGCATCATCGCCGAGGACTGACGGGAGAAGGTCAACAAAGAAACCGTTCCACCTGCCATCGAAAGGGAAGCCGTACCCTCGGTTGCGATTGTCACTCTGGCATGTACATGCTTTGCGGCGTAAGCGCCTCGAACACCTCACCCGATTCTGTTGCGGTAACCGAAGCAGCGTGCCGTGGGTCAACATCCGTTCGATCCACGGGTTGAGCGGCACTTGGGTCACCGGTCGCCGGTGGAGCGCGATCTTCCGTCGCGGGCGGGCCGAGGATTTGGGCAAGGATCGGTTTCAGCGCTTCGCCCCACACCAGGTAACCCGCTTCCGATAGGTGTAAGCCGTCACTGGCCATTTCCGGCAGTAACTCGCCGTCGGAATCGGTCAGCTTGTCATTAATGTTGAGGAAACGAATCCGCTTTCCGTCGGTCAGCGTCGCGAGCTGGTCGTTGATCTTCGTGATCGTCGGCGTGAGAGCCTTGTTCTGGCTTCGTGGAAAAACAGCGGTCAGCACAATCGTCGCGTCGGGGACGTGTTGCTGGAAGTGGGCGATGATCGCCCTGATGCCGGTGACTACGTCATCCACTTGTGGATCGTCCGCCGAGCCGGTCCAGGGCAGGTTATTGGTGCCGGCTTGCAGCACGATCACCTTGGGCGAGACTCCATCAAGTTCACCGTTTTGCAGCCGCCACAGAATGTTATGTGTCGTGTCACCGCCCCAGGCAAAGTTGGCGGCGTTCCAGCCGTGAAAGTTCATCTTCCAGTTCGCCAGTAATTGAGGATAGTCGGTCGCGCCCCAGCGTCGAGTAATTGAGTCTCCTTCGAAGTAGACCTCGATCGTGCCCTGCTTCGTTTTCGCCAGCAGTTGCTGGTGCGCCGTGCGCGAATTCTCGTCCGTTCGCTCAATGGCCTGATGTTGAGATTGAACCGAATCGGCTTCACCCGCTTGCTTGCCTTCCTTTTCCGCCCACAGTTTGTCCGCCCAGTTGATGAAGTGCTCAATATTCGGTTCATCGGTGTGGCCGCCGTCGTGCTGTCGCCAAGCGAGTTCACCGTCGAGCATATCGACGTTAACAGCAGGCATCTTTTCGACCGTGTAATCATCGCTGCGTCCAAGATCGCGCACACCGAGCAACCGGAACACAGGTTGGGCTGCGATCGCGGCCATGAAGCTGCCTTGATGATCGAGCCAATGAGCATCTCCGCGTTCTGGAATTCCGTGGCTAATGAAGGTCAGGCGAGGAGCACAAAGGGCCAGCGTCAGATGGGAATCGACGGGCAAATCATCGGCAGTTCGGCGGCCGAAAGTTGACTCTTCCGCGGAGTACTTCATGTAGTTCCCCGCCATCCAGTGATAGCCGCCGGACGACGCCAAGTTCTCCAGGCTCTCGCCAAAATTACGACGAAATAGCTTCGTTCCACCCGCTCCAGACGACGCAATCAAGCCCGCCGCAAATCGCTGATCAAAAGCCATCGCTACCAATGCGGCCTTTCCGTAGCGCGACACGCCAGCAATACCGACTCGTTTCGCATCGACGCCGGGTTCGGTTTCCAGGTAGTCCAATCCTCGCGATGCGCCCCAACCCCAGGCCCGGAGCGCACCCCAGTCATCAGGTTTACGAGGTTGGCCGAGATTCGTCAGCCCAATAATGCCTCGTGTCAGACCAGCACCGGTGGGCGTAGCCTCGTCGTTGGACTTCCTGCCGAATGGGTTCCGTTGGAAGCCGCCCGCATCGTCCTGGACTGTCGTCGGATTCAAAATCGCACATCCCCAGCCAGCTGCGATGAACCTGTCCTCTCGCGATGGCGGCCGGGGGCCACCTCGTTTGCCTCGGCCACCTCCGCCTCCAAAAGCAAACGGTGAGGGGTCGAACGGAGTCCATCCAAAGCTCATGAGAACGGGCACGGGGCCGGCTGCATCCTTAGGCAAAGTCAACGACATGGAAATGTTGACTTCGATCTCGGGACACGCCGAATTGTCCACGACTCCGACGATGTGTTTCTGGATCGCTGGCTTGCCACCTGCTTCAATCTCGCGCGTCTCGCGGACTTCCCATTGGACATGAGGGACATTTGAGGGAATGCGGCCATAGACTTCTCTTTCGAGCAACTCAACGATTTCCGGACGCCGAGTGTTCCACCATTGCTCCGGTGTCGTGACTTGCTCTCCGCTGGCCATCTTCATGACGTCGGGCAAGTGTGGATAGGGGTTCGCCTTAGCTTCGTCATAGTTGGCGACATTTGGCGACTTTTCGTCGCCGCTCCGCCCAGGTCGCAGTTTCGTGATGCCGAGCTGCTGCAGCATATTCTGATGGTCTTGCTGAACCGTGAATACCACCGGCTTCTTGGCGTCCGTCGCTTCTTGTGCAGAGCAGTGAGCGGAGTTCGTGGTGAGCAGTCCGATAACCATCCACGCAAGGAAGAGGCGATTGGGCATTTTGTACTCCATGTCTGACAGGATTTTCGTCCACGACTCGAACACGCTGCCCGCGCATCTGATTCTGAATTTCCACGAATTTCCGCGGGACGTCAATCGGGCTGGAGGGCGTAGTCGTTCCGGGGCACGTTACGCAGCTTGAGGTCCCTTCGACGTTAACACTCGCAGGTACGCGTCCGACCTGCGCCGTGCGTGATTCGGCTGCCTTACGGCACGAGGAATAATGATTGGCAAAAGACGCACACAGGCGTAGAATGCCAAGGCCAACAGTCGCCGGCTTGTCCACACAGGATCCTGTCCGGCCTGCATGCAGAGCGCCCCACACTGCCTCGGCCACCACGGCAGATGTTGCTGTCCCCTTTGGTCGAGGGCACCGAAATGCTGACGAGAGCCGCCACGTGGAGCATCTTCGCGGTTCTGGTCATTGTCTGTTCGAGCGTGGCGAGTGCCGGTGAAGCAACGAGTCAGGTAGCGCCCGTGCATCCCAATCTTGTGCTGGTCTTCATCGATGACATGGGTTGGGGGGACTTTTGCTGCTTCGGCAATCGCGACGCGCGGACGCCGAACGTCGATCGGCTGGCGAGTGAAGGCCTTCGCTTTGCGCAATTCTATGTGAACGCGCCGATTTGCTCTGCGTCGCGATGTGCGTTGACCACGGGACAGTATCCTCAGCGCTGGCGGATCACGTCGTTTCTCAACGATCGCGCGGACAACGCTCGACGCGGCGTCGCAGATTGGCTCGACATCACTGCGCCGACCCTTGCGCGCATCCTGCACGACAACAACTATGCCACCGGGCATTTCGGCAAGTGGCATCTTGGCGGCCAGCGGGATGTGGACGACGCGCCGCCCATCTCGGCTTACGGTTTCGACGCGTCACTCACGAACTTCGAAGGGATGGGGGCCAAGCTACTGCCGCTGACTCTTCAGCCAGGACAGACGCAGCCAGGGCGGATCTGGGCGGATGCGGAACGGCTCGGCGGTCCGGTCACCTGGATGCAGCGGTCGCAGATCACAAGCGGTTATGTCGACGCGGCAATCGCCTTTATTGATCGTGCAGGCGACGCGAGCGAAACCATTCTACATCAATCTCTGGCCGGACGACGTCCATAGCCCGTTCTGGCCTCCAGTCGACAAGTGGTCCAACGGCAAACGCGGTCGGTACTTGTCCGTGCTGCAGGAAATGGATCGTCAACTCGGAAAGCTGTTCGACCACGTCCGCGAATCTCCCGCACTGCGCGACAACACGCTGATACTCGTCTGTTCGGATAACGGCCCGGAACCCGGTGCCGGCAGCGCCGGACCGTTTCGTGGAGCGAAGACGCGGTTGTACGAGGGGGGCATTCGTTCGCCGCTGGTCGTCTGGGGACCCGGGCTGATCGCGCCGAACAGCAAGGAAGATGCAACACAACCTCCGTCTTTGCGGCATTTGATCTCGTTCCATCGCTGCTCTCGCTGGCGGGTGTGCCGGTGGCCGACGCGCCGTTCGACGGCGAGGACCTGTCTGCCACGCTGTGTGGACGAAGTGAGGCTTCGCGGTCCGCTCCGATTTGCTGGCGTCGTCCACCCGATCGGAAAAACTCGCCGCCGGAACTGCCCGAGGCACAACCTGATCTCGCCGTGCGTGAGGGGGATTGGAAACTGCTTTGCAGCTATGGTGGGTCGCAACCAGAACTGTTCGATCTCGCGAAAGACCCTTCCGAATCCACAAACACTGCCAACCAACACCCGGACGTCGTGGCCCGGCTCATTGCCACAGTCGTTGCGTGGCATGAGTCGATGCCTCCGGACAATGGTCCAGCTTTAGGGCGGATCTCCGATGCAAAACCCACGCAGCGCAAGTAAAGCTGCCCTTCGCCAACTATCCCCACGTCACGCCGTCATGGTCACCGGCTTCCCCTTTTCGGCCATTCCCGCAGACCAGGTAGTCCAGTAGGGCGCCTGCGAAGACTCCGACGGCGTAGCATACCAGGTCCGTCCACAAGAATCCGAAACCGAGTACCAGTCCACCCAACGTTGTCTGTCGAATCGCCTCGATCCACGGCGATTTGTAGAGTTGGCTCAGTTCCACGTTTCAATGAACTCGACAGTCTCCCAGCTCTGTTAACTTGTTGTCGAAAAGCTGGCAGACGGCACATTTGGTTCGGGTTGGGACCGAAAGAGACTCGAACCCCCGTAAGCCCCCAGCTTTCAAGCACTTCCGGAAATGCACTCGTGCGCATGGTTACGAAGAGGGTACTTTACGGGAAGATCTTCATTCTCCGGATCACTCGTCCGAGGCTCGCTGGCGTCGGACCGCAGAGCTATAATCAGACCATGAATTACCGAGAATACACATCGGACACCTCGCCCCAAGCCATGGCCGTGCAATTGGAGTGCCTGCGACGCCTGACTCCGCAGCAGCGGGTCCGAAGATCATGCGCCTTGTCTCGGCAGGTCCGGAGAATGGCATTGGCCGCAATTCGGCGCCGGCATCCCCACCTCAGCGACCGCGACGTGCAATTGGCCTTCATCGGATTGGCATACGGGGAAGGATTGGCCAACGATGTTCGACTCTGGCAACGGGAGCAAGGCGATTGAGTGACACGGATGACTTGGTCGATGCGCTTGCCCCCGTCGTCGTCGCTCTCCGCACGCTTGGGGTTCGGCATTACGTCGGAGGCAGCGTGGCGAGTTCATTTCACGGGGCGATACGCACGACGATGGATGTCGACGTTGTCTGCGAATTGACCGAAAAAGACATCGCCCGGTTCGTCGAGTTGTTCAACCGCGACTTCTACATCAGCGAGCAAGCTGTCCGCTACGCAGTGCGAGAAAAGTCCTGCTTCAATCTGATTCACATGCCAACGTCTTTTAAGGTTGACGTCTTCGTGAGTCGCGGACGTGCCTTCGATGTCGCATGCATGCGACGAGCATCCACCCAGCGTTTGGGCGACAACCGTACAATCGACGTGCCGATCGCGTCCGCAGAGGACTCGATTGTCAGCAAGCTGGAATGGTACAGACTCACGAACGAGACCTCTGAACGTCAATGGGACGACGTCTCGAGGCTTATCCGGTTGCTGGGGGACGAAGCGGATGTCGTCTACTTGAGGCAAGCGGCCGATTCGGTCGGTGTCATAGATCTGTTGGAAAGGCTGCTGCTCGGACGTTAGCTGAGCAAGATGCTAAACTGGTGGGCACAATGAACCTGGATCGGTTCCAGGCTGACCCGAAGCGACAGACATCGGTGGAAGGACAGCGTCTCATGGGCGAACCCCCGGCGGAACTTCGTAGCCAACGCATCTTGCGACGGCCAGAGTGGTCCATCCAGCGGGCAGTGTTCAAGTCGATGGGCTACAGCGACCATGATCTGGAGCGACCGCTGATCGGCATCGCCAACTCCTGGAACCGCGTGGTGCCCGGGCACTACAACCTCCAGCTGGTGGCCGAGTACGTGAAACAAGGCGTGCTCCAGGCCGGAGGAACTCCGGTCGAGTTCGGCCTGATCGCCGCCTGCGACGGTATCGCCCAAGGCCACGTCGGCATGCACTACATCCTGCCCACGCGCGAGTTGATCGCCAACGACGTGGAGATGATGGTCCAGGCCCACCAGCTCGATGCCGTGGTGCTGTTGGGTTCGTGCGACAAGATCGTGCCCGGCTTGCTGATGGCCGCTGCCCGGCTGGATCTGCCGGCGATCGTGGTCGTCGGCGGACCGATGGAGGGCGGCTGCCAGTTCGACGGTCGGGTCTCCGACCTCACCTCGCTGACCGAGGCCCTGGGCATGCTCAAGGCCGGCAATCTCGATCCGGCGGACTATCGCCAGCTGGAAGACCGCGTGGCCCCCACCTGCGGCTCCTGCTCGTTCTTGGGCACGGCCAACACGATGTGCTGCGTGGCCGAGGCGATGGGCATGTGCCTGCCCGGCTCGGCGACCATTCCGGCCACGCACGCCGCGCGGCTGCGTTCGGCGCAGGAGGCGGGCCGGCAGATCGTCGAACTGGTCCACCGCGGCATCACCGCCCGGCAGATCATCAATCGCCAGGGCATCGAGAACGCTTTCCGTCTGGGCACGGCGATCGGGGGATCGACGAACCTCGCCCTGCACATCCCGGCCATCGCCTACGAGGCCGATTGCGGCCAGATCACGATGGACGTGCTGGAAGAGCTGTCGCGCAGCACGCCGCACGTGGCCAAGATGAATCCGGCCGCGGCGTGCAACGTGCCCGACTTCCATGCCGCCGGCGGAGTGCCGGCGGTGATGAACGAGATCCTGCCGCTGCTGCACGCGGATGCCCTGACCGTGACCGGCCGAACCGTGGCCGAGAACGTGGCCGGCGCCGGCGCGACCGACACGCGGATCATCCGCTCGCGGACCGACCCGTGGAGCACCCAAGGCGGGTTGGCGGTCCTGCGCGGCAACCTGGCCCCGCGCACCGCGATCACGAAGCCGGCAGCCATCGACCCTCGTCAGCACGTCTTCTCCGGCCTGGCGAGGTGCTTCGACAGCGAGGAGGCGGCCAACCAGGCCATCCTCGACGGACTGGTCCAGCCGGGCGAAGTCGTGGTGATCCGCTACGAGGGACCCAAGGGCGGGCCCGGCATGCGGGAGATGTACACCTCCATGAAGCTGCTTTACGGACGCGGGCTGGCGCTGGAGACCGCGGTGGTTACCGACGGACGATTCTCGGGGACCAACAGCGGCTGCTTCGTGGGCCACGTCTCGCCCGAGGCGGCCGAAGGCGGCCCGCTGGCCGCGGTCCGCGACGGCGACAGGATCACGATCGACATCCCGCAGCGCCAACTGCACCTGCACGTCGGCGACGAGGAGATCCAGAACCGCCTGGCACGGTGGCAACGTCCGCCGCTGCGGTTCACCAGCGGGTACCTGGCCCTCTACGCCCGCCTGGCCGAGTCCGCCGATCAAGGGGCCATTATCCGTCACCGGCAGTCGTGATTGCCGTGGCGTTTCCGAGTCCCAGTTCCACCCGCGACGTAGTCGATGTGATCCAACAACACGATCCAGCTCGAACACTCGCGAACCGCCGTTCACACCGGCGGCGGATTACGCTCGGCATTTGCCCGCTGGTGCCAGTAGGGATAGGCGGGGGTTGTGGCGCTGGCCGCATCGAGTATGGCGATCTGCTCGGGCGACAGACTCCAGCCGACAGCGCCAGGTTCTCACGCAGTTGCTTCTCGTTCCGGGCACCGATAATCACCGTCGCCACGGACGGCCGCTGGAGCAGCCAATTCAGCGCAATCTGCGGCACGGTCTTACCGGTCTGACGCGCAACTTCGTCAAGGGCATCGACGACGCGATAAAGATATTCCTCAGGAACCGGCGGACCCGATTCATTGGAGACCCGGCCGTGGAGTCGGCTGGTTTCAGGCAGTGGCTGTCCGCGGCGGATCTTCCCCGTCAGGCGTCCCCAACCCAGTGGACTCCAAGCGATCGTGGCGACTCGCTGGTCCAGCGCCAGCGGCATGAGTTCCCATTCGTAGTCACGTCCAACGAGCGAGTAGTACGCTTGATGGGCGACATAGCGTGCCAGGCCATATTTCTCGGACACCGCCAGCGACTTCATCAGGTGCCAACCGGAGAAATTGGAGCAGCCGACGTAGCCGATCTTGCCAGCGTGCACCAGGTCATCGAGCGTGCCAAGACCTCCTCCACCGGCGTCATGGCATCGAAGGCGTGCAGTTGATAGAGGTCGATGTAATCGGTCTTCAGCCGACGCAGGCTCGCATCGACCGCACGCACCAGATGATGCCGGGAGGAGCCGACGTCATTGGCCCTCGGGCCGGCGCGGAAAGTGCCCTTGGTCGCAAGGAGCAGCTGGTCGCGGCGGCCCTTGATCGCCTGACCGAGGATCTCTTCGGCCCTACCATCCGAGTAGACGTCGGCCGAGTCGAACATCGTAAGGCCGGCTTCCAGGCAGATGTCTACGAGCCGAGTGGCCTCCGCCACATCGCTCGCGCCCCAAGCCTTGAACAACTCACCAACACCACCGAAGGTGCCCGTGCCGAATGTCAACACCGGTACCTTCAAACCCGAGGCTCCCAATTGTCGGTATTCCATCATGTGCTATCCTGCTCCTATCAAAGAACGAATGCGGACACCGGAGAAATGGTGCGTGGCACATTTTCGCCGGCAAGCGGCGATGAATGGGTAAGCGTGCCTCGAGAGGGCCGGCGGCCCAAGGTCAGCCTCATCGACTGGCCGGACATCATCGAGCGGCCTCTCGTCATTACTTCTCCTCAATCGGGACGCTGAATGCAGACTCCCGCGAGGCCGCTCGAAGACCGACACGGGCACGATCGCGCGCCGGACGCGATGGGCTGCTCCTGGTCGATACGCAGGCCGCTGGGCAAGCCGGCCGTGCGCGGCGTCATCGTGCTGGGGATGCGGAGGTAGACGCGCAGTTGGCTCGCGTCACAATTTTCGGCGACCGTCACTGATCCTTCGATGGCGTGCGTTTCCCTGTCGTAGTGCAGCTCGAATGATGTGCTCCCGAATGCGGTGGGGGGCCGGCGACGTGGCACGGTGCTCCCCGAGGCAAGCCATTCGCGCGGCATACCCATGCCGATGCACAGTGCGTCGCCGCGTTCGCACACCAGGGCAGCACGCAAGGCGGTGAGCGAACGAACCCGACGTCCAAATATGCTGCCGGTCGCCGGTGACCATGGTGGTTCCCGGGCGCGTGACGTGCTCCTCGGGCCAGGTATCCAGCAAGGAGGCATGGTTGACGGCGGCATAGAGTTGCCGCGCGAACTTGTCGGACTCGCCGTGCGCGAGATAGACCATGCCGAGGTTGTCGAGCACGACCGCGACCCACAGACCTTCCTTCTGCCAGCCGGTAAACTTCGTCAGGCCCCCTTCGCTCTGGAAAGACTCCATCTTGGCGATCGTCCCCTCGACAAGCGGGTCGTCGAGGCCCAGCAAGCCGCAAGGATGGGCCGTATTGAGTGCGGCCCCAGAAACTGCCTGAAGGGTCGTTGGGCGAACTGGGGATCGAGTGGTACCTCCTCCTGGATTGCGCCGCGGTCGATCGCTGCCAGCAGGTCCTGGCGTCCTGCCTGATAAATGGCTTCGAGCTCGCCGATGTCCTGTGTCTTCTCGAGCAAGCGTGCGACATCGAGGGCGATCTTGTCGGCGTACACCGCCCAGGTATTGTGCGGGATGAAAACGCGCGTGCCTGTGGCGTCGTTCATGCCGCAGTCATGCATGGTGGGTTGGATCAGCCCGTAGCCGCGGATGGGACGTCCATCGGGGTCCATGCGGCGCCGTGTGCGCGGCGTTGGGCGTGCCACCGAGCGCCGTTAAGCATGTAGGGGTAGAGGTCCGCGAGAAACTTCTTGTCACGGTTGAGCTGGTAAAAGACCATGGCAACCCACGCCTTGAGCCCCGAAAAAGCGACGAACTCCCCGAAGCCGCCGCCGGCCCAGTTGCCGTCGTCCTGGGCCAGGTGGAATTGCGTATCGAAAACTTCGACGGCGTTGTCGAGCAATCCGGCCAGTGCCAGTCCCACGACTCCGCCCGCGCAATCCCCCGCGTTCGAGAAGCGGTAGACTTCGCTGCCGGTAGTCTGCGGAGCTTACCGTTGGCGGCTCTCTCCTGCATGGTGAGCAGGTCCGCCAGGCAGGCATAGAACGCCTGCTGCATCTTGGCGTCGGGCAGTTCGATGCGCATGGCCGCGCCGGAGCAGCGACTCCCGGCGCGCGACCGATTCGTCATATGCGGCGGACCAGTCGCGCCGCCGGTACTCGGGCAGGACGTCGAGGCCCGCATCGGCAGGCCGCACCAGCCACCCTTCGCGAGTCTCGCCTGGCCCCAGTTGCCACAACAACGCCGCCATGTTCGCGTCGCGGAGATGGTGCGCGGCGCCGACGGTGAGAAACCGTAGCCGATCGCGGTGGGGGCCGGTCAGGGCGTCGCCGGGCGCATCGGGGTGGGTCCAATCCAAGGCTTGGCCGCCGGCTGCGCCTCGAGGCATCGCACCGCGACGGAGTGGGGGCTGGCGGTGCCGTTGGCGGCGACGACCCGCTGACCACCCCGTCGCGCCCGCCAAGGTACTCGAAACGCAGCGACACACCGTCTGTCTCGTAGCGGTCCATCACGATCGGCAGGCCTTGTTGCGAACGGCCCCAATGGTGTTCGGCGAAAGGGATGCCGTCGAGCGAAGGGAAAATGTCGACAAAATGATCCGCGAGCGGAATGGGAGGCTCGCCGAGAGCCACCTCCGTCATGTCATGATAGGTCCACGAGATGCGGACATGGTCGGCGTGGACGTCAAGAAGCGTCTTTCTGCGCTGGACCCGGGCCACGACAGCGTCAGCCGGTGCGGTGGTGCAAGGGTATACGAGCGGTCCACCGCCATGGGAACCGTGATCGGCGGCAGGACGGCTCCTTTGCGTGCGACCGTCACTTCGCCCTGCCACGGCTCGTATTGTGCCTTGGTTGTGCGTAGCAATTGTCTTCCTTCCGGTAGAAGCAGCGAGAATTCGCCGTCAGGGTCGGTCTGTACCGCAATCTCCTGACCTGCCAGACACTGCGCGACTCGGCATCCCTCGAGTGGCCCTGTGAACGAGCGGACAACGCCCGTCACGCGTTGCAGCTCTTGTTCGAGCGGGGTCAGAGTCAGCCGGACCGCCGTATAGTCGCAGGCGTGCGCATCGCCTCCGAACCCCACGAGGACATCGACGGTTTCTCCGGCCTGCAGCGTTACCAGCCGAACGCAGGACGCCACCGCCTGGGGCGTGCGGGGTGCTCCCAGTCAGCCGCGCCGCGGATAGTGGCGCCGAACAGATCTTGCTCGCCATGCCGGAGGTGGACATCTGTCGAAGTCACGGAGTGAGTCCCTGCGAAGTGCGCGACAAGTAGAACCGGGCCGTTCGAGAGCGCCGCGAAACGCAGCGTGGCTTTCTGATCCTGCGGGCCGGGATGGAGC
>CAVWHV010000013.1:0-59942 GCA_963754725.1 uncultured Planctomycetaceae bacterium
GTCCGCACGGCATCGCCCCCGTCTGCCAGCTCGAATCATCAAAGTCGACCTGCGTCCAGTTGTCAGGTGGCCGCTGTACGGTCCAGCGCCAACCGTCGGCCCCCCTGTCGACGACCGACTCCACAGTGGCGGCCGACTCCAAGGCATCCCAGGTGGCGGTGTCGCGGGGATAGACGCGGAGCGCGGCGATGTACTCGTCGACCGCCTCGTGTCGTCTCCCCAACTGCGAGAGCACGTCGGCCCGCCAGAGGCGCAGACTGTAATCGTGGGTGCGCGGCGGATTGCTTCGTCCAATCGGTCAGCGATCCGGTCCGGCGGTTCATCCATCTCGAACGTCGGGATCCGGTGAAGTGGTTCGGTTTCGATCTGCTCGGCAGTCGCGGCAGGCCAGACGCTGCACGTTTTCATCCTGGGAAACCGACACAAGTGATTGACCACTTGGAGTGAACGCCGCCCAATTGACGTTTCGGTCATGTCCCCGGAATCGCGACACAACGCGCCGCTGCTCGACATCCCAGAGGAAGAAGGTCTTGTCGCTGCCGGTGGATACAAGCCTTCTTCCATCGGGACTGAAGTTGACACTCTGCAGGGCTTCCGCATGTCCCGACAACGGCGCCAACTGACGGCCAGTGTCTGCGTCAAAGAGGCCCAGGAGATTGGTCCAGGATCCCACGGCGACCGTGCGACCGTCCGGCGACATGGCTGCACAAACGGCGAGGAGCAATTTGATCCGTTTGGCGCAGCCGGCGGTTCCTGGGTAAGGTCCCAGATGTCCACACCTCCGCCATTGAGGGCGGTCAAACGCGTGCCTGATTGGTTCAGACTGAAGTCAACAAACCAGACGTTGGAGCAAGGCAACCGAGTTTCTCGCTGCGTCAGCCTGTTCCAGACGCAAGCTTCCTGTTCGGTTGCCATCCAGACGACAGTGTTCCCATCGCCGGAGACACCCATATCGGCTGCCACCAACGCATCGGTGGTTTTCGTCGCCAGAAGGCCGCCGCTTGTCGCCTCCCACACTTGAACGTCGTGACCTGGAGTGCAGGTCACCAGCTTGCTGCCGTCGCTCGACACGCCGGCATCCAGGTACTTCTGACCACCGGCCCAAGCCTTAACCTCACTTCCGTCGAGCAGGCTCCAGCGTGCGATGGATGATCCGCCTTCTATCTGCTTCGTGAAGCCGAGCAGAGTATGACCGTCCGACAAGGTACCCAGAACCATGCTGTAACGGAGGGCCGGAAGGTCGACCGCCAACCGTCGCGAGGGCTCGCAGTCCAGCACATTCCATTCCTTGATCATGCCGTCCGCCGACGCGGACCAGAGTGTGTTCGGCTCCCCGGCAAAGACTGCTCCATTGACCCGTTTCGCATGTCCCTTGATCGTGCACACGCGATCCCACTCACCCGTCCGCCACACCAGCACCGAATTGTCCGAGTCGCGGGTCGCCGCCAGATAGTTTCCGTCAAAGGAGAATTTCAGCGAGTAGGCAAGAACGTCCATGGCGAGTCGTGTGACG
Source organism: uncultured Planctomycetaceae bacterium (assembly GCA_963754725.1). GTDB lineage: Bacteria > Planctomycetota > Planctomycetia > Pirellulales > Pirellulaceae > JAAYDI01. The sequence continues at coordinate 1,514 of CAVWHV010000013.1, forward strand.
CGGTCGGGGGATTCCCTCTGGCAGACCTGCACGCAGCCATCTTCGGTCGACCAGGCGGTCCAATCGTGTTTCGGACTCGTCGCAATACAGGGCACGTTGCCCTGCCGCGCAACGAGCTCCCTTGTCTTCGTCCAGTTCGTCGTATCCCACACCGTCATGGCAGGGTATGTCTGCCGCTCCGTCAACTCAACCGCATACGGCCTGGTCCGAGTCAACAAAGCCGACGTAGAGTTCTGCCCCATCGCGGGAGAATGCCAGCGAGGAAACCCGGCGAATCCCCTCCAGATGTTGCACCACGTCCCAAGAATCCGCTAGACGCACCTCGACTCCGCCGGTGTTGTCACCCACGGCAACGAGGGCTCCCACAGGCGAGAAGGCCACGGCGGTGAGGCCGAACTTGGCAGGGTCAGCCCCCTGCTTGGACGGATCGACGCGAGCTCCGGCAGAGCTGTCCAGTTCTGGGTGTTCCAGCGGCGAATTACGCTGTCGGGGCCCACAATGACGAATTGCCTGTCATCCGGCGAGAAACAGCACACATGCCCCACGTTGGTCGTCGCTTCGAATTCGCGAGACATGATATGAACGAACTGTCTCGCGTGAGTGTCGTACACGAGCACATTTGGCCGCCAGTAACTGGCGGCGAGCAGCCTTCCATCGCCGGAAGCCGTCAGACTGGTGAACGGACCGCCGCTGGGAGTACGAACAAAGCTCTTCTGACGATACGCGGCGTGCCACCAGTGATACCATTCATAGCCGCGCAAGTCGGGAGCATCGGGTCTGGGAAGATACTGGGTGATCGACTGCACCAGACCTCCGTGGTCACCGTTCTCAAAAGAAAGTTGTGCCAGATTCATCGCGGACGTGTAGAGTTCACGGCCGATCTGGTTCTGCTCGCGACCGCCGCTTGACGATCCGCCTCGGAGCGCTGTCTGGCCTGATCAGCCACCTCTGCCTGCTGCTGCGCCTCCTGTGCCTTCTGTTCCGCCAGCGCGGCATTGCGGCCTGCTTCCTGTCGGGCCAGGAATGCGACCGCGAAGGCGATGAGAGCCATGGCTGCCGCTACCGCGAGAATGCCGGTCAATATCCGCAAACGTCGAGCCGAGCGAAGCTGCAAATCGGCTCGCAGTCGTTCCGAATCGGCCAGCCTGCGTGCCTGTTCGAGTTCGTGCTGCCGTGTTCTTTCCTGCGCGTCGTGCTCCAACTGTTGCGATCTGCGACTCTCCTCGAGGAACGCCACAGCCTGCGGGAACCCGCCCCCGTACAGTTCGCCCGGCCTCGTTGGGCTGAGCCTGTTGCCGCCAGGCGAGTGCGATCTGCAGATCGGGGTCACGATACAGCCCGGCTTCCTGCAATTGGTGGAGCCGGGCCGTTTCGGCCAGCCGGCGGTAGATGCGGGCCGACTGCGCCTCTTCTTCCACCCACGCATCCAGTCGTCGCCAGATGCGCATCAGGCTCTCATGGGAAATGTCAATCACCTGGCGCGGTGTGATGTCCACTTCCGTCATCGGCATCACGAATGTGCAGCCTGGCTTGCGGAACGCGTTGACGACGGCGGCCACTTCCTGCTCCGAGGCGTCGGCGACTTCGCAGAGCCTGGCAAACGTCATGGGCCGGCGAATGCCACGGTTGTCGGGGCCGCGCTCGGTCAGGGCCTTGAACAGACGTTCGGCCACCACGCGATGCCGATCATCCGGGAGTTCAAAGAACACCTCATCGGCGTGGAGCAACAGCGCTTGCTGGACTCCCCCGATCTGCTCGTAGTGCGTCAGGTCGAGCGGATCGTTTTCGGTTGAGATCCGGCACCAGCAATTCCAGATGCGCATCAGCGCATGTTGCAGCACGGGCAACTGGTCCGGATCATCTCCCGCGTCGTTCAACAGGCGGTGGACCAGTCGCGGCATGATCCGGGCCCGCCCTACGGCGACCGGCCCCTCGATGGCCGCCCGCCGTTGTTCACGGGTCAGCCGAGGGATCAGGTACTCACCGGCGTTGACGGCTTCCGCAAGGCCGGCGATCCGCCAATCACCGAGGTAGTCAGACCGCATGGTGATCGCCACGTAGATCGGCGTTTCCGTCTGCCGCGTCGCCGCGAGCAGGAGTTTCACGAAGCCGACGGCCGACTCCTGCGCCTCCGCGGCAGAACGCTGAAAACGGAACAGTTCCTCGAATTGATCGACAACGACCAGCAGATTCCCGTCGAGCGCGCTGCTGCCGTGCCGCACCGCCTCCACCAGCCCATTGCGGCTGCGCGTCAACGTTGCCTTGAGGCGAAAGAAGGACTCTTGATCGCGCTGCTCGTCGAGGCCCGCGTCGAGCATGGCGTGGGCCAGACTGGAGATCGGATCGGCTCCGGGGCGAAACAGCACGACGTGCCACTTCGCACCCGCTTCGCGCAGCGTGCCGCCCAACAGAGCAGGCAGGAGGCCGGCGCGGACCAGCGACGACTTGCCGCTTCCCGACGTTCCCACCACGGCGATGAAACGATGTAATCGCAGGAGTGCCAGCAGCTCGTTTGTCTGCCGCTCGCCCCGAAGAAGAGATAGTCTTCTTCGCTGGTGAAGGGGCGCAAGCCCGGAAACGGATTCGGCCGCGGAGGAGCTTCACTTGTCATGGCTGGGACCTGGCGCTCAATTCACTGCATGGAAGAATCGGTCGACCGCGTCGCCCACGATCACAACACCACTTTTCACGGCGAACGACTCACCGCGGCCAATCGGGTGAGAAACGGCTGGAGGACGTGCGGGTCAAATGTGTCGCCTGGCTGCCGCATGACTTCCGTGGACAGCGTCCTGAACCGATCCTTACGTCGGTCAAAGGGTGGAGCAACATAGACGGCCTGCACTTCAATCGGGCGCCCGTCGCGGTAGCCGGCTGCCTTGAGCACTTCGCGCAATTTGATATCCACCCACGAGCGAGGCACGCTGCCGTAGTAGACGAGCACCGCATCGCAATCCTGCAGATTTCGCAAGTGCACTTCCGCGACCGCCGCCTCGTCGCCGGCGAACTCTGGGATAATCGCTTCGATCTGGTGTTCGAACAGATAGTCTTCCAGCGGTTCCACGGCCGCCTCATCCTTGGCGTCGCACAGCAGGTACACGCGGACAACCCGCTCGCGCGGCTCTTCTTCAGGCGGAGCAGGTACCTGGGCGCGGCTGAGCACCGCGTGGACGATGTCCTTGAGGTTCTCCAGCGAATCTTCCACGACGTCCGCTCCGTGCTGGGCAGACGTGTCTTCGACAATCTCGCGGAGAAACAGTCTCTGCCGTTCGTCACGAGGTTGTAGTCCCTTCCGGATCCAGATCACGCGCCGCAGTCCCTTTGCCGCACTGGCCGCCGCCGCAAGCCGGTTCTGCAGCGCCACGAGCGACACGTCGGCGTCCTCAGGAACCAGGCCGTATCGTTCTCCGACCATGTGAATGGCCAGATCGCAGATCTCCAGCTGAGCCTGGACGGTCTCGGCCAGCTCACTGGCGACCAGGGGCAGAGGCTGATCCGGGAGCACCTCAACTCCGTGCTCCAGGAGCTCGCGCCGCATCCGGTCCCGCTCCGCCTGCAGGTCGGAGGTCGTTTCAGCCAGAAAGACGCGTGCCCCGCTCCCCGGCGGCCGGGCGTTCGGTCTCGGTGTCCTGCAGGACGCGCAACACGGCCGCAATCTCGACCGCCAGATCGTAGATCTTCTCGTGGTAGCGCTGCAGGGCGCTGTCACCGAACGCGCCGTCATACTCCCGCCAGCGCCCTGATTCGGGATCCCGCTCGTAGAACTCGAAGGCCATCAACTGCTCTAACAGCTTCGTCACGTTCTGCGGCAGGTCGTGATAGTCCACCGGCGTCTTGACGACTTTGAACAGCCGCGGCTTGTTCTGCACCAGGAGATTGCCTAGCTCCTCGGCCCGCCGCCAGAAGGCCTCGAGACCTCGCCAGCACGCTTCGGACTTGGCGAACGGCGGGGACACGACCGACACCACCGTGGTGGTCTGATCCGCCACGCTTGTCAGCGTATCACCTGCCAGCGGTTTGCCCGGCGGCATCGGCAAGCTGGCGACCGAGACGTGATCTCCGAAGAGCTGCTCGAGCCGCACCTTGAGATTGCGTTGGAACAGCGAGATCCAGCCGGGCTTGCCGGGGGCGATCGGCACGTCATCAATCTCGGCACAGCTGATCACGATATCGCTGTGCCGGGCGGCGCGCGCATCCCGCGCGGGCACCCGTCCGTCGGCGGGAAAGCGCCATGCACCTCAGCACGGTGCCTGTCGACCGTCTCCGCCTGCCCGGCGGCGCCGTGCGCATCCCCGGCGTCGCGCAGAGCGGCACGCCTCCAACTCCCGCAGCAATTCGCCGGCCGACTCGTACCTTCGCTCAGGCACCTTCTGCAGACATCGCAGCACAATCCGCTCAAGTGCCGGCGGGACCCGCGGGTTGTACTCGCGGAGCGGTCGCGGTTCGCGTTGCGTGATGCGGGTGAGCGTGTCCGCCAGCGAGTCCCCGTGAAAAGGCAGGACGCCAGTGGCCAATTGGTAGATCACGACGCCAAGACTGAAGAGATCCGAGCGGTGATCCACTGTGCCGCCCACGGCCTGCTCGGGACTCATGAAGTCGGGTGTTCCGAGAAGCTCTCCGTACCGCGTCTGCAACGCGTCCGCCTCGGAGAGCGGATTGTCACCGGCGAGCGGGAGCCGCTTAGCTAACCCGAAATCGAGCACCTTGATCTTCCCCCACTCCGTGACACTGATGTTGGCCGGTTTGATGTCCCGATGCACAATCCTCTTCGCGTGCGCGGCTTCCAAGGCGTCCGCAATCTGGCAAGACCAGTCGAGCAGCAGGTCAGAATCGATGGGCGCCGTCCGGGCGATCGCGTCCAGCGACCGACCCTGCACATACTCCATCGCGATGAAGGGGGTGCCGTCGTCACACTCGCCCACGTCGTAGATGACGCACACGTGCGGGTGGTTCAGCGCGGACGCGGCCTTGGCTTCCGTGGTGAACCGCTGCCGGAGTGCCTGATCGGTGGACTTGTCACGCGCCAGTACCTTGATGGCAACGCGCCGATCCAGACGGAGATCTTCCGCCAGATAGACTTCCCCCATGCCTCCCGCGCCGAGCCTGCTGACGATGCGGTACTGGGACAGAACAGGCGGTTGCATGGCACACCTCATCGCGAGCGGTTCAGGAGCAGCGCGGTCCGGTCCATCGTGTCGCCTCCATGGAGACACGAAACTGGAAGCAGGCCGTAGCCGTTCTCTGATCCGATTGTCCGGCGGTCGGCGGCACACGTCGACACCCCTTGCCGCAGAACGGACAACTTCGTGGGCAGATGCAGTGGGGTCTGCTCATCCCCCAAGCGGCGAATCCTGCCCTGCTGCTGGTTGCCGCCAGCCCATGACACTGCTGAGTGGAAACGACGGTGAAGTGCATTTCCAGCACACGGCGACTGGTGTCGAACAGATATGTGTCGACGACTCATTCACCGTAATTCACCTCGGGCCCGACCATCCGCCGATCGCCAAGACGGTGGCTGGAAAGTTACCCGTCACCATCCACGGTTCACCGCACCTTGCGATCAGCCGAGACGGGCGATACGGATTCGTCGCTAATCACGGCTGGCGAGGCGCCGGGATCCTTAAAGGCAACCCCCAGCCCGTACCTGTCGAACACAGGCCAAACGTCCTGAGCGTGATCGATTTGGCGGCGGATAACCTGCGCGTCGTGGACCACGTGTCGCTCCCGAGTGGTGCGTGGATGCTGGATTTACACCCCGACGGACAGAAGGTCATTGTTGGCGTCGGCGCCGGATTTCAGATCTACGCGGTGCAAGCGGATCGGCTGGTCCAGGTAGCAGCTGCCACAGCGCCGTCAACCGTCTTTTCGTTTGATGTCAGTCCTCGGTGTGAAACATCTGGTCGAGCTTAGTCGAGTTCAGCGGACCGCTGGAAGTCTTGGCCAGGACCAGTTCGCCGGGAAGCGGCGCCAGACTGTCATCCACTTGCCAGCTCGGGTTTGTGGCACACGGGTACATCGGCTTACCGATGACCTTCCGGCTCAGGGCGTTGTCTTCTCGGGCCCAACTGCAAAAAAATCGACGCAACCCGGTAGCGGGGTGGCGACGGTTCATGGTCTGCTACTGTCCTGGGTGCTTTGTCGACGCGTATCGGAAAAGGTACGAGTCCCTCGACGAACCGTTCCGGGTAGGAATTGTAAATGGTCTTGCGGCACGAGAGTACGGCGCTGAGATCCAATGATTTGTCTATAATCGTCCCTGGTCGGGCTCGCGTGACTCAAGGCGTGATCACGTCCGTGACAACTTGCACCCATTTACGCGAAGTCGACTCGATACGAGTCATCAACGACCGCTGTGGGAGATCACCGCATGTTTCGTCAGTGTGTGTTCCTGATGCTGTGTATCATGAGCATCCGCGCAAACGCTGCGCCGCCTGCCGAGGCCGTGGAGGAGCGACCAAATATCCTCGTGATCCTCTCGGACGACATGGGATTCTCGGACCTCGGCTGCTACGGTGGTGAGATCGACACGCCGAATCTTGACACACTCGCGGCGGGCGGACTGCGGTTCACGCAGTTCTACAATACGGCCCGATGCTGCCCGACACGCGCCAGCCTGCTCACCGGCCTGTATCCGCATCAGACCGGCGTCGGGCACATGATGGAGGACCACGGTGAACGATTCCCCGGCTATCGCGGCGACCTGAACGCATCGTGCCGCACAATCGCCGAGGTACTCAGGCCGGCCGGGTATCGTACGTACGCCGTCGGCAAATGGCATGTTACACGACACAACAAGCAGGACGGCCCCAAGCACAACTGGCCCTTGCAGCGCGGATTCGACCGTTTCTACGGCATGGTCTCGGGCGGCGGCAGTTACTACGACCCGTCCACGCTCGCGCGCGACAACCAACTCATCTCGCCTTACGCTGATCCGGAATATGCGCCATCGACGTACTACTTCACCGACGCCATTACCGATCACGCAGTGCGGTTCTTGAGCGAACATGCTCACCAGCACGCCAATCAGCCGTTCTTCATGTACCTGACCTACACGGCGGCACACTGGCCGATGCACGCCTTGCCCGATGACATCGCCAAGTACCGAGGAAAGTACTCCGGTGGGTACGAGCCGATCCGCCAGGCCCGTTATGAGAAGGCGGCGCAATTGGGACTCATCGACCCGCATCAACCGAAATGTTCGTCGCCGGAAACGTGGGACAGCATCGAGCATCCGGTGCGCGAGGCGGCGTGCATGGAGGTCTACGCGGCAATGGTGGATCGTATGGATCAGGGAATCGGCAAGATTGTTGCCGAGTTACAGCAAAGCGGGCAGCTCGACAACACACTCATACTGTTCTTGCAGGACAATGGCGGTTGCGCTGAACTCATGGGCCGTAACATCGTCAAGGACCGGCAGGACGGCGAGCGACTCGAACAACCGTCGCTCCCCGCGATGCAGCCAACGGACCTGCAGCCTGCGACCGTGCCCGTGCAGACTCGCGACGGTTTTCCCGTACGGCAAGGGCCGCACGTATTCCCCGGCCCAGCCGACACCTATATCGCTTACGGACGTGGTTGGGCAACGGTTTCCAACACGCCGTTTCGCGAGTACAAGCACTGGGTCCACGAAGGTGGTATCAGCACGCCGCTGATCGCCTACTGGCGGCGCGGGATCGCTGCGCGAGGTGAGCTACGCCGCCAGCCCGGCCATTTAATCGATGTGATGGCGACGTGCGTGGATCTAGCGGAGGCGGCGTATCCGGCCGATGCGATACCCCTGGAAGGACGCAGTCTCGTACCGGCGTTTGCCGGCCAGCCGATCCAACGTGACGCGATCTTCTGGGAACACGAAGGTAACCGAGCGATTCGTGTCGGTGATTGGAAAGCAGTGGCCAAGGGTCCGGGCGCGACGTGGGAACTCTACAACATCGCGACCGACCGCGTGGAGGCCTACGACCTTGCAGCGAGCGAAGCTGACCGGCTCAAGGCCCTCGTCAGCAAATGGGAACAGTACGCGCGGCGCACGCACGCGCTACCGTGGATCTGGAAGCCGGCCTACACCGAGTAGGCAAATCGTACCACGAGCACGTTCGATCGATTCCACTGCGATTGTTGGCCATCCTCTCCACGACTCTTTCAACGAGCTTCCACCTCGCCTGCACCGTCCATCAGCAGTCTCGCCACGGCTCGGCAGACTCGCCGCACCTCGGGATCGTGCACGTCGAACGGTGGTTCGTGTGCGTTCATACCCAGGGAATCGCAAACGGCGCTCGGAAGCCATCACGGATTTCCGGAACTTTTGTCGGGGAAGTGTCGGGGCAAGAAACCAGAACGCCGCCCGGCATTCACAGGGGGCGTAATCGCAAACCCAGTTCACAGTCTGGCGTCACACCACCCAGGTCAGCACAGCTGCCACACCGGCCGTCGCATAGCAGATGCCGGCCACCAGATGCGTGTCGCGTTCGTGGTTGTCGAGGTTGATGGCCCAAGGCAAACATGCGGCGTGTCGCCCGTGTGTCAGGCCGTGGCTTGACCTAAATGTGCAATTTTCTTGCGGAACTCGTGACAATTGACCGAATCAGCGTTGAGTCGCCTGCCGCACCCAAGGCAACACCGACCGTGTAGCAGCACATATCGCTCCACAGGAAGCCGAAGCCCAGGACAAGTCCGCCGAGCGTCGTGTTCCGCAGCGCATCGATCCATGGTGCATGATACAGCTGGCTGACTTCCACGGCGTACGAGATCACGATCGCGAGTCCCGCCCGATGCGAGGTCCGCAGCACGGGAGCTACGACGCTGAATCCCAGGAATACCATCAGCGCCCACAGCGTGTCTCCAGCGTACTGTGCCACGAACGCCGGCAAATACTCACCGTATCGCCGCGAGCAAAGCCCAAGTGCGATGACAGCTCCGAGACAGATCAGGTATATTGCACGTTGGTGCCACTGTTTCATGAAGCTCATGTCAGCTTGTCTTACGCGTGCCAGTTCACGATCCGATGTGCCACAGCCGCACGTCAGGCGTCACGCGGCGGCGGCCACGTGACCTTCCCTCCTGCCCCCCCTGCGATCCGCCCCGTTGAGAGAGGGATCGCGGAGCTGCGTGACTATCCGAGCATCAGGTCCAGAATCACTTCCTAATTGCTCCGTCATCACGACCGCTCGTTCCGCCACCGACCGCTGTCGGAGAATCTGTACACGTACCCTTCTCGTGGCGCAGGAGGCGGCGAGTCGGTGACGTTGTCGCGGTAGGCTCGAATGCCTGTCACGATTTCCCCCTTTCCCTGAAACATGAACTGGTCGCCATTTCGCAGGTCGATGGCACGAGTCTTCGGCGGCACCGGCTCAATGTTCGTGGCGGTGCCATCGGGTCGGAGTGGGAGTATCAGTTGGCGTGGTCCAATGCCAGGACCAGGCATGAGGTCGATCTGGAGCGCGTCGATGATGAAGTTGGTCATTAGGGGCCGCTTCCCAAAATCCAGTCAAGCAAGCTGCCAGCAGTGATCAACGCTCTACGGCCCCACTCTTCGGGGGCTGATCTCTGTGAAACATAGGACTTGCCCACTTCAGTTCAACTACTTCTTCTTCCGAATCCAAGTAAGTTCGCCACCTGCGAATCGACCTTCAACGAACTTCAGCTGATAGGTATCCGAATCAATGACGGTGGTTACGACCCGGCTGCTTTCCTCAGTTCCATCAGGGGCGAAGTGCGACAGGCTATTGCGTTCTTCTCCGTTCACCAACGTGACAACCGATTCTGTCCGTCCACCATGAGAATTAACCTCGTGAATGACGATGGCCTTTCGTTTTGGACACCAGCTGCCGAGCGCCTTCATTTTCAGGGTTCCCTGAGTCAGACTCCAGGTGCGAGTAATCTGTACGGCATTACCATCCAAGATTACTTCGATAGTCGATTCGCATTTCAATTCGCCACCATCAGGCATCGCAATCGTAGTTGTCCACTCCCCCTCCCACATCTTCTTGTACGCCGCCCACATATCGGATGGATCCGCCTTGGCTCCAGCGGCGTCTGTCTGTTTGTCCTGCGCGAAACAGATACCACCGACGAGTAAGACGACCGAAACCAACATCGACATTGTCACGAAGCGTCGCATAGCACTCCCCTTGTGTCAGACGGTGCGAACGGAATGTCCAGCGGACAACCTCGGCATTATCAGTAGCGCAAAACGGTGCGTCAATTACCGAGTGAGGTGCCAGCACTTTGCCAAGAGTGCGGCCATACTGAAAAGGCTGTCCAAGTCGCAACTGACAGACGAACCGCTCGACACGGCGGTTAACCGTCGGTAGGTGATCCGCCGACCTGTACGCGACTGCCGCGTCCAAGCCCAATCAGTTGGCCGACTCTGGCCTTCAGGATCAGCGTGCCGCAATGGCCAGCAGTTCCTCCTCGTCAGCCGCACCGCTGAGCATGCCGTCCAGGAACTCTTCCAGGTCGCAACGAGCTGGCTGACACCAGGGTGTTCAGCTCAACGAAGAAGAGCATCGTGCAGAGCGCCGCGAAACGTCGAACTTGCAGCCAGCAGCAGAAACGACACAAGCCGCCGGGCGTGTGGGACTCGGCGGCTTCGTGGATTACGGTTCGTGTTGCGACGGATCACTCGGTGCACTCATGCCGAGGTGTGGGATACTCAGCAGTTCGAGCGGGTCGGAGTCCCACTGGGCGAAGAGGTCGTCCACGTCAGCTGCTGCCTGACCAATGGAAGTGCAGCGGCGATCTTGTCCGGAACAAATCCGCGGTAACTACTTGGCCAGTTCCGGTGTGAGGATGACCAACGAACCACTCTTGCCACCCGTCACGATCGCTGCTTCAATTCCGTTACCGATCAGCGTACGGTCGCTCAGGTGCGGCCCCTGAAACAAGTCCAAATAGCCCCATTGATTCCAACGCGCTAGATCGGCGCTCGTTCCGACGACCACGTCGTTCAGTGACACCCAACCCCAATCATCTCGATATACCTGATACCTGGTGACGAGGTCTTTGCTGCTGTTCATATCGGTTGGATACGCGTCATTCGTTGTCGCTCCCGTTAGCAACTGGCGACTATTGGTGTAGATAAATGCTTGGGTCGCAAACCGATTCTTGCTCAATGGTATTTTCGCACATCCGCAGAAGGTGCCGTCATCGTTTATGTCGGTCACGCCGACCACGGGAAAATCGAAGACTTCTACATTGGCTGCACCCCTTGTGAGTCTGAACGCCTTTTCGTCAGCCGTCTTGCCAGCGACCTGTCACCAGACGGATTATTCAGAACGAACTCAAGGTGTGGCCCATTGAGAGGAAGCACTAAGTCAGCAACAGGGTCATCACTGAAGTCTATAGGCCCATCTCTTAGCACACGTTGTTCTGGATCGCCATAGTAGATGTTCGCGGGGACCAGGAACGAACCCCAGTTCCCCGCAGCATCTGTGAAGGCAATCAAAATATCACCATTTTCGTTTATGTGCCGTGGCGTTGAATTTGTCGATCCGTTAGTTGGCAACAAATCTAACACAGGGTGTTCAATAGCGAGATCAAGGGCAAAGCCTTGACGGTTTCCGAGAGAGTCCTCAAGATTGCCGACGATTACCATTTCATTGCTGATATCCGTTGCCGATCCGAGATGGAATCCGAGCGGTGTGCTGAGCGGATCTACGATCGTGTTCAAATCGATCAGGTTATTTGGATTGGTGAGGGGATCAAAGAGAAAGGCAATCCGTGGCCCATCCAGCATTTCAAGATACCCTACCGACTGACTGTATTTGTTCGTGTTCCTCAACCCACAACTCCTCACCATCGCGGCGTCGTCCAATAGATCGACAAACTTGATGCGATATCTTACATTCGGCAGTGCGGGAGGCTTTCCTGCCATCGCAAGTTCACTGGCCAGGACGAACACCGGGATAGCAAGCAAAATCCAAACGATCCACTTCTTGGTGCGTGACATCTTTCGAGTCTCCTGTGAAATTGGGGTTGGGGCCGAGTTGGGTTGAACCGTACGGGAAGCTCGGCGGATACGAGTGATTCCTCGGAAATATCGCCATTCTGATTGCCCAGCTGTCCGTTCAGGGGGCTGGCGTTCGTGGCGAAAGCAGTGGTACATCGTTCGTTTCGCGAGCATGACCGATCTCCCTTTCACACGCGGTCTGCCGTAAAATGAAAACACCTTGGCCCTCCGCGCAGACCGAGCCGCGGAGGTCAGGCTGAGGCCGACGAGTTGGCTTCGTGGTTGTGGCGCTCGTCGGCCGGTTCTTTTTTGTAGCGTATCTGGTGTGCCAGCGCCCGCAGCGGGCTCGACACACCCTACCATGTTCATTCGCTCCCTGGCGGTTTCCCTGTCTCCTTCAGCGCGTTCAGCTTTTCCTGCCACTCTTTCGCCTTGTCCGGCTGGTTGGATTTTTCGTAGAGCTGCACAAGATCTCTCAAGACCGCGCCGACCATATATTTCTCGTAGGGCGTGGGACCCGCGGCCTGAGACTTCGCATTTGCCGAATACGCCTCCAGCAGCAGGGGTTCAGCTTCGTCCCACGCGCTGCGCCGTAGGTGCACACTGCCCAGAAGCACCTTCGATTCCAAGGTGAAGCGGTGCTCAGCACTCTGCACCTTCTGTCGGAGTTGTAACGTCTCCTTCAGGAGCGCCACGGCCGTATCGAGCTCTCCGTTCCGGGCATGCGCATCGCCGAGGTGGTACATTGCCAGGAGCGTGTCGGGGTGCTCAGGACCGCTTGCCGCCGTGCGCAACCGGAGGACTTCTTTGAGCAGGGGGATGGCCTCGCTCGGTCGGCCTGACTCGGCGCAAGAAATCCCGAGGTGGAGCATCGCCAGCACCGTGGTTGCGTGCGCCGGTCCCAGCTTCTCCCGGCACAATCTGACCGCGTTCTCGAGCAACGGCACGGCCTTATCCAGCTGCCCCGCGCTGCGATAATCGATGCCGAGTTGGGCCATGACCTGGAGCGTCGCGGGATGTGTGTTGCCCAACGCCTTCTGGTGTAACGCGAGGGTCTCCTCGAAGAGTGGCACCGATCGGTCCAAGTACCCCAACCACCCATAGCGGAATGCCATGGCCCTCATGCCGTTGAGCACTTCGGGATGTTCCGATCCGAGATTCTCCCGCTTCAGCCTCAACACTTCCTCCAACAGTGGAAAGGCGGTGTCAAACTGCCGCTGGGTGTAGTAAGCGCCGACCAGGTTGTTCATGCATTGGAGCGTGGTCCGGTGGGCGGGGCCGAGCCTCTGCTGGCACGCTCGGAGTGCTCCTTCCAGGAGTGGCACCGCCTTCTCCGGCTGACCGGCGGAAATGTAGTTGCAGCCGAGATCGGCCATGGTCCGCAGCGTGGTGGGATGATGCTCGCCAAGCACCCTTTTTTCTAGGCTCAGCGTCTCCTCAAACAAGGGAATAGACTGGTCGAGCTGCTTCATCTCCCAATAATTACCCGCCAAATTGCTCATGGCGGTCAGCGTCTTGGGATGCTCGAGACCCAGCTTTTCTTTGCACAACCTGAGTGCCTCGTCCAGAAGTGGCAGGGCCTCGTTGAACCGGCCCAAATCCCGGTAAGCTCCTGCCAAGCCTTGCGTCGACAGCAACGTGGTGGGGTGCTCAGGGCCGAGCTTCTTCTTACACAGCGTGTGTGTCTCCTCGAGCAGGGACAGCGCCCGATCGAGTTGGCCGGCGACGGAGTAACTTCTACCCAGATTAGCCATCTCCCGGAGGGTTTCCGGATGATGTTCACCGCAGACAGTCTTGCGAACCTTCAGTGTTTCCTCCAACAGAGGAATGCATTGGTCGAACTTATACAGGTCTCCATAAATGCACGCTAGGTTGTGCATCGATACCAGCGTATCGGGGTGCTCGGGACCGAGAACCTCCTTCCTACGTCGCAAGTTCTCCTCCATGAGCGGTAGCGCCTCATCGAGTCGGCCGTCCGAATGAATCGCGGCTGCCAAGTTCTCCATCGCCTTGAGTGTGTCGATGTGCGCGGGACCGCGAGCATCCAGAACGATGTCGTATGTCTTCTTGCACAACTCGGTGGATTCGGGCGCCAGTCCCAGGCCAAAGTATGTTTCCGCAATGGCCCCCAGCAGCTTGGCCTGGAGCAGCACGTCCTTTTTGAATTCCGTTTCCACCCGCGTCTCAGCTTTGCCGAGCATTTCGGCCACGGTGACCGTGCGTCCATCCCGTTCGGGATCGGGGCTGCGGAGGATTTCTACCAGGAAGTTGGTGACTTGCTCGGCCTGTTTGCGGGCGGTATCCGCTTCGACGCGCAAGTCGCGTTCGCGCTGAGCGGATTCCTCGGCCAAACGCTTCTGCTTCTGAGCCAGCTGGGTCTGCTGTTTCGCGAGTCGCTGCTGTTCCTGGGCGATTTGCAATTGCTCTTCTGCAACTTTCTCGGCCTTGGTCGCGCGGCACGCCTGTCCGACGGCGACACCGGCACCCAGAATTAGCGCCAAGGCAACCACAGCGGTCGCGAGGACGGCGGTTCGGTTGCGGCGCATGAACTTCTTCAGGCGATAGATCGTGGACGGCGGGCAGGCCTCCACGGGTTCATCATCGAGATACCGTTGAACATCCCGCGCAAATCGTTGGCCGTTTCGTAGCGTCGCGTCCGATCCTTCTCCAACGCCTTCATCACAATCCAGTCCAGTTCGTGGCGGAGCGAGTTGCTCAACTCCACCGGATTGGTTCGGCGGTGTTCGGAGACCGTGGTCGCGGCCTTGCCCATCGTACTGATCCGCGTACTGGGTCGGGGTGGCTCCTGCTCACGGATCAGACGACGGACTTCGTCGAGTCCGGCGTCCTGAAACTGTTCGCGATCAAAAGGCGTACTGCCGGTGAGCAGTTCGTAGAGTAAGACCCCCAAGGAGTAGATGTCGCTCCGCGTGTCGACATCCAGGCCGCTGCGTTCAGCCTGCTCGGGACTCATGTAGAGCGGCGTGCCGATCATGTGACCGACGCCCGTGGCTAACGTCTTGTCGGTCAACTCTTGGTTGATCGCCTTGGCGATTCCGAAGTCGATGATCTTGGGGACAGGCACGCCGTCATGCAGCGTCACGAGAATATTGGACGGCTTGATGTCGCGATGAATGATGCCTTTTTGGTGGGCATGCTGGACCGCGTGGCAAACCAGCGTGAAGAGTTCCAGGCGTTGCCGTGTGATTGCGTTGTTGTCATCACAGTACTGCGTGATCGGCACCCCATTGACCAGTTCCATCACGAAGTAGGGCCGCCCGGAGTCGGTGGTCCCCGCATCGTGAACCTTGGCAATATTGGGATGATCCATCATCGCCAGGGCCTGCTCTTCGGCGTCGAACCGCGCGATGACTTCGCGGGTGTCCATCCCCGGCTTGATGATCTTCAGAGCCACTTTGCGCCGGACCGGCTCCTTCTGCACGGCCATGTAGACGACGCCCATGCCGCCTTCGCCGATTTCCTGGTGGAGCTTATACGGGCCGATCTGGGTGCCGAGACGTTCGGTGAGCGGGGGAACGTCGATGGTGGGGGCCAGCAGACCCGCAGGCTTGTCCATGAAATGGACGACCGCTTCGTGGGATGCGATGAGCTTTTCGACGCGCTGGCGAAGCTCGGGATTGTCCGCACAAGTGTCGTCGAGAAACGCTCGCCGCTCGGCAGGATCCCGCTCCAAAGCCGCAATGAAAACGGACTGCTCGTTCATGCCATAGTCCTCATGCAGAGGATGTTCTGCTGAATACAATGCGACGTGCAGCCAAGAATCGCGCATTGATTTTCTGGAAATATTTCCGGAACGACGAGTTGAAGGTCAGCCCAAGGTTCCGTCCGCGATTTCCGTCGCCAGATATGCCCGCGCGTAAGTCCATATCTGATTTGCTTTTCGGGGCGAAATTTTCATATGTTCGGCCGTCTCGGGAATCGTGAATCCCGCGAAGTAGCGCAGCTTGACCAGTTCCGCCGCTTGCGGGTTCGTGGCTTCGAGCTTCCCGAGGGCTTCGTGGACCGCCAGCAATTCGTCTGAGGGGACCGGCAGCGAGATGGAACCGGCTACGAGCTCCCGGCGGTCAAGTTCGCTGCCGTGTTTCTCACGTCCCTTGCGACGGGCAGCCTCCACCAGGATCCTTCGCATCGCCTCAGCCGCCGCACCGAAGAAATGCCCCCGACTGTCCCAATGCTGGGCTGTGTCCACATCGACGAGCCGAATGTACGCCTCGTGCACCAGGGCCGTGGCTTGGAGCGTCTGGTCCGGTTTCTCCTGGGCCATTTTGGCGGCGGCCAGTTTCCGCAGCTCCTTGTAAACCAGCGGCAAGAGTTGCTCGGCAGCCTGACCGTCGCCTTTTTCGATCCGCGAGAGAATGTGCGTCACGTCGTGCGATTCGCTGGCCGGATTCCTTCGTTCGCCCGCGGGCAGGGCGGGATCGGGTTCATTCCCTGCAGCGTCACCGCGTGAATCGTCGCGGACCATCGCGTTTCTCCACTGCCCCAAGGACGATCACTCCGGCAGGCTGGACACGTGGCAAGTCAAGCGGCCACCGTGTCCGGCGCTGATCCTGCAACCACGAATGTACCACGGTCGCATGTTGGCATCGACCACCAGTTCCCACGAGCAAGGCACGTCAGCTCGGTTGCCCAGGCGGACAGGCGATCACCCCCAGATCTCTTCAGTGGCATGCCCGTACCACCCGCTGGCGAGAACAGTATCTTGGGCGTCGGGGCGAGTAGGTTGCCTGTCGCACCGATGGGCGCAGGTGCATGGGCAAACTACCAGCGGTAGAATACCCACTCAGTTCCCGGACCCGTTACTGAACTTGCCGGAGGCCCAGAGCGTGAGGGCATTTGTTTGCAGCGTGACAGTGTGGGCGCTCGCCGTCGGTCTTGCGGTGAACGCCGTGGCTGGACGCGCATTCGCTCAGACTACTGAACAGCAGGTAGCCCCAGAGGAACCAGCGGCTGCTAAGGAACCGGCAGCCATTCAACCGACGATCAGTCGCTCCGGCCCCGAACCTGCACCAGCCATCGCGCCATTCGACGCCGAACAGGCCAAGCGGCATCAGGAGGCGTGGGCCAAGCATCTGGGCGTGCCGGTTGAGCTAACGAACTCGATCGGCATGAAGTTGGTGCTAATCCCGCCGGGGGAGTTCTTGATGGGCTTTCCGGAGTCGGAAGTGCAATCAGTTCTCGAGGACAGCGATTTGAAATTGCACTACGAACGCTACTCGTTCCTCGTGGCGTTCGACGGCCGTGGGGAAAAGCTTATGACGGAGACGGAGTACTTCACGCAAATCGGGCGGAGTCGCGTGTTGATGGCTCCGCAACACCGCGTGCGATTGTCCCGAGCTTTCTACCTGGGCGTCCACGAAGTGACGCAAGAGCAATACCAGCACGTGATGAACGTGAATCCCAGCCGCTGGAAAAATCCTCACTATCCCGTGGCGGGGGTAAGTTGGGATGATGCCGTCAAATTCTGCCAGGCGCTGTCAGCGTTGCCAGATGAAAAGGTATCAGGGCGACGATATTGCTTGCCGACCGAGGCGCAGTGGGAGTATGCTTGCCGTGCAGGAACTGCCACGCGGTTGCACTTTGGAAACAACGTGTCGGGCCTGGATGAATTCGGTTGGTATGGCAATATCAACGACATGGTGCAGAATTCGCGCGACGCGTCGCATCCTGTTGGCCAGAAGAAGCCAAACGCATGGAGACTCTACGATATGCACGGGAACGTGTGGGAGTGGTGTCAGGACTGGTACGGTGATGACTATTACAAAAACTCGCCTTTGAACGACCCAACTGGGCCTGATACGAGTTCCGAGAACCGCCGCGTGCTCCGAGGTGGTGGAGGCTATTACACAGAGTCGTTTTGCCTGTCGTCGTTACGGAACAGGCTCGAGCCACACATTGGCGGTGATTACGAGGGCTTCCGCATCGTTGCAGTCTTGTCCGGCCAACAGAGCGGCAAGTGAGCACGCCGCTCACGTGCTGAGCATCACGGCGGAGTCTGGCCGTGTGACCGTCGACGGAGCGTCAGTGACGATATCGGCTCACGAATTGACCAATGCGTGCCTCCAGATCCTCGCGAACCTCGGGTGGCAGCTTCAGCCGGTGCGAATCGCACCATTGCGTGGCGAAATTGGCCGCGGCCTCCTCAAGGTCCGCAGGCTTGGCTGCCTCCGTGTACTTGCGCAATACCGCACGAATCTGGGCGATGTTCTACTTGTCAGGGACCTCGGACCGGCCGAATCAATTCTGGCGCCGCATCGCACGTCGCTGGACGTGTCAAACGCGCGCCGGATGGTTCGGGCGGCTCCCAGGGCCGGTTCGTGCTGCCGTTCGAAAAGAGCCTCCGTAGTGATCATTCCCGAGATACGCGACGATCCGTCGAAAGTTTGCCCAGCTATACATTCGAAAATCTGATGCGCATGGGAGAGAGCCAACTTGGGACTCCCAACGCTGACCGGGCACCGGGCTGGCTAAGATGCTGGCCGGGAGAGATCTCCTTCGTCAATCAAGACCGCGTTGCTCCGGTCCGCTCCGGCCTTGACCGCCGCCGCAACCGCCAGCCCTCAGCACGTCAGAGCTGTATTTGGCCCCGCCAACGCATCCCGACGGGCACGGACGACATCCAAGTCGTCGGCACCTGTCCGCTTGCGTCCTGGCGGCTAGATGCGGCGCTGAACGGCGTATCGAGCAGGGTCACCGCCTGCTGTGAGATTCCGAAAACGGTGCGTGGACGGGGCTGAGTTAAGTGACTCCTTTTCCTGGTGCGCCCCGGGGGTCTGGTAAAAATTCCCGGGGGCCGAAAGGGGACCCACTCGCGCAAACAAAAGTCGCAGGCCGCAGCCCGCGTGGCAGCAGAGCCACCAGCTAGCGCGCCTGCCCATGCCGATGGACGAGCTGACCTGAGGGAGCCACCCCAGCCATCAGCGCGCGTCCTGGGCCAGCGAGGGCTTCGGCAGCGTATCGAGCAGAGGCTCGGCTGGCTGACCAGAGTCTGGAAACCGCGAGTCGACACGGCGGGGATAACAGGTACCTTTTCCTGCGCGCGACCCGGGGGGTCTGGCAACATTTCCAGCGGCGCAGATGGGACCCAAAATGGTACCTAAAACGGTACCTAAGGTACCAGTGCATGACAAACATGCGTCACACATGGTCCATGGGACCTGAAGCGGTACCCGATGTGCATTCTGTACTGAAATAGCAGGGCGAAATCGACATTTAACGTGACTTCGCCCTGCTCTGTTTGCACTCGTGTTTGGACTGTGTTTTGCTATCTCTCAAGCATTGGAGATGAGGTGCACCGTAAGGTGTTGCGGGTTCGAGTCCCGTGCCCTCCGCTTGGCCTTCGGCCAAGAGAGCAGGAGATAGGAGAAAGTGGAGAGGAGACGGAACTTATGTCCGGAGCCGACACTTTCTCCCTTCTCCTCCAGTCTACTCTCTCCTCTCCACTGGTTGATGTTGCCATGCTATCCTCGTGAAGAAGTCCGGGCACCGTACCGCGACGCCGGACCCGCAAAGTTCTGTGGCTCGTTCCGCTTGCTGCCGCCGAGCAAGGCTCAGACCTGGAAGTCCTTCGACCGCTCCCTGCAGGTCATATACCCGAGCATGCGAATACCGACCGATCGTTAATTCGGCAGTGCTATGTCGCGCCAGCGTCTGCGCCGTCTTTGCCGAGGCTCCACTAGCCACGACCTGTGACACGTAGGTGTGCCTCAAGGCATGAAAATCCGCGAACCGGCCGTCCGCATCCTCGTACTTCAAGAACTGGGATTCTGTGCGGTCCTGTCGCTCCTCGGCCGTCTCCGCTTCCGCGATCCATGCCGCACGAGCTGCATCGAGTTCGGTACGCAACGTCCTCGCCATGCAGCGGGGCATCGAACGAAATACCCGCTCGTCCCCTGCCCTCTCCGCCAGCCATCGCCCCAAGAGGTCGGCCAGGTCGCGTCGGATCGGCTGCACGTCCCGGCGACGCCGTTTGCTGTAGGCCGCTTCGACCGTGACGGTCGGCGGGTCGTTGTCCAGACTGAACGAGGCCGGAGTGAGCGACCGCAGTTCGTTGACTCGAAAACCGGTGCCAAGTGCCACGCGATACAGCACCGCTCGGTCCGGACCGGAAAACTTGTGCGCGGCCAGTGTGTGGCGTTCGACAAACGCGAGCAGGTAGGCCAGCTCCTCCGGGCGTCACTTCGCGTCGTGCATGGCGGCTGTCTTCTGTCGACGTGTTGAAGCCCTCCAGCGTCACCAACCGATCATCGGCCATCCGTTTGTCGCGCCACAGCCAGCGGGTGAACCCCTTGATCGCCCTCAAATACGAATTCACCGTCTCCAGGCTCCGCCCGGCATCATGGACGCCCTTGATGACCCGCTGGACCGTGGATGGCGTCAAATCCGTAGCGCGGGTGGCCCTGGCCTTGACGATCACGAATTTGACACGGGCATCAGTCAATTCCACATGCTTGGCCGTGTTCTTCTTGGCTGTGAGGGCAGCGTGAAAATCAGCCACATGTTCGGCAATGGGCCGTTGTCCCTCGCGCGCGAAGCGCTCCTGTGCCGGGTCGATAACGCACACGCACGACCGACAGCACAAGAACGGGGGAGGTCCTTGGCCGCGCTGGAGTCACGTCTGCGCCAATGTGGTGACGATCCTGGCCATTACTTTTCGACGGGCGGCTCTTGTCCGTGGTGCCGTATTTTCAACGACGGCGGTCCGAATTTCTTCATCGCTGTTTCGTTGAATCTATAGATGCCACGCGTCCAGCTTTCGATTTGGCGAGAGTCTGGGTGGCCATTGAGACGGTGTCGCGCCCTCATCTTGCGCAGGTCGCTCGGCCTCACTACACAACTGCGCAATTGCGTCCGAAGCCACTTCCCGATTCGAGTGATGATCACGAGTCGCTGCGACGACTGGTGGTTTGGATCGCAGTAGGCAGTTCCGCACTTTCCCTGTTCGGCATAATCTGGAGCCTATTGCTTCTGTTCTCGATTCCGAATGCGCTGATCTTCGCAACATGGTGGACCGTCGCTCGCTTTCGTCATCCACTAAGACAGGAACAGCGACACCGCCAACACACCCTTCATCGTCGGCAGAGGGAATTGAACTCCCTGAGGGAGAAAGCACAATTTGCTGAACGGCAGTTTGCTGTCGCTCAAGCAGCATGCGACCTGACCGTGTTCTCCAACTGAACGATGGCAGCAACGCACACTGCCACACTAATCGCGGCAGTGACCGAAGGTCTCTTACGATGGTCGCCAACTGGCGCACAACTGCGAAATGCTGTGCCGCCGCAGCAGACCCCACGCGTCAGGGCTGGGTGTAGCGTCCAGCAGGAAGCTTGGTAATCTGTGTCGAATTGATGGGAAACTTGGATCCGAGAGAGCCGCGGAGCGACTTTGCAGAACCCTTGAACGGCTGGCCAACGCCAGATTACCGACCGGGTCTTGAGAGGAGTGTCATGAACGGCGTGCCGCAATGATTGTCCCGTGAGATCCGCGACGATAGATTGGGGCCAGATCCGGTGCGACGTATGAATGTGACTCCTGCCATGAGCAAAGGGGGACATACGATGAAGAAATCCCAGATGTGGTGTGTCGTGGCGACCATGGCTGTGGTGTCTGGAAATTGCAGCGTGGCCAGAGCGGACGAACCGACGGCTGGCCCCGAACAACTGGCGGCTCCGCAGGAGCAGGCAGCTACTAAGGAACCGGCAGCCACTCAACCGACGATCAGTCGCTTCGGCCCCGAACCTGCGTCAGCCATCGCGCCGTTCGACGCCGAACAGGCCAAGCGGCACCAGGAGGCGTGGGCCAAGCATCTGGGGATTCCGGTCGAAATGTCGAACTCGATTGGAATGAAGCTGGTCCTGATCCCACCGGGGGAGTTCTTGATGGGCTCGCCGGAAATGGAAGCAGACCGAGGTGATGCGAGATTCCGCACAGTGCCGCGTCTTCGACGCGACATCTTCATGGAGGGATGGCCGAGCTCGAGACCATCTGCCCCGATTGAGCAGGACTTCGAATACCAGCATCGTGCGCGGATTACGAAGGCATTCTACTTCGGCGTTCGTGAAGTCACTCAGAGCGAGTATCAACGAGTGATGGGAACGAACCCAAGCTCATTTTCAAAGGACGGAGAGAGTCGGGGAAGCGTCTCCGGGCTCGACACGTCACGATTTCCGGTGGAGCGGATCACCTGGGAAGATGCCGTCGACTTCTGTCGCAAGCTAACCTTCCTTGATTCCGAACGTATCCGGGGAACGGCCTACCGTTTGCCGACGGAAGCAGAATGGGAGTACGCTTGCCGGGCAGGAACCGAGTCTGCATTCTACGTCGGTGCCACCATGAATGCAGAGCAGGAGAACTGCGACGGGAATTATCCGTTACCCGGACGTTCCTTGAATCGAACAACCACGGTCGCTACGTACCAACCCAACGCCTTCGGACTGTTCGACATGCTGGGAAATGTCGGCGAATGGTGCCAAGACCGATACGAGGACGGGTACTACAAAGTTTCACCAATCGACAATCCCGAAGGCCCCTCCGAGAGTATCTACCGCGTAATCCGGGGAGGCAGTTGGAGCGTGCAGCTTCGATACTGCCGGTCAGCCTACCGCCTCGGGCGAGAACCATCATTAAGGGCACTGAACATAGGCTTCCGTATCGTCACCGTTCTTCCTGCTCAGGTGAGTGGCAGTTGAATCAGCCGCTGGTCGTCGGGAATGAAGACTCGCTCGGTGCCCACGAACCGTAGTGGGAGTCTACGGTGCAAGCTTAGTCTCCGCTTGCTGTTGCTCCCGCATCCACGTGAATTCCACGTATTGCGCGTGCCCCTTCGGCACGTCCGCGGTGAGTTTGCGGTCGTGCTGCTCGGCCCCAGGCCCGCCTTTTCCTCGGCGTCCTTGCTCTTCGCGGTGAAAGCTCTCGGAAGGAACGGTTCGAAGAACCGGCTGTGAAGCCCACCGAATATGAAGACCAATTGCCAAACCCCTTCGGAGGAGAACCGTTCCCTAGCCGAGCAACCTTTTCCTTGAAGGAGGCCGAGCGAAAAGCAGGGCGAGCGATCATCGAGTGGACCCAGAAGTTAGATCCCGAGAAGTCCACGCCGATCATAGAAAAGACCCTTCAGGATATGGCCGCACGACTCGGTCGGCGCCTCCCGGACGGAGAACTGCGCGAGAGCATCTCGATGGAAGACAAGGCGGAGTTTGTCGTGGACCTATCCTCCGGCTGGTTGGATCGCATGACCCACACACGAACCGTGAAATCGGGGGAAGTCGTTCAGGAAGACAACCTCACGATCGAAAGGAAGCGGGAGCAGGCCGCGACGAGGAAGTGACAAGTGACAGTGATGAGAGGGGACGCGGAAATGACCGCCGTGTCCCGCATCGTGGCCAGACCAGACGCTGCAGCAGACGGCGGCCGCAGTCCTGGTTCCTCGGCGTTGACAGCCCTCAGCGCGGCCGCCGTTATCGGCACCTCACACGTGGGGCATCTCTTGCGGGCCCTTACTCTGAAAGCAGCGCGACGGAGTCCTCGAACAGGACTTCTGCGCCGTCCGAGTCTTTTCTTTCACTCCACAGGTTAAACGTCTTCGCGCTGCACCGTCCACATTCGGTCCAGCGACTTGGGCGTTATTCGAAGTATGTCTGATCCTCAAGGTATCGGGCCGGGAGAACCGGTCCCTCGGCAGCGAACAATATGCCACACCAGAGGACTGCAACGAAACCTGCGAGCGCTTTCATGGCTTCACTCCCAAACAGGTAGAGAAATGAGCCTCCGAGTAATGGAAAGTAAGCCGGACTCCACATCGTGTTCGGCAGTCACTCGTTGCTTCGCCTGCTTGTTGTGTCGGCGGCCTGTCCATAAGCCGATCACGCCAAACGCGACGAGCACAGCCGGAGCGCCTATCCGGTGCGCGCGACACGCAGGGCAGACTCGGCGAAGACGAAGTCACGGTCGACTGTAACGTATCCCTTATGCACGCGAGTCTGTGTCGTGCTGCAGCCTGTCCTCAGGTCCGCGAAGCGTTCGCCGGAACAACCACCATTCCGAGATCTCGTGGCCTGGGAACGGCCCACGTCAGCTGCGGCCACGGGTTACCGATCCCATTCACAAATAAAGGCCGAGCGACCCCCACACGGCACGTCATTGAGTTTGCCGTCCCGAAGAAGTCACCGCAACATGTTCCCAATCACCACCCGTTGTCCGGTTGACCTGGCGGCCAAGGAAGGTACTCAAGCGGTTGTCCTTCGGCGTCGACCCAGACTCCCTCGGACACCTCGTCGTTACCATCGATCCAGAATTCGGGCGATTGCGAGCGGGCAACAAGCGTTTTCACAAACTCAAGTTCCTCCGGCGACTCAATGCGAACCAGGTGACCTCCTTGACGGTCGCAGAGATCCTGGGCGACATGCCACGGGGACCCGTGGTTGCTCAATCAGCGCGTAATGATGACCGCCAAACGCCACGGCGTTCCTGGGTGGTCTTCGGTTCGGAGGTTCTCCGCGCGGCAGGATCCGTATCAACCGGCAGTCCCATTCGCAGATGAACCCTCTGCGAATGGTGCACAATGCTATCGCCCCACTTGCCGCTCGGTGGGACAAGAGCAGAACAATGTTCGATTCCCTCCCACCATTGCCCGGCTCGCCCGGATCCCAGTTCGTGAACGTTAGCGGCTCTCCGTTGCTGAAGATCCAGGATCCTTCCTGCAGTTCATCGGAGCCATCAACCCGCCAAACACCATCGCCGCCCACGAACGCCAGCTCGCCAGTTGCCAAAGGAAGCGGTTCTCCGACAGCGATTCCACGCGGGCCAAATGACCGCCAAGCTCTTCGCATTCGCGCCTCGCTACGTGCCACGTCATGGGGACGGGAAACGCTTTGTAGTAGTGGCCGCAGTACGGCTTCGCATCGTCCGGGGCCGACACGATGAGTTCGCCCGTCTCTCGCATGTCACGCAGCAGGTTGCTGACGATGTTCTTGTCCGGACCGGTGACGTCGCGCAGCACTTCGCGATACCAGTGATACGCGCGGCCCAGGGCCATGCCGCGCGCTCTGTCGGTTTCCGCCGCGGCCACGGCCGACCAGTCGTCAGCCAGCTTTCGCCGCAGCGCGACGGGCGGCGGCAGCTGAGTTGGATCAACCAGCAGGCCCAGCTCTTGGACCGCCAGATCCTGCAGTCGCTGGTCACTCCCCAGCGCCAGCCACGGCAGGCCTCGGGTCCACTGGCCCATCACCAGGCAGTAGAACCGACCGACTTGCGCGTTGGCCGCCGCGTTGAGCGGATCGGCTGCGAGTGTGCTGAGTGCAGCTTGGGCCAGTTGCCGTTGGGTGGCGATCACCTCCAGCAGCTTGTCGGTCTGCTGCACTTCCGCGGTGACGCCTTTGTCTTTCGCGCGCTGCGCGACCTTCTTCGCCTCGTCCAGAAATTGTTGGGCCAACTCCAAGCGCTCCTCGTCCACGGCCGCATTCACGAACGAGAGCAGTTGCCGCGCGAGCCGACGCTGCTCCAGCGGGTCCTTGATGGCCGACGACACGTGCATCGTACAGCTGCCATTGCTCCGCGAGCACGTCGACGCCCAGGAACTCAGCCGCACGCGCCTCGATGGCTTCGCCACCGAGAGCCCCATCGTGGGCCTCCGCCGCCAAGCGGGAAACCCATTCCAGGAGCACGAATCGCGTGGCGGGATCCTTCGAGATCGGTGGTACTCCGCGCCGCAGTGAGAATGCCCTCGGCAAAGGTCTCTCTTCTGCTGATCCGTCTGGGCTTTACGATACTCAGGACCGTAGTTCTGCTGAACGGCCTTCGAGATCTGATCATGGTCCACGGGATTGGGCGGGCGGTTTTCGGTGGGCCGGACAGTCCACGGCGAACGCACCGGGGGTTTCCAGTCCCTGGCAGGTACTGCTCGACCAGGCGTCTGGCGGGTCGCGGCGCAGCCCTTCGCACAGCAATGTCACCTGCGCCATGGTCCGCTCCTGCGACTGCGCGCCGCGCAGCCACCAGCAACAGGGCACCACACTTTCTGCGCCACGTTCCCAATCCTGTTCCCGCACGGCCTGGCGGACTGAGCTCGACCAGCGGCCGATGCGAGGTGCTCAGGTCCCACGCCAGAAACTCCTGCGGTGTGGGCAGGTTCTGGCGGCGTGAGCTGCGGAGACGGCGCCTCTGGCAACGGCTGCGGCGTCTCGGGCGCGGAGGCGGCTGACGACCGCTGTTGTCTCGTCAGCTGCGGCACTCGACGGATCTGGGACTGGCTCTCGTGCTTCGCGGCCGGTCGCGGGTTGCGGCGGACCGGGCTGGCGTTTCTGGCAACCAAGGTCACGGTGAGCGGCGGGTTGTGCCCACGGCGAACGGTAAACGAGGTGCAGACCGTTTCGTAGTCCTTCCCGGTCACGACCAACTCATGCGCTCCGGGCGCAGTCGGAGCGGATCGCCCAGCCCCTCAATGGAGATCATCTCCCCGTCCAACTGTCACCTCGAGGTTGGCGATCCCCGCGGGGATCTCGATCTTGACCGTGCCGTAGTTCGTCTGGACTCTGACGACGACGCCCAGCACGAACACGGTCACAAAACCGGCCACGGCGGTCAGGCCCACGGGCGTCCGCAACCAGGGCATCAACTGCTGAACCCAGCGGCCAGTGGCGCGGAGACGCGACGAAGAAGCACCTCGGCGGAGTCGCACGGGAGCGGGAGATATCTCGTCGCTCCAGTCTGGGTCTGTGACCAACGGCGTCGGCTCCTCGCCCGGCGCAGGCGGCGCGGCGGATCGAGTTTCCGAGACCTCCGCAGTCTGCCGCTGTCGCGACAGCGCGGCATCGTAGGCCGCTTTCTTCTGCGGATCCAAGAGACACGCCTTCGCCATCCCCAACTCATTGAGGATCTTCTGCGACAGCTCGGCATGCGGACCCAGGTGGTACGTGCGCACGTGGGCCATCTGCCGCGTGGCCGCGTCGCGGATCACCTCCGGATCGGACTCGAAGCGCGGGATGCCCAGCAAGCGGTAATGATCCGCCGGCTGCTCCTCAGGCGGAATCCCCAGCCAGCGATGATACGGATCGAACGCGGCTGCTGCAGCCGCGGGTTCGTCCGGCTGCGGGCGCGGCGCGAGCTCGATACCTGCTCCTGCACTCGCCTCTTCGTGCGATGGCTCCTCGGCGGCCTGCTGCCCTTCTGCCTGTGCTGCCCGCAACAGCCCGATCAGCTTGCTCCCTGCGCACAGCGGCGCGAGCGCGCTCACGACCTCCGACGGGCGCGCCACCCGCTGCGTACGTGTCTTCGGCCAGCATCCGCTCCAGCAGCGCGACGAGCGGTTTGGGAAGATCCGGACGCACCGCCGTCGATCGACGGCACCGCATCGCGTAGGTGGCCGGTCACCTTCTTCATCGGCGTGTCGTACTGCGACCCGCTGAACGGCGGTTGCCCAGCCAACAGATAGTACAGCGTGCAGCCCAGCGAGTAGATGTCGGTGCGGATGTCGACCGTATGGCTCTCCAGGGCCTGCTCCGGCGACATGTAGTCGGGCGTGCCCATCACCTGGCCGATGCCGGTCACGCCGACTCTCGAGCGCCGCGACTTCCTGGAACTGGGCCAGGCCCAGGTCCAGGACCTTGATGTGGCCCTCGGCAGTGAGCATCAGGTTCGAGGGCTTGATGTCCCGGTGCACCAGTCCATGTTCTTCCGAGCACTGCAGGCCCAGCGCCGCCTGACGGAT
The DNA here is from genome assembly GCA_963754725.1 of uncultured Planctomycetaceae bacterium. Taxonomy (GTDB): domain Bacteria; phylum Planctomycetota; class Planctomycetia; order Pirellulales; family Pirellulaceae; genus JAAYDI01. The sequence continues at coordinate 29,179 of CAVWHV010000013.1, forward strand.
CACCTCGCAGGCGTCGGCGACGCTCAACGGGCCACACCGCGCCACGACCTCCGCCAGATCCAGTCCGTCGACGTGTTCCATCACCAGGAACCGGATCCCGTCGACCTCCCGCGCATCGAGCGCGCGCACGATGTGGGGATGGTCCAGCCGGCCGACCGCTTCCATCTCCCGCTCGAACCGTGCCATCGCTTCGGTGTTTCCCAGGCGGTTCTGCGGGCAGCACCTTGAGCGCCACGACTCGCTTGAGTCGCACGTGCTGCGCCTGGTAGACCGTGCCCATGCCGCCCTGGCCCAACTTCTTCAGCAGCTCGTAGTCCCCCAACCTCTCGCTCGCTGCGTGGCGGCTACGGCGGTGGCCAGGCGTTGGCCACGGGGCTCACGATGTCCGGACCGCCCACGCGCAGCGCCTGCAGTTGCTGCGACCAGTTGTCGGCAGGCCGGTTCCTCCGCATACGCATCGCCGGGGGCCGCCTGCTGCAGGGCCGACACCACCGTGTCGGACAGACCTTCCAACGCCTCGACCGTCTGCTCGCACAGGCGGCAGGCCAGCAAATGGGCGGCGACCGCCTCGGCCGCGTCCTCCGCGATCGTCCCGACCACGTAGCCGAACAGCGTCTCCTTGTCCGGGCACCGAGGTGCGTTCATACAGGCCTCCGCATTATCGTAGGGTGGGCCCAGCGCAGCGCAGGCCCACCACACGTCCATCGCCGCACTTCCGCCCACCACGTGGTGGGCCATCGCTCGCTGCTGCGAGCTCGGCCCACCCTACACATGCTCTAACAAGAAGAACGAAATTGTGTCACACTATTTTGGGGGAGCGACGCAACTTCCGCGGTGACTGGGTGTTGCGACTTAGCGGCTGCTCCGCGTCCCCCCAGTTCCCGAGGCCACGTCCGCAGCACCCTGTACATTGCTGGTCGAACCGCAGTCTAAGACACGCCTGGGGGTGGTTCAAGCAATTCCCCAGCCTGCATGACCGGGAGTCGCACCGCGGGATTCATCCAGAGCGTGGCAAGAAACGCCACCGGCTGCTTTGTTCAATGAGGTGCCGCGCGGGGGACCTCCGGTCAACTCGACGTGCGGTATGAGTTGAATGGCACGGCCAGGATGCGTGCTCACAGAAGTGGTACATCGACAAGGCCAACCGGCCAGCCTGGAGGCAACCGGAGGACCACATGGCCACCAACCAAGTGTCCAAGATCGTCGCGTGGCGACTGGATCCGCTGGGACGCGCCGCTGCGAGCCACCAACGAGGCGTGTAAGATCCTGGAAACTCTCGGCATCGCGCCACGTGTGCCACGAACCTTCCGCCAACGGCAGCCCAAGCCTATCAGATAAACAGCGACCAGCACGATTCCCTGCGACGGAAAGTCGCGGGTCAGAGCCGCGATGTAGGCGTAATTGGTGCCACCCGCAGAACCGGGCGTCAGCGGAGACATGCCGAGTCTCGACGCGAGTCCGTAGCGGGGTACCTCGCGAAAATGCAGGTCGTGTCAGCGGCAAAACATTCTGGCGTCGGCGCGGTCTTTCAGAGTGTCCGCGGAAGACCTCCCCGGTTGATTACGCCAACTTGCGGTTCGCTTGCTTACCACCCGCCAGAAGCTCGCATCTTCGACCGCAGTTCCCTGCCGCTCACATAGTGAAATGAGCAGTTGCTGAGGTTGGGCGCAGGCTTGCGGGAGACAGGTTTGGACGGGTCAGACGGACCAAACGTGCCTCGCTTGTGGCGGTGACCGCGAGGCGTTACCTTCACGTCGTGTTCATTCTGACGTGAGCGAGTTTGTTGCGAGGCCGGTTGATTCACTGCGTCACCGGACGCGGCGTAAGGGCAATTTGAAATGGCCACCTTCGACTTGATCGAGGTTGACTGTCCTCTGTGCGGGAATTCACGCCGCGAGGTCTTGTTCCAAACCTTTGATTTTGTTCAGCACGCTACCGAACAGGCATTTACGCTGTGCCGGTGCCGCGTCTGTGGTGTCGGTTATCTGTCGCCCCGGCCCCGTGCTGAAGATATGCACGCTTTCTACCTTGAGAGCTACTACTGGATCCACGAAAACGTCAGTGCCCCGCTGACGCCTGACGAACTGCTACGGAATCGGGCCGCCCCAACTCCAGGCCAAGTCGGACTGTTTGGCGCACCTCCATCCTGGTCGTCTCCTGGATATTGGAGCTCAGAAGGGTGAGTTCCTGTATTTCATGTCTCGCCAAGGATGGCAAGCGGAGGGAATCGAGTACTCCACACGGCCTCACAATCTCTTTGATATGCCGATTCAGTACGGAGATCTACTGGATTTGGACTTGCCTCCAACAGCCTACGACTGCGTCACCATGTGGGCCGTTCTGGAACATGTCGACCAACCCCGCAATCACATTGCCCGCATTGCGAAACTGCTTCGTCCGGGAGGAAAGTTCATTGGTCTGGTGACGAACTTGAACAGTATGCAATCTCGGATCCTCCAGCAGGACGACACCCCGAGGCACTTGACCATCTTTACCAGGCACTCGCTGCGACGAGTGCTGGAAGAGCATGGTTTCCAGGTGAATCGGGTCTGGACCGACCAGAAGATTTTCGGTGGCTCCATCCGCGGCAGTATGACGTTCTTCGTCAAACGGATGCTCGGCTGTTCGCGATTCGAGTTGCTCACGGAATGGAAAGATCCGCTTCATCCGCTCGCGTTCTGCTGCCAATGGCGGGGAACGCCGTCGTACTGGATCAAACAGCTTAACCGGTTGGATAAGTTGTTGCTGACTCCGGTGGATGTCGTTCTGGACCGGCTTGGATTTGGTTTCTTGTCCGCCTCCCTTCCATGCTCAGGTCGCAATCCGTGACGTGTACGACGACCTCTCCGGTCACCCAGTGCCCGTCTGTAACTCTTTTAGGAGTTGCCCAACATTGTCGCGCATCGAGACAAAAATGTTGAGAACGATCGCGGGGCGAGCCGCTGTGCCGATTCCGCCGCGTAGCCATGCTCGCGCGGAGCATCGGCGCGTTCCCCTCTCCAGTCCTCTCTCCTCACTCCTCTCTCACCTCTCCTCACTGCGGGCTTCCACCCGCCCGCCCGCTCGCCCGCCCGCCCGACGCGTTTTGGGCTGCATGCGTGATTGTCACACGGTTCCAAGCAGGCGATAATCCGTTCCCGGGGGCCATATCCGGACAATTACCTTGTTCGCAATCCGATGCTGTACACCTACCGCCCTGCATAGTCCGCGTCTTGTTCCGCAAGCTCTCTTTCGCGCACGAACGCGCTCACAATTCACGGAATCGACCATCATGAAAAACAAGCCTCAGCCATTCGCGACAGACTGCCTTTCCATGCCAGACCCAAGGTGGAATACCGTACCGACCGGGCACTCAGACTGGTGTGCGTTGTTGGTCGAAGGTCTGTTCACAGCGCGGCGAGCAGGCCATAGTCCAGCACACTGTTCTCAAGCGGTGAGGAACACAAGCAGCCAGGTCCATAACCGCGTACGACAACTGCTCTGTATCATCATGTTCGCTGCGAGCGGCGTCGCAGCGGCAGCAGCGGGTGAACGGGATGCCGTCAAACCGCTGATTGGGGACAAGTTGATTTCGCAACGGCTCACTCACGACGAGATGACGGGTGGCGAGATCGATCGACGCATCATGGACTTGATTTACCGAAACTACATGGTTCTCGACCTGGACCGAGACTGGCTGGACAAGTTCCGGAACCGCACGGACCGCGGCGACATTTACAATGTGTACTACGGGATCGGCAAGGTCTTGGACGCGGGCAGTCTCTTTGCCCAGTACACGGGCGACGCGAAAGTTGCTGAACGAACGCAGTACATCATGGACTCACTGCGGACATCTCGCGACCCGGACGGATATGTCGGTTTCTGGAACGTGGAGCCGGACAATTATCAGAACATTGTGAACTGGATTCTCCACGAGCAGGAGTACTTCAATCTGGCTTTGGTGCGGAATTATCGCACGACCGGGAATCCGCAACCCCTGGCGGACGCTCGTGTCATGGCCGACTACATCATGCGGATGTTTCCGGCGAACGATAAAGGGGAACACGTTATTCCGGCTGGCACGTCAATTGCGGGAATCACGGAAGGGTTCGTCGAACTGTATCGAGTGAGCGGCGATCAGAAGTACCTGGATTTTGGCAGGAACCTGCAATATGAACCGCATTGGTATTACCTGAAGCCGTACGAGGAGTGGGAGAAAAACATCTCCAAAGCAAATTACCACGTCTACGTCATGCTGTCCCACATGTACCCCGACACGGAACTGTACCGTTTGATTGGCGGCGAAGATTACCTCAGCAAGAGCTTGTGGATGAAGCATGAACTGCTGGAGCAGGGACGTGGCGGCTTGCTGATTACCGGTTCCACGTCGGAAGGCGAGCACTTCACGTACAATCAACAAGGTTCCGGCACCATCCAGGAATCGTGCGTCACCGCCTATTTTCTGCGTTGGATTGATAGCCTCATGCGGTTGGAGGGAGACATGCGGTATGGGGATATCATGGAACGGACGATCTACAACGCTCTATTCGGGGCGCAATCACCGGACGGTCGTCATATCTGCTACTTCACGCCCTTCACCGGGAAGAGGAGTTTTCAGAGTATCGATACGTTTTGCTGCAACGGTAACTTCCGTCGCGCGGTGGCCGAACTTCCGCAGAAGATCTACTATCGCACGGAGGACGGCGGTGTCGCGTTGAATCTGTTCACGCGCTCCAACAAACGCTTCGATGTTCACGGAAAGTCGGTGGAGATCCAGGTGGAAACCGACTATCCGAATTCAGGCAACGTCACATTGACGTTTACTTGCTCGGAGCCAATACGGTTCGCCTTCCGCTTTCGCACGCCGCGTTGGGCGGAAAAGGTCGAGTGTGCGGTGTGCGATGCGCCCTGCACCCCAACCCGGTCACAACTTGGTTATGCGGAAATTGATCGGACGTGGACGACCGGCGAAACGCTCTCCATCTCCATGCCGATGGACTGGCGGTTCGTTCGCGGGCGGATGATCCAGGAGGGCCGCGTCGCCCTGATGCGGGGTCCGATCCTGTATTCTTTCAGCGAGACACTTAATGCGGAAGTGCTCAAGGCCTGTCCCCAACCACGTGATCTGGTTCTCGACCCGACCAGCATTGGGGATCCTGTCCTGGACAATTCCGTGCGTTCTGACGGGCAGAAGGTGATCGTCAAGGCCTGGACGAATCCTGAACGCACGGGTGAACAGGTTGATGTCGTCTTGACCGAGTTCACCGATCCGAACGGCGTCGAAGTGTATTTCCTGATACCAAACGACTCAGGAACACCGGCCATTCGCGTCGTCGACGACGAACTATTGTCGGAGCCGCGTCGCTCCGCGAATGGAACGATCACGTCGGCTTGGTACGGTCCGAAGGGCAAGGGCGACTGGCAGGATCTGTTCACCGTTAAGGGCGAATTGGTTGCCGATCTGGCCGCCGATTATGTAAATCCGCAGGGTGGACACGATCTGCCCGCTCTGTTTCCTGACAAATCAAAAACCGGATCTTGGTCGCTATTCAATTGCGGGAACCGCGCACTGTTGTCGGGGACAAATGAGTCGGACAGGAAGCAACTTCGCTCATCGTTCAAGGTTGACGGCTGCCCGCTTGGATATGCGTATGGCTTGGAGGGAGGCGCGGACCTGGGCTTCTTCGCCGATTACCTGCCGGCGCAGAACATGGAAGAAAACTGGGGATTACATTTTTCCCGGGACATGTTCGATCGGCTTATTCCGGCAGGCGAACGCAAGCAGTTTTTGATCACACATCCGATTGCCGATGTGGACAGCTATAACGTGATCCGCTGGACTCCCGGTTCGCAGTTTGCCGGTAAGTACGTTGGAATTGCGGGACGACTGCTCACCAACCCCGGAGGCAACGGTGTGTCAGTGAAACTCCTCAACTGGAAAAGTGCTGAGGCACCGGAGACTCTTGGTGTTCTATATTTGCAGCAAGGGCGGAAGGGAGTCAGTACCATCGAGACAGAGTTTGTCGTTCACATCAATCCTGGCGACCTCGGAACATTCGTCGACATTGCCATTGGCAACAACGGGAGCTATGTCTGCGATGCAACCGCGGTCATGCTCCGTATCTACGCAGGCGACGAGCGGTACGAAACGCGCGGTGTGGACGTAACTGAAAAGGTTCAGGCGGTATTCCAGGGCAAGTTCAGAACTGACCTGGGGAAGTACGCAGATCTGTTCGGTGATCCCGCGCCGGGTCAGGAAAAGTCGCTCAAGCTCCGAGTACAAGACATGGGTGGTCACATCAAGTATCACGAACTGCCCGAAGATGCCCCGATTGTGCTGCCCTGAGTTCTGCCTGGACTCGACCCGACTGATTTGCGGGATCGGCGCACAGCGGGTCAGCCGTCTCGGTGAAGTCATGGACTAATCCAGGTGAAACACTTCTTCCATGTCGGACCACCATTCGTCGGGCTTGCGATTGGCGAGTGGGTCTTGGCACGGTTTACAGACCGCCCACCAACGTCGCGTCTGGTCGTCCGCGGAGTCGATAGAGGGTAAGGGACTGACCAAGGACAACAGCGATCAACCGCTACTGGACCGGACACAGAGCCGGAAGAAGACGGACGAGAAATCGTTTGGGCATCGCCGGACTGGAAGATAAAATCGTCACACGCGCCGCTCCCTCAGGCCGGCGCCTGGCTCGGACAGGTACATCGGGGCTGGTGTCAATACTACGCCGTCCCTGGCAACTACCACAGTCTGAAAGGCCCCCCCTCACTCCAATGCTTGTGAGGTCCCCAGTTGATCGACTTTCCCGGACGAGGCATCGTTGCCTTGGACCTTCGGTTCGCCTTCGCGGAACAGGATTTCTGCGATCAGCAAGTCCGAGTTGACCTTGTTGCCGGGGATTTCCCTGAGGCCGGTACGGACAGTCGATCACCCCCAGATCTCTCCCGTGGCGTGTCCGTACCACCCGCTGGCGAAAACAGTGTCGTGGGCGTCGGGGCGAGTACGTTGCCTGTCGCAGCGATGGGCGCAGATGCATGGGCAGACTATCAGCGGTAAAATGCTCACTCAGTACCCAATCCAGTTCCTCGACCTGCCGGAGACCCCGATCGTGAAGGCACCTGTTTACGTCGTGATCGCGTTCGCGCTCGCCGCCGGTCTTGGGGTGAACGCCATGGCTGGACTCGCATTTGCCCAGACTACCGAACAGCCGACCAGGAGCGATCCGACCTGGAAGTATTTGCTCGTCTTGGATGTTTATGGATAACCGACAAGGCCTTCGGAACGAGGGTAGACCTCCGTCCAGTTCCTGCACCCCGCCGCAGAATCTGAACCGGAAGATGCAAATACTTTCCAGTCTGCATTCGATTCCGACGCCACAGAGAGCGGGAATCAGAAGGATCTCACGGCTGTGATTTCGTCGGCGTACACCGAGAATAGAGTGCCGACGAGTTGGAGATGTTGCAGCGATTCCAGCACATTCTGACTCAAACCGAAGAGTTTCATCTCCCCGCCCCTGGCTTGTACACACTTCTGGGCTATCAGTAAGGTGCTTGTCAAAGCGGTTGATAAGCACACAACGTTGGAAAGATCCATCGCCAGCTTGTCGGGCTGCTGACGTTCAACGAAGTCCAGCAGACCTTGCTGGAGCAGTGCGTAGTTATCCCTGTCGAAGTAATTCGCGTCCAACAGGCGGACGATGGTGACATCGCCGCACTGCTCTGCATTAAAGTGTCCAGATCCGGTCATGTATGGTGCCTTGCCGGAAGCGTCCCAAACCGCTGGACTCTCCTCGGAGCTTTCCAGGTGTCGCAGGACTGCAGACGCTTCCGACGAACCTGCGAGGACCTTGACGACGACCAACGTGATATCGTCTTGGGGCCCCTCCACTCCTGCGTATTGGCAAGCGGCACGGCCGAGGGTTTCGACGATTTCTCGCGCCGTCCGGTTCAGGTTCTCTCGCACAATCTGAATGGCCCGCTCGATGCCAAACAGCGGTTTGCCTCGGCTGTGAGCCTCGACGAGCCCGTCGGTGTAGAGAAGGATGAGGTCCCCCTCAGCGAGGTCAACCGAATCTTCGGCAACAAAGGAAGCTTCCGGCAAAATCGCGATTGGAAATCCTCCACGGGAGAGGCGTGCCTTTGTCTCACCTGCCGAGTTTAGGACGATAGCTGGCTGATGGCCCGCGTTAAGGCAGGTCAAGCTCCGAGACTTGGGGTCCAGGCGTGCCAGAATCGCTGTCACGAAAATCTCACCATCCGTTTCCCCGTAGAGACCGGCATTCAGTTTCGCGGCCAGTTCCGACAATTCCCAGGAACTCTCCGATAAAGTTCGCAGCCGGGCGCAGAAATCAGCCGCAACGATAGCCGGTCCAATTCCATGGCCGCTGACATCTCCCACCACCACCAGCAGCGATCCATCCGGCCTCCGCAGAAAATCGAAATGGTCTCCTGCTGCGGCTTCGGCGGGATAACATCGACCGGCAATGTCGAATCCCGGCACTTGGGGCGATTCCTGCGGCAGTAGACGTGCCTGAATTTCCGCTGCCGCGAACAACTCCGCGTTCTTCGCACGCAACGCGGCTTCAGCCTGTTTGCGCTCGGAAACGTCCCGATAGACACCCATCAACGCCACAGGGTTCCCGATGTCATCTGAGATGACCGCCGATGAGATTTCCGCGGCAAACGTGGTCCCATCTTTACGAAGGCCCCGGTATTCCTGGTTTCGTCGAACTCCCGCCTCGATCAAGCGATGGATATTCGCCCGGAATCTGTCTCGGTCCTCCTCGGCCACCAGATCGGTCGCCTGACTGCCCAGCAATTCGTCGGGATGAGAAACACCGAACTGTTCAGCGACTCGTTGGGACGCGAACACAATCCGGCCCTGTAGATCCGTCATGCCCACCGCATCCGGAGACGACTCGACGAGCGCCCGGTACTTGGCTTCGTTTTGCCGCAACGCATTTTCGACTTGTCGCCGTTGTGTGACTTCCGCCTGCAAAAGCTCATTAGCTTGGGTCAGTTCCGCAGTCCGTTCTCTGACACGTTGCTCCAACCGTTCATTGGCCTTTTCGAGTTCCCCTTCCGCCCGCTTGCGTTTGCTGATGTCCCGGAGGATGGCCCACATGGCCGCCGGTTGGCCGTGATCGTCGACCAACAAATAGGTACGGAGTTCCACGGGAACAAGGGTGCCATTCTTCTGACGATATTCCTTCTCGTAAATGTCGGAATACCCTCGCTTCAACACCTGTTCTTCGACAATCGTGGCCTCAAATGCGTGCCATCGTTGGGGCGTAATGTCGATGTAGGTGAGTGCGCGGAGTTCGTCGGCTTCGTAGCCGAGCATCTGGCGATAGGCGTCATTGAATTCCTGGATGTGGCCGTTCATATCGACGCTGACGAAGGCATCCATCATGCTCTGATACAAACGGCGATACTTGGCTTCAGATGTTCGCAGGATCATTTCCATCCGCTTGCGTTCGGTGATATCGCTGGAAACGAGCGTTGCAGCGACAACTTTTTCGTCAACCTTGACTGGTCCCAATCGTGTTTCGTACCACGACCGAGTTCCGTGCGGACCAGTGGCCACACTCTCATTTACAACAGACTCGCCCGTGCGGAACACATGCTCGATACACTCCCGCGCCTCATCGCAGTGCTCCGGTTGGAGGTACTCAAACACGCTCGTACCAAGCACTTTCTCCAGGGTCAATCCAGGTGCCGGGCGGTTGAGGAAAAGAATGGTCCCCACACGATCCACGGTGCCAACTTGTGCCGGAACGTTCTCAATCACCGAACGCCACGTTGCCTCACTGCGGCGCAACTCGTCTTCGGCTTGTCTTATTTCCGTTATGTCATGACCGTTCACGTCCGTGTAGTCGCCATCCAGGCCAGCGGTGGCGACAAGCACGGGCAGACTGTGATTGGTCTTTCGCTGATCCGCTTCCGGCTGCTGGATTCGAGCCAACTGAGCGTCCTGGCTCGCAACCCGCTGCCGCAAGTCCACAAGTTCTTCGATCAGTTGTTCCCAGGTCTTTTCCTGGTCGTTCATGCCGCACCTCTTGGTTGACTTCCCCGCCCCACAGGAGCTAGGGATTCTAGGGTGATCTCGCCGTTTGCGGTAGGCCCGCGATGCCGGACGTATGCCTCTGATGGTGTAGCTTGGTCGACGACAACTGAGTCTGTGACGACGTGGACGGGTGTCTGCACGGGATTTGGGAGCGGTTGGCCCGTGGTCTTTGCGCAGGTCGTGCATTTTCTTGACCGCCCTGCCCTGCCCTGGTTTTTCTGGCACGACTCATGCCTAAGCACCTCCGGCGGCACCAAGACCAGAATGGCTGACTTGATGTCAGACGAGAGCTGAGGCCAAGCCTCAATGATGGTCAGCAGGTTGGCGTCCCATGCGGCGCTTTCTGCCGCGGCTGCTGCGCGGGGTGCTGCGCACTCTGAAAAGTGTGCGATGTTCTCGACGTTTACGGCAATCGGCGACGGATTGGAACTGCGGTGCACCGTAAGGTGTTGCGGGTTCGAGTCCCGCGCCCTCCGCTTGGCCTTCGGCCAAGAGAGCAAGAGCTAGGCTTTGCCTGCCGGTTTCGCCACACTCATCAGCGCGTCAGATTCCTCCGTGCGCGGACGCCCAATGACCCATCGCCGCCAGCGTGGCGCCCGTCACTGGCAAATTATGCGACGTCCCCCCCACCCGATGCATTGACCGCCACCCTCGGCCTGGGAATCATGAATCAGAAGGCTCGCCGGTTGGAGGGGCCGACTCGATTAGCGACTGGTTCGGATTCGAGCGAACCGTCTGAGTTTCGGTCGGCATTCGAGAGTATCCTTGGCAATCGCGAGCCTTCGCTTTTTCTTGGTAGAGACGGCTCACGGGTGCGCGATCTCGAACGACGGTTAGGTTTGGCTGTGCTGGTTGCTACGGGCGAACCTGGCTTTGTCCTTTCGAAACCCGTTAGGAGGACCGCTTCACACTGGATAACGCCGACGCACGCGTCGCTACGCGACGCCGTCGCCCCAATCGCTCGACAACCGTGGGCTGAAAGCCCACGGCTACCGGCGAAATGTCGCTACGCGACAGGCATTCCATCGCCACGTTGGTGTCGAAGCGCTGGTTAGGATCTGTCAAGAATTAAGTTACCGAATCCTCGTAGGACGGATTGGCAATCCGTCCTACATCCAATTCGGTAAGTTATTGTTTTACAGCGCCTTACGTGTGGAGAAGCCGGGAAAACACGTGGCCAAAGGCAACAGCACCTGCAACCCTCCCGCCAGCAACACACCCATCTTTGCATGCCACTCGTCGCACGCCGCCAGGCACCGCGGATTGATGTACTGGTGGGTGTCGGATGGGGCCGGCCACCCCTGGTCAGAATGTGATTGTCAGTCCGCCGTCCACCGTAATCACCTGGCCTGTGACGTAGGACGCGTCCGGTCCGGCCAGGAAAGCCGCGACGCCAGCGATCTCCTCCGGCTGAGCAGCGCGCCGCAGCGGCAGGTGATGGCCATCCACGTAATTGCGGCGAAACCAGTCACCGTCCAGTTCATTCGTGCCGTCGGGCAATACGCTCATCGCCGTGCGGACGAATCCCGGCGCGATGGCGTTGACCAGAATGCCGCGGGGAGCCAGTTCCAGCGCGAGGCTCCGGCAGAACTGGTTGAGCGCCGCTTTGGCCACGGCGTAGCTGCTCCCCTTGTTCTCGACCCGCTCCCCGTGGATCGAAGTCACATGGACCAGCCGGCCGCCGTCAGGCATCCTTGCTACGGCCATGCGCGACATGAGCAGCGCGCCGCCCAACAGCACGTCCAGACAGCTCCGCCACGACTGCCACGGCGTGTCCAGAACGTCGACGTTCTCAAACACGCCTGCACAGTTCACCAGAACGTTCGCCCGACCCCACTGCGCGGCGACGCGACGTCCGATCTCATCCACCACGGCGGGATCGCTGTAATCGCCCGCACAAACAAGGTGCTCGCCGGCCGTCAGGCTGCTGGCGACCTCCTCCAACAGCGCTTCGCGGCGGGCATTAAGACACACATCGTACCCGTCCGCGGCGAAGCGAATCGCCGTGGCCCTGCCAATGCCCGAGGACGCGCCGGTGATGATGGCCTTAGGACGTTGCTGCATGGATTGGATGACCTCCCGTTACTCATCGGGTGCGGCAAAGTTGCTCACACGAACGGTTCCGTCATGGTGGTGAGAGTCTATCGCTCGCCCTGTACAATGTCAACAATTGTGGTGTTCGCACTCCATCCAGCCGTTTTTCGGTTTTCTTTGGCGAATGTGAGGCGATAGACTGGAGGGCAGTCGATTGGTTGTCCTTTGTCGGGCAACCGTCGGGCAGGTTTCTTTTCACAGACGATTAATGGGGGGACGTGGCGATGCAGGAACCAGGCACAATTTCTCCGCGTGAGGCCGTGGCGAGAGCCATCAGTGAACTGTGGTGGGTCATCTTGGTGCGCGGCGTGGTCTTACTTATCCTCGGTTGTTACGCACTGTTCTTTCCGGGAATAACGATCGGGTCCTTGGTGATCGTCATCGGGCTGTATGTGATTGCGGAAGGCATTCTGGCCATTGTCAATGGCGTGCTGGGCAAGACTCCCACGCGCATGTGGACCATTGCCCGCGGCGCGCTGGCCGTGTTGATCGGCATTTTCGTGGCGGGTCATTCGTTCCTGGTGGCGGGAGTCACGACGGTGACGATCATGTACCTCGTGGGTCTGGCCGCCATCGTGTTGGGAATCCTGGAGATTGTCGCCGCGATTCAGGACCGCAAGGAAATCGAGGGCGAAGGGTGGTTGATGCTGGGAGGCGCGATGATGATCGTTCTCGGCGTGCTCCTGCTCATGGCACCTCTCCAATTCGGTTTGCTGTTGGTGCGCGTTCTGGGGATCTACGCCATCATCTTCGGGATCTCTCAGATCATCCTGGCGTTTCGCGCACGCCGAGTGGGCCAGGCGTTCAAAGGGTAACCTGGCAGATTCGCAGCTGCCGACGCGAGCGCAGCCAGACGTGGTCGCAGAATCTGCGCTCGCGGGCAAGCTCGTTCCACGCGTCAGTTCGCGTCAGGACGAGGCCTGTCTTCGGCCTCGGACCGCGTCCACCTCCTGCCGCTGCGCCCACCAGTAGAAGACCACACCGGCGATTGCGCCCACGACCGTCGCCGACAACACGGCAAATGCGCTGTCGGTGAAGCTGGAATTCTCCGTGGCGGCCTGCGTGGTCAACACCAGCCCCACCAGGCTAATGACGAGTCCCAACGCATCCGACAGCACTTCGCTCAGGCTGAAACTGGATTTTGCCAGGACCACCAGCTTGGCCAGCACGAGTTGCAGCGCGAAGCTCACCACGCCCGTGACCATGATGGCAAACGCCAGCCAGTGAAAGGCGGGAAACGAGAGGTGCTCGGCCAGCGTGTAAATCGGCTTGAGGACACTCTGCGATGCCTGCTGAGCCCGGCGGTCCTGATTCACTTCGGCCGCGATGCGGTCCACGCTCTCGCGAGTCTCCGTGACGATGTCTGTCGCCGTGTCCCGGGCGCTCTGCTGCGGTTCGTTTTCGCCCGCCGCGGTGCCCGGCTCTTCTTGCGCAGAGCCCACGGCCGTGGGTACACAGGATGCAGACAGCAGGAACAACATTGTTAAAATACGTTTCATGTCGAGTCTCCATAATTTGGCGTGGCCGGGAAAGTAAGTGTCACTGCGTGGGTCGCCCCGGATCGACGCGCCCCATACCGGGGGACAATTCCGGGGCCGCCTCGTTCTGTCGCTCTGGCGAGACGGTCTGCTTTTCTATAGTCTGAAAACTCTATTCATTCGGCAAAGGTGTTCAATTCTTGGATAGGGCCGGAATATTCTCGACACATATCGTCGTGAGCAGAGCTCGACACGGCTCGAGTGAAGGGAGCAGCCGACAATCATGGAATCGCTAACACGTGCTGAGCTGGTGGATTTCCTCAAACGCCGAGTCTCGCTCTGCCAGTATCTCACGGGCGACCAGTTGATCGCAATGGTGGACGGGTCCCAAGTCCGATCCTACGAACCGCATCAGGCCGTCGTCGAATTCGGCGAGGACGCGACCTTTCTGGGCGTGTTGCTCAGCGGCGAACTCGCGGCCAGCGTCGCGGACGGGGGCCGGCACCAGGAAATCGGTCGCTTTCAGGCCGGGGACACGTTTGGCGAGATGGCGTTGATGAGTGGCGAAAAGGCCATGTCCGACGTGATCGCCGTGACTCGCTGCCAGGTATTGCGCGTGCCCGTGACATTGTTCCAGTCCATGATCATGACGCAGCCTCAGGCCGTACAGCATGTCTCGAAGACGATCACCGGACGTTTCCGAGAGTTGGCGGCCGATCCGGCCAAGGCCGCGGCGGCCTTCCACCACGGCCCCGACCCGTACGGATTGCAGTTGCATGGGGAACGCCCCGAAAAGATCCTGGTCCTCAATTGCGGTTCCTCTTCGCTGAAGTACCGATTGTTCGATACGGTCGATGAATCGAAATGCGCGCAGGGAGTCGTCGAGCGAATCGGGCTTCCCGGCACGCGGCATGTCTTTCGCGGTCCGCAAGGCGAAATTGTCCAGAGCCTGCCTACGGGCAGTCACGGCGACGCCATGGAAAGCATGCGTAGCCAACTGACGGCAGCCGGCTCGGGTGTGCTGCGCGACACGTCCGAGATCAGCGCCGTTGGCCATCGGGTGGTGCACGGTGGCGAACGGTTTGTGGAAGCGGTGGTTGTCACCGACGAAATACTGCAGGAACTGGAAGCACTGAACCCTCTGGCACCATTGCACAATCCAATCAATATCCGGGGGATCCGGGAGGCGCGGCGCGTGTTTCCGCGGGTGCCCCACGTGGCCACTTTCGACACGGCCTTCCACCAGACGCTGCCATCGTTCGCCTATCTGTATGGCCTGCCGTATGACTACTACGAGAAACAAGCGGTGCGCCGCTACGGATTCCACGGCATGTCGCATTGGTACGTGAGCCTGGCGGCGGCGCAGTTTCTGAAACGAGCGCGCCAATGAGTTGGAGATCGTGAGTTGCCACTTGGGCGACGGCGACCTCCGTCTGTGCCGTGGATCACGGTCGTTCGGTCGACACGTCGATGGGCTTCACGCCTTGCGAGGGGCTCATCATGGGTACGCGATCGGGAGATGTGGATCCGGGCGTGTTCGCCTACCTGGAACGGACGGAAGGGCTGACCGCCGGACAGATCGATGAGTTGCTGAACACGAAGAGCGGTCTGCTGGGGATCTCGGGCATTTCGGGAGACATGCGTCAGATCGAACGGGCGGCGGAAGCGGGAAACCACCGTGCCTTGTTGGCGCTCAAGGCCTTCTGCTACCGGGTGCGCAAATACATCGGGGCTTACGTGGCCGCCATGGAAGGTTTGGATGTCCTGGTCTTCACAGGTGGCATCGGCCAGGGGAGTCCGGGAGTCCGTTCCCTGGCCCTGCAAGGCCTGCCGTGTATGGGAATCCGACTGGATGAGCAGCGCAATCGGGAGGCCCGCGGTCTCGCGGATATCTGCCGCATCTCCACCGACGATTCGCCCGTGACCGTGCTGGTGATTCCGTCCAACGAGGAACTGATGATCGCGCGAGACGCTGCGGGCCATCAGTCGTTCGTTTCTCGCGCACGCCCGCGAAACGCAGCGGCAAGAGCCCGTGCCAATCGAAGTCTCGGCGCACCACGTGCACTTGACCCAGGAACACGTCGAGACACTGTTTGGCCCGGGACACACCTTGACCCCTGCCAGCGAGTTGTCGCAACCTGGCCAGTTCGCCAGTGAAGAGCAGGTGACGCTGGTCGGTCCCAAGGGCCGGATCGAACACGTGCGTGTGTTGGGCCCGGTCCGCTCGGCCACGCAAGTGGAGATTGCCATGACCGAGCAATTCAAGCTGGGCATCCATCCGCCGATCCGCGAGTCGGGTGACATCAAGGACACGCCCGGGATCTTGTTGGAAGGTCCGGCCGGCACTGTCACGCTCGAGCGGGGTGTCGTCTGTGCCCTCCGTCATATCCACATGACGCCCGAGGATGCACTCCGCTTTGGGGTCAAGGACAAGTGCACGGTGCGTGTACGCGTGCCGGGTGACCGGGAACTCCTCTTCGGCGACGTGCTGGTGCGCGTGCATCCGAATTTCCGTCTCGCAATGCACGTCGACACCGACGAGGCCAATGCGGCCAACATCAAGACCGGCATGCTGGGCTACATTGACGGCGTGCAAACGGAGAGCTGAACGCTATGTCTTCAGGCACTTCATGGCGGCCTCGTAGTCGGGCTCTTCAGTGATCTCCGGGACCAGCTGCGAGTAGGCTACCTTGCCCGTGGCATCGACGACCACGACGGCCCGCGCGAACAGCCCGGCAAGTGGTCCGTCAATCATCTTCACTCCGTACGCGCTGCCAAACGAATCGCCGCGCATCTCCGACAACATGGTCACGTTCGCAATCCCTTCCGCCCCGCAGAACCGTTTCTGAGCGAAAGGCAGATCTCGCGAAATACAGAGGACCTTGGTGTTCTTGAGCGACGTGGCCGCTTCATTGAATTTGCGTACCGAAGTGGCACACACACCCGTGTCCACACTGGGGAAAATGTTCAGCACGACGTTCGAGCCGGTGAAACTGCCGATCTTGACATCCGACAAATCGGCGGCGGTAAGGACCGCGTCTGGCGCCTTGGCTCCCGTCGCCGGAATCGCGCCGCAAGTCTGAACCGGATTGCCCTTGAATTTTGTCGTCGCCATGGCAGTACTCCTTGTTGATTGCTTGGGGGACAGCGATCGCTGACCGAGTGGTTTCTGGCCGCGCCGAATTCCGGCCCGGCGTTTCGCGGCGAGCCGCACACCGCGCTCCGATGGCTGTTATCGCCGCTGGCGCGAGCGTTGGCAACCGGGCAGTCGCGGAATTGCCCGGGCAATGCGCGGCTGTACTCGTTCAGGGTGGAGTGGTGAAAGGCCGGGAGAAACAGCCATGGTGATCGTTTTGAAATCTGTTCCATCGGTGAGCCTCTTCGCATCGACGGTTCACTTCTTCACCGCGAACCCTGTGCAAGGTTGGCGCCCCTGCACCTCGCGTGTTGTACCAGGGTATGTATCTTCTGGCCGAAGGCCAGTTCTCACCGTAGCCTGGGGCAACGCCCCAGGAATGGGAGCACAACGAGATGTTTGGCCGAAGGCCATATTCACACATGGGAGCCCATGCCCCAGGTGAGTTTGGCCTTCAGCCAAACGTGTTTTATGTCTTCAATTTCCTGGGGCGTTGCCCCAGGCTACGGTGAATTTGGCCTTCGGCCAACTGCGGGCGTAACCGCTTCACGGTATAGAGATGGGCAGTCAATGCGAATTGGCCCATCCATGGAACAGATTCCGCAACGACAACTGGCTCAGACCTGCTCGACTTTCACCTTCCCACGTTCACGGGCATCTGGCCGAGGATTGAATTGAACCGCAGATTGACGAACAAGGAACCGCAGAAATGTGAAGTTCGGAAGTCCTCCTATGGACACTCCGGGCCGATCGGCGCACATGGCGCTGTTCTGCTCATGGAAAACCCCTCCAGCCCATGGCATCCGCGAGTCATCAGATTTCCTTGCCCGTGGCGAACGCGTGCCCGAGCGACGCTCCGACACCATAGTAGATCTGATTGCCAGGCGAAAAAATGATCGGGAGAATCTTCAAGATGTCCGGCATCCCCGCTGCGTCCAACATTTCCTGGTCGGTTTTCACGTCCACGATTTCGCCGACAAACTGGGTGTGCAGTCCCAGCTCAAAAACATGGACCACCTTGCACTCCAGCACGAGCGGAAATTCCGCGACGTAAGGTGCATCGACGAGTTCACTGCGGACGGCGGTCAGTCCGGTTGCTGCGAACTTGTCCGTGTCTCGGCCGCTGGTCAGCCCGAAGTAGTCGGCCAACTTCACCTGACTTTGCGACGGCACGCTGATCGTGAACGACTTCCGCTCCATCAGGTTGCCGTAGCTGTAAGTCGCCTTGCGCAAGGAGACAGCCACGCACGGCGGGTTCGAGCAGCAGATGCCGCCCCAGGCCGCCGTCATGCCGTTGGGCTGGCCTTGCTTGTCGTACGACCCCACGACCCACACCGGCGTGGGATATACCAGGGTCTTGGCGCCAAGTGAGTGTTTCATGATTTGCTCCCGGGAACAAGGGCGAGTGGTTACCGCCTATTGTGACGGCAGTTCGCCCCAGAAGCAAAAGGGGTGCCGACATTTCCGGTACCCGTTCACGAGCCTCGGACCGAAGGTCAGTTTGAACCGCAGATTGACGAACCACACAAGTCGGCCTCCCTACGGTGTCTCTTGGTATCCAATCGAAGCTACGCGACGCCGTCGCCCCGATCGCTCGACAACCGTGGGCTGACAGCCCACGGCTACCGGCGAGATGTCGCTACGCGACAAGCATTCCTGCATTGCTTGGCCGACCGCTGGCACCGGTATGACAAGCCCGTGCTACTGGGAAAAATAGCGAGGTAGACGCGGTGATCTCTCGTGTCAACAATGATCATCGTAGAGTGTCTGATAACGATGCCCTCCGCTCACAACGTCCTGCGGTCCTTCAGCTCTCAGGAATCAGCTCACGTGTCAAGAAACTCCCGCATCGCGTTCAATCCGAATCTCCCTGATCGCCGATCGTTCCTGGCAGCCGGTGTCGCCGGCGGCATGTTGGCGATTTCCCCAACTGTCGGCGCACCAGCGATACACTCGCAGGGAACAGCCACGGCACCCACCCCGGAGTTGTCGTGCGAGCTCAACGAACTGTCGATTGCCGAACTGCAACAGGGAATGGAATCGGGCCGGTTCACAGCGCGGTCACTTGTGGAACAGTACCTCGCCAGAATCGAAGCCATCGACCGGAACGGGCCGCATCTGGCGAGTGTGATCGAGGTTAACCCCGACGCCCTGGCCTGGGCCGATCAAGCGGACGCCAAACGCAAAGCGGAGGGATCGTGCGGGCCGATGCATGGCATTCCGGTCCTAATCAAAGACAACATCGATACCGCAGACAAAATGGCCACCACTGCCGGTTCACTCGCCCTGGTCGGGTCCGCGCCACCCGAAGATTCGTTCGTCGTGAAACAGTTGCGCAAGGCGGGCGCGGTAGTGATCGGTAAAACCAACCTGAGTGAATGGGCGAATATCCGTTCCAGCTATTCCACCAGCGGGTGGAGCGCTCGCGGCGGGCTGACCCGCAATCCGTACGCCCTCGATCGCAATCCGTGCGGATCAAGCTCCGGGTCGGGAGTCGCCGTCGCCGCCAGTTTGTGTGCCGTAGCAGTCGGCACAGAAACCGACGGATCGATCGTGTGCCCTTCCTCGGCCTGCGGGATTGTCGGGCTCAAACCGACCGTGGGACTGGTCAGTCGAACAGGAATTGTTCCCATTTCTCATTCGCAAGACACCGCTGGGCCGATGGCCCGCACGGTGCGTGATGCGGCGGTCTTGCTGGGTGTTCTGGCGGGCATTGATCCGCAAGACGCGATCACTGCAGAGAGTGCGGGGCACGCGCATGCCGATTACACCCAGTTTCTCGATCCCGCGGGACTCCGCGACGCCAAGATCGGCGTGGCCCGCAACTACTTTGACTTCCATGACGCCGTCGAAGCGATCATGAACGTGGCACTTGACGCGCTGAAGCAGGCAGGAGCAACGCTCATTGACACGAAGGGATTGTCGGTCGTCGACGAGTCCCACTCGGCCGAGACGACCGTCTTGCAGTACGAACTGAAGGCGGACATGGCTGCTTATCTGGCCCGTCTGGGGCCCGGCGCACCCGTCAAGACACTCAAGGACATTATCGAATTCAACGACCGCAATGCAGCACTCGAGATGCCCTATTTCGGACAAGATGTGTTTCTCGCGTCGGAAGAGAAAGGGCCGCTGACCGATGATGCCTACTTGGAAGCGTTGGCCAAATGCCGTCGTTTCGCGCGGACCGAAGGCATCGACGCGGTCATGGACAAACATGAACTGCACGCGCTGGTTGCGCCACGCTCGGCCCGGCATGCCTGACGGACCTGATCAACGGCGACCATTGGCTGGGTGGCAGCACCAATGCCGCGGCCGTGTCGGGCTATCCGAGCGTGACGGTCCCTGCCGGATATGTGTTCGGACTGCCCGTCGGACTGACGTTCTTTGGACGCGCCTGGAGTGAACCGACATTGCTCAAACTCGCGTACGCCTTCGAACAGGCCACGAAGTTCCGCCAGCCACCACAATTCCATCCCACCGCCGAAATCGGATAGGGGCGGGCTTCGGGAAACGGGAACCTCGGGGCAACTGTTGACAACGATCGGCGGGTAATCTAGCCTCAGCGCTGCATGTATACGATCATTACTCCCTTCCGACGGTGGAACTCATGAACATCAATTACCGTCATACGCTGTTGGCCGTCGTTCTGATCGGCCAGTCATTCCTGGGTGTATCGGGCGTCTATGCCCAGGTCGATTTGTGGCTCACCAACCCGGACGGCTCGGCGCTGTTCGAGAAGCAACCGGCTGGTCCGGTGGCCGGCAAGGCGGGAAGCCAGAACCCGACGATCGAAATTGACGCGACCAAGACGTACCAGACGATCGATGGCTTCGGGTACACCCTGACCGGCGGCAGCGCCAGCACATCGTCCGGATGGACGCCGCCAGCCGCGACGCCTTGTTGAAGAATTTGTTCGCCACGGAAGGCACGAGCATTGGCGTCAGCTACTTGCGGGTGTCGATCGGGGCCTCCGATCTGAACGAGCGGGTCTTCTCGTACGATGATCTACCGCCCGGCCAGGTCGATCACGACATGGCTCGGTTCAGCCTGGCTCCGGATCGCGCGGACGTGATCCCGGTGCTGAAGGAGATCTCTGAAGATCGCCCCGGATATCAAGATCATGGGATCGCCGTGGTCGCCGCCCACCTGGATGAAGACCAACAACAACTCCATCGGCGGAAGCCTGAAACCGGAATGCTACGCGGCCTACGCCAAGTACTTCGTAAAATACATCCAGGGAATGAAGGCGGAAGGGATCCGGATTGATGCCATTACCGTTCAGAACGAGCCGCTGCATCCCGGCAACAACCCGAGCCTGCTGATGCAGGCCACGCAACAGGCCGAGTTCATCAAGAACCACCTCGGTCCGGCTTTCCAGGCTGCCGAGCTCGACACCAAGATTATCGTGTACGACCACAACTGCGATCGGCCCGATTATCCGATCTCGATACTGAACGATGCCGAGGCGCGGAAATACGTGGATGGCTCGGCGTTTCACCTGTACGGCGGGAAGATCAGCGCGATGTCCACGGTGCACGATGCGCATCCGGACAAGAATCTGTATTTCACCGAGCAGTGGATCGGCGCACCGGGCGACCTGCGAGGAGATCTCGCCTGGCACACCCGCGAGCTGACGATCGGCGCTACGCGCAACTGGAGTCGCACGGTGCTCGAATGGAACCTGGCGGCCGACCCGCGACATCAGCCCCACACGCCGGGAGGCTGCACGACGTGTCTTGGCGCGGTCACGATCGACGGCAACAAGGTCACGCGCAATCCGGCCTATTACGTCGTCGCCCACGCCGCCAAGTTCGTCCGTCCCGGATCCGTGCGAATCGGCTCCACGCAGCTGCAGCCGCTTCCCAACGTGGCCTTCCAAGCGCCCGACGGACGGAAGGTGCTGATCGTCCTCAATGACGGCCCCTCACCGCAAACTTTCAACCTGCGTGAGGGGGACAAGCTGGTGACGTCGACCTTACCGGCCGGCGCGGTGGGAACATACGTCTGGAAGTGATGAAACTGTCGAAACGTCGCTCAGGGAGACCAGAGACTATGCGTTATGTCATCGGTGTTGTCGTCGGTGTGCTGCTGTTGGCGATTCTGATCTTTGCCATTCAGAACCTGGCAGCCGTCGACGTGTCGTTCCTGGTGTGGTCCATCAACATCCCCAAGGTGGTCGTCATTCTTGGATCGTATGTGCTGGGAATGGTCACCGGCTGGGGACTGGTCGAGGTCATCAAACTGGCCGTTCGGGAGTGACACAGCGGCGTACTTGGGCCGTCTCGGGTCGGTGGTTGTCACAGGCCACATCGCTCCACGACGAATGGCCAACGCAGCGGGATCGCAGCCACACGCGCGGCGGAAGCGGCCAAATTTCCCAAAAACAAATTCCAGTCGCGCATAGGCCACGGACACCGCATCCCCATGGCCGCCACCCTCGGACACGATAGGGACAAATTCTGATTGATCGCACTACATTGTTGTCCGCCGATGGCGGCCAAGACAGTCCCGTCGGCGACAATCTGTGTCGGCGTAGCCGTTACTGAGGCCGTGCCGTCAGGCGCATGAAAGGCCGTTTCTTTTCGCTCGGTGGTGGCGCCCTTGTTGACCAAGAGGGACATGGCGGTGGACTGATAATTCGGCGACGTAAGCCAGATCGAGTGATTTCCCAAAGCTTCCCCCGCCGTATTCAGATACTCCAGACGGCACGTCGCATTTCGGATATCCAAGTTGGACTGGTTCGTCAGCCGCAACTGAACACTGCGAAAGGGTACGTCGAAGGAGAGTTTCGGAGCCGAGATCTGCAGAGGTGCGGTCCCCGAGAATTGCAGCGTCACTGGCTCAAGTGGCTGTTCCGCATACGAGCGTGAGTCTGCAACCGCTTCGAAAGGGTATTCAATTCGTTCCACTGCAACGAATGCCTTCACGATCAGCGACTTGGGTTCGCCAGAACAGTGAATGCTGCCGATTTCGTGTCTCCGAATCCCGATGGTCGTGTGCCTTGGTTGCGGGGACCGCTGACCCGATAGTATAGGTCAGCGAAGGTGCCGGAGTCGACCGACCATTGGCCTGCCCACCCCATCCAGGGCGATGACCTCCACGGGAATGTCCATGTCACCTACGACGGTGAGCGACAACCTGTAGCTTTCTTCTGTAAAAGCTGATTCTCCTACCGTGATACTCGTTGTTTGCGGCTGAATCGTATTCACGCGCACCCGGATCTTCGTTCCGGACTTGACTTGCCCCGCCGCCAGATCATCCAAGCGAACCGTCTCGACGCTCACCGGAACAGGCGCACAGACGTGACCGAGCAACCGGACGGAGCGCACGTCGCGCAACAGGCGTTTCAGCTCAACATAGGCGTCCCTGGTTGGCAATCCGTACTGTCGCGGCGACGGAACTGTGCCGCCTCCAACCGCCCTCAGTTCATTTCCCCGGTGGTCAACGGCTTGGCGAACAGCAAGGCCGCTCCAGGCTCCGTTCTCCCAGTAGGCAGATACCGAGGAGGGTATACCGCCCGCCAGAACTCGAATTTCCAGATGGCCGGATCCGTACGGCGGAAATTCATTCAGCTGAAGGATCTCGACAGCGAACGGACCTGTGAAAACCAGCGGAAAGGGGCGATTTCCCGCCGCGCAGCCTGATTGTGCGGAGCCCTGGATTAGCTGGCCGTGGATCATCCGGCGTCTGATCACGGTCGGTCGCCGTCTGCATCACTCTTAGCATTTGACCCAAATCAATCGCGCCATCGACCCGTTCAAATGTGTACTCGGGATAGAGTTTGAGCTGGCCGCATACGTTCTCGATCGCTTGCAGTCGCGACCCGTCCTTCAGCTTCAGGCTGACTTCGGTCTTCAGGAGATCGTCAAATTCGGAATGGTCGGGCAGCTTCAGTCCCATTTCCGACAACAGGCCTTCCAGCACGTGCGGGCGGGATGATGGTCAATGTCCAAGCTGATCTTCCATGCCGCATCGAACTGCTCAAGGCTGACACTCGACAAACTGGCAAGTCCCTGCATCCTCTGTTCGTAACCCAGTCGCACGGTGCGCAGACGGTCCCGCATGGATAATGAGATAGGGGCATGGTGCATCGAAAATACTCCATCGCGCAAGAGCAATCGTGAACGAGATGGCCCATGCGTTCGGTGGCCGCCATGGTGAGAACGGGCCAACATCACTGCCCACGGGGCGGCCTTCTCGCTTTGGCGCGGCGTGCCTTCGGCTCGCCATTACCCCCTGCCTCGATCGCGGCGACGCGCCGCCTCTGCCCAGCAGCCCTCACTTTGCAGGCTTTCTGTATCTGCGAGTTAGCTGTCTTGAGACACCGGACTGTCTCCCTGCCTATTTTGACATTGGACGGACACCCGATCCGGTTGAGCGGGGATATCTGCTTGGCCTTCGAAGACAGGGTTATGCCAGCATCCACCGAGAAAAAACTTGGCAAGAGCGTCATCAGTGCTGTACCATGATGGTCATCATTGGGAACACTCGACCACGGGGGGCAGGTATTGTGGGCGAATGTCTTGTGCACAATGAGCCGATCTCCGGGCAGGCGGTGACTCGCGCGATTGTGTTTGGTGTAGGCGACTATCCACGTCTGCTCGGCGGATCGTCCGTCGCGTCTGGCAGATATCACGACGCCCGGCGGCAGTTCACGTGCCGCCGCCATCTCCGTGCGGCTCATCACGCGGTGGTTTATTGGTTCCTTCGATCACCGTCGGTATCCCACTTCACGCTTGATCGTGCGCGAAGTTCGACCACGCCTTCTTGCTCAGCAACGTACAACAAGACCTCGCGTTTCCCGCACCGGGAGGCCAACGCGATGAGTAACCAGCGGTATGACGTCAGCCGAGCTGCATCGCCGGTATCCGAGTTTGACGACATCGTCGCGTTGGAGGAACGCGTCGCGCCCGAAGACAGTATCGGGTTGTGCCTCTCCGGAGGTGGCTTTCGGGCGATGCTGTTCCATGTCGGGGCAATTCTTCGGTTGAACGAGGCGAAGCTACTGCCAAAGTTGGGCCGCGTATCGAGTGTCAGCGGCGGGTCGATCACCGCAGCGGTACTGGGGCTGCATTGGAAGAAGCTGCACTTCCAGGAAGGTGTCGCCTCAAACCTGGACGAACTATATGAATCCGACGGTTCGCCTCGCGGATGCCGTCGCCGCTTCTTCAGCGTTTCCACCTGTGCTGTCGCCATTCACGCTCCGAGTCAAGGCAGCTGACTTCGCGCTCGGTTCACGAGGTCCGCTGCACACGCAACCGTTCACCGAGAAACTCGTTCTTTCCGACGGCGGCGTCTACGACAACCTGGGCGTCGAGACGGTTTGGAGGCAATACAAGTTGGTGCTTGTCAGCGACGGGGGCGGACAGCTTGAGCCGGAGGGAAAACCGGCCGGGGACTGGGCGCGGCATGCTGTCCGTGTTCTGCAACTGGTTGACCATCAGGTGCGCAGGCCTGCGGCAAACGCCAGGTGATCGGCGGATTCGTCAATGATGCGGATCCCCATGCAGGAGCGTACTGGGGAATCCGCAGCGACGTTGCGAACTACAACCTTGCCGACGTACTTCCATGTCCTGAGCAGAAGACTTTGGCTCTCGCGAACACACCGACGCGGCTCAAACGGCTGCCTGTGGAATCGCAGCATCGTTTGATGAACTGGGGCTACGCCGTCTGTGACGCGGCGGTGCGCAGGCATTTTACCCAGCAGATTCCAGCGGGCCTCACCGCCCCAAACAGATTCCCATTCGAGCACGGGATCGGCTGATGACTGCAGATTGATCGGCACGTGCCATGAAGCGTGATGCTCGGGACAGGCGGGCCTTTTGCGAGGTGCCGGCGAGGATCCGGCCGCTATCCGCGTGTTGTTGGAGGCCCACCAATACGCCGTTCAGACGAGCGGAAACTGCTGCGGGAGTTCGCCGTCGAGATCAACGAGTTGACCGCCTTGGGCTTACCGCCAACGATCTCCGCTGGCTGGTGCGCCAGGGCCTGGTCGAGCATCAGCGCGAAGTCACCGTGGATGGTGACGACGGCCGCGCCTTTTCGTCCTACCGGAGATTTGACCTTCCCGAGCGGCACTTGTTGCGTGTTAAGGCTCGGACAAGCGATTGCGACGGGATGCTGCGTGCGAGGCACTGACGAATGCGGTGTGGCGTCGTCCGACTCTGCTGCCACAGCGTCCGGCAGCGAGAATGATCGAACCAAATCGAATCCCGGTCCCACGCCCGCTCGAACAGGATCGGCAGGTACAGGGGCCGGTCCCATGTGGATCCCGAGAGACGTGAACTTCACGTCGCGGGGCTGATCGTCAAACGATTCAAGTGGCCGGCCGTCAACCAGGAAGCCATTCTCACCGCCTTCGCGGAGGAAGGCTGGCCTCCTCGGATCGACGATCCCCTGCCGCCGCATCCGGAACAGGATTCGAAGCGGCGTCTGAGCGATACCATCAAGTGCCTGAACCGCAACCAGCAAAACCAACTGCTCCACTTCCGCGGTGATGGTACGGGTGAAGGAGTCATCTGGGAACGCATCGCTCGTGAGCATTCGGACAGTAGTCGGGCGGACCTCTAAAGACTTTGTGTGATCGCGGGAACTTCCCCTGGCGCCAGGGAACTGTACTTTCGCGACGGGCCCCAGCGGGAGGTGTCCAGGGCGTTTCGTGACTGCCACCATGGCATTGCGTGCTCCAGGCAACATCAGGGCAGCCAGCGCCCGTGGTCGTCTCGGAAAGGTGCCAGACAACTGCCAAGCGGGAAGATCCTTGGTGTGTATTGGGCCCCCTCCGCTTTCACATTTCGCTGCGCGGTATCTGGTCCGGGGCGTCCATCGGTTCGTTTCCAGAGTCACGTAACTTCACTCATCGGTCGTTCTACCGACAACACGCTACTTTCCCCATGTGTTGGAGAAGGAGAAACACGATGGCGACAGACAATATCGGTTTGGACCAGATCCGCGCGTTGAGCGAAGCTGGCGATCCGTGGGAAGCGGGAGTGACAAGTTTCCTCGTCGCTTACGTTCGAGGAACAGAAGCAATACCTCGGCGTTACGCCACCACCCGGTGAGCTGAGCGTAGAAGAGGTCGGCCGCCGGTCACTGGAGAAGCAGGCAGAGATGAGGGCTGAGGCACTCGCCGCGGTTAACGCACCGGTCGCTTACGACCTCCGCAACGTCGGAGGAAGAACTTCGTGACGAACGTCAAGGACCAATCCAGCTGCGGCTCGTGTGTCGCCTTTGGAACCGTGGCAACCGTGGAAAGCACGTTGCGCGTGCCACGCAGAACGATCCGAGTCTCGCGGTGGATCTGAGCGAGGCACACTTGTTCTTCTGCCATTGGCCGTGCCCGCGGCGAGAATTGTTCGACGGGCTGGTGGCCGCAAGAGGCGTTCGACGATTTCAAGAGCAAAGGTGTCGCGGACGAAGCATGTTATCCGTACAACCTCTCGAATACGGATTGCAGTGGCCTGTGTTCGAACTGGGCCGAGCGAGTGGTGAAGATCACCGGCTACACGGCTCTCACAAGCAAGCCGGCTCAGATCAAGGAATGGGTATCGACGAAAGGGCCAGTGAGTGCGTGCTTCGTGGTCTACCAGGACTTCTTCAGCTACAAGAGTGGTATCTACAGGCACGTCACGGGCAATCAAGCTGGCGGTCATTGCGTGACCATCATCGGATACAATGACAGTCCAGGCTACTGGATCTGCAGAATAGCTGGAACACGAACTGGGGCGAGAATGGATTCTTCCGCATTGCCTATGCGGAATGCGGGATTGACAGCTGGCTCAACCACGGTGTCGAAGGCATTGAGAACACTGGTTGGCAGACGAACCGGCGCGTCAGCGGCCTGTGGACAATCAATCAAGACCGCAACGCCTTTGTCCACTTTGAGGGTCTCGGCTGGCGACTCGCCGGACAACGACAACATCTTTCTGGATATGCTCTCACAACTCATTGCGGCGAAGACCGCCGCGAGGCCCGTGAACTATTACGAGGAAAACGGTGTGATCAAGCAGGTCTACGTGTTCTAGGCAACGAATGGAGATTAGCGATGACTGAAGCAAAACCACAGATGGGACAGTGCGGCTGTTCCGGAAGCACGACGAGCGGGAACGTGTCGATGCCGAGCCACCTGCCGCCGACAGGCGTTAGCGGCCCGGCTGGCAGCGACGTGCCAGCACCCGCGGCGGCGGGGATGGGCGATGCGGCTCCCATGCTACCCGTGGTGGCCGGTGCGACGACAGGCGTGAGTGCCTGGCAGAACAACAAACGAATCACAGCCCTCTGGTCTATTAGCCAGAACCGCAACTCCTGGGTGGGCGTTGATGGCGTAGGCTGGAAAAGGCTGGTCAACAACTCCGACAGCGCCATTGTGGCACTCACGATGCTGGCTTCGCATGCACAGCACGAAGGGTTCGGGCGTGAACTATCGCGAAGAAAGCGACGGCATGATCTACGAAATGTACGTGTGGTAACGCCTCTGCGGAGTTCGTGCAAAATCGATGGCCTTGCCGCCGGCGGCGGAGCCACGCCGCATCGCCGGCGAGTTGTAGTCCAGAACATCGAGGAATGTGGAAGGAAGAATGGTACTCAGCGAGCAGGATTCCGGTCGCACCGCCGAGGTAGAAATAGGCAAGGTCATCACCGTCTGCCTGAAGGAAAATCCGACAACCGGATATCGCTGGACCGTAGAGGCGGCCAAGGGATTGGAACAGATAAGCGACGCCTTCCAAGGCGGCGGCGCGATCGGTGCAGCGGGCGTAGAGAGTCCAGTTTCGCACGACGAAGGTTGGCAGGTACGAACTGCGTTTGTTGAACTATCGTGAATGGGAGGGCAAAGGCTCGGCCGTCGCTCGCTTTAACGCAACGATCATCGTGAAATGATGGCGGTGCTGAACGAAAACGCGTCGCGGTCGAAAGTCGTCGCCGGAGCGTGTGCACAGATGTTCCTGAATGTGTGCAGCTTGAACAGCAGCGGCGCTGGTTACTGCGGGTTTCTTGATTCGCGCAATTTCTGCCAAGAGTTTCCATTCGTTGAAATTACGAATCTGAAGCGTTGCCGGCAGTCAACTCGCGTCGGTAAATGAAGTTGCTTGATTACCGGAACACTGAAATACTTTGGCAGTTGCAGTTGCAGGGTGGGACAGTGTCGCGATAGCGAGCAACGGCGCACGATGATGCTGGTGACGATTCTGCGACTCGCGGTTGGTGGGCATGCGATTTCCTTGTCCCACCGTGCGATCTTGTATCGCCATTGTCTTGTGAGCTCCCCATGCCGGCTCTTGCAGCTTCGTCTTCACCCATGGGATCGAGCGCACGGGATCCTCGACGCTCCCGATGCACTGGGCTTGGCATCGTCTGCACCGATCGATTACTCGGCATCCTCGACACCGGTTACGGTCCGGGGCATTCCACGTTGCCTTTACACATGCGTTACGATCTCGCGGAACTTGACCGGCGATGGACCGGCCTGGAATGCTATCGATCCCGGCTCGAGCTTTTCGCTCACGAGTCCCAGTCACGGCACGGCCACGCTGGGCATGCTGGCTGCGTCGGATTGTCAGATCCGGGGAAACCGGCGTTTAAGGGGCTCATCGGTCGAGCGCCTTCCGGAAGTTGTTCCCATCCGCATCGCCGACTCGGTGATCTATTTCCGGACCGGCGCAATCGCGCGAGGCATCGAGTATGCGGCCGATGTCGGCTGCCAGGTTGTCTCGATCAGCATGGGAGGTGTGCCGACTCAGTTGTGGGCCGATGCCGTCAATAAGGCGTACGAGCAGGGAATGTGTACTTTCGCGGCGGCCGGCAATCGAATCGGCCCGGCGCTTCCCGCCACGCTAGTCTATCTGGCACGATTCAAGCGAGTGGTTGGGGTCTGCGGTTTCACGGCCGCCAGGACTCTCTATTTTCGAGCCGGATTTCATCACCAGATGCATGGCTGCTTCGGTCCCTTGACTGCCATGAAGACGGCGATGGCCGCGTTCACTCCCAACATCGCCTGGGCGGAAATGGGCTGCGGTTCGCTCGTGAATCCCGACGGTGCGGGGACATCGTCCGCCACACCCCAGTGTGCGGTGGCGGCAACGTTGTGGCTACAGAAGTGCCGACCGGCACCTGCGGAGAAGTGGCGGATTGTAGAAGCGGTCCGGCACGCGATGTTCTCTACGGCCGACAAGTCTCCCGTTGATGGCGAGTACTGCTTTGGCAACGGCCTGTTGCAAGCGAAGGACGCCCTTGCTATTGCGTTCCGCAACGATCTGCCGCAAACGCCAGTCGACGAAGTGTCGTTCCCTGGCTCCGGCTCATGAACGCGGCGGAAGCAGCAAGCGATCGGGAAATGGTGCGCCAGCGGATGTTTGAAACCGAGGCCCTTCAGCTGTATCTCCAAACGCCAAGCTTGCAGAAGATCACGCAGGACGCGGATCCGCACGCGGATCAATTGGAGCGACCGACACTCAGAGAGTTCGTTCACCGACTACGGTAAGTGCCCAGTGCCTCCAGAACGCTCCGGCGGCATCTGGACACCGTTTCGACGCGACTCTGAGCCCGCCCGGATCTCATCGCGAAACGCGATGCGTATATACTTGACCGAGAAGGATGTTCTGTGCGAACCAGAGTTTTGCGCGGGTATCCCAATTCATTCTTGGCTCGCGAAAGTGCTGCGGAGGTCTGGCATTTGCACTATGAGCGTTAAAGCAAAGCGAACGAAGGAACAAAGCGATATAGAACTCAAGGCGAGCCAGAAGTTATACTCTTGTTAGTTCAACTTGTGTCGCTATTGATCACGCAACAGTCGGGAGGTGACTTATGAAAGTCGATCTGACTCGCTTGGTGCAACTTGACAGCCGTCTGCGCCGCGCGTCGGTTGCGTTGCACATAGCTGCGGGTGTCTGTATGCTCACGTGCCTGCTTGCATTCCTTTTCATTCTGGTTATGGGAATTCTGTCATGAAACCGCAGCGATTGGGATGACCAGCAGGAGTACTGTCAGATGGGGATGATCGCAATGTTCG
>CAVWHV010000014.1:0-9702 GCA_963754725.1 uncultured Planctomycetaceae bacterium
CAACAGGACCGATACGTTGGAATATCTTCTTCATCGATGTCTGCTGCCGCGTGGAATTGCCTCGCCTCTCCCAACACGTCCCCCGGCCAAACGAGCATCTCCGCTACGCTGAGTCCTTCACCACATCGGTGAACCGCGCCAGAACCTGTTGCGATTCCGGTGTGGGGCGAACAGCGGCCGACAGTGCCGACACGTCGCGACCGGCCGTGTGCGCAGTTCTGCGGCCAATTCCTCGATGTACGATCGCATGATCCGAACATCATATTCCGGATGAAACTGGACGCCCCAGCACGTCGAGCCGATTCGAAAAGCATGGTTGTGCTCGAATGCGTTGCCGGCCAGACGAAACACGGCCCGGAGGCAGGCTCACGACGCTCTGCGCATGAACCGCGTGCACCGCCACGGTCGCCGGCAATGATTGAAACAGGGGATCCGCGGCACACGGGGGAAGGAGTTGAATGTCCACCGTCCCGATCTCACGGCCCTGGGGATGATAATCGACCTCTCCACCCATCGCACTGGCCAATAACTGATGTCCGTAACAGATGCCGAGCAACGGGACGTCGGACTCCAGCAGTTGTGGGATCCAGTCCTCCAAAGCACGGCTCCACGCTCGGCGTTCGGTCACCATCGCATGCGAACCGGTCACCACAACTCCGGCACAGTCCCGCGGCTCCGGTAACGACGCATCGACCGCCACATCAAAAACACGAACCTCCGCCGGGTCCGCTCCCAGAGCATCGATCGTCCAGCGGTCAAAGTCGCCGTGCTGCCGCAGCGTGCTGGAAAACGTTGTACCCGCTTTAATGACCCACAGGTTCTTCATCGGTTAAATCGTCCGTACATGTTCCGCGGTCCCCCCCAAGACTACGCCCCCTGCAGCTCATCCACCAGTAAATGTTGCCCGGCGCCAGGGCCTCAGGAACTCGAACGGGTACCGCCTCGCGTCCATGATATCGGTTGACCCCGTTTCTCGGCTACACGGGCACGAGAATTGCCCATCGGGTGGGAGGCGGTGCGCTTTCGCACCCTACCGCAGCCCGGCCACTTGACACCGTCCCGGCGGCGCTGGTGAATAGGACGTGTCGCACCAACCGCATGAGCACTTACCCCACCCCAGCCGTCCTCGTCCACTCTTCGCGTCCCATTCGCTTGTGGAGCCCCACCATGTCTCCGATGCGTGTTTCCCCTCGGGTCCTGGCGATCCTGGCTGTTCTTCAGCACCGCATTGCCAGGTGCCGACGGGATCGATGTGCGCAGCAGTTCATTCTCTGCCTGCATCCGTCGCGGATCGGTCGTGGACCTGACGGCTGCCGACGGGACGCAGTAGCGCGCGCGTGCCTGCCGAACCGCGCGGTGCCACGATTCATCGTGCGGAGGCGAGTCACGAGGCCACGGCGGACGAGCCCGCAAGTACGCTGGCCGTCGGCGAGTCGCTCACCGCAAAGTGTGAGGAGTTTTCAGGGTTGAGCGCACCGTGCATCGAGACGGCCTATGAAGTTGAGGCGGCGACCGGCGACCTGATTCTCCGTCAGCGGGCCACGCATCCGAGACGGGCGTCTGGGGGGTCGGCTGGTGGATCGCCGAGATTCCCCTGGACTATGCCATCCTGGTCCCGGGCGGATCGGGTCTGCGGCTGACGCGCGATACGCCGGGCCCGACATTCCAGTACGATTACCCCATGACCTGGGAGGTCCAGTTCGTCGTTGTGGAAGGCCCTCACGGCGGATTCTACGTGTGGGCGGAAGATCCCCGCGGTCGATTCAAGCGACTCGTCGTGGAACGACGCCCGACCGGTTGGCGGCTCGGATTGATCACCATCAACGATGCTCCGTTCGACGCGCTGACCTGCTGCGAGAGCGTAGCCTGGCGTCTCAACACTTACGAAGGGGACTGGCGCGGGCCGGCCCAGCGGTATCGGAAGTGGTTTCAAGAGACGAATCGGCCGGTGGCCGTCGCCGACCAGCAGCCAGCCTGGGTCAAGGACGTGCGCGGGTGTGTCATTATGGGACTCGACACACGCATCCTGGAGGTGCTGCCCACTCGCTTTGATCCGCCGCAGACCCTGCTCTATCTCTACGATTGGCGGGAAGACGGCTATGACCGCAACTATCCGGACTACTCCCACCTGCGCCCTCAGGCCCAGCCATTTATTCAACGCGCACACGAGCTCGGTTTTCGCGTCATGCTGCACGTGAACTATTTCGGTGTCGACCCGCTGAACCCACTCTACCAGCAGTTCGAAGCCTATCAGGTGCGCAGCCCGTGGGGAGACCATGCCAAGGAGTGGTGGGTCTGGCCGCCGGAGAAGCCGGACATCCGTTTCGCCTACATCAACCCGGCCTGCAAGGCCTGGCGCGACCTGTTCACCGATGCGATGGTGCAGCTCTGCCAGCCAAACCGCTGCCGACGCCCTGCACCTGGACCAGACGCTCTGCATTTACAACGATCACAATGGGCGGATCGACGGCCTGTCGATGCTCGAGGGCAACCTCGCCCTGCACCAGCAGCTCCGTGCGGCGTTACCGCACGTCGCACTCAGCGGCGAGGGACTCAATGAGGTGACTTGCCGCTACGAGGCCTTTGCCCAGCGCCACGTGTGGGGCCTCAACCACTCCAAAGGCACCTACGATCGTCGCTGGCTGGCCGCCGCACATCCGATCAGCTCCTACCTACTTCGACCCTACACCATCCTGTACGGCTACTTGGGGTGCGCGCCGCCCGAGGACGACCAGCTCTATGCGGCCTGGAATGAAGCCTACCGCAAATGGGGAGTCATTCCCACGCTCAAGCCCACACGCACAATGTTCTCGGCTCCGCAGGGATTCTCTCGGCAGTTGTTTGACGAGCTTCGTTTCTGGCAGACGCGGCGCGTCGATGTTGACATGGACGGTTCGTGGCCGCCGGACGTGGCGTTTCCTTGGCGGACCTCCGACGGCCAACCGGTGGTGGCCACGCACGATCGCCGCTGGCTGGCCGGAACCCAGGAGATCAGCCGCGTCATCACCGACACAACGCAGTTCGCGGGCAGCGGGACGACACCCGATTGGTTGGCCTATGATGGGAACCGACTGCTCGGTCTGCACCCGGATCGTTGGTATCCGTATTTCTTCTCACGCCCGCACGCAGGGGATCGGTTCCACGTGTGCCAGATGCCGGATGACGCCGTGATCGATTTCGTGGCCGTCTCGCCGGCAATTGCCGTGGTCAGCCTGCAGGATGCTCAGCCGGTGCTCGCCGATCTGACCTTGTTGCTCGAACAAGCGACCTGCGGCACGCGACCGGCGCAGGGTCTGCGCAAGACCGCATCGGCCCGACGGAGTTCCCCGACGGCGCAGCGTTCACCAGTTCCGGCGGACTGCTGGCAGCGCATCCGCCGTGGAAAAACTCGCCTGGGAGTGGTGAGACCTTCGCCAAGTATTCTTGCGATTTGCCCGACGATGCAGGAGCGCGTTTTCTCAGTGAGGTGTTCCTGGACCCCAACGCGATCGGACCTGGCAAGAGCGACGGCGTGACGTTCACCGTACGTGCCTCCGACGGAACGCGCCAACTCAACTGCCAACTTCACCACGACACGGCAGAACCGAAAGTTCTCGAGCTGGATCTCAGCGATTTCCGCGGGCAGACCATCGACTTGGAGCTGGCCGTCGATTCAGGTCCCCAACACGTACCCACCTATGATTGGGCGCGCTGGCGACAACCGCGTGTTGAGAAGACGACATCGACGCGTCAGACCATCGCGGTCGAGACGACCGATACCTGGCAACTCGCCCTCACGCACAACGGTCCGACCACGACGACACAGTCCGGCACCACCATCTCCGCGGAGATCGACGTACCTGGCGCCATGGTGTTGTTGCGTGACCGACCGCCGGCTGTGACGCTCCCCTTCGACCTGACACGACCACCGGACCAGCTGTTTTACGTGCTGGATTCCGGGACCGTCGCCCCATCGCCGCAGTACGCCGCGCGGCGCCCGGCGCAAGTCAAACGAAGGGTGTCCGTCGACAGGGGCTGGTCGCACACCCGCCGAACAACGGCCGCACGATCGCCCTGTACTTGTTGACTCTGCCTGCACAAGCGGCCCGCCTGACGACGTATGTCGGCCTGCGCGATGGAAGCAAGTCCGACGGTGTGAAAGTGTCGGTCGAAGTAAACGGCACTCCCTGCGTGCAACGCCTGATCACGCCGGGCGACTGGCATCAACTGGATGTCGACCTTTCACGCTGGGCAGGCCAGCCTGTCGTGCTCGGGTTCGTCACCGACTCCGCCGGTGCGTTCAATTACGATTGGACGACCTGGGGAGAGCCCCGCCTGGTGCCAGAGCAGAAGAACCTCGAACACTGAACATCGAACGTCCAACTTCGAATGACCGGTTGTGGCCCGTGTCAGCCGCTTGTTGTACCATGAACGGCGGCCGCGAACACTTGCGGCCCCGGCGCGGCGCGTCTCACGGATCACTCCAGCTGAACTCGTGCAATAGACAAACAAGGTATTGAGGGAAGCCAACCATGAATGACCATCCAATGTCGAGTCGCCCGCGTGGCGTGTGCCGTCGAATCGGCCTGGCGTTTCTCATCGGGTCGACGCTCTGGACGTTCAGGCTGTCCGCCGAGGAGCCTGCGGCGGGCTCCGCGTTGCTCACCGCCGGGTTTGCCGAAGCAGACATCACGCCCAGTTTGGGCATGGAAGCGCCCGGCGGTTATGGGAAGTCCTATCACCAGGCGATCCACGACCCGTGTAAGATCCGTGCCGCCGTATTTGGCGACGGCGCACGGCGCGTGGCCATCGTAGGAGTCGATGCGATCGGCGTGCACGGTGAGATGGTCCGCGAAGCACGCGAACAGATCCACCAGCGCCGCGGGATCGAGCCGCAGTCGATCATGGTCGCCGCCTCTCACTCGCACTCCTCCGGGCCGCTCTGCGGTGTCATGCCTGGATCCTATGACCATGCGTCAGAGTTGGTGCAGAAGCTGGCCTACGAGCAGTCGACCTGCACGAACAAGGAATACCTTCAGGACGCGCTCGGCAAACTGGTGGATGCGGTATGCCGCGCCGATGCGGCTCGCGTCGCGTCACGCTGCGGAGCCGGTAAAGGGACTGAAGACAAGGTCGCGTTCAACCGCCGGTTCCGGATGCGGAACGGCCTCACGTATACACATCCGGGTCAGGGCAACCCGGACATTGTCGAAGCGGCCGGGCCGACCGACCCCGACGTGGGAGTGATCGGCGCATGGAACGATCAGGGCAAGTTGCTCGGGTGCGTGGTCAATTTTGCGTGTCATGCGACGACGAGCCCCGGAGGCATTTCGGCCAATTACATCTACTATCTCGAGCAAGTGATCCGCGGGGCGTTTGGTCAGGATGTGATTGTCGTGTTCCTGCCCGGGACATCCGGCGACGTGACGCAGGTCGACAATTTGAATTCCACCGAGCACCCGGCAGCCGAGCAATGGGCGCGCCTCGTGGGTGGATGCGTGGGCGCCGAAGCAGTCAAGGTCCTGTTGAGCATGGCCCCGGGGGACTTGGGTCCCTTGAACGCCGATCAGACGGTTCTGGAGATCGCTCGCCGAGCACCGACTTCCGAGCGACTGCAGAACGCCCTGGAACTGGTCCAACAAGATGTCGCCCAGGTTGGCCACACCAATTGGACATTTGCCAAGGAAGTCGTGATGCTGGACGCTCTGCTCCAGAAGAAGCCCCGCGTCCGTGTCGAAGTGCAGGCCATCCAGGTCGGGCCCGTCGTGCTGTTGGGAATGCCGGCCGAAGTGTTTTGCCAGTTCGGCCTGGATCTGAAGGCGGGGTGCAAGTTCCCGCTGACATTCCCGGTCTCCTTCGCCAACGATTGCGTCGGCTACATTCCCACCGCCGAAGCGTTTGGGGAACACGGAGGAGGCTACGAAACACGCTTGACTTCCTACACCAATCTGGACATCACGGCCGGCAAGCAGATGGTTGACGCCGCATTAGGCCTGGCGGGCAAGATGGCGCCAGGCAAGATACCGACACGTCCTCCCCACGCGGCTTTTGGCGGACCCTGGGAGTATGGGAACGTGGCCCCGCAGATCCACTGATGAACCTTCACTACCAACAATCCGAACTGGGAGCACCTTGTCATGACTACACGTCGCTCGTTTCTCAAGACATCGCTGGCGGCTGGCGCCGCACTGACCATGCCCTTGACCCTCTCCCGCTCCGCCCACGCAGCAGGTACGGACGGCTTTCGAGTCGGGCTGGTTGGCTGCGGTGGTCGTGGCAGCGGCGCAGCAGTCAACGCCATGAATGCCGGCAAGGACGTCAAACTGGTCGCCATGGCTGATCTGTTTGAGGACCGCCTGGTGCCGGCCCGCGCGCGTCTCCAGGAAGCAAATCCCGACCAGATGCAGGTGGCCGACGATCACCTGTTCTCGGGTTTCGACGCGTACCAGAAACTGTTGAACAGTGACATCGACGTCGTGATCCTGGCCGCTGCTTCACACTTTCATCCGGTCCACCTCGAGGCTGCGATCGCGGCCGGCAAACACGTATTCTGTGAGAAACCGCATTCGCTCGACGTGCCCGGCATCAAGCTGGTTACGAAGACCTGTGAAGAAGCCCGACAGAAAGGCCTGGCCATCGTGTCCGGTCTCTGTTGGCGTTACGATCCCGCCGTGCGCGAAACCATGAAGCGCGTGCACGATGGTGCCATTGGCGAGATCATCGCGGTCCAAGAGAACTATGTCGGAGGGCCCTATGCAGGCCGCGATCGACAACCGGATTGGAGCGAACTCGAGTACCAGTTCCAGAACTGGTACCATTTCAACTGGCTGTCGGGCGACCAGACCGCCCAGCAGTTGATTCACAGCATCGACAAAGGCTCCTGGGCGTTGGGCGATGTTCCACCGGTCAAGGCTTGGGGACTGGGCGGCCGGCAAGTGTGCCTCGAAACGAAATACGGCGACCAGTTCGACCATTTCAGCGTGGTCTTTGAGTATGCCAACGGAATCCGCATGTTCGGCTACTGCCGCGACATCCCCGGCTGCGGTTTCAATTCAACTTCGGACATCATACTCGGCACGAAGGGACAGGCGTTCATGCCTGACCGCTGCCGTATCGAAGGTGAGAACCCGTGGCATGCTGAGAAATCGGCTGTGAGCATGTA
Organism: uncultured Planctomycetaceae bacterium; assembly: GCA_963754725.1. Taxonomy (GTDB): domain Bacteria; phylum Planctomycetota; class Planctomycetia; order Pirellulales; family Pirellulaceae; genus JAAYDI01. The sequence goes on from CAVWHV010000014.1 coordinate 7,142, forward strand.
CGACGTGGAACATAAGGAACTCTTCGAGTCGATTCGTCAGGGCCAGCCGATCAACAACGGCCACTACATGGTCCTCAGCTCGTTGCTGGCGATCCTTGCGCAGATGGTTTGCTACACCGGGGAAGAGATCACCTGGGAGCAGTTGATGGACTCCCAGCTCAGTTTCGCCCTTCCCAAATACTCCTGGGACGCGGAACCACCCGTCAAACCCAACGCGGACGGCACCTACGCAGCCCCCTTGCCGGGCGTGACCAAGTTCATTTGACCGCCGCCGCAGGACGGAATTCATTCCGTGCCCTGCGCCGCCCCGAATGTCGCCACTCACACCACGTCCCGCGTGGAGCGGAGTGAATTCCGCTCCACGTGCAGCGGTCCAGGAGCCATTGCCATGAGTCATCGCACGACTTGCTTCCCAGGAATCCGCGCACTGCTGGCCGTCGCAACCGTGTCGCTCGTTCTCGCTCCCTGTGCGGCGGGTGAACGACGACTGATCGCCACCGGTTGGGATTCTCCCACGCCAGCTCGTTTCCGCAACGAACTGGCGGCCTTCGAAGCCTGGCAGGCGTTCGACGGCACGACAATCGCAGCCACGCGCAAGCTGCCGGACGGCCGCGTCGTCGATGCTCGTAATGCGTTTGGCCGGGAGCCCTGGCAGTGGAGCGAGTTTGCGGCTGCGCTGGCGGATCTGCAGGCGGTCAAGCCCGTCAGCGCCACGGAGAATTTTCTTTTCGCTTATGCCAATCCTGGAGACGTCGATTGGTTTGATGACGCCGGCTGGAGCCAAATCGTGGACCATTGGCGCCTGCTGGCGCGACTCGCCAGGCAGGCAGGCTTGCGCGGAGTCCTGTACGACGCCGAACCGTACACGCCCCCTCATTCGCAGTTTCTGTATCGCGCCCAGCCGGGGGCGGACGAGCATTCGTTTGCCGAATATGAAGCGAAAGCCAGGCAGCGCGGACGCGAAGTCATGCAGGCGGTGGCTGACGAGTATCCCGACATCACGATCATGACCTACCGACTGTTCTGTGATCTCCTGCCGGCTGTCGAAAGCGGCAATGTGTCGGCAGCCATTCAAGCGAACTCCTACGGCCTGCAGCCCGGCTTCGTGAACGGCTGGTTCGATGTGGCTCCGCCCACCCTCCGCATCGTGGACGGCAATGAGGATGCGTACCGCTTCAATTCCCCGGCCGAGTTCAATCGGGCGTTCGTGCGACTGAAGCTCGTTGCCGGTGGGTTCATCTCCGACGAACATCGCCAGAAGTTCCGCATGCAGTACGACGTCGGACACGGCATCTATCTCGATGCGCATGTCAATCCGCCATCATCACCCTGGTACATCGACCGGCAGGGCGGAACTTCCGCGCAACGGCTGACAGCCAACGTCGCCTCTGCCCTCGCGGCCTCCGACGGATATGTGTGGATCTATGGCGAGCGCGCGGGCGGTGGTGGCCAGGCGGGAGTTCCGAGTATCCCGCGTGGCCCGAGAAGCTCGCCGGTGCGGATCGCGCTTTGCAGCGCACGAGCAATCCCATCGAGTTCGCGCACCGCGTGCTGGCGGACCCTGCCGGCGGACCGAATTTGCTGCAAGAGGCTGCGTTCGATGCCGTCACCAGCGAGGGCATGCCCACCGGCTGGTGGACGTGGCAGGACGACCAGTCATCGGGCATATTGCAGCATCAGGAGGGAACCGCTCACGCACACCGAGTGGCGAAGGGCGTATTTGGCCAACTGATTCCTGTCGTTCCTGGACAAACATTTGTCGTGCAAGCTCGCGTGCGCAGCGAAGGGCGAGGATTCGCGAGTCTGGTGATCGGTTGGAAAACGGAGGATGGTCGTTGGACCGCCGACTCGTCGCGCTACCAATTTGCCCCTCACGAAGCGGACCCACAAGACACGTGGCACGACGTGTCCGGTCTCGTGGAAGTACCTCCAAGTGCTGGCCAGCTCGCGTTCATGTTGAGTGTCGAAGGCCAGTTGTCGGATGCCGACCAGACGTGGTTTGATGATTGCCGGTTGACGCTGTTGCCGACGGACTAAGTGGGTTTGCGTGGTCCTGGGAACATGCGCATGGGCGTGGCACTGCTTGCTTGCAAGCAGTCGAAGGGACGCACGGCCAACAAGTAGGCCGTGCCACACAGGCCTGAAGAGCTTAGCCGGTAGTGAGATTGCGGCGACATTTTTCCCATAATCACGCAATGCCATTTGGAGGCGACTTAGTGCCAGTTACGGGCTGCTACAAGACAATTGAACCGCAGATTGACCTAACTTCCTCACCAACGTCTGCCCTGTTGCGACCGGCCCCAGCTGAGGTCATGATGGGAGGAGTGTGGATCGAAGGCCTTCCTTACGGTCCGCCACAGCTTCGCCTCCGCTTCAGCCCCGCACGCTGCCCACCTGGAATCGAGTCCTGTCCTATGGGACCTGCCGGAATGCGTCACCTGCTCATATGGTGTGCCATCCACGTCTGCTGTTTCGTGTGCGCGGATTTGCCGCGGATACTTTGTATGTCTCGCCCGCTGGCAACGACGCCTGGTCCGGCTCTTGGACACACCCAACGCCGC
>CAVWHV010000015.1:0-12681 GCA_963754725.1 uncultured Planctomycetaceae bacterium
GAGGCGACGCGAGACGATCTGCGTCAACCGCTGCCGGAAGTGGTGCCGGACCTGTTCGTCTGGACGGACACCTGCAACGTGTACGTGCTGCGCGACGGCGAGGCGGCACTCTTGATCGACCTGGGCGACGGCAGTGTGCTGGACCACCTCGGCGAGATCGGCGTGAAGCGAGTCGAGTGGGTGTTGTTCACGCACCATCATCGCGAGCAGTGCCAGGGATCGCCTGCGGTTGCGGGGCACCGGCGCCAAGCTGGCCGCGCCGGAGGCGGAACGGGCGCTGTTCGAGCGGCCCACGGACTTCCGCAAGCTGGAGGTCGGCTTGGGCGACCCGTTCACGATCCATGGCTCGAGCTACGTGCGTCCACCCATTCAGCCGATTCCCGTCGACCGCACGTTTCGTGGCGGACGACACCTTCACCTGGCGCGGGTTATGAGTTCCGCTGCATGGCCACGCCCGGCAATAGCCCCGGCGCGCATGACGTATCTGCTGAAGCAAGACGATCATTGGATCGCCTTTTCCGGCGACGTGATGCTCGACGACGCCAAGATGCACACCTGGTTCGACACCGAGTGGGACTACGGCTTTGCTGCGGGCATCCAGGCGCTGCGCCAGATCCGTGGCTGGGCTGATGCAGGCGAACATCGCCTGGCTGCTGCCCGTCGCACGGACCGGTCGTGCCGGCGCCGCAGGAGCAGTTTGCGGAGTTCGCCCGGAAGCTGGAACGTCTGGAGCAGCTCTACGTGCGCGGCTACGGCGAATGGGCCAATTCGCCGACCTTTCAGGACAACGTCTCGCGACCCGACAGTCGTCACCGATGTGGTGCAGGTCTCGCCGCACCTGTTCAAGTTCAAGCGTCCCGACTTCTGGCCCAATTTCGGTTTGATCCTCGCCGACAGCGGTCACGCGCTGGTGGTCGACTGCGGCTTGCTGGACGAGACGTTCCTCGACGCGGCCCTCGATGGCCTGCGCCAACACTTCGGCCTGAAGGCCATTGACGCGGTCATCGTCACGCACATGCACGGCGACCATTTCCTCGAAGCGCCGCATCTGCGCGAGAAGTGGGGCGCGCCGATCTGGGCGCTCGACAACATGGTCGACAAGATGGAGCACCCCGAGCGGTTCGACTACGCCGCGCCGATCCAGGCCTATGGCAAGAAGAATCCGGACGGCTCGCCGATGACCGGCGTGCGAGTGGACCGCGCGTTCAAGCCCGGCGAGTCCTTCGACTGGGAGGGCTATCACTTCACGGTGGACTGGATGCCCGGCCAGACTGAATTCGCGCTCTGCCTCCACGGAACAATTGATGGACGCAAAGTGGCCTTCACGGGCGACAATATCTTCGGCGATCCGGATGACCCGCGGCAGACCGGCCATGAAGCGATGGTCGCTCACAACAGCGCCATCCTGGAGGAAGGCTACCTCTACGCCGGGGAATACCTGAGTCGGCTCAAGCCCGATATCCTGGTGGGTGGCCATTCCTTCGTGATGGACCATCCGGCTCAGTTCATCGAGCGTTACCGCCGCTGGGCGTATGAAATGCGCGAGGCGTTCCAGTCGCTCAGCCCGGAGCAGGACTACCGCTGCTGGTTCGATCCGTTCTGGCTGCGCGCGGAACCGTATCGCGTGACGCTGCGGTCCGGGGAGAGCGTGGACGTTTCGTTGCACTTCCGCAACTTCCTACGGAATGAACAGACCTACCGCATTGAAGTCCACACGCCGGAGGGTGTGCGTGCCGAGCCGGCGGTCCTGGAAGGAATACTGACCAGCGAATCACACGCGATATTTCCGATTCGACTGAAAGCCGCGTCCGACGCGGCGCCCGGAGTCCACGTGGTCGCCTTCGATGTCACCGTGGATGGCCGCCGCCATGGGGAGCGCTTCGACCTGATCGTCGGGGTGGCAACCACACCGGCGCCACGGTCGCCGCCGATTCGTTGATGACCCGGGCTCGCAAGGTGGGGCCTGGCTTCGTGCGGGTGTCCGTGGCCCGCGGACTTGAATTCGTCCCGAAACACAACCCACCTCTTGCCGATGGCGAGGTGTCGGCAATAGTGTTCTTGTTGTCGCGACCTCGACCTGCCGCCGTTTTGTTGCTGCTGTTAGAGTCCCACTGCAGGGGATTGCCGCCATGACTGATCACAACCTCGTTCTCCCGCCAGACTTCTGCGGAGAGGTGCGGCTCTTTCCGCTGTCCAATCTGGTGTTGTTCCCCGGCAACGTGCTGCCCCTGCACATTTTCGAGAGTCGCTACAAGGAAATGCTCGAAGATGCGCTCCAAGGAGACCAGTTGGTGACCATGGCGACGCTCACGCCCGGTTTCGAGCACGACTACTTCAGTCGCCCCCCCGTGTCGCCTGTGGTCTGTATTGGCCGAGTGATCGCACACCGAAAAGCAGCTGAGGGCACGTACAACCTGATGCTCGCCGGATTGACTCGGGCGCGGATCGATCATGAGATCGAGCCTGTGCGGTCGTTTCGGAGAGCTCAGGTTCGTGTGATTAACAGCCTCCCTGTCACAGCCGGTGCGGTGACCAGCCAGCAGGCGGAGATGCTGTCGGCCCAAGTTGTGAAGGCAATGCCCTTGATGCGGGCATTCTTCGACGAAATGGCTGGACAAGAGGTTCCTCTGGACGCATTGACGGACATCGTGGCGTTTCATCTGCCACTGAAAACCGAATTCAAACTCCAGTTGCTCTCGGAAGCGGATCCCGGAGTTCGAGCAGAATTGCTGCTGGCCAGCTATCCGTGGACGGAGTCGCCGGCAGGCGACCACGGGCGGTATCCCACCGACTTCAGCGCGAACTAGCTGGCTCGGACAAGGGGACAGGGCCATTCGTCCCAGTCCCCTTTGGCTCAGCATGAATGCTTGCGATATACTCACTCCTTGGTCCGGAACGCGGCGTCGACCAAGGAGCTCCCCGACATGCGCATGATCCCCTGGCTCGCCCTGATTATTCTCTGCCAGTACCCATCCCGCGGCATGGGCTTGAATCCGCCGTCCAACGAACCGGAAGGCCTCATGTTTCGGCCTGGCCAGGTCTGGCTCGACACCGAAGGCCGCCCGATCCAGGCCCACGGCGGCGGCATGTTGTTTCATGACGGCATCTACTACTGGTACGGCGAGAACAAGGACGGACCCACCCTCGACAAGAACCGCGTGGACATTATCGGCATCTCATGCTACTCGTCCCGCGACCTCTATCGCTGGAAGTTCGAGGGGCTCGCCCTCAAGGCAGTCCAGGACGACACGAGTCACGACCTGCACCCCAGCCGCGTTTGCGAGCGCCCGAAGGTGATCTACAACGCCAAGACACGCAAGTTCGTGATGTGGGTCCACATCGACGACGCGAAGTACCAGTACGCGCACACCGGCGTGGCAGTCGGCGATAGCCCGACAGGTCCCTTCCAGTATGTCGGGAGCTTCCGCCCGAACGGCGGCGAGAGTCGCGATATGACGGTCTTCCAGGACGACGACGGCAAGGCGTACGTCGTCTTCGGTTCCGGCTGGCACACGCATGTGCAAATCGCGGAACTGACCGACGACTATCTCCAGCCATCGGGGATCTCCACGAACCATTTCCAGCGCCCAGGACCACCGACAGGCCGCGAGGCGCCCGCCCTCTTCAAACACCAGGGCCGCTACTACCTGATCACTTCGGGCACGACAGGCTGGGCCTGTAACGAAGCGCTCTACGCTGTTGCCGATTCGATTCACGGCCCGTGGATCGAAAAGGGCAACCCTTGCGTCGGCCCGAACTCAGACAAGACATTCATTGCCCAGAGCACGTTCGTGTTTCCGGTCGCAGGGAAGAGCGATGCGTTTATCTTCATGGCCGATCGTTGGAACAGTGAAAACCTGAGCGATTCGCGGTACGTGTGGTTGCCCGTGAAGTTCACCGACAACGGCATGTGCCTGGAATGGCTCGAGGCGTGGGATCTGTCCGTGTTCGACAAGCACTCTCGTCCGTAAGTACGCGGGACACGCCTCCGTATGATCACCTGGGGGCCGCAGATGGTGCTGAAGTGGGAGGATTCGGAATGAGCAAACTACGAACGATGCCGCGATACGAACCTGAGTGGACTCTCAAGACCCTCCTGCTTGTCCTGCTGCTTGCCTTGCTGGTGCGGCCTGGCGTTGCCCGGGACAGGTCCTCGGAGTCGGTCGCTCCGTATCCGCACTGGAAACATTCCGGCTCCCTGTACATCCTCACCACGCCTGCCGGCGCGAACTTGCCGGCCACGGCCTCAGAGGATGGGTTTCCGCTGCTGGTGCGGTTGGATAAGGACTGGTTTAACTTCAGCCAGGCAAAGGCCGACGGCGCGGACCTCCGCTTTTCCACCAGTACCGGCCAACCGCTGGCCTGCGAGATCGAGCAGTGGGATGCGGCCGCCGGCAAGGCCAGCATCTGGGTTCGCATACCCACGATCCTTGGCAACGCACGGCAGGAAATCAAGATGTACTGGGGGCGGGCCGATGCGGAGACTGAATCGAGCGGTTCCGCTGTGTTCAACGAGTCCAACGGCTACCTCAGTGTCTGGCATATGAACGGGCCAGTGAAAGATCAAGTCGGCACGCTCGAGTCAAAGGATACGGGCACGACATCTGCGCCGGGAATCATTGGTGAGAGCCGGCACTTTGACAAAGGCCACGGGATCAACTGTGGAGAGAACATCGCGGCCTTTCCTGCCGGCTCCAGTTCCCACACTTCTGAAGCGTGGTTCCGGGCTGAGAAGCCGAATGCGACCGTCCTGGCCTGGGGAAACGAGGAGCGTAATGGCAAGGTCATGCTGCAGTTCTTTAGTCCGCCACACATGAAAATCGAGTGCTACTTTTCCGGCGCAGACGTGGAAGGCAATAGCACACTTGCCACGTCCCAATGGATTCATGTGGTGCACGCCTATAAGAACGGCGATTCACGGCTCTATGTGAATGGGGCCCTCGACGGTGCCTCGACGTCCACCGAGTCCCCGCTGGATATCAAGAGTCCCGCGAGGATGTATGTTGGCGGATGGTACAACAACTACCAATATGTCGGCGATATTGATGAGGTCCGCATTTCCAGGGTCAACCGCTCCCCTGACTGGGTCAAGCTGCAATACGAAAACCAGAAACCCTTGCAGACACTCGTCGGACCGCTGGTGCCGTCGGGCACTGATTTCTCGGTCAAACCGCGAGAAATGGTCTTATTGGAAGGAAAGAGTGCCGCCCTGACGGCCAATGCCGGCGGCGCGCAAAAAGTCCGTTGGGTTCTGAAAGCGGACGACACGGCAACCGTTGTCGCCGTGGATCGATTCTCGTTCGTCCTGAATGCCGGCCGAGTGACGGGAAACCAATCGCGCACCCTCCAATTCCAGGCTGTCTATGGTGATGCGGTGAAAACCATCGACATCCCCGTCACAATTCAGGAAGACATTCCGGATCCTGTTTTCCGCTTGCAGGCACCATCGCAGTGGGATGGCCGCGAGACGATCGAGGTGGTGCCGGAGATCTCCAATTTACGGGCGATGCAGGCGAAAAGTGCCGACGAACTTAAGTTTGGTTGGACCGTTTCCGGTCTGGCGGTGATCAAGAAAGATCGAACTCGGAAAGCTGATCCTCACACGCGCACAGAACAGCGGGAAGATGACCGTGACGGCGACCATCAGTAATGGCGGCAAGCCGACCACGCAGGCGATCCAGATTGTGGTCAATGAACCCAAGCAGGATGCGTGGGTGCAGCGTACGCCGGGGAAAGATGAGAAACCTGTCGACAATCAGTTCTATGCCCGCGACAACAACAATGAAGGCACGCTGTATTACAGCGGAACGTTGAACACGTCGGCAGAGGCCGTGTTCCTGAAGGTCTATGCCGACGACAAGATCTTCAAGACCGATAGTCAAGAAACTCACGACCGACAAGACTTACGCGTTCTCAGTTAAGCTCAAACCGGGACTCATCAGGTACCAGGTTGAGTTTGGCGCTTTGAGCGACGGTACAGAAACTGTGCTCGCAACGGTCACCAATCTGGTCTGCGGGGATGCCTACCTGATCGACGGCCAATCCAATGCGGTGGCAACGGATTGGGGAGAAGGCGAGCATCCTGACACAAGCGAGTGGATCCGCAGTTTCGGTTCCATGGATGGGGATGTCAGTGCGGGTTGGGGCAACGCGGTCCGCCGACACGGCGCATTGGAGATCGGGTACTGGGGCATGGACCTCGCCAAGCACCTGGTGGAAAGCCAGAAGATTCCCATCTGCATCATCAACGGCGCGGCGGGAGGCACGTTGATCGAGGCGCACCAGCGACATCCCACGAATCCTACCGATCCGGAGACGATCTACGGACGACTGCTGAATCGCGTGGAACAGGCCAGACTGACTCACGGTATTCGGGGTGTCTTCTGGCACCAGGGCGAGAACAACCAGGGCACGCAGGGCGCGACCGGCGGCTTCGGGTGGGAAACGTACGAGCAGTACTTTGTAGAAATGGCGGCGGCCTGGAAGGAGGACTATCCCAATATTCAACACTACTACGTCTTCCAGATCTGGCCGAACTCGTGCGGCATGGGTGGCACGCGGGCCAGCGACAAACTGCGCGATGTGCAGCGGACCTTGCCGAGTTTGTACTCCAACATGAGCATCATGTCCACGCTCGGCATCAAGCCCGCCGGGTCCTGCCATTATCCTTCTGCCGGCTACGCGGAAATGGCGCGGTTGGTAGGCCCCCTGGTGGAGCGTGACAACTATGGGAAAGTCTTCGACCAGTGCATCGCGTCTCCCGATGTCAAGCGGGCGTACTACACGAGCGACAAGACAGATGAAATTGCGGTGGAGTTCGACCAGCCGATGGTCTGGAACGACGCCTTGACCACTCAGTTCTACCTGGACGGGCAAGAGGGCAAGGTCGCCTCGGGCGCCGTATCCGAGAACGTGGTCACGCTCAAGCTGACGTCCGGCTCGGCCGCGAAAACGATCTCCTATCTCGTCGACAAGAAGTGGGACGCGGAGAACCTGCTTGTCGGGCAGAACGGCATCGCCGCCCTCACTTTCTGCGAGGTCCCGCTCTCTCGCTCTCCCAACGAACCAACCCCGTGATGATCACGGAAACAGTGGGAACCACAAGGCAGCTGGGTGTTTCGCTGATCGAAGAAGCCCAGGCGGTCCGTCTCAAGATCCCGTCATTTGGATCGATTGGACTTCAATGGCTCCGGACTTGACATCGAGGAACGGTTGTCCGTCCTTCACGCCGACGGTGCCATAGCCGGTGGCCGTGCTGAGGAAGCAGCGGAAATCACCCCGCACGCTGGGCTGCAAGTACAAGATCTTTTCCACGGCGTCGTAGCGAGCGCCGCTCAAGCCTTGCAGCAGCGCGTAACTCGACATGGCACGGGCATACCAATGACCGCACTCGTACTCGTTGAACGGGTTGCGTACGCGACCGTCGTAACGGTCGCGGCAGAACCGCACGATCTCAAGTCCCTCCTCGACCATTCCCAGCAGCATCAGGTGTGATGCAACCTGATATTCGATGCCGGTCCACACTTCATTCGAATAGACAAAGGGGAGCGAGAGTTCGCCGCCCTGAGGCCAGGTGCAGAGCAGTAATCCGCCCTCCTGGCCGCACGCGTAACTCGGTCGCTGCGGATTGGCGTGCGACGTCAGATCGCGCTTCAGGTTGTAGCGATGGACCGCTTTGACGTGACTGGCTTCTTTCTGCGGATCCAGCACCGGGCCGACGCCGGAGACTCGCGCCAGCCACGCGCCCAACACGCCATCGGAAAGACAACCCGTGCCGTACTGGTACTTGGGCCCTTCCTGCTCCAGCAGTGTGCGGGCTTCCGGCGAGTAGGCACCCACCATGCTGGAGATCTCCAGCGGGTTTTTGGCCTGTAGGTTCTTCCATTCGATCTTCTGGATGAAGTACTCGCCGTTGAACAGTTCCTCCTCGGTGCGCCGCAGACCTTGCTGCAGGATCGCCGTATATCGGGAGACATCTTCACCCAGGGCCTGCCCCATCCGCTCCGCCGCGCGCAGCGCTGCGAGATAGAAGCTTGTGCACATGCCGTCCGGTCCCCAGAATTCGATGTCGTAGGTGTTGTGGTGAGGCTCTTCCAGCCAGCCTTTATGTCCGGGGTCCCAGACCTCAATGCAATAGTCGAGACTGGCTCTGACTTTCGGCCACAGACCGCGCAGCCACTGCGTGTCGCCGCCGATACGCCAGTCGCGGTGTACTTTCAGGATGCCTCCCAGTTGCCCGTCCGCCGCGGCGTGGAAATCGTGCGCGACAGGCCGGATGGGCAGAGCGCTGCGGAACTGCTGGTGACCGCGGTCGTCCTGCGACGGCCCGAACTCCGTCTCCCGCAACGTGCGCTCCAGCGCGGGAAAGAGATGGGGGAGCGCTTGAGCGTAGTTCCAGACATGCGTACAGGAGCCGGCACAACAGCCGGCACGATCACTGCAGCCTTCCCAAGCCCACAACCGGCCGTCCTCCTGGCGCAGCACCGTGGGAGACTTCAGGATGGTGAGGTTGGCGGCCACCGCGTCGATCACCTCGGGTGGCAGCGTGGAATCGTAGAAGCAATCGCTGAACCGCTCACTCGCCTGACGCAGCTCATCGTAGTGGTCATGCCAGTATGTTGTCACTTCGCCAATGTGGTGGAACTTCCCCGCGTACCAGGGCCGATACGTGCCCGGCTGCGGAGTGGGCTCCGCGTCCTTGCCCACGCGAAGGCTCGTCTGGCCCGCATACCACGACAGACGCAGGACGACGGTCCGCGTCGCACCCGCGGCGATCGTCAGTGGCACGAACAGCGTGCCGCCTGGAGACGGCAGCCCTGTGGTGACGGGGGGCCGATCGTAGCAGGCACCCTGCGCAATGTCTTTCCAGGCCATTGTCAGTGAGTCGAACCAGCCGCCGCGAAACCAGGCATGGTTCACTTTGACGTTGGGATCGCTCACGGCAGCAGCAAAAGCGGCTTCATCCTGCGGCGCCTCGGGGTTGGATCCACTCGAGAGCACGAAGCCGCCCGGGATCCCGCTCACGGCCTGGGGTTTGTCGGCCGCAGTCGGATTCGCCGTTTTCCGGCCGCCACCGACGGCCATGAAGTTCAATGCATTCCAGGAAAACACCGCTTGGACTTCGGAGGCGGATCGGTTGGTGAAACGGTACTCGAGTGCCGCGACGGGCAGACTGGCGGCATCTGCATTGCCGGGGTCGAAAGGGCTCCAGCCACAGATCACGACCTCCAGGGGAACGTCCGGATCGTGCAACGTGACCGTGGCGAAGGGGAACCTGGTGCGAAAGCGGGCATCGCGAAACCGCGGCAGTCCGAACGAAGTGCCCGAGGCCCCGTTGCCGGTTCCCGGTTGCCCGAACAGCTTCCAGCCCGGCACCGGTCCTTCCAGCACGCGCGCCACCGGCGACGACCCTGTCAGCGAAATGGCGGCAAATGTGCACGGCTCATGGAACACGTCGGGTGCGTTGCGCAGGGAGAAGTGTGACAGGGCTCCGGTGCCCTCCAGGCAGATCATACCCGCACCCATGCCGCCCAAGGGAAACGCCACGCGGTTCAACCGCTCGCCGGAATACTCGCCGTAGCTCTGCGGGCACTTACCTGCGTCGTTTGCCGGTTGAGCAGTCCCGACGGAAGCCGATTCCTGGCAGGAAGCCAACGGCGTTGCGGCGGCGCCTACCGCCGTCGCCACACAGGCTGTGAGCGCTTCGCGGCGGGTAAGCCCCGCGACCTGAACTTCCACACGGTTTTCGATGCGGTTGGTTTCGTTCTTGGACGGGCTCATGGGTCTATTCTCCATCGGTTGTCCCAGAATCGGGCGGCCGGCACACTGACGCGATTGTACACGATAGAACCAGGCAGCAAGAGTTCATGCAGATGGTTGCCACCGACAAGTTGCTGGCAGGACGGAGCCGGCGTCAAGAATGGAGGCTGTTGCGTGGCGATCGCAGCGGATATATTCACATCGATCTGCGATCTTGCTGAGATCTCATGCGGCGACCACAGGCAACGGACGGGAGTACGCGCGGTGGCGGGCCGGCAGTTCAACTCGGTGTTTGGGCGAACCCAGATCGTCCGGCGATGGGCGGGCGCCGCCGTGCTGTTGGCAGTCTTCGTCGGATGTGGACGCGACGACGGGCGGCTGCGGATCGGCGTGGCTTTCGAGACGCTGCAGACCGAGTACTGGGTGGCGAGTTTCGAAGCGGTCCGGGCAGAACTGGACCGCCGCGGCATCGAGATGCTCGAGGCTGTGGCCGATAACGACTCGAACCGCCAGTTGGAACAAATTCACACGTTCATCGCCCGCGGCGTGGACGGCATCCTGGTCGCACCGAAGGACGCCACGACGGTCATTCCGATGATCCGCGCGGCGAACGAGGCGGGGATTCCGGTCGTGATCTACAACCGCCCGCCCGCGGCCAGCCCTTTCCAATCGACGACCGTGGTGGCAGATAATTACGCGCTTTCCAAGGCAACCGTTCGTTACATCGCGGAGCAGGCCAAGCGAGCGGGCGGGCGGCACAAGGGGATGGTGCTGATCGGCGATCTGGGCGACATCAATGCGGTGGGACGGCGCGACGGATTTGAGGACGCGGTCGCGGAATATTCGGAATGGATCGAAGTCGTGGCCCGCGTGCCGACAGAATGGAGTCAGGACAAAGCGTTGGATGGCGTCCGCAATGCGTTGTATGCACATCCGGATATCGACTTCGTGTTCACTTCCTCCGATTTCCTGTTTCCGTCGCTGGTGGCGGCGTTGAAAGGCGCGGGGAAGTACCACAAGGTTGGCCAACCGGGCCATGTGTTGCTGGGCGGATTCGACGGTGATGCGACGGCCTACCGCATGTTAGAGGACGGGTATCTGGACGCCTGCGGAGTGCAGGACGTGTATTACGAGTGCTCCGCAGCGGTCGATGCGCTGCTGCGGATGCACCGCGGCGAGACCGTCGAGCCGATCATCGAAGATCCGGGGTTCGTGATTCACCAGGACAACCTGAACGAGAAATCGCCGCAAATGTGGGGCGCGGCGGTGGCCCGAGGAGAACCGTGACGATGGCCACGGCTGGAATCAGCGGCGATGATCGGAGCCTGGGTCACCGCGTAGGCGAGTGGCTGCTGCAGTCGCCCGTCGTGTGGCTCAGCCTGCTGCTGTTCCTGGCGGTCTTGCCGGCCCGGCCCGAGATGGCATCGGCGGCGAACCTCCAGTTGCTGCTGTTGAGCACGGCGATGCTGGCCGTGTTGGCCGTGGGGCAGACCTTTGTCTTGATCACCGCCGGCATCGACTTGAGCGTGCCTGCCGTGATGTCCTTGTCCAGCGTCGTTGGGGCGGCCGTCTTGGCGTCCGTCGGTCCGACGGCCGGTGAATGGGCGGGTGTGCTGGCCGCCGTGACGGTCATGCTGTGTGTGGGCACCGGGATGGGCGTCCTGCACGGGCTGTCGGTGGGCGTGTTCAAAATGCCCGCATTCCTGGTCACGCTGGCTTCGCTGATTGGTGTGAGTGGCCTGGCGGTCTGGTGGACTCAATCGGGACGGATCGGTGTGTCCGCGCAATTCGTGGAAATCTGGTATGGCCGTCCCGCAGGAATTCCCTTGCCGCTGGTGTGGGTGGGCGTGCTGGCCCTGGTGGCACAGTTCATCCTGGCTCAGACGGCGATGGGGCAGCGATTGTACGCTCTGGGGCACAATCCGGCGGCGTCCCTGATTTCGGGCGTGCCGGTGGTGCGCGTCACGGTATTCGCCTTTGCAGTCAGCGGGTTCTGCGCCGCGGCGGCTGCGGTGCTGTACACGGCCCGGTTGTATACCGGGTCGCCGCAGTTGGTCGAAAATGAAGTTCTGCTGGACTGCATCGGCGCCGCGGTGATCGGCGGCACGAGTCTGTTCGGCGGCCGCGGCCGCATCACCGGGACACTGCTGGGCGCGCTGTTCATCGCCCTGTTGGGCAACAGCTTGAACATGTTGGGACTGCGGTATTGGCATGTGATCATGGCCAAGGGCGGCGTCATTCTGTTGGCAGCGATGCTGGACGTCCTCCGCACTCGGCTCCGGACCGGATAGTGAGGCGCACTCGATGAACGCTCCCGCCTTTGAATTCCGGCACGTCGAGAAGACGTTCTTCCAGACCCGGGCTCTGGCCGACGTGAGCTTCCCGGTGCAAGCTCACCAGGTAACGGGCCTGGTCGGCGAGAACGGCGCGGGCAAGTCAACGCTGATGAACGTGCTGGGCGGCGTCCTGCCAGCGGACGGGGGCGAAATGCTGCTGGCCGGTCAACGCTATGTGCCGCAGACGCCGCTCGGTGCAGCCGGGCAAGGCATTGCCGTGGTGCATCAGGAATTGAACTTGTTCGCCAACTTGAGCATCGCCGAGAACCTGTTCCTGACCGAACTGCCCAGCCGCCGGTGGCTGGGGATCCCCTGCGTCGACCGCCGCGAACTGCGGCGGCGTGCGGCCGACGTACTGGAGACCGTAGGCCTGCAAGTGGATCCCGATACGTCCGTGGCACTGTTGTCGCCCGGGGAACGGCAGCTTGTTGAGATCGCCCGCGCGGTCAGTGCCCGGCCACGGGTCATCGTTTTCGACGAACCGACGACGTCGCTGGACCAGGAACAAACGCAGCGGTTGTTCGGCATCATCGGCCGGCTGCGGGCCGATGGGATGGCCGTCATTTACATTTCGCACAACCTGGGC
>CAVWHV010000016.1:0-44822 GCA_963754725.1 uncultured Planctomycetaceae bacterium
CTCACACATCGCGGACGACATCAAGGCGCTGTTCGCCGAGGGCGAGCTGCAGCCGCTGCCGGACGTGATTACCTATCAATATGACTATCGACCGGGCAAGGTCATGCTCCTGCGTCACATCCAGCGGAAGTACTTGCGACGTGATGTGGCCTGCAGCGACAAGCCTCCCGCACATGACGATCGCGTCGGGGCCGCGGAGCCCATGGCTACGGACCAGGTTGCCTCCAGCGACAGGGATCAGGAAGCCACGCCGATCTCACAGACCACGGCCGAAGCGACGCTGGACACGCAGGCCGAAACGGAAGTGGACGCCGTCGAGCCGAAGCGCGAGGGCCATGCGACCAGTGACGTCGCGGCGACGCCGGTCGGTGCGAGCGACGAGCAGCGTAAACGCCAGCTGCCACGGATTCTCTTGGGCGAGAAGCGCCTGATGTTGTCCAGTTGCCTGGCGGCTGCCGGACTGTTGGCCTTCGTCTGGCTGAGCAAGTTCGGCGATCACCTGCCACTCTATCGGCAAGAGACGATCACACGGCGGTTCGGTATTCCCTTGGCGCGCTCCACCTTGTGCCAATGGATGATCGACTTGGCGGAGGCCTTGAAGGAACTGTATCAAGTGATGATCGCGGAAGTGCTGCGTTCGCTGCGCGGTCCACACCGATGACACCACGGTGCAGCGGCAGGATCCCGAGACGGGCCAGTGGTCGACCGCACGGTTTTGGAACTACGTGGGGGATGAAGCGTATCCGCTGACCGTGTTCCAGTACACGCTGACGCACGAGCGAACCCATCCGGCGACTTTCTTGCGCGACTACCAGGGCTACCTGCAGGCCGATGCGTACAACGGCTACGATGGGATTTATCTGGAGTCCGGCGGCAAGATCATCGAGGTGGGCTGTTGGCAACACGCGCGGAAGCGGTTCAAGGCGGCGCAGGCGCTCGGATCTCCGCGCCCAGGTGGCGATGGCCTTCATCAAGAGCATGTATGCGATTGAGAAGCGGATCCGCCAGCGCAAGATGCGCGAGTGGGCCGACCTGTCGATCGACGAGCACGCCGAACGCGTGCGGCAGGTGCGCCAAGCAGAGACCGTTCCCTTGCTGCACAACTTCGGTGTCTGGCTGCGACAGACCAGTGGTAACGTGCTGCCCAAGAGTGAGCTGGGCGAAGCGATTCGTTACACGCTCAATCAGTGGGATGCGCTGCAGGTGTTCACGACCTGTGGGCTGCTGGACGCCGACAACAACGAGGCGGAACGAAGCCACCGCGGCATCGCCATCGGCCGCAATTATGCCCAGTTCCGCGCTATGCGGAGTTCGTAAGCACCGAATCGACGACTATCCCAATTTTCTAGGCGTTCGGTCCCTTCCATCGGAGGCGAGCTCCGCATAATCCTGACGGCTCACTGACATCTTTCCCCTCTCAGGAGAGCCGCTCATGCTTGACCTCTACTTCTGTTCTCGCGTTGCCCGGCGGCTGAAGAACGGGCGCGACGCTGTCGTTTTGATGGGATTCCTCGAGTATCTGCACCGCCGCGGGCATACGCGGCATACCGTACACCACTACATGCGCACGGCAGACCTGTTTCTGAAGTGGCTCCGACGTCGTCGGCGTCAGCTCGCCGAAATGGACGAGGCCATGATCCGGCAGTTTGCGTGCCGGCGGCGCAGCAGCAGGGCAGGAAGACACACAACGCGCGCGGCACTGCGTCAGTTGCTCCGTCACTGCGGGGGTGCAGGCCAGTCGGTCCGGCAAGCGGCAGGACTGAAGCCGGCCTTGGAGCGAACGGTTACCGAATACGACGCGCATCTCGAATACACCTGCGGCTTGGCGCCGGCAACTCGCCAGTATCGGCGCCGTTACGCCCTGGAGTTCCTGCGGTCCGTGTTTGGAGCCCGGCCGCTGGACTGGAGGCGTATTCGGCCCGACGTCGTGCATGATTTCGTCGCTCGATATGGTACGACGGGGCGAACTGCCGCTGCGCAAGTGGCCGCCATCTCGCTGCGGAGTTTTCTTCGTTGGCTTCAATTCCAAGGTCGAGTCGACGCCCGCGTGGTAGCATCCGTCCCCCATTTTGCGCGGTGGCGGTTGGCGTCTCTGCCGACCGTCATGTCGCCGGAGCAACTGCGTCTGTTCCTCATGTCGTTCGACAGATCTCGCCCGACCGGCCGCAGGGATTATGCCATGGCCCTGTGCATGGTCGATCTCGGTCTACGCGCGGCAGAGGTGGCCGCCCTGCAGATCGGCGATCTGGACGCCGCGGCGGGTACACTTTACCTATCCAGCGGCAAGCCTCGCCGGGATCGCGTCCTGCCGATGCCGCGCCGAGTATCGGAGGCCGTGGTTGCGTACGTTCGCCGGGACCGTCCCAAGACGGACGATCTTGGGCTGTTTCTTCGCCATCGGCGCCGATCGGAGTGGCAGTGACCCGTGAGTTGGTCCGTTGGGTCATGCGGCGAGCTTATGCTGTGGTCCCTGGATGCGAGCAGTGGACCGGCACGCACGTGCTGCGCCACACGGCCGCGAGTCGCCTGCAAAATGCCGGCGCGAATTTGAAGCAGGTGGCCGATATTCTCGGTCACCGCAGTCTCGACACGACGATGGTCTATACGAAGGTTGACCTCGACCGACTGGTCGAGGTCGCACTGCCCTGGCCCCACTGTAAGGAGACGCGCTCATGACACGTTCCAACCGCATGTCGAAAAAGGTCGAACAGTATTTGCAGCTCCGTCCGCGCTGGGATACAAGCTTCAGACTGAAAGCAAGTTGCTGCAGCATTTTGCCGCGTTCGCCGACGCAGCCGATTACCGTGGTCCCTTGACCACGGAACTGGCGCTACGATGGGCGCAGTTGCCCGCCGATGGGGATCGCATGTATTGGGCGCGGCGGCTGGAGGTAGTGCGCTGCTTCGCGCGCCACTTGGTGATCACCGAACCGGACACGCAGGTCCCGCCGCGTGGACTGCTTGGTCCGGCTCACCGGAGAACGACACCTTACATTTACTCGGACGCAGAAGTGGCCGCGCTGGTGGCCGCTGCACGAGGTCTCGCACCTTCGAATGCCCTCCGCCCCCGGACATATGCCACGCTGCTGGGCACCCTCGCCTGCACTGGGCTCCGTATTTCCGAGGCATTGCGTCTCACCCTGCGGGATGTCGATCTCGAACGTGGCGTCTTGAAGATTCGCGAGACCAAGTTCCGCAAGACGCGTTGGGTGCCTCTCCACCCGACCGCAATTGCTGCGTTGCAAACCTATGCTGCGGATCGCCACTGCATGATCGGCAATGCACCAGCGGACCAGTTCTTCGTGTCGCATGCAGGCCGCCCGTTGCCGTACTCGACTGTCCGGACTGTGTTTCGCAAGCTCTGCCGGTCGTTGAAGATCATGGGCAACGGCAAACGCCAACCGCGTCTCCACGACATGCGGCATACGTTCGCCTGCCGGTGCGTCGAGCGATGGTATACCGAATCGGTTGATTTGCATCACGCCGTCTCTGCGCTGTCCGTCTATCTTGGGCATGCGAAAGTCAGCGACACGTACTGGTACCTGACCGCCACACCCGACCTGATGGCGCGGGCGGCTGCACGCTTCGAAGCCTACGCTCTCGAGGAGGACGCCCTATGAAGCCCTCTTCACAGCCCCCAGGTTTCGCCACTATCGTCAGGGACTTCTTCTGCGATTGGCTGCTGAATCAGCAGAACGTCAGTCCCCACACCGTGGCCTCGTATCGCGACACTTTTCGGTTGCTGCTGCGGTTCATGGAGAACAAGCGGCAACGGCCTGCCGCAGCGGTAACGCTGGCAGATCTCGATGCTCCGGCCATCCTGGCCTTCCTGGATGATCTGGAATCGGACCGCAAAAACGCCGTACGAACGCGTAACTCGCGACTGGCCGCCATTCGCGCCTTTGCACGGCATGCTGCCGCCCGCGACCCGACCGCCCTGCCGTCGCTCCAACGCGTGCTGGCCATCCCGCGGAAGAGGTTCGACCGTCCGCTCCTGGGCTACCTCACCCGAGCTGAAGTGGAAGCCGTGCTCAACGCACCGGACCCCGCAGCCTGGAGCGGGCGCCGGGACCGCGCGATGTTCACGCTCATGTACAATACCGGCGCGGGTATCGGAGGCGATCGGCCTGTGCTGCGGCGACGTGCATCTGGGCCCGACAGCGTACGTCCATATCCATGGGAAAGGGCGCAAGGAGCGATCGGTCCCGTTGTGGAAAGCTACCGCGGACGTCCTCAAACAGTGGCTCGTGGAGATCAGCCACCACGACACATCGCCGCTGTTTCCAAACCGGCACGGCAGCCCTCTCACGCGATCCGGCGTTGAAGACCGGCTGCAGCGCGCGGTCTCTGCGGCAGCGGCCCGGTGTTCATCCTTGCCGAGCAAGGACGTGTCGCCGCACACGCTGCGGCACACCACGGCCATGCACCTGCTTCAGTCCGGTGTAGACGTGACGGTCATCGCCTTGTGGCTGGGACACGAAAGTACGGAGACGACCCATCAGTACGTCGAAGCCGATCTGGAGATGAAGCGGCGCATGCTCGACCGCATCGACGCGCCGTCCCTACCGAAACGCCGCCGCACGAAGCCCGGCGAACTACTAGACTTCCTCGATCGACTGTGACCGGATTATGCGGAGTTGCGAGCCCCGCCGAAGCCTAATTCGCCGACCACCCGGCCCGCAACTCCGCATCGCGCGGAACTGGGCATAATTGCGATTATGCCAAGCTTGGCATAACCGGAAAAATTGGCGCATGGTCGGCAGCGATCGCGGCGGCGAGGCAGCCGCGATCCACTTCAGCTTCATCGCTTCCTGCCAGATGAACAACGTCGAGCCGTTCACGTATCTGGTCGATGTCTTGCGCCGACTGCCCCACACGCCCCGCGAGCAGCTCGTCGACCTGCTGCCCCACCGCTGGAAGCCCTCCACGGCCCCATCCGCCTCTCCGGCTGACCAGGCGGCCGACGTCTAACAGACCCCCACCGACCGGCCTCTGGCTCGCGCCGCTCGCACGATCTGTGGCGCCTTCACGCCGTCCCCCCGGGCCGCCGAGGGCACGCAATCCGCCGGACGTTTACGCGTCCGCTGCTGGCGCGTGAATACCAGATCCACTGCGGCTTCGACACTGACGAGCCCGGTGAGACGGCCAGTCGCCAGATGATCACACGCCACCCGTCAATCCAACGCCTCCGGCCTCCCCGCCACGACTGGAACGACGCGTTAACCGCAAAAAACCGATAACGCCCCCAGAGCCTTCCGCCGCCGGCCCGCTGCTTGCCGCGCTCGCGCCGCGTCCATCGCATCACCACCTGCTGTCCGGCGCGCGGCTACTCGGAAAGAAGTACAGACGGGTCCAGTTAGGAGAGCGGCGTCGCGATCGCGCAGGACCGCACCCAATTCCGCCGCGCACAGCGATTGCTGGACCGCGTCTCTCCAGACTGACGTTCCCGGGGCACGCCCAGTGAATGCGGGTGTGCCCCTCACGGACCGCGTCCACGCTGCCTCCCGCAGTTGCAGTCCCTGGCTCCCCTTGTGCCGATAGGACGCTCCTGGCCTCCCGCATGGCTCACCCAGGACGTGCTCGCGGCGGCGTCCATCGAAACGCCCACGCTCCTCAGTCACCATGGTGCTGATGCGCGCTCACGCTGATCGTGCGGTGTTCCAGCACGCTGGCGACCATCGCCAGATAGGGCAGCAGGGGCGAATTCACCAAGGTGATTTCATCGAGCGTCAAGCCGCTGAGCACCAACTTCACGTCGTCGCGCGCTGCGGGCTCGCCATCCAGCTGTCTGGGTTGAGGCGTGCCGTCCGAAGCGCGGCGCATTGTCGCCTCAGACGCGGAAGAGGCCTCCCTCGATGAGACCTGCTCGTTCGCCGCCTCCGTGTCCGGCTCCGCAGCATCGGACGACAGGCAGCGAGGCAGCGGTCTGACTGTGGCAAAGTTCATTCGGCAGAAAGGGATATCCTCGTCGAAGTTCTACAAGTGGAAACAGAAGGTGGATGTGCCAAAACGGATACTCATTCGTTTCCGTTCGAATCCACGGAATTCACGTCCACTATTTGCTGTCCGCTCTTGCGAGCCGCTTCTTCACCTACCAATTTTGACAGAAGCGCATTTATGGTCGAGTCTTCCTTTGCGATAGCCCTGAGTCCGGAGGCAAGGCGTTTCTTGAGCGTTGACTTGTCAATGGTTTCACCCCTGTACGGGATCTCGTAGGTTTTGAATGTTAGTAAGTCAAATGGATCTTGTTCACTATCCCCTCGGCTGCTATGGAGTCGGATTGCCTTTTTATTTGCACCGAACATGAAACCCAGTTCCAAGACGACATTCCGATTGAACCCCGACGTAATCGCAATGCCAAAGTGCGCTCGGCGTATGCAGTCAAACACCGATTGATCGATCCGCTCGGCTGCAACGTCCATCGGCTCTTCAAAATGTATGCGCCGGGAACGTAGCCAGTCATGGACGTGTCCGACGATTTGACAACTTTCTCGATCGGTCATTGGGTAAGCAACAAAGGCCGTGAGCCTAACGGATGGCTCAATTTTGGATAGCGCGTTTCGAGCGAGCGGAACGAGATACGTCGACACAGCGTGGCTTGCCAAACGCAACAAGCTCTCGTGATGTGCGATGCGGGTCTGCATTCTGGACACTATAGTCTCGACCTGTCGCAGCAACTGAATCGCTCTTGGATTCGGGAGCATGCGGGCTGTCATTTCGAGATTAAGTACACCCGCTGTACGCGAGAAATCCCTTTCGCCCACGTGAATTGGCCAGCACACTTCAGTTCTTATTGTCGCGTTCTGATTGTATTTCCAGAAGGCATCGGAAGCTAGTAACGATAACTCGGAATCAACGGAATTGTGGTACTCGCTCTTAGTGCCCAAACCGTTTTGATCCGTAATCCAGATCGGTGTACCCTTATCGAAACATAGTCCCGTCAGTGACTGGGCACGTCCGTTCCGATAAACGCTATGTCCAGAATAATCTGGATTCTCGACATCGTGTACCGCAACCGGCCGTAGATGTGCCCCTATGCCTTGACCAGATTCCCACAAGATATCGACCATATATGCATTGAACTGCACCTGCATGACACGAACTAAGTCGTCAAAGACTACTCGCATTGCGTTTTCGTCGAACGGCAGTTCAGCTGAAAGCGCCTCAAGCGTTGAGAGAAAGGAGTGGGCGGACATTTGTCTCGGAGCTTCCTTAAGAGAATCGGACAGGATTTCGACCAAGTTGAAGACGCCATTTCACGACGTAAGCGATTCCCCGGTGACGCTGATTGTACCTGCTCAAGAGGCCTCCTATCCAGAATCTTCGTCGTCGAACCACGCCATTCCATTCGTGCCGGAGAACATGGGTTCTGTGGCATTGAACGCCCCACAGTTTTGACAGCAGAATCGGGGAGCCGACGCGCAAGCACACGTCCCGAGCTGACCCCGCAACAGGACAACCAATGCGAACGCAGAAACTGTTCCATTCTCGGGAACGCCGATGGCCCAATTTGGGCCGCCTGCGTCCCGGCACTATCCGTCGCTCTAGGTATGCCTCCACCGGGTTATCGGACCATTCTGGAATTCGGTCTTTCAATGGCGACTGCCAACCCTCAAAGACTCCTACGACGTGTTGTCGGTGCGTTTTGCGACCTCTGGCGCTGCTCCCACGAAACTCATCATGTTGAGGAGCCGGGAATCTCCGAGTTCTCAAATAACCTTTCCGGTCGATATACAACGAACACGCCGAGGACGTCACCACCGGATTCCGTCAGGATCTTGTCCGCGTGGATCCAAACGCGATATAGCCCATCGTAGTGGCTTCCGAGTAAGTCCCGATTGTCCACGTATTCTGTAGCCTCTGTGTGCGGCCCTAGATCATCTGCCACCCGTACTGCAAGCGATCGCTGGTAATCTAGAAACGGCTGTCGACGTTTCTCCGGCACGCGTCGCCCGAATCGCTCGATAAGATCAATAATCGGATGCCCGATCACCGCACGCGGCGTGGAATCGATAAGAGAGGCAAGGTGGTCGTTGCAGTGAAGTACGACCAAGTTGGCGTCTGTGAAATACATGGGGAGGTTTGACGAATCGATAAGCTTGATGATCCCCTGCTTCACAGTCTCGCTGATCTCCTGCGGGAATAAACGGATGGCCTTCAGCGCTGTCTCAAGTTCAGACCAGGATCTATCAAACATACGACGAAGTGCATCGGGTTTGACGGCATAAGCCCCCAACGAATTATTCAGCGTTCGAACCAGCCGAATCGTGTCGTCTCGATCAGCCTGAGCCGCCTGGAACTGCGACAGAGGCCCGGGCACCGAATTCTTACTGACCCCCAATAGATATGGGCATACAAGCGAACGCTGTAAGGCCTTCGCGGCTTCACCTGCCTCGAAGTGAAGCCACGTCGACTCGAGATTGTCCGGCGTTAGGCAGACGATACAGGCGTTGGTCTGTTCGAGCTCGGTCGCCAGCTCAAGCACCCACATTGACCCTTTGTCAATATCCTCCTCTGACATCCATATATCGACTGCGGGAAGTACTGTTGGTATCCAATCTCGCAGAATGCTCGCCATCTGCCGACTCGGACATCCGGACCAACTTAAGAAAAGCTTCATTCATATGGCTCCTTTTCCTGCTGTGGGCAAATCCATACCGCCAGCTTTTGGTGCAGCAACAGAGAGGATTTGGGTCCGACGTTCGGCGATTGCGGATAGGTCAAGCTGATGCGTACCTAAGTCGCGGTGCAGGACGATCGCCCGCGCTTCAGGCGAGATTGTATGATCCAGAAACTGAAAAGGAGTTCCCAACACGCGGAAACCTTGTTCATCAAGAAACGTCGCGGATCCTTCCGGAGTCAATTACACTTATGAAAATGTGGTCTATTGCAGCTGCGCAGGCTTCGAGTTGGCTGTGCATCAGCATTGCGGAAAAGAGACCAAGTCCACGCGCCGACGGCACAACCATGGCTTTTGAGATCTCCGCCACAAGCCCGCGGTAGGCGGTCGGTTGGGGAATGTAGAAACCCGACGGCAACTCTTGCGTGGAATCAGCGGAAATGACACGGATCGCAGATAGAAAGAGCCCATCGAAGTAGATACCAAAGGGCCATGCTTGGTCGTCGTACTGGTCGCGCATGTCCACTGCAGAAGTCGGTATTGACTTTGTCCAATTCAGTTCTCGATAAAGCGTGCGGAATCGTAGGTCAAGGTAGTCACGTTCAACTTGCTGTGGTGTAAGTAGCTGTAACCGCAGCTCATGGGGACCTGATCCGTGTATCGTAACATTGGCCGGTTGTTTCATTCGGTCACCTTCTCTTGGCCCCTTTCTTGTGCGTGACTCCTACTTCCACGGTCGGATTTGAAGGGCCGCTTGACGCATCGTACCTTCTCGCATGGGGTTACAGCCTTCAAGGGGTCAAGCTCTTGTTATAGAACTGTTGCCGCCGGTTTCGAGGCGTTGGATTGTGGTTAGAAGAGCTCGGTGCCGTGCCACAAGTCCGGACACGCTGCCAAAATTGGGGGAGCTTGTGTTACGGATTGCGGCGAGTTGCCCGCCAACAGCTTTTGTATGCCGAAATTTGGCGCACGGCCTCGTCAGCGATGATTGCATGCACGGTCTTCCCATCTTGTCTGTAATTGTGGCATGGCACCTAGCCTTCACTGAGCCCTTGCATCCTCCAATTGACGAGTCCTGTATCTGTCTCAACGTTTGCGAGTTCTGCAAAGTCGGCGTTGGGGGTCTAAGCGAATTGCTGGAATTGTACCCAGGGCGTCAATGCGCATAAATATCTTTCCCGCGTTGACTACGTCACACAAAAGGGGCCGTAGGCCATCAACTTTGCGGCGATTGGACCATGCCTGCGCCGCGGTCGCTAGGAGCGACGGAAGGCACGAAAACACTCTTTGCGGCGCGGCCCAGTAGCATTCCCTCGAGCTCACTCACGTGAAAGGCCGGATTGTCCGCCAATATGTCCTCCATCCAGAGTGCCGCGACACCGGCGACGTGGGGCGTGGCCATGCTGGTCCCGCTCAGCGCATGTAGCCCACCACCGGCACGAGCCGACACGATGTCGACTCCAGGCGCTGATAGGGCCGGTCCGGTATTTGAGAAGGAGGCGATTTCTAGGTCCGTCGTCGAACTGCTCGTCGTGCGGCCAATCGCTCCGATCGCAATGAAACCATCTGCGGCGGCGGGCGGAGCCGTGGCGAGTGCGTATTCAGGACGCCGGCTTTCATTGCCGGAGGCGGCGACCACAATCGTCTTCGCGAACATCGCACTTCGAGCGCGCAAGAGCGCTG
This sequence comes from uncultured Planctomycetaceae bacterium, assembly GCA_963754725.1. GTDB lineage: Bacteria > Planctomycetota > Planctomycetia > Pirellulales > Pirellulaceae > JAAYDI01. The sequence goes on from CAVWHV010000016.1 coordinate 10,303, forward strand.
CGACACTGTCAAAGAGCCTGAGATTTTGTCGGTAGCCTTCGAGTGCAATCGAGGTCGCTTGCTCGATCGAAAGCCCGCGTTGGGTGAGTCTCTTCACGGCGCCTGGAAAATCCATACCGAGCGACATGGATATGATGTTTGCGCCCTGTGTGGCCGCCCACATCAGGCCCTCGAGAATCCCGTCCGTGGAACCACTACCCTGCGAATCCAGGACCTTGCCAATCAGCGCCCGGTCGACGCCTGGGGCAACGCCAATCCGCTTTCCCTCCACTTCTCCGCCAAATACGGTGCCCGCACAGTGCGTCCCATGACCGTTGCCGTCGCCGTCACCTTCTCCCGTAAAATCGTTCTGCGTAATTTTGTCTCGGATGCGACCGAATGCCTCATGGTTAATGTCGATTCCCGTATCGAGAACAGCAACGGTCACGCCGGATCCGGTGCGCGGACTCGTCAATGCTCCAACGGCCTCCAGCCCCCATACAGCGGTTGTCGCTTCCGCGCCCGCCTCAAATGGCCTCACCAAAACGACAGGCATTTTTCTGGCCGCCCCAAGCACGTCCGGGTCTCGATTGACGTCGTTCGCCTCGGCTGCGCCTAGCGTAGCGTGCTCGATGGTTGGGGGTGCGCCAGTATCAACTCGCTCCTCACCGCCAAGAATCGCTTTCGCGCCTTTCATACGCAGGACTACGTAATCGTCGAAAGACATGGCACTCACCTTTCTGAAAACCGGCCACTGGAACTACCCCGTCAAATGACCAAAGAGCTCCTCGGCGTCTGCCTCGAGTTCGTGCTCACAGTCGCCAAAGAACCCGTTAGTCCGTTTTGCCGATGACCGCAAACCGGGCTCCTCGCGTCACTCCTTCGACTCATGGGCTTTGTCCCCGAACGCCTCGTGCAACGCACCGCGGAAGTCGGTGGGGAGAGGCTCGTTGTGTTTCTGGCGCGCTCGGTGGCATTGTTGTGATTCATGTCGGCTGGAATGAAGCGAACGGACTTGCCCAGTTTCTTCGCCGCCAACAGCTCGTCACGGGCTACTTCGCCACCGCCAATGCCGATCATGACGTCGCTCGAGGACACCATGGCCTGCGACGTCGGCGACAACCGATCGGTATCCTTCAGGACGCCTCCCCACGTTTCATCCTTCACGAAGAAAACGACATCCACATGAGATGAAATGTCGCCGGGAGACTCCTTGGCCAAACTGGACACGATCCCCGAAGTCGAAAAACCACGCGACTTGGCGATCTCGTAGATCTGACCGATGCCAACCGACGTCGCGCCGCAATTGACGATCGTCTTCTTCGGATCGTACTGCTTCAGGATCTCCCCGGCTTCCCGCAGCATCTCTTCCGGATTCTCGTAACCCAGGCCCGAGTAGCCGCAAAACGTGACCACCGTCTTGCCCTGCTTCCTGAAGTAATCAGCGACCTCTTTTTCCGAGGCGACGTCCATCAGCTTCGTCTCCGGCTTCTGCTGTGCTGCGGAGAGGTCCGCAGCCTGCCATGAACCGCTCAACATTGTGGCCATGCAAATATAGAAAACGCCTGCAAATCGTGATCGTATCATCGTTTGTAACATCCTCAACGGAATGGGGACAGCGGTTCAGTTACCTTCGATGGTCAGCGCCGTAGCCGTTCAGTCATGTCTCCCGAAGGGACGAGTCCGACGGGGAAACTCAGGAATACAAGCAACGACAAACGCCTTTGCTGGGGACTCGAAATTGATCATATGTCTCTAAGTTCAAGAAGCCCTCACCCCGCCCCTCTCCCGCAAGCGGGCGAGGGGGCCAGTCGTGTCGCTTCGCGACCAGTTCAGCCTTTTCACTACGCGTTTGGAATTGCCCGTCGTACGCCCGTCAGATCTCGCGTCATCGCCGCAGGCGTCTCCGCACTCTGCGGCCTGTTTCCCTCTCGAATTGGTCATACTGCTTGTACCAGTCCAGCTTTGCCGCGCCGAAGAGCAGCTTTTCTATGTTTTCGACCGATTCCATCTGTCGGAGCCAGCGCTGGGGAACGGCGAACTCCAGCGGTATGTCGGAGAGGTCCTGCTCTTGAACGAAGCCAAAGACTTCCGGACCGCCATGGCCTTTGACAACCACGATCTTCCAGAAGCGACTGGGGATCTGGATGTGGACGTCACCACGCTCGTCAATCCCCTCGAACCGCAAATCGTCGTCGGCCAGGACCGGGCCGCTGAGCACGATGGCCCGCTCCCCGGCGGTCTCGCGCTGGACCAGGTTCTCCAGGTCGCCCCAATTGTCCTCGCCACTCGCCGACTGGTTAAACCCCGACGTCTGGGGCGAACAATTCGTCGTGTGAAATGTATCGCCATTGGCCTTCTGCATGTCGGCGAACGAAGTACCCCACGTCACATCGTTCCTGCGCACAAGATGCCCTTTGTCAAATGCGCCACCATCCTTCGTGTAGAAGCGGTCCGGCAGTTGGTGCATCTGAGGGATGCGTTCGTCCGTGACCCATCGCTCGCTCGCGTCGGACGTGAACCCGTTCAATTCCTTGCGGCTCGGGGTACGACCATTGACGCGACGCATTTCGTCACGCCAATCTACGTTGGCGGCAGTGAACAGCGCCATCCGCCGGATCTTGTGCATGCAAATCGTGAACTTGTGGTACTTCAGTTTGTGCGAGCCATCATCCAACCTCGAAACCAGGTTCTTGCCGTCCTCCGTGAGGGTGGGAAGCGGGACCTTGTCGCCTCCGTCGAGTTCGAGAAATGCGGGATCGTAACCGTCGCGCTGATCCAATCGCGGGGCAATTTTGGGCATCTTCATCGCCTCGGTGATGTCGGCTGGCGAAGCTCCCGCGGAATGCTCTGTAGACTCACGGACTGTCGCCGAGACGCGAACGGGCAGGGTGAACGTGGTCTCTCCGATGGCGACCGTGACCGAACCGGTCGTGGCCGCCGGCACGGCGACTGGCCGGGTTTCCTGGCGAGAAGCTTCGCCGAGTTGCCGCCAGGCGGCAGCGACAATCGGGTCCTCAGGCGCTCGGCTCCCGACGAAGTTGACCCCGGCCGCCACGACCCGTGGGTCTCGAGCCAGTTCGTAGACCGGGACGGCGTAGTTCGCTTTCAGATATATTCCCGCGAAATGCAGTGCGACCACGTCGCCCGTCTCGGCCAGCACCACCGCCGAACCGGAGTTACCGCCCAGTGTGGAACTGTCGTGGGTAATCGCGTTGACACTCTTGCCGAAACTTCCGACAACCGCTCGCGTCTTCAACTTGCCCGGCTGGAGGCGCTTGACGTTGTACACGCGTTTGAAGATGCGGTCCTGCAATTCCAGATCGCTGCGTCCATCCTTGGCGGGGTAGCCGATGACTGCGACGTCGTGGCCGTCTATCTCCCGAGGGTCAACCGTTGCCAGGCGGAGAGGCTGCTGGCTCGCCTTGAGCCCGCTTACGATGAGGAGTGCCATATCCCAGTAAGGATGGATCATGACAATCTTGTTAATCGTCAATGTGGTGGTGTTTTCCACCGCAATCTGGTATTCGCGCACGTAGTCCCAGGCCGCGTCTTGTCCCGATCGAAACGTCACACTGGTTCCCAGGCCCTGGGCAAAGAGCTCGGCGACGTGGCGATTCGTCATCAGCAGATTCGGACCCACCACGAACGCGGTGCCGCCATATGGGATGCTGAGGTTGCTCGGCAGTTCCACCCGACCGATGGACGGGATCGCCCTTTCGATATTTGCTTTGATGCCCGTGCCCGAGAAGTGCGTCCACGGACTTTCCGGAGTTGGGTAGGTGTTGTTTCGGACGAAGACAACTGGTCTTTCCTTCGGCAGGACGATGGCCTCGACGCTATACATCTCCTGCGCGTCGAGCGGCTGGCCGGTCCGCATCTTGTCAATCGCTCGGTTGGCGGCCTCGATCGACGGCTCCGGAGTCGCGGACGGAACGCTTTCCAGTGCGGATTCAGCAAATGCCGGCAGCTCCGCGCGGGCATCTTCTAATCGATCCATCGAAGCTATAGATTTTGCATAGCTGCGCAGTAGCGATTCCCTTTGATGATTACTCATGGCAGTCCCCGTACGTGAAAGTAACTGAAGTTCAGTGTGAGTTGATTGCCGAGATGACGTTGAATGAATCGAGGGGGAGCCAGGTGTGATCGGTCCACTGCCCGCGGGCTTTGGAGCGCCGCCGACGTGCTCCTGAATGGCATTGATCCAGATTCCCTCGTTTGCCTCATGCGTTCCCGACCCGCTCAGCTTCGGCATTCGCCTGCTGCCGGCATGGTGCAGCGCCACCAGTTGCCACTGGTCGTCGAAGATCGGGCTGCCGGAGCTGCCCGGATCCGTCGGCGTCCGGTATTGAAGGAGCGGTGCCCTGAAGTCGATCAGCAGGTTGTCCTGCATCGACAGTGCGAGCTTCGCGCCGAACGGATAGCCGATGGCATACAACTTCTGCCGCTCGGACGGATTGAGTGCGATCGGAGAAAGCGGAGCCGGTTCGACGTGCGTCACCGGCTGTGTTAGCCGCAGCAGCGAGTAGTCGAGGTCGGCACGGCTTGAGCTGGCGATGACCTCGCGTACCTGAACTCGGAGATTACCTTCTGTCTCGAAGTCCGCAAAGGCTTGAGACGGGGCCAACGAGTTACTGTGTGCCTCAGGGCTTACGACATGCGCATTCGTGAGCAGCAGGGTCTCGCCGGCCCAGCGTGGTCCGAACATTCTCCCAGCGACCAAGAATCCTGTACCGTAGGGCTGCCCCGTTATCGTCTCGATCCGGGCAACACTGCGACATCTTTCTAGGCCCAACTGATACCAGCCCCATGTGACGTACGAGTCGTATCCGTACACTTTCTCGAGCGTACCTGCGCGGTCCAAGCCGCTGGCTCGGTGAGATTGAAGGTCTTTCGGGTCGAGCAGAAGCCTGCCACCTTGTCGTTTGAGCAGTTCGGCTTCCAGAAGCGGGATCAGCAGATCACCTGGTGGGCGATCTCGGCGGAGCTCCCACACCTGTTCCAGTTGACGCAAGGTGCTCGCCAACTCAAACGCGTCCGCCTCGGAATGCTTGACGTAGCTGCGTGCCCAGGACACTGCCTCTTCATGGCGATCAAGCGCAACGCATGCCTCCATGGCGGTCGCTTGATCCCACGCATCGTCGCTGTTCCTGCGCCGCTTTTCTTCACAGATAGCCAAGATCCGTTGTGCGGTCGCCACATAGTCCGCGGCTTGTCTGAGCGAAACGCCGCGACGTTTCGCGCGGGCAAGCAGAGCCACCAGGTTGATACCGTGCCATACGTGGACTTCCGGCGCCCGATCCCATGCCGGTCGGTAAGCATCGAGGGCGTGCTCAAGATTCGCGGCGTCCTGCTGTTCAACGAACCACTGTTTGTAGCCGCGGCCAATCAAGCCCTCCGCCTCACTGAGTTGGTCACCAACATCGGGCCGACGCGCAAGTTCCTTGGCCATGGCCAAGCCGGCAGCAATCTCGCCCTGGTCAATCAGCGATTGGACATACTGCCGCTGCACGACTGGTGCGTCGTGCCCTGCTGCCATCAACGCGTCGGCAACTTGGGCCAAGTCACTGAATCGACGTTTCCGCCGCAATTCGCCCAGGATCTTCGCGGCAAACGTCGAGTCCGGCGTAATCTTTTTTGAGCGAAGGGCGTCAATCAGTTCCTTGCACTGGTCTGTGACCTGCTCGTAGTCGAACTGATTGAGCGCCTCACGAATCCGAACGAGGTACTCGTCGAGTGTCGCTGTACACTGTGGACTCGTCACCACGCTCTCGAGGCCTGCAGGCATCCTCCGGCCGAGTTCCGCCCGCAGCCGCGCCCGCAGCCGCGAGCCTCGTAAGTACTTCTCGATGTCGTGCCGCCACCGGCCGTAGTTTGGCTCGTGGATATCCTCAACAACCTCTCTTCCAGACTTCTGGAAATCATTGGCCAAGGTGGGATCGAAACCACACACCGGGTCGAATCCGTCGTAGATGTTGATCCAGTGCCCCACCTTGTCGGGATAGCCGTTTTCGCGACTCCACTGCGGCGACAGCATGTCCTGGATCTCGTCCAGACCCAGCGGACTGCCGATGGTGAACAGCGCGTCGATCGCCGGACACTCAGGCACTCGCTTCAGGCAGTCGTAGGCGACAACCGTCCCCAAGCTGTGTGAAACCACGATGTGCGGGTGTCCGGACGATGCCTTCAGAGCCGTCACGAATCGTCGCCGCACCTCGTCGCGCACCTGGTAGGTTTCACCGGGCCGGGGCGAGAACTGCTCATTGAACAGGTAATGATGGACGTCGCGCAGTAGCTGCTCCATCAACGGCCTCTTGACGAACCACGGAAGCGGAACGCGTTCGGTCGCATCGGCCGGGTCGCCGGGAGGTTGAACCGAGGCCCACTTCTGACGCAGACCTTCCACCCAGAGGGCGTCTTTACCCGCCAGACCAGCGCACCATGCCGAACTGAGTTCCTGGCCAGTTGCTACCGACTCGGCGTCCACGCTGGCCTGAGATTCACTCAACGGCTCTGTGTAGAGAACATCGGCCCAGTACACCATCTGGACCGAGACGCCTTCGGCCTGCAAGTCCACGCCATTCGCTGTGGCCAAGGCGTTCAGCCACGACCGCAACAGGACTTCCCGCGCGTGCTTATTCGCCATGCCGTGAATGAAGGTTACAGAGGCTGCCATGTCACGATCCATTTTTCAGATAAGTTCCGTGATGTCATCTCTGGATTCGTCGATTGCGTACTCGCCAGCCTTTCGGATCTCGCAGGTCGCTCATGCTGCTAACCCCACCATGACTGCACGAAGAGCGGGTTCGCATGGCCTCGATAATCCCGTCGATTCAGACGCCTTCTTTGGCAGGGTGCACCGGATCTCGCAAGCAGATCCGGACTCTGTCCAACGATCCCCTTCTCCCGTTACTTGTCGTTCACGCGGACTTGAGGTCTACTTGTTCTCCGTCGTCGCTTTGATTTCCTGGTCCAAAGCGTAGAGCTCCCAGGGCTTGAGTTCTTCCAGCCGGGTGTCGTCCCCCACAAGTCTCCGAGAGCTCAGAAGTTGGAGGTGTGTCCCACTGGCCGCTTCATCATCGCCGAGCCGAGCCAGCTCTTGGATGGCCTGTGGACACTCACCGGTCGTCGGGTCCAGGTTCCATGAGTATTTCTCTGGAACTGAGAGTTCCCGATTTCGACAACTCCACCTCGCCGAACGTTTCGATTTGAACTTCACTGGCGAACTGTGCTTTGACGACAGGACGAGAGTGTCTGAGAATCCCGATCAGCCGGGTATTGCTCGCATCCCAAACGGCGCTGTTTGATCACGGCTGGCTGTAACAATCAGTTGTGCATTCGGTCCCCAAGCGGCGTGGGTAATCTTTGCGCCGTGATACAACTTGCCGACGGCTTGTTCGCTTGTCAGATCGCTCTTGGAAAGATCGCGCCGGGCGTGCAACTCCGAACGATGGATATCCCAGAGCGCGGCCTCACCGTCCGAGCTGACTGTCACCAAATGATAGACGCCCCTCTTTTCCACCGGACTGAAATCAGCATGCACGACGTCGCTGGTGTGTTTGAGATTGAATGCAGGAACCTGCCCGCCGTCCAGTTCAAGTGTTCCGTTCAACTCCCGTTCCTGATGAACTTCATCTGAGCGAGTCAAGGGGTCCGCCAGCACTTTGTCCACGTCCCAGATCTTGGCATAGTCGTGTTGGTCCGTCGTGGCGAGCAGTTTGCCGTCCGCGGTGAAAGCAGACGAAAGTGCTCCTTCCTCATGCGGTAAACGCGCACACTGATACAATCCATCGGCTTTCAGGTGACAGAGGAAGACGACACCTCTTCCATCCACCGTCGCGGCAGCAGCCAGAAAAACCCTATCCTTCGACTCTCCGAACTTCAACTCGTTTATCTGGCAGGCGCCTCCCGAATTCGACGTCAACGGGATTGACCAGGATCTGCCCTCCTGCACATCCCGAATTCGCAGTTCGGGTTCCAGTGTCGATTTGCCGGATGTGCCTTGCAGTGCTTCCGCCACGAACCGCGAATTGCCCGATTCTGGGAAGCGACACGTGCACAAGACCCTTCTGCCATCCACGGAGGTAGCCGCGACGTTTCCTGAAACAGAATCTTGTTCTGGTTCAACTGGTTCGCACCACTTCCAAAGCCGCAAGATTTCGCCCGTGCTGGTGAGTAATTCGCCTGCGATGTTGGGCAATTCGCCTTTGGCGTTCGGCGATTCGTTCCGTCCCAGGTCGATTGCGCGGAGTACACTTCCTTCGTGGTGCATGCGAGGCACGATTTCAGCCAGCGAGTCATAATCCCACACGCGCACTACGCGGTCACGGCTGGATGTGATTAGTCGCCTTCCCCCGTTCGCGAAGCCGACGTGAAATACTCTCACGCCCAAGTCAATGGACTTTTCCAGGTAGGGCGAGATTGTGGGATCTGTACCCCAACAGTTGACGCGGCCATCACTTGTTGCCGTGACGAGGGCGTCACCAGATGGATGAAAAGCGGCATAGTAGATGCCTGATTCCAATACCCCCCAACTTCCTTGTGGCTTCCCTTCCGCATCGAGTATCGGACGCCAACCCCAGGACGCACCGCGGTTGACTGCGGCCTTCGCGGTCCACTCGGCAGTGGACTTACGCTGCCACTCTGGTGTTTCCCCTGGGACGGCGGATGTTGCGTTCAGGTGCCAGACCTCAAAGGCTTGCGCACCTTCAACCGAGCCGTTGACGTCGCGTTTCTCACCCCGCAGTACAACCAGCAGATCGCCACTAGGACTGAAGTCTGCAGAAAACACGTCGGTGAGCTCACTGAGTTCGGCGAATTCCCGAAACACGACTTGGCCCGAGTCGTAAGTCATGCCCCACAAACGCAAGCGGCCCAACTGTTGATGGGCTTGCTTTTCCAAGGCCAGCACCAGGTCACAGTCCGGCTTGGATTTGGCCTGAACGCTGCGGACGGTGGTGAAGACGTGACTTTCGAGCGGTGGCGGCTCACATCGCGACCACTTGACACTGCTCGAGGTCCCGTCGAATTTCGACCAGTAGAGTTCCGTGGCCGCAAGCAGCAGTATGTTGCCGGCAGGCGCCGAGGCGATGCCAACGGGCCAGGAATCGAAATCGATTGGAGGCTTGGCAGATGCTGGTATCTCGGCCAGCACTTCTGATCCAAGGGTCTTAGAATCAAATAGGTGCACGCGAATCTTCTCTTTGTTTGATCTGACGGCAACGAACTTGTCACCCAGCATGTTGGGCAACGGTGTCAGATCGCGGTAGAGATATCCCGACCGCGTTGACTCGTCCGCTGTCTCTTCAGCGAATGAGAACGTCTCCGGCACCGGACAATACCGTGTGGCAATCTGACGACGAACCCGATCAGCCAGACTGTCGTCGACGCGGCCCGCTCGTTTCGAAAGCCAGGTAATGGCTCCTGAATAGTCGCCCTCCTGAATCTGACGCAATGCGTCCTGAAGCATTCGCTCGTTGATATTCGCCTTCAAGTAGTAATTCCAGGTCAGCACGGTGGCGAGGATCGACGCGGCGGCCAGAGTGGCCAAGGCGACCAACGAGGAGCGGACAATGAGCCATCGCCGGCGCGATCTCGCTTCCCTGAGCTGACCGACTCTCAAGAACCGCTTTTCCACACTCGTCAACGAAGGGTCCCGGCCGAAACCTTCCGTGTACTCCCGCAACAAGGTCCCGCTCCACAGACGATCCTCCACCCGGTTCTCGGTATCCCACAATCGAGCGGCCTCGGACAAGCGCAACCTCCGCCGGTGCACACGGCGGTAATCGTCCAGCCAGTCCATCAGTCGCGGCCAACTTGTGAGAAGCGCTTCGTATCGAATGCGATAGGTCTGCTGGCGACCACCCGATACGTCGCGCACAAGATCCGCATTTTCGAGTGATCGTAGTACCTTCTCGACATCCGTCGGTGAACCACAGCTCCGCAGGTCGTTTCGATCGACGTCACAGGTCACCATGGTGCCACCCGGCTCGGGGGCTACGAACTTCGCAGAGAGCTCGGGCAAGATCTTGCGCTGCTGATCGTCGAGCTCCGCGTAGCATTCTTCGGCCGCGTGTTCCAGCGCGGCACGCCCCGCCCCAGCCTTTTCGTAGCTTTCCCATGTGATGCGGTTCCGGTCGCGATAGCGCCAGAGACGTCGCATCGTAACCCGCAAGAGGGGAAGTACCGTCGGTTCGCCTTGTAGATCGACCAACACCTTATCCAACACTCCGCGTTCGAATACCAGTCCTACTTCACCGGATGGCTCTTCCACGAAGCTCCGCAATTCGGCGGTGGTAAAGTTCATTAACACTTGCGACTGCCGGATCTGTTCTTCCAGCGAGCCAAAAGTGCTCAGGTGCATGGCGCGATCATGGCGCAGAATCACGACGACGAAGTGCTTTGGCCTGGCGTCGGCAAAAACGCTGCGTACGTTATCCAAGAACGCCTGGATATCTTTTGGACTGGCGCTTAATAGCAGAGTCTCCAGCTCTTCGATGACAAGAAACGTCGGCTCGGCGCTACCGAGTCGAGCAGCTCGTGCAAGGCACCTTCGTCGCGACGCAGGCGTTCCACTTGCTCCGCCACCCAAGCCGGGTCGGGGGAGGGCGAACCAGAAACCGCGGAAACCAAACTGCTAAGCGGATTCGAACGCGGCGAGCAGATGCAGTAGCGCCAAGTGGGGCTGGAAGCGAATTCGCTGCGACGAGCACTCCCGCGTTGGAAAAGTGGCAACAGAACACGGTTGACGAGCACATCGCGACCCGCGCCGCTGCCTCCAATTACGGCTACAAAATGATGCTCTGTGAGCTTTTGTTCACATTCATCCAGCAGCCGCCGCCAACCCGACAGCTGCTGTGCTCGGTCGGCATAGCCGTCCTCGAAACGAAATGGAAACAGACCGTCGTCCAGTTCCGGTGCCTTGTTCGGGTCAAACGGCAATAGATCGGGAGACACTTCCATGTGTGTCTCGCGGTAAATGAACACCGACCAATAGCTGAGTATTCGCTGACATTCACGGCGTTCTACGCAATCTTCCAGCAGCCAGCCCAAAGGGCGTCCTTTGCGGAGCAGATCGCGAGCCGCCAAAACAATCGTTTGCGTGTCGTGATCACCGCCCTGCAGTTCGATGAGTCGATCATGCTCTCGAAACAGGGCTGACGGTGTGGCAAAGGCGTCGGCGGCGTCGACATCCGCCTCGGCAGTCACTCCCGTCACGGAGTTCAGATTGTTGTGGCTCGTAACGGGTTCTGCAGCAGTGGCCATCTTGTGGTCTGGAGGCGTTGTCATTTCTCTTGCATCCTTTTGATGATGCTGTCGAGTTCGCCACTGAACTTGTCAAGATCATCACAGAAACTAAGTAGATCCGTGTCGATCTTGTGCAAGTTCTGCTTCGCTTCGTCCAGGAAGCTGAACACATCCTCGTTGAGATTTGCGTCAAATGTCTCGTTATGAACGGCCGTCGTATTGCCCAACTGCTCGCTAATGCGGTCGAGAAGCTCGTCGAGTTGTGGAGACTCCAACCGCCGCAGATCTTGTTCGCTCACGGAACCGCGCAGGAACCGCCAGTAGAATGCCAACTTCGCAAAAGGCACCAGTGTTTTGCCGCCGATTTCCACGAGGATGGTATCGATCTGCTGCAGTACGTTGTGCTTGGCCACGAGATCGCGGACCATCGTGGACATTCCAAGCAGCGGCTGAATGCCGGTACAGAACTGCTCGAACAGTTCGAGCGCTCGCCCGGCAAACTGATGCCTTTCCAGCCGCTGCTGAATCGATCGTAAACTTTCCACGAGTCCGGTCAGCGGTAACTCGTTGATTGTCTCGACCACCCGACTGTTAACGAGCGGCAAAACACGGCGCAGTTGGCTGTACAGTTGCTCGGAGGAGTATCGGGCAGACAGCTCGTTGTGCGTTTCGACCGCCTCAGCCATTTGCTCGACAGCCGCACAGAGCGGATGCAGCCAAGCGGTCGACAGTGCGTCAGCGGAGTTGTTCGCAAGGAATCGCTCCATCGTCGGTTTTGACCGGCGGACCATCCGCACGTACGACTTCGCGCGGTTCCACGACGACTCGTCGCGGCCGTAGCAGTCGACGAGTCGAGCAAGTTCTTCAATCGCTAATTCCGCAGCCTGCAGGCAGTCATGGATTCCCTTGTTCTGAGTGATCACACCAAAGCGTTGTTTGATTTGCGTGAGCTTCTCTCGTAAGTTGAGCACCTTCTCAGCCACACCGGGCTCGGACATCAACTCACGCAGGGCATCCAGTGACTTCTTTGCCACGGCTGCTCGGGCCTTGGCAATGCCCTGTTTGGATGCGCCCAATTGCGCGAGCAATTTGGCCATCTGCTCGTCGCGGGTGTCGAAGTCTGAGATGTCCAGGTACGTACGTGTGCGAAACGCGTATGGAATGTCTTGCTGGGAGTCCTTGCGAAGCAAGATGACACTGCGCTGTCTGCCGGATGGGTCCTTGTCGAGCGCCAGCTGCCCTTCGAAGTTGGACCAATCGCTGTTGAACCAGTTCTTCGTGAACACAATGAGCGTGTGTTCACACGAAGCCACAGCCTGCGTCATGTTCTCGGCGGCCAGATGCCCGAGACGGAAATCCTCGTCGATTTCAGAAAGCAACTCGGAAGCTTCGAGCTGCGGGACGAGATACTCGTGGACCCAGATGCTGTCCCGGTGGCTGTAGCTGATGAAGACGTGCTTGGGAAACCCAGCTCGGTGGCTCGGTACCTCGGCCGTACAGGTCTCGTTGCGCATGTTAGCCTGCCCTCCGCTAATCACGCCCAAATGGACTAATCGTTGCGATCAGTCCTCCCTACACGCTATCACCATACACCCAAAAGTTTGGGTGTCAACAACCAGACTGCAACTTCCAGCCTGGCGGGTTACCGCCAGTTCCATCGTGGAGTTCGGACGTTGGGAATATCGCGATGTCCGGTGGCGGCGAGGTCATTGATCGTGTCCTCACGCTGGTCGGTAACCGGGTGGAGGGCAACGTCGCTAAACATTTTGTGCGTAGCTTTCCCCGGCACAAAGAACCCCTCACCCCACCCTCTCCCCGGCAAAGGCCGGGGAGAGGGGGCAAGAAATTGGGAATACGCGTCTGAAAAGTCTTCAACGGCGTTGGGTGGGGTGGCCGGCCCGCGTCGTCCGGAGAGCCGCGGGTCAGAAACCTGGGGGGTCCGCCGTGCCGGACCACTTCTTCTTGATCAACGCCACCTTCCGCTCCACGCTGCGCAGGGAGATCCCGAGCCGTTCGGCAATTTCGCTGTGGCTGTAACCGTCCAGCTTTAACACGGAAATGGCTCGGCGCTCCTGATCCAACGACGACAACAGATTCTCCAGCTCCTCCACGGCCGCGGCGACGACATCCGGATGCGGTTCATCACCCTGCACCAGATCGATCCCCTGGACCTCGGACTGGTCGTGCCCGCCACGGGGGAGCGCGGACTCCGTCCACTCGGGTTGCTGCCGACGACGCTGGTCGACGACCTTCTGCCGGGTCAACATCATCAAGACCTGCCACAGATCGTTGCGATCTTCCAGCCGCGGAAATCGCCCCTGGCCGGCGCCCAGGCACAGACTGGCAAATACGTCGACCGCCACGTCGTCCTCGTCGAGACCACGTACACCCAAGGCCGCCAGGCGTTTCCGCGCCGCCGCGGCGATGCGCTCGACGGTGCGATTCCACAAGGCCTGAGCGGCGTCGTGGTCGCCGTTCTTGAGATCCAGCAGCAACTGGGACACGGATCCGGTGTCATTCATTTCGCGGGTCCTCATCGCGGAGGGGTGCCGTCTTCATCGTACACGCCACGGCACGCTTCCTCCATCACCGTCAGGATCCGCTGCACGCCGCCAATTTTTTCCGGGATTTTCTTCCCTTCCCGTCGCGTCATTCTTCGCGTCATTCGCCGGTCGCTGAGCGGGGCGATTCACCAGCCGTACGGCAGGCTCGCGTCCCTGCGCGGCGGGGAGGCGGGCAGGAGCAGACTTCCGTCCAGCAACCGCAATTCGTACTCCGCTGCGCCGCGCTCGCCAACTGTCAGATAACGACTCGCATTAGCCAGGCGTCGCGAAGCCAGGGCGTACTGATCGGTGGCGAGCGGCAACGACCGGAGCAGATCACCGATGTCACCCAGCTCGCCGTTCACTGCCCCGTGTTGATGCAAGACGGTCAACAACTGTTCTATTCGGCGTCGCGTCACGCGGTAACGGTGTTCGAGACTCACGACGCCCGTGCTCTGTCGGACTTCCATCATGGCACCTCTTTCATGGCTGCACGCATTCGTGCGACTCGGCTGGCCCACTGTCGAAACCTCGCAGTTGCCCGGCCCAACTTCTCTCCGTGTGTTTGTGCGGGAACCCGCCAAGAATCCGGGGAATCGACACCTCGGTGTTTTGCGTTCCCGTGGTGGTACGCCTAGAATGGGAGCGCGCTACGGGAATCCGGCGTGTGCCAGGGGGCTGAGTTTTGGACCGATGAACGACGAAGCAACCATCTCGAAGAACTCTGACCGCGACGAACTGATCGACGTGGTCTGTGATCAGTTTGAGCAAGAGTGGAAGGCGGGCAGGCGGCCGGCGATCCACGACTACCTGACACGCATTGACGAGAAGAGCCGCGGTGAGTTGCTGCGACAGCTGTTGGCCGTCGAGTTAGAGATGCGTCGCAAACATGGCGAACAGCTCGCGATCGACGAGTATCACAAGCAGTACTCGGACTATCCCACGGCCGTCAAAGGCGCAGTTGCGCTGGATCAGGCCGCCCAGTTTTCCCCGGCAGGCCGTCGGCCACAGCAGATTGAGCGGTATGAGATCCGCGGCACGCTCGGGAAAGGAACGTATGGGATCGTCTTCCTCGCTTTCGACCCTCAGCTTCAGCGGCAAGTGGCCCTGAAAGTCCCCTTGCTCGACCAAATCGCCTCGACCAGTGAACTCGCCAGCGGTGTCCACGAGGCTCGGCATGCCGTGGCTGTTGAGACCAGCGGCATCGTGAAGATTCTGGATATCCGCCTGGAGCACGATCCCCCGTTCATCGTGATGGACTACATCGACGGCGGCAGTCTCAAGGATTTGCTGGCGGCGGGGCCCCTGCCGCCCCGCCGCGCGGTCGAGTTGCTGGTCCAGGTGGCCGAGGCCTTGGATCACGCCCACCGCAAACGGGTTTTTCATCTCGACCTGAAGCCGGCTAATATTCTGCTGGACCGGCAGGGCAAGGCCTTCCTGACGGATTTCGGATTTGCCATTCGACAGGACCACCGCGGCCGTTACATCGGACACCCGACCGGCAGCCCCGCCTACATGTCGCCCGAGCAGGTGCGGCGGGAGGCGAACAAGTTCGACGGGACCAGTGATATCTGGAGTCTGGGCATCATCCTCTACGAGATGCTCTCCGGCCTGCGGCCGTTCACGGCGTCCAGGGAACAAGATCTGCGCGAGGCCATTGTGCAGGCTTCGCCGCAACGATTGCGGCAACTTGATCCCGGCATTCCCTTGGACCTGGAGCGAATCTGCTTGAAGTGCCTGTCACGGCGTCAAGATGACCGCTATGCCACGGCCGCGGACCTGATTCGGGAACTGCACGTGTGGCAGGAGCAGGAGTGTGCCAAACCGCCCACCGAAACACCACCCGTCGTCGACGTGACGGTCGACCAAACCGTGGCCATTCGCCCCCAGGGGCTCCGCAGTTTTACCGCGGAACACGCGGATTTCTTCCTGTCCCTGTTGCCGGGTCCGCGGGATCGTCACGGGATTCCCGAGAGCATCTTGTTTTGGAAGCGCCGTATTGAGTCCCTGGATCTCCACGAGACGTTTCCGGTCGGGGTTGTGTTTGGGCCCAGCGGATGCGGCAAGTCGTCATTTTTGTCGGCCGGACTGGCTCCCCATCTGGACACATCGCTAGTCATTGTGCGCGTAGTCTGCACGCCGGACCAGACGGAACTGGACCTGCTGGGCCATCTGCGAAGCCGCTTTCCTGCGCTCGGCGAAGATATTGCCTTGCCGGAGATGATTGCGATGCTGCGCGACGAGACCAAGGTCCGTGGTCAGGGGCGCAAAGTGCTGCTCGTGCTCGATCAATTTGAACAGTGGTTGCACAGCTGGCAGTCCGATCCCCAGAACCAGCTGTTGGATGCCCTGCGGCACTGCGACGGTTGCCGCGTGCTGTGCCTGCTGGTAGTGCGGGCGGATTTCTTTCACTCGCTGTCGGACTTCATGCGACAAATCGGAGTTCGCGTGCGAGAGGGCCACAACCTGGCCGGCGTCGATCTGTTTGACAAACAGCATGCCCTGAAAGTACTGGAGGCGTTTGGACGGGGCTACAACAAACTCGATGAACCGCTCTCCGGCGCGCAACGCGAGTTTCTGCAACAAGTAGTCGATGAAGTCGCCACGGACGGCAAAGTGATCTGTGTACGTCTGTCACTCATCGCGGAGATGATGAAGCATCGGGATTGGACGCGCGCCGCTTGGAATTCTGTGGGACGATCCGAGGGAGTGCGGGAGGCTTTTCTGGAAGAGACATTTAATGGTCCCTCAGCCCCCCCATCGCACCGTGAGCACAGCGAAGCGGCCGGCTACGTTTTGGAGGCTCTGCTACCGGATGCGGGGGTCCAGATCAAAGGGGAGGATCGGTCCTACGCCGAATTGCTGCGCGCGGCGCGGTACGAAGATCGCGAGCAGGCCTTTCGCGAGTTGTTGGGGATTCTCGACGACGAAGTGCGCCTGATAACTCCCGTTGAATCCCGGACCGGCCCGCGAGATGCCGCTGCGTCAACTGATCACTCAGGCCAGCTGCTAGAAAGCCGGCACTATCAACTGACGCACGACTATCTGGTGCCGTCACTGCGCAGTTGGCTGACGCGGAAACGCAAGGAGACTAACCAGGGACGGGCCGAGCTGTTGTTGGCCGAAAGGGCTGCCTGGTGGTCGGGCCAGCGCGACGCGCGCCTTCTACCCACCACTTCTGAATGGGCTCATATCCGGCGCTGGACGCAGCGGGATCGGTGGAGCCCTGCAGAGCAGCAGATGATGCGTCGTGCCGATCGGCACGTGCTGTTGCGAACCCTGCTCGTGGCCGTTGTAGTACTTTCAGGGATTGGCATCTGGCAGTGGATCGTGGCCAGTAATCGCAGTCGCGATGCGGAAGCTCTGTTGGCAGTGCTCCCCGACGCTCAAATCGCCCAGATCCCCGGCATGATTGATAATGTACGACGTTCCACGACGCTCGCCCCCTATCTGGCACGCCACCTCGACCGAAGACTCCAGAAATCGGATCGACAAGACTGGGAACGCGTGGTGCTCCAACTCGCGCGACTGGCCGTGGCACCTGACGCGACGCAGCTGACACCGATCGTCGACTATTTGGTTGACAGTCCCGATGAGCAGGTGTTGGCGATTCGAGAGTCGCTGCCGGCGAGCCTTCACCAACCGGCCGCCGACATCTTGTGGCCGCTTGCCACATCCGAGCGGGAGAGCAAGCGACGCAGGATGGCTGCGGGTTTAGCCCTGTCCGGGCTGGACGCGAAGAACGACCAGTGGAAATCGCTGGCTCTGGTGGCTGCCGGCTGGATTGCCGAGACATCGACTCTGTCGCTTGACCGACTTGTCGCCGGATTCGAACCGGCGGGTAGCTGGCTGAAGCGCCCCCTGGCCGCACTGGTCCAGGAGCGGGAACCGCCCCAGGGCCGCGCAGCTGCGCTGGCGCTGGCCAGGTTCGGAAGCGACGATCCAGAACTGCTCGTGCAAGTTGCCTTGAAGGCGGATAAGTCGGAGCTGGAAGCGTTGCTGCCCGCGCTGGGGCAGCAGGCGGAGTTTGCCAGCAAACGCTGCCGCGACGCAATCAGAAACCCGGCCGAGGCTCCTTGGCCGGACGATCAACTGCTTACGAACCAAAACTCGCCACCCGTGGAGCTCAGCGACCGCGTGGCAGAAGCCGGCGGTGTACTCGCTGAACGCTTTGCCATCTGCCCGCCACTTGCGTGGAACCGTTTTGAGGAACTGTCGGCCGAACTCAACAATGCTGGCTATCGCCCCACGCGAATACGGCCGGCTTATGTCGAAGAAGCGTTGTGCGTGGCGGCCATCTGGAAGCCTGACAGTGCAGTTTGGAAGATCGAACTGTCACTGACCGGCGAGGAACTACTTAAGCATGATGCGAGCATGCGGGAGCAGGGATTTCTGGCGGAAGATCTGGCTGTCCATGCGGAAAACGGCACGGCGACCGGAGCGCGGACGCGATACGCGTGTCTGTGGGTAAAGTCGCCCAACGCTGAGGCGAATGCCCGCTTGGCGTTGGATCAAGACGTCGAACAGTTGATGGTCGACCAAGCCGAGCCGGCCAATGAAGGTTCTTATGCCGAGGCACTGGACGTGGTTGAATCCGCGGATGGTGCCGCGGAGCGGTTCGCCGTCTTGTGGAAGAAGAACACGGATCCCCACGTACCCAAGGGGGGCAACGTCCTGGAATTCGGAACACGCTATGCCAGGTTGGAGGCGGTGCCGTGGGACGTGGCCCTTCGATCCAGTGGGCAATCTCTCACCGACGAACAAGCTGAGAGCACGCTCGCCGTCCTGGAACCAGGCGACTGGAAGGTATCGACCTGGGTGGACAACCCGCGTCCCCTTCTGTATGACCGCCAGATATCGCACGGCGGCCGCTGGTCGGCCAGGCTGTCCGCGTCAAGCGAGAATGACGTCGTGTTGCAGCAGAGCGTGCGTGTTGACCCGGCGGCAACATACCTCTTTTCTGGTTGGGTGAGAACAAGGGACGTTCACATCGCGCAAGAGAACGGCACGCTGGGTGCGAACCTGTCGGTATTCAGTCCGGGCCGAAGCAGCCAGTCCGTGGAAGATTCGTCCGACTGGACGTATGTGAACGTGGTATTCGCAGCGGGCGGCCAATCGCAAGTGCTTGTCTGTGCCCGTCTGGGGGGCACAAACAGCGGGTGCGTGGGAACAGCCTGGTTTGACAACCTGTGCCTGATCGCGCTCAGCGAAGCGGAATCAGCGGAAGGGGCGTGGAAGGATCCCCAGTTCCTCACGTCCGAGCGGCGGGCGCGCAACCTGCTGCGTAATCCCGGCTTTGAATCTCCGCCGGCAGCCGTCGCGTGGCGATGGCTACCACACTGGGAAAGCGAGGTCATGGACGCCGTGGAGCCGGCCCGGTTTCAAACGCTGCGCCGCAGAACTGGCTCGTGCGGGCTTTCGTCCGGTCTCCATCGTGACGAATCGCGCGGCGACCCGGGCACGGTTGCGCATTTACGCGGTTTGGGCTCGATACGTGGGCGACCCAGCCTGGCAGGATGCGGCCGCCCTGCAGCGCGCCAATGCCGCCGTGATTCTGGCATCTCTTGCAGAGCTCGGGGAGGTCATGCGTTTGTTCCGCGACGATGAGCATCCTTCCGCGCGGAGCTATCTGATAGAACGACTCCACTTGGCGCATCCGAATCTCGATCAGCTGATCAAGCTTTTGGCCAGCCAGGACGAACCAGCCGTGCGGTATGGATTCTTGTTGAGTTTGGGGCCGTTGCTGGAGAGTGTCGACAGCGCCCAGGCACTCGAACAGCTTCGTAGCCTGCTGGTCGCCTGGCAGAGTCCGGACGAGGACCCGGGCGTGCGCAGCGCGGCAGAGTGGCTGTCGAGGAAAAGCACCACACTTTCCTCATCCGCACCGCCGTTGCCGAGGCCGGAAATCGCGGGTGACGCGGAGCGGCCGCGCGGCCCGCATTGTATCGAAGCGCCGGAAGGTCATGTGTTGGTCGCTTTTCCCGAGGCCTCTCGCGAGTTTCTCATGGGAACCACAGCCGCGCGGGACGCGCTTCGCAACGAAACGCTGCATCGCCGTCGCATCGGGCGTCCTTTCGCCATTGCCACCAAGGAAGTCACCGTGCAGCAGTATGGCAGGTTTGTCGAGGATGTGGCACGCCGGGGAATCGACATACGTTATGACACCCAGTACAGCCCGACCCCCAACTGCCCGGAGAACTGGCTGACGTGGTACGACGCGGCCATGTACTGTCGGTGGCTGGGCGAGAAGGAAGGAATTGAAGAGGACCAACAGTGCTACCCACGTCTGGAGACGATCGGTGCGGCCATGTCTTTGCCCCGTGATCTGCTGCAGCGAAGTGGCTACCGCTTACCCACCGAGGCCGAATGGGAATATGCCTGCCGAGGCGGCGCGAGAACCGCCAGGTTCTTCGGCGAGACGGCCAGCCTGCTCCCCGACTATGCCTGTTACGCCAGCAATTCGCAGGCGCGCACGCGGGCAGTTGGAGAGCTGATGCCAAACCGATTTGGCCTCTTCGATATGCTGGGCAACGTCTGGGAATGGTGCCACAGCCCATTCTACGAAAATGCCGTTCGATATCGGTACCAAGACGAAGACGATAACGCTTACTCCTCATTGCCCTTTACGGATGCGATGGAGGATCGCAGGATTCCGAAACTCGTCCATCGCGGTGGATCGTTCACCGATTTTCCCGACGAGTTGCGGTCCGCTAAACGCGTCGGTGATCTCCCGAACGAACTCGAATTCACCTTCGGCTTCCGCATCGCCCGGACGCTGAAACCGTGAATGTGGTTTCGCGCGATCGCTATCCTGGCGGTGAAGGTGTCGGCGATGGCGCGGGGGACGGTGGAGGCGGTGTGGGAGGCGGTGGTGTCGGCGAAGGCGGCCTCGACGGACGCGGATCGGGTGACTGGCTTGGTTGTTCCGCAGGAGCCCGGGTCGGTGACGGTGTGCGCGACGGCGGCCTCGTGGGAAGTGGATCGGGTGACTGGCTTGGTCGTTCTGCAGGAGCCCGGGTCGGTGATGGTGTGCGAGAAGGCGGCCTCGTAGGAGGCGGATCGGGTGACTGGCTTGGTTTCTCCGGCGGCACTTCCGAGAGTACACCCAGGCTGAGATTCGGCGCGCTCACGGAAACTGACAACGCGGAGTCATCCTTTACAGGCCAGGTCAGCGCGAATCGCCGGCTGTACCAGAATTCATCATGAATGCGATTGGCCAGCAGATACTGGCGTTCCCGCTCCACACTCTCCCACCGCTCGAAGAAGACACGCCAACTCTGTTCCCAATGATCACTGGGTTGCCCCTGTCGAAACCACGGCAACCACGCTTCCCAGACGCGATCCGAGAACGTCTTGCGGGCCATTCTCAACTGATTGGCCAACGCGTGTCCCGTCGGTACCGTGTACGTGTCAAAGCTCTTCTGAAACCGGTGACCGACCAAAGGCACGGGATCGTGGAGGACAGGGTGTCCGAGTAACCAAGACTGCACACCCAAATCCACGTCCTCGCTGCCCCAGGACAACATATCTGTGTCGAAGCCGTGCAGTCGAACGTAAACACGCCGGGAGAGGGCGACGACACAGCCGATAAGCGTCGGCGTCTCGTAAACAACACGACTGCCGTTCAACTGGGTCGACCGCATCTCATCGAGTCCCCGCCAATTTGCATCCAGCGTGTCCAGTTGCACCTGAAAACCATGTCCCACCTGGTCCGTCTTGTTCTGCCACGTCTCGGGATCCAGTGCACAAATTCGCGGTGTGATGACTGCGTCTCCACCGGATAACTCGACATCTTCTACAAGTCGTTCGATCGCCTCGGGCTCTGGTTTGCAGTGGCCGTCCAAGAAGACCAGCACGTCACCTGTGGCGACGCGGGCGCCGCGGTCCTTAGTGCGTGACACGCCAGCGCGCTCGGGAAAGACTTCGACTCTGAGGTCTGGATGTGCTCGCTGTACCCCCTGGACCGACCCATCGGTCGAAGCGTCGTCCACCACGACGATCTCCGCTTCGAGCGAGCCGAGCGTCTGCTTCACCGAATCGACGGTCTTCTTCAACAGTGTGCCTTCATTATGTGCCGCAATAACAATCGTCGCGCGCATGGCTTCACCTCGTTTCGTGCGTCCGCTACTGGGAGCGGTCCGTCGCTCACGTTCGTCACCACCGGCAACCATTATAGGCGAATGCCGCGCCAGTCTATAGCAGTCCGCATGATGCCGGACACCCTGCACGCAAATCGCCAGAAAATGCTGGACAACCCGTCCGCGAAGTGGTGACAGGAAGTTGCAGGGTCGCGGGCAAGTTGCCGCTCCGCCAGCCAGCCAGCGGAGCGTGCGCCGGTCTGCGACTGCCTACTCGGAGTTGATCGTTGTATCGACGCTCTTGGCCCGGTGCTTACGAAACGGATGGAAGAAATCCGTCCAACGCGAAGGTGGTGGCGCCGCCTTCCGGGGCGTCGCCAATGTCTCCTCGACGATGTCGCGGGCTAAGCTAGGATCCAGCAACGGGCTCCCGGGCAGAGGGGCGGCGGTGCCCAGCGCGGACACGGGCAGGCCGTCTTGAACCGGTGGTGGTCCGTATCGCACATTGCCGGCTGACCCGCCGGTTGCGGTCGCCGGTGTGGTTCCGGCCAGTTCTTTGAGGCCTTGTGTGAAGGCCGTTTGCATCTCGGCTCGCACCTGCTCGCGAAGATTGCTCCGCGCGCCGGACTGTTGCAGACTGCCCGCGTCCGAAGAACCCGGCCCTTTCCCGGCAGGTGCTCCGGTCTCGGCACTGCCGGGTGGGACGCTCTTGTTTCGCAGCACGCCCAGGAACTCCCGATCAAACGTCGTCTTCTGCAACTCCACAGGTCGCCACAGCATTTGCCCGGCTTCGAGCACCGCCTCGTAGACGTAGATCTCGGCGTAGTTTTCGATCCGGGGCGGCACGCGAACGGTCTGGGGAGTTCCTTCCTGGCCAAACTCGGTGCGTGTGCCCCAGGCGAATTCGGGCATCGCCTCAATTTCCGTGGACGTCTGGGCTCGCTCCAGCGCACGGGCCAGGGCGGCTAGTTCACCGGGACCGACCGACTTCCCGTCGCCCGCAAGGCTCTTGAGGTTGGCGATACTGTTAATCACGTCGCTGGCGCCGCCGAGGCCAAGATTGATGGCGACGCCCCGCGCCATGTGGTTCTGGGCGGTGGAGCTATCCTTGAGGTAGTAGGGCCCCAATCCCGTGAACTGCCAACCGTTGACCAGATTCATGGCAGCACGCATCTCACCGGGGCCACCGTTCAGTTGCAGGACATACTTCTGAGACAGATCGGGCACGAACACGATTTCGTAAGTGAAGAACATGTGGGGACCCAAACCATCGCTGGGGAGGTCACTTGTTCTTGGTGCCGTCGGCGCACCCGGACTGTGCAACGTGGGGGACTGGGGGTCCGGGCTCGTACCCGTATCCGCCCCGGCGTTGTTGGGCGGCGTGTTGGACGAGGTCCGGCTGAAACTCCCCTGCAGAGAAACCGAGCCGTATTTGTCCTGCGCGTCAAAGCTGTCGGGAATCGGTGCGCTGTCGGTCAGGCCGACCGTCGCTTCTTCGACGTGGTAGAAGTTTTTCGAGATCACGAGCAAGGGCTTGGGCAGGTAGAAGGGTATGCCGGGCGGTTCGCATTGGTTGGCGGGAGACGCGGGCAGCGCCGTGACCCGCGGTCTTTCGTGTCGGTAGAAGCTGCAGCCCGAAATGGCCACCAACGCGAGCAGCAAGACAGCTTGCGGTCCTCGGTTACGTCGTACGAACATGCTTGGAGCCCTTTCCCACCGCTAACGGGGTTTCCCCGAATTCTGGTTCGCGTGGCGTGGCAATGCTGCGGGGTCTTCAGGGCATACGACCCGCGTTATCGCCACGAGCATTAGAACTGTCGCGACCTGAACAATCGGCATATCCACCCCATCACAATCGGTACGGAAAGGCCCGACGGGTAACGCAGTCTCACCATTTGCGCGTTAGAATTCTCGAGGAGTGTTCGCATTTGCGCGGTCGCGCAAACCTTAACGCCTGGGCAAGCATAGGCGAGTGCGAGAGTCAACATGGCTAAGAAGTCCCGTCCGAAGAAGGCTGTGCCGTCCCGCAAACGGCCGAAGAAGACAACCCCCCAGAGCGCAGTGAAGGCCGAGGCGATTGGCTATCACGCTGGGGGACGTACGACTGAAATCCATCGCAGCGCACCCTGGGAGGTCCGCACGACGGGACGTTTCATCGCCTCGGCTCGCTCCCTGGACCACGAGACCGTCACCGAGATGATAGGCCGGCTGGGACAGGTTGGGCTCCACACGATCTGTGACGCCGCCAGCTTTCCCGGGTTTGACCAGGCGGAAGCAATGCAATCGCAGGCTGAGACAGCCGACATGATTCTGCTCGAGGGTTTCGGCGTGGCGATTCTGAACGCCGAACCGGAGCAAGTCGAGCGCGCATCGCTGGCGCAAGAGGATACTGCTGGTCCCTACAGGATTGAACCGGAATACATCAGCTATGCCGGCAATCGCACGAAAGCAGGGACGGCTGGGCAGGAGACATCGCTCGAGGGTCCTTCGCCCTCGGAAATCGAGCTGCCGGCAGGACTATCGATTGACTTTCTGCTGGGTTACCAAGCCGCAGTGAACCAGCTGGTGAACGCCGTTCTGAGCGATTCCTCTGCGGCAGAGAACATCCGTGGTGCAGCCCTGCCTCTCGCCGCGGCAGTTTGGAGTGACGATGCAGATGCAACGTGGGGGCTCAAGGCCACGGGAGTCCTCGACACGACATTCACCGGCGCCGGGGTCCGGGTGGCCATCCTGGACACCGGCATCGATTTCAACCATCCCGATTTCGTCGGACGCGTGGAGCAGGCTGTGTCCTGCGTGCCGGGACAACCACCGCTCGATCGATTCGGACACGGCACGCACTGCGCGGGAACTGTTTGCGGACCAAGGCAACCGGCCAGCGGTCGACGCTACGGAGTGGCTCCCTCCGCACAGCTCGTCAGCATCAAGGTACTGGCCGACAATGGCGAGGGGCGTGACGGTGACATCGTGACAGGAATGTACTGGGCTCATCGGGCTGGGTGCCGAGTGCTCAACATGTCCATCCATCGCCCTGTGAACGCTGGCGAGGGCTATCTGACGTACTATCAAAACGCCGCTCAGACCATCTTGAATTCGGGAGGTGTGGTAGTGTCAATAGCCGGTAATCACAGCGACCGGGCCCTCGGTCGCGTCGCTCCCGTGGCCAGTCCCGCCAATTGTCCCGCACTGTTGGCAGTTGGCGCAATGGACGCGGCAGGCTTGATCGGGAATTTCTCCAATCGAGCAATCAACGGGAGTGGTGGCGAGGTGGACTTCGTGGCACCAGGAGTCCAGGTGTACTCGAGCTTTCCGGGTGCCGCTCAATATGTTCGCAAAGATGGCACGAGTATGGCCGCTCCCCATGTGACCGGGATGATTGCGATGCTGCTGGAAGCCGATCCAGGCATGAACGCCAATGATGTTTACCAGCGGCTGCGCGTTCTCAGCCAAATGAGACCCGGCTGGGACCCGCACGATTGCGGGTTCGGCCTGGCTCGAATCGCCTGATTCCCGGACGCCTGTCACTGCTGAACCTTTGAAGCCGCACTGTCCGCGAAGAGTCTTTCTGTTTCTCGCGCGAGTGCCTGAGCCTCCGCGTCTCCCGACGAGGCCTTGCGCTGCATCAGTTCCTTCCAGGAATTGCCGAGTGACCCGTTGTTCAGGGTCAGCGAAGCGGCACTTTCCCGTTCCATTATCCGTTCCACAACCGCGACGCCATCGGCCCTGGATATGGGAAGGTGAAAGGCCAGGACAGAACGCGCTGGTGATGATTTTGGTTTCTGTTCCGTAGCTGAGCCTCTTAATATGCAGAATGTGTCCCGTCCCATTTGAATTCTCGTATTCGTGACACGCGAGTTTTCCTCCTGAGCCGCAACGCGGCGGTCTCACCGTAGCCCGGGGTAAGCCGCGCTTCGCGGCGCCACCCCGGGTACACGTACCCGAGAACATGACGGGCGAGCCCACGACAGCGTGCCAAACCGGCGGTCTCCGAGCCCGACACAGGCCGCGCACAGCCTCGCGAGCTTTCGACGGCGCTATTCACACCGAGGCATGGCCCGGCCCGGTAGCCACGAAGCAGGGTGCGGCTCGTGGCGGGCTCGGAGACTGCCGGTCGTACTCATGGTCGTGGGCTCGCCCGCGGGGCGCGGGGCGTTGGCTGACCCGGGGTGGCGCCGCGAAGCGCGGCTTACCCCGGGCTACGATGAAGCCGCCGCGTTGCGGCTCCGAACGCCTCCGGGCTTTCGTGCACAACGGCTTCGCAATAGGCGACAGGCCATGCGAAACGGTCCACCCATGGAACAAATATCGCAACCGTGACCAAGGAGGCCTTTCCTGTCCTTTCACCTCCCCACCCTGGATAGAAGTCTGTAGGGATCGTAGTGGCCGTATCAGTTGGCACGCGCCTGAGAAACGGCGGGCGGCCGTGAATATGAAACCTATGTTTGAATAATCTGCACCGCAGTCCACGTGCATCGACTGCTGGAGCTGTACAACGGCATGGGACTCACAGGCGAATCGGAATCTACCTCGGACAGCCTCATGAAGAGCATTCGCACGAAGTTCCTGCTGGTTGTGGTGGCGTTCACCGTCCTGTTCTTCGGGCTTGTCTATGGGCGAACCTATCTCTCGATTCGTCGGCACACCGAAGAGCTCACGAAACAACAGGCGGAATTGGCCCTGCAGTTCGATCTGGCTATTCGGGACTACGTCGGCAACCGCATCCGCCCACTGATGGAGCATTACGCCGGCAAGGACAACTTCATCCCCGAGGCCATGTCCACGTCGTACGTGGCGCGCAGCATGTTCGAGAAAGTGCGCGAGCAGCATCCCGATTACCTGATCAAGTTCTCGTCCGATCACCCGCGGAATCCGGCCAATACGGCCGGTACGGAAGAGTTGGCGATCATCCAGTACTTTCGAGACCACCCGGAGACCACGAAGTGGATTGGCCCCGTGGTTCTCGACGGGAGCCAATACCTGATCCACAGCATTCCGCGCCGCCTGGACGCGAGCTGTCTGCCCTGTCACGGACGCCCCGAAGACGCGCCCGCCTCCCTGATTGCGCGGTACGGATCCGAGGCGGGATTCCACGGCAACCTGGGTGACGTCGTGGGGCTGGACACGGTCGGTATTCCGATGGACAAGGTCAATGCGGCCATCGACTCCGAATCCAAGGCCCAGCTGGCAGTGCTGGGCATCGGTGTCACAGTGCTGCTGGCCATCTTCGTGCTGTTGTTCCGGCTGGTCGTCGGCGACCGACTGGGAAAAATCACGGCCCATTTCCAGGCCGCGGCAGCCCAGACCGAAGACACCCATATCGCGCCCGTCGCCGTCACCGGCTGCGACGAGATCAGTGTGTTGGCCAGAAGCTTCAACTCTCTCGTCACTCGCTTGCATGCGCTGCACGGGCAATTCGAACAGCGGGTCGCAGACAGAACGGCCATGCTGCGCACCGAGGTCACCGAGCGAAAACGCATTCAAGGCGACCTCCAAGTGACCCAGTTCTGTATCGACCACGCCGCAGACGCCGTATACTGGCTCAACCCGCAGGGACGCATCGTGTATGCCAACGAACAAGCCTGCCGTGCCCTGGGCTACTTCTCGGAAGAACTGTGCGCCCTGAGTGTCCATGATATCGACCCGAATTTCTCTGGTGCGGTGTGGTCCGACCATTGGGCAGAGTTGCGACAGAGGAAGTCGTTCATTGTAGAGTCCGTTCACCGAACCAAACGCGGCGACGAGTACCCGGTCGAGATCGCGGTCAATCACATCGAGTTTGGTGGCCGCGAATTCAACTGTGCTTTCGCCCGTGACATCAGCGTGCGCAAACGCATGGAACGGGAGCTGTGGTCCACCCAGGAGTCCTACCGAATCCTCGCCGAACATGTCGATGACGTGATCTGGACCGCCGACATGGACCTGCGGTGGACGTACATCAGTCCTTCCATGGAGAAGTTCCGCGGCTATTCCGCAGCGGAAACGATGAGCCATTCCGTGGACGAGTTGCTGACCCCGGCTTCGGCCGCCGAAGCCCGCACGACGTTGGCAGAGTTCCTGACCGCCGCCGCAAACGACGACCATGCACTGGACCAGTCCGTACGACTGGAAGTCGAGTATCGCTGCAAAGACGGCTCCACCAAATGGGCGGAAGTCAACGCCTCCGTTGTGCGCGGACGCGACAACCGACCGGCTGGCATGGTCGGTGTCACACGCGACATCACCCAACGACGACTGGCCGAAGCAGCGATGTCGCAGGCCAGACTGGCAGCCGAGGCGGCTAACCTGTCGAAGAGCGAATTCCTGGCCAACATGAGCCACGAAATCCGCACCCCGATGACCGCCATCCTGGGATACCTGGATGTACTCGCCGATGGGTGTGCCAGGCAGTGTCCGTTGAATCACGAGGGCATTGGCGATCCCCTCGAAGTCATTCGCCAGAACGCCCACCACCTGATCCGGCTCATCGACGATGTGCTCGATCTCTCCAAGATCGAGGCGGGAAGATTGTCGCTCGAGCAGACACACTGCTCGCCCTGCCAAATCGTGGCCGAGGTCGCTTCACTGATGCGGGTGCGGGCAGCGGCCAAGGGGCTGAGTCTGCACGTGGCGTTCGACGGGACGATTCCCGACTCGATCCAGTCCGACCCGACCCGCCTGCGTCAAATCCTGCTGAATCTGGTGGGAAACGCCGTCAAGTTCACGAACGTCGGCAGCGTGCGTTTGACCATGAGTCTTCGGGAGGCGGACGCGAACGGTCCCATGCTGCAATTCCAGGTCATCGACACGGGCATCGGCATGTCCGAGCAGACCTTGCAGCGTATCTTCCGCCCTTTTACGCAGGCCGACGCCTCCACCACGCGGCAATTCGGCGGGACCGGATTGGGCTTGATGATCAGCAGACGACTGGCCGAACTGATTGGCGGCGCAATCACTGTGCAGAGCACGCTCGGAGTGGGAACCACGTTTACGGTGCGAGTCCCCACAGGTCCCATGGATAACACGCAACTACTCGAGGCGCCCGCAGAATGTGTGTCGGCCAGCGAAACGCGGGAAACCGGGCATTCTCCGGGAGTGAGCGGGTTGCCGCAGGGATGCCGCGTGTTGTTGGCCGAAGACGGGCCGGACAACCAGCGACTCATCGCGTTCATCCTGCGCCAGGCCGGCGCCGAAGTGTCGGTCGCCGAAAACGGCCGCCAGGCGATCGACCTGGCACTGGCCCATGCGGATCGGGACCGACCGTTTGATGCCATCCTGATGGATATGCAGATGCCCGTCACGGATGGCTATGAAGCGACTCAGAACTCCGCCGCCGCGGGTATTCCGGCCCCGTCATCGCGCTCACCGCGCACGCCATGAACGATGACCGCCAGAAGTGCCTCGATGCCGGCTGCAGCGATTACCTGGCCAAACCAATCGACCGGCAGTTGTTGCTGAGAACGGTCGCCCGTTCCATGGAGAGTGAAGCGATTTCTGCGACTCTGGAGAGACAAGACTGATGAATCGCATGAAGACTAAGAACGCGGCACGCGAACTCTTGAGCATTGTGGGGAGGTTTGGCCGATCCACTCGCGCGAGTGCGGCAGCGGAATATACGCTGGTCCTGGCAATCCTCGTCGCCGGCGCATGCCTGGCCTATATTGCCGCGGCCGGCAGTGCCGACCGGGTGTTCACGATCGCGTCTGAGTTCCGCAACCGCTCGTCGGCTGGTCGCGCGTCCAGCCCGGCGGCACACGAACCGGCGGACAATCGCCCTGCTACTGACCGACTGGCCACTTCCAGCGCACAGGACAGTTCGTCCTGGGCGGCACAAAACATGTCGGTCATGCTGGGGACCGGTGCCTGGGTGACGACCATGGCCTGTGGGCTGGTTTTACTGCGGATCATTCGCGGACGATCGAAAGGTGCGCGCACCGCGGCGGCGGCCGTCGAAGAACCGATCGTGCCAGTTCTTGAGTCCACGTCCTACGATCGCCTGGTGGAGAAGCGGCAACAAATCTGTCGCCTGGTGACGCGCGATGCGGAGAATCCGGGTGGCGTGCAGACCCGTGTCCGTCACCTGATGTCCCGACATGTGGCCACAGTCCGTCCCGAAACGCCGCTCGCCGAGGCGATGGGCACGATGACCGATCAAGGAATCCGGCACTTGCTCGTGTGCGAAAAAGGTGGCCGGTTGGTCGGCATCATCAGCGACCGTGACGTGAAGAACCGGGCGGGAGCGACGGTCACGGATATCATGACGGCCAAACCGGTCGTGGTCCCACCGGACATGGCGGTCGGACCAGCCATCACGCTCATGTTGAGTCACAGTATCTCCTGCCTGCCGGTTGTCGACCATGACCAACTGTGTGGCGTGCTGACAACAACCGACGTGATGCTGTCCTGCCAGTGCATGTTGCAGGTCATGGAAAAGATCGCGTCCGGGCTGTGCCTGACCGACCCGTCGGTCGGCAACCGAATCAGCGCGGCCACCTGGGAAGAGGATTCCCCGGCAACGGCCGCCGACGTCAATTTGGAACCTGTTCCCAGCTAACGCTTCGGCAGGTCTTTGGAACCTACGATGGTGAGGTTCATGCCGATCTGCACGCTGACCGATTTGTCGCCCACTTTGACGGTGGCCTTGCCATTCAAGTACCAGCCCAGCGAACCGGTTGAAAACTGTTTGACTTCGGCCGTCATCGGAATGCCGTGGATCGTGACTTCCACCGGCTGGGCATCACGCAGAAATTCGGCACGAGACACGGGGCAGGCTGATTTCGCCATGATGATCACCTTGTGAGGCTCTGCAGTCTGCGCCTGGGGCAAAGCCAATGGACTGTCGATTGTTGTCAGGCTGTCGCGGCTCGGTTCGACCGCGTGCGGGCACATCGTAGCAGTCTCGGTTTGGGTCTGCCAAGACGAATTCCGTCGACACATCGTCGCCGATCGGCATCCATGGACGGCTCCGCGGCGAATCTCTGGCACGGGTGGGTTAACCGCGGTGTTGGTTTGCGGTTTTACTAAAGTGCGGTTGGACCAAGCGATGCTGGTCCCAAGATTCCACGGGCGGGGATCTTCCCGGCGAGTTCGCTGACATACCCGGTTCCGGACAACCGCTCATCGTCGGCGCGACGGTCGCCCTGGAGGTGCAACGAGTGAACGGGTCCATGACCTCGGATTACGACATTGAAGTGTTCTACGATGGTGGTTGTCCCCTGTGCCGCCGCGAAATCAACATGCTGCGCCGCCGGGACCACGCTCAAAGGGTCCGATTCACGGACATCGACGACCCTGGCTTTTCGCCCGATTCCGTAGGTCGGACGCGCGAAGAACTCATGGCCCGCCTCCACGCCCGCCTGCCGGACGGGACGTGGATTTGGGGTGTCGAGGTGTTCCGCCGCCTGTACGCGGCCGCCGGCTTCCAACGCCTCGCGCGTCTCAGTCGCTGGCCGGTTATTTCGCCGTTTCTCGAACTCGCCTACCGCGTTTTCGCACGCCACCGTCTGCGTCTCACAGGTCGATGTTCCGCAGAGTCGTGCCAGGTCAGGCCCCAGACCACGGACAAGGCGGGCGTTACGCACTCATGAAACCCAGCAAAGTGATTTCCTCACACCTTGCTCCCCGATGCCTGCCTCACGTGTCGAACGCGGTTGGCTCCCGGTCGGAGTGGTCAAGTGAGCCACTTGGTTCGGCACTCGGTGTGCACGAATCGAGCCGCCTCGGGCGCGTTGGTGGCCTCCATTTTCTCGCCATCCCAATCCAGACTCCGGCCCGTTCGGATTCCGACGACGCCTGCGAGTCCGATTTCCGTGAGTTTGCCGCCGATCTCAAAATCAGAAAAAGTCTTCCCTTGGCCTCGGCAGGCGTCGATCCATTCCTGACCGTGGTTGGCGGTCCGGGGCAGTGTTTGGGGAATGTCCCTGGTGCTTTCGTGATCATGCACGCTTTGCAGCCGCGGCTCCCCTTGTAGTCGGATCAGGCCACCTTCGTTCCAGTGGTTGGTGTAGATGCAGCCCTTCTCGCCGACGATCAGCAGTCCATCGGGCGGGTTGTCTCCGTAAATGTCGAGCAGCGGTTGGATCACTTCGGCCGATGGTCTGCCATTTCCCTGCCAGTGAAGCGTCACGGCCGAGCGACCGCCGCGCGCGGGAAAATGAAACTCCACCGCGGCCTTGTCGGCGAGCTGCTTTCCGTCCTGCATGTTGACGACGATCTTCTCGGGATAGCCGAGGTCCAGCGCTCGCAGTGGCAGGTTGATGGTGTGACAGCAGAAGTCGGCCAGGCCGCCGTTGCCGAAGTCAAACCAGTGTCGCCACCGAAACGGATGATAGACCTCTTTCTTGAAAGGGCGCAGAGCCGACGGTCCGACCCACAGATCCCAATTGAAGCCTGCGGAACCGGGTCCTCGCCCTCCGCGTTGCCTTCGCTGGCTGTGACGCCGATGCCCCACTCGTAGATCTCGCGGATCGGCCCCAGCACGCCAGCTCGGATGATCTCCGCGCAGCGGCGGAGCGATTTGCTGGCGCTGCCCTGGTTGCCCATTTGCGTGACGACTTGGCAGGACCGCGACAACTCACGCAACTCACGGGCTTCCGCCACACTGTGCGTCAGCGGCTTCTCGCAGTAGACATGCTTGCCGGCTTTCATGAAGGCCTTGCACAACGGCGCGTGCCAGTGGTCCGGCGTGGCCACGAGAACGGCGTCGAAGCTCGGTGCATTGTCGAGCAATTGGCGATAGTCCTCATACGCCTTGGCATCTTTCGTGGCCTCACCGCCAGAGGCCAGAGCATCCGCCCGGGCCTTGTCGATCATCTCTCGATCGGGATCACAGAGGGCCACCAGATTCGCTTCGCAGGCGAGTAGGCCCTTCATCACCCCGCGTCCCTGCCCACCGCAACCGACCACAGCGAGGTTCAGCCTGCTGTTGGCAGCTGAGGAACTGGCCTTAGCAATCGTCGAAATCAGCGGCCCGCCGAAGGCTGCCGCCCCGAGAGCTGCCACCGAGGTGCGTACAAAGTCGCGACGCGAGGAGAGTTGTCGTTTCATGGAATCGCCCTATTTGTGAGGTATCGATGCACGCTGCGCGTCCGTCTTGCCGTGGTCACCACGAGCCCACGACCGTAGCCTGACGATACTCGATCCTGACGAGAATTGGGAGCACCCCCCTTCCTCTGCTTGACTTCGTGCGGGGCGTCTGGTGTGATCAGAGACAGACGCCTGCGCACGAACGATCATCATCGAACTCACGATACGAGGTGAAACATGGGTTCTCATCGCCCACACCGCGTCGGCCGGACTCGAACTCGCCGCGATTTCCTCAAGACGGCCGCTGCTTCCCTGGGAGCGGTGTGTGCCCCGATGATCGTGCCCGCCTCGGTTCTGGGCGTCAACGCTCCCAGCAATCGGATCGGTGTCGGATTCGTCGGCTGCGGCAACCAGAGCACGATCGATTTGCCGGCCTTTCTCGGTCACGACGACTGCCAGGTGCTGGCGGTCTGCGATGTGAACACGGCCAGCCACGGCTACAAATCGCCCGACCAGTTTCTCGGCCGCCAGCCCGCGCAGGAGCAGGTCAACGCTCATTACGCGAAACACACGACTTCTGGCACGTACAAAGGTTGCGATGCGTACGAGGATTTTCGCGAGGTGCTGGCCCGCGACGACATCGACGCCGTGACCTGTGTCGTTCCCGATCACTGGCACGCACTGATCACGGTCATGGCGGCCCGCGGGCAAGGACATCTATTGCGAAAAGCCCTTGTCGCTCACCATCGCGCATGGACAAGCGATGGTCAAGGCGGTCCGCGACCACCAGCGCATGTTGCAGACGGGCAGCCACTACCGATCGAGCCCGGACAATCGGCGCGCCTGCGAGCTGGTGCGCAACGGCCGGATCGGAACGGTCCAGCGGATTCTCACTCAGGTGGCGGAGATCAACGCCGTCGAACCCGGTCCCGGCTGGCAGCCCATGCCCGTGCCCGAGGGATTCAATTACGCAATGTGGCTCGGCCCTGCTCCGGTCGCGCCGTACCATGAAGGCCGCTGCCTGTACCGTTTTCGCTTCAATCTGGACTACTCCGGCGGCCAGGTGACGAACTTCGGCGCACATTCGAACGACACGGCGCAATGGGCATGGGCATGGACTCCAGTGGCCCGGTGGAGATCGAAGACATGGGCTCCGAATGGCCACCCGCCGGATGCCTCTACAACACGGCCACCAAGACGGCCTTCCGAGCCCGCTATGCCAACGGCGTGGAACTCATCTGTCAGACCGCGCAGCCAGGTTTCGGCATCCGTTTTGAAGGCACGGAGGGCTGGGTGGAATACGGCTACCAGGGCCTCCAGACCTATCCCGAATCACTGAAAACTTCCGAGATCGGTCCTCAGGAAATTCACCTCGCGGTGAGCAATCCGCACCGGACCGAGGAGTCGGGCAAGTACCACATTCCCGACCACGTGCGGAACTTCCTCGACTGCATCAAGTCCCGCCAGGACCCGATCGCGCCGGTCGAGGTTGGCCATCGTTCGGCTACCGTTTGTCACCTGGGCAACATCGCCATGAAGCTG
This sequence comes from uncultured Planctomycetaceae bacterium, assembly GCA_963754725.1. Lineage (GTDB taxonomy): Bacteria > Planctomycetota > Planctomycetia > Pirellulales > Pirellulaceae > JAAYDI01. The sequence goes on from CAVWHV010000016.1 coordinate 44,693, forward strand.
CGGCGCAAGCTCCAGTGGGATCCGGTCAAAGAGGAATTCGTCGGCGACGACGAAGCGAACCAGATGCGAAGCCGGCCAATGCGGGCGCCATGGACACTGGGCTAGATCAAGAAACTTCGTCCGCTCAAGG
>CAVWHV010000017.1:0-62634 GCA_963754725.1 uncultured Planctomycetaceae bacterium
GACGGCAAGATCTTCACGATGGGAGACCGACCCGACGGTGGCGGCACGTCCCAGTTTGTCATCGCCTTCGACCTGGCAGCCCACAAGGAACTGTGGGCGACCAAGATTGGACCGAGGCATGACGATGGGTCCCGCTGCACGCCCACCATCGACGGCGATCGGCTCTACGCCCTGGGAACCAGCAGTGACCTGGTTTGCCTGGACGCCAACACGGGCGCGTTGAAATGGACGAAGAACCTGGAGCAGGATTTTGGCGGCGAGATGATGTCCGGTTGGCGATGGAGCGAATCGCCGCTGGTGGACGGCGATCAGGTTGTCTGCACCCCCGGCGTCCAAGATGCCGCGATGGTCGCACTCAACAAGAACACCGGCGACTTGATCTGGAAGTGTGAGATGCCGGCGATCGGCAATCGCGGCAAGGACGGGGCCGGCTATTCGACGATTGTGGCCGCCGACATCGATGGCGTTCGTCAGTACCTGACGATCATCGGTCGCGGGGCGATCGGTGTGGCGGCCGACACGGGCAAGTTCCTGTGGGGCTACAACCGCATCGCCAACAGCGTGGCCAATATTCCTTCGCCGGTCGTTCGCGGCAACCATGTGTTTGTCACGACCAGTTACAAGACCGGCAGCGCACTGCTGAATCTGACGAAAAAAGGCGACGCGTTTGACGTCCAGGAAGTCTACTTCCTGACTCCCAAGGAGTTCGAAAATCACCATGGCGGTGTCGTCCTGATTGGCGACTACCTCTATGGCGGCGACGGACAGAACAATGGAACGCCCGTCTGCCTCGATTTCCTGACGGGCAAGATCAAATGGAAGGCGCTGGACTGGAAACGAAAGGCGAATGCGGACCGATCGGCGGCCGTGCTGGCGGCCGATGGCAACCTCTGGTTCCGCTACGAGAAGGACGCCTTGGTGGCATTGATTGAAGCCACGCCGGAGGAATTCCGCGTCAAAGGCACGTTCAAAGCCGCGGTGGATGACGGGCCGGCCTGGGCACACCCGGTCATTCACGACGGCAAACTGTATTTGCGGGCGAACGATGTCCTGATGTGCTACGACGTGAAGCCTCGTTAATGAGCGAGTGGAACCCCACCGCCAACCAGATTTATCTCGACGCTCTGGACATCCAGCCCGGGGATCGTCAGCGTGCCTTCATGGACCAGGCCTGCGGCCAGGACGCTCAGCTGCGACAGGAAGTCGAAGCACTGTTCCGCGCGGGCCGCGAGTCCGAGAACTTCCTGGAAGAGATCGTCACCGACTCCAAGAAAACGACGCCGGTTCTTCCCACGACGGGTGATTTCGAGGAGACCACCGTGGGACCGTACCGGCTGCGCGGTCTGATTGCCGAAGGGGGCATGGGGGTCGTTTACGAAGCGGAGCAGGAAGAGCCCGTCCGCCGCACCGTGGCGTTGAAAATCATCAAGCCCGGTACCGACTCCAAGGAAGTGATCGCGCGCTTCGAGACCGAGCGGCAGACCCTGGCCCTGATGGATCACCCGAACATCGCCAGCGTCTTGGACGCGGGCAGCACCAAGTGGGGCCAGCCCTACTTCGTGATGGAGCTGGTGCGGGGCAAGCCCATCAACACGCATTGCGACACACATCGGTTGGGAATTCGCGACCGCCTGAAACTGTTCATGCAGGTGTGCCACGCGGTCCAACATGCACATCAGAAGGGCATCATTCACCGCGACATCAAACCGTCCAATGTGATGGTCACGATGAAGGATGGCTTGCCGGTGCCCAAGGTGATCGACTTCGGCGTCGCCAAGGCACTCGATAAACCGCTGACCGAACAGACGCTGCACGCGCGATTCGCCCAGATGGTCGGAACGCCGCTCTACATGAGTCCCGAACAGGCGTCGCTCGACTGCTATGATGTCGACACGCGCAGCGACATCTATTCGCTGGGTGTGGTGTTGTACGAGCTCCTGACCGGCATGACGCCTTGCGATGCCGACCGCCTGGACAAGGCCACTTACGCGGAATTCTGCCGCCTCAAGAGCGATGAAGAACTTCGGCCTCCGAGCACGTGCGTGATCACGCTGGACAAGCAGCAGAAGGAGACGCTCTCCGACTTGCGCGGCATCGAACCCGCCAAGCTGACCCAGTCACTCCGCGGGGAACTCGACTGGATCGTCATGAAAGCGCTGGATAAGGACCGCAGTCGCCGGTACCAGACCGCCCGCGGCCTGGCCGAGGATCTGAAGCGATACCTGGGCAATCTCCCGATCGAAGCCGCACCTGCCTCCGCGACCTATCGTTTTCGCAAGTTCGTCAGCCGACATCGCGGGCTGATCGCCGCCGCGTCGCTCATCATCCTGGCGCTCGTCCTGGGAACCGTGGTCAGCGTGTGGCAGGCCATCCGCGCCACCAATGCGGAGCGGATGGCAAGGCAGCAGATGGTGATCGCCACCAATGCCCAGCGGGCCGCCGACCTGGCCAATCAGCAGTCGCAGCAGAACCGGGCACAGGCTCACTCCGCCAACGGGTCGTTCCTGATGGCCGTCAAGAAATACGATCTGGCGCTGCAGCAGTTCGAGGCCGCCTTGCAGTTCGATCCCGATTCACCGTACGTCAACAACAACTTCGCCTGGTTCCTCGCCAATTGTCCCGATGACCGGTTTGCGAACCCAACCTACGCGGTCGAACTGGCCGAAAAAGCCGTCGCGTTGGTGCCCAATGAAGGGACGTTCTGGAATACGCTGGGAGTCTCTTACTACCGGGCCGACAAGTACTCCTCCGCCATCCAGGCCCTGCGACGATCCACCCAGTTGTTTGGAGACGCCGGGGTTGGCTTCAACGCCATGTTCCTGGCCATGTCGCATTGGAAACTCGGAGATCACGAAGAAGCCAATCGGCAGTACGACGCCGCCGTCGACTGGATACGCAACAACCACGTGGTCGACGAGGAACTGCTCCGTTTCTGCCGCGAGACTGCCGAAGTTCTGGAGCGCGCCGACGTGGACAAGAGCCTGCCGCATGACTCGGAGGCGTCGACGGGCAAGTGAAGAGCGGTGTTCTTTAGATTTGCGACGCTCGTGGGGATACCTGATCATGAGATACTCAGTCCTCGGCACGTTGACGCTGTTGCCGTGCGTGCTGTGTGCCGGATGTACCAACCAGAAATCGCCGCCTGACAAGCAGGCCGCGCCCTCGCGTTCGGCGACAGCCCCGGACAAAGGAAGTACTCCCCAACGCGTCACAGCCGACGATCCGTCCTCGCTCGAGGCCTTGAAGAATCTGGGGGTCGAATTCAAGACCGATAAGGATGGACTGGTGGTGGAAGCGAGTTTCCGCGGCACTGCCGTGGACGACGGGGCTCTGGCTGCGTTGAGCGGCCTGCCGCGTTTGAAGTCGCTCCTGCTCAATGACACGGCCATCACCGACGCCGGACTGACGACGGTCGGATCGCTCAAATCGATCCGCAGTCTCGATCTGCGCGGCTGCCAGATCGGCAACCGTGGCATGACGGCGCTCGCCGGCCTGCCGGAACTGCAGGCCCTGCGTCTCAACGGCAAGAGCGGAGCCACGACGATCGACGACCAAGGGCTGGCGGCCATCGCTGACTTGACGAACCTGAAGGTCCTGCTGCTGGATAACCTGCGGATCAGTGACGCGGGCTTGGCCAAGCTCGACCAACTCAAGGAGCTCGAGGAACTGTGCCTGGCGCAGACGTTGATCGGTGATTCCGCCTTGGAGAAGATCCAACAGCTTTCGGAACTCAAGAAACTGCGAATTTCCGGCACGCAGGTCACGAGTCAAGGACTATCCTGCCTGTCAGGGCTGGCCCGTTTAGAGGAACTTGATCTGAGTGAGAACAGCCAGGTGTTCGATGACGGGCTGGCACATCTCGCCGGCTTGAAGGCGCTGAAGGACCTCAACCTATTTCGTGTCGGGATCACCGACGAAGGAGTGAAGCACCTGGCCGGCCTCACTTCGCTGCAGCGATTGAATCTGGACACCACCCAGCTCACCGATGCCGGACTCCCCTACCTGGCAGGTCTGCAGCAACTGACGTTCCTGCACCTCGGTTCGACGGCTGTTTCCGATGCGGGTCTCCCGCATCTCGCCGGACTCACGTCGCTCAAAGAACTGAAGGTCACGCGCACGGCCGTCACCGCGGCCGGGGTGGCCGAACTGCAGAAGAAGTTGCCCGGTACGGCCATTCAGTTGGAGTACGTGCCGGGGCAGTAGTCCTTCTCCATGCACAATGTCAGGCAATCAGGCCGGTACGACGGCCTGCACGCGCGAGAACGTCGAGGGCGAAATCGAGTTCATCGCGCGTCTGAACGGCCGAGACGCAGGTTCGCAGACGCGGCGCATCCATCGGCACGGCCGGATAGCAGACCGGGATGACCAGCAGCCCATCGGCGCGACAGAGGCGAGTCATCTCCAGCGTGGTATCGTCATTGCGAGTCATGACCGGAACGATGGGCGTGACGCTCTTGGCCGTGTCGAATCCCAGGGACTTCAGACCCCGCAGGTAGTGCACCGTGTTCTCGCGGAGACGCTGCACCAACTCGGGTTCCTGTTCGAGAACCTCCAACGCGGCAATGGCCACACTTGCCTGGCCGGCCGGCAAAGCGCCACTGAAGATGTATCCGCGGGCATGATGCCGCAGGTACGTCGTTAACTCTTCACAACCGGCCACGAAACCGCCACAGCCGGCGAACGTCTTGGACAACGTCCCCATCTTGACGTCGATGTCGTCCGGGGCCAGATCGAAGTGCTCTTGAACGCCGCGCCCCGTCTTGCCCAGGACGCCGATGCTGTGCGCTTCGTCGACCATTAACAGGGCCCCGTGCTTCTTGCACAGGTCCACAACGCACGGCAGGTCGATGATGTCGCCGTCCATGCTGAACACGGCATCCACGACGACAAGCGTTCGTCCAGGGCCGGCCTTGGCCAGCAACTCGGCCAGCGAATCCATGTCGTTGTGCTGAAACTCCCAGAAGTCGGCGCCCGACATGCGACAGCCATCCATGATGCTGGCATGGTTCCATTGGTCCCCGATGACGACATCACCCGGACCGACCAGCGTCGAGATGGTGGCCAGGTTCGTCACGTAGCCACTGCTAAAGACCATGGCGTCTTCGGCCTGCATGAAGCGGGCCAGCTCGGCTTCGAGCCGGCGGTGCACGGTGGTTGTGCCGGCCAGTAGACGCACTCCGTGGTGTCCGGTGCCGAACGTCCGAATGGTCTCCATGGCCGTCTGCTTCAAGTGCGGATGTCCGAGCAAGCCGAGATACTCGTAGGAACCGAGCATCAGCATGCGTTTGCCGTCCGCGACCACCCAGGCGCCGTCGTGCGCGGAGATTTCAGGCTCGAAGAAGTAGCGATCTTCCGCCTTCAGCCGCTTGACGCGGCGATTGAGTCGCGCGTAACGCTGCAGCATTCCGCCGGGGACCGGTGCCGCCGGCAAGAGTGCCGCACCGGGATCGGCGCTCACGACCGCGGAAGGACCTGGCGAGAGAACGTGTTCTTCGCGTCGCTCGGTGATGCTGAGGCTGTCCAGGTGCTTGGCCAGCTCGTTGATGGTTTCGAGTTCATACAGTACTTCGGGATGCAACGTCTTTCCCGTGCGTTCCGCCAGCTGACAGCCGATATTGGCAGCTCCCAGGGAATCGATACCGAGATCGAACAGCGGTGCATCGTAGTCGATTTGATCCACGTGCAGGGAGGCCTCGTCCCGCAACCAGCGCACAATCGTATCGTGGACGAGTTGATGTGTGGTCGGGTCTTCGGCGAAGGATAAATTTCGATCGAACGTGGGTGATTTTGCCACGAAGCCTTCTCCTGACATGAAAAAAAAGAACTTACTTGGGCGGCTCGGACGCGACCGGTTCCGTCTTGAGCCGCGCGAGGATCATCTTGAACAAAGGGTCGTTCTCGAAGGTCGTCTGCTGCAACACGCCAAGATGGGTGAACTCCAGCACGACAATGTCGTCGACGCCCTCCAGCCTCCCACGTTTGACTGCCACGACCCCGTCCCCGAGCCCGCGGACTACCTCGTCGAGATCAGCCAACGTCTCGTCGATGCGGGGGCAAACAGTTCCACGACGTCACTCTTGGACTGGGCCGTGGCCAGGCCCTGTCGCAACTGATCGAGTTGCTGCCGCGTGAAATGGCCGCCGGTGCCCAGAAACATCGCGTATCGCACGCGCGGATTGCGGGCTCGCGAGTTCAGCTGCTGCAGAAAGGCGGAATCGGGCTTCAGATCCTCGGTGGCTTCGGACAGCCCATCCTCGATCGCCGCATAGAATCGCGAGACGTCGGACCGTTCCGATTCGGGCGCCGCATGGTCCAGAATATCCAAGCCATAGGCGATACGGGCCAGGAGCGAGCCGTGGTTCGGTGGGGCAACCATCATCAGGTGGCTGACATTTCCTGGATCAAGTTCGGAATCCTCAATCGCCGCGCGGGCCACCAGTCCTCCCATGGAGTGTGTCACGAGGGCCACGCGCCGCCTGGGCTGCGACGACGCGATGTTCTTCAAGTCGCGCGACAGTTGATTCGCCGAAGTGCTGATCGGCTGATCGTCCGGGTAGCTGTAGGTGCCACTCAACAAGCCCTGTTGCCGAAACGCATCGGCCAGCGGTTCAAAACGCTGAGGAGACGAGTTGAAACCGTGGAGCACGATGACCAGCAGCTGTCGCTCGTCCGACTTCGCCCAGTCTTTCGGCAGCCGCATTCCCGTAACCGTCGACCGGTCGGGAGCAGCATCGTTACCCGTTACCCGATTCCGAATCCGCTCGGCGACCTTGCGTTTCTTGGCCAACACGCCACCCTCGTCGACCGTGACGAGCAAGTGGCCTGCTTGCGTCGCGATCACCCGCAACAATCTGCAGGCGGATATCCGCGCCCAGCAGCAAGTTGACGGCCGCGATCGCGTATCGACTGTACGATGCCCGCAGGTCCAATGCTCCGGTGGGCAGTTTGTCCCGCATCGCTTGATCGTTGAGATGGCCGGCTCGCATGAGTGCCTCCAGCACGTCGCTCCAGGCCACGCGGCCGTCCCTGGCGGGGATCTCAATATACAGCAATTGCTTCTCGACATCGCTGCGAACCACGACATCCCCACTCGGCGAATCGGGCCAAGCGTTGGCCGATGAGTCCTGTCCGCCGGCCAGTTTCGCCAACAGCGCCAATGCACTCACCGTGACGGCCAACATGACACGAGTCACCCGAGTGCGTTTCATGATCGGACCCTTTCGGCCTCGCTTGGCCCCAGGTCGCCACGACTGTCGGAGTGGCCCGCCGGGGGAGATCTGGTTGCGCTCACTGCGTACCAGTCTAATGGATTGTGCCGGGGTCGCAATGATTTGGACCGCGGCGGCGGCATGCCGCTCGCCGGCCGAAGAAAAACGTCGTTCGCTGAACGTGGCTGCCTTGCGGTGGTAGTACGAGAGTTATAAAGTGTAATAACGGAGGTGCAACGTGTCCGATCTCGTGCGGGTCAGCATGTCGCTGGACAACGCCTTGCTGCGGGGCTTCGACAAGTACGTGCGCAGCGAGGGATATCCGACCCGGTCGGAGGCCCTCAAGGCCCTCATGCGGCAGTGTCTCTCCGAACAGGCCTGGGCTCAGAATCAGTTGGTGGCCGGATCGATCACGCTTGTGTACGACCACCACCGCCAGGGTATCGTCAAACGACTGATGGACGTCCAACACGATTTCGGGTCGGTGATCGTCTCGACGCAACATGTGCATCTGGATCATCATCACTGCCTGGAAATTGTCGTTGTCAAAGGGAAGGCGACGCAGATCAAGGAATTGGTGAGTGTCTTCAAGTCGTTGAAGGGCGTTAAGCACAACTCCCTGGTGATGACGGCCATTGGCGAGGGCCTGTCCTGAGCTGTGGTCCGGGGAGCGGGTTTCGAACTTTGTCGCGTTAACAGCGGTTCCAGAGAAATGCATATTCCGGACGGGTTTGTGTCGGGGCCAGTGAATGTCGTGGGAGCGGTCGCCGCGGCCGGCACCCTGGCAGTCAGTACCTGGCACGCATCGCGTGAATCGCAGGAACAACCGCACATGGTGCCGCTGCTGGCCACCAGCGGTGCATTCGTATTTGCAGCGCAGATGTTGAATTTCCCTATTGGACTGGGCACGAGCGGACACTTCCTGGGAGCGGCCGCCTTGTCCGCGCTGCTGGGACCGTACAGCGCGTGCCTGGTGATGACGCTCGTCGTCACGCTTCAGGCCCTGGTGTTTTCCGACGGCGGATTGACCGCGTTGGGAACCAATGTCGCGAACATGGCGGCCGTGGGGTGTTTTGGCAGTTACCTGGTGATGCGGCTGCTGCGCGCCTTGCTTCCAACCGGCCGTACCGGTTATCTGGTGGCCGCGTCGCTGGCCGCCTGGGCGAGCGTGTTGATGGCCTCCGCGGCTTGCGCCTTGGAGCTGGCGATCTCCGGGACAAGTCCGATGTTTCTTGTGATGCCCGCCATGTTGGGCACGCACGCCGTGATCGGCATCGGCGAGGCGCTGATCACGGCCGCGCTGTTGTCGGCCGTGGTCGCATCGCGACCCGACATCGTCCCCGCGTGGGCCGTGCTGAATGACTGCTCGTCGCTCGAGACCGGCGGGACCACTTTGTGGAAGATCGCCGGCGCGGGACTGCTCACGGCCTTGGTCTTGGCGGCGTTTCTCTCCCCGTTTGCATCCAGTTCCCCGGATGGACTTGAGAAGGTCGCCGAGCAGGCGGACTTCAGCAGTCTGGCCGATGGCCGGCCGGTCTGGCAGAGTGCGCCGTTGCCGGACTACTCGGTACCCGGCGTCGAATCCGAAAGCGTGTCGACCGGATTGGCGGGCATCCTGGGGACGACGGCCGTGTTCCTGGTGGGATTTGGCGTGGTGAAATTGCTCGTGCACCGCGTCGCGAAGCGGGAGAGCTGAACGTTGCACGAACGATCGCCCCATCACCTCAGCCGTCTGGACACGCCGGTGCACCGATTGGATCCGCGGACGAAGCTCATCCTGGCCGTTTCGTTTGCGGTGCTCGTCGTGTCCACTCCGCCGACGCGTTTGGCGGCGTTCGTGGGCTATGCCGGGCTGCTGTCCTGGGCAGCCGCGCTGGCCGGCATTCCGCTCGCCGCTCGTGGCGATGCGAGCTGCCGCGGTGCTTCCCTTTTCGGTGCTGGCGGCGTTGTGGCTGCCCTTTCTTCACGAAGGACCCGTGGTAGCTTTGTGGGACGGCGCCGTGCGGCTTTCTGTGCCAGGACTGTGGTTATTGTCGGGTGTAGTGATGAAGTCGTTTCTCGGTGCGGGGGCCGCGGTTCTGCTGGCCACACCACACCACTTCACGAACTGGCTGGCGGCCTGCGCAAACTGGGGGTCCCCGTGATCCTGGTCGATACCTTGACGCTGACGTACCGTTACCTGTTCGTGTTGCTCGAGGAAGCGACTCGGCTGCGGCGTGCGGCGGCTGCCCGGGGTTATCGACCGCGGTGGTTGGGACAGGCGTTGTTGATTGGTCGTTTGATCGGCCAGTTGTTCATGCGCAGCTACGAACGCGCGGAACGCGTGTACGATGCCATGGTCCAGCGCGGATATCGCGGTCAGATGCCGACCTCGCGCGAACTTGCCTTCGGAAAGGCCGACGTGGCGGCCCTCGTGATCCTGCTTCCCACCTTGATTGCCGTGAGGACGTGGCTGCGATGACTGCTTCCCCTGCCGCGGTACGTCCAGGCGTCCACATCCGCGATCTGTCGTTCCGCTATCCCGATCGGACGGTGGCACTGCAGCATGTGTCGCTGTCGATCGGCCGTGGCGAGTCCGTGTGCCTGGCGGGACCCAACGGTGCCGGCAAGAGCACGCTCCTGTTGATTCTGGCCGGACTGCTGCGTGGCGAGGGAAGCGTGGAAATTGACGGGATCGCCCCGGCCGCCAACCGGCAACTGGGTCTGGTGTTCCAAGATCCCGACGACCAGCTGTTCTGTGCGACGATCGAGGAGGATGTGGCGTTTGGGCCGCGCAATCAGCGGCTGCCGGAAACGGAAGTCGCCCAGCGTGTCCGCCAGTCACTGGCGGCCACCGGTCTGTCCGGCTATGAGCAGCGCAGCGCCCATCACCTGTCGGGCGGCGAGAAGAAACGGGCGGCCATTGCGGCCGTGCTGGCCTGCCACCCGAGTGTCCTGGCGCTGGATGAACCGTGGGCCAATCTGGACGCGCGCGGTGCCCGAGCCGTGACGACGATTGTCCGCGAGTTTGCCGGGATCCGGATTGTGACGAGCCAGGATCTCGAGCGGGCAGCCGAAGTGTGCGAACGCCTGGTGATTCTCGACCGGGGCACGGTCGTGGCCGACGGCCCGATGCGTGAGATCCTGGAGAACGCGGCGCTGCTCGAGTCACACGGACTCGAGCCTGGCCCACCTTGTCCCGCCTGTCGCGAGCGGCGTCTGCGCGACCCGTCGGGCGATTGAACGAGGCGTGGTGCCGTTACGGGCGGCCGCTGCGAGCGGTGGCCAACGGAAGCTCCAGCAGGAACGCCGCGCCCGTGCCCGGCCCCGGAACGTACGATGAGCTTCCCACCGACGTCGCTGGCCAGCCGCTGGCACAGAGCGAGGCCCAAGCCGATTCCCGGCGCCGACTGGGCCGCCTCCTGGTCCGTCTTGGAGAATGGACGAAACAGCTTGCGCGCCTGCTCCGGGGAGATCCCGGGACCGTGATCGGAGACGCGGACCTGGGCGACGCGGTTGCCGATCGACCACTGGATGTGAATCCGGCGGTCGGTCGCGGACGCCGCGTACTTGCAGGCATTGTCCACCAGGTTGAAGAGAATCTGCTCCACGGCGGCGGGATCGGTCCACACGAGCTGTTGGGCATCGGCCGGCGGCGGGGTCTCCTGCAGCGTCATGCCCGACTTGCTGGGCCCGCTGGGGCAGACGCTCCGTGCTGTGCCGCATCAGCCGCTCCAGTTCGATCGCCACCCCGCGCCGCCGTGCCGCGCCCACGTTCCAGCCGCGCATACTGCAGCACGTTGTCGACCAGGTGCGACAGCCGATCCGCTTCCACGCGCAACGTCTCCAGGTACGAGCGTCGCTGCTGGTCATCGCGCACCATCCCCTCGGCCAGCATCTCGGCGTACATGCGGAATGTCGTGAGCGGCGATCGCAATTCGTGCGTCACCGCCGATACGAAGGCCGCCCGCCGCTCGCTCAATGCCAACACACTGCGGAGCATGATGGCACTGGCCACGCAGCCAGCAGCAGGCAGCACCAGGCGATCACCAGCGAAATGCGAATGGCCGACACGCTGGCCGAAGCGCTCGGCACGGCTCCCGCCAACTCGGCCAGGGCGGTGGCCGGCAGCGACAGCTGGACGGGCAACGTGGCCAGCATGCGTCCGGGAGCAACCGTCGTCTGATCCGTCACCGGCAAGAGGTCGATCGACGGGAAACAGATCGGCGACTTCCTGCTGCAGCAGGACTTCTTGATGCTTGGCCAGTCGAGCCAACAGCCCTGGATGCGGACGGCGCCGTCGGCCACGACGCGCCGCGCGACAAACAGCCTGTGGTCGATCCAGATCGGCCGACTGGTTCCTTCCTGCACCGAGTCAGCTTCCGGCAGGAAGACCGAGTTCGACATGACCTGTGCACGCTGGGAGCGCGCGACGTTCTGCACACCCGTGTTGCGCCGCTCCCACTCCTGCTGCTCGCGTTCCGCCCAGGGCGCATCACTGCGGGACTGATTGTTGCCCCACGTGGTCCTCGATCTGGGCCGACTGAACCGGGGACATTTCCGGGAGAGGTGTCGAAGACGCAGCGGGTGGTGGCTCCCCCGAGATTGGCGGCGCAGACTGTTGCGGCGCAGCCGGAAGGCTCGCATCGTCAAGACCCACGTTTTGATCCCGCGGTGGCGGCCGATTCGCGTAGTACCCCAGGCTCCCGTGCGCGTCGGTCGGCGGCAGCAGCGTGTCGGGCAGTTGGGCCAGCAACTGTTCGAACGTGACGCTGTTCCGGAGTTCGTCGAGCCGCATTCCGTTGCTCACGAGCGTATCGGGCGAAACGCCGGCCGCCACGGCGTCCGGCACATCGACCTGCGACGGACTTTGCGGCGACATCCAGGCACCTCCTTCGGCGACGTCGAAGTTCAACACGACGAACCGCGACGGCTGCGTCAACAGGGGCGAGGCCAGCTCGGCGCGACGTCCTTGACTCGCCTTCGCATCCTTCGCCGCCAGGAAAGGCCGATAGGTGTAGCTGGGCCGGGTGATTTCCTGGGCGATCAGCGGCGCCAACGTCCAGTCCATGCGCCAGAGGGCGAGGGCTACACGTTCCTGCAACTCGGCGCGGCTGCGGGCCTGCTCCGCGTCCCGCCGCGCGTGGGCCTCGGCACGGTCCAGCGCCACGGCGCGATACGTCAGCCAGGCCATGCCCAGCAGCACCACGAGGAGGCACACGCCAAAGGCGGACCAGATCTGCCAAGGTCTCTTCACGCTCAATCACTCCTCCCACGCTGGCCTTTGGCCACGCGTCGCGCCATCAGTTGCCGTTGGAACCAGGTACGCTGGCCTGGCGAGGCGAACATGTACCCTTTTCCACGCACGGTCAGCAGCGTGCGCGGTTGCGCGGGATCGTCCCGCAGTTTTTCCCGGAGTCGGACGATGTGCATGTCAATCGTGCGCGTCGACAAGCCTTGAGGACTGATGCGCCACACGTTGCCCAGGAGTTCGTCGCGACTGATCGCTCGGCCGCTGTGGCGCACCAGGTACCGGAGCAGCTCGATCTCCTTCTCGGACAACTCCACGCGCGTGCCATCGTCGAATCGCACTTCGCAGCGCGCCAGGTCCGCGCAGCCACCCGGCACCGCCACTTGTTGAATGTCGGCCGGTCGTTCGGGTGTCCGCCGGAGCACCGCTTCCACACGAGCCAGGAGTTCCTTGACGCTGAACGGCTTCACGACGTAGTCGTCCGCTCCCTTGCGCAAGCCTTCCACGCGATCGTGCTCGTCGCCCCGCGCGGTGAGGATGATGACCGGCAGCGTCGGACGGGTCTCCCGCACCAATTGCAGGATCTCCAGCCCGCTCTTGCCGGGCAGCACCAGGTCCAACAACAGCAAATCGTATTGGCGGTGGACTGCCAGGTGCGCGCCGTCGATTCCTTCGCCCGCCTGCAGCACCTCGTAGCCGGCGTACTCCAGGGCATCCACGATCCCGCGGCGAATGGCCGCGTCGTCTTCAATCGTCAGTATGCAGCGTCTGGTCATTGGCTTCGCGCGCAGTGCAAGTGGTGTCCTCTATCCTACGTGTCGGGAGCACGGTTCTGCTGTAAAGAGATTGTAACAGCTCGTCGATCGGACCGCCCCACGGAGCGCCTGTTGCGCGGATGTTACACGCGCGGCCGGACGCGGCCGCTATACTTCGAGTCGGTCCGTGAAGAGTGGGCTTCGATTCTGGGAGGGTGCTGCGATGCGATCGGGCTGTAGTGACGCTGTGTGATCTGTCAATTGTCGATCCTGAGAGTTCTGTGGACGGTGTTCTTCTGCTGCACGACGGTGTCATCGTTAGCCGCCGAGGAGGGCGGAATCGGCGGCCAGTCGCCGGTGGAGAAAGAGGCCTTGGGAAACATCCCCGTTCGTGAGGTGACGGTCTTCAAGGATGGCCACGCATTCGTGCTCCACGAAGGCGACTTGCCTGTGGACGAGCAGGGCACCGCGTATCTCGATCACCTGCCGTCGCCGGTCATCGGCACGTTTTGGCCGTATGCGGCGGGCGATGGAGTCACACTCCACAGCGTCGTGGCCGGCAGTCGGACCGTGCAGTTCCAGGAACAGGCCCTGGGCATTCGGGACTTGCTCCGAGCCAACCTGGGGGCAAAGGTGCATCTGAAATTGTCCCAGGATCACTTTGCGGGAACGATCGTATCGATTCCCAGCCGCGGCCATGATCAGGATTCGCCCCTGCCTGCCACGGACGCGGCGGCCAAGCCTGAGGTCGGCAACGTAATCGTCGTCCAAACGGCCGAGGGTTTTCGCGTCATCGCACTGGACTCCATTCAAGAAGTGACTTTCTTGGATCAGCCGCAGGCGAAGATTGCAGGCAGCAAGAAGCAAGACATACTCTCACTGCGGTTGCGCTGGAATGATGGCCAGACAAAGCCAACAGCACGCGTTGGCATGGTCTACCTGCAGAAGGGCATTCGCTGGATTCCGAGCTACAAGGTGGACCTGGACGGCCAGGGACACGCGCGTGTGAAACTGCAGGCCACACTCGATCAACGAGATGCTGGACCTCGACAACGTGGCGTTCAATCTGGTGATCGGCGTGCCCCATTTCACGTTCAAGGAGACCGTCGACCCAATCTCGCTGGGACAAACCGTGGCACAACTCTCCACGTATTTCCAGGAAGGATCCCAAACGGCGCTGGCGTTTTCCAACTCGATCCAGACTCAAGTGGCCAGAATGGGAGAGTACCGCGCTCCGCGCCAAGTCCGGCAGGGAGTGACGCCGGTGCGAACAAGGAGATCTCGGACGGCGACCAGCGCGAGGACCTGTATGTGTTCACAGTCCCCGGCGTCTCCTTGAGAGAAGGGGAACGCATGGTCGTACCCGTCACCGAGTTCGAATTGCCTTATGAAGATGTGTTTACCGTGAACCTGTCGGTGAGCCCGCCGACGGAAATGTTGCAGCAGCTCAATACGGATCAACAGAGGGAAATGGCGCGCCTGCTGCACGCGCCCAAAGCCATCCATCAAGCGCGACTCACCAACGCGTCCAGCTACCCGCTGACGACGGCTCCGGCACTGCTCATGCGCGAGGGCCAGTTGCTGGGCCAGGCCATGATGACCTATACGCCCGTCGGTGGTCAGGTCGATGTCGAAGTGACGGCTGCCGTGAACATCGCGGTCGCCAAACAGGATGTGGAAACCGGTCGCACTCCCAACGCGGCCAACTGGGGAGGCAACAGCTTCGACCGGTTGGATCTCGAAGGCACCATCGACGTGAGCAACCGCACCGACAAACTGGTCAAACTGGAAGTGGTCCGTCTCGTGCTGGGCATCGTCGACTCGGCCGGACACGATGCGAAGATCTCCCAGCTCAACGTGCGCGCCGACGGATGGGATCCGACCGCTCACTATCCCGCCTGGTGGACCTGGTACAATTGGCCGTACGGCTGGTTGCACCTCAACGGGACAGGCCAAATGCGCTGGCAGTTCGAGCTCCCGGCGGGTCAGGAGATCACGCTCCCCTACCAGTGGCACTATTTCGGCCGGTAACGTAGAGCAAGCGTCCCGCTTGCTCAGTGACCCGCCAACCCCCCCGCAACTTCCCTCGGAAGTCCTTGCCGCTGAACCGATTGCGCAAGTCGTGCCGTAGTTCCCGAGCAAGCGGGACGCTTGCTCTACGCAGATTTCCCTCCAACCGGGGATTTTTTATATTGACATATCGCGACCTGACGATATATCAATGGGAAGATTTGTTCGCAGCCAGCAAGGGAGATCGAACCGATGTCAGACACGCGTAAGTTATCGTTTCAGCACCGCAGTCTGGTGCAGCAGGGCTATCAGCAGTTCACCCCTCAGCAGCTCACCGAGATCGAATGGGGTTTGCGTTTCACGCCGTTCGTCTGTGCACTGATCGCGCTTTATGGACTGATCACACGCCAGCCCTGGGTACTCTTCGTTGTGGCCGCGCTCGGGATCTGGGCGTTTCTGTTGCCCGCGGCGCATCCGATGGACCTGCTGTACAACCATGTCGTGCGGCGACTGTTCGGGGCAGCCCCGCTCCCGCCCAATCCGTTGCAGCGACGGCTGGCATGCCTGTCGGCCGCGATCATGAACATCGCGGCCGGCACGTTATTCCTGCTGGGCTGGCCCTTCGCCGCTTTGGCCGTGGGTGGTTGCCTGCTCGTGATGCAGGCCATTGTCATCGCCACGCACTTCTGTGCCCTGTCGTGGATGTACGAGGGAGTTGCTCGCATGCTCGGAAAATGGAACCTGCCGGTGGACACGGAAGTAGCGCAACGTCTGCTCAAGGACGGCGCCATTGTGATCGACGTCCGCACGCCGCAGGAGTATGCGGCCCAGCACCTGGACGGTGCGGTCAACCATCCTCTGGAAACGCTGCCGAACGAACTGGGAAAGCTCCCCCGGGGCACGCTCTTGCTGCATTGCAAGAGCGGCATGCGCAGCAACATGGCGACTCAACTGCTCAAGAAGAACGGATTCAAGAACGTCCACAACCTCGGCTCGTTCGATCGCGCGAAGAGCATTGTGGAGGCACGCTGACGCTTCGCCGCGATGTGAGTCATTCGTCGTGACCAGTCTAGGCCAGGAACCATCAACTCGCTGCTGACGACCGCCTTGCGTTCGTCCGTCACATCGACATACCAGACGGTCGCCGTGGCGGGTGGCGCTTCGCCGGAGATCGTGGACTCGCGGATCTCCAGTGGCTGGGTGACCCACGGGCGGGTCTGGTTTTCCGGGTGCGGGCCGGTCGTGTAGTGCAGGCGAGCGGAGATCAGCGGGAGCGGGCCTTCCACGCCGGCCGTCACGCGACCGTCGGCCACTTGGGGAGTCGCGACCCTGGGCAGCGGCGTGCCCTTCTTCAGGTACTGATCGACGAACAAGAAGAACTCCGGGAAGTCGAAGATGTGCCCGTGGGGCATCTGCAGTTGGATGCTGTAGTTCTTGGTGCCCCGTACGAGTCGGCAGGTCTTGGCATAGCTGTCCATCGGATAGGCAAAGTCGTGGGTGCCATTGAGGAACACGACCGGCATCGTGGCGGATCCGATGTACCGGGAGGGATCCCACAGCGAAATCCATTTCGTTCTCTGTTCGGCGGTCATGGGATCGAGTTGCCCGACCTTCCAGGCACTGTTCTCGTGCAGGAATCCGCATCCGTACACCGGCATGGCCACTTGGAAGCGCTGGTCGACGCCCGCCACAATGCACGTGACGTAGCCACCCCAGCTGATCCCGGTCACGGCCGTCCGCTGCGGATCGACATCGCGCTGGCTCAGCAACCACGAATGCGCCCGGACCACGTTGGCTACGGCGTGATAGGTCCACTGATCGGTGACGGGTCCGTCGATGCCGCCGAACTTCGTATCATCGCCTTGCCCGGGTCCACCGTCCGGCAGCGGCTGGCCATCGGGGCCGCACCCGGCCAGATCCATGGCGATGGCGGCATAGCCCCGTTGGGCCCAGAGTTCCGCCCATTCGGGAAACGCCTTGCCACCACCGCCATGCACCAGCACGATGCCGGGGTAGGGCGGCCGCACGGTTTCGCTGCCCACCGTGCTGGGCGACAGCGTAGTAGGCAAACACGCTGGTCGCATGTCCCTGGTAGGGTTCGCCACGATACGTGAACGCGTGGACCGGACCATCTTGTTTGAGCCAGGTGACTGCCGGCGGGGCCTGCTGGAGTTGCAGCAGATTCCAGGGAGTGGTGTCTGGCAGCGGGGCGGGGTCTGCGGGGTATCCGCGGGTCGTCCAGCAGACGGTCGTGAGCAGCATCACCAGCCAGTACCCATCAAACGAGCGGTGCATCGAGTTTCTCCCAGGTATCGTCAGCAGTCGTACGTGGAAAAGGGAAGGGGGCAACTTCGTCAACCGCCATGGCGGCACGTACTCGCAAGTCAGGCACTGACCGTTGCACGCCACACGGGCCGCTCAGCCGGTCAATTCCTGCTCGATTTGTTCCAGCGTCTTGCCCTTCGTTTCCGGCAACTTCTGGTAGACCACGACAAAGCCGATCAGGCAGATGAACCCATAGAGCCAAAACGTGCCGTGCGGACCCAGCGATCGATTCAGGAACGGGAAGCTGAACGTCAGCGCCGTGCAGCCCAACCACAGCGAGAACACGGCCACGGACATCGCTGCGCCGCGGATCCGGTTGGGAAAAATCTCAGAGATCAACACCCAGGTTACCGGAGCCAGCGACATGCCGTAGCACGCAATCGCCGCGACGATCAGGAACACCATATGCGGACCGCGACTCTCCAGGTAATAGCCCGCTCCCAGAATCGCGTAGATAGTAGCCAATCCTCCGAAGCCAATCAACATCAGCCCTTTGCGACCGAAGCGATCCACACTGGCAATCGCGACGAAGGTAAACACGAGGTTGACCACGCCCGTGATGACGATGTTCAGCATAATGTCGCTGACGCCGTATCCGACTGCCGAAAATACTTCCTGGGCGTAGTTGAAAATCACGTTGATGCCACACCACTGTTGAAACACGGCCAAAAAAACCCCCAAGGCGATGATCTTCATCAGCCGCGGCTCGAGCAGATCGGAGAACCGGACCTGCGCAATTTCTTCCTGGTCCAGCGTCCTCTTCACATCCGCGAGTTCCGCGGCCGCGTAGTCGGCGCCGCCCACGCGCGCAAGCACATGCGTCGCTTCCGCATCCCGGCCATACTTGATCAGCCAGCGAGGACTCTCGGGAACAAAGAACATCAGCAGGAAAAAGCCGATGGCAAACCCCGTCTCGGCTCCAAACATCCACCGCCAACCGCGTTGGCCGTTCCACGTCGCCAGCAGGTACGTATCCATCAGCTGTTGATTCTCGTTTGCCAGCGCGTCTTTCGCGGCCGGCGGCGCACCCTCGGTTAACCCGGGCACCAGATGCAATGCCTTGAATCGCTGCTGGACAGCCGCCAGCGCAGCCGGCTCAGTGACCGCCAGCGCCTGCTGGCGGCCAGCCATCACATCGTACTTGTCGCCGCGCACCTCCAGGACTTGCGTATCCGTGCTCAGCAACTCACGCAATTGATCCGTGGTCGGCACTCGATCCGCGATCTGCCAGTTGAAGATCTGCGCAGCGAGAATACCAATCACGATCGTGAGCTGGTTGATCGAGACAAACTTACCGCGCACGCCGGCGGGTGAAACTTCGGCGATGTACATCGGTGAGAGATTCGAGGCCACACCGATGCCCACTCCGCCGATCCAGCGGGCGATATTGAATGAAAGCAAACTCCAGGCCAACGCGGTTCCGATGGCTGAAACCGTGAACAGAAATCCAGCCAACACAAGCAGCCGTTTACGACCGAATCGATCGCTGAGCATGCCCGCCACGACAGACCCAACCAAACAGCCGATCAACGCGCTGCTGATGGCCAGTCCTTGCTGAAACGAATTCCCCGAGATGCCAAAATACGGCTCGTAAAACGGCTTCGCGCCACCGATGACCACCCAGTCAAAACCGAACAGCAAGCCTCCCATGGCGGCGACCAGGCAGATCGTCCAGATGAATCGCAGGTTGTACCGGGCTCCCAGCGGCGTGCTCATACAGGTTTCTTCCTTCCACGGGTCAGCACCGAGTGACTTATCGTGTGCCGCGCCCTAACCTACCAGTTCCCTCGACCGGAACAACTACACCGTGCCCGCATTTTGCGGGTGGAGCCACCCGCCGTGGAGTGACCGCAGAATGTCGCCACGGCCCCCGGGGCGGCACGCCTCGTTGTCCTGCACAAGTCGGCCTCCTGTGGTGTCCCATTGAAGTGTCGAGTAGCTGTCGCGTAGCGACATTTCGCCGGTAGCCGTGGGGTTTATCCCACGGTCTGGTGCGGCGGAAGCGACAGCGTCGCGTAGCGACGCCCGATCGGGTGGGCCCGGCCGGCTGGTGAGAACGGCACGCGTCGCTACGCGACGCCGTCGACCCTATCGCTCGACAACCGTGGGCTGAAGGCCCACGGCTACCGGCGAAATGTCGCTACGCGAC
The DNA here is from genome assembly GCA_963754725.1 of uncultured Planctomycetaceae bacterium. Classification (GTDB taxonomy): domain Bacteria; phylum Planctomycetota; class Planctomycetia; order Pirellulales; family Pirellulaceae; genus JAAYDI01. Next base: position 19,678 of record CAVWHV010000017.1, read on the forward strand.
AAGCATTCCTTCGCCACGTTGGTGTCGGAGCAGTGGTTACGTGGGGAGAAGAGATATGTAGGACCACGAGGGCGGCACGCCGACGGATCGTGCCTCGCGGCCATGTTCGGCGCGGACGCTTGACGGAGAGAACCTGCGGGAGGGGAATCCGTGGATCCGATCCTGTCGCGGGCGTTTTTTTGGATCACGTGGCCGCCGTACCCGCCACTCCCGTCCGGTACGACTGCGAGAACTTGACGTGCGGACGACTGGCAAATATGATCGCTTAGGCTATAGCCCTTTGTCTGAGGAAGTGATACGGACGGTGGGTGGCGGGGGTGCGGCGGCCGGCGGCGGCTCCAGAGGGCCGTTCCCCGAGTGGTTTTCGCAGCGATTTCGGGCGGCGCGTTGTGTGCCGCAGCAGGTGGTTCCGGCGATGCAGGCAATTTTTCGACGACTGACGGCTGCGCTGTTGTTGTCGAGCTATTTGTTCGCCACCACCGCGACGTGGTTGCACATCGGCCATCCGTGTCCCGATACGAGTGGATCGTGCGGAACGACGCGGTGCTGTTCGCCCTGTGGTGACCACGACGAGTCGGCCGATCCGCCAGCCCAACGAGAGGCTGGCAGCGATCACCGGATCGTGCAGAGCGATGAATCCTCCGGCGAGCATCGCCATCAGAGTGACGAGTGCTTACTATGTCGCTTCCTGGTGATCAAGAAGACCGCCGAGACACCCGCCGGTCCGGCCATGTCCTCGGGGGCCTTGCCCCAGCCAGTCGCCCTGGCCTTGCCAACCTGGCGTGTCGCCGAACTGCAGGCCACGCCGGATTGCCGTGCTCCGCCTGAGCGGGCCTGACGGACGTTCCGCGACGTCGCTGGCGTCGTGCCCTTTTCCCGGTCGTGCGTCCCCGTCGGCCATCGCCGGGATTCTTCCCCAGGTCTTGTTTCAGGCATTTTTTCACGCGTCTCATTCATGCGCAGTTTTGACCCTGACCGTGTGGTTCGCGATCTGTCGCGGATCGTCGTCCGCTGTGGAACACACCGGGTGACGGCCAACGCACCTCGCCGGATCGGATGGGCGGGTCTCCCTAAGGAGCACGGATATGTTTCGACGTAAAGCAGGCTTCACCCTGGTGGAGCTGTTGGTGGTGATCGCCATTATTGGTGTATTGGTGGGGCTGTTGTTGCCGGCCGTCCAGGCGGCGCGCGAAGCGGCCCGGCGAATGTCCTGCAGCAATAACTTGAAGCAGATCGGACTGGCGCTGCACCTGCATCACGATACTCTTCCAGCAATTGCCGGCGGGCTGGGACGGCTACGACGCGACCACCGGACAGCCATACGGGCTGGGCACGCCCGGCTGGGGTTGGGCCGCCCGCATCCTGCCGTTCATCGAGCAGGCGCAACGTGCAGGAGAATTTCATCAATTTCAAACGGCCGGTGACCGACCCGGTCAACGACGTGGTCCGCCTCTTGCAGCTTGCCGACGTTCCGTTGCCCTTCCGACATTGGCGAGAATAAGTTCCTCAATATCGACGTGGATACCGGCGAGGGGACGTTCGAATTCGTCACCGCCAACTACGTGGGCGTGTGGGGCACGGGCGACGTCCATGTCTGCGGCACACTGCCGGAGGGCGTCCAGTGCACGAGCGACGGCTCGTTCTTCCACAACAGCAAGATCCGTTTTGCCGACTTGAGGGACGGCCTGAGCCAGACGTTCGTGGCCGGAGAACGGAGTTCGAGGCTGGAATACTCGACCTGGGTCGGGACGGTGGCAGGGATCGATTGCGCGCCCGGCCGGCTTCTCGGCACCGCCTTCTACCCGCCCAATACCGGCGGGCACACGCACGACTTCAGCAGCGAGCATCCCTCGGGGACGCATTTCCTGTTGGGCGACGGTTCGGTGCGACTGATTGCCGAGACGATCGACACGACGTTTACCGCGCTGGCACGCGGTCAACACGAAACTGGGGGACATCTGGGGACCGTACGCGACGATGGTGACGGTCGTCTGGGCGAATCAGCGTGCATGGCGCAATCGCGAGAAAGCATCAGCGGAGCACCAGGGGGCTCCGCTGTTGCAATGGGTTGGTCTCAAGTCGATTGCTCGGACATCTGTGCGAGACGGTTACTTCGGTTTGGCTGTGGGCTGCTGGGGATAGCCGGTGCACCGCTCAGGATCTCCAGCAGTTCCACTTCAAAGATCAGCGCCGTGTCGGGAGCAATCCCACCTGGGCTGCCGCGCTTGCCGTAGGCGAGTTTCGACGGAATGAACAGCTGCCATTTGTCGCCGACTTTCATCAACTGAAGTGCTTCCGTCCAGCCGGGGATGACCCGGTTGACCGGGAACTCAGCCGGCTCACCGCGCTCGACCGAACTGTCAAACACTTTGCCGTTGATGAACGTGCCGTGGTAATGCGTGCGGACCGTATCGGTTTCCTTCGGACTCGGGCCGTTGCCCTTCTTGAGCACCTTGTACTGCAGTCCGCTCGGCAACGTCACGACGCCTTCTTTCTTGGCAGTTCTCGGCCAGAAAAGCCTCACCTTCCTGGGCGGCCTTGCCGGCGCGTTGCGCTGCCTGTTGCTCGACGATCTTCTGGAACTCTTCGAGTGCTTTCTGGATCTGTTCTTCGGTCAGAGCCGGTTTGTTGCCGGACAGCGCATCGATCAGCCCGCGGGCGATCAGGGCCGGGTTCACGTCCAGTTCATCTTGCTTCAGGTTTTGCCAATATTGAAACCGATCCCGTAACTGGCCTGATCCTTGAGCGTCTTGGGAGCCTGGTCGCCGGCAGGGGACGCGGCCGGTTGGGCGGCCAGCGGCGCGGCGAGGAAAGCGACAAGTAGCAGGCAAAAACTGATGTGCTTCATGACGTGTCCTTTGGATTGAAGAAGGAGATGGAGGCTCCGGTATCCGCGGCACAGCGACATCGCGGCCTCCCCTGGAGAGTGCGTAGTGTAACGCACCCTGGTGTCGGCCAACACCCCCGGCGGGCCGGGAGCGGGCTAGGCCTTTCCCAGACGTTGGATGACGGCGTCGGCAAAGGCCTCGGTTCCCAGGTCGCCCCCGAGATCTCGAGTCTTGGCACCATCCTTCAGGGCCAGGTTGTAGGCCTGCCGGATGCGGGCGGCCACGGATTGGCACTGTGCATCCGCCGCCTTTTCGGCCAGGTGATTGAGCATCATGACGGCCGACATAAGCAGCGCCAACGGATTGGCGATGCCCTGACCCGCAATGTCGGGGGCTGAACCGTGCACGGCTTCAAAGACGGCTTGCTCGTCGCCGATATTGGCTCCCGGTACGACTCCCAGCCCGCCGACCAGGCCCGCGCACAGGTCGCTGACCACATCGCCGTACAGGTTCTCCAGCAACAGCACGTGGAACCGGGAAGGATCCTGGACCAGACGCATGCAGCCGGCGTCGATGATCAGCTCCTGGTACTCGATGTTCGGATACTCCTGCTCGTGGATCTTTCGCGCACACTTGATGAACAGGCCGTCGGTCAACTTCATGATGTTGGCCTTGTGGAAGACCGTGATCTTGGGAAGCTGCCGGCGGGTGGCAAATCGAAACGCCCACCGCGCGATACGCAGGCAGGCCGTCTGCGTCGCCACCTTCATGCTCATCACCACGTCGTCGGTGACATGGTTTTCCACGCCGCTGTACAAGCCTTCCGTGTTCTCCCGAATGATCACGAGATCCACGCCGTCGAATCGCGTGGGGACTCCCTCCAGGTTGCGGACCGGACGGACCGCGGCATACAAATTCAAGCGCTTGCGCAGCTGGACATTAATCGATGTGAATCCCTCGCCAACGGGGGTCGTGCAGGGCCCCTTGAGCGCCAGGCCGACGCGACGAATCAGTTCGATCGTCTCATCCGGGAGCACTTCGTCCTGGGATTCCAGGGCGGCGATTCCAGCCAGTCGTGTGTGCCACTCGATCGGCGCCTGGGCGGCCGCCAGAATCCGTTGCACTGCCACGGTGACTTCCGGTCCAATGCCATCACCAGGAATAACCACGATCGGATGTGTTGCCATGGGTCCTACTCTGTAGGTGTGCTGATCCTTTGTCAAGATCCGACACACCCGTACTGACCACCGGCACCCGGCCACCCGCGGGGAACAGGCCGCAACGGCGAATCGCCGAGCGATCGCTGGCCATGCTGAGCACGGATTCGAGTGCGTGCAGGTCGCTGCCGCGTGACGTCGCCAATCGTCGGGATACAGAAATAACCGACTACAGAGCTGGACGATCGGTGCCGGGAGCAGCACAAAATATTGCCAAGAAAGTGTTGAACTGATTCGCGGCAATCTGTTACAACGGGACCGTCATGGATTCAACTTCGTAGTTCCAATACGGAGGGGCTTGGATGCTTGATCCACCGGTGAGTTCTCCTTGAGGAACCGAATGGAGTCTGGTCCTCGTCGCGAACATGGATCGTGTGTCGAGTTGTAGCATTCGAGTTTTTCATTACGTTTCAACAGCACATCAGCTCCTTTTTTGAACCCTCGCTTCAGGAAGTCCCCTGAAGCGAGGGTCGTCTTTTGGGTGACACGACACGATTGTCTTTGTCGATTGTGTCGATTGTGCCATGTCCTTATCGATCGACGTCGCACAATTTAGTCGTATTGCCCTCGGAAAGAGTGGATCTTCTGGCCGCGGCGGGCGACAATTCTGCGAACGATCCGCCACAGTTAACGTATTGTTTACCGAGCGAGGATCGTGGTGCGCAAGACTCGAGTCACGGGGAGTGCCGCAGTCTTCGTGGCCGCGCAACACGGGGCGGCTGGCAGAATGTTCAGGGAACGTACACGCATCGCATTGATCGGGTGTCACTGGGAGATTTCCTCATGGTTCGCGTCTTGTCTTTGGCGACCGTTCTGGTCGCAATGTCGACGACCTTGGGCATGGCTCAGATCGTTTCCATTCCGGTGGTTACTTCCCGGCCGACCGATGTCGGATTGACGACATATCCCATGCCCGCACAGCCTCCGGTCCCGCTGGACGCCTGCGCGCCACCGGTCGTGACCTTCTGCAATCCCTGTGCGACGGGGGGCGTTGCCGTGGCGCCAGTGACAACTTACTACGCGCCGGTCACGACTTTTTATGCGCCGACCGCCACCTACTACGCACCCAGGACGGCTTTTCGGCTTCCCGCGCTGAATCCCTTCCTGCGGCCCGCGACGACAACTTACTATCCACCGAGCGTCCCCTACTATGGACCGGCAATGAGTTACCGGATGCCGACTCCGCCGGAGTTCAGCGTGTTTGCGCCGCCGACCATGATCGTGCCGACCACGTCCTATTACGCTCCGACGGTGTCCGCGCCTCCCGCGATGTCGGCGCCCGTGATGTCGGCACCCATCATGTCGGCGCCCGTGAACACCGGCCGCAGTTGTGGCTGCGGAGGCCGTTAACCGTCCCTTCCTCCATGACCTGGTACCTGGCGTATTACCTCAGTGAATGGCTGATCCGGCTCGTCATGCTGCCGATTGTGGCGAGTCGTCACAAGCCCGCTGCGGCCATGTCGTGGTTATTGCTGGTCTTCTTCCTGCCCTGGGTCGGACTGGCGATCTATCTGGCGTTTGGCACCTTACGGCTTCCGTATCTACGGCGCCGCAGGATTGCGGAAATCTCCGCCAAGCTCGAAGCCGAGTCTCGCCGTTTTCGTGGTGACGTCAACATCGTCCGTCCGGACCTGGGACCCGAAGCTCGCATCGACGGTGCGGATTGCCGAGCAGTTGGGGAAATTTCCCATTCTGGGTGGCAATGAGGCCGTGTTCCTGGCCGATACGCAGCAAGTTATTGCCCGCCTGATCGAGGACATCGATCAGGCGCGGCATCACGTCCACCTGCTGTTCTATATCTTTTGGGACGATGAGACCGGGCAGCGCGTGATCGAGGCGTTGGGGCGGGCGGTGCAGCGAGGGGTCACGTGCCGCGTGCTGGTAGACGCTGTCGGATCGCGAAGACCTTACCGCGGCCTGGTCGCGCAATGGACGGCCCACGGCATCCACTTTCACGCCATGCTGCCGGTGGGGATCTTTCGCCGCAAGATGGCTCGGGTCGATCTGCGCAATCACCGCAAACTGGCCATCATCGACGGGCAGATCGCGTATACGGGCTCCCAGAACATCGTGAATGCGAGCTACGGCCACAAGGAGCTGGCCTGGCACGACATGATGGTGCGACTGACCGGTCCCATCACGCTGGAACTGCAGGCGATTTTTGTGACGGACTGGCATCAGGAGTCGCATGAGGTACTCACCGGTCCGGACATCTTTGTGAGTCCGGAACTGACCGGCAGCGTCCCCGCGCAGACGTTACCAAGTGGTCCGACGTTTCCGGTGGAGAACTACCAGCGTCTGGTGGTGGGTGCCATCTACGACGCCCGGCAGCGGGTGATCATCACGACGCCCTATTTCGTGCCGGACGAACCTTTGCTGCAGGCGATTCAACTGGCAGCCTGGCGAGGCGTTCAGGTCGATCTGATTGTTCCTCAGCGCTGCGACCAGATCCTGGTCGGCGCGGCAGGCCGCGCCTACTACGACGATGTGCTGCAAGCCGGCGCGAACCTGTACCTGCACACCAAGGGACTGCTGCACTCCAAGACCATGACGGTCGACGAGTCGCTGGCGCTGATCGGCTCGAGCAATTTCGACATTCGTTCATTCGCCATCAATTTCGAGCTGAACATGCTGCTCTACGGCGCCGACGTGACGCGTCGGCTGAGGGACGAGCAGCTGAAATACTTGTGTGATTCGCAGAGACTGGACGCCCGGCAGTGGCGGCAGCGTCCGGCCGTTCGGCGTCTGTGCGACGACATGGTTCGGTTGTTGAGCCCGTTGTTGTGAAGCGCTCCGCGCGTGCCGAGGATGCGAGTTTCGACAGCAATTACAGTGGTTTCCGCCTGCGAACGGTTCGCGAAACGAGTGCCAACATGCCCAGACTGCAGATCATTCGTGAATACCTGGACGCCTTTGCTCCCGCGGTGCTGGCCGAGGACTGGGACAACACCGGGCTGTTGGCCGGAGACCCGGCGGCCGAGGTGGCGCGCGTGATGACGTGCCTGACCATCACGCCCCGCAGTGCGCGCGAGGCGGTGACCAAGGGAGCCGATCTCGTGGTCAGCCACCACCCGCTCCCTTTTCGCCCCATCCAGCGTCTCGTCACCGACACGACGGCGGGTCGGCTGCTGTGGCAGTTGATCACGCATCGAGTGGCCATCTACAGCCCGCATACGGCTTTCGATTCGACCTGCGACGGGATCAATCAGCGGCTGGCGGAAGGACTCGCGCTGGTGGACATCGTGCCGCTCGTGCCCGTCGTCGGAGCACCGCCGGGTGCCGGTGCCGGACGGATCGGGCGCGTGCCCCGACCGGCCACGCTCGGCGAGTTGGCCGCACGACTGAAACAGTTTCTGTCCCGGGACCACCTGCACTTCGTCGGATCGCTGGATGCGCCGGTAGAAAGGTGGCGGTCGCTTGTGGTGCGGCGGGTGAGTTCCTGCCCAAAGCGCGGCAGGCAGGTTGCGATTTGCTGGTGCTCGGTGAAGCCAACCTGCACACGTGCCTGGAAGCGGAGGCCACGCAGGTCGCGCTGTTGCTGCCGGGTCATTTCGCGAGCGAACGATTCGCGGTCGAGCAACTGGCCGGAGGTCATGGCCGCGGCAGTTCCCGGACCTCGAGGTGTGGGCCAGCGCGGACGAGAGCGACCCGATCGGTGGCTCTAAGTCGTCACTCTGTCGTCATCCGATTGTCCGTGACGCTTGATCATGGTGACTTCGTTGCCGACGCTGTTGTACTCGACGGAGTCCATGAAGGTGCGCATCAACAAGAGGCCCCGGCCACTGGCTTTCTCCAGATTCTCCGGATCGGTCGGGTCGGGAAGGGATGTCTGGATCGAATCCGGGGCCCTGATCGCGCACCACAAAGGTGGCATCCTGGCGCGTGAACTTGGCTTGCACGTCGATCACGCGGTCGCGAAAAGGAGCGGTGCGCAGCCGTTCGGCCACCAACTGGCGATACAGTTCGCCGTCCCCCGTGCGCTGGGCCGAATTGATTTCGAGGTTGCCGTGGAACAGGGCATTGTTGATCGCCTCTTCCAGGGCGACACACACGCGGATACCGCACGCCTGGTCGCACGACCCCGATGGCGCGGATCGTCCGATGCAGATAGTTGATCAGCGGACCGATCATGGCGGCGTCGTTTCCCAGCCGAAAGGTCGTATCGCTGCTCGCCAGGCAATCCATCAGCCGGATCTTCGCAGCGTTCCTCCTGGGCGGCCGCCAAGCACGTTCTGGACGGTGTCGACCAGCAGCGACGCCAGAATGCTCTTGGGAACGTAGCTGGCGGCACCGGCTCTTCAGCGCCCGGACCGCCGTTTCTTCGCTGCCCCGGCCGGTCATCAGAATCACGGGAATCAAGCGGATACTGGCTGACGATCTGCGCCACCAGTTCCAGCCCGTCCATCTCCGGCATGATCAGATCGGTCAATACGAGATCGGGAGGAGACTGGGCGATTTGCTTGCAGAGCCTGGACACCGTTGTTCGCAAACTCGACGGAAAGCTCCGCGGACTTGCGCAGCAGTCCGCCGGTTCGGCTGCGATCGACCGATGAGTCGTCGACTACGAGCACTTTCGGCATTGGCTCACTCCTCGACGGTCAACGGACACCAAGCCCACGTCACACGTGACACGGTACTGACTGTCGCACTCCTGCAGGAACGGCGGACGCGGCCTCGGGCGTCACCTGGCGCCGCAGGACCGAACGATCCCTGGCAACTCCGACGAGCGCGGCCAGGCAGGGACGAGACAGGCCGCTCAGCGGCGACGTTTGACCAGAGTCACCTCATTGCCGGCTGCATTATACGTAACTTCATCCATGAAGGCATGCATCAACACAATTCCTCTTCCTCCTTCGGCATCCAGCGAGCCCAGATCTCCTTTGCTGGGCAGGTGCGTCGTGTCGAACCCTCGGCCGTCGTCCCGAATCACGAAGACGGCCTGCTCGTGATCGATCCGGACATGAATGTGGATGCGGCGGTCGGCGAACTTGGGCTGGGCGAGTCGTTCGCGCACCACGGCGATTTCTTCGCCGGCGATCAACTCTTCCGAGTTCCCCCGCGTCTGTTCAAAGCTGATTTCCAGATTGCCGCGATACATGGCATTGGAAAGGGCTTCCTTGAGCGCCATTCCGACGCGGAACCGGTCGGTATCGTCGCACAGCCCCATGCCATGCACAATCTGCTGGAACAGCTCGATGAACGGATCAAACAGCGCCGGATCGTTTTCCAGCGTGAAGTCGAACTCGGTGCGATGGATGCTTCCGACCAGGCGTTCGTAGCTGCGTTTGGCGCGGACCACGCGCCAGCACATCGTCGATCGTGTTGATGAGCGTTTCGCGGAGAATCACTTTGGGCACGTAGCTGGCCGCGCCATGCTCCAGGGCCTGCACGGCCAGTTCTTCGCTGCCCTGGGCGGTAATCAGGATCACCGGCACGCCGCCGAAATGGATGCGCATGGCCCGCACGAGTTCCAGGCCGTTCTTCTGCGGCATGTTGATATCCGTCACCACGATATCGGGACGGGTCGTCTCCATCTTCCGCAGCGCGTCGGTCCCGTCTTCGGCGTAGATCACGTGAAAGTCCGGTCGCTGCTCGAGTAACCCGCCCACGATGCGTCGATCGACCGCTGAATCGTCCACCACCAGGATGTTTGTCATGCCAGTCACCGGTTATCTGGGAGGTGCCCCAGGTGCGTGACCGGGCGGTCACGGGTTCGAGTATCACTCGTCCACGCATGTAATCTACCAGAATGGCGTCAGTCGTGCCATCTCCCGTTCGACATCCGCGAGTGCGTCCCGCGCGTGGACCAAGTGCCCGCGCGGCTCCCATCGACTCCAGCTGCAGGGCCATTTCGGACACCTGCGTGGCGCCGAAGTAGCGTGTGGATCCCTTCAGGGTGTGGGCGGCCCGCTGCAGCGTCTTCGGCCGTCCGCTGCTCGATCGCTCCGCGAATCATGCGCCAGCAGGCGGGGTGATTCGTCGAGGAACGCTTCGACAATGTCCCGCAGCAGACGCTGGTCGCCGTTGACACTGTGCAGGGCTTCGCTCCAGTCCACGACCTGCCCGCCGACAACGTGGGCCCCCGTCGCCGCAGCGTGCCGCTGGCCTCGGTCGGTTCCTTCGCCGTGGCGGCCGCGCAGGGCTTCGAACAGCCGGGCGGCTCGAATCGGCTTGGACACGTAGAAATCCATGCCCGCCGCCAGGCAACGTTCCCGATCGCCCTTCATGGCATGGGCCGTCATCGCCACGATCGGCACGTGCCGATCCGTGCTCCGCTCCTGCGCCCGAATCAGACGCGTCGCCTCCAGGCCGTCCATGACCGGCATCTGGACATCCATCAACACGACGTCGAACGTCTCCTGCTCGACCAGGTTGACGGCCTGCCGGCCATCGGTGGCCACGGTGACGTCGTGATCGGCCCCCAGCAGGCCCAGGGCGAGTTTCTGGTTCATGATGCTGTCCTCCGCCAGCAGGATGCGCAGGCGGGGCAGCGGCGGAGCGCCGTCCATCGCCGACACCACGGCCCGTTCCGTTCCGCGGACGCGGCTCAGCGACGACGTGATGGCTTCCAGCAGATCGGATTGCTTGACAGGCTTGGCGACGTGCGCCGTCACGCGCAGCCGCTCGCATTGGTCCAGTTCCTCGTGCACGTGGGTCGACGTGAGCAGGATCACGGGGAGGTCCGTCGTGGCCGGATTCTCGCGAATCGTCTCCACCAGCGTGAACCCGTCGACATCGGGCATGTGGACGTCGGTCAGCAGCAGCTGAAAAGGAGTTTCCGAGCGGCTTTCGCGCTCCAGCAAGTCGATGGCTTCCCGGGCCCGCGAGACGCCGGTGGGGACCATCTCCCAACTGCACAGCATGTCGGTGAGGATGCGTCGCGTGGTCTGGTTGTCGTCGACGATCAAGACCCGCGTGCCCGGCGATGTTCGCCGAAGCCTGGCTCGCCGGCGACCTCCGGCACGAAGCGGAAACCGAGTCGTGAAACGAAACGTACTGCCCTGCCCCAGGCGGCTCTCAACCCAGATTCTTCCCCCCATCAGCTCCGTCAGCTTGCGGCAGATGGCCAGCCCCAGGCCGGTGCCGCCGAACCGGCGCGTGAGGGTCGTGTCGACCTGTTCAAAGGCCTCGAAGATCCGCGACAGCTTGGCGTCCGGGATGCCGATGCCCGTGTCCCGGACCGCAAACTCCAGCTCGACGTCGCTGTCGGTACGGGACGATCACGCGGACCTCCAGAATCACTTCGCCACGTCTCGGTGAATTTCAACGAGTTGCCGATCAGGTTCACGACGATCTGGCGCAGTCGGCCGGCATCACCGATCAACGTTTCGGGAACGTCCGGGTGAATGTCGCTGGCGATTTCCAGGTCGACGTTGCGCGAGCGATGGGCCAGACGATCGCAGGGCGTCTCCCAGGCAATCGCGGAGCCGGAACGACTCCGATTCGAGCTCCAGCTTGCCGGCCTCCACTTTCGAGAAGTCCAACACATCGTTGATGACGTCCAGCAGCGCCTCTCCGGATTCGAAGACCATCTTGAGGAACTCGGTCTGTCGCTGCTCGGACACGACCGCTGAGCACGAGCTCGGTCATCCCGATGATGGCATTGAGCGGCGTGCGGATCTCGTGGCTCATGTTGGCCATGAAATCGCTCTTGGCCTGATTGGCCGCTTCGGCAGCCGCCTTGGCCTTGTTCAATTCCAGCTCGGCCTGTTTGCGCACGGTGGTATCGCGGGCGACCGCGTACAGCAGCGTTTCGCGTTCCGGCAACGACGGACAGGTCCAGGCCAGCCAGCGGTAGGAACCATCCTTGCACCGACATCGGCTCTCGTAGCCCACCATGTCGGTGCCGTGCCGCAGCTGGCGAAAGGCTTTCATCGTGGCCTCGCGGTCTTCCGGATGGACGAAGTCCACCAGGGGACTGGCGAGCAGTTCCGCGGCCGCGTAGCCCAGCGATTTCTCGAAAGCCGGGTTCACACGCTTGAAGTATCCGTCGATCCCCGCCACGCACATCATGTCGAGTGACACGGCAAACAGGCGGTCGAATTCTTCCTGGGCCCGCACCCGCTCCGTGACGTCCCAGAACATGCCCTGGATGCCGACCACCTGACCGCTCGCATCGCGGGCGGGCGCTTTGAGCACGTGCACGTAGCGTTTCTGGTTGTCCGAACCGTAGTTCTCTTCGACATCCTCCAATACCTGACCGGTCTCGATCACGTGGCGGTCATCGCTCCGGTACTTGTGGGCATTTTCCGGAAGGGAAGAGGTCGAGATCCGTCTTGCCTCGAATCGCGGCCAGCGGTCGACCGATCGAATCACAGAACCGTTGATTCGCCGACACGATGCGGCCGTCGAGATCCTTGCGAAAAACATTCAGAGGAAGGCTTTCCACCAGCGATTGGTATTCGGCACGCGAGGCCAGCAACGCTTCTTCGGCCCGCTTGCGGTCCGCGATTTCCCGCTGCAGCTGCCCCGAGTCCCCAAGGCTGGTGAAGAACCCTTGGATCCGTTTCCACATCGAGGAATCCCCCCACGGTTCCCAATCGACCGGCCCGATTCTCCGCGCACCGCGTCGGCCTCCTGAGTCTACCGATTGGGCAGTCCGTATTCAATTTGATTCCGGCAAGGTCATCCCGATCCACCCGGGTGGCGGGAGGACTCCCGCGCGCCGGTTGTCGGCGGGATCAACGACTGCTCTCCTCTCGACTTTCTCTCTTTCCCTGGCCCGTGGTGCGAGAAGTTGACGGGGTGGTATCGGTCTCTAGAATGGGTACCAGGTGCCGAGGACGCCTCAAACCTCCCATGAGTCCCACAATATGGCTGACATGCCCGTGCGCTGGTTGACCGCACTGCCGGTGTTCAATGAAGCGCACCACGTGGACGGCGTGTTGGACGAGGTGCGGCAACATTGTCCGGAAATCTTGGTGGTGGACGACGGTTCGACGGACGAGACGGCCGCGCAGTTGGCCGCCCGAACGGACGTCGTCGTGGTGACCCACCCGCAGAATGTGGGCTATGGAGCGGCGTTGATCACCGCGTTTCAATATGCGGTGAAACACCGGTTCGAAGTGCTGGTGACGATTGACTGTGACGGGCAACACGAACCACAGCGGATTCCGCGATTTGCCGCCGCTTGTCACGACGTGGATATTGTGTCGGGGAGCCGCTATCTCAAGAAGTATCCGGGCGATTCCCCGCCGCCGGCACAACGGCAGCGGATCAATCTCCGCATGACCCGGGAACTCAACGAGCGGCTGGGGCTGCAACTGACCGACGCCTTCTGCGGCTTCAAGGCCTACCGCGTGGCCGCCTTGAAACAGCTGCGGCTGCAGGAGACCGGTTACGCGATGCCGCTGGAGCTTTGGGTCCAGGCGGTCGCGCTCGGCCTGCGGATCGTCGAGCTGCCCGTGCCGCTCATCTACCTGGAAGAAGAACGCTCGTTCGGCGGCATGCTCGATGATGCCGACACGCGACTGCGCTACTACTACGAAGTGCTGGATCGCAGCATCCTCACGTCGGGACTGGACGTGCCGGCTGCGGTCGACCCATTGCGTGGCAGGAGTGTCGGATGAAAACAATGGCCCATTCGATTGCCTACAAACGCCTGCGAGCCCCTCGCGAAGATGGGGAATCTCTGTGCGATCCGCCGCTGACCGATGAATCGGCATTCCTCGATCAGAATCTGGCCCTGCGACAGGAAGCCGACCTGGACTTGGGTGGCTGTCGCCTGAGTGACCTGCAGAGCGAGGCGCGGCGATCGTTGTGGAGCACGCTCGCGCCTACACGGCGGAATATCGCGACGTGGCGAGGGACGATCTGGGAGTCACCGCGCCGATGATTCTCGCGGGGCATCAGCCCGAACTGGTGCATCCGGGCGTGTGGTTCAAGAATTTCGTGCTTTCGTCACTCGCGCAGCGCACGGCAGCGCATGCGGTCAACCTGCTGATCGACAATGATGCCGTCCGCAGCACCTCGATTCGCAGTCCGGCCGGATCGGTGCGGGACCCGGTCACGGCCTTCGTGCCTCTGGACGACTCCTCGGCTCCCATACCGTTTGAGGAGCGGCGAATCCTCAATGCCAGCGTGTTTGAGTCGTTTGGGAAGCGGACGGCGGACCTCGTCCGGCCACTGATCCGCGCCCGTTGCTCCACGAGTTCTGGCCCTGGGCGATCGAGGCCGGGCGAAAACACGGCAATCTGGGACGGGCCTTGGCCGAGGCTCGCCACATTCTGGAAGGCCGGTGGGGGCTGACCAGTCTGGAACTGCCCTTGAGCCAGGTCTGCGATGCGTGGCCTTTTCGCTGGTTCGCCGCCTGCCTGTTCCAGGACGCCGACCGGTTGCGAGAGGTTCACAACCGGGCCCTGGCCGAGTATCGGCAGGTGAATCGCGTGCGCAGCCACACGCATCCTGTGCCCGATTTGGCGCGGCACGACGACTGGACCGAGGTCCCGTTCTGGCTCTGGACGCGGGACGCGATCCCGAGCGGCGGCCCGTGTTCGTGCGCCGCGAAGGGTCCCGCGTTGTCCTGACCGACCGCCGTGCGCTGCGGGTGCCGCTCGCCTGGTCTGCGGACGAGGACGTCGCGCGGTCGCGTCGCGCAGTTGGACGAATGGCATGCGCGAGGTGTGCGATTGCGGCCGCGGGCGGTCGTGACGACGATGTTTGCCCGTCTGGTGCTCAGCGACATCTTCATTCACGGCATCGGGGGAGCCAAGTACGACCAGTTGACCGACGCGATTGTACGGCGGTTCTTTGGCGTGGAGCCGCCGGAGTATCTGGTGGCGACCGCCACGTTCAAGTTGCCGCTGCCGCGACATGGCGTCGAGGAGGCCGACATCGCGCGCATTGATCAGTTGCTGCGCGAGCTGCGGTATCACCCCGAGTTGTATGCGGACGGTCGTGCCGAGGCACGCCAGCTCGTCGCCGAAAAGCGTCAGTGGGTCGCGCAGCAAGTGCCGCGCGAGCAAAGGTCGGAGCGCCACGCGGCGATTGAACGAGCCAATCATGCGCTGCATGCGTTGCTGCACGATCGTCGCGCGCAATTGCTCGGCGAACGCAACGAACTCCGTTCGCTGCGCCGCCAGCAAGCGATCCTCGATTCGCGCGAGTACGCCGTTCTGTTTGTTTCCCGCCGAGACTTTGCGAACACGGCTACTGGAACTTTCGCGCAAGAACCGTAATCTATGGAGAGTGCGGGTCTATTGGGGGCAAGGACTCCGGACGTTCTGCGGCCTCGTCAACACGCCGCCGGAGCTGTCCACAGCGAGGATTCACCTCGACAGCCAGACCGATGAGGGGCTCTGCGAGTTGTGAGTCCGCATGCGGAAGGGATTCTGAGACATGAATTCTTCTGTTCCGTCGACGTTGGGCGTGGGGCAGAGCGAAGGTCGCGATGACGCGGCTCTTCGATACGGTGCGGGGGACAAAGGCCAGAATGTGCAGTCGAATTCGGCCGCGTGCGCCGCGATCCGGCGCGCCACCGCAGGCCTCCTGGCGCGTGGTGGCCGCCGACACCGGGCGATCAGGCGGCGATCTACCAGTTCCTGGTGAGCGTATTTCACCAGCCGTCGTTGGCCGAGTACCAGGCACAACTGGAAGATCCGACCTACGAGCCGTCGGATCGGTTGCTGATCAAGAGTGGCCGGACCATCGTGGCTCATCTGCGTCTGTGCATCGTGAGATGCGATTTGGACGGCTGGTGTCTGCCGGTGGGCCTGGTGGCCGATGTGGCCACGCTGCCGGAGTATCGGCGGCAGGGTTGCGCCACGGCGCTGCTGCAGGCTGCCCGCCAAATCCTCATCCGCGACGGTGCGGTCCTGGGACTGCTCCGCACGGAGCTGCCGCGGTTCTACGCGCGGCGTGGTTGGGTCGTCTGTGGGCGGCACTGCTATTCCACAGCCGGACCGCGCGAGATTCTGTCGTGCCTGCACCTGCACCAGGACGCGCAACGGCAGACCGTCGAATTCGTACCCGACCCGCCGCGCCAGACCACCTACAACATTCGCCTGTGGCGCCAGGTGGAACAGGCGGCCCTGAGGCGTCTGTACGATGAAAACACGCAGATCTGCCTACGGGCCGCTCGTGCGCTCCGAAGCCTACTGGCAGTGGCTCGTGCGGCGCGGCGGCAACGAGCGGGTGTATGTCGCCATCGATGGTCCCGATCGGTTCGAGCTGGATGAATCTCTCTCGCCGATCGTCGGCTACGCCGCGACCCGGGAGGGCCGGATCGTGGAGATGATGTGCTCCCGGGAGCACCCGGAGGCTTCCATTCAGCTGCTGGCTCGCGTCTGCGGCGATGCCATCGAACGGGATTTCCATCGCGTGCAGTTGGATGGACCGCCGGATGCGCCACTGCATGCGTTGTTCCTGGCGGCCGGACGGCAACTCACTCCCGTCACGAAGCCGACAAGGGCCTGGTGTTCATGGCCAACCTGTTCCGGCCGCGACGGTTCCTGAAGCTGATCAGTCGCAGTTTGGCGGACCGGATCACGGCAGCCGGGTTGCGGCGCCCTGTCAGCTAGGAGCTGCTGCATCAACGACGAGAAGTTCCGGCTGGTGATCAGCCGCCGGAATGTGCAGTTGATCCAGGGTACGCTGGGTCGCAGTTACCTGCGTTGTTCGCGTTATGACATGGCGCAACTGCTGCTGGGGCACCTCGACGTGCGAGACGCCATCGCTGCCGGCCGACTCGCCACATCGACTCGCGTCGCGCTCGAACATGGCGGCGGCCCTGTTGCCTCGGCTGCCGTTCTGGCGACCTCCGTGGGACGATATGCCAGCCGCCTAATTGTTCGCCACGCGCCACCGCAGGTAAGCGTCCAGGAATCCCTGGATGCCGCCGTCGAGCACTTTCTGGAAACTGCCTTCGGCGTAATCCGGTCCGGGCGTCCTTGACGCGTTGGTCGGGGTGCAGGAAGTAGTTGCGGATCTGCGACCCGAAGCCGACGCGCGACTTGTCCTTGTACTTCTGAGCCTGCTCGGCCTCGCGTTTCTCTTCTTCCAGCCGGGCCATGCGTGCGCGGAGCATTTTCCAGGCGGCAGCGCGGTTCTTGTGCTGGCTGCGCTCGTTCTGGCACTGCACGACGATCCCGGTCGGGATGTGGGTCAGGCGAATCGCGCTGTCGGTCTTGTTGACGTGCTGTCCACCGGCGCCACTCGACGCGAAACGTGTCCGTGCGCACATCGTCTTCGTCGATTTCGATTTCGACGTCGTCGGAAACGTCGGGTGAGACATCCACGGCCGCGAAACTGGTTTGCCGTTTGCCTTCCGCATTGAACGGACTGATGCGGACCAGGCGATGGATGCCCGTCTCGCCCTTGAGGTAGCCGTAGGCCATCGGGCCGCGAATGGCGATCGGTCGCGTTGTTGATCCCCGCCTCTTCGTTGTCGCTGCGGTCCATCAGGGTGACCGAGTAGTCGTTCTTCTGGGCCCACAGCATGTACATCCGCAGCAGCATCTCGGCCCAGTCGGCCGCGTCGGTGCCCGCCGTCGCGCGCGTTGATGGTGAGAATGGCCGCCTGCGCTCGTCGTTGGGCCCGCTCAGCAGCGACTTGAGTTCCAGATTGTCAACGAGGGTCTCGAGACGCCTGACTTCTTGCGTGACTTCGGCTTCGAGCGACGCGTCTTCCTCGGGCCATTTCGATCATGCGCGTCGAGATCCTCCGCGCACGCGCAGGGCCTCTTCCAACGGGGCGAGGATCGCCTTGAGGGACTTTGAGCGACGCCACCGTCTGCTGAGCCGTCTCCTGATTGTCCCAGAAACCGGGCGCGGCCATCTGCTGTTCAATCTCTGCGATCTGAGCCTTCTTCTTGGCGTAGTCAAAGACTGTCTCGTAGGTTGACGATCCGCTCTTGAAGATTGTCGGCCAGATCGACGATTTCGGATTCCATGCCAGGAGTTCCCCGAGTAAGTGAAACAACCGAGAGGGTGCCGCAGGTGCCAAGCGGCCGCGTGTATTGGAACTATAGCGGTCGGGAGCCCTGGGAGGGAAGCCCGACGCGGCGGTTGAGCCGTGCGGGCGTTGCGCCGTCGAGCCCCGTGCGGTTCCCTCCAGCTGCCGAGCCTCCTAGACTTGAGTTGTCTCCAATCCGCGGGTTTCTGCTAAGGGCGTTTCGGGTCCGATGTCGCGAGTTGTGCTGGCCATGTCCGGTGGGGTCGACAGTAGTGTCGCAGCCCATCTGTTGCTGCAGGCGGGTCACGACGTGATCGGTGTCTTCATGCGGCACGGCGACACGGCCGGGCCACCGTGCGCAACCGAATCCGGGCCGGGACTCGATCTGCCGGTACTCGCCACCCGCTCCGATCACAAGCAGGGCTGTTGCAGTGCCGCCGATGCGGCCGACGCGCGACGCGTGGCCGATCGACTCGATATTCCCTTCTATGCGCTGAATCTGCAGGCCGATTTCGGCCGCATCATCGATTACTTCGTGGACGAATACGTCCGCGGCCGGACTCCGAATCCCTGTGTCGTGTGCAATCAGTGGCTGAAGTTCGGCAAGTTGTTCGACTACGCCGACAGCGTCGATGCCCAGTACGTGGCGACCGGCCACTATGCCCGGCGCACGCAGGCCACGGACGGGACGCCGATGCTCTGCCGCGGCGTGGACCACGACAAGGACCAGTCCTACGTGTTGTTTGGCATCCGTCCCGCGCGGCTCGATCGCATGCTGTTGCCGGTCGGCTCGTATCGCAAGCCGGAGATCCGTTCGATCGCGGCCGAACTGGGACTGCGCGTGGCGGACAAACGAGACAGCCAGGAAATCTGTTTCGTGCCGGACGGCAGGCACGACGAGTTTGTTCGGGCGCGACGCGGTGATCGCGACACGTCCGGCCGGATCGTCACCACCGATGGTCGGAGCGTGGGGACACATGCGGGCATCGAACGCTTCACGATCGGCCAGCGGAAGGGACTGGGAGTCGCCATGGGGGAACCCTATTTCGTGGTCCGCATCGACCCGGAGACGCGGGACGTCGTGATTGGGCGACGCGCCGCATCTGGCCCGGCGACCGTCTGGCGGCCCAGCGCACGAATTGGCTGTCGAAACCGCCCCCGGAACTATTTCGTTGCCAGGCGAAGATCCGCTACAATACGCCTCCGGCCCACGCTTCCGCTCGCGTCCTGGTGGACGACCGGCTGGAAGTCGAGTTCGACGAACCCTGTTACGGGGTCGCCCCGGGGCAGGCCGTTGTGTGTTACGACGGGGATCGCGTGCTGGGCGGCGGTTGGATCGAATAGACGCTGGCACGGCCAGACGGGTCCCGCCCGGTGCTCGAGTGCTATCTCTGCGCTGAATAATGGGATATCATCGAGAGGTCACGGGCGACCGTCTTCGGCGTAGGCCGCATCGGTCGCGCACGGTTGAGGCAGGCAACATTCCGCTGATTCGTCAAATGGGATGCGACTCATGATCAGTCAACTTACGCTGTTGCTGGCTCAAGTGGAACAACCTTTCGGTAAGGCCCTACAGAAGGCGACCGAAGGCTTCCAGTGGTGGATGTTTGTGGTGTACGCCATCGTGGCCGTGGCACTGCTCATTGGGCTCGTGCTTGTCATCTTCATTCCCATCTACGGCAAGCTGTGGTTTCAGGCGTTCATGTCGGATGCCGACGTGAGTTTCTCGAGCCTGATCGGCATGGGATTTCGCCAGGTGAACCCGCGAGTCATCGTGCAGGCGAAGATCATGACGGCGCAGGCCGGCCTGGATATCAATCGCCGCACGGGGATCAGCACGGCCCGTCTGGAGGCCCATTATCTGGCCGGCGGCAACGTGATGAACGTCATGCATGCCATCATCGCGGCGCATCGCGCGGACATCGATCTGGACTTCGATCGGGCGGCGGCCATTGACCTGGCGGGACGCGATGTGATGGATGCCGTGCGGACGAGCGTCCATCCCAAGGTCATCGACTGCCCCGATCCGCGCCGCAGCGGCAAGACGACGCTCAGCGCCATCGCCAAGAACGGTGTGGAACTGCGGATTCGGCGCGGGTGACGGTCCGCACGAACCTGGAGCAGTTGATTGGCGGAGCCACCGAGGAAACGGTCATCGCTCGGGTCGGCGAGGGCATCATCACGTCCATCGGCTCGTCCGACACGCACTTGGCAGTGCTGGAGACGCCCGATCGAATCACCCGGGCGGTGCTGGCCCGCGGCCTGGATGCCCACACGGCTTTCGCCATCGTGTCGATCGACATCGCCGACATCGACGTCGGCGAGAACATCGGTGCCCGACTGCAGGCCGATCAGGCCGAGGCCGACACGCGCGTGGCGCGAGCCAAGGCGGAACTGCGCCGTGCCGAAGCGGTGGCCGCCGAACAGGTGATGAAGGCCAAGGTCGCCGAGAATCGCGCCGGAGTGGTGATGGCGGAGGCGGACGTGCCCCGCGCCATGGCCGAGGCCCTCCGCAAGGGAAACATCTACACGACTCACAGCGAATAACCGGCCCGCCCGCTCAGTGCCGCACAATGCGCAGCGCAATGTCCACGACAAACTCCGGCGACGTCATCTGCTTCTCGCCACCGTCGTGATCGAAAGTCTCCGACTTGTCGACGGCTCCCGTCTTGGTGTTCACCCAATGCGTCTGGTAGCGGCCGCGGGGCAGATTGAACGTCACGGGAGCCGAGAGTGGCTTCTGCAGCACTTCCGGTTTGAAGTCCTTGGGGAGGGGGACGTGGAGGTAGATCGCGTAGGCTTTTTCAGGCTCGACCAGCGCCCGGGCCTCCAGTTCGGCGGGCACACTCACGATCACCGAATTATCCGGCTTCATGGCCACGAAGGCGAACTCGTACAGGAAATCCCGCAGAATCCTCAATTGGCCCCGCAGGTCCGGGCTGCCACCGCCGGGTGACTGATATTCCAGAAATGTCCCGTCGGGGTGTTTGGCGGTGAAGGAATAGTCCAGGTTGTTGTACAAGGTGCCGCCCGCGATCAGGAAATCCCAGCCTTCGGTGCGATACAAGGCGTCGTCCTTACCCCGAAACCCGGTCTCGTTTTCTCCGATGACTTTGTTCAACCCGTAGTTCATGGCGACCGTGTCGGGCGGAACGCAGTAGTGGAAGTTGAAAATGGATACGGCCGGATGCGGGTTCTCCACCTGCTGGCGCCCGTTGGCGATATTGAGCGAAATGAGATGGCGATGTTCGAAGTCCTTCTCCACCGCCACGATCTCGTCGACGACGCGATGCTGCCATTCCATCGTCACGCCACCGAAATACGGCTCATTACAGATTTCGTAATAGAGGTTGTCGAACTCGCGGAGTTCCTGCACGATCTTACGCGTGACTGCCAGTTGGACTTCGAGCAACTGGGGATGCTTGAGTGTGAAGACCTCTTCCCGCGGGCACGCCGGCAGGCCGTTGACGTTATTCACGGGATTCAACGGGCAGGCATTCCACATCACATCTTCGTACATCGGGCAGAACAAGTTCAGCTCCACCACGACGCCGCGTTTCTGTGCCTGTGCGAGGAAATCGCGGAGCCGGTCAAAATACGCCGGGTCCCATTTGCTCACATCGAACTTGTTTCCACCCTCGGCGTACCCGGGCACGTCGCTGCGTGCCCAAGGGCAGACGAAGCGTTCGGCCAAAGGAGCGAGTGTGTTATCCGTGATGCCGAACGCGCCGGGGTTTCGCGATAGACGCCGCTGAACGTGCGTGTGTGATTCAGCTTGTTCCGTTGCAGCTCATCAAAATACCGCACGTAATCAAAGTCCAGGTTCATCACCGCGCCGTAATGCTCCCCCGACGTGATCAGAAGCGTCGGTTCGCCGTGCCAGACGAAATAGTGCGGATTCTCTGGGTGCAATGCGATCGGCGGTTCCGCTGCCACCGCACGCAATGCGCTGGCGAAGAAGAGAAGGCCAACCCACAAGACCGCGGCGGTCCACACAACCACTGGCCTGTAAGTTGCGTTCATGTCCAGTATCTCCTGGGGTCGCATCGAGAAATCGCTGCGGTCATCCTCCTGACGACGCTCATCGATGCAGTCTGTGCATAAAGGTCGGGTGCTCACGTTCCTCCACATTGATCACGACCGTCGGCTCCGCCTGCAGCGTCTCTGCAATTATGGCATGGTTCGCCGAGGCGTTTCCAGATGGTGTCCAGGTCAGATCGAACTGGAATTCCAGCGCTCCATGGCTGTCCGCCACAAAATTGGTGAACCAGACGTTGTTAAACAGCATCGCCAGCACGCGGTTGGTCTGCACCGGCGCCTCGTGGGCCCGTGCCAGAACCTGGTGGTCCTGGAACGTCACCAGCGGGGCGTCGCGAGTGGCCCACAGCCACTGGCCGGCCGGCGTCGCGTAGTTCAGCCAGCCGTCGATGCTGAAGTAATCGCGGCATGTCCCGGGCAACTGGTCCTGGTAAGGCACGAACGGCAGGCCGCCGTTGCTGGCAGACGGCAAGACCCCCGGACAGGGCAACGTGAAGCCGAGAAAGAAGATCTCGGGCAACTCGCCCGCCAGGCGATCGAGGCGGATGGTCCAGCGGGCCCGCGGCGTGTCGTGCCACAGCTCCAGCTCGCGCGTCAGCCATCGCAGGCGCGAATGCTGCAGCGTCTGGGTGTATACGGTCGTGTGCGGATTCTGCCGGACTGCGGCCGGCCCGTGCGGGGCGGCGTCTTCGACACGCAACTTCTCCGCACGTAATTTCTCGCGCTGGGCGGGGTCTGCCACCGGAAAGATGTCCAGGAAGCTCCAGCGCCCGGCAAATCCGTTGACGGAGACCGACTGGAAGTCCCCCGTGCCCGCCGTGAACAGCGGCTGTTCCATTCCGGGCCAGGTCGCCGCGACCGGCCAGCCGCTGTCATCCACTTGCACGGTCGGTGCAGGAGAGGGTTTCTCCGCTTCGACGACCTCCTCGCTCAACTGAAAACGCTGTATCGACTCGCCGGCCAGCGAATTGATCCAGAACCGGACCTGCTGATTCGGGCTGAGATCGGGAAACGTCTCCGAGGTATTGGTCGGGGAGTACTCCGCGGCGTCGGCCACCGAGTGAGGCCGATAGCCGGGTTCGAACAGGAGCGGGATCGCCTCGTGCGTTTCGGGATGCCGCAACGAGTGGAAATCACCCCGCAGACAGGACGCGGGCATCACGACCCAACCACTCCACGGCAGACCCGCCGTATTGACCACGTAGAGCCCTGCTTCGCGCGGGTAAATGGCCGTGCGCGAACGCTGAGCCAGCAGCAGTTTCGCCAGGGCCATCGGTCGGTACGCCGTCCGCGACTTCTCGTTGTACTGGGCCCAGGTCTCCAGGCTGTGCGGCTGTCCCACGCTGTCGCTGGCACCCCACGTGTGCTCGTCGAACAGGCACAGGTCGCGGAGTATGGCGTGGGCGGCGCGAGTCGCCTGCTCGTGCATCGGTCCCCACACCGGAGACATGGCCGCGGCCGTCAAGCGTTTGGCACGGCGACTGGCGGCCAGCTCGCGCGGGCCGGAAGCGACACCATTGGCCCACCAGTCGGGCCATTCCCCCGTCAATTCGGGAATCTGGTCTCCGATCTCCGTCCTGCATCATCCGCAGCGAGTCGCCGACCGTCGCCATCCGCAACTGGGGCTGCAGGCCAAGCCGCTGCCAGGTTGCCACAAACTCAGCCATGGCAGGGAACGGAGGATCGTTGTCCATGCGCCATTCGTTGGTGACCGGCGCCACCAGCGCGGGTACTTGTAGCCGGTCGCTTCGAGCTTCCGCAGTTCGCCCAATACATGAGCGTGCGCGGCCCGGACGCGTCGCCTCATCGGCCCGGAAGAGTTCGCCGGGGCGGGCCGGGCGATACCGCGTGTCGGTCGACTCGGGAACCGGACCGCGTCGCCAGGTGTCGGAATGGAAGTAGTAGAAGCCTGCGCGTGTAGTGATCGCCCAGCCACACGAACAACCGCCGACCGTCGGGCATCTTCCACCAGAAGGCCGTCGGTGTCGGCAAGGGTGCCGCCCCGAGCGTCGGATTGATCCCCATTAACAGCGAGTGCACTCCGCGGTCCAACAAGGCCACTGCGCCCGCTCGCGGGAAACCATTCACGTCGTTCTGGACGGCCACGCGGGGCTGAACTTTCTGCCAGAGATCTTCCGGGATCCAATGCGTCATCGTCTGCCACTCGGCAGCATCGAGCGTCGGCGTCTGATTCAGCGGCAACGCCGCAATCTCCAGTTGCCCGCTGCGGACCGCCTGCAGAAACTCCTGCCGGCGAGCGGGCGTGGCAGACCGCCACCAATCATCGACCGCGAGCGTTGTCTCGGCCGTCCAGTAGAACCGCTGAGCCGGCGGTTTGTCGCGCGTGGCCAGCACCGCGTCAATCGCGATGTCCAAGTACCGCATCTGCTGCTCGCGGCATACCACCGGATGATCCGTGTAGCCGACATCGGTGTGCGTCATGTGCACAATGTCGACGCACCGCACAAATTGCGGCAGTTGCTCGTCAGCCGCCGTCACCAGGTGCTCGCCTCGCACCAACAGCAGCCCCAACCATGCCAGGTGGCACATCCAGCGGGATCGTCGTGGCCGCCTGGGGAGGGTCATCTTCGTCGTCGGACGGCAATCCACGGTGATCTTCATGAAAAGCTCCGGTCTCGTACGCAGGAAACGGATTCCGAGTTGTCGCAGGCCATCGATCGGCGATCGTGGATGCACCTGCCCGTCATCATGCCGCAAACCCAAATGATCGTCAATTACGTGGGCGAGTCCGAATTGCATCGCTCGGGAAGACCCGCAAGGCACAAACGCCGTTGTGACTGGCACAATGCTCTGGGGTGGGAGGCATCCCGGCAGTGGCCGATCGTACCGGCTCACGGACACTTGACAGAGGATTCGGTTCAACCGCAGATTGACGACCGCGTTGTCTCCACGCATGCTGGGCCATAGGGGCTGAAACAACCGCACGACCACCGTCGAACGTCACGAGCATGAAGATGAGCTACTTGCGCGGAATATTGTCACTGTCGCTGCTGATCGTTTGCGGGGCTGGTTCGTCCGCGAGAGGCCAGGAGATCGACGCGGATCGCTCCGAGCTGACTCTGTCACGCATCTTCGACAGCCGCGAGTTCCAGGCGACCGATGTCGAGGCGCGCTGGTTGGATACGGGAAGCGCTTACGAGGTGCGGGAAAACGCTCGTGATGGTGGCACGGAGATTGTGCAGTACGACGTCGCCACGGGTGCGCGTACGGTTGTGGTACCCGCGCAGCAGTTCGTGCCGCCCGGCCGAGAAACAGCTCTGGTCGTCGACGATTACGCCTGGTCGCGGGATCGCGCGCAGTTGTTGATCTACACGAACGCTCAGCGTGTGTGGCGCGCAAAGACGCGTGGCGATTACTGGCTGCTCGACCGGACGAGTCGTCAATTGCGGCAACTGGGTGGCGAAGCGCAGGTCGCGTCCCTGATGTTCGCCAAGATCTCTCCCACGGGCCGCCAGGTGGCCTACGTGTGCGATCGGGATCTCTGGGTGGAAGACCTGCACGACCACAAGGTTCGGCAACTCACCAGCAGCGACTCGCCGGACATCGTCAACGGAACGTTTGATTGGGTCTATGAAGAAGAGCTTTCCCTGCGCGATGGATTCCGGTGGAGTCCGGACGGAACCGCCATCGCCTACTGGCAACTGGACAGTCGGGAGGTACCGAAGTTCCCCCTGGTCAATAACACGGACAGTTTCTATCCGCAGGTGACAGAGTTCGCGTATCCGAAGGTCGGAGAAGTCAATCCTACGTGCCGCCTCGGGGTGGTGCGACTGGACTCCGGCGAAACGTGCTGGCTGGATGTGCCGGGCGATCCGCGAGACAATTACGTCGCCCGGATGGAGTGGATCAATCCGACCGAGATCGTGTTGAAGCAGTTGAATCGACGCCAGAATGTCAATCGAGTTCTGGTGGCCAGCGCGGCGACGGGTGACGTCTCGACGCTGCTGGAGGAAAGCGACGACGCCTGGGTCGACATTCACGACGAAATGCGGTGGCTGGCGGACGGCAAGTCGTTCACCTGGATCAGCGAACGTGACGGGTGGCGCCACGCATATCTCGGGTCGCGGGATGGCGGCGAGCTCAAGCGGATCACGGCCGGTGACTACGACGTCATCGAACTGCTGCAGGTGGACGAACGCGAGCAGTGCCTGTACTTCATCGCGTCACCGGACAACGCGTGCCAGCGGTATCTGTATCGCATTCAGCTGGATGGATCGGGTCTGACACGTGTGACACCCGCCGAGTCCGCAGGGACGCACGTCTACCGCCTCGCGCCGGACGGCCGCACGGCGATTGTCAGCTCGTCGACCTTTGACCATCCGCCCACCGTGCAACTGGTGTCGCTCCCGGCTCATGCGACGATGCGCGTACTGGAGGAGAACCAGGCAGTGCGCGAGAATGTGCGGCAGCTGAAACTGCCCACCACGGAGTTCCTGCGCGTGGATATCGGCCACGGTGTCGTCCTCGACGGATGGTGTCTGAAGCCACCTTCGCTGGACCCTGCCAAGAAGTATCCGTTACTGGTGCACGTTTACGGTGAACCGGCTGGACAGACGGTATTGGATCAGTGGGGTGGGAGCAACTCGCTGTGGCACTGGATGTTGGCCCAGCGCGGGTACGTCGTGATGAGTTTCGACAATCGCGGCACTCCCGCTCCGCGGGGACGCGCTTGGCGGAAGTGCGTGCATCATCAGGTCGGGATTCTGGGGCCCCAGGACCAGGCGGCGGCCCTGACCGCGGTCCTGCACGATCGCCCATATTTGGACTCGGAGCGGGTCGGCGTGTGGGGCTGGAGCGGAGGGGGTTCGTCCTCGCTGCACGCGATCTTCAAGTACCCGGACCTCTACCAGACCGCCATAGCTGTCGCGCCGGTCCCCAACCAGCGCTACTACGATTCCATTTATCAGGAACGATACATGGGCCTGCCCGGCGACAATCCGGAAGCGTTCATCCAGGGATCCTCCATCAACTTCGCACACCAGCTCAAGGGCAACTTGCTGCTCATCCATGGCACCGGGGACGACAACTGCCACTATCAGACGATGGAGCTGTTGATTAACGAGCTGGTTCGACTCGACAAGCCCTTCGCGATGATGGCCTATCCGAATCGCACGCATGCCATCCGCGAGGGCAAGAACACGACGCTCCATCTGCGGCGTCTGATGACGACGTACCTCGAACAGCATCTCCCCCCAGCGCCGCCAACCACACCCGTAGAGCAAGCGTCTCGCTTGCTCATCCAGAACCCCACGCCGTAGAGCAAGCGTCTCGCTTGCTCATCCAGAACCCCACGCCGTAGAGCAAGCGTCCCGCTTGCTCATCCAAACACTCACGGAGGACCTTGGCTCACCCTTCCAACACTCCGTATCGCGGCCACAGGCTCCCCGCCACCTCGGCGCGATCAAGACCCCGCCGTCTCCTTCAAGACGTCGGACAGGATGTTGAGCAGTTCGATGGCCGAAGTACGACTGCGCGAGACCGGCTGATTGCGGTACTTCTTCGCGAGGTCCAGATTGTAGATCATCAGATATTCGGCGTTGAGCCCGGCGCCTGCTACAATTTCACCGTGCGGGTCCAGCAGATAGCTGTCTCCGTAACCGTAGCCTGAGTTGCCCAGGCCCTCCACCGTTCGATCTGGTACCACGTTGTTGCCACGCAGGAAATACACGCCATTCTCGATCGCCCGCGCGACGTGGTCGTGGCGCACCATCTGGTAGTGATCAACCGGGTCTCCCACGAAGTTGTAGTGGGGGGCGAAGATCAGCCGAGCGCCCTTGAGTGCCAGGATCCGAGCCGGTTCGATGTAACCACCGTCGGCGCAAATCACGATGCCGAACTTCAGGCCTTTCTTCTCGAACACCGGGAACTCGCGACCGGGCGTCACGTAAGAAAACACGGGCATGGCCTTGTGGTAGTGGCCCAGGATCTGTCCTCGTTCGATGACGGCCACCGCGTCGTAGAGCCGGCCGTCCCGCAATTCGTTGAAGCCCACCAGGAACAGCGTCTCAAACTGCGCCGTCCGCTGCAGCACCTGGCGGATTTGCGGCGAGTCGATGGCGAAGGAGTTTTGCCGCGCATCGGCCTCGTGCGCGAAGTACCCCGTCAACATCGATTCGGGGAACGAGAGGATGTCGAGCCGTGCCTCGGCGGCCAGTTCGAGTCCTGTCAGGACGGTCGCCAGATTGGCCTCAAAATCCCCCTGGCGACAGATGCACTGGTAGTGACCGATCCGCACGTAGCGGGGTGGCGACGCCGCAGGCTCAGGTTCACCACCGTGGGCCGCCAGACAGGCCAACACGATCCACGCCACACAAGTCGTCAAGGCATAACGCATTGGACACCTCTTGTAAGCACCGCATCCGAATCATCGGGGTTGTCAATCTGGTTAGGGCGTTCCTCAGGGTCGCCTCCAAGAAATGCCAAGACCCTCGGGCAAACGAGGGCCTCACGTCGAAGTCATTCGCGTTGTCACGTGACCAAGTGGGCCGTACTGGACTCGAACCAGTGACCTCTTGCTTGTCGAGCAAGCGCTCTAACCAACTGAGCTAACGGCCCTCACTGCAACGTATCAAGGTAGCGAAAGGTCAGGGCCAACGGAAGCCTGTTTGGCGAATTCCGCGGCAGGCGGCAGGCTGGAGGCCGGAGGCGGCAGGCGTTCGGTTGTCGGCGCCGCTATGACAAATACTGGAATCGCGTTTTGCCGGAGGGTTCGAGGGGTTAACGTCCGGGAACGTTGCAGGCGAGTCGAGCGGCCATCCACTCCCGCTCAGCGATCTCCAACGGTCGCCCGCGCCTCCCGCCTCCCGCCTCCAGCCTGCAGCCTCCAGCCTCCAGCCTCCAGCCTGCAGCCTCCAGCCTGCCGCCTGCCGCCTCCCGGCGAACCCGCTCTTGCCCGAAGTGTCATGGATTGTGTACTTTACGCGCAACAAACCGCGCGGATTTTCACGGTGGTCCTTTGTATCGACGCCGATTCATGCGGTACGCATTTCTCAGGATTCAGTGGCTCGCATGTTGAAGGTACATCTCCCCGACGGAACCGTCAAGCAGTACCACGACATCGCTCACTCCCGGCGATATCGCAGCGGACATTGGCCCCGGTTTGGCCAAAGCGGCCGTGGCGGCACAGGTCGACGAGGCCATCGTGGGCCTCGATCACGAGTTGCCCGACGAGCGGCGAAGTCCAGCTGCGACTCTTGACCAAGAAGGACCCTGAGGCGCTGTCGGTCATGCGGCATTCGTGTGCGCACGTGATGGCCCGGGCGGTCATGCGGCTGCACCCAGGGGCGAAGCTCGCGTTTGGTCCGACGGTGGAGGGCGGGTTCTACTACGACTTCGACCTGGAGAAGCCGCTGGGGGAGGAGGATTTCCCGGCCATCGAAGCGGAGATGCAGAAGATCGTCAAAGCCGACGAGCCGTTCGAGCGGATCGAGGAACCGCGCGACAAGGCCCTGCAGATCTGTCGCGATCTGCAGCAGCCGTACAAGGTGGAGCATATCGAAGGAGGCTTGTCCGAACACGGTTCGATGTCGTTCTATCGCCAGGGGGAATTCATCGATCTGTGTCGCGGCCCGCACGTGCCCGCGGCCGGCGCCATTGGCGCGTTCAAGCTGCTGTCGCTGGCCGGCGCCTACTGGAAGGGGGACGCGTCCCGCCCGCAGCTGCAGCGACTCTACGGCACCGCGTTCTTCAGCAAGCAGGAGCTGGAGGAGCATCTGAAACTGGTCGAAGAGGCCAAGAAACGCGATCACCGCGTGCTGGGAAAACGGCTGGATCTGTTCACGATCAGTCCGCTGGTCGGCTCCGGCCTGATTCTGTGGCAGCCCAAGGGCGCCATCGTGCGCGGGCTCCTGGAGAACTTCATCAAGGAGGAACTGCAGCGACGCGGCTACTTGCCGGTCTACACTCCGAACATCGGCAGGATCGACTTGTACAAGACCTCCGGGCACTATCCGTACTACAAGGAGAGCATGTTCGCTCCGATTGTGATGGAGGACGGCGAAGAGTTTCTGCTCAAGCCGATGAACTGCCCGCACCACATCATGATCTACAAGTCGAAGCCGCGCAGCTATCGCGAACTGCCTTTGCGGTTGGCCGAGTTCGGCACCGTGTACCGCTACGAGCAGTCGGGCGAACTGTCGGGGATGACTCGCGTCCGCGGGTTCACCCAGGACGATGCGCACATTTTCTGTACGGACGAGCAGGTGGCGGACGAGTTTCGCGGCTGCATGGAAATGACCCAGTTCGTGCTCGATTGCCTGGGGCTGGTGAACTATCGCGTGCGGCTTGGGATTCCGGGATCCGGACAGCGACAAGTACGTGGGCGACGCGGCCAATTGGGACGCGGCCCAGAAGGCCTTGGTGGAAGTCTGCGAGAGCCTGGGCATTGAAGCCAAGATCGAGCTGGGCGAAGCCGCTTTCTACGGACCGAAAGCGGACTTCGTCGTCAAGGACTGCATCGGCCGCGAATGGCAGCTGGGGACCGTACAGCTGGACTACAACTTGCCCAGCGACGAACGATTCGCGCTCGAGTACATCGGCGCCGACAACCGGCCGCATCGGCCCGCCATGATCCACCGTGCACCGCTCGGTTCGCTCGAACGGTTCATGGGCGTGCTGATCGAGCACTTTGCCGGGGCGTTCCCGCTGTGGCTCGCGCCGGAGCAGGTGCGCGTGCTCGCGGTCAGCCAGAAATTCGAGGAGTACGGACGGCAGGTCGAGCAGCAGCTGATGGACGCCGGGCCTGCGCGTCACGGGCGACTATCGCCCCGAGAAGATCGGTGCGAAGATCCGCGACGCCCAATTGGAACTGATCCCCTACATGTTCGTCGTCGGCGGCCGCGAAATGGAAAATGGCGAGGTGAGCGTCCGGGACCGCATCGACGGCGACCAAGGTGCCATGAAAGTGCTCGCGGCGGTCGATAAACTACAACAGGAAATCCGCGACCGTACCGTCCGCCAGACGTTCGGCGGCGACGCGGGGCTCGGCGAACGCGGCGCACAGAACGAGTACTGAGCCAGCCCGCCGTGCCGCGCAACCTATGTTTGTGGTATGGTATCCGCCAGTGGTTTTTGGGCTGAATTTTCCCAGAAATCCAGTTGACGGTCGCGAAACGTGTCGTCAATACTCACGGGTTACGTAGTTCGGGAAGTCTGTGCGTGTTCGGCGTCCGGCGGTGCGGCGCCGCCCGCCGGAGTCTGGCGAGTTTCAGTTGTCTTCACAGGAAAGGGTAACAGCAATCGACCGCTTGCAGACCAGGATCAATGAGCAGATCCGCATTTCCCCCGTCAGGGTGATTGGCGCGGATGGCCAGCAGTTGGGCATCCTGACGACCCAGGACGCCATCACCAGGGCATATGAAGTCGACTTGGATTTGGTGGAGGTGGCTCCCAACGAGCGGCCGCCGGTGTGCCGAATCATGGATTTCGGCAAGTACAAGTACGAGAAGAAGAAGAAATCTGGCCAGAACCAGCATCACACCAAGACCAAGGAAATCCGACTTCGTCCCAAGACCGGGGAACACGACGTCAGCTTCAAGGTGAAGCAGGCGTTGGGATTCTTGAAGCACAAGGACAAGGTCCAGGTGTCGGTCGTCTTTCGCGGGCGCGAGATGGCGCACGTCGAAGAAGGCCGCAAGGTCATCGAGGAGGTCATTGAGCTGCTGCAGGAGTGCGGCAAGGTCGAGACACCTCCCCAGCAGCACGGGCGTCGGATGATCTGTACGATTGCCCCGAAATGACCGGCCGCCTGAAGCCGCGATGACCGGCAGGCACTGACTGTCGTGCCTATGGACTCCGTGCGACGCGGCCCTGTGATCACTGCGCGATCAGTTGCCGCAGCACGGTCAGTGTCTGCTCGGCCATCGCACGCGCGTTGTACCGCTGTTCGACCGCTGTGCGACCGGTGACCGCCAGCTGTTGGCGCGTCGCGTGATCGAGCAGCAGTTCGTGCGAGCGTGTCGGCCAGTGCTGCGGGCGAATTGGGTGGGACCAGCCGACCGCCTCCGGTGGCGGCCAGCAGTTCCGGAAAGACGCCGTGGTTGGGCTGGACGACCGGCACACCGGCCGCCAGCGCTTCCAGCACATAGAGCCCTTTCGGTTCGCGGTAGATCGTGGGAACCGAGAACAGGTGCAGCTGTCGGAGCATGTGCACTTTCTGGGCTCGATCGACGGTGCCGAGGAATCTGCACGCGTCGCCCAGTCCGGCCGCCTGCAGTTTGGCCAGTTGCGCTGCCACGTACGGCCTCGTGGCGTTTCCCCAGCCATCCGGCGACGAGCAGTTGCGTGCCGGCCATGTCGGGCAGTTCCTTGAGTCGGATGAACGCGTCGACCAGCACGTGCAGTCCCTTTTCGGGGGCCAGTCGGGCCAGGTAACCCACGCGCAGCGTGTCGAGCCGGATTCGCGAGTGGGTCGGCTGTCCGCCGCGGGCTGGGCATAGTCGGTCGTGTCGATTCCCAACGGGAACGACGTGGAACTTGGCCGGATCGATCCCCAGGTATTCGGCCATGAAACCGGCGTAGTAGCGGCTGTGAACGAGAAACGCATCGACGTGCTCCGCCAAACGTCGGATCTGGTCCAAGGCACGCGTCTTGTCCGGAGCCGGCAATTCCTCGAGGAACAGATCGTCGCCCTGGAGAGTCACGGCGACCGGCACCTGCAACGCCCGCTTCAGGTCGGGCACGCAGCCGGCTACGAGGACGTTGGTCAGCACGAGCAGGTCGGGTCGGGGGCCGCGGTCGAGCCACTGGCACAGCCGCTGGACTTCCTTGCGTTGGAAACCGGCGGAGCCACGGAGCATCGACAGGGTGAGGTCACCCAGCTTGGCGGCGCTGCGTCTCGACACCCCGGGATCCGATCCACCGCAGCAGCGCCGGACGATCCAGGAGCCGGTCGAGGCCTTGGGCAGGTAGCGGAACAGGCCGATGCACTGTTGGAGATAGACGTTGATGCCACCGAAGAAGACCTGGTCGATCGACACGTCGTCCTCATCGGTCTGAATGGGGGTGTACATCGGGACGAGCTGCACGTCGACCCCCAACTGCGAGCAGGGCTCGGGCCAGAGTGTTGTCGTGCATGCAGCTGCCGCAGTACATTCCGGCGGCACCCGCGGTCAGGTAGGTGATTCGCAAGTGGAGCATCGGTTGTGCATGGTAGTAGTTCGGAAAGTGGCGGCGGGAACGCCCAACCTGAGGCTTGCCAAAGGGTTTGGGAAATCTCGTCGGGTGCCCTTTGCCAGATGCGAGGAAGTTCCTAGAATGGGAGGTTTCCAAAACGCGGGCGGGACTCGCCCCGGATATGGCCGGGTTGACGACCGGTCGGGCTCCGCTGCCGGCCGGGTCAGTCGCTGATCGGTCAGCCGCTGTGCGAACGTGTCCCACCATTGTTGGTCGACAGATAAGAGTACTCCGAACATGCCCAAGCAGAAAACCCACAAGGGAACGAAGAAACGATTTCGGCTGACGGCCAACGGCAAGGCGAAGCATCGTCAGGCGGGTACCAGTCATCTGCAGACCCGCATGTCGCAGAAACGCAAGCGCAACCTGCGCGGCACGACGACGGTCGATCGATTGTATGGCCAAGTCGATTCGTATTGCGCTGAACGACAATAGCTATTAACGAGGTGTTGATCTACTCACACGCGGGCTCAGCAAACGTCTTCGATGAAGTTGGTCGAAGAGGCCTGGACGTGTTGAACATGGGTGGAACCAAGCGATGAGAACGACGAAGGGTGCGGCTCGTACGCGAGCCAAGCGCCGGCTGTATCGGCGCGCGAAGGGGTATCGAGGTGGTCGCCGCAACATGTTGCGGTCGGTCAAGGAAACACTGCGTGCGGGCCGGCGCCTATGCGTTTCGCGACCGGCGGGTTCGCAAGCGTGATTTTCGTCGTCTCTGGATCATTCGCATCAACGCGGCTGTCCGCGAGCGCGGGTTGCGGTACAGCGAGTTCATCCATGGGCTGCAGTTGACGGGCATGGAGCTGGATCGCAAGACCTTGTCGGAAATGGCGATCCACGATCCGGCCGCGTTTGACGCCGTGGTCGAACAGGTCAAGGCAAAGTTGGCCGCGTAGTCCTGACGTGGCGAACGCCGTGCTTGTACGCAGACATTCGGGTGCTGCAGTCGCCTTGAGCATCGCGGACAGCTGCGGTCAGCAGCAACGTTCGTCGAGTCGAAGTTGCCGGAGCACAGCGGATAACATAGTGCAGAGACAGGCGATGCAACGGCCTGTCTCTTTTTTTCTTCTGGGGCAAGCGGTGAACGCATGGCACTGGCGGAATTCCTCAAGCAACTGGACGAACTGGTCACCTCCGCGACGGCGGCCTTCGATGCGGCGGCCGACGGGGCCGCCTTGGAGGCTGCG
This sequence comes from uncultured Planctomycetaceae bacterium, assembly GCA_963754725.1. GTDB lineage: Bacteria > Planctomycetota > Planctomycetia > Pirellulales > Pirellulaceae > JAAYDI01. The sequence continues at coordinate 54,032 of CAVWHV010000017.1, forward strand.
CGCATCGAGTACGTGGGCGCCAAGAAAGGGCGCATGAAGACGATTCAGAAGCTGATGGGGCAGCTCGAGTCGTCGGATCGCCCGGCCGCCGGTCTGCGGCTGAACGAAGTCAAGTCGCAGATCGAGGGCGCGTTTGCCGCCGCCCAGGACCGTCTGCGGCGCGGCGGACGGACCGCGTCGGACAGGACCCGTCCGACAGTTCGATCCCACGTTGCCGGGCCGCCGCCAGCGGCTGGGACGTCTGCATCCGATTACGCAGACGATCGAAGAACTCAAAGGCATCATGGGCCGCTTGGGGTTCTCGGTCGCCGACGGTCCGGAGATCGAGGACGAATGGCACAACTTCGAGGCGCTGAATATCCCGCTGGTACATCCCGCTCGCGATCCGCTGGACAACTTCTACCTGTCCGTCGCCGGCGCGGCCCAGGGAACTCTGCTGTTGCGCAGCCAGACCAGCACGGTGCAGATCCGCGTGATGGAAAAGACTCCGCCACCGGTGCGCATCATCTCGCTCGGTCGCGTTTATCGACCCGACACCGCCGACGCCACCCACTACCCGATGTTCCATCAGATGGAAGGGCTGTTGGTGGACGAGCACGTCACGATGGCGGACCTGAAGAGCGTGCTGCGCATGTTCGCCGCCAGCTACCTGGGGAGTGACGTCCACATCCGGTTTCGACCCTCGTTCTTCCCGTTCACGGAGCCGAGTGTCGAGGCGGATTTCAGCTGGAACAACCAGTGGATCGAGTTCGGCGGGGCGGGCATGGTGGATCCCAACGTGCTGCAGGCCGTCGGGTACGATCCCGAGCGAGTGACTGGTTTTGCGTTTGGCCTGGGTGTCGAACGACTGTGCATGCGGCGTCACAACATCACCGACATCCGCGCCTGTATCGCAATGATGTGCGTTTTCTCCACCAGTTCTAGCGCGGCGGACAGTGTCCGCCGCAATGAACCTTTCCTCCTCATTCACGCGACCGCGAAGCGAGCTGCACGATGATCGTTTCCTGGAACTGGCTCCAAGATTACGTTTCCCTGAACATGGATCCCGCCGAACTGGCCCAGCGGCTGGCGATGGCCGGCCTGAATCACGAATCGACCGAGCGCGTCGGCGAGGACCTGGCGATCGATCTGGAGGTGACCAGCAATCGTCCCGATTGTCTGGGTCATATCGGCATCGCGCGGGAAGTCTCCGTGTTGTGGTCGCAACCGCTGCAGATTGCCTGATCCACAGCCTGCCGACCAGTGGTCCGGAGGTGGCGCAGCTTGCCAAGGTGTCCATCGCTTGTCCCGACCTCTGCTCTCGTTACACGGCCCGCGTGATTCGCGGCGTGAAGATCGGTCCGAGTCCGGCCTGGTTGGCCCATCGCCTGCAGAGCATCGGGATGGCGGTGATCAATAATGTGGTGGATGTCAGCAACTACGTGATGATGGAGTGCGGACAACCGCTGCACGTGTTCGATCTGCGACGGCTCGAGGGTCGGAGATCATTGTCCGCAAGGCGCTGCCCGACGAGCAGTTTCCCGCCATTGATCATCGCGTCTACCCGCTCGATCCGGGAATGTGCGTGATCGCCGACGCCCAGCGCACCGTGGCTTTGGGTGGCGTGATGGGTGGCGTGGAGTCGGAAGTCTCCGAGACGACGACGGATCTGCTGATTGAGGCGGCGGAGTTTTCACCGCTGTCCATTCGCACCACCGCACGCAAGTTGGGGCTGCACAGTCCGTCCTCGTATCGCTTCGAACGGGGCGTGGACCCGCTGGGCGTGGAGTGGGCCAGTCGGCGCTGCTGCCAGCTGATCGTGGAACTGGCGGGCGGCCAGCTCGCGCCGGGGGTGCTGGATGTGGGCGCGCCGCTGGCCACGACGTCCGGCGATTACCCTGCGTCTGAGCCAGTTGCCGCGCGTGCTGGGAATCGAGATCTCCGGCGACGAAGTGGAACGGATCCTCACGGCTCTGGGTAACGAACGGACTTCCCGCACTCGCGAGTCGCTGGAGTTTGTTCCGCCCTCCTGGCGGCGGGATTTGACGCGGGAAATCGACCTGATCGAGGAGGTGGCGCGGATTCATGGTTACGACCAGATTCCCGAGGATGTCGGCGTGCCCATGGCCCCCTCGCACCGCACGCACGAGGATCGCGTGCTGGAACGAGTCCGGCAGGGATTGACGGCCGCCGGCTTCGACGAAGCCGTGACGGCGAGCGTCGTGCCCCGGCAGTGGTGCGACGCCGTCAGTCCCTGGAGCAACGCTCCGCCGCTGACCGCCAACACGCCGATGCTCAAAGGCGCCGACACGCTGCGGATGAGCCTGATCCCCAGCCTGCTCGAGGCGCGCCGCCTGAACGAGTCGGTCGCCAACGATCCGATTGAGTTGTTCGAGTCGGCCCGCATCTACCTGGCGAAACCGAACGGTTTGCCGCGCGAACAATGGACGCTGGCGGCGACCAGCGGCGGTGACTTTCATGGGCTCAAAGGGGTTGTCGAGACGCTGCTCGAAATCCTGCACGTGACCACGCCGCTGTCGGTCGCCGAGGCCTCGCTGCCGCTGCTGGAGCCCGATCGACAAGGACGACTCGAACTGGCAGGTCGCCTGCTGGGATACCTCGGGGAAGTGAACGCCAACGGACTCAAACAGTTCGGCCTGCGAGCGCCGACCACCGTGCTGGAACTGGATCTGGGCGTGCTGGCGGACGTGGCCGATCTCGTGCCGCAGCAGCGGACGTTGAGCGACTTTCCGGCCATCGCCCGCGATCTGAACTTGATTGTGGACGAGTCGGTTCGATGGGCGGACTTGGCGTCCACGATTCGCGCCGCGGTCGGACCGCTGCTCGAAACGCTGCAGTTCCAGGAGGTGTATCGCGACAAGCAAGAAGGATGGCGCAGGACAAGAAACGACTGCTGTTCTCGATCACACTGCGGTCGTCGGACCGAACGCTGACGAGTGAAGAGGCCGACCAGATGCGAGACCAGGTCGTCTGCGGCCTGCCGAGACAAACACCAGGCGGTGTTGCTCGGCTGAGATCGCATGACCCAGAGCCCTGGGGCGCGAAAACGTCTTCGCCGAGCGCCGGCACGTTGTCAGTCGAACCGATGACCTGGTGGAACAGATCGTCGGAGATCGGTACGGTCGACGATCCGACCCAGTTCGTCCATGCTCCGCCGTTGGCCATAGTCGTGCCACGGGCTGACGTCGGTCAATTCGGGCATGATTTCGGTCAGCTGCTCGCACAGCATCTGTGCCATGCGACGAATGCCCACCGACTCCGACCGCTCCCGAATGGCGACGGCGGTCTTCATCAGACGCGCACCATCCGAGCCCGCTCCATCACCGGCTGCGAAAGGGCCCCGTCGGGTTCGACCAACAGCTCGCGCGAGGGGTACGTCCAAAGCCTTCTGCCAGTTGTGCAGATCGCTCAGCCGGACGTCGGTCGACTCCTGCTCTTGCAGCCGAAGTTGGCGCACGTCGACGCCCGAATTGCGGGCGACGCTGCGAAGCGAAGCCCCTTGTTGAAGTCGCACCGTGCGAATGCGATGCATGCGTGGGCCATGCTCGGGGGGGGTGATGACGACCGATGGGTGACGTGGTGATCACGTCGGTCGGCATCGCCGTGTAGTCAACGGTTGCCATAGTGCCTGTCCTCTTTTCCGCTCTTTTCCGCCTCGTTCCGTATCTGCGCAGCATACAAACTCGCCGATTAGATGCGCCGACGAGGCGAATGAGTTCCCGGAATTTGCCGTATTTTCCGGTTTTGCCGCACAGTGCAGAGGAGGAGCAGAGAGGAGACCGGAGAAAGGAGATCGGAACATCGAACATTGAACATTGAACGTCCAACTTTGAATGCCGGACGAACTAGGGAATGTCCAGTGTGCAATGTCGAATGCTGGCGGCCGAGGACTGGAAACTAGCGGCCGTGGATGAACGACTCACAGGGTGAGGGCGGTGGACGAAGCGAGGCCGTCGTCCCCACCTGCGATGCAGGAACGGAAAGCGATTCGTGGTCCGTCGGGGGTGGGCGCACCGCACGCCGAGGATGCCTCGTCACGACGCAGGTTCGGTACGGCTCACGAGATGACTCGCCTCGGTTTGTGCGGCCGCGAGTTCCTTGGCGGCTATTCGGCCGATCATTTGAACACCTCCGAAGCTGTGCCGGGAGGTGTGGCGCAGCGGGTCACCCCACACGTTGCGGCGGTCCAGCACATGGGGGCTGAGCGATCGGCGAGGCGTTTCGGCACGGGCCATGACCAATTCGCTGTCGTCACGCAATTCCCACAGGTGACGCAGTTCGGCGGCACTAATGGGGGTAGCCTCATCGTGGACGAAGACGACGTCGCCCACGGTGCCGGTCAGGCCGGTCTGGATGGCAGCCGCGGCTCCACGGCGGCGCGCATGTCGCACGACGTGGACCTGGGGGTAGCAGCGAGACAATTCGTGGGCGATTTCCCCGGTGTGGTCGGTCGAACCGTCATCGACGATCAGGACTTCGAATCGCACGGCGATTTCGGGCAGGACTTCCAGCAGTTCGTACACGTTGTGCGTCAACGATGATTCCGCATTGTGCACCGGGAGAACGACGCTCAAAGAGAGATCCACTTGAGTCACCTGCTTTTCGTTGGGAGGGAAGGCAACAATGAATTCCGTACGCGTGGAGCGTGTCTCCATTCAGGTTCAACCATGCGCCTTCATCGGAATACTTGGACGCGGGACTGCAGGATGCTGATACCAGGCCGCATTATATGCGACATGCCGTCCGCAGCGATTGTGGCGTGTAGAACGGGCGAGGCACGCTCGGCGGGCGTCCGGGTTGGTGCGGCGAGTCGGCGCAGCGAGTTGCTTCGCGAGGTGGGGGCATGGGGCTGGGAGAGGATGGCGATCGGCCGTTAGACTCGGTATTCTGGCAGGCTGCTGGAAATGGGTCTTGGAAATCGGTTCCTTGCACGGTATACGGGTATTGCAGTGAGGATGGAAATGGGCTTCGAAGCAAGACTGGCAGAACTGAAACTGGCATTGCCGCCGGCCCCCAAACCGGTCGGGGTTTATCGCCCCCTGATCGTCGTCGACCACCTGGCCTATTTGTCGGGCCATGGTCCGCTGCGGTCGGACGGCTCGTTGCACGTTGGGTGCGTGGGACGCGACGTGGATCAGGCCGCAGGTTACGCGGCCGCACGTCAGACGGGCCTGGCGATCCTGGCCACCTTACGCCACGGTCTCGGGAGCCTGGACCGGGTCCGGCGCGTGATCAAGGTGTTTGGGGTGGTGCATTGTCTGCCTGACTTTACGCAACATCCGGCGGTGATCAACGGATGCAGTGAACTGTTTGCTGAAGTGTTTGGCGCGGAGCATGGAGTGGGAGCCCGCAGCGCTATGGGCGCGGTTTCCCTGCCGGCGGGAATGACCGTGGAAATCGAAGCCATCTTCGAAGTGCTCACGGAGTAGTTCTCGGACAAGTCTCGTCTTCTCACGCGAGAACACACTCGGACGCGTCGATCTCCAGGCGGAGGGGGTCCACGAACATGGGGCCCTCACCGCGGTCGATACACATGGACCGACCGCCATTCTCTTGGGCATGTTTCAGCGTTGTGTGGATACGTTGAATCAGGTCGGCTGCGTTGTCGTTGGGGGTCACTGCCAGCACGACCGCGTGCGTTTCGATGGCCAGCGGTGCGCCGTGATGCAGGAACTGTGTCTTGTCGATGATCTGGCGAATCCGCCCCACGGGCATCAATCCGTCGTCGGGCTGCATATCTGCCGAAAACCACACAAAATGCTGGTCGTCCGTGCGCAGCACACGACGGTCTTTACGCAGCTGGCTCGAGATTTTGGCGAGTATGGCGTTCATCAACGAGGATCGCACGCGATCGTCGACCGTGTTGTCCTGCACGGTCACAACGAAACCGGACAGACAGGGTGTCTCTTCGCGCGGGTCGCTTGACTGCCAGACTTCCAACTGACGTCCGAGCACGACATCCGGCGCCTGCTCTTCTTCCACGGCGGGCGAACCGGGTTTCGGTGGCAAGACGAGCATGGGGACCGAGCCGCCCATAGCGATGGACTGCCCGCCTTGATCGGGGAGCGCCAGCCGGTGGCCGCGGCGGCAGATGCCCGGTCGTCAGCGTTCAGCGGACTTCTCTTGGTGACGGGTTTGGAGGCAGCGGCGAGCGGGCGCACTCTTCTTCTTCTTGGTGGTTCCTCGCGTAAACGGAACCAACAACGCGGAGAAAAGTACCGGATGGTGATGGCGTTTTCGACTTCGGACCAGCTCTTGGGTCCACGCCCAATCAGGACGGCAAAGGCGAAACCGAGAAACAGGTTGGTGAGCACAATGCCGAGAATAGCGGTTAGTGCGAAGGTAACGCTGTACATGGGGGCCTCGTACGGCACGCGGTTGGCACGTTGACCTTCAACTGTAGGTCACGCCAAGCCGTCACGAGAACCGACAGGCCGCCAGCCCTTCACTCGTTCTGTGCGCGAACGACCGCCGGGGGAGCCGGGGGCTGGCGGCTGCTGACCGGCACTCAGGACCGCCGGTGCGAGACGGCTCGGCGAGCCACATCGGTAGGCTCGCCCGCGTGACTCCTGCTGCAGAAGTCGCAACAACGCCGTGGACGGGCTGTTGCACGACCAACACTTCTCCACCGGCCGTTTTCGCCCGGGGAACGCAGAATGCAGATGACTTCCATCGCGTCGGAGGCCGTACCGGCTGGACGGCCGATACGGGCTGAATCGAACTGGGGACGCCGCGTGCCGGGTTCGAGGTGGCGGGGGTTCGCGGGCTGAGCGGCCGCCGGACGATGGCGCGGGGGCGGCCGCCAGGTCGATCCGTTCCTGGTTAATCGACTTCAATTCGAAATGAATGGTGCCTGGGCCCGCATAGATGCCGCGATCCTCTTGGGTATCCGCGGCATTGCAGACGCCGATGATGCGACCGTCGGCCGTAAACAGACCGCCGCCACTGCGACCTTCCACGGGGTGTCCAAAAATCTCGATACTCGGTGGACCGAGATAACGGTCGATCGTCGAGATCGTCGTCTCCCGTACCGATGGATCGGCGCCGTGGTCGCAACCGACGCTGAACACCGGTTCGCCACGCTGCGGCCGATAGTCGGGGGAAGCCACTCGGACAGGTCGGACCGCCACGCCAGGACGAATACTCACAAGTCCTACGTCGCGACCGTCCCGCGATTCCCCGCGAGGAGCTGGCCACTGGCCGCCGGGCCACGGTTGTCTCCGGTGCTTCATAGGTCAAGAGCTGACCGCGTACGGGTTGTGTGGCCCCGGGTACGAAGAGTTCCACATAGATCTCTCCCCGACCCTGGGAATCGCGAAATATGTGTCCACACGTCAATACCAGTGCATCGTCGCCATGCACATCGATGATCGTGCCTGTTCCATGAGACACTCCGGTCGCATCGACCACACGCAGACGCACGGTCGCCTGCAGCGCTATCTGCTGAGCTGAATTCCCAGCGGGCGCCGCCACCTGTTGGCTGGGCGGGATCGCTGCGGGTGGGGGTGGTGGACCTGCAAGATCCCGCGACCGGGTTTCCAAGGGCGGCAAGGGAACACGAGGTGCGGAGCCGTCATCGGGGGACTGACTGCGATGGTTCGCGTCGCGAGGAGCTGCCAGCGAGAGCCTGGCGATACCGCGTGCGACCGGCTGCTCGAACATTTGGACCAGCCGATCGTAACTGACCTCGCCGACTACCCGATCGACTTCGCGACCGTCGCGAACCAGGATGAAGCAGGGAATCGGGCGCACCGTGAACTGGCTCGCCAAGTCCGGATTCCGGTCGATGTTCACTTCGCGGATCGGATAGCCCGCGTCGTGCAAACGCTGAATGGTTGGCTGCATCAGCCGGCAGGGCCCACACCAGTCGGCCGTGAAACTGAGCAACATCGTATCGCTGTTGCCGCGCCAGCGGCGAGCAGGCATACCTGCAGTGACACCATCGTTTCCCTCCTTGGATGCGATGTGTGGTCGAGTTCGTCCCCGGGCGGCTCACGTCACGGCATCTTGCCGTCGGGGAGCAGGAACTCGGCGGATCCTTGCCGAGTACCGACATGCCGGGATAGGGAGCCTGGGTCTGAGGCTGGCACACTCTGACGACGATTGGAAAAACTTACAAGGCCAGTTTTTCGCGAACGTGCTCCGTGCGGAACGCCGTCGCCCACGCAGGAGACCGCCGGACAGCGCAAGGTGCGGGCAGAAATGGACTTGCACGAAGTCACTCCGCCCTGGCAAATCGACTCCGGACCGGCCGACACGGAACGAGCCGTGGCAATGCCACCATGGTGATGGCAAGGGACGGCAAGGCAGTTGCGCGAACCTCCCCCAGGTGTCTCCGGGTCACACATTGGGCGTACGGCGAGACTGTACTACAATGTCGCGATTCTGTCTGATCGATACGGGCGGCATCCGACGCCAATGGCAGGGGAGCGAAGATGGCTCAACGCAGGATCTTGGTCACAGCGGCCCTGCCGTATGCAAACGGTCCGATCCACCTCGGCCATCTCGTAGAGTACATTCAGACCGATATCTGGGTCCGCTTTCAGAAGCTGCGCGGTCACAAGTGCATCTACATCTGCGCGGACGACACGCACGGCACGGCC
>CAVWHV010000018.1:0-75382 GCA_963754725.1 uncultured Planctomycetaceae bacterium
GGCGGCGTTCGACTGGCGGGCGCTGGACGCCCCCGACCCCCGTAACGACGCCTTCCAGGACTGGCTCATCCAGACGTGCACCGGCGACCTGAAGCCGGAGGAGCGCGAGCACCGGCTCGTGGACTGGGAGTCCGCGCCGGCGGCCCGCTACTGCCACCCGCGAGAGGAACACCTGCTGCCGCTGCACGTGTGCGCGGGCATTGCGCAGGGGCCGGCCGAGCTCGTCTTCGACGAGCACATCGTCGGCAAACGCTCCGTCGCCTTCCTCTGGTCCTGAGGGCCGCTCCCCGCCGGGACATATGATGCACGCATGAGCGACGAGCCCGACACCGTCGAGGGCGCGCCCGGGCCGACGATCACGCGGGCGCAGCAGCGCTTCGCCATGGCGCTGACCCAGATCCTCGTCTCGATCGTCGTGCTCAACCTCTTCGTCGAGTACGTGCACACGGTCGTCATCGACTCGTTCACCGTCTCGATCCTGACCGCGGTCCTGCTGTGGCTGATGCTGCGCGTGATCACCCGCCTCGAGCACCGCATCTCCGGCTACTTCAAGCAGAAGAAAGGTGCTCTCAACCGCGTCCTGCGGCTGCTCGGCGTCTGGGCGATCATGTTCGTGAGCAAGTTCGTGATCATCGAGGTCGTGGGGCTGGCGACCGGCGGCCGGGCCGTGCTCGGCGAGTTCTTCGCGGTCGTGGCCATCGTGCTCGTGCTGATGGGCGCCGACTACCTGCTCGCGTGGGTGTACAGGAAGCTGGGGGCTGCACCGGCGGCGGCGCCCGGGGCTGGGGCGGACGCCTGACCGTCCGTGGGGAGGCAGAGGCGAGCGGCGTGCTATCCCTCGCCACCGCCGCGGCCGATATCAAGGACGGCGAGACACCCGACCGAGGAGCATCCATGCCACGCGTGACCCTGCACGTCCCCGCGCCCGACTTCACCTTGCCCGACTTCACCGGCGAGCCCGTCTCGCTGTCAGAGTTCCGCGGGCACAGTAACGTGCTGCTGGTGTTCAACCGCGGGTTCACCTGACCGTTCTGCCAGAAGCATATGGCGCAGTTGCGCCATGACTACTCCAAGTTCGCAGCCCGCGACGTCGTCGTCATCGCCGTCGGCCCCGAAGACGCCGACGCGTTCGCTCGCTACTGGGAGAAGGAGGAGCTGCCGTTCGTCGGCCTGCCCGACCCCAGGCACAGTGTGCTCAAGCTGTACGGACAGGAGGTGAAGCTCTTCAAGCTCGGACGCATGCCTGCCCAGGTGCTCATCGACAAGGCCGGCGTGGCCCGTTACGTGCACTACGGCCACAGTATGAGCGACATCCCCGAGAACGCCGAGATCCTGGCGCTCGCCGACGAGCTCAACGATGCCTGCGAGCCGGCCGGCGTCTGAGACCCGGCGGGTGTGCGCAAGGCGGCAGCCGCGACGCGACCGCTCGCAGGCGTGGCTGCCGAGCGGCGCAGAGGCCGGCAGGCGGCTCGTGGTAGCCTTGCCGTGCACCGGCAGCCACCACGAGAGTCAGCGAGGCAACGTGTTCGGACGGCCCGACGTAACGCGACTCGTCGCGAACAACGACCTCGACGGTCTGACCTGGGCCGCGTACCACAAGGACCCTGCCGTGCGCGCGCAGGCGACGGCAGGCGCTCGAAGGCCGTGCCGCGGAGCAGGTCCAGGCCTTCGAGGGCATCCTGAGGATCGAGCGCATCCAGAGCAGCGGCATAGCGCGGCGCACGCTGCGCAACTACCCCCGACTGGAGCGGCTGCGGGACGGGCTCGTGGCGACGGGCGCCGAGGCCGTCGAGCCGCTCTTGCGCTCGTTCGCCGCGACATACCGCGGGGACGGCATGACGTACTCGGCCTACCGGGACGTGCTCTGGCGCCTGGAGGGCGCCGACCTCTCAGCCCGGCCAGAGGACGCCGACCCCGAGGTACGCAAGCTCGTGGCCGACGCGATCGGCATCAGGGTGCAGCGGACGGGCGGCTGAGACAGCCTCGCGCGGGCGGACGCGGGGTTCAGGCCGCCTCACCCGCGCCGTTGCCGGCGTCGCCGCTCCCGTCTTCTCTGCGCCGCTCTGCCGCCTCGAGCCGTTTCGTCATGCGTACCAGCGTGCCCCGCTCCCGCGGTACGATCTCGAGGCTCTCCATGAGCGTGTGCATGAGGAACAGCCCGCGCCCGTGCTCGGCTGCGGTGTCGGGCGTGGCGTGGATGTCGAGACAGGCCCCACGGAACCGTGCGTCGGCGTCGCGCACCTCGACGCAGACGAACTCCTCGACGAACGAGACCTCCACCTCGACGCGGCAATCGTCGGTCTCGCAGGCGCTGAGGGCGTTGTTCAACGCCTCCCCGGTGGCCAGCACCACCGCTTCGCGCTCAACCTTCGTCACTCCGTGGTCGCGAAGCATCCCCCGCACGCGTCGGCGGAAGTCCACGAGCTGCGCCGGGCGCTCCACCACCAGTTGAAGCGCGTCGCGCGACCCGGTCCGTCGCGCCCGGGAGCGCTCATCATCGTTCCTGCGTTGTTCCATGAGACGTCATTCGACATGGGCGTCTTCGTCCTTGCCTCAAGAGTGTTCCCGGCGGCATGCACGGCGCGTGCGTGCCCGAGCACCCGGGCCCGGGGACTCCGGACCAGGCGCGCGGTGAGCGCCCGGTATCCGTTGGCTACGCGAGCGCCCGCCAGGCGAAGTCGCCGGACATCGGCAGATACGACTCGGCGCTCTGCGCCGCGGGCGGCGGCTGCTGGGCGACGGCTCGCTGCGGACCGCCGAGAGCCAGCGCCAGTGTGGCGGCGGCCAGCACCGTCACGAGCAGCGCCAGAAGGACCGGCGGGATGTGCAGACTGCGGGATGTCGTCACTGTGGACACGGTGCCTCCCTTCCTCGGATGGTCCGAGTGTGGGCGCGGGGCGATGGGGAGGCATCACCCGAAACGGGTGACCCGTACAGCGGAGCGGGGTGACCGCGGTCAGTGCGGCGACGGGATCGCCGCTTCAGGACGCGGACGAAGCAGCGACCGTCTCGGCCGCGCGCAAGCTCCTGCGGCGCTTCCTGAGGGCCTCGCGATATCCCTCGGTGCGCTCGTCCCGGCAGTCGAGGAGACCGAGTGAAGCCGCCATCTCGATCTGTTCCAGCGCCTCTGAGCCCAGCCCTGCCCGCTGCAGCACGAGACTGAGGCGGTCGAAACTGCGCATGAGTCCGCGCCGTGCCTCCTCGGAACCGAGAGGATCGTCCGTCACCTCGAGGTACGCGATGATCGCCGTGCGGTAGATCTCGGCGGCGCGGGGAGCTTCGTCCCTCTCGCAGCGGTCCGCATCGCGGAGGGTGCGCGAGATCTCGGCGAGCCGCCTCGACGCGTCGTCTGGAGCGCCGCCCTCGGAGGCCGGCGCCGCGCCGGTCGCCCGGCCCGGTGCGTCCGCCGTCGGGGCGGGCGGCGGCGGCGCGGGCGCGGCCGGAGCAGCCGTCGCGACGTCGTCAGCGCGTGACGCCCAGGCGACGACGCTCGTCTCGGCCTCCGACGAGCTGAGCAGCGCGTCACCCTGCGCGCCACACACCGCGCAGAAGGTGACCGACTGGCCGATCGACAGACCACATTGCGCGCAGGTTCGCACTCACCCTCCTTGACCCCGTACACCCGTCCTATCGGCAGAAACGGAGCCGACATGAGCGAGAGCCATCCATGGTAGCGTGCGTCGTGTCCACGGTGCTACTGCGAGGTGTGATGAGGGCCATCGTCTGTACGGCCTACGGCGACCCGGATGTCCTCGAACTGCGCGAGGTGGAGAAGCCGCGCCCGAAGCCCGGTGAAGTGCTCGTCCGCGTCCGCGCCACGACGGTCTCCAGGGCGGACTGCGAGATCCGCCGCTTCGCGTTCGCGGCCTTGCTCTGGCTCCCGCTGCGGCTGGCGTTCGGCGTCTTCAGGCCGCGCATCCGCATCCTGGGGCAGGAGTTCGCCGGCGAGGTGGAAGCCCTCGGCGAGGGCGCGAGCGCTTTCGCGCCCGGAGACCGTGTCTACGGGACCACCGGCATCGGACTCGGGGCCTACGCCGAGTACGTCTGCGTGGGCGGGCGCCGCGCCGGCAGCGTCGTGGCGCCCGATGCCCGCGGCCCTGGGCTTCGCCGAGGCCGCCGCCGTGCCCCTACGGCGCCTCCGAGGCGCTCCGCTTCCTTCGCAAGGCCGGCATCGGCGCCGGGCAGAGGGTGCTCATCATCGGCGCCGGCGGCAGCTTCGGCACCTACGCGGTGCAGCTGGCCAAGCAGGCCGGCGCCGAGATCGTCGCCGTCGACGGCGCCGGCAAACTGGAGATGCTCCGCAGGCTGGGCGCCGACGAGGCCATCGACCACGCCGAGTGGGACCTCACGGGCGACGCCGGGAACGCGGCAGGTGCCGGCACGTTCGACATCGTCTTCGACGTCATCTGCCGGGCCCCGTTCGGCCGCGTCGTCCGCCTGCTGCGCCACGGCGGGCGCTACGTGCTGGCCAACCCGCAGACGTCCCACTTCTTCCGCGGGCTCTGGACCTCGCTGACCGGCGGCAAGAAGGTGATCTTCAGCTCAGGCACGGGCACGGACGAGCACCTGCGCGAGGTCACGGAGCTCATCGAGGCCGGCAAGCTGCGCCCGGTTGGGCCTGCGCATGGAGCATTTCGAGGCCATGTTCCCCCGTTTCGTGCGTGTCGCAGAACGCGTGGCGGAATTGTGCCGGCTGCTGGAACGCAAGAAAGCCGGTTCCCCTTCCGAACGGGAGAAATGGGATCGCGAACTGCGCCGGATGCTGCGTATGACACAGCATGCACCCGATGCCATCCAGCGCCGATTGGACAGCCTCCGCCGCTCTCTGGCTGAGTACCAGTCCGCCAAGAAGGGTCTGTCCCAGGGGAACCTGCGGTTGGTCGTATCCATCGTCAAGAAGTACCGGAATCGCGGCGTGAGCTTCCTGGACCTGATCCAGGAAGGCAACGCCGGCTTGATGCGGGCGGTCGAAAAGTTTGAGTATCGACGAGGCTTCAAGTTCAGCACGTACGCGACTTGGTGGATTCGCCAGGCGGTGACGCGCGCCGTCGCGGATCAAAGCCGCACGATTCGAGTGCCGGTGCACATGGCCCCGGTGATCGCCCGTGTCAAGCAAGTGTTCGCACGGCTCTACCACGAACTGGGGCGCGAACCGACGGTGGAAGAAACCGCCCGGGCCGCCGACCTCCCCATCGACGAAGCGCGGCAGATCCTGCGGATCCGCCAGATGCCGGCCAGTCTCGATCAAGCGGTGGGGCGGGGCGAGGACAGCAAGTTTGCCGATCTGTTGACGAAAGATGATCACGAAGGACCCGCCGACGGCGCCGGGCACCAGATGCTGCAGGGCCGGATTCGTAATCTGCTCCAGACCCTGGGCTACCGCGAGCGGGAGATCATCAACCTGCGGTACGGCTTGGGAGACGGCTACAACTACACGCTGGAAGAGGTCGCGTCGATTTTCAAAGTGACCCGGGAACGCATCCGGCAGATCGAAGATCGCGTGCTCCGCAAACTGCAGGAGCCGAGCCGCAGCGCTGAACTCGTCGGTTTCCTCGATTGACCGTATACGTGTTATGCTATGAATCGTCTGGCCAACCGGGTCTTGATGGTCCTGTTTCTAGGGTGGTCGACGGCGGGGTGCAGCGGTGACTCCGCCGCAGGTCCCGTCGACGAGGGCCGCATCGTGACACTCAAACTTACCAGTGATGATTTTCGGGAAGGGCAACCGATTCCCAAGGTGTGCACGGGCGAAGGTGAAGACCGTTCGCCACACCTGGCCTGGAGCAAGCCGCCGCAGGAGACCCGGGAACTGGTTCTGATCTGCGACGACCCGGATGCCCCCACGCCGAAGCCGTGGGTGCACTGGGTGCTCTACGGCATTGCCCCGGATGTCGCGTCGCTCCCGGCGGGCCTGCCACCGGAGAAAACGCTGACGCAGCCGCTCACGGCCCGGCAGGGCAAAAACTCCTGGAAGGACGAAAAGTCGATCGGATACCGCGGTCCCATGCCTCCCCCCGGACACGGCGTACACCATTATCACTTCCAACTGTTTGCACTCGACACGCGCCTGGAGATCGAGCCCGGTTCGTCCAAAGACCAGGTACTTCAAGCGCTGCAGGGCCATGTCGTCGCGAAGGGCGAACTGATCGGCACATACGAGCGGAAGAAGTAAAGGCGAGTTCCGCCACCGCCCGGCCAGACCTCAGATCACGTTGCTGGTGTACGACGTCAGGGCCTTCGTGTAGTTCGCCCGATGATAGGCACTCGGATCGGAGTAGTTCCGCATGCTCATACTGCCTTTGAGCTGAGCGACACCGGTATACTCCTGGTTTTCCAGCCAGCGTGTGATTTCGGTCAACATGGATTCGAGCCAGCTGGGACCGTATCGCAACAGGGCCGCCGCCATCATGGCCACGTCCGCTCCCACCAACAGCGCCTTCACGACGTCTTCCGAGAAATGAACGCCACTGGTTGCCGCCAGTGAGATGCTCACCTGATCCCGCAGGGTCGCAATCCACCGCAGCGCCAACCGCAGTTCATGCCGATCGCTGAGAACGAGATTGGGCGAGATCTGCAGAGATTCCGTGTCGATATCGGGATCGAGGTAACGGTTGAACAGCACCAGTCCCTGGGCGCCCGCGCCGGACAGTTGGGCAGCGAGGTGCGGCAAACTGCTGAAGAACGGGCCGATCTTCACGGCCAGCGGAATCGTGATCGTCTCACGCACCGCGGCCACCAGATCGGCATACCGCTGCTCAATGCCCTCCGACGCTTCTTGCGGATCGGTGGGAACGAAATAGACATTCAACTCCAGGGCGTCTGCGCCGGCGTCCTGTATCAGCCGGGCATAGCGTGTCCACGTTCCCTCGCTCGAGCCGTTGAGGCTGGCGATAATCGGAATGGCGGCCTGCTGCTTGCACTGTCGGATATAGTCCAGGTACGGCTCCGGACCGGTGTGCCAGTGCGACAGCTGAGGAAAATAGCTGGTCGACTCCGCAAACGAATCACTTTGATACTCGTACAGCCCGGCGGCTTGCATTTCGTCGTGTTCAATCTGCTCGGCGAACAGCGACGGCAGGACAGCGGCGGCGGCTCCGCACTGCTCCAGCTGCAGGAGTGACTCGAGCGTGCCCGTCAGTGGACAGGCCGCCACCACGAGCGGATTTTTGAGCTTCAGTCCCAGGTAGGTTGTTGAAAGATCCACCGCCATGAACTCGTTCCTTCCATCAATTCCAGCGGCGCGAGAACCGCGTGCGTGCGGCTCGGCACGGAGCAATGCGCTGACGGCACCTCACGCACCGGCCGCCTATGTCGAGCCGGGCAATCGGTTCGCGGTTCCGCCGTGACCGGCCGGACACCGCCCCACGAAACCGATCCCTACCGATCGCATTTTCGTGGGAAGAGCCGTGCCTGACAACCTCCCACGGGCAGATTGTCGCAGGAAGTGGCCAGCGGACGCGTTGTCGGCCGCGGACGGGTTCTACCAGGCAGTGCCCCGCACGGGACGATCACCCGTGGGGTACAACATCTCGAGATAGTACCGGGAATGAAACCCGCCGTCGTATTTGGGGTAGCCGTAGCGCCACGAATCGTACGGGCTGAACGTGCGGATCTGCGCCGGCGTTCGCGTTGCATAGGCGCCTGCGTTGCGAGCTGGAACCATCGTTCGCGTACGGCGCCACCGATTCTGTGCCCATGCGGGACTGGCCACGGACAGGCACACCAGGGCGGACAGAAACGGCGCAGCCACGAGCTTTGTCATGCTGGTCATAAAGCGAATCCTCGGTTCCAAGAGCAAGAGTCTCTCAACTGTATACCCGGCAAAATGGGCACACGCCACGACAAAAGGCCACCAAGTCGCTCCGGACCGGTGGGCAGTTGACACTCTGTAACGATCGTGCGGCTGCGCACCTGCCCTGCTCGGCCGGCTGCTGACTGCTGAGTCTGCCAGACCGTTACAGGACCATGGCCACACCATGGACGCTGTATTTCGCAACCAACCAATGCTTCACAGCGTTGCCCGAAGGGGTTTGACAAATGACCACGAAGGGCAAGTTGTCATGCCGCCGTATTGTGGGACGCCTTCGGCGTACGGGAGCCAGCGCGGTCCGTCGTGGCCTCCCCTCTCCGACGGGAAACGACTACGCTGGGACGGTTTGAACGTGCAGCAAGTGGAGGGGACACGAGGAACGGGGGGACGCTCCGGGATGGAATCGCCACGGGGAGACCAAGGTGCTCCCAGCGGCGAAGTGAAACGGGCCTCCGTGCGGGAGTCGACGACATGGAATCTTCCGATGTAGCGATCATCGGCGGCGGCATTCTGGGGCTGGCGACGGCCTACCGGATCACGCAACGACTCGCCGGTCGATCGGTGCAGGTGTTCGAAAAGGAGCGCGCGGTGGGCCAGCACCAGAGCGGCCGCAATTCGGGTGTGCTGCATTCGGGGATCTACTACGCGCCGGGATCACTCAAGGCGACGAATTGTCGCGCGGGAAAACGGGCCATGGAGGCCTTCTGCCGGGAGCACGATATTGCGTTCGAAACGTGCGGCAAAGTCATTGTGGCGGTCAACGAACAGGAACTCCCGGCCCTGGAGCGAATTCATCAGCGGGGGCTCGCCAACGGCGTGCAGTGCGAGCGGATCTCGCAGGCACGGCTCCGGGAACTGGAACCGTACGCCGCGGGTATCGATGCCCTGCACGTTCCGGAAACCGGGATTGTCGATTTCCGCCAGGTCTGCCAACGACTCGCGGAACTCGTGCAGAAGGCGGGCGGTCAGGTCAGGACCGAAACACAAGTCGTGGGCATCCGCACCGACCGCGACTGGTTTGTGCTGCAGACACCGTGCGGCGCCTTCCGCACACGGTCCTCATCAATTGTGCTGGTCTGTACAGCGACCGTGTGGTGGCCATGAGTGGCGAGCAACCGGCCGTGCGGATCGTGCCGTTTCGCGGCGAGTACTACGAATTGAAACCCGCGGCCCATCACTTGTGCCGGCACCTGATCTACCCGGTACCCGATCCCAATTTCCCGTTCCTGGGTGTCCACTTCACGCGCATGATCCAAGGGGGTGTCGAATGCGGCCCCAACGCCGTGCTGGCCTGGTCGCGCGAAGGTTACCGCAAGACCAGCGTCAACGTGCGCGATACGTGGAACGCCGTGGGCTACGGCGGATTCCTCAGACTGGCCGGCAAGTACTGGCGCATCGGACTGGGGGAGATGGTGCGTTCGGTCAGCAAACGGGCCTTCGTGGCAGCACTCCAGAAGCTGGTGCCCGACATCCGTCGCGAGGATCTTGTCGTCGGTCGCAGTGGCGTGCGGGCCCAGGCCATCGCCCCCGATGGAACGATGGTGGACGATTTCTTGATCCAGCAGTCCGGACCCGTGATTCACATCGTCAACGCGCCGTCACCGGCCGCGACTTCGGCATTGAATATCGCCGATCTGATCATCGACAAACTCGTCGGCGCACTGGGCTGAGTGTCCCACAGCGTTCGGCGCGAGTCGTTCCTCGAGCGTGGCGATCTCCAGATCGACCAGACGCTGGACAAGTTCCTCGTCGGTGGGACGGCGCAGCGGTTCCTTGGCCAGCATGTCGCGGAGCAGGCGGTTCACTTCGTGATTCAAACCGGGCAGCGACCGGCGCGGATTGGGGACGGCTCGCTGAAGATGGGCCAACATCAGTCGCCCGGGGTCTTCGTCCAGGAAGGGAGGATGTCCGGTCAGAAGTTCGTACAGCGTGATTCCCAGACTGTACGTGTCGCTCCGCTCGTCGACCGACACGGCGGAACTGATCATTTCCGGTGCGGTGTAAATCATCGTTCCGCGCAACGAAGCACCCGGGGCACACTCGGCACTCTCCATCTTCAAGGCGAATCCCAAGTCGATCAGAGTCGCGTGCCCGGCCGGCGACACGTGCATGTTGCTGGGCTTGACGTCGGCGTGGATCCAGCCGGCCTGATGCAGTGTCGCCAGGGCTTCGGCAATCTGCCGCACGATCCACAGTGCGTGAGGAGTCGATAGTGGACCACAAGACATCAGGGCGTCACGCAACGTCGCCCCCTGCAGCAGCGGCATCACCAGATGGTATGGGGAGGTCTCGAGGTGTGCCAACAGGATGGCGATCAGGTGCGGATGAAGCACCACGCGACCGACGGTGGCCTCGCGCGTGATCAGCGCATCCGCGTGCGGGTGTCGCGGGTCTCCGACCCGTGCAACCTTGATCGCGTAGTCGGCCGGCCAGTCGGCACTGCAATCGCGCGGCCGAGCCCGAAACACGGTCGACCATTCGCCCGTACCGATCGGCCCCAGCAGTTCCCACTTCCCGAGGTACGATCGTGTGTCGATGGGCCGTGGCAGGCCGCATCGTTCCGGACTGGATATTGGTGATCGAATCCATCGAGACCACCGCCACATCGCGTGCGCGAGAAGAGAAGATCCCGTGGCACACGACCACAATGCCCCCTACGTCATCGATCGGTACTTCGCCGGTTGAAGTTCAACATGATTACGCGGACTTTGCGGATTCGTCGGGCGCGGGCTGCCGGTCCCGACTCGGCCGCCATGTGGGGTTCTCTCCGGCACTTGCCGACCCGTCCGCGGCCGACTAAAATCGCAATTCGCGTTGACACAACTTCTTCGAGGAGAACCTCATGTCCGTTCGCAAAATGCTGTTGGTCTGTGTGCTGGCGATGGTTGCGATTCTGCCCTTGATGGGCTGCCAGGGCAAGACGGACAAGCCCGCCAAGTCTGCCCCGACGGCTCCCAGCTCGAACACGACCAACGCCGAATAGGTTTCGGGACGGGAATTGATATCCCGTCGTCACGTGCCGATATAGCGTGCGTAGAGCGTCTTGGCTTCCGCAATCTCTTCCGTGCCCTGGATGATCGCGCGGCCATCGGGAAACACGGTGATCTGGTACGGATCGACTTGAGTCGGAGCAGGTACGGATTGAGCGTGACTTGTCCGAGGCCCTGCAGTCGTGGCGGCCAGGGCGTCCAGCGACAATCGGGTGCGGTCGGGAAAACTCAGTTGTACGGCGTTGCGGCCGCACAAGATCGCCGAGTGGCTGCCCCGTTCGCCCGAGAGCCACGCAAATTGCGTGCTGGATACAGGCCGGGCACTGGTTGTTTTCGCGCAGAGCGTCCAGTCGAATTTGCCGCACCTGGTTGTCCCATAACTCGAATACCTGCAGGTCGCGACAGACGGCATCGCGATGGCCCGTGAGGATCTTCAATCCCTCGCACGCTTGAATGGAAGCAATCACGTTGATGATCGGGGCGAGGATTCCCGCGGAGTCGCACGTCTCGGTGGTTCCGGGAGGCGGAGGTTCCGGGTGCAGGCAGCGAAAGCAGGGCGTCTCGCCCGGGAGGACCGTCATGGTCTGGCCCACGGCGCCGATGCAGCCCCCGTAAATCCATGGCACGTTCCAGTGCAGAGCCGCGTCGTTCAGCAGGTAACGGATCTCGAAGTTGTCCGTTCCGTCGACGATCAGATCCACGCCCTTATCAGTTGGCCGACGTTGCGGTGATCGACGTCGGCGACCACCGCTTCAATGTCGACCTGCGAGTTGATCTGCCGCAATCGGTTCTGCGCAGCCACGGCTTTCGGCAGACCCGCCGCCACATCCTGTTCATCGTACAGGACCTGTCTTTGGAGGTTGTTCAGTTCCAGGAAGTCGCGATCGACGATGCGCAGCGCGCCCACACCGGCCCGCACCAGGGTGTTGGCCAGCACCGAACCCAACGCACCGCATCCCACGACCAGCACTCGGGCCGCCAACAACCGACGTTGCCCTTCGACTCCGATCGGCGGATAGCGCATCTGACGTACGTACCGTTCGAGTTCTGGCGGAATGTCGTGATTTTTCTTCATGACAAGAGCACCTGGATATCCGATCCGTAGGCAAGCAATTCGGCTACCGCGGCCGACGGTCGCCACGTCAGACGAGACAACCGAGACAGGAACCGTCCGCCAAATTCGGCGTGCCAGTGGCGACACTGCTCGGCAGCCTCCGCCAAGGGCACGGGCGACGGACAGTCGTCTGCAAGCGATCCACGGTATTGTCGCCGTTTCGGTCGACGGAAGCGAGAGTCCCGTGGCGGACACGTCGCCGATTCCCACGTGGGCCCAGTCGGACATCGGGGGTGGCACCGGAAGGGAAACACGTTCGGCCAACAGGCAGTTGGGGGCCAACGTCCGGACGTGCGAGCCATCGGCGGCGGTGGCGACTGGACTTCGATGAGCACGACCGCGGCCCATTTGCCGAGCCGGCGAATTTCCCGCTCCAACGGGTCGGCGTGGCGGCCGCGAACTGAGCGATCAGCACGACGCCCTCGTCGGACGCCTGCCGGCAGAGATCTTCCGACGGGTCCAGCGACGACGCGCGCCACCTGTCATGCTGCGCCAGGCACTCCAGGATGATGCGTCGACCGATGTGTCGTGACATCCCACGAGAGTCCAGGGACGCGATTCCCAGCAGCAGTTGTCCGCCCTGGACGCCCAGTCGGCGCAGGCCCAGCGTCTGGTGCAGCGCACCAACCACTCGATCCCCGCGCCACAGTTCGACGTCGACGTCGTATAGGAATGGCTGACCCGGCCCCCACGAACATGGATCGGGAACCAGGGCCCTGGCCAAGGCACTCGGACCTGGCCCTAGGTCCGTCAGCGGGATGGAGGCGGGCAGCGTTCGCGTGAGCGCGGAACGAGGACCTCGTACCTGGCCCTGCAGCCGCAGGTCGGTCGCACCGCGACCGACAATTGCACGTAGACGTGAGCCAGGTTCTGGCTCACGTCGCCGTGAAACACGATCAACTGGCTGAAATCCATGGCATGCATGCTTCGTCCGCAGGTCATACCGCAGGCCTCCGTCAGGCGGGCTGGCGAGACGCCGCTACGCGGAGCAAGTCGGCCAGGAACTCCGCGGTCGCCGACCGCGTTTGCCGGGCCACTTCTTCGGGAGTTCCGACCGCCACGACTTCGCCCCCCTGCGCCGCCGCGCCGGGCCCCAGATCAATCAGGTAATCGGCGGCTTTCATCAGTTGGAGATTGTGCTCCACCACGATCAGCGAATGGCCGACGCTCAGCAGCGTGTCGAAGCAGTCGAGCAACCGCACGATATCCGAGAAGTGCAGGCCCGTCGTGGGTTCGTCGAGGATGAACAGCGTGCGATTGCGTTTGGCGCCGGACATGTAGCTGGCCAGCTTCAAACGCTGGGCTTCGCCCGTGGACAGCGTATTGGCCCCCTGGCCGAGCCGCAGGTAGTCCAGTCCCACGTCCATGAGCCGCTTCAATTTCGACTGCACCTTGGTTTGACCGCGGAAGAACGCAAAGGCCTCGCGGACGGTCATGTCCAGCACGTCCGCAATGTTGCGTCCGCGATACGTGACCTCCAGGATTTCCTTCCGGTACCGCTTGCCTTCGCACTGTTCGCACTTCATGTACACGTCGGCCAGGAACTGCATGTCGATCTCTTTGTACCCGTCCCCTTCACAGGCAGTACAGCGTCCGCCGTCGACGTTGAAGCTGAAATGGCCGGCCCCGTAGTTGTGGGTGCGCGCGTCGATCGTGGAGGCAAAGACCGCGCGGATCTCGTCAAAGGCCTTGATGTACGTGACCGGATTGGAGCGTGGCGAACGCCCAATCGGACTTTGATCGACCAGCACGACGTCGTCGATCTGGCCGTCGCCGAGCAGTTCGTCGTAGGGATACGGTTTGCGCGCCATTCTTCCGCTTGCGGCGACAGATGGCTCCGTACAGGGTGTCCTGCACCAGCGTGCTCTTGCCCGAGCCGCTCACGCCCGTCACGACGCACAGCACGCCGAGCGGAAACTCGACGGTGATGTTCTTGAGATTGTTGCCGCGCGCGCCGTGCAAGCGAATCCAGCCGTGATTCGTCTCCCTCCGCTGCCCCGGCGGCGACACGCCCAGGCGTCCGAACAGGTAATCGCCCGTCAAGCTCCGATCGGAGGCCTGCATCTCGGCCAGCGTGCCTTGAAACACGACTTCGCCGCCCCGTTCGCCAGCGGCCGGGCCGATTTCAATCAACAGATCGGCCGCCCGCAGCATGGCTTCTTCATGTTCCACGACGACGACCGTGTTCTGACGCCGCCGCAGACCCCTGCACGGCCTCGATCAGTCGTCCCACATCCCGCGGGTGCATTCCCACCGACGGCTCGTCCAGCACGTACAGCATGTTCACCAGACTCGACCCGAGTGCCGAGGTCAGCGCCACGCGCTGCGCTTCGCCTCCGCTGAGCGTGCGGATGCGTCCGATCCAGAGTCAGGTATTCCAGCCCGACGGCTTCGAGATACCCCAGCCGCGCATCGATCTGTTGCAGAATGGTGCGGGCAATCTGCTGTTGCCGGGCACTCAGGGACAGCTGCTGGAAGAATCGCGCGCGCCTCGCGGATCTCCATGCGGGAGACCTGCCCCAGGTTGCTGCCCGCCCAACTCGACGGCCAGGGCCTCCGGTCGCAACCGGTCTCCCTGGCAGGCCGGACACGTCCGATAGCTCCGCCAGCGGCTGAGGAACACGCGCAGATGCATCTTGTACTTCCGCCGCTCCAGCCACTGGAAGAAACCGTTCAGTCCGCCAAACTCCCGCTCGGGCACACCGCTGCGGATCAGCTCCACGTGCTCGTCCGTCAATTCGCGAAACGGCACGTCCGTGGGAATGCCGTAGTCGTCGGCCAACGCCAGCAGCTCCTCCAACTCGTGCGCGTAGGCCGGCGTGTTCCAGGGTGCAATCGCACCATCGCGCAAGCTCTTGCCCGGATCCGGCACGACCAGGTCCATGTCGATGTCCAGGATGTTGCCAAACCCCTCGCACGCCGGACACGCTCCCAACGGACTGTTGAAGCTGAGCGAGCGTGGCTCCAGCGGCAGGTAGTCGATGCCACACGACTCGCATCGCAACGACTCGCCGAATGCCCAGACCTCCCACAGCCGCCCGTCAATCAACTGGTGCACGACGGATCCGTCGGACCGGCCGTCCGGCGACTGCCGGCTCCGCCTTCCGCCAGACATCACGCACCGCCCGTGGCCCTTGGCAAACGCCGTCTCCACGGAATCTTGAATCCGTTCCCGACTGCTCTGGCCCGCGACAAGTCGGTCCACCACGACCAACGCTGTCGACCTCCTGGTGCGGATCGCTGCGGGACGGACGCGGCCTCGTCTCCCGTCCCCAGCTGAACGGTCTGGCCAGCCAATCACGGCCCGCACAAAACCGTCTTCCGCCAACTCGGCCGCCCACGTCCGCATGTCCTGCGGATCGCTCAGCGTCCGCGGCAAAGGCGACCATCAGTCGTCGCCCGTCGGACAGGCCCGCAGACTGATCGGCCACGGTCTGCGGCGTGTCTGCCTGCACGGTGCGACGGCATTGATAGCAGTGGATCCGACCGATCTTGGCGAACAGCAGCCGCAGGTAGTCGGCCATTTCGGTGGCCGTCCCCACCGTCGAACGACTGGATCGCGAGGTGGGTGCTCGCGTCACGGCGATGGCGGGCGGAAGTCCGTCGATCCGATCGGCCGCCGGCTTCTCGAATTGATCGAGAAACTGTCGGGTGTACGCCGAGAAGCTCTCGATGTACCGGCGTTGCCCTTCCGCATAGAGCGTGTCCAAAGCCAGGCTGGTCTTGCCGCTGCCGCTGACCCCGCAGACCACGATCAGCTGGCGGTGTGGGAGATCCAGGTCGATGTTTTTCAGGTTGTGTACGCGAACTCCCCGAAGTTCGATGTTTCGCACAGCCACGCGACGCCCCTACCTGCGGATGCACAGAGCCAAGCCGAGCCCGCAATCATAGCGGGGGCGGCCAGGGCTGCCAGCACGAGTCGCGCTGCCCAGTTGACCTGGGTCGGGCGATCGCGTCGCGTGTGTCCTCACGCGGATCTGCACGCGGGACAGTGCAAGCGTCCGCTGCGACAGCCACGTCTCGTGATCGAACTCGCAATCACGGCGCATTCTGATGATGAGTGCGGATGGAATCGCATCAGGTGCGCGTGCGGGTCTCGATCACGAGCATCGCGGCGGCAGCTTGGAATCGCAGGACATCGGTGACTAGATGGAGGATATGACCGTGCAATGCAAAGTGAATCATTACGAGCGCGTGACTCAGAATCCTGTGGACATGGAAGGGGCCGAGGGCTGTTCGGTGCGCTGGCTCGTGGGACAGGAGCAAGGTGCGCCGAACTTCGCGATGCGACAATTCGAGGTCGCCGTCGGCGGCCATACGCCGAAACACCAGCACCCCTACGAACACGAAGTGTTTGTGCTCGAGGGAACCGGAGAAGCCCTGGAAGGAGACGTGGCCCATCCGCTCCGCAGCGGCGACGTCGTGTTCGTGCGGCCGGACGAGGTGCACCAGTTCCGCAATACCGGCAATGTCCCGTTCAAGTTCCTCTGCCTGGTTCCCAATTCGGCCTTGGGCAAGCAGGTCACCGTGACACCCGAGTGCGGTTCCTCATCATGAGCAAGAGCGACTGCCCGACGCATCGAGGAACTGCGTGCGCTGATTCGTTATCACGATCAGAAGTACTACGTCGAGGCGCAGCCGGAGATCAGCGACCTGGAGTACGACGAGCTGATGCACGAACTGAAGACGCTCGAGGCAGCTGCATCCCGAGCTGATCACTCCCGACAGCCCGACACAGCGCGTGGGCGACGCGCCGATCGCGGAACTGGAGAGTGTGCCGCACCGCGTGCCCATGCTGTCGATCGACAACACGTACAGCCTGGAGGAATTGCAGCAGTACGGCCAGCGGATTGCGAAGGCGCTCCCCGACGAACCGATCGAGTGGGTGGTCGAGCTGAAGGTCGACGGCGTGGCCGTCTCGCTCGTCTACGAACAGGGGATGCTGGCCCGCGCCGTGACTCGCGGCAATGGCCAAGTCGGGGACGACATCACGCACAACGTGCGCACCATTGGCGAGGTCCCGCTTGCGTCTGCTCGGGCGACCACGTTCCGCCCGTGCTGGAAGTGCGCGGCGAGATCTACATGACCAACTCCGACTTGGTCGCACTCAATCAACGGCAGCGGGCGCGGGGAGAGCCGCCCTTCGCCAACACTCGGAACGTGACGGCCGGAAGCGTGCGGGTGCTCGATCCGCGCATCTGCGCCGACCGCCGCTTGCGGATGTTCTGCCACGGCGTGGGATACTGCGAAGGGCTGCAGGCGGAGAATCACATGGAGTTTCTCGCCGAACTCCGCCAGCTGCGGCCTGCCGGCCACACCGCACGTCGCGTGCTTTCCCGACTTTCGACGCGGCCGTCGCCCACTGTGAACAACTGATCGAACGCCTGCACGAACTGGATTTCGAAGTGGATGGCCTGGTGCTCAAGGTCAATCGTTTCGACCAGCGCCAGCGGCTTGGGAACGACATCCAAGAGCCCGCGGTGGCTGGTGGCGTACAAGTTCGAAAAATACGAAGCGACGACGCGACTCAACCATATCTCCGTCCAGGTCGGCAAGACGGGGACCATCACGCCCGTGGCCGACCTGGAGCCGGTCGAATTGGCGGGGACCACGGTCAGTCGGGCCAGCCTGCACAATGCGGAGGAAATCGCCCGCAAAGACGTGCGCGTCGGTGATGTCGTCGTCGTCGAAAAAGCCGGCAAGATCATCCCGCACATCGTGCGCGTGGAGGCGCATCAACGCCAGACCGAATTTGCCTCCGTACGAATTCCCGACACACTGTCCCGAGTGTGCGGCGGCACTCGTGAAGGACACCGGCGGCGTCTATATCCGCTGCCCGAATCCGCAATGCCCGGCACAGGTCAAAGAACGGATCCGCTACTTCGCCAGTCGCAATGCGATGGACATCGAGGGCCTCGGCGACAAGCTCGTGGATCAACTCGTGTCGCTGCGGCCTCGTCACCGGTTACGGCGACCTGTATCGGCTTGCGGGCCGAGCAGCTGGAGGCGCTCGATCGGATGGGAAAAAAATCGGCAGCCAAACTGCTGGAGAGCATCGCCGCCAGCAAACAACGGGGACTGGCCCGGCTGCTCAACGGCCTCTCGATTCGCCACGTCGGCGCCGCGTCGCCAGCGTGCTGGCCGAAGAATTCGGCAACATGACGCGCCTGGAGCAGGCGACCGTCGACGAGCTGAGCAACATCCGCGAAATCGGGCCGACCATCGCGGCCAGCGTGCACCAGTTCCTGCACAGCGCGGAAGGCCAGACAGCCATCAGCGAGCTGCGTGCGGCCGAGGTCGCGATGGAATCGCCCCGCACGACCAGTGCCGACGCGCCGCAACCGCTCGCCGGGAAAGACGATCGTGGTCACCGGTACCCTGACCACCTTCA
Organism: uncultured Planctomycetaceae bacterium; assembly: GCA_963754725.1. Classification (GTDB taxonomy): domain Bacteria; phylum Planctomycetota; class Planctomycetia; order Pirellulales; family Pirellulaceae; genus JAAYDI01. The sequence goes on from CAVWHV010000018.1 coordinate 18,306, forward strand.
CTCGCGAGGAGATCGAGGCGTTGATCACGCGTTTGGGAGGTCGCCCCGCCTCGAGCGTGTCCAGCAAGACCGACTTCGTCGTGGCCGGCGAGAAGGCCGGCAGCAAACTTGCCAAAGCACAGCAGCTCGGCGTGCGCGTCCTGACCGAAGCGCAGTTCAAGTCGCTGATTGCCGAAGCGACCGGATCGCTGAACACCCACTCAGGCGAATTTCCGCCCCGACATCATCAGAATCACCGTCACCACGAGGGTCACGAGCGTGCGCCATCAGCAACAGTTCGTGAAACGACATTCCGCTGCACGTATCCGGCAGCGCCAAGCAGGAAATTCAAAGACGCGGCGCATGAGTCCGCCCCCCAAGACGAGCCCTTCCCCGGAAACCCTAGTAGAACTATAGCATTTATTTTCGACGCAGGCCCGATGATCTCTGCGACCCCTTCGATTGATAAGTCGGCACCGATCGGTCCTCCGGCCCCAACTCCCAACGCTCCCGTTCCGGCCGGGCCGCGATCCATGCGCCACGTGGCGGGCGTTCGCACCGCGGCTCCCGCACCCCTTCTCGGGGATCCGTTTCCGGCAAAGTGAACTCGATTCCCTGTCAGCGCCGACCGGGGGTCTGGTATTATCAAGGTCCCTTTACAGGATCAACTTCCGATGCGTACCTCGATAGCCCCGCTCGTGTGGACCAGTATCGCTCTGTTCTGGGCGACCGTCGCCGGGGGTGTGCCGCCTGCGGATCCGGTCGATTTCAACCGGGAAATTCGTCCGCTTCTTGGACGTTACTGTCTTTCCTGCCACGGCCGTAACGAAGCGAGCCGTCAGGGCGGGTTGCGGTTGGACGATCGGGGATCGGCAACCGGTGAGACGGACAGTGGAGCCGAGGCGATCGTGCCGGGCGAACCGGACGCCAGCGAATTGATCGCCCGCATCACCGCGGACGACGACGACTCGCGCATGCCGCCTTCCGAGGCCGGCCCCCGTCTGGCGGACTCGCAGATAGCCATCCTGCGCCGCTGGATCGAACAGGGTGCTCCGTACGCGGAACACTGGTCGTTCACCAAACCGACGCGCTGGCCCGAGCCGGTCGTGCAGGACGCTGCCTGGCCGCAAAATCCGATCGACCTGTTCATCTTGCACACGCTCGAGACACGCGGTCTGCCACCCAATCCGCCAGCCGATCGATATGCGATCGTCCGCCGTGTGAGTCTGGATCTGCGTGGTCTACCGCCGACGCCGGAGGAAGTGGACGAGTTTGCCGCGGATCAGCGTCCCGACGCGTATGAGCGGCTGGTGGATCGCTTCCTCGCCGATCCCGCCTATGGCGAGCGATGGGCCCGCGTGTGGCTCGACCTGGCCAGGTATGCCGATTCACGCGGCTACGGCAGCGATCCACTGCGCAATAACATGTGGCGATTCCGCGACTGGGTGATCGACGCGTTGAATCGGAATCTGCCGTACGACCAGTTCACGATCGAGCAGTTGGCGGGCGATCTGCTCCCCAATCCGAGCGCTCGATCAGCGACTGGCGACGGCCTTTCATCGCAACACGATGACCAACACGGAGGGTGGCACGGACGACGAGGAATTCCGGGTGGAAGCCGTCAAGGATCGTGTGGACACCACCATCCAGGTCTGGATGGGGCTCACGATGGGATGCGCCAAATGTCACGATCACAAGTACGACCCGCTCGCCCAGAAGGAATACTATCAGCTGTTCGCCGTCTTCAATCAGAGCCAGGACAAAGACCTTCCGGACGAGTTTCCGACACTCGAAGTGCCGCGTGCCGAGGACCTGGCGGCCCTCGAGCAGCATGATCAGCAGGTCACCGACCTGGAGCGACAACTTGCTGACACTCAACAACAGATCACCGGGCAACAAGGACAGCAGCCCGTGCCGCGTGTGTCGGGACGATTTGTGCGGATCGAGTTGCCCGGCGCTGCCCGGATTCTCTCGCTGGCTGAAGTCGAAGTCTGGGATGGCGGGGAGAATGTGGCGGTACGCGGCCAAGCCACCCAGTCGGCCACGGACTTCGAAGGTGCCGCGTCAAGGGCCATCGATGGAAACACCAACGGCGACTATTTCGCGGCGAATTCGACCACACACACTCGCCAGGAAGACGACCCCTGGTGGGAAGTTGACCTGACGGCGGACTCCGGCGTCGATCGCATTGTCGTGTGGAACCGGACCGACAGCGGACAGCACGTGCGACTGGCGGGATGCCGGCTGCAGCTGTTGGATGCCAACCGCGGGATCGTCTGGCAAACGACGATCAGCGAACCACCGAACCCGAGTGCGACTCTGTTGCCACGCGAGTTGACCCCGCTGGAACAGCAGCGCGGGGGATTGGAACAACAACTGGCGGCCGCCCGCCAGGCGCGACCCGCCATGCCGACGGTGCCGATCATGGCCGAAGTGCCACCCGACCAGCGGCGCGACACGTATCTGTTGGTCAAAGGGAACTTCCTGACCAAAGGCGAGCGCGTGGAGCCGGGCGTGCCCCACAACTTTCATCCGTTGCCCGCCGATACGACGCCCAACCGTTTGGTCGTTGCCCGCTGGCTCGTCGATCCCGAGAACCCTTTGACGGCTCGGGTTGCGGTCAATCGCCTGTGGGCCCAGCTGTTTGGCACGGGCCTGGTGGCCACCGAAGAAGATTTCGGGACCCAAGGAGACATGCCCAGCCATCCCGAGTTGTTGGACTGGCTGGCCACGGAGTACCTGCAACGGAACTGGGACACGAAGCAGCTGGTACGTCTGCTGGTGACTTCCGCGACGTACCGCCAGGCGGCCGATGTCCGCCCGGACCATCTGGCCCAGGATCCTCAGAATCGACTGCTGGCTCGCGGACCGCGCGCGCGTCTGGAGGCCGAGATGGTGCGCGACCAGGCCCTGGCCCTCAGCGGGCTGCTGTCGCGCAAGATCGGCGGCCCGTCGGTGTATCCCTATCAGCCGGCGGGTCTCTGGCGCGCGGCATTCAATGGCGAACGCACGTGGCCGACGAGCGAGGGGGCAGATCGCTTCCGCCGCGGACTCTACGTTTTCTGGCGGCGGACGGTTCCGTACCCATCGCTGGCCACGTTCGATGCGCCGAGTCGCGAGGTCTGCACGATGCGGCGTCTGCGGACCAACACGCCGCTCCAGGCCTTCGTCGTGCTCAACGATCCCGTGTACGTGGAAGCGGCCCAGGCACTGGCGCGCCGCATCGTACGGGACGGGGGCGATTCGACCGAGGAACGCGCACGGTACGGTCTGCGACTCTGCACCTGTCGACCGCCCGATCCCGCCCAGGTGGAAATTCTGACGCAATTGTACCAGTCGGAGCGGGAGCATTATCAGCACGATCTGTCCGCTGCGGAATCGCTGGCTACGAATCCCCTGGGACCGCTGGAAGCGGGCAGCGACGCGGCGGATCGGGCCGCCTGGACCGTCGTGGCCAACGTGCTGTTGAACATGGACGGTGTTTTGAACAAGTGATCATGAGTCAAGACGAGCGTTCTCGGCCCGCGCCGCAGGCCGCTCGAGAGACAGTCGCACCATACGGCGAGGTTGATTCCCATGCACCCATGGCAAGAAACGGCGCGTCAGGTCACGCGGCGATATTTCCTGCAGACGTCCCAGCTGTCCCTGGGTGCCCTGGCGATGGGCCTGTGGGAGCGGCGTTCCGCGGCGCAGGACGCCAGCCCTCGGCAGGTGGAGAATCCACTGGCTCCCAAGCAGCCACCGCATCCCGCACGAGCCAAGCATGTGATCTACCTGCACATGGAAGGCTCGCCACCCCAACAAGACCTGTTCGACTACAAGCCGGCGCTCGTCCAACACAACATGGAACCTTGCCCGGACGAGTTACTGAACGTACTCAAGCAGGAGCGTCTGGCGTTCATCGACTTGAAGCAACGTCGTCCGCAGCTGCTCGGATCGCCGCACAAGTTCGACCCGTGCGGCAAGTCGGGCATGTTGATCAGCCAGTTGCTGCCGGAGTTCCGCCAGTGCGCCGATGATATCTGCCTGATCCGGTCGATGCACACCGACCAGTTCAACCATGCGCCGGCGGAATTGCTGCTGCACACCGGCGCGCCGCGGTTCGGCAACGCATCGATGGGGTCCTGGATCACTTATGGCTTGGGATCGGAGAACGAGAACTTGCCGGGCTTCGTGGTGCTGGTCAGCGGCGGCACCGACCCCACGGGGGGCAAGAGCCTGTGGGGAAGCGGGTTCTTGCCGTCGGTCTATCAGGGTGTTCAATGTCGCACCCAGGGCGAACCGATTCTGTATGTCGGCGATCCCCCGGGCATGAGTCGCGAAGTGCGCCGCCGCAGTCTCGATGCGCTGAAGCAACTCAACGAGATCGAATTCGCGCAACACCACGACCCGGAGACGCAGACTCGCATCAGCCAATATGAACTGGCATATCGCATGCAGATGTCGGTCCCCGAAGTCATGGACGTATCGCGGGAGACCCGCGAGGTCCAGGAAGCCTATGGGGTCGAACCGGGCAAGGAGTCGTTTGCCAACAACTGCCTGCTCGCCCGCCGCCTGGTGGAACATGGCGTGCGATTCGTGCAGCTGTTTGACTATGGCTGGGACATGCACGGAACAGGCCAGGACAACGACCTGGTCACCGGTCTGCCGAACAAGTGCCAGGAGATTGACCGGCCTCTCGCCGCACTCATCCGCGATCTGAAACAGCGTGGCATGTTCGACGACACGTTGCTGGTCTGGAGCGGTGAATTCGGCCGCACGTCCCTCAACGAAGCCCGCAACGGCTCCACGTTCCTGGGCCGCGATCACCACCCGCACTGCGCGACGATCTGGCTGGCCGGCGCCGGCATCCGACGCGGACTGCAGGTCGGCGCCACCGACGAATTGGGTTATTTCGTTACGGAAAACAAGATCGGCGTGCGCGACTTGCAGGCCACCATCCTGCACCTGATGGGGCTCGATCCTTTTCGATTCAGCTATCCGTATCTCGGCCTCAACCAGCGGCTGATCGGTCCCACGGACGAAGGGCGAGTTCTGAAAGAGATCCTCAGTTAACCCTGGCTGAAACGCGGAATTCATGACCACGCACTCGAAACGACCGCGACCACCCGATGCCCTGCGACCCGTCCGCGTCCGCCGCCGGTTCACGCGCACGTCGCCGGGCAGCGTGCTGTACCAGGCCGGTGGCACGACGGTCCTCTGCACGGCCAGTGTCAGCGCTCAGGTCCCGCCATGGATGACGGGAAAAGGGACGCGGCTGGGTCACCGCGGAGTACAGCATGCTGCCCGGCAGCACCGCTCCGCGAAAGAACCGCGAACGTGATGGCCGCGTCGACGGCCGCACGACGGAGATCCAACGGCTGATCGGCCGCAGCTTGCGGGCGGTGGTCGATATGGCCGCGTTGGGGGAGCGAACCATCACGATCGACTGCGACGTGCTGGAGGCCGACGGTGGCACGCGGACGGCCAGCATCACCGGCGGGTTCATCGCCCTGGTCGATGCCCTGGTGGCCATTCGCAGGGACCTGCCCGATCCCAGCCGCCTGCCGCTGGGGGACAGTGTGGCCGCCGTGAGTGTCGGTATCGTCGAGGACACCACCGTGCTGGACCTCGATTATCCCCAGGACGCGGCCGCCAGCGTCGACATGAACGTGGTCATGACCGGGAGCGGGCGGTTCATCGAGATCCAGGGCACCGGCGAGGAGTCGACGTTTTCCGAGGACGACCTGCAGAGCTTGCTCGCCGCGGCGCGGCTCGGCATCCGCCAATTGACCGACATCCAGCGCACGTCGGTCGGCCCACGCTGGCCCTTCCCCTGACATCCGCGGACGCGCATTCAGACCGAGTCGGCGAGATCTCCCACGTCTTTGGGCAACTGGACGGCCAGCCACGTACCCTGGCCCACTTTCGTCTGCAGCGTGAGGCGGCCTCCCAGTAAGCGTGTGCGTTCGCGAATTCCCGCCAGGCCATACCGCGTGTGATCCTGGATCCCGGGGTCGAACCCGTGGCCGTCATCCTGCACGCTCAACTCGACGTGCTGTTCGGTCTCGGCCAACTCGACCCGCACGTGCTGGCCGCCGCTGTGACGGCAGGCGTTGGCCAGTCCTTCCTGAATGATACGAAAGATCGTGTTCTCCAGGATCGGCTCGAGACGCTCGGACCGGATCTGGTGCCGAAAGTCGATCTGAGGTCCGCCCCGCAACTGATAATCTTCGATCAATGCCTGCACGGCGGTGACGACGCCGGATTCATCGAGCACCGGCGGCCGCACACCGCTGATCAGGCGGCGCGTCTCGGCCAGGGATTGCCGCAAGGACTGGTTCAGATCGCGCAGTGCGGCATCCGTTTCTTCCGACACCCCCTGGACGCCGTGTTCGGCGGCCTGGCATTGATAGAGAGCGGCCACCAGTTGCTGGGCCAGCCCGTCGTGAATCTCGTAAGCGATCAGCTTGCGTTCCTGATCGTGTGACCGCAGCAACCGCCGCAGCGAACGCTGTTCGTCGCGGACGGCCTGCTCGACTTGTTTGCGCGCGGTGATATCCCGCACCACAGCCACGGCATTCCAATGTCCCTCGACGCGTATCGGCGCCAGGGATATCTCGACCGGGAATTCCTCGCCATTTCTTCGGAGTGCCTGCAGTTCCAGGGTCTGTCCCACCGCCCGCCCTTGCCCGTTGAGCAAGAAACTACTCGAGCGCCGCGTCTGCTTCCTCGCGATAGCGTTCCGGCGTGAGTAACTGGTGGATATCGCGTCCGAGGATTTCTTCTGCGGAGTAGCCGAACATGCGATGTGCCGCCGGGTTCCAGTGCACCGCGCGGCCGGCGGCGTCCATCATGATCACCGCATCCAGCGCCGCGTCGGTGATCGTGCGCAGCTTCTCCTCGTTCGCCCGCAACAGCTCTTCCGCCCGCTTGCGCTCGGTCGCGTCACGGACCACGGCCTGGAGCACGGGACGACCCTCAAAATGCGCCCGGCTCAACAAGACTTCCGCGGGAAACAACTCGCCGTCCGCTCGCCGATGCACCCATTCGAATCGGTTGCTCCCGTCGCGCATCGCGGCCTGGATCTGCTCGTCGGCCAGCTCGGCCGAATCCCGGCCGTTCGGCTGTTGCGGCGGAGACAGATCCTGCGGACGGTGGCCGCAGAATGCCTGCTTGTCGTGCACGCGGAACACGCGCAGAGTTGAGTCGTTGCAGTCGAGGAAACCGTTTTCGTCCAGCAACATGACCGCGTCATTGGAGGATTCGTACAGCCCGCGGTACTTCTCTTCACTCCCCCGCAGAGCGGCTTCGACCTGCCTGCGATAACGGATGTAGTGACGAAACGTGAGGGCCACGAAACTTACCAGTGCGATAATACTGCCGACGATCGCCGCTCGCAGCGCGTGGAATCGGCCGGACTCCTGCCGAATGATCTCCAGGGAACGCGTCTTGATCTCCGCGGCCAGCGACATCAGGCTGCGGAACTGGGCATCGAATCGGTCGTCTTCGGCAGCACCTTCCGGGCTCGTCAGACGGTTTTCCCAGCGACGTTCCGTGGCCTGCCGAAACTCGCCCAACTGTTGGACCAGCTGCCGGATCTTGTCCTGCAGCGGCAAGTCATCGACCACGGCCGTCTGGCCGTTCTGGCCGCCCAGCATCTCGTCGGCCTGCAAGGCGGCTCGGTCCAAGTGCCGCCGGACCTCCTCGATGCTCGTCGTCGAATCGCCGGTCAGCAATTCTTCCAGCCACAGATGAGCGCTGGTGAGTTCGAGCTCCACGCGATCGGCGCGCTGCAACGGGACATATCGCCGAGCCAGGAACTGATAAGACTGCAGGATGCCGAGCAAAACACAGGTCAGCACCACGGCCGAGGCCGCTAACACGACATAGACGCGCCGCGCCGAATGATCGTTCGCCCGCGGATCGGGTCGGACAACGGACATCGGTCGCGATCTCCCTGTCTGGAATGGCTGACAGGCCCGCTGCAGTGCGAGACCGCCTCGCGACTGCAGGGCCCCCGCCAGTCTGGCGCACCAGCCCCCAGCTGGAATATGCCCCTCAATACAACGGCCACTCCGATGCCTTCATTCCACGCTCTGCCGACCCAGGATGTCAAGTGAAAAATCGGGTTCCTCTTCCGGTCGGCACGACGGGCGGACGCCCGCACGGTCCGCCGCGTGGTCGCCTACCGGTGGGACAACAGCCAGGCCAGCAGGCCTTTCTGCAGGTGCATGCGGTTGGCCGCCTGCTGCACCACGATGCTCTGCGGACCGTCCATCACGTCGTCGGTCACCTCCTCGCCGCGGCGGGCCGGCAGGCAGTGCATGAAGGTGGCGCGGCTCGGAGCGGCCGCCATCAGGTCGCCGTTGACCTGGTAGGCCTTGCAGCGCCGCGACACGTTGCTGACGCTCGCTCTCCTGCCCCATGCTGACCCACACATCCGTGTAGACGGCGTCGGCATCGCGCAGGGCTTCCGCGCGGGTCGGTGGTGACCTGCAGGTCGAGGCAGCGGATGCTCAGTTCCTCCAAGCTGCTTGAGAAACGCCGTGTCGAACTGGTAAGCGGGCGGGGCCGCGATGGCGAATCGGACCCGCAGGCGTGCGCAGGCGATGGCCAGGCTGCGGGCCACGTTGTTCGCATCGCCGACGTAGGCCAGCTTCAGCCCGGCCAGCCGACCGATGCACCTCGGCGAGCGTGAACAGGTCGGCCAGTGCCTGGCAGGGGTGGTAGAGATCGGTCAGGCCGTTGATGACCGGGCAGGCGGCATGCGCGGCCAGTTGCTCCACCCGCGCTGGTGCTCTTGGCGCGGCACACCACCACATCCACGTACTGGCGTCAGGACGCGGGAGAAATCGGCCGGCGATTCGCGGTGTCCCCAGCCGACATCGGCGCCGAGGTACATGGTGGTGCCACCCAGGTGGGCAAAGGCGGTTTCAAAACTGACGCGCGTGCGCAGGGACGGCTTTTCGAACAACAGCGCCTGCACGTGACCTGCAAAGCGGGGTTCCCGAATACCTTGCGCAAGGGCCTTCTTGAGGGTCTCGGCCAGGGCGAAGATCGCTTCGATCTCGTTCGTCGAAAGGTCAAACAGAGTCAGTACGTGTCGCATGTCGGCGAACCCTTTCCTCGGGAACAAGTCCCGTCCCGCGTCGTGTTCCCGCCCTGGCGCAGCACACGCGGAGGCCGGGAACGGGCTGCTGAAGCGCGCGTCACGCCGGCAACGCTGTGCAGGGCTTCCGCCAGAATGTCGCAGCCCTCGTCGACCTGCTCGGCAGTCAGCGTCATGGCGGGCAGCAGGCGAATGACCGTGTTGTGCGTGCAATTGATCAGCAGCCGACGCTGCAAACAGGCCTCCACCACCGGCGCTCGCCGTCGATGCGTCAACTCCAGGCCGATCATCAGTCCCACGATCCGCACTTCGCGGATGATGGGGCAGGCCGCCTGCAGCGCCGTCGAGCCGCGTGCGGAACTGCTCGCTCAGCTCCCGGGCCTGCTCCAGCAAGATCCTCCTGCTCGATCGTTTCCAGCGTCGCGATGCCGGCGCGGGCGGCAATCGGGTTGCCGCCGAACGTGGACGCGTGCATGCCCGGCCGCAAGCTGGGCGCGATCTCCCGGCGTGGTCAGCATGGCGCCGCCGGCCAGGCCGCCGCACAGCGCCTTGGCCAGCGTCATGACGTCGGGCGTCACGCCGAAATGCTGATAGGCGAACCAGTGCCCGGTCCGGCCGCAGCCCGTCTGCACTTCGTCGAAGATCAGCAGCAGTTCGTGTTCGTCCGCCAGCCGCCGCAGCCCGGCCAGGAACTCGCGGGACGGAATCCGCACGCCACCTTCGCCCTGAATCGGCTCGATCATGATCGCGCAGGTTTCGTCGTCGATCCGTTCGGCCACGGCGTCCAGATCGCCGAACGGCGCGTAGACGAATCCGGCCACCAGCGGCCCCAGCCCTTCGTGATATTTCGGCTGCGCCGTGGCCGTCAGCGAGCCGAGCGTGCGGCCGTGAAAGCCACCCTCGAACGTGATGATCTTGTACTTTTCCTTCGGCGTGTGGAGCCGTGCCAGCTTGATGGCCGCCTCGTTCGCCTCGGTGCCCGAGTTGCAGAAGAACGCCTGCCCGCCAAAACTGCGTTCGGACAGCATCTGGGCCCACCGCCCCTGCACCTCCGTGTGCCAGGTGTTGGGCACGTGAATCAGCGTCGCCACCTGCTCCTGCACCGCCTGCACCACGCGGCGGCGGACAATGCCCCAGCAGATTGCAGCCCCAGCCCGGAAAGAAATCGAGGTAGCGGTGCCCTTCGCTGTCCCACACGTAGGAGCCTTCACCACGCACCAGATTCACCGGGTAGCGCCGGTAGTTGGGGATCACGTACTGTCCGAAACAGCTCCACGGTTTCGGCCGAACTCATCGGCATGCGTTCGCAGCCATCGCTGCGATCCTTTCGGGCAACCAACTGCCGCGGAACGGGATCTGCATCGGCTGTCGCTACCGCTCGACGCGGCGTTCGTCCTGCACGATCTGCGTACCGACGCCGCGCGTCGTGTAGATCTCCAGCAGCAGCGAGTGCCGCAGCCGACCGTCAATGATGTGGACCTTGTGCACGCCGCGATCCAGCGTCTCCAGGCATGCTTCCACCTTGGGAATCATCCCGGCCTCGATCGTGCCGTTGCGGATCAGCTCGCGCGCTTCCGTGCGCGCTCAGCGAGTGAATCAGCGACTCGGGGTCCTTCTTGTCGCGCCGCACTCCGTTCACGTCGCTCAGGTAGACCAGTTTCTCGGCGCCCAGGGCCTGCGCCACCGCCGTCGCCGCCGTGTCGGCGTTGACGTTGTAGCTTCTGCCCCGTCATCGTCGATGCACATCGACGGGATCACCGGGCACCTGGCCGGCGTAGCACAGGTTGTCGATCACCGTCCGGTCGACGCGCGTGACCGTCCCGACGTAGCCCAGATCGACCGGCTTCGCCGTCATCGCCCGCCAGCTCGATCCGCTCGCCGAACAGCACGTTGGTGGTCTGGAAGTTCAGGTTCATGGCGCGGCCGCCCAGCGCTTCGATCCGGCGGGCCATGCGCTCATTGGTCTCGATCGCCAGCACCTGTTCGACGATCTCCAGCGTGGCCTCGTCCGTGTAGCGCCGCCCCTGGACGAACCGGGCCTGGATGCCGGCCGCCTCCATGGCGCGACTGATCGCCGCACCGCCGCCATGCACGACGACCGGACGCATGCCCGACCGTCTCCATGAAGACGATGTCGAGCAGCACGTGGCGCAGGGCGTCCTCGTCCTCCATCACGCTGCCGCCGAGCTTGATGACCGTGATCTTGTCGCGAAACTGACGGATCCAGCCCAAGGCTTCGATCAGCGTATCCGCTTTGGCAATCGCTTCTTCCAACGGAAGTGGCCTTCCCAGCAGATGGGGCCAACCCGCTGGCCCGAGTCCGGATGTAGGAAAACCGATGATTGTAGCGCCCCGATCGGCCACCATGTCAACGAGCAGGCCGCAGAAGGTGCGTCGGCAAACGGCTCCCCACTGGCACCGCGCCGGGGTTCGTGGCAAGATAAGGCAGCTGCGACTCCGCGGAGCCACGTCGAGAACCGCTGCCGAGCAGCGGTCGGCTGGGAGGATGCCAAGCTCTTGCGTCCGCGAGCACGCGTGACGGCTGCCTCTGCGGCATCCTGTCCGCACGTTCTCGCGTCGACTGGCGATGACGCGATGAGCAACGATTGGCAATCATCCTGGCCGCCGGCAAAGGCACCCGGATGAAATCGGACCTGCCCAAAGTGCTCTGTCCGGTCCGCGGCCGACCGATGGTCGAATTCGTGCTGGACGCCTTGCGACGAGCCGGGGTCGACCACCTGCTGGTGGTGGTCGGCTATCGGTCCGACCTGGTCCGACAGACGCTCGGCCGGCCACGCCGGACGTGGAGTTCGTGGAGCAGACCGAGCAGCTGGGGACCGGCCACGCCGTGAAGATGTGCCGCGCCGCAACTGGCCGGCCACGACGGGCCCGTGCTGATCGTGACCGGCGATTCGCCCGCTGATCGCAGGTGAGCTCGGTCGCGCGCGCTGTTCCGGCGAATTCGAGCGCCGAGCGGCCGGCCTGCGTCCTGGGGACGCTGCACAAGGACAACCCTGCCGGCCTGGGACGGATCGTGCGCGATGCCGGCGGCGCGTTCGCCGCCATCGTCGAGGAGAAGGACGCCACCGACGCCGCAGCGGCGCATCACGGAAGTGAACATGAGCACCTACGTGTTTGACTGCGGCCAAGCTGCGTGCGGGCGCTCGACGAACTGCAGAACAACAATCAGCAGAAAGAGTACTACCTGACCGACTGCCCGGGGATCCTGAAGGCGTGGGGCGAAGACGGTCCGGGCCCTGCCGGTGCTGCAACCGTGCGAGGCGCTGAGCATCAACACCTTCAAGGAACTGGCGGTCGTCGAAGCGGCCATGCAGGAAGATGGGGCTGTAGATGCAGAGCCGCGAACTGAAGATCTTCAGCGGCCAGGCCAATCAGCCGCTTGGCCGAGCGCGATCTGCGGGTTCCTGAACCTCCCGCTGGGAGCCATCTCGCTGGGCAAATTCCCGGACGGCGAGAACTTCTGCAAGATCGAAGAGGACGTGCGCGGCCGCGACGTGTTTCTGATCCAGCCCACCTGCCCGCCGGTCAACGACAACCTGATGGAGCTGTTGATCATGATCGACAGCTGCAAGCGGGCCAGCGCCGCGCGGATCACGGCCGTCATCCCGTACTTCGGCTACGCCCGGCAGGATCGCAAGGACGAAGGACGCGACGCCGATCACGGCCAAGCTGATCGCCAACCTGATCACCCGGGCCGGCGCCGATCGCGTGCTGACCATGGACCTGCACGCCGCGCAGATTCAAGGCTTCTTCGACGTGCCCGGTCGACCACCTGTACGCCGCACCGGTGCTCAACGAACACTTCCTGCAAACGTGGCCTGGCGTCCGACGACATCGTCGTCGTCAGCCCGGACGAAGGCAGCATCAAGCGGGCCATCGGGCACGCCAAACGACTGGGCGGCAAGCTGGCCATTGTCGACAAACGGCGCGCGACCGCCCTGAAGACGAAGCAGGAGAACATCATCGGCGGACCGGTCGAAGGCCGCATCGCCCTGATGTTCGACGACATGATCAGCACGGCCGGCTCGATCTGCGGCGCCGCCCACCTGGTCCACGCGGCCGGGGCGCGCGAAATCCACGTCGCGGCCACGCACGGCGTGCTCTGCGGCCCGGCCATCCACGAACATCCAGTCGGCACCCATCACCAGCCTGGTGATCACCAACAGCATTCCGCTCGCGCGCCGATCAGCGGATTCCCCAGATCGAGGTGCTGACCGTCGCACCGCTGCTGGCCGAGGCCATCAAACGGATTCACCACGACCAGTCGGTCAGCGCGATGTTCATCGGATCGACGCGGAGTGACCGGGCCGCGTCGCCCCAGGCCGGGACTGCCAGTCCGGCCAGCGGGGTCGGGCTACTCCTTGGCTCGAACGTGCGAAAGACGGCCACGACGTCCTCCACGGGCACCACGAACAACTGGTTGTCCTGCTCAAAATCGACCGGAATCGCGTTCTTGGGGTGGAACAGGATCTTGTCGTACTGCTGGAGCGGCACGTCTTCGTCGTTTTCGATCTGGGTGGAAATCGAGACAATTCGCCCGGTGATCGTGGGAATTTCTGCGGCGTCGGGCAGCGCGATCCCCCCATTCGTCTCACGTTTGGGTTCGTCCTTGCGCACGAGCACCCGGGCCCCGATCGGCTCGACGTACTCGAAGACTTCCTTTTTCACCTTGGCCATGATCGCGTCTCGCTGGTGTCCGGGCCCGGATTTCCCCGCTTCCAAACCCGCGGTCAACCTACTCACTGAGCATGGTTTCCGCAAGTCAGCGCCCGCCGCAACCTCCCCGTCCGCAATTCGGTTCGAGCGGCTTCGCCGCCCGAGTCCGTCCTGGCCCGCCCACCTCACCGGCCAACCCCGCCCGACCCCTCGACACCCCGCCCGTCGTCCGGCCACGTTCATTCGACCGCGCCTCCAGCCTGCAGCCTCCAGCCTGCCGTTTGCGTTTCTTGAGCTCAGTTGGGCTTGTCACCGGCAAATAATCTGGCAGAATGTTGGGTTTCCTACACGACGATTTCGTCCGGCGACAGCGCAGCCCACCGTGGTGGTCGTGCGGGTCGCGGGATTTCGATACCACACCGTCAATCGCCGAAAGGGTCGACGATGACCGATGTACTGAATGTTTCCGTGCGTAACGAGCTTGGCAGTGGCCCGGTTCGCCGGCTGCGCCGCGCTGGCCGGACTCCGGCGATTCTCTACGGACATGGTGAGGCGAATGTCAATCTGTCGATCCCCACATCCGAGATCAAGGCCGCGCTGCGTCACGGCAGCAAGTTGGTCGATCTCCAAGGGAGCCTCAGCGAAAAGGCCCTCATCCGCATCGTGCAGTGGGACTGCTACGGATCCGATGTCCTGCACGTGGACTTGACGCGGGTCAGTGAGTCGGAGCGGGTGGAGGTCACGGTCTCGCTGGAACTGAAGGGGGAAGCTCCGGGGGTGAAAGAAGGCGGGATGGTCGATCACCACCTGTTCGACGTCGAGATCGAGTGCCCGGCAGGCGAGATTCCCGACAAGCTGGTGGCGAGCATCAAGAATTTGCATTTGGGACAGTCCTTGACGTTGGCGGACGTGGTGCTGCCTCCCCATGTGACATTGGTCACGCCCATCGATACGGTGGTGGTCAGCTGCCAGGCGCAAGGCTCGGCCGGAGAGCTGGAAGAAGAGGCTGCAGCCGGCGAGACGGAAGAACCCGAAGTGATTGGTCGCAAGGCCGAGGATGACGAGGAGGACGCGGACTAGCGCGGCTGCGGTCTTCGACGCGGCGTACGTGAGAGATTCGCAGGCATGAAACTGATTGTGGGCCTGGGAAATCCGGGACGCCAGTACGCGTCAACTCGCCATAACGTCGGTTTTGCCGTCGCCGAGACTCTGGCGCGGCGGGGCGGCCAGACGACCCACGGGCCCGCTTCCATGGTGAAACAGTCGAAATACAACTGGGCTCGCAACGCATCTTGCTGTTGTGCCCGCACACGCTAATGAATCGCAGCGGGCTGAGCGTGCTCGAGGCCCGCGATTTTTACAAACTGGATCTCGCCGATGTATTGATCATCTGCGACGATTTCAACCTGCCGCTGGCCAGACTGCGGTGCCGACCCGAAGGTTCGGCGGGGGGGCAAAAAGGTCTGCAGGATATCCTTCGCCGCCTGGGGACCGACGAGGTGGCACGGCTGCGGATCGGCATCGGCCCACCACCCGACGGCTGGGACGTCGCCGCTTACGTGTTGAGCAAGTTTCATCCGGAGGAAGTCGACCTGATACAAACGGCGATCGAGCGGGCAGCGGACGCCGCCACGGACTGGGTTCGCGAGGGAACTCAGGTCTGCATGAATCGCTACAACGCCGATATCGCGTCCGACGAGTAGTCCACGCCAATCCATAACCAAACAGCACGACTGGGAGAGATGAATTTGGCCAGCAACGTTTACGAATGCATGCTCATCCTCGACTCGAATCGCTATGCCCGCGATCCGGGTGGTGTTGCCGCGCAGATTCCGCACATGGTGGAATCGTGCGGCGGCGAAGTGCTGGCTCAGCCGCCTGTGGAATGAACAGCGACTGGCCTATCCGATCGAAGGCCAGCGGAAAGGCGCCTACTGGCTGACTTACTTCCGCATGGAGACGGACAAAGTCGTGGAGTTCAATCGAGCCTGCCGGCTGAACGAAAACGTGGTACGCAACCTCACGTTGAAGATCGAGCCGCGGCTGGTGGACACGCTGGTCGCCCATGCCCGCGGGGAAGCGCCCCCCGTCCGAAGGTGACAATCGAGCCCCAGTTCGCGGACGAAGAGGAAGTGGACGACGAGGTCTAAGGGCGCCCCGTCGCCCACGCGTGTCCGACGGGGTTGCCGAGGCGCTGAGCCAGACGGTAAACTTTCCTCGGATACGATACAGATGTCCAGGTAACTCAGGGCGGGTGCAAGCCAGGGCAGGCGAAGGAAGGGGTGGTGCTATGGCTAGTTTCAATCGTGTGATCCTGGTCGGAAATTTGACCCGCGACGTCGAACTGAAATTCACGTCCAACCAGACCGCCGTGACCGACATTGGACTGGCGGTGAACGACCGGCGGAAAACGGCCACCGGCGAGTGGATCGATGAACCCACGTTTCTCGATGTCACGCTGTGGGGACGAACCGCAGAGATCGCCAGTCAGTACTTGAGCAAGGGCTCGCCCGTGCTGATTGAAGGACGATTGAAGCTCGATACGTGGGAGTCCGAGGGTCAGAAGCGATCGAAGTTGCGAGTGGTGGGCGAACGCATGCAGTTGCTCGGGAGCCGAACCAGCAGCGGTGGAACGACGGAGTACAGTGCTGCCACGGCCCATTTTTCCCAACCGGCGACTGACCACGAACCGTCCGCCGGTCGGCCGCCTGACGACGATATTCCGTTCTGAGCCGGGGATGACCCGCTCGGAAATGTCGGAAATGAAAGAAGAAAAACGACCAAGCCCGTGTCGCGCGTGATTCGGTGGCAGGCCAAGGCCCCGCAGGCTGGGCCACCCGCCGACGTCGATGTACCCTTATCCAAGCACCCAGAAAAACGTCAGGTTGACAACGATGGCAAGCGCGAAAACCAATCGACCCACGGCTCGTCCACGCTTCAAACGACTCCCCAAAGGCCCGCACGGCGGCGTGGAATTGCTCCTGGTCCAGTCGGTCGATCACTTGGGAAAACAAGGGGATGTCGTGGAGGTGAAGCCCGGCTACGCCCACAATTATCCTCGTCCCCGCAAGGCCTGGCCACACTGGCAACCAAGCATCACAAGCGGATGGTGGAAAAACACCGGGTCCGGTTACTGGAAATCGAACGCAAGCGTCTCTCGGGCCTGGAAACACTGGCCGCAGAAATCGGCAAGCAGAGCGTGACGATCGAAGCCAACGCCAACGACGAAGGCCACCTGTACGGCAGCGTCGGCGCCATCGATATCGTCAACGCGCTCGAAACAGACCGGGACCCACATCACCGCCGATCAGGTCCGGCTCGAAGGACTGCTCAAGGAACTCGGACTGTACACGGTCAAGGTCCAGTTGCACCAGTCGATCGACGGCCGATCTCAAGGTCTGGGTCGTGCCCACCGCGACCGACGATGACGGCAAGTCAGTGGTCGGGTGCGCATTGCCGCCGTGACTTGCCAGTTCGCAGCCCTCGTCGATATGATGGCTGGCGAATGGCACGTCACGCGTCACGGAGGGACTGTTCATGGCACCTGTGCGGCGCACCGATCCCTCGCGGCGGTCCGCGAAAACTCCGGCCGAAGTCCTCGACCGGCAGCCCCCGCACAATCTGGACGCCGAACTGGGTGTGCTGGGCAGTATCTTGCTCAAGCCCGATGTGTGCGACGAGATTGCCACGCTCATTCGGCACGAGGATTTCTACGACGAAACGCACGGGCTGCTGTTCGCCCACATGCAGGATATGCACAACGCGGGCAAGCGGATCGACATCACGCTGCTGGTCGATCGTTTGAAGAAGGCGGGAGATTTCGAGAAGATCGGCGGTGCGTCGTTCCTGGCCCGAGTCAGCCAGGCTGTCCCGAACGCCGCACACGCGGCCTACTACGCCAACATCGTCCGCGAAAAGGCCGTCTACCGCTCGGTGATCGACGCGAGCACGAGTATCCTCAGCCGCGCCTACGAGCAATCGCAGGACGCCAAGGAGTTCCTGAATTTCGCCGAGCAGCAGATGTTCGCGGTGATGAACCGGCGGACGCACGTCCAACGTGGCGATGATCAGCGAGGTGCTGCTCAAAGCCATGGAACGCATCGACCAGCGACTGCGTGGTACGCTGGGGACCGATGCCGTCGAAACCGGCTTTGCCGATCTCGACCAGCTTACCGGCGGCCTGCACAACTCGGAATTGATCATCCTGGCCGCGCGGCCCAGCATGGGCAAAACGGCGTTTGCCATGAACATCGCCGAAAACGTCGCCATCCACCAGGGTGTTCCCACGCTGTTCGTGAGCCTGGAAATGTCCTCCATGGAGTTGGCCGATCGATTGCTCTGTTCGGTCGGCCGCATCAACGGCCATCGCCTGCGCAACGGCACGCTGCCGCAGGATGAACGGCGACGCCTGGTGGCGACCGCCGGCAAGGTGAGTCATGGGAAGCTGCACGTCGACGATTCGCCCAGCCGCACGGTGACCGAGATCGCGGCGGCCGCACGACGCATCAAACGCCGCGAAGGTCGACTCGGACTGATCGTGATCGATTACCTGCAGTTGATCGAACCCGACAATCCGTCCGACCCGCGACAGGAACAGGTGGCCAAGATCGCACGACGGCTCAAAGGACTGGCTCGCGAATTGGAAGCCCCGGTGCTCTGCCTGGCACAAGTCAATCGGCAAACCGAAGATGCCCGGGAGCATCGTCCGCGGCTGAGCCACTTACGGGAATCGGGCGCGATCGAACAGGATGCGGATGTGGTGATGTTCGTGCATCGCGAGGAATACTATCGCCGCGGCGACGAACGTGACCAGTATGCCGGGCAGGCCGAGGTGATTATCGCGAAACAGCGAAACGGCCCGATTGGGGACATCGAGTTGGTCTGGCGGAAGGAATACACGCGATTCGAGGACAAGGCTCCCGAGCGGCTGGAAGAGTTCGACAATTACGCCGAGCCTGTCCCGTCACCCGATTTCTGATTCCTCGTGGCCGGCAGTCGCCAGCCGCAACTTCTCCAGCTTCTCCGCTTTCACGTTGCTCGGTCGCAGCCTGCGAAATCTCCCTTGTCCTGCGCCGCGAGTTTCTGTATTTCTACGCGGCCCAGCCACCGGCAACGCTGGCCGGGGTGCGAAGCACGATGGCCCGAACGACCGACCTGGATCAGGGCCGATCGTGTCCTGTCTCGTCATCTTGTCGCCGCGGCAGTATCCACAGTCACGAACGAGCATTGAAAACGCGAAGGACCCCTCCACGATTTCCGAGTCACCGCGGCACCGCGTGGCGGACGGCAACCTCGTGTGGGGACGGAGTAGCGCATGGTCGTGCAAGAGCGTCACGAAACACTCCTGGCTCTCATTCGGTCTTGGGCCATCTGGCTCGGTGTGGCGCCGTTGGCCGCTGGTGCCTGCCACGCCGCGGACGGTGCGCCCTATCCTCCTGCGTGGACGGCCCCCGTGTATCGCACACAGTCTCCGAACGAACCACCTCCGGCGTCCTTACAGCCACCAACCACCGGCCCCGGCCTCGCCGCGCCGGGACCGGCGTTTCCCACGGCACCCGACCGCCCCGATCCCTCGGCAGATCCTGCCGGACTCGTGCTGGGCGTCTCCATCACCGGCAACAAGAACGTCAAGGAAACCGAGATCCTCCGGCACATCAAGACCCGCAAGGATCGGAACTACGACGAACAACTGGTACAAGAAGACCTGCGTCGCCTGTTCGCCACACGCAAGTTCCACAACGTCCGCGTGCATCGCAAGAGTGGGCCGGGGGGCGTGTTCGTCACCTTCGAACTCCTCGAGCGACCGATGATCGATCAGGTGCTGTTCATCGGCAACCAGTATGTTACGGACAAGAAACTGCTCAAGGAGTCGGGGCTGAAACAGGGTGAGGCGCTGAACATCTATACGGTCCAGGAAGCCCGGCGCAAGGTCGAGGAATTCTATCGCTCAAAAGGCTACGGCAAGACGGTCGTCACGATTGACGAGGGGGACAAGCCAGCCGACCGCCGCGTTGTGCTGCGAATTGACGAGGGGCGTGTCGAGCGAGTCTGGTCCGTGCGGTTTGTCGGCAACGATCCGAGTTTTGTCACCGACGCCCGCTTGAAAACATTGATCAAATCGAAGCCAGGCTTCGTCAAGTATCTGTTCCGTGGCAAGATCGACAACAATGTCATCGAAGAAGACCGTGAGCGGCTCATCGCTTACTATCGCGGACTGGGTTACTTCAAAGCCCGCGTTGCTCGGGAAATCGATTATGGCTCGTCGGGCCAATGGGCCACCCTGACTTTCGTGATTGACGAGGGACCTCGCTATCGCATCCGGGACACGTCGGTGGTCGGCAACAAGAAGTTCGATGCTCAGCAACTGCTCGCCCAACTGAAGCTGAAGCAAGGTGATTACTTCAATTTGGATAAGATGCAGTTGGACGAAAACGTCTTGCGGGACGCCTACGGCGGCCAGGGACACATCTTCGCGGACATCAAGGCTTCGCCTCGGTTCCTGGAAGAGCCCGGCCAATTGGATCTGGTGTATCAGATTGAAGAAGGCGACATGTTCCGCGTCGGCAAGATCAACATCCACGTGGCCGGCGACAGCCCGCACACGCGCAAGGACGTGATCTTGAACCGCTTGTCGTTGCGGCCGGGAGACATTGTGGACATCCGGGAAGTGCGGGCGAGTGAACGGCGGTTGAAGGCCAGCGAATTGTTCATTGCCAATCCCGCCGAAGGGACACCGCCACGAATCGTCATTCGCCCTCCCGATCTGGCGGAAGCCGCATCCCTGGCGGAAAACAAACCTCCCGCTTTTCGCGGTCAGAGTCCTGATTCGAACCACGTGGAACAACCCGCGCATCTGATGGTGCTCGAAGTCTTCGTACCGCCATTCAAGAGCGATCAGCGTTGATCGGAAATCGCATGGTGACGACACAGCTGTCCAACACGAACCGTCGGACCATTCGACGCGGCCTGTTACTGGCCCTCTGGTTGGTTGTCGCGCCGGGCTGCGCCGGGATGCCGAACACCGATCCGCGAACGACCTGGCCGGACGTGAGCGGCGGCACAGGTGGCCAGGCCGCGACACCCTCGACGACGTCCACTTCACCCACGCCGGTCGCGCCGCCCGCGTCCGCGGTGCCACCCGTCACGGTGCGCGGCCAGAATGAGGGAACCTTCAATGACTCGCTGCCTGGCTCGGATGCCATGATGCGCTATCCGATGCCCGTGTCCGGCGCGAGCGGAGACACGCAGCAATTCCAGGTCACGGGCACGTCGTCGCCGCGCACGGCCTACCAGCCGCCTTCGAATCCGGCGACGGCCGGCGGACCGCCGGCCGCACCGCCGGCGGGGCCCGTAACGGCCACCGTCACGGACAATGGCCAATGGCTGATGTCGCCCTACTTGAATGGCGGCGTGGAAGGATCGCTGCCGCCCGTCGAACAGATGCCGGGGACGCCGGTCCCTCTGGACATCATGGTGGAAGAAGCCAGGACCGGGCGATTCATGTTTGGGGCCGGTGTCAACTCGGATGCCGGCGTCACCGGACAAATTACGGTGGACGAGCGGAACTTCGACCTGTTTGGATTTCCCCGCCGCTTGTCCGACATCTGGAGCGGCGAAGCGTGGCGGGGAGCCGGACAAGGATTTCGCATCGAGGCCATGCCGGGCAATCGCGTCCAGCGGTACCTGGTCAGTTTCACGGAACCCTACCTGTTCTCCACACCGGTCGGCCTGAACGTGAGCGGCTACTTGTTCGATCGTGGCTACTACGACTGGAACGAAAATCGTTTGGGAGGCCGACTCGGACTCAGCTATCGCCTGACACCCGATCTGTCGATGGCCGGCTCGCTGCGCATGGAAGACGTCGATATCTCCAACGTGCGAGTTCGGGGAGTCCCCGCACTGGACGCCGTCATCGGCAGCAATGATCTGTACAGCGCTCGTTTCACATTGCGGCACGACACCCGGGACCTGCCGTTCTTGCCCACCGAGGGGCACTTGATCGAAATGTCCTACGAGCAGGCGTTTGGCGAGTTCGATTACCCGCGTGGCGAAGTGGACTACCGCCGCTACTTCCTGATTCGCGAACGACCTGACGGGTCCGGTCGGCATGTGCTGTCCGCCAGCCTGGGTGCCGGGTACTCGGGTACCGATACACCGATATTCGAGAACTACTTCGCGGGCGGTTTCAGCACGCTGCGAGGTTTCAGTTTTCGCGGGGCGTCGCCCGTCGAAAGCACCGTCGTCGTCGGCGGACGCTTCCGTATGCTCGGTTCCTTCGAGTACATGCTGCCCTTGACCGCAGATGACATGATTCGGGCCGTGGCCTTCGTCGATTACGGGACTGTCGAACAAGAGCTGGCCATCGACTCGGATAACTTCCGCGTAGCGCCTGGATTCGGGTTCCGCATCTCGGTCCCGGCGTTAGGTCCCGCGCCGTTAGCGTTCGACTTCGCCTTCCCAGTTTGCCAGGCGGATACGGACGAAACGCAAGTGTTCAGCTTCTTCTTCGGATTCGGTCGCGGGTAATCGCCAGCAGATCGCGGCATTCCGCTCGTGCCGTCACGAATTACGACACAACCGCGGTGGCCGATCGCATCACGACTCACTGGCGACGGGCCGCGTGTTCGTCAAGAATCAACGGCTGGCGCCCGAACCGGGCGCGTACGCGGTCGACAATGGTTCGCACACGGGGTCGCGTCAGAATCTTGCGCTCGAGATGACGCTTGCCCGGAAAATCGAGTAACACGAGCCCCAGCAGCACAGTCAACAGGCCCTGCCCCGGTATTCCCGGTACGGAGAGAACCCCCCCCAACAGCACAAGAAACAGTCCGACGACATTCTTAAGAACACGACCGGTCCATCGAATCACTGGGTGTCGGTCGATCCACAACGCTCGTTCGTGTGAATCGAGAAAATAAGTGGCCGGCAGTTTCACAAGCAAAACCGTGATGAACACGATACTTACAGCAAAACTCGTGATCCCCAGCAGGGTCCACCAGAGGACGTGTTCCCAGTTCACGCGTTGGCCTCCGTGCATGGGTGCGTTACAATATCGGGCAGATATCCCACCTTATCGCGCCCCGAGCACGACCTGCAATGCTCGGCAGGGAAGACGGCCCCCTGGGTCGCCGGATCCCACGCGTCATACCTTACCTGAAGAACGACTTCAGTTGCTAGCGGACAAATTTCCCACCCCCCGGTGGTTTATGGCGTATCCGTGCAGCGAGGGCTGTCTGTGGTAGCCGTATTTCCCGGGTCGAGTGAAACTTTGAACCACGTGGCGGGTTAAGGTTATTGTTCAACCTCAGCACGCTGCCCATCCCACACGGCCCGCGCGTGGGGACGGAAATCGCCAGAAGGAGACGATTATGTCCATTCGCTTTGCCTGCCGAAATGGCCACGTGCTGAAGGCGGATATCCGGCATGCCGGGCGGAAAACCCATTGTCCTCGGTGCAAGGTTTCCGTCTGGGTTCCGCAACCGCAGCAGATACCGCAGACGGAGGACGCTTTGACCGACACGCAAGCGGTGCGCCTGCTCGGCTCCTACAGTCCCAGTCAGCGCAACCTTCTGTCGGCACCGGCGCCAACACCGATGGCCGAAGAGCGGCCCTGTCCCAAGTGCCAGGAGCTGGTGCCGGTGCTCTGTCGCATCTGTCCGGCGTGCAACACGTATCTGGGGACGTTGAATCAGGGTTAGCGAGTGCAGGCCTCCGGTGGCGCAGCGGCGATCGTCATCGGCGCGGTGTGCGGGCGGCAGGACGCGGCGTTGGTGCTTCGCCCATGAGTACGACGATCGATCTCGCCCGCACGGTCACGTGTGGGGAGCGGACGACAAGTTCCTCGCCCGGCGCGAAAGTTTTCGGGGCTGTTGCCCGCCGTGTCCACGACCAGCTTCCATGCGCCCGCCCGATACTCCTGGATCTGGAACTGGGCATCTTCCCAATGGCCGTTGATCATGACGTAGAAGTCGACATCCTGTTGCGAGGCTCCATCCAGGCAGTAGGCCAGGGCGCGTGACTCGGGGGACATGTCGACGTGGCGACCGGTGCCGTACCAGCGGATATCGTCGCGCCAGAAGCGACTGCGGGCGATGCCGGGGTGGGTCTTCCGCAGGTTGATCATCAGCCGACAGAACCGGAACATATCCCGGTTTTCTTCCAGGCGGTCCCAATCCAGCCACGTCGTCTCGTTGTCCTGGTTGTAGGGGTTGTTGTTGCCTCGCTGCGTGCGCAGGAACTCATCGCCGGCCGAGAACATGGGCGTGCCATTGGAGAGCATCAGCAGGCAGAAGAAGTTTCTCGCTTGCTGTTTCCGCAGCGCGACTACGCTGGCGGGCACGTTGACGTCACCCTCCCAACCGCAATTCCAGCTGTAGTTCTCCAAGTGCCCGTCCGTGTTGCCGTGCCCGTTGACCCAGTTGTGCCGTTCGTTGTAACTGACTTGATCGTAGAGCGTGAAACCATCGTGACTGGTCACGTAATTCACGCTCTGGTACGGATGGCAGGCATTCATGACGTCGTCGGGAAACAGATCGTCGCTGCCGTAGATCCGCCGCATGACGCTCGGCACGAAGCCCGCATCTCCCTTGACGAACCGCCGCACGTCATCGCGGAAGCGGCCGTTCCACTGGAACCAGCGTTTGCCCGGGAACTCGGTCCCCAGCTGATACAGGCCCGCCGCATCCCACGGTTCGGCAATCAGTCGCACGTTTCCCAGGATCGGATCGGAACGAATCGCCGAAACGATTCGTGACTCGCCCAGACTGACACTCCCGTCCGTCTGTCGGGCAAACACCGACGCGAGGTCGAAGCGGAACCCGTCCACGTGCGTGTCGACGACCCAGTGTCGCAGGCTGTCGAGAATCATGCGACCGACATAGCGATTGGCGCAATGCAGCGTGTTGCCGGTTCCCGAGAAGTTTCTTGTAGGGAAAGCTGGCCGGGCCGCCCAGTATGTAGTAGGTACTGTTGTCGATCCCCTTGTAGCTGTAGCACGGTCCCCGGTCGTCACCTTCTGCCGTGTGGTTGAAAACGACGTCCAGGATCACTTCCATGCCCGCATCGTGCAGCGCGCGAACCATCTCGCGAAACTCGTCGTGCGCCTCGTGGTGCGCCGAAGCATAGGCGTGATGCGGAGCGAAGAAATTCAGCGTCATGTAACCCCAGTAGTTTCCTTCCTGCGGGTCATACTGGTGCACCGGCATGAGTTCGACGGCGGTGATTCCCAATTCCTTGAGGTACGGAATCTTCTCGATCACACCGCGGTACGTCCCCCGCTGTTCCGGTTGTACACCGCTGTTGTTGCGCCGCGTGAATCCGCGGACATGCATCTCGTAAATGATCAGGTCGTGCTGGTGGAACGGAACCTGCTGATCTCCCCAGTCAAATGCCGGCTCGTCTTCGTACAACACGCCTAGCGGCGCGCGACCCATGTTGGAGCCGGGGCCAATGGCCGCCCGGCGGTCGAACGAGGCCGGGAAGTGCACCGACTTGGCGTAGGGATCCAACAGCACTTTGTCGCGATCGAAGGCATGCAATTCGAAAGGCCCGTTGGAACGTGGACCGTTGATGCGATAGGCGTAGTATCGAGCCCCCCGCATTTCTGGCTTGGGGATCCGGCAGTGCCAGATGCGTCCCGACTTGTGCAGCAGGTGGTTCAACGGCCGCTCGACGACCGGTTGCAGCACGTCGCGCGGATGGAACAACAGCAACGTGACGGCGGTGGCATGCTTCGAATACAACGCGAAATTGAACGCGTTCTCTTCCGGAATCCACGTCGTACCCAACGGAAAGGGCGCGCCTTCCACAGTGAGCCAATTGTTAGTCTGGCGGACGCCCATGGCACATCACTTTGTGGCGGTCGTAACGAGTGTGACGGTCAGGATCATTCTGCGGCCTCGGCTCCCACCGCGGACGCGTGACCGGCAGCCGACGTGGAGGATCGGAAGGTGGGTAATCTATTGTACACCACGCCTGAGTGCGCGCCGGGCGTTGCGCGGGGAATACTACCCGGCTTGGCATGGCCGGCCGTTGCGCAAACAATGGAGGGTGGTCGGCCGCCCACCCTGCTGGCCGGTACGCAGTGGCAGCTGACCAGCAGCCGTCACCCCAATCCGCACCCCGGACCTACGGAGACAGAACAAGCCCATGACAACTCAGGGGACGCCCGGCGTGGTTGCTCCGCGCACCGCATTGACCGATGTGGACCGACTGATCCACGATTACTATTCCCGCCAACCCAACGTAGAGGATCCGCGTGAGCTGGTGTCCTTCGGCACGAGCGGGCATCGCGGCACTTCTACCGATGGCACGTTCAACGAGCTGCATATTGCCGCCATCACACAGGCGATCTGCGAGTACCGCCGGGAGGCGCGCTACCAAGGTCCCCTGTTTCTCGGCAAGGACACGCATGCCCTCTCCTCCCCCGCCCAGCAAACGGCACTCGAAGTGCTGGTCGCCAATGATGTGCCGACGGTGATTCAACAACAGGACGGGTTCACGCCGACACCCGTCATTTCGCGGCAGATACTGGCCCACAATCGCCAACATCCCGCGGCGCTCGCCGATGGTGTGGTGATTACTCCGTCGCACAACCCGCCGCCCGATGGGGGCTTCAAATACAATCCACCCCACGGCGGCCCGGCAGACACCGAGGCGACCAACTGGATTCAAGACCGCGCCAATCAGCTGCTGCGGGATACCCGCGGGATTCGCCGCCAGAGCCTGTCCGGTTCCGCCACCGTCGCGGGCGTCACGCCCGCCGATCTCGTCGGTCCCTACGTGGAGGATCTGGCCCAGGTGATCGACTTCGACGTGATCCGTGGGGCTGGATTGACGGTCGCCGTCGATCCGCTGGGCGGAGCCTCCGTGGGGTATTGGGTTCCCATCCGAGAGCGATACACGGTCAATCTGACGATTGTTAATGACAAGACGGATCCTCAGTTCGCGTTCATGCCGCTGGATCATGACGGGAAAATCCGAATGGACTGTTCCAGCCCGTACGCGATGGCGAACCTCGTTCAACTGAAAGACAAGTTCGACGTGGCATTTGGCAACGACCCCGACGCGGACCGACATGGAATTGTCACACGTTCGTCAGGGCTGATGAATCCCAACCACTACCTGGCCGTGGCCATTGAATATCTGTTCACCCATCGGCCGTTGTGGTCGCCGCAGCTGGCGGTGGGCAAGACGGCCGTCAGCAGCGGCATCATCGATCGCGTGGCGGCGGCACTCGGGCGGCGAGTGGTCGAAGTGCCGGTCGGCTTCAAGTGGTTCGTGGACGGACTCTTCAGCGGTCAGTTCGGCTTCGCCGGCGAAGAATCCGCCGGCGCCAGTTTCCTGCGACAGGACGGGACGGTGTGGACCACCGACAAGGACGGCCTCATCCTCGGCCTGCTGGCGGCGGAAATCACGGCCCGCACCGGACGCGATCCGGGAGAACATTTCCGCGAACTCACACGACGATTTGGACAGCCGTGTTATCGGCGACTCGACCAGGCGGCCGATGCGCGACAAAAAGCCATCCTCAAGAACCTCACCCCCGAGCGTGTGCAGGCGTCCAGCTTGGCCGGCGATCCCATCATCGACAAGCAGACGCGTGCGCCCGGCAATCAAGCGTCCCTGGGGGGACTGAAGGTCGTGACCGATCAGGGGTGGTTTGCGGCCCGCCCGTCGGGAACGGAAGACATCTACAAGATCTACGCCGAGAGTTTTCGGGACGAAACGCATCTGCAGCGGATCATCGACGAAGCGCGGGACATCGTCGATGCCGCCCTGGGCACGGCCTGAGGCGGCTTCAACGGTTCCGGAAGAGAACAAGATGTTGGTGTGATCGTCCGCCGCCCGAACGACCGGATCGAACGCGTCGTTCTGGCTGAGCAGTTCCTCCCAACGCTGATCCATCTCCCGGAGTTCACAAGGCGTCGGATCGCCACATAGCCCAATTTGGTTGCGTCGACAGGCGGTCCCAGTAGATCCTTCAATCTAGCTAACTGCTGCCGGGACAGGATGGCGGCAATGCGCGTCTGCGGGGTATTGACGGATTCCTTAAACTTGCTGGGAGTGCTCGGAATCTGGTCATTCGTCGCCTGCGGCGTCGACTCCTCCTGGGGCTTGGCGGCCTCCTCGAGGACCTGGCCGATTTGTGCCCGCTGCGGTGGGGACAGATCAAGTTTCTGGGCCACGTCGTCCCGCATGAGCGATTGCAGACCGAAGACCGATACTCGCATCTGGTTCAGTCGTTTGCGCTGGACCGCCGTGAGAATCTGCTCCATCCGGCTTTCGGCGGTCGAGTTCATTTCCTGGAACTGTTGGGAGGCCTTCTCACCGCTTTGATTCCGCAAGATCCACAGCGGGCCGTCGAGTTCGTCCGTCAGCTCGCAGATGGCTTGCCGTTGCCGAACGTCCAGGCGCAGTTCGGCCTGTACCACCGGGTCACGAATCAGCACGAGATACGGGTCTGCCAACGACGTGACAATGATCTGCCCATTGGGATTGGGCTGCGCTCGCGTGTGCGCCGGTACGCCGCACGCCACCCCCAACAGCACCAGGAACAACGGGCGGGCGATTTTCATTGCACTCCTCGGATGTGCAGGAGCCGTTGGTGGAACAGCTGACAGGCCAATCTGCCCGGCCGCAGTGGCGCATCGCGATTCGGAAACCGGTATCACAATCGGACCCGGTCGCCGACGCGAGACGCTGCGCGAAGGCATTACAGGCAGCTCCCTGCGAGCGACAATCTCGCAAGACTCACATCGACCACGGCCTGGCGGTCATCCGTGTCGGACATGCAACGGCACACGACCAACAAGATGAGTCTCACCGCAGCATGCTACCAAGTCTGGTCACCCGCGCTCGAAGTCGATCGCCGACCAAGGCAGACCAGGGCTTTCCGCGGCGGGTGGCCCACTCGATCTCCGCCGAATCCTTGAGGGCTGATTGAGCTTTGGGCTCGCGGCTACGGGTGCTTGCAGGCGCGGAGTAACGGCGCTGCGGTGTTTTTTTTGAAAAGGTAGTGCCGCAGGGAGTCGGTCGGACGATCAGGTGATATCGCAAGCGAACCTGACGACGATTCGGGGGGGGAAATATTTTCCTAGCCCAGACACACCAGCCCGCGCGTACAGGCCATTTCTGACCGTAAGCGGACGACACCGTCGGGACTCCGAACCCCCGCCGAGCACTCGCCGTAGACCCAGAGCAAGACTCGGGACATCGCTTCATGGTCGTGCAGCGACGAGTCCGTCAACACGCGAGCGTAGCGGGCAGGCCGTTTCGCCGCCGGGGACGGTTCGATGAAAAAGAGTGAGGATGTCGGGGCTCGAACCCGAGACCTACGGATTAAAAGTCCGTTGCTCTACCGACTGAGCTACATCCTCAAATAGTTGTGGCAAAACAACTTATAATTTGCCATGACTTCACTTGTGATACAGAATTCACGCCTTAAGCGGACACTAATTCAGTCCTGCCGACCAGGCGCTACATCCTACAGGTCAAGGAGTTAGCTATCAACGGGGCTTGGACAGCTGCCCGCTCACGGAATACGAGATCCCGTAGAGCAAAGAAGAAGTGCTTCGTTGGCGGCAACACGGCAGTCCCGTTGCGATTCCCGACAAGAACGGCAAAAGAAGGTACAAGAAAACCGGCGCGGCCATAGCAGACGAGCCTGCCAGCATCACCATCGATCCCACGGCGGCGGCCACATTCCCCTTGGCGAGCTTGGTACAACCGGGGCGGTCGGATGCCGGCGCCGTCAACAATCGTCCATCATGACGCGCCTCGAATTCTAATCGATGTCATTGTCGAGCATCTGCTCAAGAAACTGCTCCAAATCCCCGACTTCCATCTTCCTGCGTTCGGCGGCTGTTACTCTGGTCTCGACGTCATCCGTGCAGCCGAGCTTGGTGAAAAGGAGATCGAGAGATTGGAGAATGTCCGTTGACGGATACGGCTCAGCGATCCTCCCCCTTACTGCCGGATCATTAGCAGCTATGTCATCCATTCCGTAATCACTCGCCCAGGGGTTCGCGGAAAAAAACCACCTGGTTATCGCCGCAGTCGCACCGGTTGCGGCGCCGGTCCCCTCGCCTTCGCCACCTGCTAAGGCACCTCCGTTCAGGCTGTTGATGACCAGCAGCGCATCGATTGGCGACAGAAGCCGATCGCCGTTGACGTCCAGGTAATAGGCACCGAGATTCACACCATCCACCGCCCCGCCAGCGCCGGCATTGAGTCGGTTGATCACCAACAGCGCATCACGCGGCGACACGTAGCCGTCGCCATTCACGTCAACAGATTGCCGTGGGTTCGTATACACGTACACCGAGTCCACGTCGGGTGCGGTCTCTAATGTCGCACTCACCTCAGCCGGACGAGCGGTCCCGACATACATCACCAACTGGTCGCCTTGTGTAACCGGCGCGCTCAACACGCCGTCGCGAGTGGACAGGGCAACGGGACGCCACTGGACGTCGTAGAACTGGATCGCCGACGGCTCTCCTTCCGAGCGGACGGAGGCGCGTAGCGTGCCGCTGGCCGGCAACTCCAACAGCAACAGGGACTCACCCTCCTCGACTTGCACGTGCGACAGAAAATCACTTCCGGGCGGTGTCGATGCCAAGTACAGACGCTTGCTGATGAACTCGGCTCTTAAACCGTACTCGCCGAAGTTGTACTCCTTTGCCTCCGTGCCGGGCAGCAACTCCACGTCCAGGAATCGGTCGTTCTCCACCTTCCCGGAGAACGGCGTCCCAGGCGTGTCCCGACCGTCCAGGAACACCAGCGGTTGCGTCTCCGTGATCGTGTAGACGCCGGCCGGTAGATGATCCGCACGGTAAGAACCATCCGCCTCCGTCATCATCAATCGCCTCACGGGCCCGTCAATCGTGATCGGCACATTGGGCAACCGCATCTCCTGCGGATCGCAGTTTCCGTTATTGTTCACGTCGACGTAGACATAACCCGAAATACTGCCATCGCCGTCGTTTTCTGAACGATAGATGCCGAAGTCCAACACCTCGAGATCGTTTGTCGTCGATATCGTCACGACGTACACACCTGGATTCGCGTCGACCTCCGGCAGCGGAATCCCCTGATCCGCCGGATGACTCTGCACCCAGCCCGCAACCTTCTGGTGCGCAACGATGTACGTCCCGGGCTGTAAGTCGGGGAACAGGTACCAGCCCGACTCGTCTTCGGGCGTTGCGGGATTGTCGGTTTGCGTGATCGTCGTGCTGATCAAATGACCCTGGCTGTCCAGCAACAGGATTGTCTGCCCAGCCAGTCCCGGTCCCGCCAATTCCGGCCCCTCCCGGTCAAGATCTTCGAACGTGCGTCCCACCACCAGTATCATGGGCTCGGGTTGCACCGTGATCGTGACCACGGCGACGTTCGAGAGAGCGCCCGCGTCGTCGGCAACCGTATAACGGAACTGATCCGTTCCCGTGAATCCCTCTTGTGGCATATACCGGACAGCGCCGTCGGCTTGGATGACCACCGATCCTGAGGCCGGCTCGGCCTCAATTCGTAACGTCGTTCGATCGATGGCCGAATCGACATCCGTGTCGTTGTTCAGCACGTACAAATCGATCGGCGTGTCTCGCCAGGTATCCGCAGTATCGTCGTGGGCCACCGGCGGATCGTTGATCGGGTTGACCGTGACGGTCACGATCGCCAAGCTGCGTTCCCCATGCGTGTCGCTGACTTGGTAGGCGAACACTTCCACCTGATCGAAGCCCTCAGCGGGTGTGTACGTGAGGGACCCGTTCGACAGGTCTATTTCCACCGAGCCGCGCGACGGAGACACAAGGATCTGTACCGTGGTGGGGTCGAGGTTCTCGTCGGGGTCACTGTCATTGGCGGTCACGTCGATGGTCACTGAGTGATCTTCATTGGTGTTCGCCGCGTCGTCGCGGGCCGTCGGCGGGCTGTTGGCGGGGAGGACTTCCACGATGACGACTGCCGTATCGGACGACCCCGTGGTATCAAAGACCTCATACGTGAACGTTGCGAAGCCCGCGAAACCGGCGACGGAGATATACGTGATCTTGCCGCTCGCTGGGTCAACTGCCACCGATCCTACGGCGGGTCCATCGAGTACGGTCACGGTCGTCGGGTCCAAGTTCCCATCGTGATCGATGTCGTTGGCAAGTACGTTGATGATCACCGGCACGACGGCCACCGCAGTCGCTTTATCGTCGACAGCCTGCGGCGGATCATCGACCGCCAACACCCCGACGGTGACCGCCGCCCAATCGGACGCTCCGTCCATGTCAAACACTTCATAGAGGAAGGTATCGGTGCCGTTGAAGTTGGCGTCCGGCGTGTAGGTAATCATGCCCGTTGCCGGGTCGACCATTGCAGAACCGTGCCAAGGAGCGACTCGAATTGCGACCGTTGTGGGATCGAGCGTTCCTTCCGCATCCGTGTCATTGGCAACAACGTCAAGGGTTACCGGCGTGTCCTCGTTCGTCGTGGGCAAATCATCGCGGGCCACCGGCGGCTGATTGCCCGGGAGAACGGTCACGCTGACGAGTGCCGTGTCGGACAATCCGTCCGTGTCGCTGATCCGATAGGCAAAACTGTCTGTGCCCGTGAAACTCGGATCGGGGCTGTAGGTGACGACCCCGGACCGTCGATCCACGATCGCGGAACCATGGGCTGGATCCGAGAGCAGCGCGACCGTCCGGATGTCAAGATTCCCGTTGGCGTCGCTGTCGTTGGCCACGACGTTGATGGCCACGGGCGTCGCCTGACTCGTCGTTATCTCATCCGCGAGCGCAACGGGGCGTGCGGGGCCGGCGGTAATGGCCAAGGTATAGTCCTCGACCTCACCGTCGAGAGCCAGCCCGCGAGGGGAGAGCCCGCCGGTGCTGCTGAAGCGGAAGCGGGCATAGGTCCGATCGGTCACGGTTGCCGAAGCCGGCGTGGAGAAGAAGAGCGTGTTGCGGCCTGGCAGCAGTCGCATGTTGGAAAAGACTTGCTCTCCGTCCCCCTCCCAATTTCCATTACCATCGAAGTCGATCCAGGCGTCGAGCCGTCCTGCGGCCGAAGCGGTCACGTCCACGACGGCCCCTTGCCCGGCAACCAATGGCGTGGCGAAGACCACTCCATCGTCATCGTTGCTGCCGTCGAGATCGTCGCCGTTGGCCGCATCGCTCGGCTGGCCATCTGGGTCGGCGTCGGCCGATGCGCCCAACTGGAAGCCCGGCACGATCACATGATGCGCGCCGTCGCCGGCCAGCAGCGTGGGAAATCCGGCCGGGGCATCGCCGAAATCAAGCACGTCCATCGAGGCTTCCACGACGAAGGCTTGGGAAAACTCCGAGGTTGCGCCCTCGGGACTAGTGGCGGTGGCGGTGACAAAGTGGCCAAAGGGAACCACGCTCGGCAGAGTCACTATAAACGGGGCTTGGCCGCTTCCGTCGGTCGTGACGTCGACGCTACCGAGGAAGACCTGCCCCTCACCGTACCCGCTGGCATCGGGGGTCTGGCTGGAGAAGAATTCCAGGCGATAGCTCCTGTCGGGCAGGCTGTCGAGAACGCCTTCCACCGTGGTGCCGCCGGCGATACGGACGGCCGTCAGCAGGGGGAAGTTCTGCAGGTCGTTCGAGCCTACGCGCGGCCCTCCGTCCTCGTCCCCCGGATCGTTTGGAGTGACCCCATCAGGGGCGAGCCACCACCCGGGACCGAGATCGATTCCCAACGTACCGTTGGCGAAGATGGCGTTGGAGAGGATCGTGGTCCGCTTGCCCCCTTCGAGGAACACGCCTTCCGTGCCATTGAAGGCGATCGTGTTTCCGGCGCCCGGTTCTGTCCCTCCGATCATATTGTCAATCAGATCCCAGGCCAACCATGCGCTCCATACGTGGATCCCGGCAAACCCGTTGCCCAAGGGACTGGTTCCGGTAATGTCCGTGCCGATCAGGTTGCCCTGAACGAGGGTCCCGGAGGGTCTGTTATAGATACTGATCCCATCGCCCCCGTTGCCGGAGATGAGGTTGCCGGCCCCCGGGCTGACTCCCCCCACGATCACCCGCGCGTCTTGATTGCTGATCTGGATGCCGGCGCGGTTCTCTTGAGGCCAATCGGTGCGCGCTCCGTTGCCAAGCGCCACGGTTCCCGTGACGTCGACGCCAATGAAGTTACCTTGGATCACGATCTCCGCCGAGAAAACTTCAGTGCCTCCTGATAAATAGATACCCGAACCCCCGCTGGCGGAGATCACGTTACCCGCCCCCGGCGTATCGCCGCCGATCAGCACGTTCCCTGAGGCCACCGTGATGCCCTGGTCAAGGTTTCCCAGGGGTCGCGTTCCGCTCACATCGACGCCAATGAAGTTGCCTTGAACGATGATGGTTGCGGATACGGCCGAGGAGATTTCGATTCCGTTACTCATAATTGCCGGAGAGAATATTTCGGGCCGCGGCCGTCGTGCCTCCCACAACCGTGGCGGCTCCTCTGGTCGAAACACCGTAAGAGTTGGGCAACGCATACTTGCCTGTCACGTCTGTGCCGATGTAGTTGCCTTGGATGGTGTTGTTCCACGGCACCTCGCCCCCATTTATCCCATCGACGAAGACCCCGTAGGTGTTGCCGACAATGACGTTGGCTGCGCCGCTGGCACGGCCGCCGGGCGTCGTTCCCACGGTACCGCCAATCAGGTTGTCGTCCGCGCCGTCGGTGATCCTGATCCCGAGCCACCCGCGGCCACCCCCGTTCGGGATGAACGCGCCTGACACGTCGGTACCGATGTAGTTGCCCTGCACCAGGTTTCTGTCCGATGCTTCGCCTTGGATGTCGATGCCGATATAGTAACCCGAGATGAGGTTCCTCGCCGCGGGAATGACTCCCCCCACCCGATTGTCCGGGGAGTCATCGATGACGATGCCGTAGTTGTTGAGCTCGCTTCCGTACGAGAACGACCCATCGAAAGAGGTCCCAAGGAAGTTGCCTTGAATGACGTTGCCCCCTTCCTTCTGCAACAGAATCATGACGCCGTGAGTACCACTATAGATATCATCGACGAAGCGATTGATGACCAGCCCTTGTACTAGGCTATGACCGGCCGTGATATGCAGGCCGACGGTACCGTGCGGTGGAAACTGCTTGAAGCGGTCCATGAGGCTCCCATCGAGCTCGATCAGCGGCACCGCCCGCTCATCGGTCGTCGCGGGCGCTGACCCAGGTTGGGAATATCCGTCAATGATGATCGGGTCCGTAATAGTCGGTAGCGGCGAAGTGGGCTGGATTGTGCGAACCGGGAGGAAGGCACTGGTCGGTGGGATATTAAACTCCACACGGTCCCGGCCGGGGTGCAGGTTGGCCTGGATGATCGCCTCCCGGAGGCTGAGCTGCTGGAGGTCGCCGTCGTCGAGGTCGTCGGCAGTATTGACCACAAACGTAACCCCTTCATAGGCTCCCACGATGGTGGGCGCGACGAGCGCCACAATCCGGCCGTTGGTGGTCAGGTCGTGGTCGCCGCGTTCGGAGTCGGTGCCAGCTGTATATCGATTCGGTCGGCGAAGACCTCAGCGCCGGTACTCCCGTCAAAAGGAAACGCATACCAATGAGCGGCCGAGTCGTTGGGCGTGGGGCCAAAGCCGTAGACAGTATCCAGCGGAGCTCCACTCTCGCCACTCAGGCGAACCATACCGCTAGTGGTCGTCGGACCAACGACGAGCTGGAAGCTCAGATAGCCG
Organism: uncultured Planctomycetaceae bacterium; assembly: GCA_963754725.1. Classification (GTDB taxonomy): domain Bacteria; phylum Planctomycetota; class Planctomycetia; order Pirellulales; family Pirellulaceae; genus JAAYDI01. The sequence continues at coordinate 53,751 of CAVWHV010000018.1, forward strand.
AGCGGAAACGTGACTAACGGCGGCTCGTCCAGCGGCGACGGATTCCGGACTGTTGCGACTTTCTCAAACGTTGCATCGCCTGCCGCCTCAAGCACGACATAGCGGCCGTTCACGGCGTTGGGAAACGCGGCGACGTTTGCCTGGAGTCGATCGGGCGTGCCATCGGCGTTCGCGTCTCCGTTCGAAGGCGCCGCATCCTCGACCGGGTCCGGCACGCCGTCCCTGTCCGTGTCGCGGACGACTGCGATCTCGGCAGAGAATCCCGAAGATCGGTGCCCCTTGAACGTCGTGGCGGTAATCCGCTGATCATCCGGAACGTCCACCGGCAGGCTGGCCACAAACGACATGTTCGTGGTCAGCAGAGGCTTGCCGTCTGTGCCAGTCGGCGCAGTGATCGTCCAGGACCCCAAGTAGGTCCGGCCCTCCACATGCCCGGTGGAATCACCACTTGCGTTGGCATAGAAATCGAGCACGACATCCACCGCAATCGGATCGCCGCCCCCTGCGGGAATCGCATAAAACGGCGTGTTGATCTCTCCCTCGATGCGAGTTGAAGTACCGTCAGAGGAGGCAAGGGCAAGGACCGGATAATTCAAGGGCGGGTGGTGATCGCCGGGGTCGTTCAGTTGAGGTCCCACGAAAATCCCCGACCTGGCGTTGAAATAGATCGAGTTACCGCGGATCACGACTTCGCCCGATGGAGACCAAATTCCGTCGAAATTATAGGCAATAATATTCCCCTCGCCCGGCTCCGTTCCGCCCACGATGGCGTGCCCCTCCTCGGAAATTAGGACGCCGTAGAGCACGTTGCCGAGACTGGTCGCCGCGTCCGGCACGGTGCCGATCCAATTCCCCAGTATGCGATGGTACAAATCGGGAGGCCGTCCGTCATAAGGTCCGCTCACTGAAATCCCGATTTGGTTCCCACCAATGACGTTGCCCGCGTCTACTCCACCGATCGTGTTCCTCGCTCCTCCGGTGATCAAGCACACCGGTAAAGTTGCTGAGTTCCCCGAAACCGGATGCCGTGGTGCCGATGTAATTCCCCTGCACCAGGTTGTCCTGGCTGTTTTGCAGGTGGACTCCCACAAGGTTGCCGGAAATCACGTTGCGCGCCCCGGGAACCGTGCCGCCGATCACGTTGGAACGGGTACCGCCGATCTCCACGCCGACCATTGTGGCGCTGATGCCAATATCACCGCCAACCGTCGTGCCGATGTAGTTGCCCTGCACCAGGTTGTTACTCGCTCCGTAGCCCAGCACGACGCCGGCATGTCCGTTCCCGGAGATCACGTTGCGGGCCTCGACTGTTATGCCTCCAATGAGGTTGTTCGTGGAGTTCACGACGAGAATTCCGGCACGCTCGTTGCCGGCCGGTACCGTGCCCGTGATGTCGGTGCCCAAATAGCAACCTTCGATGACGCTGTTTCCGTTGCCGTCGAGGAAGATTCCATTGCCGGCGGTGAAGGGACTTTCGAGGGAGCCGAAGCGGTTGATGACGAGGCCGCGAATGTGGCTGTCTCCGGCGGTAACGTACAGCCCGTTGGCAGCGGGGCCGGCGAGTGTGCCATCCAGTTCGATGACCGGTGAGCCGGCGTAGTCGGGCTCGGTCGTGCCATCGATGAACACGAAGTCCGTAATCACGGGCAGGGGGGAAGTTGGCTGGATGGTATGCGGACCGGGACCCGGGATGTCGAAGTGGATCGTATCCAATCCCGGCCGTTGATTGGCCAGGTTGATCGCCTCGCGCAGACTGGTGTGCGTCGCATCGGCCACGCCGTCGTCGAGATCGTCGGTCGTATTGACGACGATGCCGGGGCCGGGCGCCACTTCGCTGATGGCGACGGCCTCGTTGTTACTGAGATCTGGGTCGTTGAGATAGGGACTGGTGACACTCGCCCGATTGACGACTTGGCCCGGTGCCATAACAACGACTTCGATCGTCGCGATAGCAATGTCGCCGGGATTGAGGGCCCCCACTTCGAACACCACGTTGCCCGCGCGCTCGACAACCGGCAGCATCTTCTCCCGTTGGATCATGCCGTCCGTGTTCCAACCCACGTCGGCCAACCCGGCCCAGTCCAACGGCGTGGGGAAGTAAATGCGGTTGCCCGTTGGGTAGGTGGGATCCATCAGCGTGGCATCCCCCAGGTCGACCGTTCCATCCACCCAATGCAACCGCTCGGGATCCAGCGGCACATCGCCGCCGTACTCTAACCGCGAGGCCGGACCCGTGAACACGCCGCGTGCACTGTCGACGAACGTTTTCCATGATTCGGCACGTCCAAATCCCAGCACGTGGGTAATCTCGTGCAATGCCGCAGTGAAGAAGTCGAACTCGTCGGGATCGAGTCCCGCGGTCGATGATCCGAAATGATAACGTACGTCCGGATTCGTATTGAAGGCGATCTGGCCGCCCCAGCGTCCGAAGTCGGTGGGAATCACTTCGTCGGCACCAGCTTCTCCGCGCGTGCGCACCGCGCGGAGGAAGTCGGTCGTTCCGGAGGCCGCAGACCCGCCGAAGCCGCCCCGACCTACTTCGGTATTCCCCGCGACCGTACCACCCAGGTCTCGCGCGCCCACAAAGATGACCAGTTCGTTTTCCTGGATGACCAGGTTGGCTGCGCTTTCCAGATTTCCGGTGGAAGGATTCGTGAACGTGGCTGTCCAAGTGTTCATGCCATCCGGGATGATTGCCTCCAGATCGTCTCCCAACGCGCCGACGATGATCTGCCCGGCCGCTTCCAGCACATCTTTTTTCTCTTGCGTGTCGAAGAAATTGTTCGTGTCGTACGTGTAATCGAAGCGGACGCTGAGCCCCGGGCCAGGGACCTCCTCGACTCCCGAGCTGCCCGAGGCGGAGACCAGTACGACGTGCTCCGGCAGGATATCGGTGAGTTCTATTCCCACGACGGGGTCGGGGCCGTAATTGGTGACGGTGATCGTGTACGTCAACGTGTCGCCGGCAGCGACCGGGTCGGGCCCGACCGTCTTGGTCACGGACAAGTCGGCGTCGGCATTCGCCGGACCGACGGTCAATTCAGCAGCGAGCGGATCGCCCCAAGTAAATGCATAGATGTGGACCGGTGTGTTGGCGTCTTGGGCCGGTGCGGTGATGATTGGAAACGCGACAGCGATCTCTCCCGCGGGAATGTTCACGCTGTAGGGCACGTCGGCCAGCACCAGATCGCTGCTCCACAGTTCGACCTTCAGTCCGCCGGCCGGCGCCGGACGCATTAGACTGACCGTCCCCGTGAGGTGGGCGCCACCTTGAACGCTCTGCTTGGCGAGCGAAAGGCTCGCGAGTTGGGCGACGTCGCCGATGCCGTCGCCGTCGCTATCGGTTTGGTCGGGGTTGAAAGCGTAGGGGGCGTTATCGTCCGGGTTGAACAGGCCATCGTCGTCGGAATCGAGTTGGGCGGCCAGCGCGGCCCGCTGCTCAGGTGTCAGTTCAGACGTGGTAGTGCCCCGTAGCGCCAGTGGCGTCTCGCCTTGGCTCCCCGTCCCGGTCCAACCGGCAAAATAGGGTTGTGAGGCCCGAAAATTGTACCGCAAGTCATGCCAGTCTTCCCGGCTTTCCAGGATCTCGAATGATCGGGTATTGGGATTCGAGGCCTCGTAGTCGCCGTCGTTGATCCAGGCTTTGACGGGCACCGTGTCGAGCGGTAAGCCGCTGACGTTCCAGTCAATCCCCGTCGTGGTGGAGGCTTTCTTGAATACGGCTTTGGTACCGCTGGTGTCTGTGTAAACCGTCTGTGGCCACCTGTCCAAGCCGGCGATGGTCCGGCCGCCGCTGATTCCTTGCCGTTCCGCGAGCTTTTCATTTTCGTCCAATACGACGAAGGCATCGACGAAAAATCGCGAGTAATCCATCGGACGGTTGACGTATTCCCGATCCTGAAAGGAGTAGTTCATCAGGCTCAAGTAGTTGGGCTTGTAATTGACATAGCCCTGACCGACCGCTGTCGGTTGTTGCGGACCTTCCGGCATGGGCCCACCATGCCCCAATCCAAGCGTGTGTCCCAATTCGTGCATGAACGTGCCGGCCACAAGTTGCGTGCCGCCGCCGTAGACGGCGAGGTTGGTCGTTTTGCCCACAGCGACCAGGAAATCATCGCCGTGTAAGTCGGCGATCCCGGAGGAGCTATCGCCGGTCATCGCGTTGGCAAATACCGCGTAACGAAACACCAACCCCCGCGCACCGAGAATGTCGTGCCTTCGCGTGGGATTCGCCTGGTCCGCCGCAGTGCCAAAGTATCGGTCCTTCAGATCCCCGAAGTCGTTGATCTCATTGTTGGGCGAGGGAACATACCTATCGAAAGTGATCTCGTTGACGAGTGCAATACGGTCGGCTTGGCTGACCGTGTTGACGTGGAGGGTGATCCCTGTGGAGCCGTCGTGGTTGAAGACCGGAGCGTGGGCGAAGGCCGTCTTCACCAAATCGATGGCCGCGTCGGTAGGCCCCGTGCCGGGGTTCGTGCCGACCATGGAGTCGAACTCAACAAAGATGTCCTTGCGGGACCAGGAGGCGTTGAAGTCTCTTCTTAAGTCGAGATCAACGATCGCGTCGCCGTTAAAGTCGACGCCCTCGATTTCCCAATCGTCGGGCAAACCGTCCAAATCGCTGTCGACGACGCCAGTCACCTTTGGGTCACCGTAGACCGGCGAAAACTCCGACGTGGAACCTGTGCTGTCGGTGGCCGTGGCGCTCAGGAATGGTTGGGGTAACGGACCCGGCCAAGTGAGATGGAAGGCGCCCGATTCCTTGGGCTTCACCGTACCCAGGTAGATCTCCCCCTGGCCGAAACCGGTCGGCGAAGGGGCCGCGTTGGCGTAGACGTCCACCTCGATCAACTCGGGATGGTACGTCGACATCACGCCGCTGATGTACGTATTCGTACCGTCATACAAGCCGGTGACACCCACCGGAAAGTTCAACAAGTCGTTCGGCCCGTCGTCGTCGTCGTTCTTGTCGTTGGGGGTAACATCGTCGTCGGGCTCCCGCAGGTACTCGTCGCCGGTCAGGTCGATTCCCAGACCCGCGTTGTCATAAATCTTGTTTCGGCGGATCCTGTTTGCCGTCGCGTCGCCCAACACGCGCACACCCACGTCCTTGTTGCCCGCAATCACGTTGCTCTCGCCGACGGCGTCGGGTGGCGGGCTGGTGGGATTCGCCACGCCCGTCGCGGGCCCGATACGGTTGATCGAGGCGTCTTTGATTACCACGCCGCCGAGGCGGTTCCCCGCCTTGCCGTTGGCGACGTCCAAGCCGATCACGTTCCCCACGACGACGTTGTCGACCGCGGCGGTACCGAGGATCATGACGCCCGTCTTATTATTGTCGGAGATCACGTTCCCGGGCGCGTCCCCGGCCTTGGCGGTCGATGTGCCGATCTGGTTCTCCGGGGCCCCGTCGATCGACACGCCATTGCCGGCGTTGCCCATCGCGGTTGCGTTGCCGACATGGTTGACGCCGATGTAGTTGCTCAGAACCTGGTTCTTCTTGGCACTGACGCCGACAATCGTAATGCCGTTCTCGAGGTTGCCCGAGATCACGTTGCGGTGCCCGGATGTGACTCCGCCAATCGTGTTCTCGGGGGCGCCGTCCACATGCACTCCATCGCGATCGTTTGGCAATCGCTGCAGGCCGTCGAGTGTCGTGCCGATGTAGTTTCCGGAGACCTGGTTTCCCTGGGCGTCCGTGCCCATGATCGTGACTCCGTGCCGCTTATTGCCGGAGATCACGTTACGCTGGTCCGGAGTCGTGCCGCCGATCAGATTGCCCGACGCATTGTAAATGTAGATCCCGTCGATACCGTTCCCCAAAGCCTGGGAACCGTCGACATTTGTGCCGATCCGGTTGCCAACAACCTCGTTTCCCATGGCCGTGCTGCCGGAAAGGTGAACGCCGACAATCTCGTTGCCCGAGATAAGGTTGCCCTGAATGTAATTTCTCGGCGCGTCGACGATCTGCACGCCGTGAAAAATATTGGGAAGCTTCAAGGTGCCTGTTGCGTCGGTACCGATCTGGTTGTTCTTGATCCGGTTGCCGGAGGCAGTGGCACCGAAAATAGCCACACCACTCGTCCCGTTGCCGGAGAGTTCGTTGGTCTCCACGTAGTTGTCGGGCGCATTCTGGATCTCTACGCCATGTAACGCGTTCCCCAGCGCTAGGGTGCCCCCGATGTCCGTTCCGATCAGATTGCCGGTGACGTAATTGTTCTTGGAATGCAGATCGGAAATTACCACGCCGGACTGTCGGTTGCCGGAGATCACGTTGAGACTGACTGCGTTGTCGCTCGAGGCCGTGATCTGGACCCCAAAGTCCCAGTTACCCAGCTCGTCGCCACTCTTGGGTTTGCCGTCCGGGTCAGTGATCTTGCCGGTCTTGTCGGTGCCGATCATGTTGTTTTGGATTACGTTCGCTCCCACGATCGTATTTCCGGAGGCGAAACCGTAAATCGACACACCGGGGCTCTGATTGGCGGAAATCACGTTGCCGAATTCCTTGGCTGTTCCTCCGATTTCGGTTTCATGCGCCCGCGCGCAATTAAGACGCCTTGGACGTTGGAAGCGGGTGTCATGCCGTCTTGGCCGACGCCGATATAATTGGCGAAGAGCTTGTTTCCCGTGACGCCATCCCCACTGACCACCACACCCGTCGCGTTCCCCACGACGATGTTCTCTCGCAGCACGTTGTCGGAGCTCGCGACATAGACACCGGTGCCCAACTTGGCCATTGGAAACCCGTCAGCGTTCGCCCCGAGAAAGTTGCCGACGATGCGGTTTCCCCCTGCTCCGGTGAGCTGGATCGCCGCCCCGCCTTCGTGGTCGAGCGTGACTCCCAGATCCTCATAACTCGGAATGGGCTTGCCGCGAAGGGAATGGATGGCCAGCCCTGACACTTCGCTCTCCCCTCCGGAGATTACCAGTCCGTCGGCACCCATGGGGAGTTTGGCTCCGTCCAACTCAATCATGATGACGGCGTCGTTGCCCTGTTGCACCGACTTGCTGTTGGGTACGGCTCCTGGCTGAGAATAGCCGTCGATCGTCACCGGATATTTGACCTCCGGAAGCGGAGTAGCAGGCCGAATCACGTGCGGGCCGGGACCAGGTATGTCGAACGCGATCGTGTTCTTGCCCGGAACGGCATACGCATCCATCGAGCGCACCGCGCAAAGTGACCTGTTCGCCGGGTGTATTCAAATCCACGTCGACTCGGCCGTCGCCACGCGGCGTAAGGTCCTCCAGATCGGTGTCCATGTTCACCACGTAGACGGCCAACAGCCGGCGATCCTCGAGCGGCTCGATCCGCGGCTGGCAGTACCGGAGTTGGCGAACCCGGCGTGCAACACGAGAGCGTTTGCGGAAGCGAGACATGCTGGAATCCTCATGGAAGAGGGAGGAGAAAAAGAGAGTGCTCCGGCCAGCGCAGAAGACGCTGCATCCAGGACCGCTCGTACGGTGATGGCTTACGCGCACGAACGCGCAAAACACTCGACCTTCCCCTGCACCAAGGGGATAGACTCGGGATCTCCCCGCACGAGTTCGTCTGCTGGTGTCGTCGTCTACTTGCGTCGTTGTGTCAAAACCTAGTCGATGACGGGCAGCGGCTATGGCAGCCCACCCCCCCAACGGCGTAGTGAACACCGGCGATTCTAGTCCAGGGAAACGAGCGCCGCAACAAAAATCGACAGTCTTCTTGACAAAATCGCCCTCGCGAAAGCCGGGCGTGGGAATTCCGGCGATCCAACTGCGGGCGGGCGCGTCTCATTAACTGCCGATCCGCGGGGAGCCTGCCAGCCGTACTCCAGAGCGCAAGTCATCTGCGAGCCTTCCCCGACCCAACAGCACTTCCGTACCCGGTTGTTCCAAGACGCCGGCGTCGGATTGTGGACTTAGCGGAGGACTGAGGGAAGTCATGCGAAAACGGAGCAACCGCGATGTTGAAGGTCAACGGAAAGAACATCCGTGGCCCATCCAGCCAGAAGTTTCTTGATACAGAACCTGATCTAGAATGCCTGGGTACGCAACCAACGCCAAAGAACTTATGGAAAATTTGGAAAGCAGACGCAAAAGAAAGAATGCGTCGTAAGCGATTGCCGGAAAAGAGATTAGGGCAACGGAAAGAGGAGACTACCTGTTGAATTAAAAGTCCGTTGCTCTACCGACTGAGCTACATCCTCAAATAGTTGTGGCAAAACAACTTATGATTTGCCATGACTTCACTTGTGATACAGAATTCACGCCTTAAGCGGACACTAATTCAGTCCTGCCGACCAGGCGCTACATCCTACAGGTCAAGGAGTTAGCTATCAACTGGGCTTGGACTGCTGCTTCCCTCGCAGGTATGGAATTTGGGGTGAGCAAAGAAGAAATTGTCCTTTGCTCTTGCCTTACGGCGCAGACCGGGCCACGCGTCGGCGACATCGTTCAATGGGAAGAACGAGGGAGGAGCTGAGACCGACCGACAACGAATCAAAACTCCGTTGATCGCAGCGGTTCGAGTTTCAACAAATGACGAATCATGCGGGCAACGTCGACTCGGCCGGCCGCTCCCACCGATGTGTCCTTTCTTCAGCTGTTTTTTTCCCAGGCTGGTATTCCAGGACGATCAGACGTATTACACCGGGTGCGCGCCTGTGATAAGTGAGGCCGAAACGTGAGAATAGCTCTTTGCGCCGTCACTGCGATGACATCGATTGGCTGCTCGCCCCACGCGGAAACTGCCCCAGGTGGATGTGACCTGGGGCAGTTGGCAACCGGCGTTTCGGTGCCGAGGAGGAGGCGAACGAATCCACGAAGCGAGGATCGCTTCGGTGCTTCGGTCGCGTTCTCCTCAAGCTCGTAGCGAACGTCGGCTGTATCATTTTGACAGCGCGGTTCAGGCAATTTCCGCCCGACCTCGTGAATCAAATTGACAGCGCACAGGTGTGGGCCACCGACGCAGGTTGTCGGCAGGCAGGAACTTCACCGGGGTCCGCCACCTGGTGCAGTTGCGATCTCCCTGCTGTTGGGTGGTCGCGACAGAAAGAACACCCTCCTGTCAGCCTGGTAATTTACGTCATCCTCGTTCCGTATCGAGTGGATTCCGTCTCCGTTCCAGGACCGCTTATGCGCTCGCAACACGATCTTCGAGGGCCGATAAGATGTAGAAGATGATCGCAGTGATAAACAAGGTAGCAATTCCCTAAGGCCAAATGGAAGACGCCGTAGGGGGATAGCGGGCGGTGGAGCGACGACAACGCTTGAAAGGAATTCGATGACGGTTTCACGCCAACTCAGGGTCGATATTCCAGTTTCAATCACACCTAGCCAGGCGGGAACGGCACCCATGGAGAATCGCCACCTCTGTGCGGCGCACCGTCTTTTTCCCCACTGGGTTACAGCCGCTCAGCCCTCACGCAGCCCAGTGCGTCGCAAAAATGCCTGACTATTTCGTCCGTGTTTGCCCCGAACAGATCCGGCCGAACTGGCGGAAGGTCGGCTGCGCGTCCAATGCCAGCCGTGAAAAGGGCGTACGTTTCAGCCCGGACATCTTCGGTTCCGACTCCCGGCAAGAGCGCGATCATCACAAAAGGATAGCCGCGCGCTTCCGACGCGGTCAGGCTTTTCGGCTCGCACTGGTCCCAACCAACCTTTTTCTCCGCCCGCATCCAGTCTTCGAATAGGTCGGCAAACAGCTCCGACGACGCGTGCCACCACACCACAACGGCGTGGGTGGCGTGTGCGTCCGACTCGATCGACCGGATGTCGTCGTAGTCCACAGGGAGCCCGTGGTCGGCGTGAGCGATGCGTGAAGGCCGGACACAGAGTTTGTAGAAGCGCGAAAGCCAACGGAAAGAAAAAGCGATTTCCTGATTGTCTCCCGACCAAGTGCGGTCGACGTGGTGGCCCCACTCGTGGTACAGGGTGTATTCGCCCGGTGCAACGATGAACGGAGGCGGCGGCGGCTCCATCCCCAGATCGCGCATCTCGCGCATCACCTCCGTTCCATGCGGGTTGTCCGGGTGCACGTACCTTCCGCCGGCATGGGTGATGCCACTTCGACTTCCGCTAGTGGTCTTAACCACTACGGAAGTTGGGGCGTCGAAGTCCCTCTCCGCAAGCCGCCTGAGCCCTCTATCGAAGCCGGGCGACAGGCGTTTTCTGGGTAACGTTTGGTCACGCAAGAAGTTATGCGCTGATGCCCTGCGATTGCCACGTAACGGCCGTGGTCTTCGTTAGGTTGAGGGCCTAGTGACCGTAATAGGTCGTGCAGGTTCAAGTCCTGTTTCCCGCACTGTAAAGCCTTACAATACAATGACTTGCAAGGCGTAGTTCTTGTGTCAATTGCGCTAGGTTTCTGCCTAGCGCGTGCCGGTATAACGCCCTCGCCCGTGCCGACCATCGTCGTCGAACATCGGCGCAGATCCGAGCGGTTTAGCTTGCGGCCGTGGGTCGCGGTGCCATTCTCAATAAACGTACGGCAACGACGAGACAACGCGTCAAACCACCGTTATGAAACGATTGCCGGGCGAACCCGCCAGCGCCGGGTGTGTCATTCATAATGGGTGAGGAAGCTGTGTATTCCCACGGCTCCACACTCGAGGTTCATCATGCCCGGCAGCTTTTTTGGGTACGTCCGCGTCAGCACGGACGACCAGAATCTTGCACTCCAACTCGACTCGCTCTCCAGCCACGGAATCCCCAGCTCCAAAGAAGTCTTCGGCCTGGGAATCGGCATCTTTTTTATCGGTCACTTGGTTCTTGAAATTCCGGGCGCCTTACTTGTCGAGCACAGGAGTGCGCGAAAGTGGTTCGCCCGGAGCCTTATCACCTGGGCCTTGATTTCCAGCGCGACGGCCTTCGCATAGACACCGATGCAGTTCTACATAGTGCGGTTTCTGCTTGGCCTGGCCGAGGCGGGATTCTTCCCCGGTATCATTGTGTGCTTCACGCACTGGTTCTCCAGCCACGATCGGGCTCGGGCAATGTCCGGCCTCATTGTGGCCGTACCGTGTAGTCTGGCGCTGGGCGCACCCATTTCAGGATGGTTGCTCAATCTGAGCTGGCTGGGGCTTGTCGGCTGGCAATGGCTCTTCGTTATTGAAGGGCTGCCGGCGATAGTCTTGGGCATCGTGACCCTGGTTTGCATGACTGACCGGCCGCGCCATGCGAAATGGCTCACCGCCGCCGAGCGCGATTACCTTGAGGGGGTCCTCGCCGCGGAGGCCCATGCCAAAGATGCCTTGGGCAAAGTCACCATCTAGCAAGCCTTGCGTGAGCGGAATGTCTGGCTGCTTGCATTTGGTTACTTGCTCAGTGCGGTGATCCTCAGTTTTCTTAAAGGCCGCTCTGCTGCTAGTGGCCCTCAGGAGCCCATACCCAGTGCTCACGCTTCAAGATCATGAGAAGGCTTAACTCGGTTGGGCATCGATGCCTCGGGAACCGTTCATTGGTCGTCAGCATTCGCATTTGATCCATGCGCTCACGATGTTGATTGCCAGGACCAACTTCCGCTGGAGCCGCGACCGAGCCAGCGCGATCCTCTGTGTTCTCCCGGTACGGTGCTTGACGACGCATCATCCGAAGTAGAAACCGCCAGAAGCCGTGGCAATCCGCCAGGTCGACACGCCGACCCGTCTCGGCGTCTGTCACACTCCCCTCTTCAAACGTGGACCGGCAATGCACCTGCCCACAGCCCTTTCAACGCGACTTGAGGTACTGGTCGATCAACGCCCGCAGTCGCAGCTTGGCGTCGCCGACTTTTCCGTCTTTCAACGTGTTCAGAATTCTCCTGGCCTCCGCCTCGGCGGGCGTGTCGGCGTGTTTCGCGGCGAATTTCTCCAGCCGACTGACTGCGGCGTCAATGTTTCCATTCAGCACAAGCAAGTACGTCGTTTGAGACTGAGCCAAAAACACCTTCTCCGCACGGATCTCCTCCTGGCGTTTCGCCTCCTCGGCAAGCCGCTTTCTGATTTCTTCGGCTTGCCTTCTGACTTTTTCAGTCAGCGTCGGTGCCACACGCACAAATTGCATACCCGGTTCTTCTGATGTGGTGTCGAGAGCCTTCAGGCTCGTCTCTCTCCAGCGGGGTAATAGCGAAGGAAGTTGGGCGCGCAGCCTGCTCCACGTCACCACTCGCTCGGGTGGCCATCGAACAAAGAGCTGTTGGAACAGCGTGCTCAACGTCACCCCTTGTTCCCACCCAGGAAAATGCCCTTCCACTCCTTCCAAGTCAGAGAAGCACTTACACCAACGAAGCACTCGTCTATCCTGTTCGTCCACGATTCTGTAGGCCAAAAGATAGCGGGAGATGGCAGATGCGGAGATCGGCGGCGGGGACGATGGACCGATGATGCCAAGGACCGCAAAATGGACACCCTCCAACTCAAACGTGCGAAGGTGAAGGGACTGAGGTTCGCCGACAGATCTGAGACTGCCATCTGGCGAGATCTCAACCTGGAACATCAACACCGCACCCGTCGGTGAGACATCAAAATACAAATGACGGTCTGCGTCTGCCTTTTGGGGCGCAGCCGCTTTGCGGGTCTCGAACCACGCACTCCACTGCCCCACCAGTCGTTGGTCAAACCCGTTTGTCCCGGTAACGAGCGGCGCGGCCGGAGCGTCGACATCAATGACTTGGATGCACCCGTCCACGCCCGCCGATACAGTTACAGTCGCGACGATCGCCAACAGTCCAACCAGCTTCTTCAGAAGCACGACCGCAACGCCCTCTTGCCTTCGTTCAGCCATTGTGCTGTCCTTTCAGTTGACGGGGAAAAAGCAACGCCTTTGCCGTCAGGCCCACGGCGAACAACAAGGCGACTGCAAGGATGGCCGCTAGTCCGTAACGCAATGCGACGCTTGTCAGTCGCTTTGCCGGCGGACCGAGTCCGGCTGCGGCAGCGGTCCGCTCGACTTCCGCCACGGGTAGGAACCATGCCCGCGACTGTTCGTGTTCGCGACACAGCGTCAGCCATTGGTGTTGGGTGACTTCAGTCTGGCCCATGTAGAAACCGCGGGTGATCCGTACTTGATGCTGTTCTTCCCCCTCCTCGCGTCTTTCTTCCGATGCGGGGGAGCCCATCACAAACTGGCCGGGGGGGATCAGCTTCAGCTTCATGCCGATGGAATTCGTGATGGTTTCTGTTGCCGCGGTTGCGGCGTTCTCTGGCTTGGGCTCGAGATTTTCAAGAGACTCAAGGTACTCTTGATCTGACTTGCTCAACCGGTCGATGGGCAAGGAGATTACCTGGCCGTTCGACTTCTGCAACACGACCTGGTTGCCACGGACTTCGACCAGGTTGGCTTCTGTCTTGTAGGTGCCTGTATTATCGGTCCATTCACGGGCCGATACCGAGACCGAGACCGCGACTGCCAGCAGCAAGCCGGCGGCCGGGACGAGATTTCTCCACCGTTTCATCTCTTTCCCCTTTCGAACACGGTCTGTCTTGCCGGTAAGATGAACTTTGCAGTGCGAAATGTCTGAAAGCAGGCACGCGAATCGATAGCTGCCGCACTATCATTCCGTTCGATTCACATGGATTTCAATTTTTTCGTCCTCGGCACCTCGCCAGAGCCTTAGCGTTCCGTCTTCGCTGGTGGAGGCCAGGGTGCGGCCGTCCGGCGAGAAGGCCACCGAGGTGACCCAGCCGTCATGCCCTCTCAACGTGGTCTTCTCCTCTCCGCTTGGCAGGTCCCAGAGCCGGATGGTGCCGTCCCTGCCAGCGGAGGCGACCGTCTTATCGTCGGGCGAGATGGCCACCCAACTCACGCCCCCGTTGTGGCCGCGGAGCGTCGCCCTGGCCGACGCAGTCCCAACGTCCCAGAGCCGAACGGTGCCGTCGGAGGCAGCCGAAGCCATGGTCTTGCCGTTGTGCGAGAATGCGATGCAACGGACGAAGTCCGTATGTCCTGTCAAAGTCGTTGTCAGCGTGCAGCTTCCCGTGTCCCAAAGCTGGATGCTTTGGTCCGCAGCGGCGGCGAGGATTTCTGCATCGGGCGAGACCGCAACGAACAAACAGAACTTTGCCTGCGTGTCGAGCGTTGCCTGAATACCAGGCGCTGGTGGTTCGCTTCCGCGGCGCTGCGCGACATTCCATAACATGATCTTTCCGCCGATGAAGCCGGCGGTTGCCAGTGTGCTGCCGTCGGGAAAGAACTCACCGGGCCCAAGCAGTCCCGCCTCGCTCTGACTTAACTCTTGCCAACTACCGTCAAGATGGCGATGGGATCGGGACTCGTCCCAGGTCAATTCGTAGCGAGAATTGCGGACTGCGATACGCCCGCCATCGGGCGAGAAGATTGCCAATTCGGGTGGATCGTTTGTGATCGTCAGGTGCGAGTGAGCGAATTCCTCACCGCGCCGCCAATCCCAGATTACCAAGCGTTCGACGCTCGTCCCAGTGATGTTCGGGGGCATCTGGGGGTGAATATCTCCTGGATCGTTTCGCACAACCCACGCTAATTTCTGTCCGTCTGGCGAAAAACTTGCGCCGAGCATGGTGGCGGAGGGAATCCTCATGAGGACATTCTCGTCAAGACCCGGGACGTCCCAGACTCTCACTGTCCCGTCAGCACCTCCCGAAGCTACCTTTCGGCCCTCCTGGCAGACGGCCAGCGAGTTCACAACCGCTTCGTGGCCTTTTCTAATCGCGCGGAGCTGTCCGGTCTTGAGATCCCAGAACTTGACCGTACTATCACGGCCGGCGGACACCAGCGTATTGGCCTCGGAAATGAGGAGGTCGTACACGTCGCCGGTGTGGGCTGCGAGATCTATTTTCCTCTCGCCCGATTCCACGTCCCAGAGTATGACTCTTCCGTCCGCGGCGCCGGAAGCGAGAGTCTTTCCATCGGGCGCGAATGCCAGAGCCCACACGATTCCCTCATGACTTTGGAGCGTCTGCTTTTCCTTGCCGTCGGCCAGATCCCACACCTTCACTGTGCCTCCATGGCCACCTGCGGCCAGCATTGCGCCGTCGCGGGAGAAGGCGATGGAGAACACCGGCCCACCGCGTTCTCTCGGCAGCGGTGCTCTCTCGTCGGTAGCGAACCACTGCTTGAAAGCCGGCGTCTTCGTCGCCAGGACAGCACTGGGACCTTGGCTGAGGATACCCATCGTGGGCGCCGTTCTGATGATGGCACCCTCACCGATCACCTGAAGCCCACTTAGCCCGGTCTTGAACGCCCTGGACTGCCCGGATTCCCCCGGCGGGGCCATTCGGTCGCGGACGCACAAGGTCTCCGACATCGTCCAGGCGTACTTGTCGCAGGTGGCGTCGAATGCCACGCATCCGGGGATATTGTTCGAGAATGGGTACCCGCCTTTGTCAATTTCATCCCCCGAAGCGACATCCCAGAACATGGCCAGGCCCCGGCCACCCGCAGCGGCCAGGATGGTCCCGTCGCGAGAGAACGCCAGGGCAACGCAATCGGTGCTGTCGACCCTGAACGTTCGTTTCTGTCTGTTCGTTTCCAGATCCCAAAACGTGATCGTGCCTCCCGCCAGGGCAGCCGCCAGGAACTTCCCGTCTGGGGAAACGCCGATGCGTTGGACTTCGCCGCCGAGCGGAAGGACCATCAGTTCCTCATGGCATCTGCGCCACCAGTACTGCCACTCGAAGCCCCGCACATCCTCTTCGCCCGGCTCGGGCAGATACCGATCGAGGAGGGCACGCACGACAGCGACATCGTTCATTTCCCAGAAGTAATCCGCTCGCTTCATGTCGGCGATGTACTTCGCCCGGCGCTCCGCGGCCGCACGCTCCGCAGCCTCGAGCCTGGCACGCTCGGCCTGCTGCTCTGCCGCCCGGGCCTTGTCGCGCTGGACGCGTGCCTCATCGGCTTCCACTTTGGCATCTCGTTCGCCCTTTTCTGCGCGCGTGAGAAGCTGCCGATTATCGTCCAGTAGTCCCTCGATGTGTTCCGCCTTCTCGGCCTGACCGAAGGCCACGATCGGACCACCGACAGCCAGAATGAGAAGCAGGAGCGATGCCGTGGCACCCAGTGAAGCCACAGCTCGATTCCGCCTGCACCATCGCCAGAGTCGGGCAGCTCGCGTGATCGGGCGAGCGTGGATCGGTTGGCCCGCTTGGTATCGGGCAAGCTCATCGGCCAGCTCCTCTGCCGTCGCATACCGCCTCTCGCGATCCTTCTCCAGACATTTCAGGCAAATGGTGTCCAAGTCGCGGTCGATTTCCGCATTGAGTTGTCGCGGGGGCGCGGGCTCACTCTCGATCACTTGACGCTGTGTTTCGACCGGCGTGGCGGCACGAAAAGGTGGGCGGCCGATCAGCAGCTCGTAGAGCGTCACCCCGAGACTGTACACGTCGGTCCGGCAATCTACCGCCGCCAACCCGCGAGCCTGTTCGGGAGACATGTAAGCCGGTGTGCCGAGCACCT
The DNA here is from genome assembly GCA_963754725.1 of uncultured Planctomycetaceae bacterium. Lineage (GTDB taxonomy): Bacteria > Planctomycetota > Planctomycetia > Pirellulales > Pirellulaceae > JAAYDI01. The sequence goes on from CAVWHV010000018.1 coordinate 70,140, forward strand.
CAAGTGTCTGGGTCAGTTCCTGGCTGCTGGCCAGCGACTTGGCCAGCCCAAAATCGGTCACGTAGGGACACCCGCTCGTGTCGAGCAGGATATTACGGGGCTTGATGTCGCGATGCACCAAGTCGCGACTGTGGGCGTAATGGACGGCGCGGGCGATCGGTTCCAGCAGCGCAGCGGCTGCGAGACCTGGCATCGGACCATTTCGCAATACCTCCTCCAGGCCGCTACCCTCAACATAACGCATCGAAAAGAACGGTCGACCGTCAATCTCGCCCACGTCGTATACGGGGAGGATGTTGTGGTGCTCAAGCTGTGCTACGGCCTGAGCTTCCGCGCGGAACCTTTCGATGACCTTCTGCCGCTGTCCAGGAACCGAAGTCGCCAGCCGATCAGGGCGAATGATTTTCAGCGCGACAATACGATCGGGCGTACTTTGCCTGGCCCTGTAGACAACCCCCATGCCGCCTTCGCCCAACAGACTCAACAACTCATAGTCGCCGAACCTGCATGGCAATTTCAGCTCGGGAAAGGGCTGCTCCTTATGGATGGGAGTCGTCTCTGGCTGGGCGACCGTCGACAACTGCTCAAGAATGTGCGGTAGCAGATCGCTGTCCTTCAAGAATCGCTTCTGGTAGTCCGCAACCGTCGGAATCTCACCCCCGCGTCTGCGGTAATCCACATCCAGCAACAGAAGCTCCCGAAGCAATTCACGTCGCTCTACACCTTGCGTCGCTCCAAGATAGTGTTCGATCCGCGGTTTCGCATCCCGCTTCCATGCCGCTTCGAATTCCAGGCACACTCCATCGATGCGTTCCAGTGTTGCCAAGGGCAACGAATCACCGTGTCCGCCTGGAGCGTCGGTCATCTTGGTTCTGCCTGTTGCCACTTCGTGCGAATCAATCGCAGTCGACGTTCCACGGTGCGCACGGAACACTCCGCTCGCTCCGCTATTTCAACGTTCGTGTAACCTTCCATTTTCGCGACGGCCAGGGCTTCGAGGTCCGAGTCAGACAGGCAAACAAGCAGCCTTCGGTACTCCTCGCCCATAATGGCGGCGAATTCAGGAGTAGGAACGCCTTGAGCTGCATGTTCCAGCCCCTCCAAGGCCGACTCGCCTTGAACGAGCCCACCACCACGGCGCTGACACGTCTCACGGCGTTTCAGATCGACGACCTTTCGCGCGGTGATGCCAATTAACAACCGCCAAAGCTCGTCGCGGTCCGCCAGATTCGGAAATCGCCCCTTCTGGGCAGCGTCAAAGAAGCTGTCCATCGCACTCAGCGCGACATCTTCTTCGTCCGATATGCCCCGTCGTATCCCACGAAGGCGATCCCTGGCAACTCGGACCAGCTCAGGAAAGTACCGCTCCCATAGGGCCTGGGCGGCCGCCGAGTCACCTTGCTCCAGCTGCTCAAACCAGTGCGTCACGGAACCATCCGCAGTCATGGCATCTACCTCTGGTTGATAGGCACTAATCGCCAAGTACAGGGAGAAGATGACACTGTACGACAGTTCGACCCCTGTGAGTGTCGACGGTCGACGCGAATCTTCCCAGTACGGGTCGTGATCCTCGACCAGATTGGCAGGAGTCCAGACGACGTGCGGCGCGTCCTGGATCGCTTCGTCATGGCGACGACCAGTTCTTCGCCCACCGGTTCAAGCACAGGCTTGGGACCAGGCTTTGCAAGCTCCACTGCTGAGAAGACGTTGTACTGATAGTCGCCGAGGTCGACGCGCACCATGCCGGCCGCGAAAATCGATAATTGCGCGTTGCGACGTATCGTTTTTCCGTCGGCCCGGGTGGTCGAGAGATTGAGGACGTTGTCCTCATCGTTGAGCGTCCACGTCCCTTCAATGCGTGCGACGGCGGCTCGCTTCCCGGTCAGCGTCTCGATCAGTTCCCGCGGCACCGTCTCTCCACCAATCTCCAAAACAAATGCCTCTGCAGTGAACGACCAGACCAGCTTCGGATCGGCGCGATGATACTCAAGGCGCGCGCCCGTCAACCGCTCGGCTGTGACGGGAAAATCTCCGTTTTCGGGAGGGATTTCCTTGGGACATGCCTCTGCAGACAACAGCAACACAAGTACCGCGGCAAACGCGGCATAAGTGCCATCTCGCTCGCGATGGTTCATTCGATCACTTTCTCCTACCCGCACGAGCACCTCACCGTGCGCGTCTGTTGTTCGTGGTTGCTTGTCACTTCTTCGTTCGGTCTTCATCCGACGGCAATTCTGCCTCCCGCCCGGCGCCGACAATCCGCGCGACACATCAAACCTGACCTGGCCACCCTGCATACGGAACTGCAATGCCTGACAGTATACCTTCCGAAGGACGTCGGCGCCTGCAGTCACCACCGCGGATAGGTTGACAACCCCTGGCCAACCGGCACTCTGGGTCTGCAGAGCCTATTCCGCGTCGCCGCGCAGGGCCGGTTTCCAACGATGGCGGGTCGCGACGACCTTTGGCGGTTACTACTTCGGACGACAGCGGGCAATGTCGCCGATCGCGTCGGATAACCGAGTAACAGAAACCTTTCGTTGGGAACCTTGCGGGTTAAGATCCCGCCTGCGAGAGTTGGCCGACACTCAGAAGCGAGTCTTGCGTGGGGCTGGGTAACCGGCGCATGGCCACGCAGCTCGCCCTGCGCGAAACCATGGGCACTGGTCGGCCGCAAGCCTGGACAACAGCTCGCTACAACAGTCAGCTTCCACAAGAAGCGACGCCACCTGCCTGTCGTGACACTCAAGCGTGCTGCGTAACCGAAATCCCGAACCAGATCGTTCGACATACGCTGCCGGTGTGGCTGCGTCTCAGAGACATGTCTCTTCAGCTCGACAAACAAGCCAACGGCGTCACCACTTCATGCACCATGACGCTTCGCAGCGAAAGTCCGCTGGCTCAGAATGCCCGACGAATGAGGTCGACAAGTGTTCACGAAAGACTCATTGGACCACAACAGAGACTGGCCGACCATTTGGCGCGGACCGAGAAGCCGGCAGATACGGTGGGTGCGCGGGCGAAGCTCAAATGTAACCCACGCGTAACACTTGCCAGTGTCGTCTTAAACGTGAGCAACTGGCGCCAGGATTCGCAGTCACCGCGACCACTCGAACCAGAAGGTTATTGCCCCAGCGGAAACGAGTCCGATGATTGCGAGCCAAACAACCGAAGGATCCATTCCAGTTAGTAGGACTGTCGCAGCGAGTGCACCTGCCAAGCAGGCTGTCATTCGCAGCTGGTGACGCCAGAGCTTGATCGCGAGCCACACGGGACCGATCGTCCACAAGACGAGGATGAGAAGCCCAAAGGCATTGATAATGCCCATAGTCATTCCTTTGTAGGTGGCCCTAGGCGATCACCGTGGCGTCTGCCTTTTGCGGATTGTAGTGGATTGTTTCGAAGCCACAAGTTTATGCCAGGCGGTCATCGCCAACAACCGTCTGAGCGCCGACTTCAGGGGCAACTGGGGTAGCGAGACCTTGCACATAAGAGGACTCATCCTCAACTCGAAGAGATAGACGCGAACTCGTTGGACGATCTCTTCGAAAGTCACCCGTTTCCTCGAAATGAGATTGGCGGGTGAATGCAGCGTCGGGGGAACTGAGAAATTGGCCGACAAGGCTGCTCGCTGATATGCTAAAACAGAGCCGTCAGAACGCCTCAACAAGGGAAGGGTTGTCGGGACGCAAGCTCTTGGTCTCGACTTATGTTCCGGGACGCGGAGAATTGGCTACGTCGCGGGCTTTCCGAATTGGTCGATGCAGGTCTACTCGAAGAAATTCCAGTGGACCCGTTCTCCGGGCAGCCGATTCGATACGACGCGACCCGACAGCTCGTGCGGTCCTTCGGCATTGACGAGGAAGATGACGACGAGGATGGAGTCCCGCGATCAGATTCGGCTCTGCATCGAGCGTGATGAGCAGACCGGCGAGGCTCGGTTACTTGCCGCGAGCAATCCGGCCAAGGCCATCCTGCATCCGGACGAATTGCTGGAGACGCTCCGCCGCTACGAGGGCGAGCATGTGCGGTACAGTGACGGCGTCATCGAGTCCTCGCATGCTCCGCGTCTGGGCGGAAGCGACTTTCAAGTGGGAGGCGACACGTTTCGCAATCGTTTCGTTGTATCGGTTCCCATTGACGGTTACGGGTTACCGAGCATCTACCTGTCGCTACTTCGCCAGGTCTGCTCGAACGGCATGGTGGGGTATTCGCCGACCTTTCGCAGCACGCTGGCTTTGGGGCGAGGTGAGGACAATGCGATCTACTCGATCATCCGGGCTCTGGATGGTTTTGGCAGCGATGAGGGATACGCGGCATTGCGTCAGCGGTTCGAGGAAGCGGCGAAGTCCTGGGCGAGTGTCTACGAGGCTCAGAGCCTGTACCGCCTGCTCGTCAAGATGCTGAACCATGGTGGCATTCGGCGGCAGGCGGTGGTGGGCGGCACGCTACTGGCCGACGCGGAAGAGGCGAGTCGGGTGGAGGTGGGCGTTCCGGTGATTTCGGCGTTTCACCGGATGACGGGAGACGTGTCGGAGATTTACGGATTGGCGAACTTGGATGCCCTGTCGGTGAAGCGTCAGCGGACGCTACCGGTGAACTGTCGCATGTACGATCTGCTGAATTTCGTGAGCCAGATCGCGACGCATCATGCGACTGGCCCCGGCCCTCGGATGGCTCAGGGGTGGATTGGAACGCTGATCAGCCACGAGTTCGATTTGGAAACTTCCTGTGACGCTTTCGATGATTTCCAGGATTTCTTCTTGGAGCGGCGGCTCAATGGTGAGGTGGCGATGGATCTGCAGCGGATTGGTTCGTAGGTCGGATCAGGACGTGATCACACGGCAATGTGTCATGTTGCCGCGTTGGCTGCGATTCTCCACCTCATGCCTGCAATAGGTCTGTTTCATGTTCAACAAGAGACCGCGACAATCGTCGTTGATGGCCGAGATCACGAAGGATTGTGAGTATCTGTTGGTGGAAGCGGCGATTGGTTTTGCGAAGGATCGAGAGTGGAAGGTTCGCGGCTATCTCGGAAATGAATACGAGGTGGTTCTGACGGTGGAGGAGTGGACGGATTCGCCGCTGATTGAAGTTCGCGACGCGACAAGCGGTGAAGTTGTGAAGCTCGTCGAGATTGTGATCATGTGTTGGCCAAAGCGAGAACATGATCGCGGGGAACCGTTTCGTAGATAACGGGAATCGCCAGATCGGGTTGCCCCGCGTAATACGCTGGAGCACGG
>CAVWHV010000019.1:0-65410 GCA_963754725.1 uncultured Planctomycetaceae bacterium
TGTTCACGGCTTCGGAGTCGAACTGCGATCCGATTCCGACCTGTCGGACATCTTCATTGCCGGGGATACGCACGCCGCGTCACGCCTGCTGCGCAAGGCGACTCTGAGCCAATTTGGCACGCGCCACCGCGCGATGATGCGGTACTGCAACGCACACGAAGGCGCTCTGGGTTTCATCATCTCCCAGGACGGCGACGTGCGCGCCACCTTGAAGGTCGGTAACCGCCTGGTTCTCTGGGAGAACATCAACGTCCAGCTGGCTTTCAAGGAAGAGAACCGCGGCGCTCCCATCCGCAACCTGATGCCGATGCTGGGCATCTTCCAGCAATGGGCCGATTCCGTGGCGAGCTGGCGGTCGGCATAGCCGAGCGATCTCAACTGACCCGAGTGTCTCCGGTTGCGCGCCGCCGGCTTCGTCAATAGACGTAGGGTGTGTCGAGCTCGCCGGGCGGCAAGGTGGATGTTTCCCTTTCTGTGCCGGCGAGCGATGGCACACCAGCGACAACTGCCGGCCGGATTCTGGTGTGCCTGCGCTCGCCTTCCGGTCTGTCGGAGCCGTGCCACGGATGTGGCGAGCTGGACACACCCTACAAGTACTTCTGGTCATGCGTCATTCGGTATTTAATTGCTCGGGAACGGCACTGCAAACAACTCGTCCTCCACGGCCAAGCTGTCGTCGCGCAACCGGAAGTAGGTGGCGCGGCCGGCCGGATCCGGAAACTCGGTGAGCAGCAATTCGAGGTCGCCCTCCTTCGCGACACTGTAACCAGGCTTCCAGGCCTTCACGCGACAGGCGATGCCGCCAGGATGTACCGCGTCGCTCGGTACGGGATCTCCCAGTGACGAGGGATCGAGCGTGATGTAACCGAGGTCGGTCCCGTCCTGTTTGGCGAGCTCCGGATACGGTGCGGGATTCAAGCAGAAGACCAGAGGACCCCGCATCACGGCCACGCGGCCAGCCTGCCGCTGGCGACCCCGCACCAGACGCCAAGCCATGGGAAACTCCACCGTGACCTGGTCTCCCTTCTGCCACTCGCGATCGATGGTGAGGAATGTGCCGGGGACGACCGCGGCATCGAGGCCCTGATTGTTGACGGTCACACGGGTACCGGCAGCCCAGGCGGGAATCCGCAACTGCAACGGGAAACCAACGGCTCTCTCGGGCTCCACATGCAATCGCACCGTGCCCGCATGGGGATACTCCGTCTCCTGACGCACGGTCACGGGCACCTCGTCACCGACCTTGAGCCTGGCCTCGCTCGGATGTGTACAGGTTCACGGTCACGCCGTTCTCTTGCTGGTAGTAGACCATCTGCGGCAACTCGGCCACGATGCGCCGGTAATTGCACGGGCAGCAGTAGGTGTCACCTTCGAAGTACACACGCGGTCCTTCGACCGGCGAGTAATAGCGCAAGCGGCGTCCGTCGGGGGATTGTGCCGCGAACAGCGTGTTGTAGATCGTGCGATCCATCAAGTCGCCGTACCGTGCATCGCCCCGCAGCCGCAGCAGGCTGTCGTAGACGCGCAGTTGATAGGCAGTCGCACACGTCTCACCCAGGTCGCCGCGACCGTCCTGGTCTCGTGTCCAGATCTCGCATTGCCCGGCAGCTCCCGTGATCAGGCAGCCATCGTTGTGGAGCATGAACTGGAGCGCCCGTTCGGTCTGCTCGCAGCAGTCGTTCGTCAGGTTCGATCCGATACAGCTCCAGCTGGGCCAGGCAACGCGACAGGAACGCGTAGATGTGCCCTTCAATTCCCGGACGCCGACCGACGACGATCCCCAAGTCCCAATCAGGAAGCGCTCGTTGCTGCATCACAAAGTCGAGGTATGACTTGTCGTTCGTCAGCCGATACAGCCGCAACATGGTGCGCTCGAGGCCGGTCACGGCGACATTGGTAGCCACACCCGTCTGCTGACCCCAGTCCGCCGGTATCTTGGACCAGTTCTGGAGAATGTAGTCTGCCGCCCGTTGAGCTGCCTGCAGCGATTCCTTCGTGCCAAAATACTCGTAATCTGACATCAGGCCCCAGACCACGTATCCCGTTTCGTGCACGTCCCAAAGTCCCGCGACACGACAATCAGGCTTGATGATCCCGATGTAGCCGTCGGCTTCCTGAGTCTGGAGCATTTCCGCGATCAGGTGATTCTTCAATGCTGCAAGGCGCGGATCGCCGGAATAGGCCGCAAGTCGGACGGTGGCGTCCAGCAGTTTTCCCAGTCCGATATACCCGGTGTCTTTCGTCTTCTCACGAAACGGAGCGAGAAAGTCCCGGTCGGCGTCCAGGACCAGCAGGTTGTTCGTAACGGTGACGTCGATGCGTCGTCCCAACTCGCCGCCGAGCTTCACCTTGGAAAGATCCAGCGGCGCGAGGACATCGGCAGCACCCAAGATGCCTGGAAGAAACGACGCGAGTAGACCAAGCAGTAGGGAGCGAGTATTGACGTGCATGAATCAGCCCTTTCCTGATCGCCTCCGAAATGTTGCCGACCCGCCGGAACGATACCTCAACCGTGGCCCCAGGCTGCCCCGGGTTTATCCCCAGCCTATAATGGCCCTCGTAAACAGGCAGGCTTGAGCAAGACAAAGTTTTTCGTAGCTGCTCGTGCATTGTATCGAGTTCACAGAGCGGTTGCGACCAACGTACTCGTCGCCAATTGAAGGAGCGATCCATGAAGCCCGGTCATTGGTCATTGTGCGTCATGCTGGTCATGCTCGGCCTCCCGGTTTGGGCGGAAGACACGAAATCGACTGCCGCCAAGATTGCGCTGGTCGTGGACCGCTTTCCGGTGGCGGGCCCCACCGAGGGACTCGAACCGCAGGTGCTCGACTTCCGCTATCGGCCGGTGCGCTGGCAGACCTGCATTGGCCTTGTGGACGATCCCCACAAGACGATCGTTGGCAGCGACGGCGGGCTGTACTACGAGTATGGAAAACAGGGTCCGGCGGCTTATGACAATGGCCAGGGATCGTTCGGCACGCGGGTCCTGGCCGGCTTTGTCGGAGATGCGGAGGGTGGCCCAACGCAACAGTCTCTGCACAGTCCCAGGATTCCGCTCGTCATCAGCCAGCGTGAATTCGGCTCGTGGCTGGTGCGGCAAGAGGCCTGGTCTAACCGTATACAGGGGCCGGAGTCGACCGAGCCGGAAGAACCGGGCGCCGATCGAGTAGACTACCTGACGATGACGGCCAGCAACCGAAGCGCGGCAGCGGACTCGGGTCAGGTGACACTCGATGTCGGAGCGACTGCGCGCCTCGTGCTGGACGCGGCTCGCCAGCGTCTGCTGATCGACGGACGCGACGATCAGGTGTTCTGCCAGTTCTCCGTACCGTGCGCACCGCTGGCGGAACAGCCGGCGGCGGCCGCCGAGGATAAGCTCACGATCCACTCGAACGCCTCCGCCCGCATCCAGAAGAACTGGCGCAGCCTCAGGTTGATTGCGCATCCTGTTTCCAGCACGTGCTGGTCGGCTTCGGTCAGCCGTTGGTGTTTCGCGTGCCGGTGACATCGGGCGGACGATTGCAGGTGGCGCTGGGGCTGATTGAAGGCTGGCATGGGGAAGCGGGCAGGCGGCCTTTGCGATTGTCCATCGAAGGCACGCCGCAGCGCGATGTGGATTTGGTGCGCGAGCACGGTAAGAACGTGCCGATCGTGTTGACCTTTGCGGCCGAAGACGATGATGGGGATGGCACGCTGCTGGTCGAGATCATGCCGATGCCCGAGGCCGAGGACGGCAACACGATCCTCAGCGCGCTCTGGGTGTTCCCGGCCGATCTGGTGCTGGAACCTCAAGATATCCGGCAAGGCAAATGCGACGCCCAGGCTCTGGCCCGCATCGACGCAGATGCTCCGCCGAACATGCCGCGTCCGATCCGACTCACGTGGCCTACCGGCCAGTTGAACGGCGGCGAGTCGTTCGAGCTGATGGTGGCCTTGCCCCAAGGCGGCCGTGCCCGTCGGCAGTTGGCAGTCGGTACCCCGGCAGTGGAGCGCCAACGGTGCATCGAATACTGGCAGAACGTGGGCCTGCCCTACGATCGGATCGTGGTGCCCGACCGAGCGGTGCAAGACTTACTCGATTCCTGCATTCGAAACATCTATCAGGCCCGCGAGCAGAAGAACGGGAAACCCAAGTTCCAGGTCGGGCCGACCTGTTACCGTGGTACGTGGGCCGCCGACGGTCCGTTCCTGCTGGAGGCTGCCAGCTATGTGGGCCGACTGGACGAAGTGCGAGCGGGCCTGGAACAACAGGTGGACGGAGACGATGGGCCGGGCGGCGTGGAGTTTTCGAAGAAGAGTGGTCTGCGGCTGTGGATGATCCGGCGGCACGTGCAGCTGACGGGAGATCGGCAGTGGCTGGCACAGATGTGGCCGCGGGTCGAGCGGGAAGTGAATCAGATCATCGAATATCGCGCCACGACACGCGACAATCCGAATCAGGCGAACTACGGATTGATGCCGATTGGTTTTGGCGACGGTGGATTAGGTGGGAAGCACCGCGAGTACACGAACGTGTATTGGACACTGGCGGGCTTGCGCGCAGCCATCGAGTTGGCGGAACTGCTGCAGCAGCCCATAGCGAGCAAGTGGCAGGCAGAGTACGACGACTATTGGCAGACGTTCGACCGCGCCCGGCAGCGCGACAAGCTGGTCGACGCGTCGGGCAACACCTATGTTCCGGTGACCATGCGAGGGGAACTGCCCCAACTGCCGCAGTGTGGTGCGTGGGCCTTCCTGCAGTCGGTCTTCCCCGGCCGGATCTTCGGCAGCGACGATTCCCTGATGCGGGGAACCATGGACATGCTCGATGCCAATCAACGCGAAGGATTGATCTTCGGGACCGGCTGGATTGCCGATGGCATCTGGAATTACGCCGCCTCCTTCTACGCCCATGCACATCTGTGGCTGGGACATGGGCCCAAGGCCGCCGCCACGCTCTACGCGTTTGGCAATCACGCTTCCCCCTTGCTCTGTTGGCGCGAGGAGCAGAACCCGGTCGGCGCACCAGCGAGTTTTGTGGGCGACATGCCACACAACTGGGCCAGCGCCGAGTTCATTCGGTTGGTCCGACACCTGGTGATCCTGGAGCGAGGCGACGAACTGCACCTGCTGGAGGGACTGCCGCAGGCGTGGGCGAAACATGGAGCGGAACTGCGCATGGTCGAGGTTCCCACGTCGTTTGGCGACGTAAGCCTCGTCGTGAAGGTCGCCGATGACGGCCGCTCGGCGCAGATCATCGTGCATTCGCCGGGCCGCGAGCCGCCGGCGAAGATGGTCGTCCATCTGGAAGGATTTGAGCGGCCGATTGCCAGTGTGACGGTTGACGGAGTACCGCTCGACGCTCACCAGACGACGGTGGCTCCGCAGCGGTCCTCGACGATCACGGTGACGTTCGAATCGGTTCGCAGCGCATTCGACATGCCCAACCGGCTGAAGACGTACTTTGAGGACATGTCCGTCGCCAAGCCGTTCGTCGTGCGCACGGGTGAGTCGTGGGAGGCTCATCGGCAGCGCACTGCGCGAGTTTCTCTTGGAGTGCGTGGGTCTCGCAGCCGTTGCCGGAGCGCGTGCCACTGGATGTCCGCATGTCGGAGCCCCTGGATCACCCCTGGTGCACGGTCCGCCGCGTGTCTTACCAGCTGTGGCCGGGCGTGTATTCCACCGGTCTGCTCTTCATGCCCAAGCAGTTCCAGGAACGCCCCGCGCCCGCCGTGCTGTGTCCGCATGGTCACTGGACCAACGGCAACGCTCATCCGACTGTTCAAACACGGTGTCTGAATCTGGCGCGGCTCGGCTACGTGACCTTCTCGTCGACACAGAACCACTTCGAAGACCTGTACGTGGGCGTGTCGCATCAGACGCTCATGGTGTGGAACAACATGCGTGCCCTCGACTTCCTGGAATCGTCTGCCGGAGGTCGACGCGAGCCGCATGGGAGTGGCCGGGGCAGTCGGGTGGCGGATTGCAGACGCAGATGCTGGTCGCACTCGATCCCCGCGTGAAGGCTGCCACGATCGTCGGTCTGACGTGTGACTTCCGGCAGATCATGTTTCCCGATTCCAGCCACTGTGCGTGCAATCACTTCCCCAACGTCATGCAACGCACCGATCATCCGGAGATCAGCACCCTGGGGCTCCCCTGCCCGGTGCAGTACCTGACCATGAACGATTGGACCAAACAGTTTGAGTCCGAGAATTTTCCGACGATCCGGCAGCTCTATGCGGCGCACGGATGCGAAGATCGCGTCGACTGCCGCTACTTCGACACGGGTCACGACTACGACCGGCCGAAGCGGGAATACACCTACTGGTGGCTCGACCGCTGGCTGCGCGGCTCGACCGCGGCCGAGCCTGCCGCCGAACCGGAGACAGCCACACTGCCGGTCGACGCGGTGGAACAACTGGCGGTGGAGCAGCCGAACGACAAGGGTTTTGGCGAGATCTCGCGTCTCTGTCGCATGACGGGCGCATCCGAGGCGAGCGCCGCAATTGGCTTCGGTGAGCGACTGGGAAGCTCATCGGACGAAGCATGACGGACGTACTCCGAGGGCTGCTCGGCATGCACGCCGCGTTACCTCGCCGAGGTGAACTGCTGACCGGCGGAAATGAGGCGGCAGGACGAATTGATACTGGAACACGTGGCGTTTCCGAGCGAAGGTTCGATCGTGGTTCCAGCCTGGGTGATGCGGCCGGAGAACCCCGCGGAAGAACGATTGCCGGTGGAGATTATTCTGGACGGACGCGGTAACGACGTCTTACGGGACCAGATCGGAGACGGCTCGCCGCATGGTGCGGGCCCAAGACGGAAGCCTTGTCGTGTTGCCCGATCTGCGGACCTTTGGCGAGTCGTTTTCCACCGGCACGTACAATGCCGCGGCGCAAGCGACGGCCTGGCAGCGCAACAGCATCGTGTGGGGACGGCCTGTCGCAGGGATGGCCGTTACGGACTTACAGGCGGTGCTCGACGCGATCGCCGTTCGTCCCGATGCCGATATGCAACGCGTGAAGGTCGTGGCGAACGGTTCGGGTGATCTGGCGATGGCCGCCTTGTTCGCCATGGTACTCGACCCGCGAATCACGGATGCCGACTTGGACTTTGCCGACACTTGTTACGAGAAGCGTAATCTGACTCTGGTGCCGCGCGTGCTGCTCTATGGAGATGTCCCGGACTGGGCGAGCCTCGTAGCAGATCGCCGACTCCGCCTGTGCAACGTCCCGCCGGAAGCCGGGGATCTCGAGTGCGTCACAGAGGCGTTCAGGACCTGCGGTACCTTAGAGTTCCTTGACATCCGTCCATGAGCCGTGCCGCCGTGCGCGTGTTACCGGCGCGGCTTGTTGTGGCAACACGTTTAACCGCCACGCCAACGGCGTGCGCTCCGTCCAACGGTTTGCCTCTGTTCGCGTATCCCCGGCGCGGCTTGTTGTGGCAACACGTTTAACCGCCACGCCAACGGCGTGCGCGCTCCATCCAACGGTTTGCCTCTGTTCGCGTTTCCCCGTGCGCGGCCCGCTGGGCCTGCGGTTAAACGGCAGCGGCCAACGGCGTGCGCTCCATCCAACGGTTTGCCTCTGTTCGCGTATCCCCGTCGCGCGGCCTGTTGGGCCTGCGGTTAAACGGCAGCGGCCAACGGCGTGCGCGCTCCATCCAACGGTTTGCCTCTGTTCGCGTTTCCCCGGCGCACGGCTTGTTGTGGCAACACGTTTAACCGCCACGCCAACGGCGTGCGCGCTCCATCCAACGGTTTGCCTCTGTTCGCGTATCCCCGGCGCGCGGCCCGCTGGGCCTGCGGTTAAACGGCAGCGGCCAACGGCGTGCGCGCTCCGTCCAACGGTTTGCCGCTGTTCGCGTTTCCCCGCGCGCGGCCCGTTGGGCCTGCGGTTAAACGGCAGCTGCCAACGGCGTGGGCGCTCCATCCAACGGTTGGCCACTGGCCGCGTGTCTGGGACCGACTCGCGACTACTCGGCAGCCGGCAGCGGTAATGGCCAGCACAGCCACGCTTCCGCGGGGGTTGTCCACCGGCAACACGTCGATCGATTGAATCTCGATGTTCGGGTGAGGATTGTTCCACTGCTTGCTGTACACGGCCGCGTGGTAGGTTGTGCCTTCGTAGGGGCGCGTCCAGGCGAGCTGCGCACCGGGTAGCGCACGCGGCTCTTCGACCCGATAATCGTCGACGTCGACTTCGCTGACGATCGGCACGGTCAGTTCCTGTCCGTCCGCGTAGTGCACGACGTAGTGCACCAGCTCGAATTGCTGGCCCTCCTTTTTTTCCTGATCGTTACGGCGTTGATCGATGCGGGCGGTGTGCAGGAAGAACAGTGCATCCGCTCGCCGGTTCACCGGGATGCGCACGCACCTCCTTGGGCAACACGCCCGGCAGATTCGGCCCGGCCAGCATGATGCAGGTGGGCACCGGTGACGTGGGAAAGTCGTAGATGTCGAACGTGACGCCGGCGAACTGCTGTTTGCCGACCGGCAGATCCTTGAGCGTGAAGCGGGCGTCACCGAACCAGCCGCGTTCCGTGCGGTAGGCGGTGGCGTGTTTCGAGATGTCGATCGGCGTGCAGGCCAGTCGTGCTCCCGCGATCACCGCCCGTCCGCCGCCGAACGGTGCGCCAAGATTGCGGAAGATGGCCGCCAGCACATTGCGTTTCTTCAAGCCGTTTGCGGGCACCTCTTCCGTATCTCGGAAGAGCAGGTTCGACGAGTACGATGCCGCCCTGTCCGCGCGGGTACTCGACCAGACCGCCGCTGTTGAGCATCGGTCGCACGCGCTCGCGATAATCGGCCGGTCGCTGCGCGAAGAACTCGATGTTGTCGCAGCCGATGATCTGCACGCCGTTCTGACGCTTCGTCCGGAATGTCGTCAAACTGTGCGTGCCGAATGGCGATTTCCGTCGCCGTGCGCGGCGGTTGAATGTCGAACCGCATCGGTTCGCCGTCCGGCGGCACGTCGAAGCTGAGCTCGATGCGCTTCGTCGCCATCGAACATCAGTTCGACCTTGGCGCGTCGGGTTGTACAGCACGTTTCCATCCCACGTCCAGCCGACCAGCGTCTGCGGTTTGGGAAGAGTGAGCCGATAGGTGTTTGTCGAGGCGGGATGGTTCTGGATGTACTTCCAGCCATCGGCGCTGACCATGCCGTTCACGAAGTTGTACCAGGCTTCGCTGTCCCACGTGCCGAACGGCGCCACTTCGTCCAGGTCGACCACGTGGCTGAACGTGTCGGATGCCACGAAGTTGCCCGACTGCCAGGGAAAGATCCGTTCGGCGGAATACAGCGCCACGTCGCTCAGCGAGACGCCGGCCAGCAACCGGCTGCGCGGCAACGCGAACGTCACGCGTTCGCGGCGAAACGGGCGGAGCATGTGCTCGACGCCAACCAGCTTGTTGAAATCCGTGCAGGCCGTCCGGCGTCAGGCCGTGCAGCACGAGCCAGCCCCCGGCCGCGTGGAACGCCTCGCAGCTTGTCCGCAGCCGACAGCCAGCTTGCGGAGATTGGCGGGCGTCGCCGAAACCACCGCAATATGACCTTCCGCCAGCGCCGCCACCGGATCGGCAACGGGTGTGTACTGCAGGTTGATCGTATCGAGCACCTTGGTCAACGCGGGTTCCGCCGCGGCCGCCGTCTTGAGGAACTTCAGTTCGTACGAGGCGCTGAAGTCCAGCAGGTTCAGCAACAGCGTTTCGGCCGTGGGGTTGTCGGCCAGCTTCTCGCTGACCAACAGTTGGCACAGTGTCACGAATGCCCTGATTCACGGGGATCGTGACCAGCGCGGAACTGACCAGGGATTCGTCGCACTGCACGATCGATCGTGCACCGCGCTGCGGTTTGACGTAGGCGTTCTTGTAGACGACTTCACCCGGTTCCCAGGTGAAGAAGTCCTTGTCCTGCAGTCCCTGCAGCACGGCGTGCGAGGCGTCTTCCAGAAACGCGGTTCGGCCGCTGTTGGACTGATACGCCATCTCGGCCGGTTGCAGTCCCTGGTACCGCAGCGGGATGCTCCTGCTCCAGCAGGATCACGCGCCCGCCCTCGGACGCGTACGCGGCGAACAGCGTCGACGACGTGTCCGCAGGCGATAACGCGTCGCGGCCAATCAGCCAGGTCTTGCCCGGTGCGGTGGGTGCGGCCAGGTGATCGAGGGCCGCAAAGGGAATTCTTCGCGCCGCCAGGAATGCGGCCACGTCGCCACGTGGGTCGAAAACGTACAGGTCACCGACCTGGAGTCGGGCGACGTTGCGGTGGAGTGCGACGATCGGGGCCACTGGGAAGTACGGACACGGCTTTGACGTCGCGAAACAGTTCCTGATCGCCTGCCGACAGCGTGAGGATCCACTCCCCTTCCAATCGCTTGTCCGTGCGAGGAATCGGCAGCTCGAACGTCGAATCTCTCGCTTTCACCGGCCGGCACCTGGTGCACGGTCGTCTTGGAAGCGACTTGCCGGCCATCGAGCACCAGCGACCACTGGAATGACAGGGGATCGGTGAATCGCGTGTTGTTGAACACGCCGACTGTGCGCTTCGCCGTGCGACCGGATGCAAACGTGTAATCCCATTGGCGCACCAGTACGGCGCGTGGTGCCCAGCCGTTGTATTGGGACCCGTCGGCGTCCGATGGTTGCTGGCAGAAGTCGCACGCGGCGACACCGAACCAGCGGTATCCCTGCGAGATCACCTGCATGGCTTTGCCTACGGCCGGACGATTGCCGCTCTTGCCCAGAAACACCTGTTCGCCGCCAAAGTAGGCATAGGCGGGATTGATGCCGGCCGCGAACAGTTCCTCGCCAATGAACTTGGGCCGTTGTTGATCCCACGTCCACGGCGGCTGATCGGCGTTGGCTTCATAGGCCAGTTGCGGATAGTTCCAGAACGGTTTTGTCGTGTAATGATCTCCGTGGACAGGCAGCGTCTGAGCACGCGTGGCACCGCCGCCGTCCACCATGATCGGGCGAGTCGGGTCGACCTGCTGAATGGCCTTCCAGGCATCGGCCAGGACCGGCTCCCACACGTCGAGTTGGCCCAGATTGCGAGCGTTGATGAAGTTCAGTTCGTTCTCGACCGACCAGATCATGATGCTCGGATGATTGCGTTCTCCCTTGATCCACGCCTGCAGGTGGTCGATCCAGTTCTTGCCCAGCTCCGGCAGCACGGCCGGCATGTAGCCGGCCGCTTCGCCGTCCAGGTAGCCGGTGCGCCGAATCAGCGCACCGCCGCGATCCATGAACGTCAGCACTTGTTCGGGTTCCTGGCCGAGCCACTTGTATCGTCCGCCGTGCTGCGGCCACATGCGGCCGAACCCATAGTTGAACTGGGGGTTCTTCAACGCTGCCAGGTATGCTTCCGGCGTGTCGCCCGGCACGCCATGTTCCGTGAATCCCTGCCAGGTGATTCCGTTCAGACGCAGGTGAATTCCCTCGCGCGTCCACTCGCGAAAACCGAACAGGGTCTCCTGTCTGTCGAGCAACTTGCCAGCGGCGTGCACCGTCGTGCGCAAGCGGTAACAGATGGGGTCATCCGGCCACCACAGTCGCGGGTTCGCCCAGTCGAGTTGCGGTAGTCAGGACGGTTGTGCGATTGCGCAGATCGACGGCCTTCTGTCTCCCACGTCATCTCCACCGTTCCGGTCTTGTCGTTCACGGCCTCGATCGTCAGGTCCACCTGTGCCACGGACGACTGATTGCTCTGGAGCGCGATCTCGACGCCCAGTTGCTTGTGAGCGACCGACGGTTTGCAGAAGACGTCCGCCACGTACGCCGGCCCGGCGCCGATCAGTTCCGGAGTGCCGACAATCCCCATTTGGGTCTGATTCCAGATCGGATAGACCAGTTCCTGAAATCCTTCGCTGAAGAATTTCAGAGGCAGGTTCCAGCGGCGCCGCAGCTTCATCGGATCCTGGGGATCGGCCTGGTATCCGTACCAGCCGTCTCGAATGCCGACCCACAACTCATTGACGCCCGGTTGGACAGCCGCCGTGATATCGAATTGCAGACGCGCAAACGGATTCTTGTCGAAACCGCACAACTGTCCGTTGACATACAGCGTGGTGTTCAGGTTGTTGGCCGGGAAGACCAGCAGCCACGAGCGATCGGCCAGGCTCGCCGGGACTTCGAACCGCGTGCGATACCAGAGCCGATGTGCAAACAGCAGGTCGGGGCGCAGCGTGTTCTTGTCGCCCGGCACGTCGATCGCTTTCCAGTGCGGCTGGTCCGGAAAGTCCCGCATGGGCGCGGCGACCTCACCAGGCAGTTGCTCGTCATGCCGACAGACTTCCCACAGACCACTGAGCGGAACGGTCACTCGCTGCGGCGCTCGGCAGAGTCCGGCAGCTGGAAGACGGTCTTGAGCGCCGCTTCGTCCCGCTCGTCGCGCCCCGTCTCATCGGGCTTGAACTTGGAGTTCGGGTGGAACGTACCGGCATGCATGCAGATGGCATCGCAGGCGTGCAGAATCCGGTTGGTTTCGCCCTTGTCGTTCTTGGTCTTCGGCAGGCGGATCTCGAGCACGTGCGGGCCCGCGGTGAGCGACTGCTGGCCCAGCTGCAGCCAGGCGACCTCGCACCAGAAGCGCGATTTCCATCAAGTCGGTCGTCAGCTGATCCGGCTCGACGCGCGTCCACGATCCGGCATCGATGCGCCAGTCGAACGGGGAGCGAACGAATTCGAACCCGATCCGTTTCCAGATGTCGAAGTCGCCGCGTCTGATCGACAGCGAACGCGTACTGGATCAACACGCCCTCGGCAGGAACATCCTTCTCCACCTGCTGGCTGTCAAGGCTCAGCGACAACCAGTGTCCCTCCGACAGAAACTGCTGGTTGCCCCAGCCCTCGCGTTTCGCCTCGACATTCACGGACGTCGGTTGTTCGCCTTCGATCCACACGAAATCCGCCGCCGCGACCGGACGAGGCAGCGCGACAAGGCACGTTGAGGCACACAGCGAGTGTGACCAAGAGCGCACGTGACACGCAGAGGTTCTACGAGGGTGCATTCTCGGTCTCCTGTTGATTGCTTCGGAGGTGAGCCAACGAAGGCGGGGTCGTCGGCGAGGCAGCGGCCTGTGGTTTCTCGTCTGGGACGCGAAGAGATTGTACCCGAAACAGCCTGACGCTGCCTATTGCCTGAAGCTGGCTGGAACTAGCTGGAACTAGCTGGAACAATACCCGCTGACGAACGACGTGATAGAATGCAACGATGTCTGTGGTTCGGATGGCGTGTGGGAGCACTTTCGATGCCGATTCTCTTCCATGGTGCAGTGAAGCGTATGGCCATGGGCTGCTGCGCCTTGTTACTGCTCTGCCCGGAGGAGCCAACGATCGCTCAGAACGCACCGGCCGGCCAATCCTGGATTCGTGTGGCCGATGACAAGCGGTCGTTTGTGACTGCCGATACAGGGCAGGCGTTCGTGCCGTGGGGATTCAACTACGATCACGACGTGACCGGGCGATTGATTGAGGACTATTGGGACGACCGAGTGGGCCTCGGTCGAAGGTGACTTCCAGGAGATGAAGGACCTGGGTGCGACCGTCGTGCGCATCCACATCCAGTTCGGCAAGTTCATGGACGGTCCGCAGGAACCGAATCAGCCAGTCACTGGAGCAATTGACGCGGCTGGTCGGCCTGGCCGAGCGGTTACAGATCTATCGTGGACCTGACCGGTTTGGGGTGCTACCACAAGCAGGATGTTCCCGCCTGGTATGACCAACTCGACGAAACCGGTCGTTGGAACACGCAGGCACAGGTTCTGGGAGGCGGTGTCCGCCGCATGCGCCGGGAGTCCGGCCATATTCTGTTACGACATCATGAACGAACCGGTCGTGCCGGGCGGTGAACAACCCCAGGAGAACTGGCTGGGGCCTCCGTTTGCCGGCAAGCACTTCGTGCAGTTCGTCACGCGCGATCGACGCGGCCGTCCGCGACCACAGATTGCTCGACAGTGGATTGACACGATGGTGGCCGCGATTCGCAAGCACGATTCGCGGCACCTGATCACCGTGGGGTTTGTGGACTGGAGCCTCGATCGGCCCGGGACTGACCTCCGGCTTCGTTCCGCAGCAGGTGGCCGAGCCGCTCGATTTCGTGGCCGTCCACGTCTATCCGGAGAAGGACAAGGTCACGGAGGCGCTGGATACGATCAAGGGATTTCGGCATCGGCAAACCTGTCGTCATCGAGGAGACGTTTCCGCTCAAGTGCAGCTTCGACGAAATGACACACTTTCTTACCGAATCGCGTGGTTCGGCCGTTGGTTGGATCAGCTTCTATTGGGGCCGGACTGCCGACGAGTATCGACGTTCGACGCCGCACACGATCGGCGACGCCATCATCGCCCAGTGGCTCGAGATGTTCCCGCAGTGGATGGCGTCGGAGCGGTGATCGGAATGTGTGACCGCCACGCCACCGGCGTGCGCGCTCTGTCGAACGGTATGCCGCGGGCGGCGAATTGCCGGCGCGGCCCGTCGTAACAGCCGTTTAACCGCCACGCCACCGGCGTGCGCGTCTGTCGAACGGTATGCCGCGGGCGGCGAATTGCCGGCGTGCGGCCCGTCGTAACAGCCGTTTAACCGCCACGCCACCGGCGTGCGCCATCGAACGCTTAGCCCAAGCCCTCTGCCAGCTCACTGTCTGCTTGTCGAACGCATCGTCGAAGGCGATCTGGCTGGTGTTGAAATCGAGTCGTTTCACGAACTGGCACGACTCGCGGGCGCCGTGCAGGCGATCCATGCCGGAGTCTTCCCATTCGACAGACAGCGGACCTTGGTATCGGATGTCGTTCAGGGCGCGGATGATCGCTTCGAAATTCACGCCTCCGCGGCCCAGGGAACGGAACTCCCAGCCGCGGCGATGGTCGCCGAACGGCAGGTGACTGGCGAGAATGCCGCTGCGTCCGTCGAGCGTCACGATGGCGTCTTTCATATGCACGTGATAGATCCGGTCCCCGAACCAGCGAATGAAACTCGACGGGATCCACGCTCTGCCAGTGCAGGTGACTCGGATCGAAGTTGAAACCGAACTCAGGCCGTCCTCCCAAGGCTTCGATCGCCCGCTCCGTCGTGTAAATGTCAAATGCGATCTCCGTGGGATGGACTTCGTGCGCGAACTTTACACCGCACTCGGCGAACACATCCAGAATCGGATTCCAGCGTTCGGCCAGCAGCTCAAAACCCGCATCGATCCAGGCGGGCGGCACGGGAGGGAAGGAATACAGCAAGTGCCAGATGCTCGAACCGGTGAAGCCGTTGACGACGCTCACTCCGAGTCGCTGCGCCGCGCGAGCGGTATCCTTCATCGCCTCGGCTGCTCGATGGTTGACCCCTTTCGGATCCCCGTCTCCCCAGACCTTGGCCGGCAATACGGCGCGATGCCGCTCATCAATAATGTCCAGCACAGCCTGGCCCACGAGGTGATTACTGATCGAAAAGACCTGCATGTTGTACTTCTGCAGCAGTTCGCGTTTACGCTGGCAGTAGCTGTCGTCGGCCAGCGCCTTGTCGACTTCGAAATGATCACCCCAGCAGCAGAGTTCCAGTCCGTCGAAGCCAAATTCCTGGCACAGGCGTGCCACTTCTTCCAGCGGAAGATCGGCCCACTGGCCGGTGCAGAGTGTAACGGGGCGTGACATGATCGTCGCTCTCCAAGGAAAAAGAATGCTCGGCAGTTAACTTCCCCTGTACGAGACATCATTGTGTCCGAACGCATGGTCCGTGAGTATCCGTGGTGGACCAGGAAATTCGCCCGTGCCCCGAGGAAATGCTCCGATTCCGCGGTCCCCGTCCCGCAGCGGCCTCCCGACGTGCCAAGCCGAACGAGACGCTGTAAGATACGCAAGATAATTTGAATCGGAGGAGTTCGCCATGAGTTCGCGCAAGTCGTTCGTCGATCAAGCCATTCGATTTCAACGGCCGGAACGGGTCCCCATCGTCTTCTGGAATCGCGATCAGACCGAGGGCGACGTGCTGCTGTATCACTTGTCGCGAGGAGTGCCCGGGGACGGCACCGCACTGGCCAACGTATGGGACTGGTCGACGAACGAGTGGGGCTACCGACTGGAGTCGATGGACGACGGCACGATGGGGCATCCGACCCAGGCGGTGTGGCCCGAGTTGCCGGCGCTGGAGGAAGTAACTGCCCCACCGCTGCGCGAAGCCGAACGCATGCACGCCGTGCCGGAATTCGTCGCTCTGTGCGAGGATCGATACCGGCTGGCAAGTCTCGACCTGAGCGGTTTCACGGTCTACACGTTCCTGCGCGGATTCGAGAACGCGATGCAGGATTTCCTGATTGCACCCGAACAGTTCGATCCGCTCATGGATCTGATCATGGACTTCGAGTGCCAGCTGATGACGATGGCCGCCCGGCACGGTTTTCATGGAATCCATTTTGCGGACGACTGGGCTACTCAATCGGGCATGATCATCTCGCCTGCCATGTGGCGGTCGATGTTCAAGCCGCGCTATCGACGTCAGTTCGATCATGCACATCAATTGGGACTCGACGTCTGGTACCACTGTTGCGGCAACCTGACCGATATTGCCGCGGATTTTCACGAGATTGGCGCCGACGTATTGAATATCTCTCAACCGAATGTGGTGGACCTGGATCGAATCAGCAACCAGCTGCGTGGTCGGCAGTGTTTCATGATGCCCATCAGCTACCAGACGGTGTCCATTCAGGGAACACTCGCGGAGATTCTGGCCGAGGCACAGCGCATGTACCAACTTCTCGCCACGCCTGCGGGCGGCTTCATCGGATATGTCGAGGAGTACGGCTGTATGGGCATGTCAGCCGAGAACTACCAGGCCTGTGGCCAGGCCTTCCGGCGTTTGAACACCAGCATGTTGGCGGGACAGACGCACGAGGGACCTGGGTCGTGAGCGCTTTGGTAGGCGTGCACGGAATAGCGAGTTCTCTCCGACCACGAAACGTAGATTGAAGAACAAGGAACAGCAGATTGACGAATTAAACAGCAGATTGACGAACAAGGAACCGCAGAAATGGGAAGTGCAGAGGGATTCGTGTCAGCACTCCGAACTTCTTCCCTCTACCGTTCAATTCTTCCTTCTGCGGTTCCTTGTTCGTCAATCTGCGGTTCCATGCGATCCTCGGCCAAGTGCCCGTGAACGGGTACGTTTTTTGGATGAGCCGACGTAGCTTGCCACCGGGGGTTCGGGTTACACTGTGGATGGTCTGCGGACTTTGGCTTACGGAAGCACCGCAAACCATACACAGAGAATGGAACTGACCTGCCGACTAACGAGTCTTGTCGAACGCGTGGAGGTGTGTACAAGAAAAACACTTCCCACCACGGTGCTGACGAGACGCTCGCCCAACGGACCGTGCGCGACGATGCGCTGCACGGGAGGAAGAATCTCTTGCTGAGCCGCGGCTCGGCCGAAGCTTCGTCCTCCCCGTTTCGTGCCCGGCCATAGAGTCCTTCACAGGAGATGTCCATGAATCGCCCGCCATCACGTTGGAATTGTCCGTGCGTTCTGCTGGGACTGGTATTCGCCTGGACGCTGGTTGGCCCGGCCACGAATGTGCGAGCCGATGCACGAACCGACTGGATGGTCCAGCTGCAGCGGGCGACCAAGACGGACCCGACGGTGGACGCCGCCGGCGCGGTGGACGGGACGATGGACGGAGGCTTCGGCTTTCACACCGACCAGCAAGCTCGGCCCTGGTGGCAGGTGGACCTGGGGACGACTTGTGCTCTGGATCGACTCGTCGTCTTCAACCGGACGGTGTCCGCCGAGCGGGCGCGGACGCTGACGGTATGCCTGTCGGACGATGAGTTGACCTGGCGCATCGCTTATCAGCACGATGGGGCCGTCTTTTTCGGCGTACAAGATCAGAAGCCGCTGGTGGTGCCGCTGCACGGCGGCCCGGCGAGATACGTGCGGTTGCTGTTGCAGGATGACACGTGGCTGCATCTGGACGAAGTGCAGGTCTTCGGAAGCGCCGATGTGGCGGTGAATCTGGCCCTGCACAAACCGGCGACGCAGAGCAGCGTGAGCAGCTGGTCGCGCCAGCCGACCGGTGCCCAAACGCCGGCCGTCGTGCTCACCGATCTGCAGTCGGGAAAACGAGTCATCCGGCCGCTGCTCGATGCGTGTGGCCCGTCAGCCACCGAGTTGGGAGCGCGTCTCGAGCAGTTGGTCAATGCCGGATGTCCATTGGACGACCAGCGCTGGGTGGAGCTGTACTCCGATGCGCGCCAATTGGAGCAGCGGTGGGCCTCCGTTCGAGCGCAGTGGCAGCGAGTGAACTTGGAAGCACTCCGGCTGGCGGTCTGCGATCTTGTCGACACCTACGGTCTGCGGTACGAGAACGGTCCCCGGTACCTGCAGCAGCTCGATGCGATCGAGCCGCAGTTCACTGCGATCGGCGATGGAGTTGTACGCGGCGACCTGGCAGCCTTGACACGAGCCGAGGCCGTCCTGGCCCTGCAACGCGAGGCACTCCTGGCGAACCCTCTGCTCGACTTCGGCCGCTTGCTGTTCGTCAAGCGATCTGAATCGGTGCCCGCCCTCGGCCTGCCCGCGAATTTCAGCGGCAACGAGTCGCTGCCCCGCAGTGGATATGACGATGAACTCGTCGCCTTGTCACCCGTCCAGCCGCAGGGAGAGATGTCGACGTTGTACCGGCCTGGCAACAACTTCGTGGGAGATGTCGATCTGAGTTTCAAAGCCGATCGACTCCTGTTCTCCTCGCTGGACGAACAGCAACGCTGGCGGATCTACGAACTGGCGTTGGACGGAAGTGGTGTCAGAGAACCACTGCAGGTCGATGAGCCCGACGTGGACAACTACGACGCCTGTTACCTGCCGGACGGCAACATCCTGTTCGGGTCGACATCCACCTATATTGGTGTGCCGTGCGTCTTTGGCAGTTCCCACGTGGCGAATTTGCACTTCAGCAACCGGCAAACGGGTGAAGTGCGGCGACTGACATTCGACCAGGAACACAACTGGAATCCGGCGCTGCTGCCCGATGGACGCGTGCTGTACTTGCGCTGGGAATACGCCGATCTGGCACATCCCAACAGTCGGATCCTGTTTGCGATGAACCCGGACGGCACGCGACAGATGGCCTATTACGGCAGCAACAGCTACTTTCCCAATTCGTTCTTTTATGCCCGACCGATTCCAGACGGCAGTTCGCGCGTGGTCGGGATCGCCACGGGACATCACGGAACGTGCCGGTCGGGACGGATGCTGATTGTGGACCCCGCGCTGGGACGGCAGGAAGCCGACGGCGTCGTGCAGGAGATTCCGGGTCGGGGCAAGCGCGTGGAGGCGACGGTGCGGGATCGGCTGGTCGACGGGGTCTGGCCGCAGTTCATTCATCCGTTTCCGTTGGGTGAAACCGACAGTCCTGCCACGGCCGGCAAGTATTTCCTGGTGTCCGCCAAGCTGTCTCCGTCGTCGTCGTGGGGCATTTATCTGGTTGATGTGTTTGACAATATCACGCTGGTCAAGGAGTTGCCCGGCTATGCCTTGTTTGAGCCGGTGCCGATCGAGTCCCGGCCGGTTCCGCCGCGAATGGTCCAGCGGAACGAGCAGGTGGCGTCCTCGGAAGCCACGGTGTACCTTGCCGACGTCTATCAAGGTGGCGGATTGGCGGGCGTGCCGCGCGGCGAGGTGAAACAACTGCGCGTGATTTCGTATTATTTCAGTTCACGGGGTATGGGCGGTTTGCTCGGAAGCATCGGCATGGACGGTCCGTGGGATATCAAGCAGGTCCTGGGCACGGTCCCCGTGCAAGAGGACGGGTCGGCGCTGTTCAAGATTCCGGCGAACACGCCGGTTGCCGTGCAGCCGCTGGATGCCGAGGGGAAATCGCTGCAGCACATGCGCAGCTGGTTCGTCGGCATGCCTGGCGAGATGGTTTCGTGTGTGGGGTGTCACGAGCGACAGAACGACGCCACGATCAACCGGCCCACGACGGCGCTGAACCAGCGGGCCGCCGCGATCACGCCCTGGTACGGTCCGCGGCGCGGATTCAGTTTCGCGCGGGAAGTCCAGCCGGTGTTGGACCATTATTGTGTGGTCTGCCACGAGGGATCGCGCGCGCAGCCGGACCTGCGCGGCACGGAAGTGGTCCAGGACTGGAGTTCGGAAATTGGCGGTCACGTGAGTCCCGAATATGGTGGCAAGTTCTCGGTGGCCTATGTGGAATTGCATGGGCTTGTCCGGCGGCCTGGGATCGAGAGCGACCGACACATGCTCTCGCCGCTGGATTTCCATGCCGACGCAACGGAACTGGTGCAGATCCTGCGTCAAGGACACTACGGGGTCCAGTTGGACCGGGAATCGTGGGATCGCTTGATCACCTGGATCGACCTGAATGCTCCCTATCATGGCACGTGGTCCGAGATCGTCGGCGCGACCTACACGAAGCCGATTGTGGATCGACGAAGGTCGCTCGAGCAGAAATACGGTCAGGTCGATGTTGACTGGGAGGGCATCGGCCCGGTGGCGGTTCTGTCTGCTCCCAACCCCCCGCCGACCGTGAACGACACCGTCCTGTCCACCCGCCCCGGAGGTTTGTCGCCGCGCCTGTCGGGCGAAAGTCCGGCCGGCTCAGCGCTGTCTAAACGGGTGACGCGCAGCGTCGACATCGGACCTGGTGTCACCCTGCAGCTCACGTGGATTCCGCCCGGACGATTCATGATGGGAACCGGCCAGGGGTCGCCAACCGACCCGGAAACCACGCCGGTCGAAATCGCTCGACCGTACTGGATCGGCACCTATGAAGTGACCAATCAGCAGTATGCCTGCTTCGACCCGGGACACGACAGCCGGCTGGAGTCGCGGCACGGCTATCAGTTTGGCCGCCTGGGCTATCCGTTGAATGAGCCGCAGCAACCGGTCGTGCGCGTATCCTGGAATGAGGCCATGGCGTTTTGCGAGTGGCTGGGCGCGAAGATCGGCGCCCGGTGCAGCCTGCCCACCGAAGCTCAATGGGAGTACGCCTGTCGCAGTGGAAGTGTGACGCCGTTCTCGTTCGGAGATCTCAACACCGATTTTGCCCCGTGGGCCAATCTGGGCGACCGCAGTCTGAGCCAGTACGCGGCCTGTACCACTCACGAGAACTACAGCAGCACGCGGATCATTCCCAATCCGAGTCGCTATGACGATTGGGTGCCGAAAGAGTCGCGCTTCGATGACGGGGCGTTCCTGGCCGCTCCCGTCGGGAAGTATCAAGCCAACGCGTGGGGGCTGTGCGACATGCACGGAAATGTGTGGGAATGGACTCGTTCGTCGGACGCTCCGTATCCGTACCGTGACGATGACGGCCGCAATGACGTGACTGCGAATCAGCGTCGTATCGTGCGCGGCGGATCGTGGTACGATCGGCCGAAACGCGCCACGAGCGATTACCGCCTCAGCTACCGACCGTACCATCGGGTGTTCACGGTGGGCATGCGGGTGATCGTCGAAGCAGATGCTCAGCAGGCGGAACTGCTGTTGACCCGTGGCGAGTGATACCGCGAGAGTTGGCAGTCCGGAGCAAGACACAGCTCATCTTGGCGAGCTCGACTCACTCTACAGATCTCTGGCATGCTGCAGGACGTGTTGTTTCTTGTGGGTCGCGGCAGCCTCGTGCGCGGGACAGGCGGCACAGCGCTCTGTTCCATCCCAGCAGTAGGTACACAGTTTTTCCTTCGGTAGCCCGATGGCGGAGACCAGATCATCCAGCCGTTGGTACTTGAGCGTCGTCAAGCCGAGACGCTGGCGGACGCGTTCGACCATCAGGCGATGGCGATCGGAATCGGGGTTCGCATACACGTGCAGGTGGTGATCACCGTCTCCCAGTTCCTTGATGGCGCGTCGCGCCGCGAGGTCCATTACCGACCGCGAACGGGAGAAGTTCAGGTACTGGCAGCCGAATACCAACGGCGGGCAAGCGGGCCGCATGTGGACTTCGCGCGCGCCGCCGTCGTACAACCGCTGAATCGTGTCCTTGAGCTGAGTGCCACGGACGATCGAGTCTTCACAGAACAGCAGTCGCTTGCCGCGAATCAAGTCAGCAATCGAAATCAACTTCATGCGCGCCACCAGATCGCGCACGCGCTGGTCCTGGGGCATGAAGCTTCTCGGCCACGTAGGTGTGTATTTTACGAACGGCCGACCGTACGGGATACCCATTTCGTTGGCATAGCCGATGGCGTGACCTGTCCCGGAGTCGGGAATTCCAGCCACCAGATCCAATTCCAGCTGGTCCGCCTTGGCCAGCGCCTGGCCACAGCGGTTGCGGACGACCTCGACGTTGATACCCTCGTAGCTGGACGCGGGGTATCCATAGTAGACCCACAGGAATGCACAGATCTGCAGCTCCTCGAACGGAGGATGGACTGTCTCGACCTCGTCAGCGGTCATCCTCACGATTTCACCAGGGCCCAAGTACCGGTCGATCTCGTAATCCAGGTTCGGCAGCGCACACGTTTCCATGGTCACCGCCAGGGCATCGTCCTTGCGGGCCAGCACGATAGGAGTGCGTCCCAATCGATCGCGCGCTGCATAGATACAGTCTTCCGTCAACAACAGCAGCGAACACGATCCCTCGATCACGTGCTGCGCGTACTGGATCCCCTCTTCGAAGGTGTCGCCCAGGTTGATCAACGTCGCGACCAGCTCCGTGGGGTTGATGGCCTCTCCACTCATCTCAGAGAAGTGAGTTCTCCGACTCTTGAAGAGTTCCGCACACAGCTCATCGAGATTGGCAATTCTGCCGACGGTGACCAAGGCGTACGAGCCCAGGTGTGAGCCGATGATCAGCGGCTGATCGTCGTAGTCGCTGATGACGCCGATGCCGAGCGAGCCGTGCAGTTGGTCCAGTTCGTATCCCACCTTGCTGCGAAACTGAGCGTTGGTGATGTCCTTGATCAGCCGGCCGAACCCATCTTCATTCCTGACGGCCAGGCCGCCGCGCACCGTCCCCAGGTGAGAATGATAGTCCGTTCCGTAGAAGAGATCGGCAATGCAGTCCTCTTTCGCTGCGACCCCAAAGAAGCCCCCCATGCGTCAAATCCTTTCGAGCTGATTGCGACGGATCCAAGTTGCCTTGACGATCACGTGGCCCATGATCCTCAGGATGGTGCGAGACTCTGGCCGTGCGTGCGGACGCCATTGTACCTGTGGCGGAAAGCTGCGCACAAGCAGCGACCGGCCGGGGTGTTCCCACCGGCGGCGGGGCCCGTCCGGCGTCTCGCGGCACGATCATATCAATCTGGCTGCCTTTGTTGCTCAATGTGCTGCCGGGCCGTAAAATCGCAGGCACATGCTCCCGATTTCACTCACCCGAGTAACGCAGAGCAAGCGTCCCGCTTGCTCAGGTGGCTGTCGGCACCGCGGCGTTTGTTGGCAGGATCTGCACAAGTGGGACGCTTATGCTGCGATCGTAGAGCAAGCGTCCCGCTTGCTCGGGCGGCAGTCGGCACCGCGGCGTTTTTTGGCAGGATCTGCACAAGCGAGACGCTTATGCTACGAAGGAACTGTGCCATGTTGACCTCTTTACCTGTTCGCCGTTCCCGTCATGTCTCCCGCGGAGCGCGATGGCTCCTGGCGTGTCTTGTGTTCAGCATCTGGCCCGCCTCGCTCGCGTGGGCGGACCGGCTGACCGTGTCGCTCGATGGCCGTTGGGAAATTGAAGACGGCACGTTGCCCGACACCATTCCCGAGACCTTTACGCACACAGTTCCGGTTCCCGGTCTGGCCAATCTCGCCACGCCGGCGTTCGATCGTGTCGATGCTTTCTACAGTCGCGAACAGCTGGCCAATCGCATCCGCTCCCAACTGTCGCCCAAGGAATGGTTGCAGGAATTCTGGAACGGGAAGGTCGATCAGGATCGCAACTACTTCTGGTATCGCAAGGTATTCCGCGCGCCGGAGCAAGCGGCAGCTCGCCATGCTGAAGATCGACAAAGCCCAGTTCGGCACCGCGGTCTGGCTCAACGGCCAGAAGCTGGGCGAGTATGCCGGGTGTTTTACCGCCAGCTATTTTCACCTGGAAGATGCGATTCACTGGAAGGCGGACAACACGCTGATCATTCGAATTGGTGCTCATCCGGCCGTGCTGCCGGACACGTATCCGACCGGATCGGACTTCGAGAAGATCAAGTGGACGCCCGGCATCTACGACAGCGTGTCGCTGATCTGCTGCGACAATCCGGTGATCGAGACGATCCAGATCGCGCCGCACGTCGACCGCCAGGAAATCACCGTGCAGACGACCGTCAAGAACTGGAGCGACCGGGTCGTCAAGAGTTCGCTGGCTACATGCCGTCAGAACATGGAAGACGGGTAGCCAGGTCGCCGTTTCCACTCCGCAGCCGATCACGCTGGAGGCGGGTGAAGAGAAGGTGCTCACGCAGACCATCGCGGTGCCCAACGCGCACCTCTGGTCGCCGGAAGATCCCTTCCTGTACTCGCTGAAGTCCAGCACGGGCGGCGACTCGGTGACCACGCGTTTCGGCATGCGGGAATTCCGGTTCGACGCCGCCACCAAACGCGCCTACTCTGAACGGCAAGATCTACTACCTGCGCGGATCGAATATCACGTTGCACCGGTTTCTGGAGGATCCGCTCTGCAAAGATCTGCCCTGGAAGGACGAGTGGGTGCGCAAGCTGCTGGGCGACCTGCCCAAGAAAATGCACTGGAATTACTTTCGGTTCTGCATCGGGCCGGTGCCGGACCGCTGGCTGGAGATCTGCGACGAAGCGGGCCTGTTGATTCAGAACGAGTTCTTCGTGTGGACGGGCCGCCCGGGCTGGTATGAAGGCTATTCGCGCACATACGACACCGAGGAGATGATCCGCCAATACAAGGACTGGCTGCGCGACAACTGGAATCATCCGAGCGTGGTGGTGTGGGACGCGAACAACGAGACGGAGAACAAGACGTTTGGCGAGCAGATCATTCCGGCCGTGCGGCCCTGGATCTGTCCCAACGACCGTGGGAAAACAGCTACAATCCGCCCGCGGACCCGAACGATCCCGTGGAGGATCATCCCTACCTGATGTAGGGCGGCCACTTCGGCAAGCTGACGTTCAAGATGAGCGACCTGGAGACACGAGACGGCGCGCCGGCCCCGGATGTGCTGCCGACCGACACGAACCCGCCGTTGGTCAACGAGTACGGCTGGCTGTGGCTCAATCGCGATGGATCGCCCACCGCTGCTGACCGAACGCGTCTACTCCCAGCTCATGGGTGACGACACGACCGCGCGCGAGCGGCTGGATATGTGGGCATATCTGCTGGCCGGGAAGACCGAGTACTGGCGGGCTCACCGCAAGTACGCCGGGATCATCCACTTCGTCTATCTCACCTGCAGCTACCCGGGCGTCTACACGTCGGACCACTTCCGCGACGTAACAAACTTGGAACTGGATCCGGCGTTTGCTGACTACGTGCGCAGAAGCTTTCAAGCCGCTGGGCGTGTACATCAACTTCTTTCAGCCGACGCTCAAGGCGGGCGAACAGCGTGTGTTCCAAGTGATGATGGTCAATGACGATGCACAGGCCGTGACCGGAAACGTCGTGCTCACGCTGGAGGACGCGGCCGGGCAAGACGCTGGCCAGCGCCGAACAGCGTTTTGAAATGGCCGTCGCAGGGGACACGAGCTCTGGAACTGTCGCTTGACGATTCCGGCCGCGGCCGGCAAGTGCACGCTCAAAGCTGTGGCAGATCCTGACGGCGAACAGAAGATCGATCCGACCGTCTGCCGGCGGTGGATCACCGTGGAGTAAGTCGCTGTAAGAAGTAGATTACCGAATCCGGGTAGGACGGATTGCCGATCCGTCCTACAGCCAAACCGGCAACTTGTTCTTTGACAGATCCTGAACAGCCCCGAACTTTCCAGGACGCCACCAGCAAAACCTGGCGGCTAACCAAGGTACCGGCTGGCAGCCGGCAAGCAAGGCTACACCATGAATCGCATCGGTCCGCACGCTCGCTGGTATCTTCTCGCAGCTTCCTGCATCAGTGCATGGGGGCTGCATCAACACCCGGTTGCCGCGAACGAGCCCAGGGTGCTCGCCAACGACCGCGTATCTGGCGAATTTGACGCGAGCGGCTTGGTCTCGCTCACGGAGGTCGCTTCGGGCCAGAGTCTCCGGCTGGACGGCGATGCGGCACAACTCACCGTGGACGGAGAACAGCTGACGGTTCCGGGTTTGACGCTGGTCGACACGCAGCAGAATGAGCACGATGTGACCTACAGCTACCAGGCCGGGAGCGCGGACGGTGCAGGTTCGCTACGAGTTGAAACCCGGCTGGCACTTCGTTAGCAAACAGATCGTGCTCACGCTCGCCGAGGGCGAAACCTGCCGCGTTCAAGCGGTGCAAGTGCTGCAGCGCGACGCTGCAGAATCCGATAGCCCGCGAGCATCGAGCGAGCCGACCGAGCGGCGGAGTCTTTCTCCGCTGGGGAGGAAGTGGAGCGACGCCAAAATGCGGAGCCTTCCTGGCGCTGCAGAATCCGTTTCTGGACTGGCAGCGACGAGAGCAAGACATGACGATGTCGTACGCTGCCGGACATGCATGGAACGCCGCAGATGGGCCGTTCGAGTCCGATCGAGTGTGCATTGGCGTGTATGCGCTCGACCGGCTGCGAGTCGCCCGCTCATGGCCTGGCGGAGTGGAAGTACGTGCCGGAGCCGGACAAGGCGTTCGAGCAGACTCCACGTCTCGACCAGGCGGAGATTCGACGGCGCTGACCCGGTGCGTCGAAGCCTTCCAGTTGTTTCGTCCCGAGCGCAGTGTGCGCGTGCATGTGCCGTGGTGTGAGAACGACTACCAGATCGACGTCGGAACACCGGAAGGCCGTACGGAGTACAAACGCATTATCGACCAGGTGGCGGCCATCGGTTGCCAGCGACATGCTCTTCACACCCGCGCAACAGCGACGTGTCGAGTCTGGCCGAGAACGCAGATGCCTGGGGCTGGGAGAACGTGCTGTGGCTGGGACTGGGACAGAAGATCCGCAAGGGCGAATGGGACATCGACCAGGATCCCATGCCCGCGTCGGTCCAGGAACTGCTCGACTACGCGCAGCAGAAGCAGGTGCGGTTCGTGGCGTACGTCTATCCCACACTGGGCTGGAAACAGAACCCGCAGTGGACGGCCTGGTGCCACGGCAAGACGGGCGGCTACGTGGGTGTCGACACCGGCGTGCGCAGCTTTCAGGATTGGTTTGTCGACCAGCTGGTGGCGTTCCACCGCCGCACCGGCATCAGCGGCTTCAGTTTCGATCACTGGTGGATCGCCTACGAGGCCAAGGACGGTCTGACGCCGACCAGCAAGTACGCCCAGTGGTACGGATGCCGCCGCATTCTGGAGGAGCTGCGGCGTCGCATCCCCGATGTCGTGATCGATGGCCGCCAGCAGTACCAGTGGTTTGGACCGTGGACCTGGCTGGGTGGTTCGTATCCGCATCCCACGATGAATGACGAGCAGCCCGGGCAGCTTCGAGAATTTTCCGGACCTGCACTTCAGCCGCGTTTCGGGTGATCGCCAGCGCTGGGCCGCCTGGTGGTATCGCAACGAGCAGTTCACGCCGCTGGATCTGGTGCCCGGATACATGACTCACCAGACACCACGCAACGATGCCCAAGGGCAGTGCGTGCGCGATCGAGCGTTCTTCACACGCGACTGGGATCTGCTCGGCTGGCGCTACTCGGTGCTCTCGTCCGTCGGTACCGCGCCCTTCAATCATGTCGTCGATTACCTGCCGGCCACGCGACGAGTCGGAGTTTCAACACTTTCGTCCTGCAGACCAGCGCTGGCTCCGCGAAGTGGATGGACTGGACCGACCAGCACCGGGATCTCCTGCAGCGACTGCGGCCGATCATCGGACCGCCGGCGCTCGGTCGCGTCGACGGCACGGCGGCGGTCGAAGGTGATCACGGTTTCGTGTTCCTGTTCAATCCGAACTACCGCGAACTGGACGCCGAGTTCGCATTGGACGAGACGCATCGGCTTGACGCGATGGTGACCACTTCGTGCTGCGGGAACTCTATCCGCGCGAGGGACGACTGCTGGGAAAACCCGCGGACGGCACGTGGAGTCGTGGGGACACCGTGAGTCTGCGGATCAAAGGTCCGCAAGCCATGGTGCTGGAACTCGTGCCCGCCGCAAGTCTGTCGCTGCCGGCACTGTTGAATGCCGAGGGTGCGGCCGCATTGCAGGACAACGTGACTCACACTGTCGGGTGTGCAGGGCGAAATCGGTGCGACGGCCGAACTCATCGTGCTGTTGCCCGCCGGCCAGCCGGTCGACAAGGTGACGGTGAACGGTCGAAGCGAGTCACGCCGAAGCGATGACAGGAGCAGGTGTTGACCGTGCCGGTGACGTTCGCGGGTGATCGATTCGAGCATTGCCAGCAAGTGGGCGAGTACGATCCCGAATTCACCGGTGGCACGGTCCGCGCGGAGTTCACGATTCCGCAGCGCGTGTTCGATCAGCTTGCCGCGCGGCGCAAGAGCTGGCCGATTCCGTACACGGCCGATGATCTCTTGGCCACCTGGCGCGGCTCTGATCGGCTGCTGCTGTACGTGCACATTGCCGATCCCGACGATACGTGGACCGTTGGCCTGACGATCAATGGCGAGAACGGTGGAAGTGAAGAAGGCCTACAGCGACGTCTATCCGCTGGGCCGCGAGCGCACTTTCACCGGTTTCTATGCGGATGTGTCGCACCTGCAGCCCGGTCAGCGGTATGACGTCGAAGGTCACGTTGCCCGCCAACTTGCAGCCGGGCCAGTTCCAGGGACTGTTCTTCGAGAACGTGGAGACGGAATTCACGACGGACGTGATGACTGGCGGTCGATCGTGCGGCAGACGTGTTCCAACGCGAATCAAGACGGGGAATCAAATACTGAATCGTTTGCATCATGCTGTGCACTGGTGGCTGCGTGTGCGTATTGATCGCATGGGCATGGCGCAACGTTCGCCTGTGCGAGGCCAGCAGCCGGTGGCTGACCCGCGCACGGCGGCCGAACGTCGCTGGCCGCGGCAATTTCGCGCAGCCGCCGGACGCTGCTCGTCCGTGGGTCTATTGGTTCTGGCTCAACGGCAACATCACGACGCGAGGGCATCACGGCCGACCTGGAAGCCATGCAAGCGCGTCGGCATCGGCGGCGTGCTGATCATGGAGGTGGATCAGGGTGCGCCGGTCGGACCGGTGGACTTCATGAGCGCGCAGCTGGCGCGAGCTGTTCCAGCACGTGCAGCAGCGAGGCGCAGCGACTCGGGCTGGAAGTCAACATGAACAACGACGCGGGCTGGAACGGCAGCGGCGGCCCGTGGATCAAACCCGAACAGGCCATGCAGAAGGTCGTCTGGAGTGAAACGGAGGTCAGCGGGCCGCAGCAGTTCGACGGCATGCTTGCCTCAGCCCGAGAAACGGTCGCCGGATTTCTATCGCGACATCTGCGTGCATGGCCTTTCCCAACGACCGGCGACTATCGCATCGACCGGATCCGCGCCAAGGCCATGTTCGAAGTGGGTGGCGTCGGCGGCATCGCTCGCGACGAACTGCCCGCCGACAATGCGCATCGACCGCCAGGCCAAGATCGTGACGGTGACCGAGCAGATGCAACGGCGACGGACGCATCTGACGTGGGATGTGCCGGCCGGCAACTGGACGATCGTGCGGTTCGGCCACACCTGCACCGGCGTCGAGAACGCACCGGCCCCGGCCAGCGGTCGCGGCCTGGAATGCGACAAGCTCAGCCAGGAAGGCATCGAGGCGAATTTCGCCGGCATGATGGCCAAGCTGGCGGCGGACACCGGCATCGGACCTCGACATCGGCGCCAACGGGCCTGGTGGCCACGCACATCGACAGTTGGGAGAACGGTTCGCAGAACTGGACGCACCGCGATGCGCGAGGAGTTCCAGCACGCGGCGCGGCTACGACCTGCTGCCCTTCCTGCCGGTCGATGACCGGTCGCGTCGTCGACACGCTGGAAATCTCCGAGCGGTTCCTGTGGGACTTGCGGCAGACGGTCTCGGAACTGGTGCTCGAGAATTACGCCGGCCGCATGCGAGAACTGGCCCACGCGCACGGCATGCGGTTCACGGTCGAGGCCTACGGCTGCCCGTGCGATTCGCTGTCCGTTTGCCGGCCGGTCCGACGAGCCGATGGGCGAGTTCTGGACGCCCAGCGGGTGCGATCGAAACCTGCAAGACGATGGCCTCCGCGGCACACGTGTACGGCAAGCAGATCGTCGGCGCCGAGGCGTTCACGTCGGGCGACCAGGAACGCTGGCGCGAGCATCCGGCATTGCTCAAGGCGCTGGGCGACCAGGTGTTCTGCGAGGGCATCAACCGCTTCGTGTTCCATCGCTATGCCATGCAGCCGTGGGTCGGACGAGCGCGTGCCCGGCATGACGATGGGACCGTGGGGACAGCACTACGAGCGCACGCAGACCTGGTGGGATTGGAGCACCGGCGTGGCATCAGTATCTGGCCCGCTGCCAGTACCTGCTGCGGCAAGGACTGTTTGTGGCCGACATCTGCTACGTGCAGCCCGAAGCGCCGCCGCAAGGTCCGCGCGACTACCCGCGCAAGGGCTACGGCTGGGACGAGTGCCCGCCCGAAGTCGTGCTCACGCGCATGACGGTCAAGGACGGCCGCATCGTGTTGCCCGACGGCATGAGCTACCGCGTGCTGGTGCTGCCCGACTCGCAGACGATGACGCCGCAGCTGCTGGCGCAAGGTCAAGGAACTGGTGGCCGCCGGCGCGACGGTGCTCGGGCCGCGACCCAGTCATGTCACCGAGCCTGACGCGACTATCCGCACTGCGACGCGGAAATCGCCGACCTGGCGCGGAGCTGTGGGGCGATTGCGATGGACAACGCGTGAAGCAACATGCGTTCGGCCAAGGGCGCGTGATGTGCGGGCATGACGCCGGAAGAGGTGCTGCAGAGCCATCGGGCGTTGCCGCGGATTTCGCCAGCGGCCATCCGCTCAATCACATCCACCGTCAGATGGACGAGCGCGGATGTCTACTTCGTCGCCAATCCGCATCCCTACGAACTGACGGCGACCTGCAGTTTCCGCGTCACGGGCAAGACTGCCCGAGTTCTGGTGGCCGCAGTCGGGACGCATGGAACCTGCCGCCGTGTACCGCGAAGAAAATGGCGTGACTCACGTCGCCGTGCCGCTGAAGCAGCGGGATCGGTGTTCGTCGTCTTCCGCAAGCCGCGCGAGCCAGGCCGATCCGATCGTCGCGCTCACGCGCAGACGGCAAGCCGCTGGTATCCGCCACGCCGCTCCGCCCTGCCGATGAGTCACGTCACCAGGGCTCGCTACGGCGTGCTGGACGATCCGCAGCGCACACGCGACGTGACCGAGAAGGTTCAGCGCAACGTGGACAAGGGAAAGTACCGCTTCCCCGTCACGAGCATTGCCGAGGGTGATGATCCGGCCGTAGGCGCCGTCAAGACGTTGATCGTCGACTACACGATCGATGGCAAGCCGTTCACGGCCAAGGCACGGATGGAAGCATGATCCACGTGAGTGCGAAGGCGGTCCGAGTGCAGATCGACAAGGCGATCGTATGGCGTGCCTGAGCGATCCGCAGCGGACGTCGGGACGTGCGGGAGAAGTTGCAGCGCCTGGTCGACGCCGGCGAAAGCAGTTTCCGCGTCGCCCGCATGGCCGAGGGCGACGATCCGGCGTTCCTGGTCGTGAAGACGCTGGATCGTGGAGTATAGCGTGAATGACGACCGCCGGCACGTGCCAGGGCACCGATCCCGAACTGATCGACCTGGTGCCCGCCGCCGTACTGCAGCCGCCGGCGGCCGTGGTGCGCGCCAATGAACAGGGCCGTGCCGTGCTCGAAGTGCGCGAGCCGGGTGATTACCAATGGACCACCAAGTCCGGGCACGCACGAAGCGTGCATGGAGAGCGGTCCGCCAACGCCGGTTCCGGTTACCGGGCCGTGGGAAGTGCACTTCGCACCCGGCTGGGGTGTCTCGTCGGACGTCACGTTCGAGCGACTCATGCCCGTGGAGCGACCACAGCCGATCCGGGCGTGAAGTACTTTTCCGGTGACGGCCACTTACAGGAAGACGCTGAGATCACGGACGAGGTGCTGTCAGTCCGAGATCGTCGGCTCTAGCTCGACCTGGGCGATGTGCAGGTCATGGCCCGCGTGACGCTCAACGGCCAGGATCTGGGCACGCTTTGGAAACCGCCGTTTCGCGTGGATATCACGGACGCGGCCAAGGTCGGCGACAATGCACTGGAGGTGCAGGTCGTCAACCTGTGGCCCAATCGGATGATCGGGGACGAGCAGTTGCCGGAGGACAGCGAGCGCCACGCCGAACGGCACGCTCAAGGCGTGGCCGCAGTGGCTGACGGATGGCCAGCCCAGTCCGACCGGGCGCTTCACGTTCACCAGTTGGCGGTTGTGGAAGAAGGACGATGCGCTGTTGCCGTCCGGTTTGCTGGGTCCCGTGACGGTGCGGCAACAACTGTGCATCCCGCTGCACGAACCGCAATGATCGTGTTCACGACGCGGCACCCGAACACGCGGAAGTTGGGCGGCACGTCAGGTCTGTTCCCACGGTGGCAACAAGGCGGGCTTTTCGGTGAGGAATTCCAGTCCTCCGCGCAACTGTCCGTCTTTCGTGAAGAACGGATGGAAGCCTTGGCCGTCCAATCCGTTGGCATCGTAGCGGTCTCTGCGAGTGGAGATGGCTTTGCCTTCGCGCAGCGCCCATCCCATCCAGCCGAAACCAGCCGCACTCAAGAGCTCGTTGTAGTAGCGGGCACATTCGGCACGGCGCAGATCATCCAGGCAACCGGGGATGCACTCGTTGACCAGAAACGGCTTGGCATGACGTTGCTGCTGATCACGGTAAGCGGAGATCAGCCCGGCGAGCGCTGCTTGATCATGCGCATAGGGGTGTCCGCACAGCACGTCACACAAGGGCGCGAAAGTGTCAATATTGCCGCCGGACATGGTGCCGATCGTGATCGGCTGCTGAGCGCCTTGCTGGCGGACGGCGGTGGCCACCGTCTGCAGCCAGGCGAACTCACGCTGGTTCACCTCGTTGCCCAGGTCCTGCGCCTGAGGTTCGTTACACAAGTCCCACATCAGCACGCGCGGGTCGTTGGCCAGCGGTTTCACCAGTGCACCGACGTATTCGACCATCGGCTGCCAGTTGCGATAGAGGTGTTCCGTGTACGTGCCGCCGTAATCCCACGACAAGTCATGCCAGCGGTTGAACAGGCAGGGCATCACTTTCATGCCCGCTTCATCGATGGCCGCCACGGCATCCAGGAAATGGGCCGTGACGCGTTCAGGCTGTGCCATCCAGGCGGAGAATTCGATCCACAGGCGCAGGCAATTGGCATGCACCCGGCGCGCTAACGCCACTTCTTCGCGCATGCGGGCTCCGTCGTACGACCACCAGGCCTCTTCGATCCGCGCGGCCCAGGAAGGCACGATGCTGAACCCGCGCAGCCAGCCGTAACTGGTGTACACGTGAAGCGAAGGCTTCGTCGCCGGTGCGGCTTGTCCCAGAGCGCCGCGCCATCCATCCCGCTTCGGCCGCCCCCGCCAGGGCGAGCACCTGGCGACGTGAAACGCGCTGCGGAACCAACTTGTGCGATTGCCCTTCGGCAGAGATGTCGTGCATGGCTTGGTCCTTTGTAGCTCGGATTACTCACGTCGGTGTTGGAACGGCGCAACCGCTGCAGCGACCGCAGTTCCGGCAGTACTGGCGGTTGCTTGTTCCGGCCTACACACTACACATTAACCGCCGTGCCCGCGAGCGGGCACTACGGGATGCCCCGCGGCAAGCACTTTCTCACGGCCGGTGTGCTGGACAGGGTCGCTCGTGTCGGCCAGGATGAAGACGTCACCAGATCGGTTGTCGGTCCAGGGCCTGTGCACAATGGTTGGGAGAGAGTCGTGCCAAAAACCGTCCTCACTGCCCTCGTCGTGTTCGTGCTGATTCGCGCCAGTCACTGCGCCGAACCGGAAATCCCGCTCGAGCGGATGCGCGAAGTCTACGAAGAAGCGAAGACACCATTCAAGTACGGCATCGTGATGCGCGGTGACAGTGGCAAAGCGGTCGATTGCCCGAGTGTGTTCCGGCACGGCGAACGCTGGTACATGGTCTATATCTGTATGAATGATGTCGGATACGAGACGCACCTGGCGTGCAGCGAAGACCTGCTTGCCTGGCAGACACTGGGGAAGATTCTCCCGTTCCGACCCAATGCCTGGGACCAGTGGCAGGCCGCTGGTGGAGTCGCCCTCTGCGATCCAACCTGGAACGGTACGCAGCAGTTGGAGATGTTTGATGGAAAGTACTGGTTGTCGTACGTGGGAGGTGCGAAACAGGGCTATGAAAC
This sequence comes from uncultured Planctomycetaceae bacterium, assembly GCA_963754725.1. GTDB lineage: Bacteria > Planctomycetota > Planctomycetia > Pirellulales > Pirellulaceae > JAAYDI01. The sequence goes on from CAVWHV010000019.1 coordinate 34,372, forward strand.
CGATCCGCTGGCGATCGGCATGGCGTGGACCACACAGCCCGCAGAGCCGCAACCGTGGAACCGCCTGCCAACCAATCCAGTCTTGAGCAGCGAGCAGCCCGACGTCCGCCCGTTCGAGAAGGAGACGCTGTACAAGAGCCAGATCGTCCGGGACCCAGCCGAATCGCTCGGTTACCCGTTCGTGATGTACTACAACGGGAAGATCAAGAGCGGGTACGAGAAGATCGGCATGGCCGTGTCGAAGGACATGGTCCATTGGCAGCGATTCGGCACAGAACCTGTCGTAGCCAATGGGGAGGAACTGCAGAGTGGCATCAGCGGCGATCCGCAGATCGTGCGCATGGGCGACTTGTGGGTGATGTTCTATTTCGGGGCGTTTTGGAAGCCGAAGGCTTTCGATACGTTCGCGTGCTCGCGCGACCTGGTGCACTGGACGAAATGGGAAGGCCCGCACCTGGTGGAACCTTCCGAACCGTGGGACGAGACGTACGCGCACAAGCCGTGGGTGCTGAAACACAAGGGCGTCGTGTACCACTATTACTGCGCCGTCGGCTCGCAGGGCCGCGTGATTGCTTTGGCCACGTCGCGCGACATGCGCGCGTCGGACACGGGAAAAGGAAGTTGAATATGCGATGGCTGTCCATGACGCGGGTAATCGCGATCGCGTGCGTGGTGCTCTGCGTGCTGCCCGCCGGTCTTGCCGTCGGCGCAGAGGCGACCGACGTCCCGGAGTTGCGAGTGCGGACCGGTAGTGACTCCCCGCACGTGGAGATTCTGCAGGATGGACTGCCAGTGCTGCATTCTCCGAGACAGGGACTCTGGTCCGTGGCCATGGACTGGCAGGATCGCTGGCCCGCTGCCTGGTACTACGGCGCTCCGGAGAGCGTAGAACGCGTCGCTGAATGGACGATCCTGCGTGGCCAAGTGAAGACTCCGCAGGGCAATTGGGAAATGTCCGACAGCTACCGGCCGGAAAAAGGCACGATCAAGTGCGTGCGTCGGTTCGTATGGACAGGCGCGGCCGCCGCCGACCGCTGTACTCTGGCGGTCCAGTTCGTGGCTCCCGCCACCGGCCGGCAAGTCGTGATGCCGGGCGTTCTGTACCACGGCAATCCTTCGGGAGCCAAGAGTGGTCGAGTCCCGGTGTACACGGGCGCGCTCGGTGAAGAAGCGTTGTTCGAGGAACATCGCTTTCCGATGCCGTTTGTCAGCGTTGAATGGCAAGGCAAGGTTCAACGGTTCGGCGCCGCGCTGCACGCGCTCCCCTGCCCCGCACCGTTTGCTCATCGCACGGACCAGTGGTGGTCATTGGGGTGCCTGGCACAGGAAGATGGAACGGCGCTGACCTTGCTGTCCGGTCCTTGCGCAGCCAACGGCGTGCGAAGCAGTATCAAGCAGCGGCAAGGGGAATTCGGGCCCTACGACGAAACGTACCTCGCGGTGCCGCCGCACGGGATCATCGAAAAGACTTTCTACTTGCAGGTCTATCCGGTGTCGCGAGAAGGAAGCGGGTTCCAGACGCCCACGCGCACGTCGCTGTGCATCTTCGAGCCACTGAGCCTCTCTGGCCTGCCGACCTGTGAGGACATCTTGAGCAGCAAGTATCGATACAGTCAGACGCGCTGGCGCGATCTGGGCGACGTGGCCGGCTTCCGTAAGTTCCCCGACAATGGCGGTCCGTTCTTTGTGATTGGCTGGTGCGGTCAGGCGGCTGCACCCGGCTACGCGCTGCAGGTGCTGGGCGAACGACTCGATGCGAAGGACGTCGACCAGCAAGTTCTGAAGTCGCTCAACACGATATCACGAGCAAAGTTCTATGAGGGTGGTTTCCACACCTGGTACGACTACGAGAAAGACGAATGGAGTCATGTGGAACTCCTCTCGCAAGGCCAAGGCATGAACAACATGGCCAATGCCGTCCGGGTCGGGCGGCAGCGGAAGCTGGATACCCGCCAGTGGGAATCGTTCCTGCGTCACGCCAGCGACGTGCATGCGGCGCGCATTCTGGACGAGAAGTGGTCTCCACAGTCGACGAACGAGGGGTTCTTCATTGCGCCGTTGTGCAAAGCCTACCGTCTGTTTGGACAGCCGACGTATCTGCAAGCTGCGCGGAAAGCTGCCGACACGTATGGAACTCGACAAGTATCGATGCGTGAACCCTATTGGGGCGGGACGCTCGATGCCAGCTGCGAGGACAAGGAAGGCGCCTATGCCGCGCTGCAAGGGTTCCTGGCGATGTACGAAGAGACGAAGGAGGATTGCTATCTGCAGTGGGCGGAGCATGCTCTGGACGTCGTGCTCACCTACGTCTGTGTCTGGGACATGGATCTTCCGGCCGGCCGACTCAGGAGCCACGCCTTCAACACGCGCGGCTGGACGGCCGTTTCGGTGCAGAACATGCACGTTGACGCCTATGGCGTACTCATGACCCCCGAGATCTACCGGATGGGTGAACTCCTGCAGCGCGAGGAACTAAAACAGCTCGCACTCGTGATGTTCCGCAGCTGCGGCCAGATCATCGACCCGTACGGGAGCCAAGGCGAACAACCGCAGCACACGAACTATGCCCAGGGTGGCGATCTCAATGATCCGGGGAATTTCCGCGGCGGGTACCATGAGACCTGGACCGTCTTCTGGATTACCGCTCATTTCCTCAATGCCGGGGCGCAGCTCCAGGAGATGGGGGTCGACCTGTGGCGCTAGTGCCCCTTCAACTCGTAATCCGGGGGTTCAGAGTGGTCCGCCGGGCTCCGGCGGTTCTTGTCTCTCGACGTCCGAATTCCGCCGGGGCCCGGCGGACCACGCTCGGCAGCCCTAGTTCCTGGCGTTGAAGCCGCACTAGCCTCTGGCCGCCGATGACATGTGCACGCAGCGGCAAGGCGGTATGATGGTTGCACGTATCCACAACACGCATGGGTGAGGAATCCAATGGCAGACAACCTGAAGAACACAACCACTTGCACCAGCGCATGCGCCTGTCGTGGCGGAATCAATCGGCGCGATCTGCTGCGGCTGACCGGCGCCGGCGCCATCGCGCCTGGGACTTCCCGCCTGGTCGGCGATGGCCGGGCCGTTTGAGGCGAGCGATTTCGAGAAACTGGTGCCGGCCGACAAGCGGCTGAGCGCGGACTGGGTGAAGTCTCTGTACGAGCGAGGCGAGCCCGCCTGGCATTCAGGCGACGAATTGAAATGGATCGGCATGCCGGTCGGCGGTTTGTGCGCGGGTCAGCTCTACTTGGGCGGCGATGGCCGACTCTGGCACTGGGACATCTTCAACCAGCGGATCGGCACGGCCGCAGCCCACTACGCGGAGCCCATGGAGCCGGTCGCGCCGTTGGATCAGGGATTCGCGATCCGCGTGAATGACGTCGTGCGCACGCTCGATCGCCGCGGCTTCACGGACATCCGTTTTCGCGGCGAGTATCCGATTGCGCGGGTCGAGTATCGCGACCAGCAGCTGCCCGTGGTCGTCGAGCTGGAGGCCTTTTCGCCGTTCATTCCGCTCAACGAGACCGATTCGAGCCTGCCGGTGACCGTCATGCGATTCACGGTCAAGAACACGAGCACCGCCGCCGTGGACGTGGAGCTGGGCGGCTGGCTCGAGAACGCCGTGTGTCTTTACACGGCCAAGGCCGGTGGCGGTGTGCGTCACAATCGAGTCGTGCGGGCGGAGAATTCACTGAGACTCGAATGTTCGGCCACCGAGACCCCGCGCGAGGAGCGTCAGGCGCCGCGACCGGACATCGTGTTCGAGAACTGGGACCGCGACACGTACGACCACTGGACGGCCACGGGCAACGCGTTTGGCAGCGGACCGATCCTGAAGTCGAAGATGCCCGAATACCAGGGTGATGTGGGAGGACCGGGCAAACGCGTGGCCAACTCGCACGCCACCGCCCCCGGGCGCGATGTGGGCGAGAAGGACAATCAGGTGGGAACGCTCACGAGTCGCGAGTTCACCTTGGACCGGGACTACGTCACGTTCTGGATTGGCGGCGGAAGCCACGCGGGCGCGACCTGCTTGAATCTGATCGTGGACGGCAAGCCCGTGCTGACGGCCACCGGGCAGAACGACAACCGCATGCGCATCGAACAGTTTGACGTGCGCCACTTGCAGGGAAAGTCGGCGCGATTGCAGATCGTGGACAACCAGGCCGGGCCGTGGGGCAATATCGGCGTGGGCGAAATCGTGTCTGAGCGACACGCCGGCACAGACCGCTGGAAAATTCGAAGAGCGGCACGACTTCGGCACCATGGCGCTGGCCTTGCTCGAACCGCGTGCGGAAGACCGCGGCGTGGCTGCACTGCCGGATCAGGGCGTTCCCGCCGGGCTCTTCGCCCAGATCGCGGATAACGACGAAGGCTCGAAACCGTTCGGGCAAGCACTCACGCGGCGGCCTGTCCCGCACTCAGTCCCTGGCCTGCCGGCGCGGAAACGACAGTCACGTTTCTGGTGGCATGGCACTTCCCCAACGATCGGATCGAAGGTGTACCCGATACGGGCCGCCACTATGCCACGCGATTCCAGAGCGCGGCGGAGGTCGTCGACTATGTGGCTGCAGCACTTCGCAGTCGCTGCACCAGCAGACGCGCTTGTGGCGCGACACCTGGTACGATTCGACGCTGCCCTACTGGTTCCTCGACCGCACCATGCTCAACACGTCGATCCTGGCCAGCTCGACTTGCCATCGCTTCGCCAGCGGCAGGTTTTACGGCTGGGAAGGTGTTGGGTGTTGTGCCGGCACGTGCACGCATGTCTGGCAATACGCCCAAGCCGTTGCGCGGCTGTTCCCGGCGCTGGAGCGGGACCTGCGCGAGCGGACCGACTTCGGTCTGGCCTTTGACGCGGCGACCGGCATCATCCGCTTCCGCGCCGAAGGAGCCGGCCTGGCCATCGACGGCCAATCGGGCTGTATCTTGCGATCTTACCGCGAACATCAGATGTCGCCGGACGACAAGTTCCTGAAACGCAATTGGCCGAAGATCAAACGGGCCGTGCAGTGTCTGATCGAAAAGGATGCGGACGGCAACGGGATCCTGGAAAGCAATCAGCACAATACGCTCGACACCGATTGGTACGGTCCCGTGGCGTGGCTGAGCGGCATGTATATCTGGCCGCACTGCGAGCCGGCGAACAGATGGCACAGGAGATCGGGGACAGCGCGTTTGCCGCCAGCTGCCGCGAGATCCGCGAGCGGGGACAGACGTACCTGGTCGAGAAGTTGTTCAACGGCGAGTACTTCGTCAATCAGCCCGATCCCAACCATCTGGATGCGATCAACTCGGGCACTGGCTGCGAAATCGATCAGGTGCTCGGCCAATCGTGGGCCTGGCAGGTCGGTCTGGGCCGCGTGTTGTCCGCAGCCGGAGACGCTCTCGGCACTGAAGTCACTGTGGCGCTACAACTTCACGCCCGACGTGGGCCCGTATCGCGAGGCGCACAAGCCGGGACGCTGGTACGCCATGCCGGGCGAGGCCGGGTTGCTGATGTGCACCTTCCCGCGCAGCGACTGGGATTACGCCAAGGCGGCGGGTCAAGGGCGCGGAATGGGCCGCGGGTTACTTCAACGAGTGCATGAATGGTTTCGAGTACCAGGTGGCCGGACACATGATCTGGGAAGGTCTGGTGCAGGAAGGCCTGGCCGTGACGCGGGCCGTGCACGACCGCTATCACCCGCGCCATCGCAATCCCTGGAACGAAGTCGAGTGCGGCGATCACTACGCGCGGTCCATGGCCAGCTACGGGTCTTCCTGGCAGCCTGCGGATTCGAATACCACGGTCCCCGCGGACACATCGGGTTTGCCCCGCGTCTCACGCCGGGACAATTTCCAGGCCGCCTTCACCTCGGCCGAAGGTTGGGGAACCTACCAGCAGAAGATCGAGGGTGCGGCAGTGACCGCTGAATTGACCGTCCGCTGGGGAGCGCTGCGCGTGCGCACGATATCGCTGGCCGTGGCCGGCAAGCCCACCCAGTGTCCGTGTCACGGTCAACGGCACGGTCGTCGACGCGACGCATCGTTGGGACCAGCAGCGGCTCGTCGTGGAGTTGGCGAAGGACCACCAGGTCGCCGTGAACGAACAGCTGCAACTGGAGATCGCATAGTCATGTTGACATCGCAACGTCGTGCGCATATTGAACGGAATGCAGGTCGCTTTTCGGCGACCGGATTGAAATCCGTCCTCCGACGACCCCGTCGTGCGCGGCGTGAATCATCCCCCCACATCACCTGTAATCCGCATTGGAGCACACCATGCAACGCAATCTTCATCGCGATCGTCATGCTGTCGATCATTGGTCGGTATCACACGCCAGGTACCGGCTCAGCAAGCCGGCGAGGAGACTCGCGAGCAGCGCGACGCGCGAATGCAGTGGTGGCGCGAAGCACGCTTCGGCATGTTCATCCACTGGGGCGTGTATGCCGTGCCGGCCGGTACGTACAAGGGCCAGCAGATCGACGGGATTGGCGAGTGGATCATGCGGCAGGCGGAGATTCCGGTCACCGACTACCGGGCCTTCGCACGGCAGTTCAATCCGGTGAAGTACGATCCGGAAGCGTGGGCCGCGCTGGCCGAGGAAGCGGGCATGAAGTACATGGTGATCACTTCCAAGCACCACGATGGTTTCGCCTTGTTCCCGTCCGAGGTGACGGATTGGGATGTCGCCGACGCGACACCCTACGGAAAGGACCTGATCGGACCGCTCGCGGCGGCTGCGCGACGGCACGGCCTGAAGTTCGGACTCTACTACTCGCAGGCTCAGGACTGGACGAATCCCGGCGGTGCCAAGGCGGGACTGGAGGACGGCCAAGGATGGTGCGAGGAACACAAGGGGAAATTCGACGACTACCTGCAGAAGATCGCCGTTCCGCAGACGCGCGAGATCCTCACTCGCTACAAGCCGGACATTCTCTGGTGGGACACGCCCTACCTGATGACGCGCCCGCGAGCGGATCTGCTGCGACCGCTGCTGAAACTCCGACCGGGCATCATCTCCAATAATCGGCTCGGCGGCGACTACGCGGGAGACACGGATACGCCCGAGCAGCATATCCCGGAGACCGGCATGCCCGGTCGCGACTGGGAAACCTGCATGACGATGAATGACACGTGGGGATACAAGAGCTACGACGACAATTGGAAGAGTCCCGAGACGTTGATTCGCAATCTGGTCGACATCGCCTCCAAAGGCGGCAACTACCTGCTGAACGTGGGGCCGAAAGCCGATGGTACGATTCCGGAGCAATCGATCGAACGACTGCGCGCGGTCGGGCGGTGGATGAAAGTCAATGGCCAGGCCATCTACGGCACGACCGCCAGCCCGACGCGCCGACCGGGTTGGGGACGCATCACGACGAAATCCGCCGACGACAAGACCGTCCTCTACCTGCACGTGTTCGACTGGCCGGCCGACGGGAAACTCCCGGTGGCAGTGACCAACGAAGTCATTTCCTGCCAGCTGTTGGCCGATCCCGATCGTCATTACGACGTGAAACGCCAGGAAGATGGTCTGGTGGTGACTCTGTCCGGCCAAGTCGCCGGATCCGATCTGCTCCGTCGTCGTCTTGACGATTGTCGGCGCACCCAAGGTCGTGGTGTATCGCACGGCCCAACAGGCCGATGGCCAGCTCGTGCTGTCGGCCGGCGATGCGGAACTGCACGGCGCGACTGCAGATCGAATCGAAAGACGGCAAGCCCAACATCGGTTTCTGGATCAACAGCGACGACTGGATCGAGTGGGCCGTGCGGATTCCACAGCCGGCGCGAGTTCAACGTCGTCGCGGACGTCGCCACGATGGGCGAAAGCCACCTGGTGGTGCAGATTGGCGACCGTGAACTCACCGCGAAGATCCCGAACACGGGCGACTACGCGAAGTTCCAGACGGTCGAACTGGGGCACGTGCGGATCGATCAGGCAGGTCCGAGCAGCGTCGTCGTGCGGCCCGACAAGCAAGCCTGGTCGCCGGTGAACATCCGCTCGATCACCCTGCAGCCGGTGCGCTGAATAGGACGTAAGTGCTTAACAGAAGCACCCACGACGGAAAGACCAACGCAATCCACGCGAAGTCGGTGACTATCACCGCAACTTGATGACAGGTCTGCGATCGTTCACGCCATCGGCAGCTGCCTGGTGGCTCCACAGAATTCATCGTGCAGCTCTTGGACGAGCCGGACATCGGGATGCGTGATGCCACTTCCGACTGACTCGATCAATTGACAGGCTGCAAACGACTGAGCGGTCGCTTCGTACTCGGCGATCCATACGGTGCGCAGCGGCATTCGGTCCGGCGCGACAGGCCAGACGCCGGGATGCGGCCGCAGGTGCCGGCCGATTCCAATGCGCCAAGGCTTGGGACTCACGCGAGCCCGAAAACACTGCTGGTTCCGACACATCCGGACATAGATCGGATCGGTATCCAACGCCTGAAAACACTCGGCTACAGCCGGGTCGCCGGGGCTGAAGGTCCGGTGAGTTGCCAGCACGCGCAGGCCGGCCGGCGTGCGATACACGCGCAGATTCCACTCGGGACGCTGTTCCACAAAACGGCTTATCCGATCTCGAGCCATCCTTTCCGCGCCTCCCTGCGCTCGCTGGAAGCCTCGATGAATTGCCGTTGCGATCGTTCCGCTGAAGGGGAGAGCGACAATGGCCAGGACAAGCGCAACCAGCTTGGAGGCAGCCAACCACCCCGCCGCTCCGGCACAGAGTAGCAGCAGTACGATGACCACGAGTGTCAGGCGACAGGATGGATCGACTTGGAAGTCCACGTCGGCAAAGAGCACATTGGGCGTGTTCAGGCACCTCGCTCCGTAAGAGTTGCGAGTGATGATCGTCTCGCCATGGCGACTGACAATCTCTTCCCGAATGGGCACTCCCTCCCCACCATTGTAGGGAACCTTGGGTTCCCGGCGCGGCAGCTTTTCGCCCGAAAGCAGTCGTTGAAGTGCTGCTTGCGCACGCTCATCGGCGTTGACCTGCGCTGCGTCCTGGCTGTTGTCCGACCAGCCAAACCGCCGCACTGTGACTTGACGCCCTTGCTTTCGATGCTGAACGCGACTTTCAGCCCAATACTGCGGAACAATCATTTCGTGCCCTGCCGGTAGTTCACGCGAAAGTAACACACCATGGCGTGACAACACCTTGCGGTGCCAAGACCGCGTGTACGGTCAATTACATAGTAGCACAGGATGGCGGCGTTTTTCTCCCGCGCGCCGCCTGCCAACTGGTTAACGTGCGGGCACGCGAACCACAATCGTATTGGAAACACCGGTCCCTTGAGGTCCGGTTGGCGTGGGCCGAACCGCATAGACTCGGTAGCGGTAGGTCTGGCCGAGCGTGACACGGTTGTCGGTTGCCTCAGTGACGGCGTCCCCCGGCTGGCCGATGTAGTTGCCGAACTCCTGATCTTGCTTCTCCGACCGCCCGTTGCACGACGTAGGCCACTTCACCCCGCGCGTTGTCGGTCCACTGCAGCGTGACCAAGGTCGTGGAGCAGGTCGTGACATGCAGTTCACTGGGCGCGTCTGCCGATGGTGGGCCGGGTTGGGGACCTTGTTCGGAGCGTGGCGAGTTCCGCACTATCTCAGGTCGCAAGCCAGGATTGTCCAATTGAGCGCGTGCTGTGGCGTACCTGTGACGGACAAAGTCCTTCATCGAAGCGACAATGCTCTCATAGTCCCGATCTTCGGGATTCGTTACGCGGCGATGCGGAAACGGATCGCTGGCCAGGTCACCCTTGATTCGGTCGTAAAGCGCATCGATCCGCGGCAGAAGTACGTCTGGATGAAACTATTTTTCCAGGATGGTGTCCGCCCACTGGCGATAGCGTGCCAAGAGCTGCGGGTCATCGACGATGCGCTCGATCAACGGCCGGCGTGGACCGCCTGGTATCGGCCAAGCAGCGTTCCACTCGGAAATCACGGGGATCTGGCCAAAAGCGTTGTCGGCAAACCCGACATCCAGGTCAAAGGGGAGATAATGCCAGCGATTGCTTTGAGGTTCGTTGTAGAGGCAGTAGTTGTGCGGATTCCACCCGGTGAGTTGGTCAAAAGCCCCGGCGAACAACATCACAGCCATGGTCTGCAATAACGCGTCCATATCGATGGTTGTCTCGATGACGCTCGCAAACTCTTCCGCGGGAGTCTGATTGACTTGCTCCAGCAATTCAAGGACATCCCGGGCATCACGCCGGGCAGCCTTGGATTTCGGTTCAAACGCCAGCTTGCTGTGGGCGAGCGACCTCGGGTGCATGGGAAAATGGCGTCCAATCCGCTCCTGCACCTCCTTCGTCAACCTTGTAGAGTGCGCCATTCCCATCGGCAAAGTGCTTCTGGACAAACACGTTGTCGATCCGCTCAACATTGACGTAGACGCCTTCGTACTTGCCATTGACGTACAACTTCGCCAGGTTGCAGCGTGGTGCGGTGATGCCCAGATCCCGGAGAATACTCGTGATTAACGGTTCGCTGAACAAGCTGCCAAACTGCACGCCGTTATCAAGTGCCACGCGGTGCAATCCGAGAAAACTACGGCCCTTCTTGAACTCGTTGAACTTGATGAGAAAACCGCGCTTGTGTTGCTGGCCAGGAATTGAGGAACTGTTTCCTTTGTACCGAACACCCACGTTGTCGATCGTCAGATTGCCCCATTGAAACGTAGCGGGCACGAAAATCCGTCGAGGCACAGCCGACTTCATCATGTCAAGATCGCTGTCTCGCACCTGCAGGTGAATGACCTGGACCTGATCCGGTTGGTAGAACGCGTCGGTGTCCTTCACGTTTGCCGTTCGTGGCGTCGTCGACGTTGTTTGCTGGGCCTTGGCCAAAGGGGCAAAACACATTCCGCCGACGATCCAAACCAGCATGCAAGAACGACACACTTCCACGCCGGACACGTGTCTTGATTGACGCACGGGAGATCTCGCTACGCAAATGGGGTTAATGGTGAAAGTGCCATTATAGACATTGCTGGCCAGGAAAAGGGAAAAGGGGACAGGGACATTTCCCGTGGGCGACGAGGCAGGTTGGGAAGTTTTGTTCGCGGAACCGACGGTTGGTTGACAAGTGAAATGTATGTGTCAATTGGTCCGTGCTCGTACAGACCACTCGTTCAGTTACCCCGCCTCATATTGCCCGGCCTGCCGCGCCAAATGTCCTCGTCCCCATTCGAATTGCCCCGGCCTACTGCTCGCCGTGACTCGTGCGGCACCGCAACCGCAAAGCGGTTGTACATCATAGCCCAGGGTTGGCCGACCGCAGGAAGGCCTACCCTGGGAATCGAGCAGCAGTTTTCCGGCGGTCGAGCTCAGCGGCTTCCATCAACCGGCACTCCGCCGAGACCGCAACCAAACCGCCATCTGTGCTGTGTATCCTGTTCGGTGTCAGGATCCGTTGCCACGGCACCCAGATTAGCGCTGGCTTGTGTTCCCAGTGACGCTTTTGTGTCAGTCAAAACATGCATGTGACCGTAGCGACAACTCGTCCTCCCAACCTGCCCGCCTTGCCGGGGAAGATGTACTACTTTCCATACCTTGTTCTACCGATCATGACGCCGCTGATTGCGCCAGCCAGGATCAGTGCGAGTATCGGCAGGGTGGACCAACCAATGACCGGTGTGATGACCCTGCTGACAGCACATCCCAAAATGGCACCGATCACTCCGTGTCCCACGGGTCGTGCCAGATCAACGCCTAGCCAGCGATTTGCGAGGTAAATCAGTAAACGGCTGGCGAACACGCCGAGGATCGCGCCGCACAGGACAAACACGCCCAGCGTACTGTCGTTGGCGTGGCGGGGCGTGAGAAGAACGCCGCCGCATAGGCCACCCAGCGCGCCGGCCACATAGACCATGCCCATCCACGGTTGATCGCTGGCGAACCGGCCGTCAATGACATCATCCGGAATTGACGGGCCGTCATCAGCCGGCGGGGACGCATCCAGATCCACCTCCGTCACGTTTCGCCAATTCAGACTGATCCAGACTCCGACGCATGCCATCACGGCAAACGCGACCAGCACGAAGCCATAGGCGACGTTCAATTCGCTGCGAAACCTCGGCGTCGCGAGTGCAGCAGCGATGCCAACCAGCATGGCGCTGCTCCCCGCGAACAAGACGACGCGATTGACGAGCGGCAGAACTGGCCCAATGTGTTTCAAGAGAACTTGCCTCTCAAATCATCACCGAGAGCCCAGCACTGCAATGTAGAGGATATGACCGTCCTTGTACCCCCATGATCAAGACGTTGACCAAACATGGCAACAGCTACGCGCTGGTGATCGAAAAGCCCATTCTGGAGCTCTTGCGGATCACGCCGGAAACACCCTTTGAAATTATGAGCGACGGGCAGTGCCTCGTCCTGACGCCCGTACGGGACACGAAAGAAGAAAAGAAATTCCAGAAGTCGCTGGAAACGATCCATACGCGCTTTGGCCGTGCGATGAAACGCCTGGCGGAGTAGGTGATCATGGACTGCATAAAGACCTGTTCGAGATGGCAGCCGCCTACCTGTACCATATCGTGCAAAATCATCCGTTTCTTGACGGTAACAAACGGACGGGTGCCAGGGCCGCGATCATCTTCCTGGCCATGAACGACATCGAAATCGACGCCGATGAAGACGGCCTGGTCGACCTGACGCTGTCCGTGGCGTGCGGCAGTTCGGGTAAGCCTGAGATCGCGGAATTCTTTCGGGCGCGTGCGCATCCGCGCCTCCCGATGACGAGTGAATGCGCGCCAACCGGAGTCAGGTCCCGATACTTGATTCTGCCGGGGCTTATGGCAGGATGGAGACTGTGTGGCAAACGGCCGTCAGTGTGAAGTGTCAAGAAACTGACGCCTGATCGCTTCCCCCTTGTTCAGCATGCAGGGGAAAATATGCCACTCCCCATTGTCCGGCCTCTGCGGTGTGGCACGGCCTACTTGTTGGCTGTGCCTTCGACCCATAAGGCTCACGCGGGAAGACGCTACCCTCAACACGATGCCATTCACCACTGCTTGCCCGCAAGCAGTGCCACACGGAGCAGGGCCAATCCCGCCACATTCGTGCGACGTACGCCGGCTGCTAACGAGTCGGCCAACTCCCATCGGCGGAGCGCCTCATCCAAGAGCGGTCGTACGCGCGGCTGTTCTAAGGTGTTGTCACCGCCAGCCAGCAGCCGAATACGTCCTCTCCGTCCGTGCCATTCGGGTTCGGGCCGCTCCAGACGACCAGCGCCTCGTTAGCGCCTGTGAGAGCAACGGATGTGGCATGCTGGTCTGCAGTGGCGGCGGGATCGCTGACTTGCAGGTCCTCCAGAGTGTTGTTCAACCGATCAAACCTCACGACGAAGGCGTCAGACGGGTCATATGGCTGGCCCTCGACATAGGGGTGCCCTTGGATGTAGGCAAAAAGAATCTGGTTTCCATCCATCGACACGGACGCACGACTGGTGTTTTCAGCGTACTGAAATGAACTGTCAGATGTGCCGTCTGCGTGGAAGACTTGGGCCCAGAGTGTGGAGTCTTCTGTCCAACTGATCACATAGTCCCCATCATCGTCCATGGCCACCGACGGAAATGTGCCGGACGTGCTAATGCTCTGGACACTCCCCAGAGCTTGCCCTGAACGACTGTACCGTCGAGCGACAACACCGGTGTTACCATTCCATGTGATGACGAAGTCGCCGTTTGTCGCGTTCATCGCAACTGACGCGGTTCCACCGTTCTGCACCGAGGCGTTCTCCAACAACACTGCCTTGCCTTGGGCCTGCCCCAGCGCATTGTAGCGCTGAAAATAGCTAATCCCACCATCCGTAAACCAGCCGTGGAAGTACTTGCCAGCACCCATGTAGACGATGACAAAATTCCCAGCGTCGTCCATGGCAATAGAGACGGGACCATTGGTGGATGACTTGCTGAAACTGGTGACCTTGATCTCGCTTCCTTGGGGGAGCCCGTTCGCATTGTACCTCTGCGCAAAGACGGCATTGTGACTTGGCATGCTGGGGTTGCTCGCGGCCCAAGCCACCACGAAGTTTCCGCTGGCGTTCATGGCCACGATCCCAAGGTTCTGGCCCCCGGCCGTAGTCGTGTTAATGCGGAACTCGCCACCCAGTGGCACACCGCCTCCTCCAAAAAGGCGGCCGAAAATTCCCGACGTGTCGCCTGGACCTGCCCCTTCCCAGACGACGATTGTCCTGTCGATACGGTTTGACGCTACCGAGTTGACTTGCCCTTCACCGCTCCAGGACGACTGAAACCCCTGATCGCCCAAACCCGTTGTGTTAACGACGAATTCCAGTAAATCGAGGCTGAGACTCTGGGCTTGAGCGACGGAAGTCGCCAGCCCAAACACCAGGACAACGGCACAACGGAACTTCGTGGTCATGATCTCTCTCCTAACACTTTCTAAACTAGATACAGTTCGTTCGAACTCCTGTCAGTTCGGCAACGCCGAGACAGTGGCTGGCCAAGATTTCACCGCAGCCACAGGCGGTTTGGGCCGGACAAAGGGCTCCTTTTTCCCGGACAACACCCCCTACAGCTCGACGCCGTGGTGTTGCCCGCTAATCCTTATTGCGCAACGGGCTGCGGGAACGTAACGCGAAAATCCAGGAAAATTCCAGACCGTCTGAATTTGCACGGCCAGGCACGGCGAACTGGGGAAAATCCTTGGAGTTCCGGTCCACCAGCGTTACGCTGACCATCGCCAGGACGCATCTCAGCAATAGGATCGCGGGCCGGCCCGACCAACAACCATGGGCCGGCCACTTCAGAGGCGTGACGGCGCGGCCGATCCCACGCGCAAAATCCACTTTTTCAACAAAAGGTGAAAATAAGTCGGGAGATGGGCGATCTCCGGGCTCTAACCTGGCGAGATGGGGGGCATAGAAGAATAAGAAAAGGACGAGGCGGGCGTCGATCACCAACTTCGGCAACTGCGATACTTCCTTGCCGGCTTCAGCCGGCATCTTGTTTGCCACCACGTTCACGTGGTGGTGTGAGGTACAACAGACACTCTTCTCCGCTCGCTTCAGCGAGCAAGTCCGGCTGAAGCCGGCTGGTCAATCGCATGGTTGGCTCGCCCACCACCGACTGAAGCCGGTGGCCGACGGGGTGCCGGCTTCAGCCGGCAGTTGTCGCTACGGTGCCGGTTCGGTCTCGCCGAGATGCCGCTGGAGGGATGCCCAACGGCTCGACCGTTGGAGGTGCGCGGTCCATGTACCTGGGGTAGGCCGGCCGGCGTGCGATAGACACGCAGATTCCACTCGGGACGCTGTTCCACAAAACGGCTTATCCGATCTCGAGCCATCCCCTCCCCACCATTGTAGGGAACCTTGGGTTCCCGGCGCGGAAGCTTTTCGCCCGAAAGCAGTCGTTGAAGTGCTGCTTGCGCTCGCTCATCGGCGTTGACCTGCGCTGCGTCCTGGCTGTTGTCCGACCAGCCAAACCGCCGCACTGTGACTTGACGCCCTTGCTTTCGATACTGAACGCGACTTTCAGCCCAATACTGCGGAACAATCATTTCGTGCCCTGCCGGAAGTTCACGCGAAAGTAACACACCACGGCGTGACAACACCTTGCGGTGCCAAGACCGCGCGAACGGTCAACTACATGGTGGCACGGGATACGAGGGTAAGGGGACCGGGACAGTTCCCCTGGGCGACGATGCAGGTTGGGCCGGTCTGTTCGTGGACAGATGGTTGGTTGACAGGTCACGTGTATGTGCCAAAACCTCTTCGAGACCTACGGGGGCAGCGACGACCTGCGCGACGCAGGCCTCTTGCATTCGGCAGTCACCATGCCCCAGACTTCGTTCGGCGGCCAATATCTGAATAAGGACCTGTTCGAGATGGCGGCCGCCTACCTGTACCATATCCTGCTTGCCAGCAAGCAGTGCCACACGGAGCAGGGCCACCCCGCCACGGACAAGGCGCAGTGCGGTGATCCGGAGGGTTGCATCCGGGGCGGCGGGAGACCAGAATTCCCATCGAGCAGTTGTGCTGCGGTTCCAGCTCTCCCGCGTTCCCATTCCGATCCCCGGCACCAGCCAAGCCCCAGTCTGCGACACGATTCGGCAACAATGAAACTCCACAAAAACAATCGACCGTCGACCACAATCTCAAGCCTCGGCGCTTTCACTTCGGGGATGGCTCTCGCGGTGTGGACTTTGGCAATGGCACTCACGCCGGCGGTCCGGGCCATCGACGCGCAACCAATGTCGACGGGGATGCTTGATATCCGCGATTTCGGGGCGGTGGGCGATGGTGTGACGCTGAACACTGCCCAGATTCAGGCCGCCATTGACACGTGCAGCAGCAATCGAGCAGCTGGTGTGCTGGTCGCGGGCGGACGGTTTGTCACCGGCACGCTCTGCCTGAAGAGCCACGTCACGCTGCATCTCGCCGCAGGAAGCGAAATCTTGGGCAGCACGAGCATCGGCGACTACGCCACCAACACCCACGCCAACATGTATAAGAACGAGTCGCGCATGGACCGCTGCCTGATCTTCGCGCGTGGCGCGGAGCATATCAGTATCGAGGGCGCCGGGGTGATCGACGGGCGCGGTGCACGCGAATATTTCCCGAACCCGGACGATTCTCTGGAAAACCGGCCGATGCTGATCCGATTCCTGGAGTGTTCCTCGATCCGCATGCGCGATGTGACGTTGCGTAATCCGGCGTCCTGGACCACCGGTTGGTTGTACTGCCAGGATATCGTCGTTGACGGCGTTACTATTCAGAGCCGCGTCAACGACAACGGGGACGGACTCGACTTCGACGGTTGCGAGAGAGTGCGGGTCAGCAACTGCGCGTTCGACACGAGCGATGACTCGATCTGCCTCCAGACCTCGCGGCCCGACCGTGCCTGCCGCGATGTTACGATCAGCAACTGCATCTTCGTCAGCCATTGGGCCGGCATCCGCATCGGACTGCTTTCGCGTGGTGATTTCAGCAATGTCACGGTGACCAACTGCGTCTTTCGGGATATTCAGGACGCGGGCCTGAAGATCCAGATGTGCGAAGGCGGCGAGATGAGAAACATGCTCTTTGCCAACCTGGTCATGGAGAATGTGCCGCGGCCCGTTTTCATGACCTTCGGTCAGCAGCGTGCCGCGAAAGACGCACCGCCCGGTTTGGCCGCGATGAAGGCACTGCGGGACATCACCTTCAGCAATCTGCTCGTGGACTCGAGTGCCTGCGGAAAGGACTCGGCCTTTATCCTGGTCGGCCTGCCGGGCCATCCAATCGAAAATGTCACGCTCGACAACATCCGATTCCGGTCGGGCGGCGGTGGCACCGCCGGAGACTCGAAGTCGCACACGTTGCCGGACCTCACTCTGGAGGCGATTGGGGACCACTGGCCGGAGTACTACTGTTTCAAGCGCACCGTCCCGTGCCACGGCATCTACGCCGGACATGTTAAGGAGCTGACCATCCGCGATACCATTCTTCAGGTGAAAGATGCCGACGCGCGACCTGCTATTGTCTGTGATGATGTGGTGGACTTGGAACTCAGCAGGATTACGATCGGCGCGTCCCCGTCGACCGAACCACTCGTGGTTCTTCACCAGGTGCGGAAAGCCTTGCTCGATCAGGTGCGCTCTGCGGGAACCGCTCGGGAGATGACCAAACTCCAGGATTCGGAGAGCGTCACGATCGCGCCCTGGAAACAGTAAACGGTCAGATTAGCGAGGCAGGCGGCGTACGCCGGCCGATAGTAACTCCGTCATGAGTCCGTCGGGGATGCTCGCCGCGTCGAGATCGTCCAGGCCGGCGATGTGTCCCAGTTCGTGCAGCAGCACGGTGAGCAGATCCATTCGTCCCGCGGCCGGACCGTCGCCGAGCGCCGCGAACACGCCATCGACCGACGCGCCGCACAGGACAAACACGCCCAGCGTACTGTCGTTGGCGTGGCGTGAGAAGAACGCCGCCGCATAGGCCACTCAACGCGCCGGCCACATAGACCATGCCCATCCACGGTTGATCGCTGGCGAACCGGCCGTCCATTGTATCGTCCGGAATTGACGGGCGGTCATCAGCCGGCGGGGACGCATCCAGATTCACCTCCGTGACGTTTCGCCAATTCAGGCTGATCCAAACTCCGACGCAGGCCATCACGGCAAACGCGACCAGCACGAAGCCATAGGCGACGTTCAATTCGCTGCGAAACCTCGGCGTCGCGAGTGCAGCAGCGATGCCAACCAGCATGGCGCTGCTCCCCGCGAACACGACAACGCGATTGACGAGCGGCAGAACTGGCCCAATGTGTTTCAAGAGAACTTGCCCTTCAAATCGTCGCCGAAAGACCTGCACTGCAATGTAGCGGATATGGCCGTCCTTGTACCCCCATGATCAAGACGTTGACCAAACATGGCAACAGCTACGCGCTGGTGATCGAAAAGCCCATTCTGGAGCTCTTGCGGATCACGCCGGAAACACCCTTGGAAATAGAGCTGACCCCTGACCGCTTCCCCCTGTTCAGCTTGCAGCGGAAAATGTACCACTCCCCATTTTCCCTCCCAAAAGTCGAGAATCGGAAGATCTCCTACGGAGCGGGTAGTTGCCGTTCCAACTGATCTGCCAACGAACACAGTTCGTCGATCGACTGGACCAGCAGTTGGTCGCTGGGCGTTGGTGCTTGGCCCAGCACACGCTGGCAGAGCTGGATCCGGCGCAGACACATTCTGTTTCGCCAGCCGCTCCGCCTGCCGAAGTTTCTCCTCGGCCTGCTGACGCTCTTGGATGGCTTCGTCCCGCTCCTCCATCATCGCCTGCTGGTCGCGCGACGCCTTGAGGCGATTTTCGTAACGGTCCCGTTCCAGTTCGCTTTGGGAAAACACCTTCAACACCTCCATCGCTTGACAGATTTCCGGCCGAGCCAAGGGGTCTGGCAGCACATCGGCATCCAGCTCCTTCCCATTCTGGAAAAAGTATAACCAAAAGTCCAGCGGCTCCTGCAACGACGCCAGTTCCCGTCGGAACTTCGGCATCTCCAGCACATGAAATTCCGCGTTGAGTTCCTCCCACGGCGATCGGTGTTGCTGGCTGATAGCAGGCGCGAGGCCGGGGCAAGAAGATTGAGTGTCAGGGTTCCTCCCCGGCGGGAAGACGAGTCGCCACGCCGCCCACGTCGGCGTTGGCTAAAGTGTCAAGTGACATGTCTGTGTCATTCAACGCTCGCATGCAATCGTGGCATTCACTTGGCGCTGCCGTTTGCCACTTTGCCGAGAAAATGTAGCCATTTCCGTGTCTACGCCAGAAACAACGAGTCCTGACCCCTTTGATCGTCCATCGCTGATCCGCCGCAGATTCAACTCGTTGATGACCGTGAGCGCGTCGAGGGGGGTCACCACACCGTTGTCGGAGACGTCGAGCTGGTTGAGGGAATTCTGCCAATCGGCCGCCAGCAGCACCCGCTGCTCAAGGTTCTCAAACAGCAGCCGGCGGTTACCGCTCGCCGTGGAAGATCGCTTTCTAGCCCGCCACGTGGGGAGAAACATGGCCCGCCGCGGCCCCGTCCTCGACGATCGCTTGGATGCCATGACCGATTCCCTCTGAATAAGTGTGAGCTCGGGCCGCTGCAGACCAATAAAAAACCGACGCGGACAAACACCCAGAGGGATTCATCCACGTCGGTTTACTCGTTAACAAGCCTCCCAGGCGAGCTGGGATGCTCTTCATCTAGTCATCCAACGGCGAACCTGACCAGCGCGGCTCCATTCGGTCCGCGATCGACACGGTACAAGGGTTTGTAGGCGTCCGACCACGGAAAGCAAACGAGAAGACCCGTTTGCCTGGCAGCGGGTCGCCCGATTCAATTCGCGACAGCCTGCGGATGACGTCGATCATGGGCACGGCTTCCGGGGGTGGCTGGAAACCGCAGAACGGTCCACAAGGAAGGCAGTCTGTGAAGTCGCTACGGGGTCTTGGCCGCTCCCTGCACGAACTCTTGCTCGTTCAGTTTCAGTCTCAGCGGCAGCGGCGCCTCCCAGTCTTTCTGGAAGGCGAAGCCCGCCATGACCCACAACTCGCCGGGACGTCGCTCGAAGATGTACGGGTAACTCAACTGGCCGTCCTTCTGGCGCGCGATGACGACGGGCTTGGTCCAACTCCGGGCGTCGTCCTCGGAGAACGCCACCGACAGTTCCTGGCGCGCCGGCGGGCCGTTGTAGACGAGAACCAAGCGCCGCTGCGCAGCTTCAGCAGATGACCCGGGGCACTGGGGGCCACGATCTGACTGGGGTGAACGGTGCGCCACGACAGGCCGCCGTCGTCAGAAAAAGCTTCCCAGAAGCGGCCCCAATGCGTACGAATCAGCATCAGGAGTCGGCCATCGCTCAGCTCGGCCACTGCAGGTTCCATCGCTCCGGAGTGGTCTCCATGTCCGCCCAAGTCGACGAAGTGGCTCCGCGTCCACGTCTTGCCATCGTCGTCCGAGGTGAGAGAACAGGCCGCATAGCGACCTGGGTCGCGGACGACGTGAGGCACCGTGGCCACCAGGCGCCCGCTGCGAGTCTGGATGAAGCCGAAGAAATTGGGATTGTAGCCCTCCAGGATGCGCTGCCGATCAATCCAGGTCTTGCCGCCATCAATGCTGCGGATCGCCCAGATTTCCAACAGGCAATCGTCCTTGGGCTGATTCGTGGCGCTGTCCCAAGAGAAGTTGTAGGTGGCGAAATTGAGATAGACAGCCACCGCGCCGCTTTCCGCGCGCACGACGTAAAACGCGGCGGGTTCCTGCCTGCCCGGCGGCCCGCCGGCCAGGCCCTCGCAGACCGGCTGCGCTGCGGACCAGGTTCTGCCTTCATCCGTGCTAGTGCGCATGCCGTGACTGTCGATCGTCATCAGACTCTTGTCGGCCAGTTCGACGAATGGGCCGTTGGTGGTTACATCCAGCAGCTGGCACAGCGGATGCACCCAGCGCGATTCATCCTCGGCCGCGCCGCACATCGCAACACAGGCCAACAGGATTGTCCCGACCATCGATTTTCGCAGTCTTCGTTGCATCGCGATTGGCTCCTCGATCTATAGCGGTTCGCGGGTGTCAGGTTTCGCGACGTGCTGAGGGGGGCACCATCAGTCCGGCGACGGTGGCCGCGCGGTGATGACCACTTCCGACAGGAGATCGGCGTGCTCCCGCTCGAACTGGACCAGGTCGAGCGACATCGCGATGTCGTCTATGGCATCGGCGAAGGAAGCCGCGCGCTGGCTCTGGTCTACCTCATAACCGAGCTTCTCGAGCATTCGGCGCGAGGCGACATTCGTCGGAATAATCGTGGCGTAGACGCGCTCGAACTTGAACACGCGCAGGGCCGCGACGTGCATCATCGCGGCATAGCGCGTGCCGAGGCCACGACTTTGCTGGGCCCGTTGCCCGATCATGATGGCGAATTCCGCCTCCGCCCCCTCGCATTTCCGGAAGTCCGCGTCACCCATCAACTCGCCATCCCGCTCGAGCAAGAACGGGTGCTCGCCAGTGGCCCGCAATGACGCGAACGTTTCCACGACGTCGGCGACGGTCAATTCTCGCGAGTTCGTCATCATGGCGGAGTTATGGCTGTCGTTGTAGAAAGTCGCGAGCAGCGGGGCAGCGGCCAGGACCTCAGTCACGGCCGGCTCAAAGATGCGGAGCCGCACCTTACCCCAGGGGGCCTCGATCGACCAGCGCATTTCAGACAGCATGTTAGCACAATCACTCGGCCGGCGGTGAAGACTCGCGACTCGAAACCGGCCCGGCCGCCGGTTCCAGTGGATGCGATTGCTATTTCGGTGCCATCTCCGTCAGTCCACCAGTCATTCGGGCGAGCAGCCACAAGCAGGCCGCAGGTAGCAGAACGGGCGGAGTAATGACGCCGCCGACAATGTAGCAGATCGCCATGCCAACCGTTAAGGCGAGTACTGAAAGAAAGAAAACACTGGCGGGCATGAGGACTCGACGAAAGTGTGTCGAGAAGGGAACCATTCTCCCGGACAGTTGTGTCTGAAAAACCTCTCCAACTGACTCGCGTCGGTCGCCCCAGCGAGTCAGTTCTGCGAACGAGAATCAACGGTCATCCATGTTGAGACTTGACCTCATTTCGCTAAGCACGTGATCGCGACGGTCTTCCGGCAACATCGCGAGGTTATAGCAGAGTTGGGTAATCGTGAATGCCTTGTTCAATTGTTCCACAGAACCATCGGTCTGATCGAGCAGCGGCTGCAGCGTAGGCCGCAACGCTTCTGCAATGACACCCATGTCCAGGTCCCATCGTGTGATTACACCGAACGATGGTCGAACTCCGGCAAGGCGAAGGCTCGTCCGTAACGCAGCAGGGTTTTCGCAGCCCGCGCGACGCTGCATGATTCTACCGCGACGATCAAGCAAAGTGAACCGGTACCGGGCTCGATGTTTTCCTCAATCATCCAGTCCGGTCCCGACGAGCCATCCGCCCAGGCTGTCATCCGGGTAGTGCCTCCCTCGGTCTCAAGAGCCAGCGTGTACTGCTTGCCAACGCTGCCGGGCAGCCTGATTGGTTTTTGTGAGCAATGGCACTCCTGCTTCAGCAGTGCTAAAACTAGTCCGCACGGAACCGGAATGCCCGTTTTGTGCGCACGTCATCGGACGAGTCGGCGGGGACGGTGAATGTGATGTCCCAAGTCCGCGATGAGGGATCATAGTCCGCTTGCCAGAAGTCGCGGCCGTGCACGGCCTGGTCGATCGCACGCCAATGTCCATCCTGGTCGTGCGTCTCCAGATTCGGCGCACGGTACGTGCTCAGGCCGCGCACCGTGATCGGAACATAGCCCTTCCCGCCGCTGACCACGAACTCGGCCCGACTTCCCTCAGCGCAGACGACCACCGGCCGCGCACGTTCGACCTGTCCGACCGTCGCTGTGACCTCCAGATCGTTCCCGACCGCTTCGCGATAGACCATGCGCCAGGTGTTTTCATCCCGCGTCAGCGCCTGACGGAGGCTTTCGTTGGGACCGTAATAGTCGCGTGCAAACTGGGGAACGACAATGTGCTCGATCACCGCCTCCACGAAATCTCCAGGTTCCAGTCGGGTCGCATTCGCGGGTGGAACGATGTCCGCCGTCGACGTGTCTGCGCCACCGACACTCACGCCGTGTTCGGCAAACCAAGGGCCGCAGTCCTTGCCCCCCAATCGCGCTTGCCAGGAACGAATGACCAGACCTCGATTGGCCCAAGCGCCGGATTTCGATGTGTCGCGCGAAACGGCTTCATGCAGCGACACCCATGGCACGCGACCGACCAGCAGCGCCGGAGTTGTGCGATACTGATTGCCTCCCCACTCGGTGGCCCATTGGCGGAGCAGGCCCTCTTCGTTGCCGACCGCCATCTGGCGCTCCGCCGTGTAGCCGTACGTGTCGGCTCCGATCTGGAGTATCACGAAACGCGAATACTCCACCGGTTGCGAGACGTCGAGCCGCAGACGGTAGATGCACCGAGCCATGTCGTCGGTGCGGTACAACGTTGCCGCAAGCGAATGTGCGATGGCACCGTCGGCGAGGGTACCGCAATAACGAACATCGGTCAAGCACGGACCCTGTCGGAGATACGCAGTCTTCATCCGCACCGGTCGGACGTAGCTGCCGTCCCGCGCGAAGAGCCGAAACGCGTCGCCACCTCCCACGTTGTTCGTCCAGTTCCACTGCGTCGGCACGTCGCTGTTCATGGCGTGCACCATGAGTGGTCGGACGTCGCACACGAGGGCAGTCGCCTGCGCGCGATCCGCTTCGAAACAGAAGTTTTCGCCCCACGACCCGAGCGCCGTTTGGTCCCACAACTGGTTGGAACCCCAGCCGACCAGACACAATTGGGCGTGCGAAGCGGCCGCCACGCCACCCCAGTGAGCTCCGATCAGGGCCAGCTCCAACTCCATGTTCGCGCGGGGTGGCAAGCGCAGGAATGTGAAGCCGTGGAACCAGGGACCCTCGTACACTAACCGACGCTGCTCGCTGCGATGCCAGTTCTTGCTCAACTGGACCGGGATCCCCGTGGGGAATCCGTTTCGGTCACGAAGGACGGCAGACATGCCGGTGATCGGCAGGTCCTGAGTCTTATCGAACAGCAGACGCACCGGCTGCTCCTGGTCAGACAGATTCTGCAGGTGCAGCTGCACACGCTCGATGCGGTCGTGGACATCTCCTTGCTTGGAGATCCCATCGAGGTTCACCCGCCGGCAACCGCTGTCCGGGTCCGAGAGCACCGGGACGGACGCACCCGAATGCACATCGGTCGCCGTGATGTTCAGCGCTCGATCCGATGTGTCCCCCGCGCTGGACCTGCGGTGGATCGCACCGTTCTCGAAGTCCAGGCCAATCACCACTCGACCAGGATCATCCTGCGTCCAGACATGACCCACAGGTAGTGTCACCGATTGTTCAAATTGCGCGTCGGCAGTGGTCAGCCGGAGAGTGAGGGCCGCGTTGGTCCAATCGGCAGGCGGGCGACGATCGAGTGACGTGCCGGACGGATCGAAGGACCATTTGCGAACGGCCGGCTCATTCGACGTGTCCTGAAGATCGCGTGCCAAACGGGCGATCTCCTCAGTAGTCCAGCGCGCGGCGATACAACTGCACTTCGTCCAGGACTCCGCGGAAGTGGTATCCATCACCGCTGTTGTCGCCCCGGCGTCCGAACGTCAGCGTCCCGCCCAGCGGCTGGCGGACTTTGTTTACGGCACCGGTTCCACTGACCTGGCCGTTGACGAAAAGACTCAGCGTCGCTCCGTCATACGTCATGGCCAGGTGGTGCCAGCGTTCGGACTCCAGGACTCTTCCTCGCCCGTCTGCATACGCGGCGCCGACGGACGTGCAGTTCTCCCGGCCCCCACCGATGTTCAATACGGCCCGTGGCACTCCGCTGCTGCTCAGGATGATTCCGCAGTGCCCATCCACCCATTCGTTGCCGTTGACGCACAGGAGCCAAGGCTCAAGCTGCGTTGCGCAGAAGTCGGGAGGCAGGTAGACCCAGCAAGCGAGTGTGAACTCGGGCGGTGACTCGTCGGTGGTCAGAGGAACGTCGAGATGATTGGTGCCATCAAACCCGTAGCCTCCCCCGATCCGTCCAAATGTGTCGGCGGCCGAGATCGGCCGCAGAGCCGGATAAGCATCCAGCAGCAGTGTGAGGTGGTCGGGCCAGGCACACGTCTCGAACCGCGATTGTGCCCCCAGCGTCTGTCCGTCTGGCGACTGGAACACCAAGCCGGTCACATCCGCACGCTGCACGAACCGACCGGACTCGATGATGCGCGGACCGTCGTGATCCAGAGCGGGTCCACCGCGCGTGCAACGATACGTGATGCCGTCGACACGGATCTCCAGGTCCAGCTTGGCCGGCGGCAGATCGCTCCAGACGGCATTGCCTTGCGCGCCGCATCGACATAGGACAACGGGTTGCTCACCGGGCCCATGTGCGGAACGGCCATCCGTTCGACATCCAGCACAAAGGCGTATTGGCCGGTCTGGATCGCTCGGTTCCATTGACCAGTCGGTGAGCGGCCTCGAAAACCGTCCGCCCACCAGAGGAATGTGTAGTCCGGCACGCGGGGAAGACTCGCGGTCAGGTCAGCAGTATGGCTGGCGCGGGGGTCGGCGATAACGCCACTTCGAACAACTGGCAGCTGTGCAGCTGTGAAGTCAGCGGGGTTTTCCGCCATCGTGGCCTGGGGCGACCCACTGCTCAACACGATGGCGAGCATCAGCTGAACAATAGTCCGCACGAGTCGAGAACGACGGTGTTGGGTATGCATGGGCGCGACGTGCCTGCGAATGGAGTCAATCTTGTGCATGTTTTAGGCGGGGATCGTCGAGTTCCAGACGATACATGATCTGATTGTAGTCGTAGCGCGGGGTCGGCATGGGATTGCCGGAAAACGACGTCGTGTAGGTACCTTCAAAGTAGATCACGCGGCCACCATCCTGATCGAAGAAAGCGTGATGAACAGGATTGTAGAAGCTGTACTTGTCGTGACTCACGATCTTCGTCGCGCGCGCCAAGGCCCGGTCAGCGCGGGAGCCTCCGCGTACCAGATCTCTCCCAGCAGCGAAGTCCCTCCCTGCTCCCCGGCAATCGCGATCCACTTCTGGCGGTAGGCATTCCAGGCCACCGAACCGCGGTGCAGACGCACCGGTTGGCCAGAATCGGTGTCCAGTGGCACGCCGTTGGCTTCGTCCGGCGTGAGCTTGCTTCTGCGAAATCCACTGCCATTGCTGCGCGATGTCCACGGGCTGTGCGTTCTTCCGCCAGCTGAACTCGCACGTGCCCTTCGGCATCCCGCGTGAACTGTGGATCAGCCGAGCTCGCTTCCGGGCTGCAGGCAGGTCCAGGCCTCCCAGGTATCTGTGGCCGTCAGATCGGCGAGCGTTGCCGGGACCCGCACGGTTGGAAACACCTCGCCGAGATAGAGATATTCCGTCGTCCCCTCGCCATGCTGGATCGGATGAGCTTGTCCAGGGAACCGCCACAACTGGTCCATCGACAGCGGCTGGAGTTGCTCGAACTGCTGCCGTTTCATCGTTGTAGATTGCCAGCCCGTGGTCGAGCATCTCACCCAAGCTCTTCATATGGGCATAGTGGCACACCAGTCGTGACCTCCCTTGCCGATCGGGCAACACGCAGACCGCGTCGATCCAGATGGGTCCCGATTCCACTCCCAAGCGGGCCATCGGCCGACTGAAGCCATCGTCGCCGACGAAATAGTCGAGCTCGATTCCCTGGCTGGGATCCACTCCGTCCGCACCCGGCAGCGGCGAGGTCGCGCCCGACATCCAGAAGTGGCCCAGTGGATACCGCATCCGGTTTGTATCGCCCCAGAACCAGTAGATCCTGTCGCGATAGAGGCGCCGCCATGGCGGAGTCCTGTCCAGCCACTTTGCCGGTCCCCAGCGGATGGATCAACGGTATCGGCTTGCCGAGCAGCATGCTGTCGCGGTAGATTCCCTCGCCGGTAATCCGGTACAAGCGCTGTGCAATGTTGGTGCGTTGGACCCGAATGACGGACTCTTGCCCTGCTTGCGGTGTGAGAACCAGACCCGCAAAACCGAAACCGTCCTTGGCATACTGGTAACCGTGGCTTCTGACCTCAAAGAAAACAGGCTCACCCATCAGCCCCGGCTCGTGGAAAGCGATCCAGCCGGCGCTGTCGGTCACGAATCGCAAGTGATTGACCGTCTCCAGCTCGATCAGCGGGACACCGCGTTCCGTGTGTTCATCCACCACGTGGATTCCGAAAAAGGGCTGGCGAGCCGCGTCTTGAGCCAGCACAAGCCGATTCGTCGACTGTGCCAGCAGAACCAAGAGCACCACGACCATCGACGAACGCATCCCCATGCCGACACCTTTCCCTTCTCACTCCGGTTGTCGCTCCTGCAACGCTTCGATCACGGCATCGAAGGCCGGCTTCGGCTGGCCCTGCCGGTCGAACAGCAGAGGATAATTTACGCGTTTCCAGGGGAAATAGTTGAGCCAGCTTTGGCCATCGTGCAGGTTCCAGAACGAGATCCGCTCGATGACGTCGGCATGTTTGGCGAACAAGCGAAACAGCTGCGCGTACTGTTCCGCTTGCCGCCGCAGAATATCGGCCGGACAGCCATCTCGGTAGGGATCATACTTCGCCAACTCCTCCCGGTACTTGCCTCCGTCAGCCCACCAGCGGCTGCGCAAAACGACGTCGATGTCCAGTTCCGACACCACCACCTTTACGCCCAGTTCTCGCACGGCGATCAAGGTGGCTTCCAGTTCTGAGAGAGGAATGCGGTCGAGTTCATAGTGGCCCTGTAATCCCATGGCGTGCACCGGAGCGCCGCGTTCCTTGAGCGATCGCAGCAGGCGGATCACCTTTTCGCGTTTGCCGGGCAACTCGTTGTTGTAGTCGTTGTAGATCAGCAACGCGTCCGGATCCGCGGCATGAGCATACTCGAACGCTTTCACGAGGAACTCGTCGCCGCAGGCCGTGACCCATCCGGAGGGGCGCAGATCGTGTTCGCCGTCGTCAATCGCCTCGTTGACGACGTCCCAGGAAGCAATGCGTCCACGATATCTTCCGACAACCGTGTCGATGTGTTGCTTCATGCGCTGCAGCAGCAGTTCCCGGCTGGCAGGTTTATCGCCGTCCAGATAGAACCAGGCGGGTGTCCGATCGTCTTTGGCCCACACCAGACAGTGACCGACGATCTGCAGATGATGCTTTGTCGCGAAATCCACGAACTGATCCGGCTGCCGAAAATCGAATGCCCCAGCGGCTCGTTGCACGGCAGCCGGCTTCATGCAGTTCTCAGGCGTGACACTGCCAAATTGAGTGGTGAGCAGTTTCCAATCGTCGGGAGATTCGGCGATCCGATCGTTCAGACCGACGCCGACATCAAACAGGCCGCGGGCGGCAGCCTGAAGCGTGGCAGGCGCCTGGGGCGGCGTGCCTGCCTGCGTTGAAGGTGCGGTCGTCGAGGTGGACACTGCCGCACAGCATCACGCCGATCATCCAGACGCCCTGTTCATGAAGAAAGCATGTGCGACGTAATGCCATCGTGCGAGTCCTTATGCCAGCTCCAGCGATTCACTCGAACGCCCGTTCAGACCACTGCGCGAGCAGTGCCGCCGACCGTGCGGTGAACGCTAATTATGGTCCATCGTCGGTGTCCGCACCATACTTGGGTAGTGCGGGGGTAGAAAGGTAGAATGGCGTGCCAGGAGACGGTCGATGCTGATCCGCGGACAACAGTTTCGAGAGGAGTCGAACATGATGAAACGACGTCAGTTCCTGGTGACCGCGCTGGCAGCTGCGGCGGTCGCCAGGAAGGCTTTGGCGACAGCAGGTGAATCGCCACGGTTTGCGACCCGCGGCGTCGTGCTCTACCCGTTCGACCTGACCCTTGCCGATTGGCCTGCTCGGGTGGCGCGAGCGGGTCTCAACACGATCGGCCTGCACGCTGCGCGGCGACTGGACGTGTTGGTCAAGTTCGTACAGTCGGACATGGGGCAGAAGTTTCTGGAGCAATGTGGGAACCTTCACCTGCACGTGGAATACGAACTCCACGCCATGGGCGACCTGCTGTCGCGCGAGTACTTTGGGCAGGACGAGACCATGTTTCGCCTGGATGCCAGCGGGCAGCGCAACGCGGACTTCAATTGTTGTCCGTCGCACCCGCGCGCACTGGAGCTGATTGCAGAAGCGGCGGTCGAGTTCGGCCGGATACTGCGCCCGACCACGCACCGCTACTTCTATTGGCCGGACGACGGACGCGAATGGTGCCATTGCGACAAGTGCCGCGGACTGCGGTCGAGCGAACAGGCACTGCTCGTGGAACATGCCATGCTGGAGGCACTGCGAAAGCACGGCGATCCTGAAGCGACCGTCTGCCACATTGCCTACGGACCGACCTTGGAGCCACCGCAGCAGATCCAGCCACAACCGCACATTTTCCTGGAGTACGCTCCCATACGACGCAGGCACGATCGACCGTTTGAGCAACAATCCGATCTGCCGGCCGTGGATCGCATCGAGATGCTGGATGCGGAACCTGGAGCTTTTCCCGCGCGAGACCGCTCAGGTCCTGGAGTACTGGCTCGACGTGTCTCGCCTCTCCGGATGGAAACGGCCGGCCGTCGAAACTACCGTGGCACGAAGATGTGCTGATCGCAGATCTCGAGAGCTATCGTCGGCGCGGCATTCGTCACGTCACGAGTTTTGCCTGTTTCATCGACGCGGATTACATCAAGTTGCATGGTGATCCACAGCCGGCGCTCGCGGACTACGGCCAAGCGCTGGGTGATTTCTAAAGGAGAAGCAACGTGAGTAATCACTCGAGCGTTACACGAATGATTCGCGTGCTCCAGTTCGGCGCGGTCGTCCTGTGCGGGGCCGCGAGCCTAAAGGGAACTGAGCCGGAGACGGTCTGGAAGTTCTCGGCCGAGCAACTCCAGCCGTTCTGGCGCTCCACGACCATGTACGGTGAGACGGTGCTGTTTGTCAGCGACGGTCCCGGTGCACGAACCAAGTGCCGCGCTGCTCTTCAAACCGACTCGCATTCTGTCCGTCGGCAGCGCGTCCGGCGAAGTGACCTACGAGGAAGGCCGAGACTACGTCTGGCATGCCGGCAGTCGGGAGATTTCCCTGCCCGCGGGATCCAGGATCGTGTTCAAGAGCCCACAGGATCTGCGGCGGCCCGCCGGCACTCAAGCCTATGCCCTGACCCACCGGGACGGCCACGGAGAGATCCTGTTCGGGGGCGGACACGAGTATCAAGACATGCAGACGGTCGTGACCTACGAGCACGAGGCAACTGGCCCACGGCCGTGCCGGCATTGGCACGAGACCAACTGCCTCGGACCCTGCAGCGACTCACGGCCAAGGAGCCGTTGGCCATTGCCCTGCTGGGCGACAGCATCTCGACGGGCTGCAATGCGTCGAGCTGGGCCAAGGTAGCGCCATTTCAACCTCCGTACCAGGATCTGCTGGTCATGAACTTGGAATCGGCGTACGGCACGAAAGTTACGCTGGCGAATTTCGCGGTGGGAGGTACCGACACCGCTTGGGGACTGGCCAACATCGGCAAGCTGATCGAGGCCCGCCCCGACCTGGTGATTCTCGCGTTCGGCATGAACGACTCCGCCGGCCGTCCCGCCAAGGACTATCAGGCCAACATGCAAGCCATGATGGAGGCGGTGCGGCGGGAACTTCCCGAGGCCGAGTTCGTGCTGGTCGCCCCGATGTTGGGAAATCGCGACTGGACTACGCTGCAAACAGGAGCTCTTCCCCCAGTATCGCGACGCGCTGGCCGAGCTGTGTGGACACGGTGTAGCCCTCGCCGATCTGACATCGCTCTGGACGGAGTTTCTGCAGCGCAAGAAGGACTGGGACCTGACCGGCAACGGCGTCAACCATCCGAACGACTTTGGCCATCGGATCTATGCGCAAGTGTTGTCAGCACTGCTGATACCGAGCCCGTGATCGCGGGAACGGTCACCGCTGGCTCGCCGGCGGGCTCGGTCGCAACTCGACCAGCAGCAGCCCTGGGGCCGGCAACGGACAGGGCAGCGTCAGTGACCCTGCGGGATGC
>CAVWHV010000020.1:0-64814 GCA_963754725.1 uncultured Planctomycetaceae bacterium
GCTGAGCTTCGTGCTGGGTTTGGGTGGTTCCTCCTCACGGATGATCCGCAGCATTTCGTCCCAGGCCGACGACCGCAGTCGCTGCTTGTCGAACGGCGTATCGCCGGTAAGCAGTTCGTACAGGACGACGCCCAGCGAATACACGTCGCTGCGCGTGTCGATGTCCAGTTGATTCGACTGGGCTTGCTCGGGGCTCATGTACTCCAGCGTGCCGACGATCTGCCCCAGGCCCGTGAACATGGTTTTCTCAGTCAACTTCTGGCTGACGGCCTTGGCCACGCCGAAGTCGATCACCTTCGGTACCGGGCGGCCGTCGTAGAGCGCGATCAGAATGTTGCTGGGCTTGATGTCCCGATGAATGATACCCTTTTGATGCGCATGCTGGACGGCCTGGCAGATGGGGATGAAGAGTCCCAGTCGCTCGCGAGCTGTCAGGTGCTGCTGATCACAGAACTGGGTGACCGGAATGCCGTGGATGAGTTCCATCACGAAGTAAGGCCGGCCACTGTCGGTCGTGCCCACATCGAAGACCTTGGCGATGTTGGGGTGGTCCATCATCGCCAACGCTTGCCGTTCGGCCTCGAACCGAGCGATCACCTGCTGCGTGTCCATACCCGGCTTGATGATCTTGAGGGCCACGCGCCGTGCGACCGGCTCTTCCTGCTCGGCCATGTAGACGACGCCCATGCCGCCTTCGCCAATCTTCTCCAGCAGTTTGTAGGGGCCGATGCGGGTGCCGGGGCGTTCGCTAATGGAGATGCCCTCGGTTTGTGGCACGGTGACGTGGCGGCCCGTCGAGGCACGATCGAGCAAGCTGTCGACTCCTCCGTGGGCAGCCAGCAGTTCTTCGACCCATTGCCGCAGCTCCGCGTCGTCGCCACAGGCCTGCTGCAGAAAGTCTGCCCACTCCGCGGGAACATGGCGCTCTACCGCGTCGAGGAAAATGCCTTTCGCTTTTTGCGGATCGACGGTCATGGTTTCTGTCCTTGTTCAGGGCCTCATAGATCAATGCGGATAAATCGCGAGATTTATCCCGCAGATTCTCTGAAGAATCTTGCCAAGCCGGTTGCTCACCGCTCGTCGCGGAACCGGGTACGCAACCACGCGCGAGCGTAAGTCCAGTGGCGGTAGGCAGTTGAGTGAGAGATTTGCAGCGTCTCTCCCGCCTCATCCACCGACAGGCCGGCGAACACATGCAGCTTGACGATTTCGGCGGCATGCGGGTCCTCGGCCTCCAAACGGTCGAGAGCGTCGTTCAACGCAAGGAGTCGCTCCGGATCGGCTTCGACCATCAAACCGGCATCTTCCAGCGAGATCCGCTGAGGATTGGCGCCAAGTTTGAGCGTATTCTCTGCCGTGCGCGATGGATCAGGATGCGGCGCATGGCCTCGGCGGCCGCGGTGAAGAAGTGGCCACGCGACTCCCATGACTGGACCTTTTCCACGTTGACCAGCCGGATGTACGCCTCGTGAACCAACGCCGTGGCCTGCAAAGTCTGGCCCGGTTTTTCATTGGCCAGCTTGGCCGCAGCCAGTTTCCGCAGTTCCTCGTAGACCAACGGCAGTAACTGCTCGGCGGCCGAGGGATCGCCTGCCTCAATCTTGCCGAGAATACGTGTGACGTCGCACATGGCCCTGCTCATTGGAGAGATAACGTTCGTCCACAGTGTATCACGTTGGCTGGATTGAACCCCCATCCCGATCCTCTGAGATTGTTCGCGGGCTTATCGCCGCCAACCTGGATTCACTTCATCTCGCCGTCGGTTTTGGACGGACATTGCACGGCATGACACCGCGTGAGAGCGGTTAACCCCACGGTCTGGCGATTTCGAAACGGGGGTTTCAAGTTGAGGGGACGGAATTCGAACCGGCGACTGCGAGGTTATGGCTCGCGGGCTCGGAGGGTGGACCACGCCTGACAGGATGGCGTACCGCTGCGACCGCGTTGCCCACCAGGCCGTGTCCTCGGTCCGCCGTGCGAGGGCGCTTCGGGTTGAATCGCGACAAGCCCGGCCCAATTGGGAATGGTGTCGTTGCACGCACAGGTGAAATCGACCTGAGCGCAGAAAGGGATGTGGCCGAAGGCGATCTCGCTCACCCACGTCGCAGAACGCGATCCGCCAACTGCGGCAGGTCACATCCACCTGGGGCAGTTTCCGCTGACGTGTTCGGACGTTCGGTGTGGCCAAATTGACGGCGCGGCAGGGCTATTCTCGGGCTCCGGCCTCACTGACGTCAACCGGACGCTTCTGTTTGGTCGCCAGGTGCACAGCTGGTGGCGCACTTCTGAGCTGCTAGCGCCATCCCGCCGAACTGCACAGGAGGGCGTGTCCTGAGTGCCGGTTGTACTGGCCCGAACCCGCTTCGATCCGACACACCGACGCAGATTCTGGACGGCTTTCCCCGCGTTCTCGTCGGCCACGTCGACGCGTGCGTTCGATCTCAAGCTCGCTGCTCGGATCTCTGTAAACAGTCGGCTGGTTTCCCACATTCCGATACAGGTTCACGTCGCCGGCGGCGAAGCCGATGGGGTCCTGGCTGATCCAGCGGCCTTGGGCCGGGTCGTACCAGCGCGCGCGATTGTACTGCAAGTTGACGTCGCTGTCCCACTCGCGACCCGTGTAGCCAAACAGTTCATCCACGGCCGCCGGGTCGCTGCTCGGGATCACGGCGCCGCTCGTATTATAGTCCGTCTCGCTCAGCCGGTTGCCAAAACTGTCGAACACCACTTGCTGGCGAATCACGCCGTTGGAATCGACGACATCACGCGCACTGGCCAATTGATCGAAGAGCGGCCACGAGAAATTGCCCGTCGTGGTGCTGACCGACGTCAGGCCGATCCCGCCGTTAGGCAAGTGCTCGTCGGCCAGCACCAGGTCCACCGCCTCGCCATAGAGGTAGCGATTCGTGAGCTTCCACGGCCCCGAACCGGCGCCGTCGGCATCGACCAGCTGCAGCACGACCTGCTGGCCGTCCCAGACCCAGGCCGTCTTGCGGTCGATCGTGCCGTTAGCGTCGGAATCCAACAGCTTGCCCGTGCGCCGGTCGAAGGCGTCGTATTGGAACGTGACGATCTTGGTGGCCGCCCCGCCGGCGCTGTTCTTCTCGGTCACCTTCACCAGCCGGTTGCGATAGTCGAACTCGTACTCGGTCACCTTCCCGTCCGAGATCTTGGTGCGGCGGATCTGGTTCCCCTCGGCGTCAAACTCATAGGTGTACGTGCCGTCGTTCTGCACGCGGTTGAACGTGCCGTTGGCCGAACTCGACGAGCCACCGGACAGATTGCGATTCCCCGTCCCGTCGAACGCATGACTCTCGGCCGACGGCAGGGCGCGCGACAACGTGAGTCCCGCGATGGCCGTGTGTGTGGCGCCGGTCACCTGGTCCCGGCTGTCGTAGGCATACGTCGTCTTGAACGCATCGGAGTAACTCGACCAGCCGGTCAGCCGATTGTCCTGATCGTACGCCAGAAAATACCCGGCCAGCAGGTTGCCCCCTTGCAGTGACGAAGGCAGCGACGACGTGCCGTTCCACATCTGGCCCGCCGCGATCTCGCTCTTGGCATGCGTGAGGCTCTGCACGCGCCCGGCGCCGTCGTACCCGAATCGCGAATGGACTTCCAGGTAGGTGGGACTGGCGGTCGTCGCACTGTACCGCCGCAGATCGGTCAACGCGCTGGCCGCATCGTACTGGAACGTGGCCAGTTTGGCGGCCACGCTGTTGCCGCCCGATTGGCTCGTCTGGGTGACCGAGGTCAAGCGGCCCACCGCATCGTGCACTTACTGATTGACAAAATCCTGGATGCCGCCGGAGATACTCGATCCCACGATCGTGCCGCCCAGGTTCGCCGCCAGGGCCGTCGGCAGTCCATTCAAGTCATAGTCGCGATCGAGCACCGTGCTCGTGCCCACCAGCGGATTGACCGCCCGCTCCAGCTGCAGTTGATCGCGGTTGTCGTACACGAACTGCAGCGCGTCGCTGGCCGTGGTCCGCACGCCGGTGGACGGGTTGATCGTGTTGTCCGCCGAAAAAGACCACTTGTCGCGTTATTGAGTCCTGACCCCTTTGATTTGCTCGCCATCGAGCCAAACTGAAATCGGATCGACTTCCGGAAGGAGATTGGGTCGGGGACGTAGAAACGATAGCCGACAATCCGTTGCGCACCTCGCGCCTCACCTACATCTTCTAACGCATAGTACGGCATGCCGTCATAAAGATGCGACTCGGGTGGATGCTGGACACCACCAAACGAAGTGCCGAACGTGTCCTCGCCTCCAAGACCTCGTATATAGGCCGGATTGTCTCCATCCCCGTCGATAAAAATGTTCTCGGCGCCGCCGTGGCTCCAACGGTCAACGTTGTCGATCAGGCGAACACCGAAGAAGAATCCGATCAGATCACCTGGGCCGTCGGCATCGAAGATCATGTAATCATCACCATAACTGACCGCAGGGTTTTCGCGCCGCCACTGAGCGCAGAAACGACGTGGCTCCGTCATTTCCTGATCCGGATAGCGATGCCAGTCAATTTGAAGATGCACGGCACTGGCGTCCGGCCCGTTTTCAAACTCCACGTGCGCCGATTGTGCGAATGGCATCGCAAAGTAACAGGTATACCCGTTGGCGGGCTTCACAGAAATGAATGGCGTGTTGACCTCGTAGAAGTCCTGGCCGCGGAGGACACCAAAGAAATCGCCAACGGGCGCTTCGACTTGTGAGGTTTCTGAATTGTCGAAGTAAATGCGGATCACCATTTTGCGGTTCTGCAACGGCTTTGCCCCGCCCGGAATACCCTTGCCGGTAGCATGGGATAAGAAACGGTCGGGTGCATTGGGGCGATCCTGCACAAACCATATCCTTCGAATGCACCCGGGACCGTCCAGTTGAGCAAAGTTCCTGCGTTCGCGGGGTGCCATCCCACCAACTGTGGTGACATGATCCGAAACCGGATTCGCAGGCAAGTTGAGTCTGAATGGTTCAGCAGCTCCGGTGATCGCCGTCCATACTGAAACTGCCGCTATGACTCCAATTCTCCTGAACATCGGATTCACTCTCCCGGTACCTTTGCCAATTCGTTCGAAACGAGAACTTCGATCTCCTGCCTCCCGCGTGCCGAGCGCCGAATAGCTGGCTTCCTTCCTTCACCTCCCCACCGCCAGGACGCAAACAACGCAAAGAACTTCTTCGCGCCTTCGCGGTGAACGGGCCCTCAAGAAATTCACGCGTTATCCGTTGTTGCCCGGTACCCGGATGATTACGGTACAAGTTCCCAGCCCCGGTGAGAAGCTGTTCGTGGACCTAGGCGGTCGAATTCCAACAGCACCGAGCCACGTTGGAAGGGTGCATGCGACTGCCGCCCGGGAACTGACCCATGCAAAGCCCGATGCCGCCCAGAACGAAGGAAACTGCCATGAAAGACCGACCGAAACGACCAGCCACGGTCTTGTTTGTCCTGGGAATCCTGGCGAGCTCTTCCGCTGAAGCTCGTTGCTCCGAGCCGACAGCCGAGGGGTCTCACGAGACATGGGCGAGTCCACGGGAATTACGTGGCAAGAAATTCATCGGTGGAGGGTTGTACACCACGAATGGCGGAGAGACCGCAGTCACACCACGATTCCTGGCAACACATCCCGAGTTTGTCGACTCGTATCCCTTCGACGGAATCGTTGTCCCCGCGGTCCTTTCGCCCGAGTGGGTCGCCAGTCTGGGTCTGACGAAACGAATGCCGGGGGGGAAGATACCGTGGCAGCCAGGGTTTCTTCATTTATTGATGTGGAACACGGTGCGTATTCCAGACGAGGCCGTTGCGCAGACGATATCCGATTTGAAAGCAATGTACCGCGGACATCTTACGGATAATTTCTTGCTATGCGGTATGACTGAAGGCACGCGCGGTCGGTACTTGCCGGACTTTTCTCAGGACGCAGATTGGGCCATTCTCGAGCACAACGCAAGACTCGCTGCACGTGTTTGCCGTGAGGGCAAACTCAAGGGATTTTGGCTCGATACCGAGCAATACACCCAATATCAATGGCCCAATCCATCCGAGGCGCCAGGGAGCCCCGAATATGATCCGGAGAAGCCGCCAGACCAGCATTTCCCGCTGGGACGCGATACGCCAGAAGTTCTCCGGCGTCGCGGTACGCAGTGGATCAAGGCCGTACAGGCCGAGTTTCCTGAAGTGAAGATCATGACGACGTTCGCTTGGTCGCCGGACTCCCAGAGCTACGGACCATTGATCGGCGCAATTCCTTTTCTCGACGGTATCCTCGAGGGGATGGAAACGCCGGGAGAAATCATTCACGGCCACGAGAATACGTTTTACTTCGGTCAGGGTCCCGGAACCACGCATGCGTATGCTCATGAGCACGGGATTCCTGGTGACCGTAGTCGGTACGAATCCGCGCGCGCTGCAATTCGAGGGTGGCGTGCACTCAGCAGCGATTCGGCTAAATACGATTCGTTTGTCAAAGTAGGTATGGCGGCGTGGGTGGAGGACCATCCGTGGGGGGTGCGACCAGGATTCTCCATCGGAGACAAGGCGTCGCTATGGTCCAACTTGCCACTAGCGCTGGCCTATTCCGATGAATACGTGTGGATTTGGGCGGAGAAAACGGATTATGGTTTGCCGCGCCAACCGGCGCTCAATCCCTTCCTGGCTTCCGTGGCCAATCAAACGTTCAATACGAATCAGGAAGCGGTCGCGACTTTCGCGGAAGATTTCGCTACCGATCCGCTGCGCCGTGGTTGGTACTTTGACTTTGACATGCTGGCCATTGGTAAGAAAGTGAATCCGGAGCACGCCGTGCCATTAATGAGCACCGACACGGTCCCGTATGTGTGGAGTCCGGAGGCACATGCCTTGCTGGTCAAAGGAGACAATCCCCCGCAACTCCACGGTCAGCGTCGCCGCTTCGTGCGGCCGCTCAGCGCCGATGCGCTACAGAGTTCCTTTTCCGCGTCCATCGACTTTCGTGTCGAAGCCTTTGGCTCGCAGAATGGCAACCCGATGGTACTAGGCCTGTTCCAAAGTGATCTGTCCCTGAACGAAAAGTCCATCACGTTGCAGATCGAGAGTGCCGAGAAGATCAAAGTGGTACTTGCGTCAAATGGCCAGTCATTCACTTGGCCGCTGACGTTGCCGGAAGGCATGAAGAGCCAAGAGAAATACCGATTGACGCTGGAGTACCATGCGGCAACGCGAACTCTTCGGGCCAAGGTCACGGCCCTGGAACAGAGTCCAAATCTGTTCACGGAGGTCAAGAATAGTCTCCCAGCCGCCTTGGACCCCATTGGGGCAGACGAGCTGGGAATTGCACTATTTGAAAGTCCACCCCGTAGCGAAGAGGCAGCCGAACCGTATCGCTATCGCGTGGAACGAGTTGTTTTGCAGCGGTAGGTAGTGCGTCTTCCGTTAGTCGACGTTCTGTTTGTCGGCGAATCTTCGATTCTGCGATGCCGCTGGAGTCTAAGACGACGATGCGCCTACCCTCGTGGTCGGCAAGATAAACAACGAAAAGGGGTCAGGACTCAATACCGCGCCAATTGGCCATGCATCGTTTCTTCGCTTCACGGAACGCGTTCCAGTTGGGATTGGCGGGAAGTCTGTGCGTCGCTGGTCGTCATGGCCTTCATCATCGGTGCCTATCTCTATTTCACAGGCCAATCTGGCGGGCCTTTCCGCGGCTCACTCAGCGTCGTGTTCGTCGCAAGACTTGCTGTGTCACCGTGCTGCCACTGTTCCACCCAGTCCGACCAGGCATAGGGCGGACTCACAGTTAGTGGCAGGGGACCCTCGGTGCCCTCGACGCCGGCCCGTTGAAACAGCCCGGACAACGCAACCGCCAACAATCTGCGATCGGTGTTGTTGAGTCGGCTGATCCACCCTGCGTGTGCGACCTTGCCCAGGAGTTGTCCGGACCAGTATTCCCACGTCACCACGGTCGCCTGGTCCGGCCAGCCGGTGCAGGTCAGTTCGACGTCGATCCGATTCGTGGACGCGTGGACATATCGGACCTGAATCACCTCGCCCGGCAGGAATCCCTGGTCTTTCAGCGCGTACAGCAGTTCCCGTTCCACGAACCGTTGCACGTCCACTTTGACGCGCTGAATGACCGCCGATTTGCGCAGGTATCGTTTGCTCTCCGGAGGTTCGCCACTCTGAACGGCTCGCCGCAAGGCGCAATAGGCCTTGGGAAGTGTTCCGGAATGAAATCCAGGACGCAGCAATTGCAGCATGGTCTCGCCATGGCTGCCGATCGTTTCGGAGCGAATCGAGTGGGGGCGATTCGCACGATAGAGACGCCAGTTTTCTTTCAATTCCCACACCAGGTACCCGCACACACCCGGCACCAACCAGATGGTTGTCCACACGAGGGTGTTGGCCAGCGGAGCGCCCAACACTGTGCTCAACTGCCTGGCGATCGACGGCCCGGCGGGGAGAATCAGTTTGTGTGACACCGTGACGACGGGGAAATGCTTGATCGGATTGACCTGCGGTTCCACGAGCAACGTAAACACGAAGATCAATATGTAGGCCACGACGAACCAGACGACACCGCCCACCAGTTTACAGGTGCGGACGAAGACGCTATTGCCTCGGCGCAGACGTAGCCATTCGTCGATCAAGTTGACCAGTTGCTCCACACTGGCCGCCAGCCGGCGGAAAAGGTCCATGATCCATTGCGCCAGCGACCCGATGACGCGAATGCGCAATTCGCGCCACAGCCGCAGCAGATAATTCGCGGTCCATTCCGTCACGAATCTTCCCAAGGCAGAATTCAAGAACAGCGCGGAAGCCAGCGATAGCTCCAGCACCACGCGTGCACTCCACTGGTACCCGCAAAGGCGGGCGCACAGCGACACTACGGTGGTGAACAGGAGGGGGCGCAGCAAGTAGTTTTGCAGTACTCGGTATACCTCGCTGGCCAGTATGTACTGTACGAAACTCGACCGCAGAACTCGCGCCGGAAGGTCAACGAACCACCGGCGCGCGTAACGCGTACAGTCGGTCAACAGCCGTAGGTTCCAGCGCCGGAAGTCTGGCCGATGGATGAGCAAGGAAATCCACGTCCCCAAGCAGAATACCGTGACCAAGAACAGCCAATTGGTCGACCCGGTGCCAGCGGGTGGCGCCACGGGTATGGCGGACAGACGCAATGTGCCGGCATGACTTTGAGACGGATAATGCCCCAGGTGTCGCAGGCATTCGAGGGCCAGGTAGGCGCCGCCATAAGGAACGGCAACAAACTGTGTCAGGAAACGGCCCGTGCGTGTGCCAAAGGCGAGCGAACTAAGGACCTGGGGCCACCGCTGGTACACGGTTCCGCGCCGGTAGACACCGTCGAGCATATCGCTGAACGCACGGTCCGTCTGCAGTAAGCGGTCCCCTCGCACCAGTTCACGGAGATCGGTAATGTCGGGAAGTTTGAGATCGTTGTTGGAAATCGCATCCCGCAGGTCCGCCATGCTCAGGTAACTGCGTTCCAGAATCCTGTCCGTCAATTCTTCGACCACCTTTTCCCGAGCGACACGTTCGGGGCCGTTTTCCGGCCGGAGGCCGCTCTCGGCGAGCACGCGGTCGATGATCCGTCGCAAGCGCCGTCGCGTACGTGACTCAGCACGTGACACGGCGTGTTCGAGCAACGTGGCTAACTGCTGGCGACTTGCTATGTCCATCCGGGTGCCGGCGACCCGTCGACTGGCCTTGCGCAAATGACGCAGCGTGAGCACTTCGCCCAACAGGGGGAGCGGGCGATCGCACGGGCGACGTCCTCGACTAACAATCCACTGCCACAGGGAGGGGCGATGGATCCTCCGCTCGCGCTCGACACATGTCCTCTGTAGATCGTAGAGAAGTCGGGCCTCGACCGACGCCGGCCAGGTGTCGGGAGCGACCAGCAAGGCCTGCAGCGCACGCCCCCAGGCGTCTGTCTCAGTGGCCCCCAAGTCGAGTGCGTCGCGGAGACGCTCCGTTAGTTTTGCCAGTGCGTCGTGGGCCGCCGTATGAGCTTCGGCCCGGTATGTGTCAGGTCCGCGCAAGGATGCTGTGAGATGGAGCAGTGCCGCTTTGACAGGGTTCCCGGCCGCAGCCGCACGCTCGGCCTTCATCTGCAGCCGCCGGAATTCTGCCAAGGTGAGCGGCTCGCCAGACGCAGGTACCTCCGATACCGTACGGGCGGCGTCGAAGCGCACCGCGAGGATATCTTGCCAGCCGTGCAGTCGGAGTCGGTCGAACACCTTGCGGTGGTCGAGATCCTGGCGAACGATGTCGTCGACACGCTGCCAGTCCTGCACACCCGGGAAATGGCAGGTCATCTCCCGCGGTGCAAAGTAACGCATTTCTGCATAGCTCGCAACGAACTCCACATACGTCTCCAGATCGCTGGGCGACTGGAACAGGCGATCGTCCTGCAGCAAGATCGACCGAATCTCTGAGAACACCGCGTCGCCCAGCTGTTTGCGACGCTCGGCCGCCACCCGTTCACTCGCGGGGTCGTGGGCCCAGCGGTTGTCCAATTCCAGACGCACACAGGCATAGAAGAGTGGTCGAGCCAAGTGCGGCGTTCCGCCAGCCGCACCGCTGAGCCTCCTCCCCATCCACATCGTCGGACGGAGAGATCAGGATCAGGCGTTCCGGAAGGTCACTGGGGGCACTCACACCGAGCT
The DNA here is from genome assembly GCA_963754725.1 of uncultured Planctomycetaceae bacterium. GTDB lineage: Bacteria > Planctomycetota > Planctomycetia > Pirellulales > Pirellulaceae > JAAYDI01. The sequence continues at coordinate 10,667 of CAVWHV010000020.1, forward strand.
CGGCGGGATCCACCAGAGTCAGCAGCCGTTTGCGGAGAATCGGATAGGTTTCGCGGCGGGTCACAAGTTGTCGCAACCCTTGCACCCGCCCATCCAACCGGATGATCCGCCGCAAAATGCGTGGCTCGACAACCAGGGCTGCTGGTTCCACTTGCTGCACGAGCTGCTGGATCATTCCACGACGCGTCACGTGACCCCTCGAATTGGCGACGCGGAAATTATAGCGTACGCGGAGCCAGTCGGCATTCCGCGGGGGCAGTGGTGTCCAAAGATTGGCCCGAACGCGCTTCACGCACCTTCGCATAGCGCCGCGAGAGTCTCGTCCAACGCCGACAAATTGGATCGGCGCAGTTCTCTACGTCCCGCGTCGTCGCGGCTACGGGGGAAGCGATTGGAACCAACCCACTCAGGCCCGCGGTGGCGGACGCGGTGTCCGGCCAGCGCGCCCACAACCACGCAGCTCCTGTCTCGGAATGCGATTTCACCGGTGCAACAGCGTCGAACTTCGGTGGCCACTACGAAAGATCCGCGTTCGCTTCGCCTTCCCCCATACCGGCATGCAGTTCGTTGATCACCAGCAGGCAGTCGCATGGCGTGACAAGTCCGTCCGCGTTGAAGTCACCGACAAACGGTCGCGAACGGGGCGTGCCCGCCAGGTCGATGGCGGTCCCACCCGCTGGAATGGCGACAACTCCGTCGAACGCCGGCGCGGCGTTGGTGCCGACGTTGGCAAAGCATCGCATCTCTCCAGCCGTATTTCCGAGCACCAGGTCTTGGCGGCCGTCGCCATTCAAATCGATCACTGCGACCGACGAACGCCCCGACGCGTCATCCAGGGCCACGCCGCCATCATTCACGAGCAGCGCGGCGCGGAAATCCGGAGCACCTGATGCGGCCTGATTCAAGTACACGCGCACTTGGCCGTCCAGTGCACCGGCCACCAGATCCACACGCCCGTCTTCATTCCAGTCAGTCACCGCAATGGTGGCGCGGGCACCCAAGTTGATGGCCGCTTTGGCACCTGGTTCTCCCACCATGACAGGCGTTGAGCCACCGAAGACGGGTGCCATGTCCGAACCCGCGTTGAGAAACACGTGAATCCCGCCATCGATTTGCCTGGGAGGGGGTTTCCGAGCGCGTCCCTCAGCCGTTATAAACGTCTCCGCCTGCACAATACGCAAGAGAACAGGCACTGGTCGGCACATCGCGACCTACGGAAGAGGGCGGAACTCACGCGGCACTGGCGGCGGGCCAGCTCGAGAAACGAGGTTGGTGATGATGGGTATGGATGCGTGGCTGACGCTGGCGGTGGTCGTCGTACTCTTCGTGGCCCTGGTGAAGAACGTGCGCGCACCCGACCTGGTGTTTCTGGCTGCCGCCGCAGTGCTGGCCGTGTGCGGCATCATCTCCGCGGAAGAGGCCTTCGCGGGCTTCTCGAACAGCGGCATGCTCACTGTCGCGATCCTGTTTGTCGTCGCGGCAGGGCTGCGCCAGACAGGTGTTCTGGATTACCTGGGATACCAGGTGCTCGGCGGGGCCAGAACGGCCCACGGGGCGATGAGACGCCTGGCGGCCGTGGTGATCCCGATGTCCGCGTTTCTCAATAACACGCCCATCGTGGCCATGTTCGTGCCGGTGGTCATCGACTGGAGCCGGCGCAATCGTGTGTCACCGTCCAGGCTCTTGATCCCCCTCTCCTATCTCACGATTCTCGGTGGCACGTGCACACTGATCGGAACTTCGACCAACCTCGTCGTAAACGGGCTGATGGTCAAGAACGGTCTGGAGGGCATGAGCCTGTTTGAGATTGGCAGGGTTGGTTTGCCCTACGCGGTGTTTGGTACCACGTACCTGTACTTCTTCGGTCAGTATCTGCTTCCGGACCGCAAAGAGTTGTTGGAGCAACTGGGTGAAACACGGCGGGAGTACTTGGCCGAGATGCTGGTGCAGCCGGGATGCCGCCTGGTCGGCAAGTCGGTCGAAGCGGCGGGACTTCGCCAGTTACCAGGGTTGTTTTTGATTGAGATCGATACCGGTGAACGTCTGATCGCTCCTGTGGGACCCGACGACATCCTGGAAGCCAACAGCCGACTGGTCTTCACCGGAATCGTGAGCAGTATTATCGACCTCGAGCGCATCCCGGGTCTGATTTCGATCGGAGATCCGAATTACGAAGTCAGCCCGCGACAGAAGCAGGCCCGACGACTGTGTGAAGCCGTGATTTCGGAAAGCTCGCCGTTGATCGGCAAGACGATTCGCGATGCGGACTTTCGTGCCACCTATGGAGCTGCCGTGGTAGCCGTCCATCGTGGCGGCAGACGCGTCGAGAAGAAAATCGGCGACATCACGCTGCGTCCTGGTGACACGCTCTTGCTGCAGGTACGGCCGCACTTTCTGCGAGCTCATCGCCACGATCCGGCCTTTTCCCTGGTCAGTGAAATGGACGACTGGCGACCTCTCCGGCAGCACCGCGCTTGGGTGGCGTTCATTCTGTTCGTGATTCTCATCGTGTTGATGTCCACCGCTTTCGTGCAGATCGAAGTGGCCGCGACAATCATTGCGATCTTGATGATTGCCTGTGGCTGCATCTCCGCCGGCGATGCTCGTCGCAGCATTGAGTGGCAAGTGCTGATCACGATCGCGGCGGCCTTTGCCGTGGGGGCGGCGATTCAGAACTCCGGTTTGGCTACAGCGGTCGCCTCGACCTTGGTCGCAGCCACGCGATCGTACGGGCCCATTGCCGCCCTGGCGGTGATCTACTTCTTGGGCTCCATGATCACCGAGGTCATTACCAACAACGCGGCAGCCGTCCTGATGTTTCCGTTCTGTCTGGAGACGGCCCGGTTGTATGATGTCAGTCCCAGGCCGTTCTTGATTGCGCTGATGCTATCGGCTTCGGCGAGCTTTATGACGCCGATCGGCTACCAGACCAACATGATGGTGTACGGCCCCGGCGGTTATCGCTTCTCGGACTTCGTGCGAGTCGGCACGCCGCTGAATTTCGGCCTGTGGCTGGTGGCCGTTGTGCTCATCCCGCTGTTCTGGCCATTCTAAACGAGCCGATCCCCGGGCACGCCACGAATGGCTGCGGCAGCGCGCCACCGCACCATCGCCGGCCTATTCGGCACCCCAGAGGATCGCTGCCTGGACGGGACCGTTCTGGGTTAAGTCATACCCGGCGGCCTTGAGTGCCAACTCAACGTCTTTCTGGGCCGGCTTGTGGCGGTCCAGGTACACCAGGCCCCAGACCACCGTCGGGCCGCCATGAATGTGTCGCCCGGTCGTCACGCGAGCAACTATCAGTTTGGGATTCAATCGGCTCATCAGGTGCTGGATCGGATAAAACTCATTCTCGTCCCGCACTGAAAAAGCCTGCGGCAAGTCGATCGATGCCTGCATGTGTCGCTTCTCCAAAGTAGAAAAGACCCTCTCGACCCCGCCGTGCCTCGGTCGAAGTCCGATCGTGATGTGATTCCTCAAGAGATCCCTGACAGCGTACCGTCGAATGCGTCACCGCGAGACACGCTAAAGTATAGCGATTGCCGGCGGTTGTGACATCCACCGCGATGGAAATCGATCCACGGGAGGGCCAGGGAGCGACGATTGGTCTTCCTTGGACAGCAACACCGCCTGCACGACTTATCGGATTCTGGCCGTGAGCGGACTCACTCCTGCACCCAGACGGAAACGGAACCCTCGTTGCACCGGAACTCGCCCCAGCCGTCGTCGTTGGTCATGACCGGCTCGGAGCTGTTTCCCGTGATGTCGACAAACGTGGCATTCTTTCGCGAGACATCCATCCACTTGGTACCTTCCGGTCCGTCGCTCATCAGCACGGCCATGGCCTGGGGATGCCGGTCGTTTCCCAGACGCGTCCAGCCGATGCGATTCCAATGATCGAGGTAGTCGATCTGCGGCCCGTAGGCATAGTGGCGGCGCGCGTGCAGGAGCTTGTCAATCACGAGACGATGTGAAGGCATGACAATCTGGTGGCGATTGCCGTCGCGCCCCACGTCCTCGTACTCGGCGCCGTAGTAGTCCGGATAGAAAACGCACGGATAACCTTCGCGCCGCAGCAGAATCAGGGCATACGCGAGCGGCTTGAACCAGGGCTCCACGACCGATTCCAGCGCCTGCAGCGGCTGCGAGTCGTGGTTCTCGACAAAGGTCACGATGTCGCGATCGCGCTGCCGCATGAGCGTGCAATCCAGCACGCGGCGCATATCGTAGTCGCCGCCGGAGTGACTCGCGGTGTGGAAGTGGTAATGCAGAGGCACCGCAAACAACGTGATCCTTCCGCCGAGTTGATCCAGGTACCAGGTCAGGGCACTCGGTTCGGTTGACCAGTACTCGGCGACCACGAACAAGTCTCTGCCGGCGTGGCGTTCCATCGCGTCCAACCACTGGGGGAAGAACCAGGAAGAGATGTGCTTCACCGCATCCAGCCGGAAACCATCCACGCCGGTGGTGTCCAAGTACCACTTGCCCCAGGCGGTGACCTCGTCGCGCACTTCTGCATTCTCAAAGTCCAGATCCGCCCCCATCAGGAATGAGTAATTGCCCATCTCCAAGGCCACGCAGTTGTCGAATTGCTTGCCCTCCAGCAAGTAGATCGTGTTCTTCTCGGCCGGGTTCATGTCGTCGTAATCCACGGCGTCAAAATGCCGGGCGTGCCATGCGAATGGCGAGTATTTCTTTTGCCGGCCGGGGAAATCGAAACGCGTGTACGCCCGGATAGCGTGCTGCGCACCCTTGGCCCGCAACCGATCGTCTTGCGGGTAGGGCGTCGCTCGCACCTCCTCGGTCCCGTCGGCACCTGTCCGGTGATTGAGCACCGTATCGGCATAAACCTGCAAGCCTGCCTCTTGGAGCGATTGGATCGCCGCCAGGTACTGATCCTTCGTGCCGTACTTCGTGCGCACCGATCCCTTCTGGTCAAACTCGCCCAGGTCGTACATGTCGTAGACTCCGTAGCCCACGTCGGCGGCGCCGTTCGCCCCTTTGTAGGCCGGCGGCAGCCACACCGCGGAGAAGCCCGCGGCAGCCAGCTCGCGCGCACGCGAACGGGCTTCCTCCCACAACGTACCGTCGGCTGGCGAGTACCAGTGGAAGTACTGCATGATGACGCCGTTGGTTTCTTCCATGCCTGCATCTCCGCAAGTATGCCGCCAGCCAACCAGGATGCGCGAAAGCGGCTCGGGGCTGGACTACCTATTGGACGGTGAGCCCGACCTGCTGACTCAGAGCTGCCAGGTCGGCTCCGGAAGCGGGCAGGCACGCGAGCAGGCGCGGACTGCACTGAGCGATCCACGGATCGGTGCGCGCGTCCGAAGTGAAACCACCTTCCAGCCCCAGCAGAAACCGCCACTCAGACGCCCGTTCTCGATCGTAGTCGCCCAGTTGTCCGACAGAACCACCGCTGCGCAAAACATTGACCAGGATGTCGGTCAGACGCTTGGCCTCCCGCAGCCCGATGTTCATGCTCTGCATACCGGCCGGCCCGGTCAAATGGCCAGAGTCGCCCGCCAGCCACACACGGTCGCGACCAAAGGACGCCGCCAAACGTTTTTCAAACCGCACCATGATGCGCCAGTAAATCTGCTGGAAATTCCCATCGAACCACGGCGCTCGCTCGGCAACCAGCCCGCGCAGACGTTCTTCGTCGAGTCGCGGAAAACGAGCGCCGCCAATCTCCACGGGGATGCGATTCTTCGTCCGCGTGGCGGCCGGGGCGTCGTCATCCAATACCTCGAAACTCCAGCGGCAATGTCGGTCGGGCAGCGGCCACAGCACGTCGGTCGTGCGATCGCCAAACATGAGCCGCATTTCGTCCCCGAGATCGGCACTCGAGTCGAACTCGAACACCGCAAAATGCTGGGCCGGTCCGACCGCGGGGAAGTCAATTCCCAGGGACCGCCGCACCAGCGATTGATGGCCGTCCGTCCCGATCACAAACGGCACCTGTACCTCGGAGGACTTGGCCACCATCCACTCCGTACGTGCTACCGCATACCCAACCGACTCCTTGACCATCTTGTCGACCGTCGCCACGGCACTGTCTGGGCGAGACACGAGGCGCGATACCGCGTGATTCCAGAGCACCTTGACCCCGGCAGTTTCGAGTGCCTGCTCAAGGACCTGTTCCAACACGTCCTGCCGCATCACGGCCACGGGCCGACCCGCGTCCGGGATCTGCAGCTTGCACCGACGCTGCTGGCCGTCGTAAAGTCCGATCGTCCGGAGACTGAGCGCCCGCTCCAACACGCTCTCCTGAATCCCCAGTTCCTGCAACAGGCTCAGCGAGTGCGGGTGCAGTGCGAGAGCGTAACTGTGCGCCCGGTGCGCCATTCTCTGTCGACAATCGCCACCTGGATGCCCTGCTTCGCCAACGCCAACGCGGCAAACAAGCCCACGGGTCCAGCACCCACGACCAAGACTTCCGGATTCGCCCTGCCAAACATGGTGAGACCTCAACATTCTTGTGCGCCGTGCCATGAAAGAACGCGCTCGTGGAACACCGCTCCCCGGGACCTCCACGCGTACCAAGAAGTAGAACGAAATTCCTGCCGTTCTACAAGGACGATCGGGACGAATGCTGGTCGCCCCTCGATTCAACGTGGCGACCGGCTTTCGTCGTCCTGGAACACTCCGTCGATCGTTTCCAACGAGCCGGCGATCACCGGAGCGGCGGGATTGCCCAGATTCAATTCGACCCACCGGAAAGCGTGCGTTCTTTCCAGGCGGAACTCTCCGACTTCCAGCGACTTGCATTGGCAGAGCAGGGCGCGCTGTGGCTTTCCCGACACGTCGAATCGAACCAGCCCGAACTGGCCGTCGATTTGAATCCCTGTCGCTCGCTGCAGTCGAGGCCCGGCCCCCCTGGCAGTCTCGCCCAGAGGGTTCTCCGTATCGATCGCCACCAGGACGTCGCGCCGTCCATCCACCAGGCGCACCTCCAAGGCGACGTCGGATGGCCCGCACTTCGTTCCGTCCGCGGACTCCAGATCCAGTCGCTGGACACTCGCGATCGCCGGTTGCTGCTCGTACGGTTCAATGACCCCCACAAATGTGGACGCCAACGGGGCCTGTGCGGCGCGGCGGCGGACCATCACGCGAGGAATCCAGGCGTCCGCAGTCCCGCCGTACAGACCGACTGCCACCCAGCCTTCCGCCGTGAGCACTTCCGCGTCGGGGGTCAGGTCAATGGTACGCATATGGAGGGTCTTGTCGGGCGGGAGATACTTGAGGTAGTCTTCCACCGTCCAGTCCGCGCTCCACATCGCTGCCGGGTGTGCGTCCTGCCGGAATGCGCGCATTTGAGCGCCCCCCGTCGTTTCCGCGACTGGCTCGAGCGTCAGTCCTTGTGTAGTGATCCGGCCGAAGTGGCTGTGCATGTACTTCGTGTGCTCGCGCCCGCCGACGACTCGAAAGATGTCGACGACGTACGAATCCCGCTCCGACACATCGATCATGGCCGCCGTTCGTTCGTACTGCTGGCCACTCACCAAGGGAGCCGCGGTAGCGCGGATCACGCGAAACTCTTGTCCCGCGGCCCAGGCCGTTGTCGTGCCCGAACCGGCCTGCGTGTTCTGTCCGTCGACAACCACCGTGTTGTGGGCCACCGATTGCGTGTACCAGACCGCACGCGGAGCGCTCCAGCCTCCGTACTGCACCGGGGGATAGCCGAAATCGGGCATCAGATCGAGTCCTTTCGCAAACAGGCCCAAGTTCAACGCGTCCGCGTGTCCATGCCGACCGCCGGAATCGTAATCGAGCCACACGGCCCGCGCATCATCGCCCGCGCCACTCCGCAAAATGCCCAGGCACCAGTGGGGCTTGTTGACACTGCCTGTTCGAATGTCACCCCCTTCCTCCGCGATGAACTTGGCCAGGCGCTGCTGGAATCCGGCCGGATCTTCGGCCAACAGGTCGTAGGGGAGACCTTCTGTGGAGCGGCCGTTCGCCGCGTACAGCACGCGCACGAAATCTTTGTCTCCCGTGGCGGTATACAGGTCCCACAAAAAAGTGAATGCCGAGGGCGTCATGTTGGCACTGCGGGAGATATTCAAACCGGCATAGTCCGGACATTTCTGCGCAAATGCTCCCGAGTCACCCGTATTCGGGTAATACGCGCCCAGGCATGCGGTGTCGATGTGGAATCGGTACATCGCGTGCAGTGGTGGATGACGATCGAGCGTGGACGACAGGAATCCAGGATCGATGCGGCTGTAACGCCCCAGCAGCTCCGCAATGGTTCGCGGAGCAATGGAGGAATAGCCCGCGATCCCTTTCTCTCCGGACAATCCGTCGACGGCGGTCGCCTGCGCGATGATCTGATCGAGAATCGCCGTCACTTCGTCGCGGTTGTTCGGCCAGCCGAGCACGGTCAGGATGGTGGCGATCGTGATATCTGTGGATGGGTAATTCGACTCGATCTTCTGCCGGTTGGCGACCGTGTCGCGCAGATGCGCTCTTCGATGTTGCGCTGGATCTCGGCGAATGACGACTTGTCGTTGGGCAGCTGGTGTTGTTCTGCCTTGGCTGCCAGGAATGTGACCAGCAACTCGTCGCGGGAAATTGCCTCGAAGATCGCGTCATAAGCGAGCGCCAGGTCGTGGACCTCGACACAGGCGTCGTGCCAGGTGGAGACATAGCCCGCGGAGGGCGGGCCTTCGTACATCACCCCCTCTTTTCCGAAGTCGAACGTCGGGTAGAGATCGGCGACTCGATCCAGCAGCACGCCGGCCTTGTGCGCATAGGCCGGTTCCCCGCTGACCAGGTAAGCCGCCGCCAGCTGGCGAATGCCGTTGACAATCGCCTGTTTCCATTGTCCGTAGATCAGGTAGGCGCCGATAAAACGCCACCGCTGCTCTCCCGCAACGTACCCTTCGCCGTCGTCCACGCCAAAACTGTGCAGTGGATCACCGACGTTCGGATGCTCGACGTTGAACAACAGCGAGCGATCGGCGCGGGCCGGCTCGAAAATCCCCTGCACATTCAACCCGGAGCGATAGAATTTCTCGAAATCATTCTTGGGAAAGAACTCCTGGCACCGCGGGCACTGCATCTTCCAGGGACGCCCCAGCGCGTCGGCGATCCATTCGTACATGGGAACGGGCTGCTGGCACGCCGGGCAATGTCCGTTGGACCACACCATCCAGGATCGTTTGATGCCGTTGGAGAACATCAGATCCCACAGCTCATCGTCCGACATCTGCAGCCAGGGTTGGGCTACTGCCACCATGCCGCTGCGAGCCTGCTTGGCCCACGCCTGGGACTGGGCGTTGCGGCGCCCGCCCCATCAGCTCCGGCGGGAAGAACGCGCTGGCCGATTTGCGGATCGGTGACTCATCGTTCGTCGAGTCCTCCGCTGCGCCGTGCGCGACGTGTGAGCAGAGCACCCAGACGAGCCCGGTGACGATGATCCACGGTTTGTTCATTGCAGATACCTCCGAAAAGCCAATCGCTGACGGAACGGCGTTCCGCTTGTCCCGGACTACTCTCCTGCGGTCTCCACCTTCTGCCGCTCGCGGCGGCTGCATCGCTCGCCCAGGCGTTGGAAGACCACGAAGAACACCGGCACAAAGAACACGGCCAACAAAGTGGAGGCGATCATGCCGCCGAAGACGGCCGTACCCAGAGCCCGCTGCCCGGCGGCTCCCGCTCCCTCCGCGGTAACCAACGGAACGACGCCCAGGATGAACGCGAACGAGGTCATCACGATGGGACGAAAACGGAGTCGTGCGGCACGCAGGGCCGCTTCGGGGATATCCACGCCGCGCGCACGGATGTCGCGGGCGAACTCCACGATCAGGATGGCATTCTTGCTGGCCAGGGCAATAATCAACACGATACCGATCTGCGTGTAAATATTGTTGTCCATCCCGCGGATCGACACCGCCGCGATCGCCCCCAACACTCCCAACGGAACCACGAGAATCACAGCCGCCGGCGAAAACCAGCTTTCGTACTGCGCCGCCAGAACCAGGTACACCAGCAGCACGGCCATCGCGAAAACCAGGATCGCTTCGCCCCCGACCTTCTTCTCCTGAAAGGCCATGCCCGTCCAGTCGAACCCCATCGATGCCGGCAGGTTTCTCCTGGCAATCGTCTCCATGAGCTGCAGGGCGTCTCCGGAACTGAAGCGGGCGCGGGTTCGCCCGTGATCGACGCCGTGGGGTAGAGGTTGTAGCGGTTAATGATCTGCGGTCCGTACGACCGGCGGATCTTGGCCAGTGTGCCAAGTGGCAGCATCTCGCCGCGCCGATTGCGGACCTCCAACCGTTCGATGTCGTCCGGCCGGGCACGAAATGCCGCGTCCGACTGGATGCGAACCTGGTACGTACGACCAAAGCGGTTGAAATCGTTCACATAGGTGGACCCCAGATAGGCCTGCAACGTGGCGAACACGGTGGCCAGTGGCACGTCGAGTGTTTTGGCCTTCACACGGTCCACGTCGACGAACAGTTGCGGAACCCCGGGGCGGAAGGTCGTGTTGAGCGCCGTGATCGCCGATTGGCTGCGGGCGTCTTCCAGAATCGCCTGCGTCACCAGCTGGACTTCCGCCAACCCGACGTCGGCCCGGTCCTCCACCTGCAATTGAAAACCGCCGCGCACTCCCAGCCCGCGGATCGACGGTGGCGGAAATGGCAACACAATGCAATCCTGGATAACGCCCATATTTTTCCGCATGTGATCGAGCACCGCCTCCAGGGGCAGTCCCTGTCGCAGCCGCTCGGTCCACGGATCAAGAGTCACAAACAGAGTCCCCGTGTTCGGCGCACTACTGAAATCCAGGAGCGACAGTCCGCCAATGGTGATCCAGTCCGCGACACCCGGCGTGTCGGCCAGAATCCGATCGATGCGTTCCATCACCTCGCGTGTGCGCTGTTGCGAAGCGGCATCCGGAAGTTGCACGCTGACGAACAGGTATCCCTGGTCTTCGGTGGGCAGGAAGCCGGTCGGCACGCGCCAGTACGACCAGGCTGCCAGAACCAGCAGAGCGGCAAAGACCAGCATGCCCCACGCCACATGCCGCACCAGCACGCGAACCACTGCGGCGTACGCCCGCTCGCAGATTCCGTACACCACGTTGAACGCCCGAAAGAAGATGTTCTTGCGTTCTCGCGGGGGCCGCAGCCAGAGTGCACATTGAGCCGGCTTGAGCGTCATGGCATTGATCGCACTGATCAGCGCCGTGGCGGCAATCGTCAGCGCGAACTGGCGATACAGCTGTCCGGTGATGCCGCCCAGGAAGGCGCTGGGCAAGAACACCGACATCAACACCAACGTGATGCCGATGATAGGTCCCAGTACTTCCGACATGGCCTGCACGGTGGCGGGCTTGGGGGCCATCCCTTGTTCGATGTGGTGCGCGGCGTTCTCGACGATCACGATCGCGTCGTCGACGACAATACCAATGGCCAACACCAGACCAAACATGGTCAACATGTTCACGGTGAACCCAAGGCGCCGCCATGGCCGCAAAAGCGCCGATGATGGTGACCGGTACCGTGGTCGCCGGTACCAGCATGGCGCGCCAGTCCTGCAGGAACACCACGATGACGACCAGTACCAGCAGACCTGCTTCGAAGAGCGTCTTGTACACCTCGTGGATCGATGCCTCCACGAACTTCGTGGTGTCCAGCGGCATCTCATACGTCATGCCTTCGGGGAACGACTCGCTCAAACGCTCCATCGCCGCCTTGACTTGCTCGGCTACGGACAGGGCATTGGCTCCGGGGAGTTGATAAATCCCGATATTGGCCGTCGGTCGCCCTTTGTTCATGTTGAACTGGTCGTAGGTCTGAGCACCAGTTCCACGCGGGCCACATCTTTGAGCAGTGTCAGACGGCCGCCCTCTCCCGTGCGAAGGATGATGTTCTCGAACTGCTCGGCGCTGCTGAGCCGACCGAGGACCGAAACGGTGTACTGAAACACCTGGCCGTCCAAGGCCGGCGGCTGGCCGATCTGCCCGGCCGCCACTTGCACGTTCTGTTCCTGGATCGCCGACACGACATCCTGCGTGGTCAGCCCGCGGATCTTCAACTTAGCCGGGTCGAGCCACACGCGCATGCTGTAACTGGCCGTGCCGAAGACCGTGACTTCTCCCACCCCCTGCACGCGACTCAACTCGTCCCGCAGGCGCAGCGTCGCGTAGTTCGCCAGGAAGAGGTTGTCGTACTTGTTGTCCGGTGAAATCAACGACAGGACCAGAATGATGTTGGTCGACTGCTTCTTCACAGATACCCCTTGCCGTTCCACTTCTTCCGGCAACAAGGGCGCCGCTAACGCCACGCGGTTCTGGACCAACACCTGCGCGTCGTCCAGGTCGGTGCCGATGTCGAACGTCACCGTGAGCGAATACGAGCCGTCGCTCGACGACGTCGAACTCATGTAGAGCATGCGTTCCACGCCATTGACCTGCTGCTCGATCGGCGCGGCCACTGTACTGGCCAGCACTCCGGCATTGGCACCAGGATAGACGGCCGACACACGGATGGTCGGGGGCGTGATTTCGGGGTACTGTTCGACGGGGAGCTTCAGCAGGGCCACGAATCCGATCAACATCGTGATGATCGCGATCACGTTGGCAAAGATCGGGCGGTCGATAAAGAACTTGGCAAACACCGGCGTTCAATCCTCGCGGGCCGCGGAAAAGGAGGATTGGTCCGGTTCCTTGGTGCGCTGCGGCGCACGGTCGTACCGGGGCGGGCACGCTGCAGGCCGTTGACCACGACCCACTCCGCTTCGTTCACTCCTTCGTCGATGACACGCAGGTTTCCCACCTGCGCCGCCAGTTTCACCGAGCGATATTCCACCACGTTCTTGTCGTTCACCACCAACAAGTAGGCTCCGCGCTGATCGGTGCCAATCGCCCGCTCCTCGACCAGCAGTTTGGGGGTCGGTTCCCCCAGTCCCGTCTGCAGCCGTACAAACAGCCCGGGTATCAAGGCGCGATCGGGATTCGGAAAGACCGCTCGTCGGCTGATCGTGCCCGTTTGCGGGTCGACACCCAGTTCGCGATAGTCCAGATACCCGTGATGCGGAAAACCCTCTTCGTTTTGCAGGCCCAATTGCAGCGACGGCGGGTGCAGTGCGGGATCGGGCAACTTGTGCTCACGCACCAGCTGCATGAATCGAAGCTCGATCGACTCGCTGACGTAGAAGTAAGCGTAGATGGGATCGATGCTTTCGATGACTGCCAGCAATGTTTCCTCGGCATTCACGAGGTTGCCGGCATCCAGCAGATGCCGGCCAATACGTCCGCCGATCGGCGCGGCGAATTTCCGCGTAACCGAGATCGAGCTTGGACTTGCGCAGCGACGCTTCCGCGGACCTGACACTGGCCGTCGCCGTGGATAATTCCGCATCGTCGGCATCCACTTCCTGTTTGGCGATGGCACGCTGCTTCTGCAACTCCAACGCGCGGGTGAGATTGACCTTGGCCAGTTGTTCGATGGCCTGCGCCTTCTGCAGTGCGGCCTCGGCCAGTTGCACATCGGCCTCAAACGGCGCTGGGTCAATCACGAACAGCAAATCCCCGGCCTGTACGTTCGCCCCGTCTTCAAAGGCAACTTTCTGGAGGTATCCCGTGACCCGCGATCGTATCTCCACGGTGGCCCGAGCGCGCGTGTTCCCGGTGAACTCGAGCGTTTCGGCGACCTTCTGGCTGACCGGTTGAGCCACGGAGACCTCCGGCGGCGGAGGTGCGACAAAGGCGTTCCGTTGCTGACATCCGACGGCAATCGCCAGCAGCAGCAGCAGCAGGTACCCGACTCGGCCCGCTGGCCGACTCCATCCGAGATTCATCGCGGCAGTCCTCGTTGCTCTTGACGCGCGCAGATCTAGTCCAGAGAATTAGCGGACTCGTCAGTCCGATAATAGTCCTGGACGGGCCGCTTGTCGATGCCACGCCGTCCTCCATCGTCGCGCTCTTTATCCACGAGCGTGCTCAGTTCCGCGACCGCAAGAAGCCCACGTACTTTGTCCGTCGCGAGGCCCATCGCGGAGCATGGCTGGATCTCTTTCGGGAACTCGGCCGCGACGGAATCGTTCGCGACACGCCGGTGGAACGCATCACCGACGTGATGGCAGCACTCCTGTACTTCGGCAGACCGATCGCCGAAAACTGGTTACAATGGTCGGGTCCCCGCACCCCGAGGCTGGCATGTCGCACCCGAACAACTCTCCTGCGCCGAACCGCCGGCAGCGCGCGGGCGAGATTTCCGCTGCACACGCGCATTCTGCTGGGGCTGATCGTGGGGGCTGCCTTGGGCATTGCTGCGCACGCCTGCTATGCCCGGCCGCACACCGGTGCGTCTGTCGATCAGCAAGACCGGGATGCGAATGGCGTCGACGACCGACTGGACTGGGTGGCGCTCAACGTCGCCGATCCGATCGGGCGTGTGTTCCTGCGACTGATCCTGATGGTCGTGTTGCCGCTGATGATTTCCGCGCTGGCACTGGCCGTCGTGGACCTGGGGGATTTCCGCCGCCTGGGGAGCATCGGCCTCAAGACTCTGCTGTTGACGATCGTCCTGTCCGGGATCGCCGTGTCGGTGGGAGTGATCCTGGTCAACACGCTGCGCCCCGGCGAACGGTTGTCGGAGTCGAAACGCAACGCCTTGGCCGTGCAGTATGCGTCGAAGGCGCGGCGGACACGGTGGCCAAGTCACGGCAGGCGAAGTCGGTGAAGGACACGCTGCTGGACATCATTCCGGAGAACCCCTTGCAGGAAATGGTGGGGGCACTCGGACGGCAGTTCCAAAGGGAACGGCATTCTGGCCGTGATGTTTTTCGCCTTGGTGCTGGGTGCCGCGATCGCTCGCGTGGGTGGACCTGCCGCCACGCTCGTCCAGGTCTTGGAGGGGATGTATGCGGTGTGCATGCAGGTCATCGACTGGGCCATGCAGCTGGCCCCGCTGGGCGTGGCCTGTCTCGTGTTCGCCATGGCTGCGCGGCTGGGCGGCGAAGTGTTGGCGACCTTGGTCTGGTTTCTCGCCACGGTCTTGCTCGGGTTTGCCGTCCAGCTCGTCGTGGTGTATCCGCTCGTCCTGCTGCTCGCCGGGCGGCGCCATCCCTGGACGTTCTTCCGGGACATCGAGTCTGCCATGCTGACGGCGTTCGCCACATCGAGTTCGAATGCGACGCTTGCCCGTCGCGCTCCGCGTGGCGGAACAGCGACTCGGCTTGCCGCCCGCCATCGCCCGTTTCGTGCTCACGATCGGAGCGACAGGCAATCAGAACGGAACGGCGCTGTACGAAGGCGTGGTCGTGCTGTTCCTGGCCCAGGTGTTCGGCGTGGATTTGTCGTGGGGCCAGCAAATCACGGTCGTGCTGCTGTCCGTGCTGGCCGGCGTCGGAACGGCCGGCGTGCCGGGCGGGTCGATCCCGATGATCGTGCTGGTGCTGCAGAGCATCGGTGTCCCGGGCGAGTCGATCGCCATTATTCTGGGGATCGACCGCATCTGCGACATGTGCCGCACCGTGCTCAACGTCACAGGTGACCTGGCGTTGGCCACCTGTGTGTCGCAAGCCGTAGTGCCGCACGCCAGCCGTCGGATTGCTGCGTCGCCGATGCTACACGTTCTCTTCGATCTCGTAGGCTTGCGGTATTCGCGTTCGAAGATACTTCATCGCCTCCGGGTTGTCGACGATCTGCTCGGTCGTCGCGATCGATACGCAGTTTCTCGCCGCCCAGCCGGTAGCTGATTGTCGCATAGTGTGCCCACAGCACGCTGCGGTGGCCCTCTTCGATGTCGGCGTTGGGCGTCTGCGCGCGAGCGCATGCACTGGCAGAAATTCTCCTTGTGCTCCGGATCGGGAAACAGCCCCTTGTGCTGGTCCTTCACGCACACCTTGCTGCAGTTCGGGACGGCCAAACACCTGCCAGCCACCGCCGTGCCGCCCGAGGTACATCAGCCCTTCGCTGCCGTAGATCTCGATGCGCGTTGCGCACTGCGGCCAGTAGGGATACTTGTCGGTCGCCTGGCGGATGAGGGGCGAGATCTTGAGCATGTAGGGCGTGTAGAGCGTCAGTTCGAACGTGACGACCATGTCGTCGAAGTCGTACACGGCCACCTGCGTGTCGGGCGATTCGGCCGCCCCGGCTCGAACCGCGCGCCGGTCGAGTAGACCGTTTTCGGATAATCGACGCCCAGCACAAAGCGAGCCAGGTCGATCTGGTGGATGCCGTCGTTGATGATGTCGCCGCTGGAGTAGCGCCAGAAGTGGTGCCAGTTCTGATGGTAGGTCGCGTTGTAGTGTGCCTCGGGCGCCGGTCCGTTCCAGCGGTCCCAGTCGAAGCCCGGCCGGCGGATCGCTGTCGGGCCACAGCGGGAAATTGGCCCAGTCCTTCTGGTTGTAGATGCGGCAGAAGTGGACTTTGCCCAGCTTGCCGTCGGCGATGTACTGGCGCGCGGCCGTGGTTGTACGGCGCGCTGCGGTTCTGCGTGCCGACCTGTACGATGCGGTTGTACTTGCGGGCCGCCTCGATCATCTTCTGCCCTTCCCAGCAGTTGTGGCGTGGGCGGCTTTTCCACGTACACGTCCTTGCCCGCCTGGCAGGCACGGATCGTGGCCAAGGCGTGCCAGTGATCGGGCGTGGCGACGATCACGGCGTCGACCGACTTGTCGTCCAGCACGGCGCGATAGTCCTGCACTCCTTGCGGCGCCGTACCCTGCTTCTCTCCCAACGACTCGGCCAGGCTGGCAAACCGGTTGCTATCGCAGTCCGCGATGCAGGCGAACTGACAGTCGCCACGGGCGGCGAAGTCCGCCGCCAGGTTGCTGCCGCGTCCCCCGGCCCCAATCAGGCCGAGTATGATCTTCTCGGCGGCCGGAGTGCCGCGCGCGGAACCGGCGTTCTTCAGGATGGTCCAGCCAACAGCCGCCCCTATTCCCAGTTGACGTGACGTGGCCAGAAACTCGCGGCGATGCATGGCAGTCATGTCGATGTACTCCCGGTTGAAGTTAACAGGTGATCGGCATCGTATTTTCGCCGCAAGTCGTCCCCGTCCGCAAGTGCCATGTTGTGACGTGCCGTCGACAACGGTGTCTCCGGGGGACCGCAACCACCCGACCGACGCGATTCTCCCACGTACCGAGAGTCTCGTTGCCGCGTCAGCCGGTCTCGGGCAATTCGTAGCCTGTTCGGCGTGGGCGCGATCGCAGCGCGTTGGCTTGCACGTCGCCTACGAATTCCTCCTGGACGGGGTCCCATTGCAGCTTGCGGCCCAGTTCGCGGCAGATGTTGATCAAGTGGCAGATCGTCATGGCGCGGTGGCCGACGGCGAACGGCGCGACCGGTTCGCTCGCGCGTCCGCATGCACGACACCCAGTTGCGGATGTGTTCGTGCGACACGCTGGCGTACTCCGACTTGTCCGCCGGCGGCGGCGCGTCGCGGATCAACTCCGGCGGATTACTGGCCAATCGGTTGCGATTGATTTCGATTTTCCCTGTTTCGCCCGTGAAGATTCCGCCCATGCGCGGACCCTTGTCCTCGGGCATGTCCAGTTTCAAGACGGTGCCGCACGCATAGCGCATCGAGACGCGAGCGTCCGGTCCCGATTCCTCGGGCCAGATTTCCACGGGACCCGTGTCGTCGGTTCCCAACGCCCGCTGGACCTGATCGAAGGCGTGGACCCAACCGGTCACTAGCCAGCCGCAGTATTCGCGATAGCGGGCCCACTTGTGCAGGCCCGGGTGCAATTCCGAACTGAATGCGGTGAGCTCCGTCTGGTTGCACCACAATTCCCAGTCCATTTCGGCCGGCGTGGGTGAGGTCGGCAAGCGGCGGACGCGGCTCGCGGTCCCGGGAAGTTCGGGCACTGCACGGTCAGCACCTTGCCGATCGCGCCGCTGCGGACCAAGTCGCTGCCGAAGTTGTTGATGGCGATCGATCGCTGCTGCGTTCCCACTTGGCAGACACTCCCGAATTTCTTCTCGGCGCGGACCAGGTGCTGACCTTCTTCGATCGTCAACGTGAGCGGCTTTTCCGCGTACACGTCGAGCCCGGCCTGCATGGCGTGGAGACAGACCAGGGTGCGAGCGTGGGTCGTGGTCGCCACCAACACGGCGTCGAGCTTCTCCTGGGAGAGCATCTGCCGATAGTCTTGATACCGCGAGCAGTCTTGAGCGACGATCGATTTGTCGGCCTTGCCGACCGCTTCCAGGCACTCGCTGATCTGCCGCAGATCGCAGTCCGCGATGGCCACGAGCTGCAGATCCGCGGGGCTCTCCACGATCAAGTCGCGGGCGCGAAATCCGGCCCCAATCAGGCCGATGCGAATCCGATCGTTGGCGCCCGGCCTGCCCGGCGCACCCAGCACGCCCGCCGGGATCAGAGAGGGAACCGCGAGCGCCGTTGCCGCGGCCCGGAGCACCGCGCGTCGTCCCATCCTCGGGGTCCCCATTCGGTCAACCGGGGTCGGCGTGTCCCCCAGCGTGGCCCGTGGAACCCTCGCAATGTCGCGGCCGTCTTTATTGCCCATGACTCGGCTCCTACTCGTCGAGGTTCATCGACCAGGCTTTCACATTCTCGAACAAACCCTGTCCGTTTTGCGCGATGAAACCTATGCGCTGAGGTGTGTGACCGATGGCTCCGGGTTCGTGGGTCGTGTTCAACGTCTGAACCAGCATGTCGTCCAGATAGAGCTCGAACATGTTCTTGCGGACCAGGAGGCGGAAGGCGTGGTTCGTGTGGGGCACGATTCCGGCCGGAGCGGCGCAGCCGGGACCGATCGTGTCTTCCGACTGGAAATCAACGCAGTCCGTGAGAGTCATCTTGCCGATCTCCGTCCGGCCGCAGCTGTGAAGCAGGATCGCGGTGCCTTCGCCGAGCTTCTCCTCCAGGTAGAATCCGACCGAGGAAGCCACCAGTCTGCGATCCCGGCAGGTTGCCTGCACGGTGCCTTCGATCACGACACCTCTGTCGAAATTGAACGTGCTGTCCACGATGGCAACCGTGGTCGGGATGTTTGTCCGGAGAATGGAGTTTCTTTCGGGTTGCGCCTGGATATCGAGGCGGTCGGCCACCACACTGCAGGAACACTCACCATTGGCCGCGTCTGGATATACCTTCCGGCAGGTGCTGAGGTCGACGTTCGCAGGGGCTCCCTTGAGGGCATCATTGCCGTTCCAGTATCCCAGGCGCAGATGCCCGCCGGAGTCGACGACCGCTTTCTTGAGGGGCGGCAGCCAGGTGTCGCCGGTTTCGTAGGTGTAGCCGCTGTACATATAGCCGTTGACCAGCAGATCCTGTTCGGTCGGACAGAAGCGGGCCCACAGAGCAACCCACCGCGTCGAGTTGCCGCACAGCCGATACGCGGCCGCATCCGCGCGAAAAGGACCTGTCGGCGTGTCGGAGATGAGCGTGTATACGCCGTATCCCGTGGAGCCCATGTAGTTGAACCAGCCCCCAACCAGATAGTACTTGTCGCCGATCTTGTGGCAGCCACCCACTTCGAATCCGCCTTCATCCGGCGGCGTGGGAGGCGGTGGAACGGTGCCCCAGTCGACTTGAGGTCGCGGCCTGCCGGACCAGCGGATGCCGTCCGCTGATTCGAGAAAACCGCCCGGCCCCGTCGCGAAACCGTAGTATCTGGTTTGGCCGTTGTCCCCGACCGGCACGACGCTCATGCAGTCGAGTCGACTGTCGGGATGGTACCAGCGCGATCGGGGAGCAGATCGGCCTCATGTCCCAGGAACGTCCAGTGGACCAGGTCCGTCGACTCCCAGAATCGAATGACATTCTGCACGCCGGGACGCGTGAAGCTCCCGTGATTCATGATGAACTTGTCACCGACCTGATGGACGGACATGGCCCAGATGTTGAAAGGCGCATCCTTGATGACCGGGCCGACATGTTTCCAGTGCACGCCGTCGCTGGATGTCGCCAGCCACACGTTCCGAAAATTCGCCTCATCGCTCGGCGTGTACATGCTGAAGAGGTAGAACTGGTCCTGGTGCCAGAGGATGAAACCGTCTTTGAATCGACCGACTGACGGCCGATATACCATGGCTGCACCGTTCGCGCCGAGCAGACCGATCAGCAACAGGACGAATAGAGACGTGCGGAGACTCGGGCGATTGCCAAACACGCACATGCCGATGTCCTCTCTTAGCACCTGACCAATTCTCGTTCGTGCCACTCACACGGCAGCCACATCGTGATCCTAGCCGCAAAGTTGCACGAGGAAAATGGGAGTGGTACATTTTCCCGAGCGGAGTAGGGAGACTGGGTAAACCGTTTTGGCGCGGAAAGGGTACGCCTCGTGCAAATGACAGTACCATGTCACACGATGACCTGCGTTCTCGGACGGTGATGCTGGTGGAATCACATTACCCATTCTTCACCGTTCGCCACCGAAAATGTACGTCTCCCTTTTTCCGTGCGCAGAGTGGCCCGCCGGGCTCCGGCGGGATTCGAGTGTCGGAGGGACAAGAACCCGCCGGGGCCCGGCGGGCCACTCTGATTTGTCGGAGGGAATCCCGCCGGAGCCCGGCGGGCCACTCTGATTCACATTGTAACGGCCATGGCGGGTCGAGCCGCGGGCGACGGGGAATCCATTTGATGAACGCGACGACACGACGCAGTTTCGTACTTGCCGGCTTTGCTGTGGTGCTGGCGCTGGTGCCGCCGGCCCTCCTGTGGGCTGCCAACCGCCAGATCATTTGGATCGAAGCGGAGGACTACGCGGCTCAGCAAGGGTCGGGGGCGGCCTGCTTCGCGATGCCCGCTGCGGCAGGCGGTGCGTGCGTCGACAATGGCTGGGGCGGGCAGGCAGGTCACATTCTCCACTTTAACCTGGAAATCGAAAGCGACTTTCCTGCGCTGTGGGTGACATTCCGTTATGCGCGAGATGACGGGCGATGCCACGGTGCGCGTGACACTGGACCAGGACACCAATAAATCTGCGATCCTGACGCTACCTTCCACGGGCAACTGGGGGTTCCAATCGGACGGCTGGAAATACGCCGCAGTGCAATTGCCTTCATGCGACCAAGGCGCACACACACTGGATGTTCGCTCGCTGGTCGATCACGGCAACGTGAACGTCGACGGCTTTTATCTGAGCGCGGAAAGGTTGGACACGGACGGCGCGTGGTGGGAGCCGCCGTCAGGACCGGAAGCTGTGGTGTCGCTCGGCGGCGATCTGTGTCCGCTCTCGTGCAAGTCGCCCGTCGCGCTGCCCTACTCACGGCGCAAAGCGTTCGTTGCCGGAAGCGGTCTGCTCCAATCGCTGCTGGCGACGCCGCAGCCGCGTGGCATGGGGGGCAATATCGCCGGGCCCAGCTTGCACGTGAAACTCGCTGGGCACGGCCCGTGGACGAGTGTGGAACACACGCTGGTGAATTCGCCGGTGCCGACGGTTCTGACTCGCTTCCGGTGGCCGGAAGTTGAAGTCGAGCAGGCGGTGTTCGCCGCCGCGCCAGAGGAGCAAGGTTTCTTCGTGCGTGTGACGGTGACGAACAAGACCCTCGGCGCCCGCGAATTCGAACTGGTAAGTCTGGTGCGGAACGCTGGAGAAGTACAGATCGCCGACGGCCCCCGACTCGTCACAGGAAATCAGCCGTTGCTGCGCACGTACCCGGCACCGTCAGTCACAGTCTCCGCGGAACAATCCACGATGCCTGGCCCGCTTGGTCCTGGTGCGCGGCTGCGCCACAAGGTCGAATTGGCGAGCGGTGCGTCGGTCACGTTTGATCTGCAATTCCTCGGCGAAGGGCTGTCGCCTGGCGCGGCCCACGCTGCAGCTGCCGCAGTGTGGCAGGAGCGACTCGCCCCCGCACAGAAGCTCACACTTCCCACCGCCAAGCTGCAATTTGCCTTCGACGCCTCGCTCCGCCAAATGCTCATGCTCATGGAGGCAGGCCCGGACCACGTGCGCGTCCTCAAAGGTCTGCAGCATTACTACGGCACGAATCCCTACGACACATTCCAGGTCAGCCGCGCACTCGATGCGGTCGGCCTGCGGTCCGACGCGACCGAGTTGCTCCGCCACCAGCTCAGGCACTTGAAAGACGACGGCATCTTCGAGATGTGGGAAACCGGCGATCTCCAGAAGGCGGGTGCGGAGCAATGGATTGTCCAGGGGCTGGCCGCCACGGCCCTCTGGAACCACTACGTTGTGTGGCGCGACGAAGACTGGTTGCGCGAGATTGCTCCCGTGCTGCTCAAGTCGGCTCAGGCGACGCTCCGCGCACGACAGGCACATACTGGCGTCCACAAACAAGGCTCGGTGGAAGTGGCAGGTTGGCTGCCGCCCTTGGGCGGCGACGGAGGTTTGGGCGTGGGCTACCACTGGTCACAGAACGCAGGCCCGTTAAACGGCGTGCGGATTGCCGCGGAAACCGCGCGGATCCTGAGTCTCCCGGAAGCCGATGATTTGCAGGCCGGTTGGCGCGATTTCCAGTGCGCCTTCGACAAGGTACGAGCACAAGCCGCTCAAGTGGACGAAGGCAAGATGCTGCCATCCTTTCCCGGAGCGACGGGGCCCGACCGCCGCCGACCGCTCTGGGGCGTCGTCATGAGCGTAACCGCATTCGATGCGATTCCGCCAGACGACCCGGCCGCGGTGCAGACGTTGCGGCTTCTGCAGGGAAATCGTGTCGGCGGTCTGCACTTGAACCTCGGCTACTCCCGCGGTGTGTGGCCCTATTTGAGTGCGGAAGTAGCGCTCTGGCACCTGCAGCTTGGGGAAACCGAGGAAGCGTGGCGCATCCTGCAAGCGATCGCGGACCGGGCAAGTTCGACCGTCTGCTGGTACGAGGAGATTGAACACGAGCCGCCGCGCGGCTACGGCGATCCGGCCGACGTGTGGGCGGCGGCCGAGACCGTCTACCTGGCGAGCCAGCTGCTCCTGCGGGACGAGGCAACGAAGATGAGAACTGACGAAGCGAACTGAACTTGACCGCGCGCAGTGTCAATCATCTTACATGACAGGCTCTTGGAACGTGTTTTGAAATTGAAGCAAGCCCTCACCCCGGCCCTCTCCCGCGTGGAGGTCGTGCAGTTTAGAAGTGGTTGCACTTCGTGACTTTTGCTTCACTCTCCCTCTGGGAGAGTCGGGCCGAAGGCCCGGAGAGGGCTACCGCGCTGCTGGTCGTGGAATCCACTGCTGGTTCGGAAGACCCTCCCCGACCGCTACGCGGCCGACCCTCCCGCACGCGGGAGGGTGAAGCTAAGTCGTTATGTCCAAATGGTTCCAAAACTGCACGACCTCCGTGCGGGAGAGGGGGCAAATCGAGTCGCTTCGCGACCAGTATCGCCATTTCAAAACACGTTCTTGGTTGGGGTTGAGCGGTTAATCGCCTATGGAGTCCCATTCAAGGCCTCTCGCGACCCTTCCGCGAAACGCGTCCGGAAACTGCTGGCGGACGTCGCTGCCCGGGAGTACAACAATGGATGTCGCAGCGGAGAATCCTTGATGCCGCGGGCCGCGCAAGGCCCCGAACGTCTTTGTACGGTGAGACGGCTGCGGACTGGAACAACGACTGGAGGTGTTCAAATGCGGAAGGTCTCTCGTTGGGCAGTCGTGACGGTCGGTGCCTGCATCGTCGCTCTCGTCACAGGAGTCGCCCGTGCCGCGGAAGGAGCGGCCGGCGCATTGCCGGCCGAGGCAACCAGCGACTATCAGAAGATCGGCCTGGGCGCGGCGGCGGCCTTGGCGATTGCGATGAGCATTTGGGGGGCGGCGTTTGCCGTGGCGCGGATTGGATCGGCGGCGATGGGGGCCGCCGCGGAGAAGCCGGAGCTGCTGAACCGCAGCTTGCTGTTCGTAGCGCTGGCGGAAGGACTGGCGGTGCTCGGTTTCGTCATCGCCATCATGCTGGTTCAGAAGATCTGACCCGGAAGAGCCGCAGTGAAGTTCTACTGTATCGCGGATGAGGATACGGTGCGGGGGCTGCGATTGGCGGGTGTCTCAGGTCAGGCGGTCGCCACGGCGCAGGAGGCTGGTGCCGCGCTCGCGACCGCCGCCGCGGACCCTGAGAACGGCGTCATCATTCTGACCCAGAACGTAGCGGACGGCATCCGCGCAAGTCGACGCTCACCGGCTCGAGTGCGTGCAACCGCTCATTGTCGAGATACCGGGACCGACAGGTTCCTTGCCGGGCCATATGAGCCTGCACCAGATCGTGCAGGCAGCCGTGGGCATCAGCGTGGGAGAGAACGATGGCGGCTCATGAGTCCAACTCTCCGGAAGTCTTGATGGGGGCGGTCCTCGACGACGCGCACCGCCAGGCTGACGCGATCATCACGCGAGCCCGGCAACAGGCGGCCGCCACGCTCGAGCAGGTCGCGGCGGAGATGGAGCAGGCCGGGCAGGAGCGGCGGAGGCTGGCGCAGGTGGAAGCGGCGCGGAAGACGGAGGCAATTCAAGCGTCGGTTTCCGTGGCCGCCGGCCGACTGCGTGCGGCGCGAGTCGAGTCGATCCTCCAATCCGTTTACGATGCAGCGCGCCGCCGGCTGGTTGCCCGGCAGGGGTACGACTACACGGAGACGCTTGTCGCTTTGGTGACGGAGGCCGCCCGGCACATGGGCGGCGCCGGCTTAGTCGTGAGACTGTTGCCCGCTGACCGGGCCACCGTTGCGGAGCAGCTCGGACAGTTCACGCTGGTCGAAGACCCGTCCCTCACCGACGGCGGTGTGGTGGTGCTCGACGCCGATGGCCGACGGGCGTGGGACAACCGGCTGGTTGCCCGACTGGACCGGCTCTGGCCGGAATTGCGGCGGCAGATTGTCGTGCAAGGATCACTCCTATGAGCGACACCGAACCTTTCGTTACCCGTATCAGTGGCCCGATTGTGACGGCGACCGGGATGGGTGGGGCGAAGATGTACGAGGTCGTGCATGTCGGTGAACTTGGCCTGGTGGGGGAAGTCGTCCGCCTGGTTGGCGACCGGGCGACGATCCAGGTGTACGAGGACACGACGATGCTCAAGCCAGGCGCCACGGTGCGCGGTACTGGCGTGCCGCTCTCGGTGTGGCTCGGGCCGGGCCTGGTCGGAAACATTTACGACGGCATCCAGCGTCCCTTGCCGGGCATTCAGGCGCGGAGCGGCGCGTGGATTCGGCGGGGTGAGAAGGTCGAGCCTCTCGACACAACGAAGCGCTGGGCCTTCGAGCCGCTGGTGGAAGTCGGTGACGTAGTGCATGCCGGGCAGCCCATCGGCAATGTGACGGAGACGCCGCTGGTCCGACATCGAATCCTGATTCCACCCGACATTGCCGGCACCGTGAAGTCGCTGGTCGCACCGGGCGACTACACCTTGCGCGAAGTGTTGGCGGTCGTGGAAACCAACGCCGGTCCGCGCGAGGTGACGATGCTCCAGCAGTGGCCGGTGCGCCAACCGCGTCCCATCCGCGAACGGTTACGCATCGTCGAGCCGCTCGTTACCGGACAGCGGATCGTAGACACGTTGTTCCCGATCGGAAAGGGCGGTGCGGCGGCGATCCCGGGCGGATTCGGCACCGGCAAGACGATCATGCAGCACCAGTTGGCCAAGTGGTCGGACGCCCAGATCATTTTGTTCATCGGTTGCGGCGAGCGGGGCAACGAGATGACGGAAGTGCTGCGCGAGTTCCCGGAACTGAAGGACCCGCGCAGCGGTCGCCCGTTGATGGAGCGGACGATTCTGATCGCCAACACGTCGAACATGCCGGTCGCGGCTCGGGAGGTGTCGATCTACACCGGCATCACGCTGGCGGAGTATTACCGGGACCAAGGTTTCCATGTGGCCGTGTTTGCCGACTCGACGAGCCGGTGGGCCGAGGCCTTGCGGGAGTTGGCGGCGCGGCTGGAAGAGATGCCGGCGGAGGAGGGGTTCCCGGCCACGTTACCGACCCGGCTGGCGCAGTTCTACGAGCGAGGCGGCGCGGTGACGACACTCTCTGGCGAGCGCGCGTCGGTGAGCATCGTCGGCGCGGTCAGCCCGCCGGGCGGCGACTTTTCCGAGCCGGTCACGCAACACACGCGCCGCTTCATTCGCTGTTTCTGGGCGCTCGACACCGAACTCGCCAACGCGCGGCATTACCCGTCGATCCACTGGCTGCACTCGTACTCCGAATACACCGAAGACGTCGGTGCGTGGTGGGAGAAACAGGCGCCGGACTGGAACGAGTTGCGTACGGAGGTCATCACGCTGCTCCAGCGCGAGGACCGACTTCAACAAATTGTTCGGTTGGTCGGCCCGGATGTCTTGCCGGAATCGCAGCGGCTGATCCTGTTCGTGGCCGAGATCGTCAAGGACGGCTTCCTCGCTCAGAGCGCTTTCGACGAGGTCGACGCGTACTGCGCGCCGGCTCGGCAGGTGGCCTTGCTGCGGATGATCCTGACGCTGTACCGCACGGGCCGGGACCTGATCGAGGCGGGCGTGCCGTCGGCGCGGTGCGCGAGTTGCCCTGCGTGCCGCAGCTCCTGCGCGCCAAGGCCGCGTACGGGAACGACGCGCTCGACCGCCTCGCGGAACTCGAGCGGCAGATGCAGGACGAACTCGCCGCGCTCGCCAGGGAGGTGACCTCACCATGAAATTCCAGGTCGAAGACCACGGACTGCAGTACGTCGGGGCGGCACGCATCGATGGTTCGATGGTGTTTGTCGAGCGGGTCCGGAACGTCGGCTACGACGAGCTGGTCGAGATCCGCGACCAGGCCGGCAACCTGCGGCTCGGACGCGTGCTCGACATCTCGGAGCTGCAGGCGGTCGTGCAAGTGTTCGAAGGCACGACCGGCCTCTCGAACCAGCACCTCCGCGCACGGTTCCTCGGCGAGAACTTCCGCCTGCCGGTCTCGCGGCAGATGTTGGGACGTGTGTTCGACGGGCTGGGCCGACCGATGGACGGCGGTTCACCGCCGATGTCCGCGGACCGGCGCGACGTGAACGGGCTGCCGATCAACCCGTTCGCCCGCCAATATCCGCGCGAGTTCATCCAGACCGGGCTGTCGGCCATCGACGGCATGAACGCACTCGTGCGAGGCCAGAAGCTTCCGATCTTCTCCGGCAACGGCCTGCCGCACGACCGCGTCTCCGCGCAGATTGTCCGGCAGGCGCAATTGCTCGAAGAACAGGTCGAGTTCTCCATGGTATTTGCCGGCATGGGCGTGAAACACGACGTGGCCGAGTTCTTCATCCGCAATTTCGAGGACTCCGGCGCGCTGGCCCGCGTCACGTTGTTCCTGTCGCTGGCGGATGCGCCGAGCATCGAGCGGTTGCTTACGCCGCGTCTGGCGCTGACCTTGGCCGAGCACCTGGCATTCGACTGCGGCCAACACGTGCTCGTGCTGATCACCGACATGACGAACTACTGCGAGAGCCTGCGCGAAGTCGGCACGGCCCGGGGCGAGATTCCCGGGCGGAAAGGGTATCCCGGCTACCTGTACTCCGACCTCGCCAGCCTGTACGAACGCGCCGGACGCATCGAAGGTTCGCCCGGCTCGATCACGCAGGTGGCGATCCTGACAATGCCCTCCGACGATATCAGCCACCCGGTACCCGACCTGACCGGCTACATCACCGAGGGCCAGATCGTGCTCGACCGCGACCTGTTCCAGCGCGGTGTCTATCCGCCCATCGCCGGCCTGCCGAGTCTGTCCCGCCTGATGAAGGACGGCGTCGGCAAAGGTTATACCCGCGATGATCACGCGACGCTCGCCAGCCAGTTGTTCGCCTGTTACGCCTACGTCAAGCGGGTCCGCGCGCTGGCGGTCGTCATTGGCGAGGAGGAACTGAGCGCATTGGACAAACTCTACCTGCGGTTCGGCGAGGCGTTTGAGCAGCGTTTCCTGAACCAGGGTGAGTATGAGAACCGTACGGTGACCGCCACGCTCGAACTCGGCTGGGACGTCCTGTCGCTGCTGCCCCGCGACGAGCTGCATCGCGTCAGCGACGCGCTTCTCGCACAACATTACCGGCAAGCCCATGGCTAAACTCAACATCTCGCCGACGAAATCCAGCCTGCTGACGCTGCGCCGGCAACTGGCGTTTGCCCAGGAAGGTTTCGATTTGCTCGAACAGAAACGCCAGATCCTCATCGTCGAGTTGATGGGGCGGCTCGCGCGCGCCCGAGAAGCCGAACGCCGCGTGGACGAGGCCCTCCGCGCCGCCTTCGCCGCGCTGCAGGAGACGACGCTCGACATCGGGTCGGTTGCGCTCGAGCGAGCTGCGGACTGCGTGCGGTTGGAGCACCTCGTGGAGATCACGCACCAACACCTGATGGGCCTGCGGCTGCCGCACGTGCTCGCGCAGATCGAGCCGGTAAGTATTCAGTTCGGCGTGAGCGAAACGTCGGCCAACACCGACACCGCCATGCGCAAGTTCGTCGAATTGCTGCCGCTCCTGGCACAATTGGCGGAACTGCAGAACGCCGTCCGGCGGCTGGCGCGCGAACTCCGCAAGACCCAGCGCCGGTGTAACTCGCTCTCGAAAATCTTCATCCCGGCCTACGCGGAAACGATCGCCTACATCACCGCGACGCTGGAAGAACGAGAACGTGAGTCGTTCGTCATCTTCAAGATGATCCGCGATCGGATAGCGCGAGGAGAGGAGCCGTCATGCGCGAAGTGATTCAACAACTCATGGCGGTCGAGGCCGAGGCACAACAGATCGTGCAAGCCGCTCAAGCCCAAGCCGACCAGATTCTCGCCGACGCACAGCATCAGGCCCAGGAGTTGGCCGCACGTCGCCGCGAGGAATCGCGTCTGGCGGCAGACGCACTGATCACGACGGCAATCGCGAATGCCGATCGCGACAAACAGGAGCGTCTCGCGCAGGCCAGTGAGGAAATTGAAGCGCAGGTCCTTCTCGACGACGCTACCAGAGAGCAGGTCGTTGCTGAAATCGTGCGGTGTGTCACATGCGGGCATTGACCACAACGAACCTGGATTACTTGACCGCCCGGTTGCACGGGCGCCGCAGCCGCATGGCGCAAGCCGATCGTCTGGACGCGTTGTGCCGGCTGCGCAGCGTATCGGAACTTGCGCGACAAGTCTGGCCGGACGGCGATGTGCAGGTGGCGGCGGAACTCCAGCGCCGCCTGGTCGAAGAGCTGGCCCGGGAGATGTCGGAATTCCTCCCGCTGCTGGACAGACGCGGCGCGCGGTTGATTGAGTGGATGCTGGCCCGTTTGCAGCTGCACGTGCCGATGCCGCCGGTGTCGTGGGAAGAGTTCGCCGCCAGTCTCCCCGCCGGGCCGCTCCGGGCGAGCGTGCAGGAAGCGAGCACGTATTCGGCGCGGCCGTTTTACATGGAAGCCGCCTTGGACCGCGGGTACTACCGGGAACTGGTGGCCCGTGCCGCGGCGCTGCGGAGCGCGGACAAGGCGGTCGTCGAACCGCTGGTGTGCCACCAGGTCGAGACTTTTCAACGCCAGCTGCTGGGGCGGGGCCAGTTCAACTACGGCCTGACACCGGAGGAGTTGGCGGAGTTCACAGGCACCGTGAGAGTGCGGGTCGGCGAGCTGCCGGCTGAGGCCGCGGCGGCGAACCGGTTGTACTTGCTGGCCAACCGAGCGATGCGGCGCAGCCCGATCGAACTGGGCGCCGTTGTCGGATACGTGATGCTGCGGCAGATTGAGATTGCCAACTTGACCACGATTTCCGAAGGCCTCCGGTTGGGATTGTCCGCCGAGATGATTCGGGCACGGTTGACACCGCGGAGCATGGACCATGTTTAGTGCCGTCCCCATGCGGCGGTTACAGGCGGTCGTCCTCGCGCGGGACGAACGGGCAGTCCTGCGCGGCCTGGGCCAACTCGGCGCGGTGCACCTCGCGCAGCGCGGACGCCGAGGCGACACTATCGAGCCCGCCCGACCACCTGGCAGCGATTGCCCGCTGCGACCATCTGTTGGCTCGCTGCGACGAACTGGCCGTTCCGTACGCTGCCGGGACCTCCGCGACGCTGGATCTGGCGGAAGCGGAAGTGCACCTGCGGCAGTGGGAGACTCGCGTGGCCGATCTGAGGCAGCGGCAACAGGCAGCCGTCCAGCGACGCGACGAGGCCGCAGAAACCAGCGCGCAGGTCTGCGCCGTTCCGCGAACTGGCGCTGCCGCTGGATCAACTCGGCACGATGGAGTTCCTGCACTTCGTCACGGGCCGCCTGCCGACCAGGAACTTGGCGACGCTGCAGGCTGCGATGGGTGCTGACATGGAGTTGTTGCCCTTGGCGGCGCTGGGTGACTGGCAACCGGTCGTCGCTCTCTGCCCGCGCGACCGGCGGCCGGCATTGGAGGCGGCGTTGCTGCAGGCGGGCTTCCGTCCCGAGACGGTCTCGGCGGTAGAATCGCGACAGCTGGAACAATCGCAGAGCGACGTGGCGCAGTTGGACGCCGAGTGGGAATCGCAGCGTCGAGACGCTGCGCCGGTGCTGGCGGCCGTGGAGCAAGGGGCGCGAACGGAACGCTGTCTACTGGAAGCGGAGCAACAGTTCCCGCGGACGGCGGCAACGGTGTTGATCACCGGTTGGGTACCGGCAGCAGAGAGCGGCGCGGTCGAGAGCCGGGTGCGGGAGATGACCGGCGGCCGGTGTGTGATCGAATGGCGTGAGGCGGAGGCGATGCCGGAAGAAGAAGTGCCGGTGCTGTTGCGCCCGCCGCGTTGGTTGCGTCCCTTTGCCGTGCTGGTGGAAGCTTTCGGCTTGCCTCGGTACCGGGAAGTCGAACCGACCGTGTTCATGGGACTCAGCTACCTGCTGATGTTCGGCATGATGTTCGGCGACGTGGGGCACGGCGCGGTGCTGGCATTGGCCGGGTGGTGGCTGTGGCGGACCGGCCGGCGTCTGGGATGGCTGCTGGTGCTTGCCGGTATCGCCAGCAGCGGGTTCGGCGTCGTGTACGGGAGCTACTTCGGGATTACCGCGATGAAACGCTACGCGTTGTGGCGTGACCCGTTGGAGGGCGATCCGGTAGCGCTGATGCTGCTGGCGATCGGTGTCGGCGTGGTGATGATCAGCCTCGGCCAACTGCTGAACATTGTGAATCAATTCCGGCACGGCCGGATTTTCAACGGTCTGCTCGACAAGTTCGGAGTGGCTGGCGTGGTGTTTTACTGGGGCACGCTGGCGCTGGTGACGAAGTACGCGGCTTTCCAGGCACGCGGACTCGTCAAATGGGCCGTCCTTCTGTTCGTGGCCGTGCCGGTAGTGGGCTGGTTGCTCAAAGAACCTTTGGCGTACCTGTTGCGTTCCCGTGCGGGAGAGCCGACGGAGGAGGGCGGCCTCGTCGGGGCTATCGCCGAGTCGGCCGTCGGCGCGTTTGAGGCCATCTTCCTCTACCTCGCCAACACCATCAGCTTCGTGCGCCTGGCCGGCTTCGCGATGAGCCACGCCGCGCTGCTGCTGGCGGCATTCCTGTTGGCCGAGGACCTGCAGCGGGCGGGCAGTGCTGGGACGGTTGCGGGTGTGCTCGTCATTGTCGTCGGCAATCTCGTGGCGATCGTCTTGGAGGGAATGATCGCGGCCGTCCAATCGCTGCGGCTGGAGTACTACGAGTTCTTCGGGAAGTTCTACTCAGGTGACGGATTGGCCTTTCGTCCGTTCCAATTAACGCTCGACAGAAAGTGATCGCCCCCGGACATTTCACGCGGGCCGGAGGCAGCAGGCTGGAGGCTGCAGGCGACAGGCTGGAGGCTGGAGGCTGGAGGCTGGAGGAGATGTTGGCGAGGTTGTTGAACCGGGGACGGTCGATCATTCGGCGCCGGTCCCCTGCCGCGCACTGGATCGCCTGCCGCCTGCCGCCTCCAGGATCAAACGATCGCTCTCGAGGCCGCGGTTCATGCGAATTCATCGGCAAGGGGTTCGATCACATCACCCAATAGACGTGCGCCGATTGCCTTGAGACTGTCAGCGGTAACGTTTAGACCGTTGAGCAATCCGATGTCGGTAGTTTGTTGGGCTTCCTCAAGTGCGCCGTCATCCCCTAGCAACTCCCGCAGTCCATTCCCAACCGCGGCTGCCAGTTCCTTTGAACGATCGGGGAACTGCGCGATGATCCCAGTTCGCCACAGCGCAAGCCAAGTTTCGGTCGCGTTTCGGCCCGCGAGGTGAGCGAGCGCCAGTACGCGTCCAAGATCCTTGGCCGACCGAAGAACACCCTTCATGGTTCCCGACTCGATGCGCGCGGTACCGATTGTCGGGTGGGACAATAAGTTCGCCAGAGCCATCATCGCCGGAGCCGCGTACTCCAGCCCACACGTCGACCGCAGCCTGCCATACATGGTGAGTCCCATAAACCGAAAACATGGAAGTCCGTACCAGCCGTCAACGAGTTGCATGGGAACCCACCGCTTGGCTTCCAGCTGATCCACTTCGGGCAACCCGAGAAACTCGATGAAGTAGTCCCGAGATTTTGGCGGGAACAGCCGGATCGCTCGTAGCTGGTCGGTGGGTTCGGGCGACGGTTGAGCAAGGCATTCATCCGTACGCGACCATTCGGCGCTCAGGAGTTCCGTCGCCAATTCTTGACACGAGACGACGTCACCCGCGGGGTGTACCACCAAGTCAGCGTCCTTGGTGTTAACCGCTCGCCCCTCGAGCCGGGTTCGGAACGAGTATGCCGCCGCCAGGCTGCCCGTGACAAACACGTGTGCATGGAGCCGTGGCGAAACATCGTTGGCGATACGATTGAAAAGCACCTCGGGGTCGAGCTCATTCATCGAGGTCGAGCCTCCTTGCGAAAACTGGCAAGCAACTGATCGGCCTGGGGAGTCAATCCCATTTCATAAAGATCGAGGCGCGGTTTCGATCGGGTCGGCGATCGCGACACCGCCGGCATCTGGCTTGACGAACAGACTCGCAGCGCGATTCAACGGGTGAACCACGAGTGATGGCATGGCATGCACGTCATCCGTTCGCCGAAGCGATCGATCCAGTTGATGCACAAAATCGAGATTCATTTCCCCGTTCGGCGCGTGCAACACCAAGTCAAGGCGAGGCGTTCCATGGAGATCGAAGTCTGGAAACCAATGGCGGGCGGCCAAAACGCCTCCCAAGGCCACCGATGGCGGCGGATGTTTCACGAGGCGTTTCAGCAGCCCCACCGGGTCTGGACGTTCGCCAGTGCCGTCAATAAAGCGGATTGGCGCACGGATACGATTCCGTAGCGCCACGAACTCAGACCAGGTCTGTGTCGGAAAGCGCCAATTCGACCGATCGATTGGAATGACGAGTCAAATACTTTGCCGCATCCAGACGACGAAGAGCTGCGCGAATAGTGGGGTAGGAACATCCGATGTCGTTCGCCAAATGGCCAATGGCTATCGGTGGCTCGCGACGGAGCCATCGCACGAGCAGCGTCTTCACGCATTCAAAGTATTTGGGGCTCTCGATCGATCTTTCGGCCTCGGGAGGTTGAGGTGACGACGTGCGCAGATCTTGCGAAAACGCGTCGGCAATGTGACGGAGTAACGGCCCGTCAGGGTCGATCCAAGGACCATCGTTTGTCACTACGATCAGAACAAGGCGCTTCGCTACGGATGCGACAAGCGTGCGTTTCGCCGCTGTCCAGTCTTCGCGAATGCGAGCGAGCGATAGCTTGGGTGCCGACAAAACAAGACACGCATGGCGGAGGTCTGTCTGTTGATCGAGTGCGATGGCCAGGCGAAACAAATCCGCTTGCAGTTCGCGCGCCGTGCGCACGCCGCTGCGGTGCTTGACGACGGTGCCCCCATCCAGGCTGCGGAAATCGAAAGAGCGCCCGTTGTCGGGTCGAAAGAGGTCGGTCCAGCGGGGGTTTGCCTTGATGCCATCATTCATGCGGCCATTCTACGCCAAGGAGTGAAAATGGCAACTTTAAATGAAGCACATGATTTCAAATAAAGGTGGCAACTCAATTCTTTGTGACGCCGGTTTGTACGCTAAGTCCAATGGATGTCGACGGTTGTGGCCGAAACAGATGGGCGGCCGCCGAATTGGCCACGCCAATAATCATGGCGACGAGAGTACCCGGACGGACCTGGATCGGCCGGTCGGGACTTGGCGTCCAGCGCGATTCCCTGACCGGCAACGCGCAGGCAATCCGAGAGGTTCGCACGAGCTCCCAGCGTTTTACCGCGGAGCCGAACCAGCCGCCCAACTGACTGAGTATCTGCCGGACCAGCTCGGCATCGGACATGGCCGCGGCAGGCCGGAGGCTGGAGGCTGGAGGCTGGAGGCGGAAGAGATGTTGGCGAGGTTGTTGAACCGGGGACGGTCGATCATTCGGCACCGGTCCCCTGCCGCGCACCTGATACCTCCAACCTCCGGCCTGCAGCCTGCAGCCTGCCGCCTGCCGCCTGATAGCGGCCGGCGCCGCGATGGCGATAATCGACAGAAGAAGAAGTTGCGAACCGGAGGAGCTCTTCATGCGACAGGCAATTTTCGTGTGGTGGATGGCGAGCAGCGTCTGTCTCGCGGAACCCGTCTCCCTGCGTGCGCCGGCGGTGCCGCTGGTCACGCACGACCCGTACTTCAGCATCTGGTCACCGGCCGATCGGTTGACCGACTGCGAGACGACGCACTGGACCGGCCGGCCACATCCGCTGCGCGGGACGGTTCGAGTGGATGGACAGCTGTTTCGCGTCATGGGGCTGCAGCCGACCGACGCGGTCGCCTTGCCGCAAACCAGCGTGACGGTCTGGCCCACGCGCACGGTCTATCAGTTTGCCAACGATCAAGTGCAACTCACGCTGACTTTCCTGACGCCGGCCCTGCCGGCCGACCTGGACGTGTTGGCCCGACCGGTGACTTACATCACGTGGTCCGTCCAGTCGGCAGACGGCCAGCCGCACGCCGTTCAACTCGAGTTCCGCTTGGGTGGCGAATTGACGGTGAACACGGCCGATCAGCCGGTGAGCTGGGATCAGCCGGCCGTGGAGGGCTTCACCGTGCTCCGGGTTGGCTCGCGAGACCAGCGGATCCTGGGCCGTCGAGGTGACGACCTGCGGATCGAATGGGGCTACGCTTATGTCGCGGCGCCGGCGGACCAACAGCCCGAAGTCATCGGCGAGGGCGCGATCCGGTTCGACCTGGGCTCGGTCGGCGAGTCCGTGGCAACGCGGCACCTGTTGTTGGCGTACGACGATCTCTACTCGATCAAGTATTTTGGCACGCGGCTGCGTCCCTACTGGCGACGCGACGGCGCGGAGGCGGCCGACCTGTTGCGGGTGGCAGAACGCGATTACGCGGCGCTCGTCGATCGGTGCCGGGAGTATGACCAGGTCTTGCTGAATCGACTGAGCACCGCGGGCGGGAACAAGTACGCCGCGTTGTGCGCGTTGGCCTATCGGCAGACCTGGGCCGGCAACAAACTGGCGGCAGATGCCCGCGGCATGCCGCTCGTATTTCCCAAGGAGAATTTTTCCAACGGCTGCATCAGTACCGTGGATGTGTTGTTCCCCCAGGCTCCGTTCTTCCTCGTGTTCAGTCCTGCGCTGACCAAAGCCATGTTGGTGCCGGTGCTCGACTACGCGTCGTCGCCGCTGTGGCCCTACGACTACGCGCCGCACGATCTCGGCACGTATCCTTGGGCGCTCGGGCAAGTCTATGGCATGAGCGGCGGAGACGGCAATCGGATGCCGGTCGAGGAGTCTGGGAACATGCTGATCATCCTGGCGGCCTTGGCGACGCACGGAGGGCAATGCGGGTCTGGCAGAGAAGTACTGGCCCGCACTGACAAAGTGGGCCGACTACCTTGTCGCCAACGGACTCGATCCCGAGAACCAGTTGTGCTCGGCCGACATGTTCGGGCATCTGCCGCACTGTGCCAACCTCGCGCTCAAGGCGATCATCGGAATCGGCGGTTACGCACAGCTCTGCGAAATGACCGGGCGGCCGCACGACGCGCAGAAGTACCTGGCGATTGCCCGCGCGTACGCGGCGAAATGGCAGCAGATGGCGCAGGACGACGGTCGGACGCGGTTGGCGTATCACCTGCCGGACAGTTGGGGCATGAAGCACAATCTGATCTGGGATCGCGTGCTCGGCTTGGACTTGTTCCCCGGATCGATCGGCGACGCCGAGATCGCCTGGTATCTCAAGGTGCAGAACAAATACGGTCTGCCCGTGGACAACCGCACGGATACGAGCCTGATCGATTGGGCCATGTGGAGTATCGCGCCAGCCCGCCAGCAGAAGGACTTCGAGGCTCTGGTCGATCCCCTGTTCCGCTACGCGAACGAGACTTCCAAGCGCGTTCCGCTGTCGGATTGGTTCAAGACGACCGATGCCACGCACGTGGGTTTTCAAGCACGCCCGGTTGTGGGTGGCATCTTCATTCGGCTGTTGGCTGAGCCGTCGGCGTGGTCAAGTTTCGCCAAGGCGTCTGCGCCCGTAACGGGTGATTGGGCGGCGTTTCCCGAGTTCCGGCCGCGGCAGCCCCAGCCGCTCGTGCCGACCGCCCAACAGCAGCCGGTCTCGTGGCGGTACACGCTCGAGAAGCCGGCGGACGACTGGGTCAAGCCGGGCTATGACGATTCGGCATGGACACAGGGTCCGGCGGGATTCGGCACGGAAGGGACGCCCGGAGCTGTCGTACGGACCCCATGGCAGACACAGGACATCTGGCTGCGGCGCGAGTTCACATTGCCCGATGTGCCCTGGAAGGATCCGGTGTTGTTCATGCACTATGATGAAGCGCCGGAAGTCTACCTGAACGGCGTGCTCGCGGCACGACTTGTCGGATACGTGACCGAGTACGGTGAGGTGCCGATCGAGCCCGCGGCGCGCGCGACGCTCAAGCCAGGCCGCAACGTGCTGGCGGTTCGCTGTCGCCAGACCTACGGTGGGCAGTACATCGATGTCGGACTGGTGGAAGGACTCGGCGAATAGCGACTATTCGCGAGAGGATTGACCCACATGCCAGACGCACGCCGTGCACAACTTGCCGCCGCGTTCCGCGAGCAGTTCACCGGCCAGCCCGCCTTGTGGGTCCGCGCGCCGGGCCGCGTTGATCTGATGGGCAGTCACACGGACTACAACCAGGGCTTTGTGTTGACGCTGCCGATTGATCGCGACACGTGGATCGCCGCTGGCGCGAACGCAGATCGGCGAGTTCGGCTGTATTCGTTGAACCTTGCCGAGTCGGTGGCCTTTGATCTCGACGAGCCGGCGGCGAGTACCCAGGGCTTTGGCCGCTACGTGCAGGGCGTGGCGCTGATCCTGCGTGGCGAGGGCTGGCCGTTGCGTGGCTTTGATGCGGTTGTCCACAGCACCGTGCCGCTTCGCAGCGGGCTCAGTTCTTCGGCGGCCTTAGAGGCAGCTGCCGCGGTGCTGTGGGCGCAACTCGGCGGCTTCACCGTCGAGCCGGTCCGGCTGGCGCAACTGTGTCAGCGGGCCGAGAACGAGATTGTGGGCATGCAGTGCGGCATCCTCGACCAGTACTCCTCGATTCTGGGCCGGGCAGGCACTGCCGTGGTCCTGGACTGCCGGCAGCTGACGCACCGCACCGCTCCCTTGCCTCCGGACGTGCACGTGGTGATCTGCAATACGTGCGCGCCCGAGAGTTGACCGGCTCCGAGTACGGGGAACGCCGCGCGCAATGCGAGGAAGGCGCGCGACTGCTGGGCGTAAAGTACCTCCGCGACGTGGCGATCGAGCAGTTCACCCGGCGCGAACGCGAGTTGCCGTCCCTGGTGGCACGCCGCTGCCGGTTCATTATCGAGGAAAGCGAGCGGGTCGAACGGCTGGCCCAGGCATTGACGCGGAACGATCGGGCCGCGATCGGGCGGCTGACGGCGGCCTCGTATGCCGGGGCCCGCGACTTGTTCGAGATCGGTGCCCCCGCGATGGACGCGATGATGCGGGCGATGACCAGCGCTCCCGGCGTAATCGGTGCGCGTCAGGCGGGCGCCGGGTTCGGCGGCTGCCTGGTAGCGTTCGTGCAGGAGACCGCACTGCAGAAGTTCATGGCGCACGTCGCGCGGCAGTACGCCGCGGAGACCGGCCTCACGCCGGAAGTCTATCCTGTGAGCGCCGCCGACGGCGCGGAGGTGTTGCCGGAATGAACAAACGCGAAGTGGTGAAGCTGGTGCTGGACGGCAAACGGCCGCCGTATGTCCCGTGGCATTGCGGGTTCACGAGTGAACCGTGCGCACGTCTGGCGGCGCATCTCGGTACGGAAGATATCGACGCGGCGATCGGCAATCACTTCGTGAAGCTGGGCCACTCGACGGGCTTTGTGACGCCCCTGGGTGCCGACCGGTTTCAGGACCCGTTCGGCGTGATCTGGAACCGGAGCCTGGAGCGGGATATCGGCAACGTCGAGAACTGTGTCCTGCCGGAGCCGACGTTGAGCGGGTACGAGTTCCCCGACCCCCGCGACGAGCTGTACTTCCGCGACATTCCAGCGCAGCTGGTACAGTCCGGCGATTGCTTCCGGATGTACTGCATCGGGTTCAGTCTCTTCGAGCGGGCGTGGACCCTGCGCGGGATGGAGAATCTGATGATGGATCTGATCGAGCACCCGGACTTCGTGCATCAGCTGCTCGACCGGATCTGCACATACAACCTGGAACGTGCCCGCGAGGCGCTGAACTACGACATCGACGCCGTGTACTATGGCGACGACTGGGGCCAGCAGCGCGGGTTGATCATCGGGCGACGGTGGTGGGACGAGTTCATCCGGCCCCGCGTCGAGCGGATGTACCGGCTGACCAAACAAGCCGGCAAGTACCAGGTCATCCATTCCTGCGGCGATATCACGGAGCTGATCGACGACCTGATCACTCTGGGTGTGGACTGCATCAATCCGTTTCAGCCCGAAGTGCTGGACGTGGCCGGTCTGATCCCCAAGTACCGTGGTCGTGTGGCGTTCCACGGCGGGCTGTCGACACAGCAGACTCTGCCGCGCGGCTCGGCAGACGACGTGCGGCGGGAAACCCGACAGCTGCTGGAACTGGGCCGCGCGGGAGGTTACATTTTCGCTCCCGCTCACGCGGTTGCAGGTGACACACCGCTGGAAAACGTGCTGGCATTCCTCGAGGAAATCCAGCGGAGAACTCCGGCGTGAACGATCGCACGTGGGCCAACGTGGCATGCTTCACGACACGACCTCAGATGTGATCGTGCGGCGCGACGGGTGCAGTGTGGCCACTTGCGCGGTCATGTTTTCTTTTGAAGAGGAGGGTCAGCGTTTTGAATAGTCTGTCTGGCAAGTCGGTGCAGGGTCGTGTCTCGTTCAGCTTCATTCGCTACGCCAACTGTTGGGAAGATGCCGACGTGCTGTGCGAAGCCTTGAAGCCACGTGTTGGGAAACGCATCCTATCGATTGCCTCGGCAGGCGACAATTCTCTGGCGCTGGCGGCCGAGGGGGCCGAAGTAGTCGCCGCGGATGTGAGTCTGCCTCAACTGGCTTGTCTGGAACTGCGTTGTGCAGCGTTTCGACGGCTCG
Source organism: uncultured Planctomycetaceae bacterium (assembly GCA_963754725.1). Taxonomy (GTDB): domain Bacteria; phylum Planctomycetota; class Planctomycetia; order Pirellulales; family Pirellulaceae; genus JAAYDI01. The sequence continues at coordinate 50,029 of CAVWHV010000020.1, forward strand.
ATTACGGACAGACTCTGGATTTCTTGGGCGTTCGTGCCGCGGACAACCGTCCGGCGACTTACTCGCGTCTCCGAGCCGATCTTTCGCCGGCGGCCAGCAGTTTCTGGGATGGGCATCCTTCGCTCATCGCCGGAGGGATCATCCACACCGGCAAAATGGAGGCGTATTTCCGGCTGTTTCGCCGCTGGGTGTTGCCGTTCCTTCACTCACGCCTGACGATCGAGCAATTAATGCAGCCGAAAGACCGTAGCAGCAGGGACATTTTCTGGACGAGCTGGAATAACCGTCGCTGGCGACTGGCATTCAAACTGTTCTTCAATCGGCATCTCATGGGCCGTCTGGGACGAGATCCCGAGTTCTTTCGCTACGTGGAGACTGGCGTCACACACCATTTCATGGAACGGGCCCGGCATGGTCTGACCGTCTTGCCCACGCACGCGAATCCGTTCCTCGACTACATCGTTGACGGCAATTTCCGACGAGCATTCCCACGTTATCTCAGGCCGGAACAGTTTGACAAGGTGCGCTCTGGGCTCGATCGCCTCACGTTGTACCACGGTTCGATTGAGCAGGCTGGACGAGACCACCGAAATGGCGGATTTGACGCCTTCAACTTGTCAGATATTTTTGAGTATCTGGATCGCAGCGCGGCGGACGATTTGTACGCTCAGTTGATCGACGTGGCAAAGCCCGGGGCGCGGCTGGCGTACTGGAACACCTTGGTGCCGCGTGGCAGGCCCGATGGACTGGCAGCGCGAGTGCAGCCCCTTGAGGAACTGGCGCGAGCTTTGCACGAACGAGATCTGGCCTTTTTCTACGGTGACTTTCACGTGGACGAAGTGCGGTCCTGAACCGCTGCGGCACTGAGAATCTCCACGGTGCCCCTCAGTCCATCCACGCGCACGCGTTGCCCGGACTTCAGGCGATTCGTCAGGCCGGTGACGCCGACGACGGTCGCAATTCCCATTTCCCTGGCCACGATCGCGGAGTGAGACAGGACGCTCCCCCGCTCGACGACCAGCGCCCGAAATGCGGGGAACAGGAGAACCCAGCCAGGGTCAGTTCTCTTGGCAACCAGAATGTCCCCCACAAAACCACCATCCACTCGGGCTGGGTCGCTTACGACTTGAACGGTTCCCTCCACAATCCCCGGGCAGCAGCCCAATCCGTGAAGCACGGAAGAAGGGACTTCTGTGGAGTTTCCGCGAGACTTCCGGTAGCGATTCCCGACATACGCCATGCCGAACGTCTCAAACCGGTCGTCCGGCGGCACGTCGCTTGCTCGGTAGGCGTCGTATTCCTTACGCCGTACGCCGGCCAGACCGCGCAAATCCGTCGAGACGGCGGTCCCCTGGACATAGTCCCACACTTCGTCCGTGGTCAAATAGAACACGTCCTCCGCATCGTCCAGAATTCCTTCCCGCGCAAACTGCGCGCCGATCGTGCGAAACATGGCGCGTGCGATGCCGTAAACCTTGGTCCTGGCAAATCGCAGGTTCTCTCGGTTGCGGATTCCCAGTCGGGCACAACTCAAAACCTGGGCAAAGAGCCACTTTCGCGGCACCCATCCTCGCGATCGAGAGATCGCTGCGAACGCGGTCCGTTCGGCTTCCTCCAGACGCTCTCGCTCGCGTGCCGCTTGGTACTGCTCGTCCAATATGGTCGGGTCGCTGATTTGCAGGTAGTCCCGGATTATCTGGAAAATGCGCTCGGGGCAATCTCGGTGCGAAGAAGTTTCCAGCTTCAATTCGTCGGCACACCGCAAGCCGTAGTCGACCAGGTACTGGTCGAGCAGTCCGCGAAACAAGTCAAACCGTGGATCCCCGGTCACCCGCTGCGGCAACGATTGCAGCGGTTCGCGCATGATCAGCTCGCGAAGCTCGTCATTCTTGGCCGCCACACTGGCCAGTTGCAGCAACAGCTTCGTCGGCTGGGCACTCTCCAGACCGCCGGTCCCACACAACAGTCCGTTCTGCAGGGTGCCCGATTCGTCGCCACACCATTGCACACACAACTTTTTCAGGATGCCATAGAACACCATCACGAAGAAATCATTAATGATCGGCGCTTTCCAGTTCCACAACAGCGAGTCTTCCATCTGACGGTAGAGCGCCAGCAGTTGTGGCGGCTGCAGACTACGCAAGTCGATCTGGTTCCATTGGGCGTAGTGCTGGTCAAAATGGCGTTGAAAGTGGCCTACGATGGACTGGATCCGGACAAATTTCCAGACGATACGTGTCACGAGCACCAGCAAGGCCGGCAGTTCGATGAACCAACGCCGAGCGATGCCGGGTCGGGGCGCTGTCCGCTTCCAGCAGCAACGGCTCCTTCAATCCCATCATCGATTCCATGAAGCGGCTGTTGTACTGGTATCCCGGAAATAGCCGCACCAACCGATACCAGTTCTTCAGGTTGTAGTATACGCGACCTTGAAAGAGCCCCAGCATATTGGCGAATGTCGCACGATGTTCGTGGACAACCTGCGGACGGATACCCATGACCTCGGCGAAGCACCGATAGACAATGCTGTAGGCCCGACGAATGAAGGAGAAGGTCAGAGGCGTGGTGACGCCGGAGTAACTTTCAATGATGTTGCTGTTGTCCCACACCTGATGGCTGAAGACCGCAGCGTCGTCGGTCGTCGGCGATGTCACCGGCCGGGCCTGCAGCAGGTACAGCTCCCCTTGTTCGTTGAAGCAGAACTCGATGTCCTGCGGTGACCCGAGACAGTTGTTCCACCGCGATTCCGGTGTCCGCCAGACGTCTCACCTGCGAGTCGGTCAGGACCGGCGCCGGTCGCGCTTCATCCGATTCCATACGGGATGTTCTGCTCCGGAGTCGATCGCGGCGGTGCGCACGTGCCTGACGGAGGACGTGCAGGTCGCCCTTCCGGACACGGTAGGTGTCGCGTCCACGTCACCCTGAACCAGTGCCGCTCCGTTGCCGATCACGGCGTCGATCAGAACGGTGTCGGTGTGGCCCGTCGTGGGGTCGCAGGTGAACATCACGCCGGACTGGCGAGCGTCGATCATCTGCTGCACGAGCACCGCCAAGGCAAACTCGCGGGACGGAAGACCGTGACGACGACGATAGGCCATCACTCGTTCGCTGAACGTCGATGACCAGACTTGCTTGATCGCCTCGAGTACGTCGGCGAGTCCGCGGACGTTCAGCACACTGTCGTACATGCCGGCAAATGAGCACGAAGATGAGTCTTCGTCGACGGGCTGACGACCGCACGGCTACGACCGAGTCACTGCCAAAACACTTGCCGTGTGCCATTTCAATGTCTGCCAGCACTTCGCGTGGCCATTCCAACTGGGATAGCATGGCACGCAGTTCACCTGCTGCCCGCGCCGACTCGTCTGCCGCACCCTGGAGGCAATCGCAGTAATTGTTCACAGCGTGCGGCAGGTTGTTGAGCCGCGAGTGTCGCGCGAAACGCCTCGACCGTGACTACGTAATAGGCGGGCACCGGCTGGCCCCGTTCGCGCAAGACGAGCGAGGTTGCTGGCCTTGCCCCCGATCTCACGTCGCGTCGCTTCGCTGGCAGCTCCACGATCGAGACACACGTAGCCGCGTGACATCACTCGATCCCTCCCACGGTCACCCCGTAGGCGCGCACTAACTCGACTGCCAAAGCCAGGTCAAATGCCACAATGTAGAAGCCGGCGTACGTCGCCATCCGGCGCACGGTCACGGGTGAGGTTCGGAACCGGTACTGAAAGAAACCGACCATGCACAAGAGAAACAGAATCAACAACCAGGCGTAGAACCAGACGCTGAAGTGGAGATGATGGGCTACGATCGTCACCAGTCCGGTGTCGACGACGCGGATGGCCAGAACCAGGTAGGCGGCACCGTAAGTGCCGCAGAGCTTGGTGTACGAGTCCAGGTCGTCGATTTCCTCCTCCGGTGCGCGAATCTTGCGGGAGACTTCCCAGTTGAAGGCGACGAAGAAAGCCAACGAACGAATACAGCCAGTACCAGCCGGGCGACCTGCCACGGGTAGCGACCGGTTGAGAAACTGAACACGACCAGCGCGAGCAGTGGCATGATCAGCATGTGACTCGACACATAGATGACGAAATGTCTTCGCAACCACTCGCGGACGAAGAATTCCTTGAGCATCAGCAGACTGAAAGCAAAGACGATCAACACGGACACCAGGGCCGCGACACCGGCCAGGCCGGCCAGCGCGAATTCGAGGCCGATGGCGAAAGCTCGCCAGCAGCTTCAACTCGTCCAGCGTAACCACGCCCCGCTGCAGTACGCGGTCTGGGAAATGCCGACAGTCCTCGTCATAGTCCTTGTGGTCGTCGAAGATGCGCAGGTGCAGAAAGAAACAGAGCATCGTTACATATCCCAGCAGCGACCGCAGGTCGTACTTGCATCGGTTGGCCGGGATTGAGGAGGGCGTGAGCGAGGAATTGATTGGAGGAATAGAAGCTGAGAATCAGCACACCGTGGGCCAGCACGGGGAATCGCTCGGCCAGATAGGCAGCGAGCCGCACGGTCCAGCGGACGGTGGGCAGGCGGGACTCGACGGCCGCCGAGTCCTCGGTTGTGGTGGAAGCACTTTTCACGATAACAACTCGCGGAGGGCGTCGTAATCGACTTTTGTATTATGCCGCTTGTCGACCGGAATGCGCTTCACGAGCCGGATCGCGTCCACACCGGCATACGCCAGCGATTTGAGCAGCGAAGCGACATCCGGTTTCACGGCGTGGTCGTGCAGTTCGACGACCATCACACGCTGTCCGCGGTGCACCAGAAAGGCCGCACGTCGGATGTACTCGTACTGCAAGGCCGTGTTCTCCGCACCCAGCGGGTAGAGCGCCCCGCGGTGATCTTCGACCCGTGCCGCACAGCGTCCGAGCAGCCAGAGCCGACCGAGGTCGTCGAGGTACCCCGCATCCCCGGTCCGGTGCCAGCACACGTCAGCGACCTGCAACTTGTTCTCGTCGTCGCTCGGACCGTACAGATAGCCGGGCAGAACGTGATCACCGGTGACGACGATTTCTCCTCCCACGCCCGCCGACTGACACATCTGCTCGAATTGCTCCCGCTCGCACGGCTCGATCTTGCGCCCCCACTGATCCTTCACGATTCGCAGCTGAAGCCGGGCACAGGATGACCGGCCAACAAACCACGCCCCTCGAAGCATCGCCGCGTGGTCGCCCGCCTGCATTTCGGCCAGCGAGATGCAGCTGATCGGTTCGGCTTCCGTCGAACCATACACAACGGTAACAGCCGCCTGCGGCGCCATCATCTGCAGACGGCGGAGCAGACTGGATGGCACGGGACCGCCCCCCGTGAAGACTTTTCGTCAAACGGGGAAACGTTATCCGGTGCTCCTCGCAGTAATCCGCCAGTCGTTCATAGAAGGCGGGTGAGGCGGTCGTGCGAGTCGCACCAAGGTGCTGGAGCTGTGCCACGACTGGCGCTGGTGCAATCTTGTCGGGTTGTCGGAGATCGACCGACGGAATGATGCTGGTAACGCGTGATGCCAGATTCGCCAACACGAAGATCGGGAGCGCGACCAGCTCCACCTCCCCGGGAACGAGAGCCAGATTCTGTTCGATTGCCCGGTGCTGCGACAGCAAAAGGCCATGGGTCCGAATGGCTGCTTTGGGACCTCCCGTGCTGCCCGATGTGAAGCTGATCAGGGCCGGTGTGTCACTTCCGCAACAGTTCACGGCCGGATCGTAAGGTCGCCTTGCGGGCAACTTCCAGCGGCACAGTGCCGGGCACGCGGGAACCGATCGAGAACTTCACGGGAATTCGTCGCAGTTCGGGCGAGATCAACCTTAACCAGTGCACCTTGCTGCTCGCGATCATCGCCTGAGGGCGACGCAATGCACAGCAGCGGTCGATAGACTTCCTGCCCGCGGAGGGATCGACGAACATGGCCACCACGCCTTGTCGCAACAAGGCCCCCAACGCGACATACAACTCCTGAGACATGGGATGGAACACGAGCACGGTATCCCCCGCGTGGAGCCCCGACTCACCCAGCAAAGTGGCCGTTCGACCTGTGGCTTGCTCCAGTTCACAAAACGTCATCCGCCGCACGCGACCCCGATGGACATCCACCAAGGCCACTTCGTTCGGGTGCCGCTCGGCATGGCTCCGCAAGATGTGGGCGACGTTCATGGCAACAGGACCTTGGCAAAAATCGTGTAGCGACGCATCGGTTGGGCGTACCTTCCGCTGATTCTGCGCAATGCTCCGACATCGCGTACCAACGCGTGAATTGCTGCCGAGTACCCCTGGTCACGGGCATGCTGCTGCGCCTGTGCCAGCAGCAGCTGGCCCAACCCCGCGTAGGCTCGATCGGGAAGAACCGCCAGCGTTTTGATGATCACGGTATTGACCCGGGAGCATCTGAGCGTGCTCGCATATATCCGGAAGGACAAACACAAACCCGACCGTCGCGCTCGCCATGCTCGGCGAGCCAACTAAGTTCCAGGGGCACCAGTTCGCGCAGTCGACGCGATCTTGCCAGATAATCGTTCTCGTCCGGGTCGGAATACAGCACGTGGTGGCGGAAAGCGCCGCGGGCCACCTGGAGAATGCCGCGCAGATCTGCTTCGAACGTCGCTCCACCCATCGGCCGAATCGTCGACGCCGGCAGCCGCCATCCGCTGCGGACACGGCGTCCAAGCCGTCGTCGCGATGGTCGAGCTGCGGATTAAGTGCGGAGAAAGTACTCCGCCATGACACGGAAGCCATGTCGTACATACTGCTGCGGCCATGCGGGTGGATTGTCCGGCTCCATCCAGAAACGGGGCCGGTCCCGCAAACCGGTCACAAAACGGTAGTTGCACCAGGTGCTTCCGTCCATCGGCCCGACCGCCAGTGTGCAGCCTTGCCTGTGGAGTTCGCGACAGGCATGTGCCAAGAGTAACTCGGCGGTTTCATCATCCGTGGCCGCATAGTGACCGATGCACCCCACGCGATGATGCTCGAAAGCCGGCGTGTTGCGCCACCAGAGCGAACAGCGACTAGTCCAATGAGAATCGGAGACAACGACCCAATGCGCGTCAGGTCGTGGTCCTGTCCATTCGCTTTCGTGCTGTCGCGACTTCACGGCAGTCCTCAGCAATGGCGGACTGGCGGCGAAGTTGTCGACTTCAATCAGTTGCACGTCCGATACCTCGCACCCCGTCACCACGAAGCGTGCCAGCTGCAGCAGTCGCGCCGAGCCACGAGGCTCCCGCGCAAATCAGGCACGCGATACGAAAAGCACGCACCAACGATGCGTCGATGATCTGCTCCACAGTCGCCTGGAGCGAAGGGGACAAACCGGCAGGTGGCTGCGTATTTCCAAACGCACTCGCCTGTTCAGCCAGTAGCGATTTCTGGGCACTGGACAGTGGCAACGCTGCCGTTTGCAGCCACCGCCCGCTCCAGGGCTTGCTCGAGTCTAACCCGTGAAGTGTAAGCGTTAATAGGTGTGGTCTGCCAGCAGAAGAGGACATTTGAATATAGCGGAAATTACCTTCCATCCGTTCCAGTCGCCAGAAGACATATAACACCAGGCGCAGTTCGCCAGGGTCATCCATCTCCATTAGCAGCTCACGGAAGAACTGCTCGGGGATGCGTACCGAGCGCAGCTTACCTTCGGAGAAACCGCTGAACTCTATCCTGTACTTTGCCAGCCTTGTCTGATACCATAATGCTTGGTGGCCGTGTTCTCGAAACGAGTTAGGTTCTCACGGAAGACCAGCTCGATCATGCCCACCGGCCCATTGCGGTGCTTGGCAGATTTTGATCTGCGCCAGGTGCTGCTGGATGGTGTTGCGGTCGTACAGCTCGGGGCGGTGGATGAACATGACCACGTCGGCATCTTGCTCCAGAAACCCCCGATTTGCGTAAGTCGGAGAGCTGCGGCTCCTTATCGGCGCCGTGCTCAATGGCGCGCGAGAGCTGCGCCGCTGCCAGCACGGGCACGTTCAGCTCACGCGCCAGGATCTTCATGTTGCGGGAGATGTACGAGACTTCTTGGACGCGGTTCTCAAGCGCGACCCGCTGCTCATCAGCTGCAGGTAATCCACCAGCACCAGATCCAGGCGGAACTCCATGTGCCAGGCGGCGGCACTTGGTGCGCAATTGGATGGGGGTCAGGGCGGGGGTGTCATCCAGGAAGATGGTGGCATCTCCCAGTACCTCCACGGCATGGGCAAAGGGATCCCATTCCTCGTCGGTCAGTTTGCCGGTGCGCAGGTGGTGGGTGTCGATGCCGGTCTCCTGAGAGATCAGGCGCTGTACCAGTTGTTCGCTAGACATTCTCCATCGAGAAGATGGCGATGTGCTTTTTGTGCTGCTGGGCAGCGTTTTTCACCGCGGAGAGCATGAAGGAGGTTTTACCGGTGCCAGGCCGCCCGGCGATGATCAGAAAATCGGAGGGCTGCAATCCGCCCAGCAGCGTGATCCAGGTCGGTGAAGCCGGTGGGTACGCCCACGGTCTCTTCGCCGCGATGGGCCACCTGGTCGACGCGGTCGTACACCTGGCTGAGCACCTGCTTGATGGGCTGCAGGTCACGCGTGATGCGCCGCTCGCTGACGCTGAAGATGGCCTTTTCGGCTTCATCCATGGCGGCTTCCAGGCCTTTATCTTCCTGGTAAGCCAGCTTGGCGATGTCGTTAGCGGCGCTGATCATGCGGCGGCGGATGGAGGCCTGCTCGACAATGCGCCCGTAGGCCTCGGCATGCAGCGAGGTGGGTACATTGTTGATCAGGGCGGTGACGTAAGCCCGCCCGCCCACTTCGGCCAGTTGGCCCATCTGCTCCAACTCCTCGCACACGGTGAGGAAATCGATGGGCGAGCGCCTTTCGTGCAGGCGCACAAATGACTGCCAGATCCAGCGGTGGCGGTGGATGAAAATCGTCGTCGCGCAGGAACTGGGCGACATCGTAATAGGACCTCGGGGTTGATCAGCACCGCGCCGAGGACGCCTTCCTCGGCCTCGCGGCTGCTGCGGGGTGACCTGCGGCGCGGGAGCCGGGCTTTCTTCGAAGGGGGGAGGTCGCTCATCCTGGGGAGACTGCGCTCAGGGCTGATCGGGTTCTTCGGGTGGGTTTTCGTCCAGGTCTTCGAGGTCAAACTGGTCTAGAAAATCTTCAAAGATGGAGAGGCGTCCTCGCCGGGTTCGGCGGAGGGCTTGGCGGCGGGGCCTTTTTCTGGCGGGCTGGCTTGCAGATCCTCTTCGGGGACGATGCCGGCGACCTCCATCACCTGCCGCGCCACCAGGATGGGCACGTGCACGCGCACTGCCAGTGCCAGGGCATCGGAAGGGCGCGCGTCGATCTCGATCACCTGCCCACCTGCCTCGACGACGATGCTGCCGAAGAAGGTGTCGTCGCGCAGCGCCACCACTTCCACGCGCAGGACGCGGGCATTCATGGCGGTGAATATGTTGCGCAGCAGGTCCCAGGTCATGGGGCGGGCCACTTCCACCTCGTTCAGGCCCAAGGCGATCGCCTCGGCCTCGAAGATGCCGATGAAGATCGGCAGATAGCGCTCGGTATCCATCTCGCGCAAGATGACGATGCGCTGCTGCGACATCAGGCTGACGCGGATGCTGTCGATGATCACTTCGACCATTTCGGACATGCAAGCCTCCAACGGTATTCTGCCAGCGATCGTAACATGGATTGAGCCTCCCTTGTATTCACAATCCACAACTCATCAGGACTGATAAAAATGTTAACGAGAAATGTTAAAAAATCACCCTCAAATTCCTTGCAGTCTTTTAACATTCTGTATAATAGCCCTCACTGCCATCATCGCCGTTGGGGACCACGCATATCGCCGGCAGGAGAACAAGCTGGGGAAGAGACGATGAAAGCCAGATTATTATGGATTGAGGGCAAGCGGGCTGATAGCCCGTCTTTTGTCCCCAATTTACGCAAAAAAGAATACCTGGTTGAAGGGGAGCGCCGACGGCAGTGCTGCTCTGGAACGCTTGCAGGAATATGACCCTGACCTGGTGGTGGTCAACATCTCCTCCATGCGCACCAGCGGCAAGCGTATCTGCCGCGAGCTACGCCAAAAGGTTCCCGGGGTCGCCCATCCTGGTCATCCTTTCCCAGAACGAAGACGCTGACGGACGAAATCCTGCGCCAACGTCCAGCTGACTTTACCCTTCACTGCCCGCAAGCTGATCAACCGCATCACCAGGTTGCTGCCCGGCGATGGCGAGCATTTGCTGCACGTCGGGAACATCCGCCTGGACCTTCTAGCGCAAGCGTGTGCGCTGCCTGGGTCGCGGTACCCGCCTCACTCCGCGGATGGCGCGCCTTCTGCAGGCGTTGATGTCGCAGCCGGTGTGGTGATCGAACGCGAGCAGCTTCAGCGAGGCGCGGAGCACCGAATACACCGAGGATACCCGCACACTGGATGTGCACATCTCTTGGCTGCGCCAAACGCTGGAAGAAGACCCGTGAAATCCGCAATTCCTCAAGACCATCCGCGGGGTCGGCTATCGGTTGGATGTCATCCTACTCAGCTCGTTCTGCCTAAATTCATATCCGCTCTCACCCCATAGCTATTCCCACTGGAGCCCGCCATGTCCAAACCCCGCGCCCGCCAGCTTGGCATCCCCCTCGAAGGTACGCCCGGACTCTACAACGCCATTACCGATATCCCCGGTGTGGAGGTCGGTTACTCCACGCTGGTCGAGGGCGAGCGTGTGCGTACTGGCGTGACTATGATCCACCCGCGCGGCAAGGCCAACCACGACCCCGGTTTGCAGGCTGGTTCCGCTCAACGGCAACGGCGAGCTGACCGGGGCGCACTGGTTGGACGAGGGCGGCTTCCTGGAAGGGCCGATCGGGCTGACCAACACCCACTCGGTGGGAGGTGGTGCGCGATGCAATCATCACCTGGCAGGTAAAAAATAATGCCCTCTTCCAATTCTGGTCTTGCCCGCTGGTGACCGAGACCCAGACGGCTGGTCAACGACATACTGCTTTCACGTCCAGCCCGAGCACGTCTGGGCGGCGCTGGATGGCGCGCAGGCGGGCCTGGTCGCCGAGGGCAACGTGGGCGGCTTGGATGGCATGAACTGCTATGAGTTCAAGGGCGGGGACGGAACGGCATCACGAAAGCTGCCCGAGAAACTGGGCGGCTACACGGTCGGTGCGCTGGCGCAGTGCAACTTTGGGCGGCGCTTCCAGTTGACCATTGCCGGTGTGCCGGTCGGTCATCACCTCATCGAAGATGCCTGCTTCACCAACGGCGAGATCCTTCTGTGAGACTGGCTTCGTGGTGATCATTCTGGCAACCTGAAGTCCCTCGCCGCCTCACCAGCTCAAACGTCTCGGCACGGTGCGTGGCGTTGGGCATGGCGCGGACCGGCGGGCTGGCAGGCAACGGCTTCGGCGACCTGTTCCTGGCTTTCTCGACCGCCAACCCGGCGCGGGCGCGGTCCTGAAGGCGGTGTGGCGCAGCTCCAGGCGCTGACCAACGACCGCATCGACCCGCTCTTCATGTCTGCCGCCTACGCCTCAGAAGAAGCCATCCTCAACGCCCTGCCGGCCGCCGAAGCCATGACCGGGCTGGATGGCTTGCGCTGTCCCGGCGTCTGCATGAGCGGCTGGTGGAATTGCTCAAGCAATACAATCGTCTCATCATCTTCCCGATTAATTCAGCTTCCTGCTTGGGGTCAAAGGCCACATTCGGCCGCGGCTGGATGCGCACTTCATCCCCCTCGAACCGGCAAGTCAGGGTCATGTAAAACGGTGTCTCGAGGTAGCGCAGGGTGAGCTGCAGGGTGTCGGGGGCAGTCCATGCCGTGCTCGGCGAGCACCTGCATCGGCGTAAGCGAGGGCGAGAAAAGGCGCGATTGCCCGAGTGCCCATTCCCCGCGCCCGCAGGCAATCCGTTACGCGCCCGCTAGGCGCATATCCAGCATGCAGGCTCCTGGGCGCAAGAACTTGTAGAAGGCACCTTGAGCATGGCTTCGTGCGGCTGCATCTGGTACGTCATTTCCGCCAGCGATGTTTCCAGCGCCGACTCGCCGCCGCGTCCAGGCGTGGGCAGTGCCAGTTTTTCCAGCTTGCGCTGCAGCTTCTTGTGCGCCGCGGGGTCTCCGGCAGCGCACCGTCTGAGAAGGCTGGCAGCAGGTGCTTCCAGACCAGGTCGAGCACCGGCTGCATCTCCTGCACGCCGGCGGTCATCGCCAGCACGGCATCCTGCTCGGGCAGCACCACGCAAAACTGCCCAAATGCCCCATCGCCGTGGTAGGCATTATACCGGCAGCGCCAGAACTGGTAGCCATAGCCCTTGCGCCCAATCGCTCTTCGCATCAATCCCATTGGAGACTTGCTCGCCGGCGGCTTGCTCGACCCACGCAGCCGGATGAGTTGGCGCCTTTCGAGGTCCCTTTTTGAAGGTAGAGCTGCCCAAAGCGGGCGATTTCCTCCGTGCGCAGGGAAAGCCCCCACCCACCGGTCTCCACCCCCTGCGGCGAGCTCTCCCAGGCGATCTCGTCGATGCCCAGCGGCTCGAACAGGCGCGGCCGCAAGTACTCGCTCAGCTTCATGCCGGTGACCTGCTGGATGTCGCCGCCAGCATATAGGACGTGTCGCTGTTATAACGAACGGCGCACCCGGCGGATTTTCGATCTTCAGCTTGAGGAAACCCTCGATCCAGTCCACGCCGCTGGTAACCATGCGCTCGGTGGTGTCCGCGGCATGACCGGTGACCATGCTCAGCAGGTGCTTCAGGCGCAGCGCCTTCAGGTTCTTAGAGGGCCTGGCAGGCGCCTGGTCTGGGAAGAAGGAGAGCAGTGTGTCTTCGACGGAGAGCAGGCCCTCAGAAACCGCCAGCCCCACCGCCGTGGAAGTGAAACTCTTGGTCAGCGAGAAGAGCATGTGCGGGCGTGGGGGCGCATACGGCTGCCACCAGCCCTCGGCAACCACTGCCCCATGCCTCAGCAGCATCAGGCTGTGCATCTCGTGCATCTGGCGGTCCAGGGCATTGACAAACTTGAGCAGGACAGGGGAAGAGACGCCCTGTGATTTAGGAGTTACACGTATAAAGGTCATAGATTTTCCCTTGAGCTAAATAATCCATGCCAGAATTAGGACCAGCAGCACGATGATCGTCACCATCAGCCAGGTGGCTTGCACGAGGAGATAAACCCGATGCGGGCGATCATGTCGTTTTGGGTCCGATCAGTTCGGTCAATTGGGGAAATTGTTTCGTCGGTCATGGTCAGCCCTTCTGCTTTCAGCAAGTATACTATACCCCTCGGTGGGGTCTGTCCCACAAACATTCACAACTTCTTCACAACATATTCATTTACTTCACATGTCTGCCAGATAACATCAAGGCTATAATCAAATCCCAGGAGATAAAACGATATGAGCATATCTTTGAAGCCCATCCCCGCCGGCAGCGGCACCATCAAACCCCTGCCGCCCGCGGGCTGCGCAAGCTGCTCACCCACCAGTCGCTGCGCCGCCTCATCCAGGCCTATTTTGCACTGTTCATCCTGTTGTCGCGCTGCGCCACACCTTTCTCCCCGGCGAGGTCAGCGGGATCAACGTGCCCTCTGCGGAGGCGGTATCGCCCTTCGGCGGGCTGGAGACCCTCGACCGCTACCTCACCAACGGCGGGACCATCCGCATACCGCCACCGTCGAACGTGGTCAGATGCCGGCGGCGGTGCTGCTGATGGCCTCGCGCTCGGCCTTCCGCTGGACCTGCCGCCTGGCACCCTGCAAGACCTGCTGAGCAGCCTGAGCCGCTGGCTGCAGAAGCGCTCAGTCCCCCTGCGCAAGGCGATGCCGCAGCCTGCGAGAATTGGGCGCAAAACTGGCGGTGGTTGACCGCGTGCTGACGCTATTTCAAATATCTCTTGCGCCGGTCTGGGCGGTGGTAGGCGCGGGCGTCTTTCGGCGTGATGGTCTTCCGCGATTACGACCCCTGGGGGCTGTGGTCTATTACCATCTTCGAGTTCAGCTACACACCTGGTCTGGTCGTGCTGATCGTCACCTTGCTGGCTTCCCTCTTCGTCGAGCGCCCCTGGTGCCGCTATGCCTGCCCCCTGGGCGCCGCCCAGCAGCCTGATCGGCAAATTCAGCCCCGTCTATTTGAAGCGTGAAGAGAGCAACTGCAAAGTCTGCAAGGTGTGCAGCAAGGCCTGCCCGATGGGGCTGGAAGGTGCACACCGTGGGCAAGATCACCAGCGCCACTGTATCTCCTGCTGGAATGTGTGGGTGCCTGCCCGCGGAACGGGGCATTAGAAATCAAAGTGGGCGTGCCGCTGGCATGGAAATAGGGAGATAAGCTATGCGCATTAATCCGTTCGTCTATGCAATCCTGGTGCTGTCCGTCTTTTTAGCTGTGTATCTATGCCTCTCAATCCGCTGGCCTGCTTCACCTTGGTAAGCAAGATTCCCAGGATGGTGCCGTGCAGCCCGACTCGGCAGACGTGAGCACCATCAAGGGCTGGATGACGCTGGAACAGATCAGCGCAGCCTACAACGTCTCCCTGGCAATAAGATCATCCAGGCCTTCAACCTGCCTGCCGACACCCCTGCCTCCACTGCGGTCAAGGACCTGGAAAGCGACACTTTCAGCGTCGAGGCTTGCGTGATTGGCTCGCCGAGCCGCAGCTCCTTGGGGCCCGTCTGTGCAGCCCACCGCCACCCCCCGCCCCTCCCCACCGTCGCGCCCACCCCCACCCCTCAGGCGGAGGAGCCGAGGGAGGAACACAGCGAGGAGAAGTTCCAAGGTCAGTGGTCAGACCACCTTTCAGGATTTGCTGGATT
>CAVWHV010000021.1:0-82041 GCA_963754725.1 uncultured Planctomycetaceae bacterium
CCTCGCGCAAAGCGGTCCGCCAGGCCCTGATAAATCGAGGTCGGGTCGAAGACCACGTCGCACGAACCACCATGACCGTGCAGCGCCAGCAGGGCGGGGAACGGACCCGGGCCGGCAGGTATGGCCAGCAGGCAGCGCAGACGAGTGCCGTCGTTGCCTCGAAACGACGCCGGATACAGCTTGTAACCGACCTTGTCCTCCGGCTCTCCCACTTGGAAGTCCAGCGGCACGTCGTCCGTCGAGCGGCGTGCCTCCTGGTGCTCGACCAGCTCCAACAAGCGGGCCCGCGCTGCCGTCTGCCAATCCCGGGCCGTCGCGGCATCGGTGGCCACAAAGGGCATTACATAGCGTGCAGGCAGCGGACCGCTGGGAGCCGGCAGCGGCTCGCGAGTGCGCAAAATCGGCGGCGCAGCGCCTCGGGCGTGATCCGGACTTCGTCCAGCCAGCCTTGCCAGGGGCGAGGTCCTTGCGTGGCGAAACGATCGACGTTGCCGATCTTCAAGCGGGCCTGGTCACCCGTGAAGATCCCGGAGAAGCGCTCGCTGGCCTTCGGCCACCAGCTGGCCATTCACGTAGATCCGGCTCGTATCCCCTTGGCTGACGGCGGCCACATGATACCAGCGCCCCGGCTCGATCAATCGGGGCGCGGTTTCCAGCTTGTTGCCACTGTGAAAACTGCCGTCCGGCGAAACGTCAAAACGCAGGCTGCCACGCGGCGCGACAACGAGAGCCCAGCTCCGGTCGTTGCCCTCCTCGTTCCAATCCGCAGCGATCGCTGCGTAATCGGACCGCTGAGCGACCTTCACAAACGCCTCGATCGTGAAGGTCGTCGACGTGACCCGCGTCTCACATCCATAGTCGATGCACGTGTCCGCCTGGCCGTCGAAGGCCGCCGCATACCGGTTCGCCTGTGCAGACCGACCACGTCCTCCACGAACGCGACACCACCGCGGACGGTACCCACGGCCGAGTTCTCAAACCGCTCATAGACCAGCGGCTGCGCCGACCATGCGGACGGCCCCCGCATAGCAACGACGCCCAGCAGCAGACAGATGGAGTATTTCATGCCTCCAGTCTGTGCCATGCCCCGGCGCGCTGCAAGCAGGCGAGTGGACTTCAGAAAATCAGAATGGCATCCACTCCAAAAGTGAATTGCGAATCCTCATCGCCACCACCAAAGGGAAGACCGACCGGGCCGGCCTCGCCATCGTACCAGTCGCAGCGGCATTCCGGCCGCACGATCCAGTTGCCGTTCGGTCGCCAATTCAGACCGGCGGTGATTTCGTAAAAGTTTCCCGCGTATCCGCGGCCCGACCAGGCGTAGATGCCCGGAATATTCCCGGGGCCGGCGACCCGCACGCCGTCGTCGTCGCGCAACCACTCCACGCGCAGATTGGCTTGCCAACAGGGATTGATCGTGTAGAGCAAGTACTGGTTCAGACCGTACCATTCGGCCGTGATCACCAGGCTGGGGAGCGTTCTCCTCGGTCCCCAGATTCTGCACGGCCACATAACGGAGCTTTTGGGAAAGCTGTTGCTGAATGACCAGGCTGTAGACGAATCGATTCTGATCGCCCGGCACCTGATTGAAGTCCCCCGGCGGATCTTCAGGGCCGACAGAGACGGCGTAGTCGACCTTCGTGCGTCTGGCTTTCGCTGAGCCATTTCACTCCACCCATGAAGTCCAGCGCGTCGTTGGTGTCTTCAAACATCGACCCAGCCGCGGTTGAAACCGGCCTGCAGCGTCCACTGGTCGGTCAACTTGTATTCACCGAGCAGACCGGTGACGAGCTGCGGAACCGTGTAGCCGTAGGAATACGAATGCGAGTAGAACGGATTCCTCACAGCCGGCACCGCTTCGTAGTCCAGAATGGCGGCGAAGTGACCGAGTTTGACTGACAAGTCATTGACAGCGAATTCCACGTAGGTCTGCGGAATGACCAGTCCGTACTTCTGGTAGTCGAACCCGTTGATTCCGTCTTCCAGTCCATTATTCACGCCGAACCGCCAGTCCGTTCCGAAGATCATGTCGAAGTGACCGCCGACAGCAACCCCACAACCGTCCGTGTTCGCGGGCCGATCAAGGTACATCCAGAGCTGGTTCATCTGGTACCTGTCGTCCCAGTCATTGGTCGCCACCGGACCGTTGAATCCGTCACTGGAGTTGTACGGAGTTCAGTGTGATCCCCTGCTGCAGCCAGCCACCCAACTTGATTCCGGTCTGCTGGAACAGGCAGGGTTGTGGCAGTGACCAGGGCGCGTCCGGCTGGCAGGCGCAGGCCGCAACACTGGCAGCGGCCGGCACGGGGTGGCACGGTGGTCGCAACGTCCGCCATGGCTCCGCGCTCGTGTCATCCAAAGACGTCAGCACCGAGCGATCCAGAGTGGCCACCCCATCCTCCGCATTCGACCCGGTGGGAGAGGTCAGACACGCGGCGGCGACCAAACAGAACAGACTGAAAAGGCGTCGTGAAGATTCCATGTTTCCGCAACTCCGTGGCAAGGTAACGGGATATCTCCAAGTTCGGAGAACTTGGTCGAGTCCGTCTTAAGAATGGGAGCCTGGAACCGGCCGCACCGAAGCGCCGAGCATGCGGAATGTGCCGATTTGCGAGACTTTACGGGCGGCGGGCCCCAGGCAGCGACCGGCCGCCGAAAGCGCTGCTGGAGCCTACGGTCCAGGTGTTCGGAGGGTACGCAGGCGGACTTGGAAGTCCGCCCGACAGTCAGCGTTGTCGCAGGGACAGCGGACTTACACGTCCAGGTTACGGACGTCCAGCGCGTGCTTTTCGATGAACTCGCGGCGCGGTTCGACCTTGTCGCCCATCAGGACACGGAACATGTCGTCGGCCGCGCCCACATCGCGCATGCTGACCTGGATCAGGGTCCGATTGGCCGGATCGAGGGTCGTTTCGCGGAGTTCTTCCGGGTTCATTTCGCCGAGACCTTTGAACCGCGTCACGTGCAGGCCTTTTTCGCCGGCGGCCCGGACAGCCGGGCAGCAAGCCGCGCAGATCGTTCAGGGCGATGTCGGCGTCACCGCGACGCAGCACATACCGCGGCTCTTCGATGCCGGTCCGATCCTGGGGAATCAACGACTGGATATCGAACCCCATCTTGTCCAATTCGGTCATGCCCGAATTGATCGTGCGGACTTCGTGCAACTCCGTGACATGGATATGCGGTTCCTTGCCGTTCTTTCGCTCGTTCTCTGCTGCTTTCGAGGCGTCATCCACGGCCAGTTCAGCACCTGCCTTCGCTTCCTGTTCCTTCAGGAACTCTTCGAGAGTCACTCGTCCGCGGAGCCAGTATTCTTGCCGCCCAGGAACACATGGATCACCGGGCAGTTTGCCCGTTTCCGCTGTCGGCTCGCAGGGCATGTGCCCGGAGGCTGATGCCGCGACGTTCCAGGGCCAGCAGCGATTCTTCCATGGCGGCCAGGGTATAGCAGAGGTTCCGCATTTCTTCGCCCTGAATCTGGCGACCGTCCTCCGTTTCGAAGCACGGCGTCGGACAGTCCTTTCTCGAGGCAGTTGGGACTTCATTTCCTCTTCGGTCTGGACGTAGTAGGTATCCTTTTTCGACCGGACGCGGAACAGGGGAGGCTGGGCCACGTAGACGTGTCCGTTGGCGACGAGCTGGTACATTTGACGGTAGAAGAAGGTCAGCAGCAGGGTACGGATGTGCGATCCGTCCACGTCGGCGTCGGTCATGATGATGACCTTGTTGTAGCGACGCTTGCTGAGGTCCTGTTCGATGCCGATCCCGCTGCCGATCGCCTGGATCATGCTCTGCACTTCTTCGTTGGCGAGCACTTTGTCTTCGCGCGATTTGTAGGCGTTGATGATCTTACCGCGCAGCGGCAGGATCGCCTGGAACTCGCGCGAGCCGGCCACCTTCGGCGCTGCCGCCGGCCGAATCACCTTCCACCAGGTACAGTTCGCACTTTTCGACTTCGCGGCTGATGCAGTCACGGAGTTTGCCCGGCAGGCCACCGCCGCCCAGCGCGTCCTTTGCGTTTGCGGAGGATGTCCTTGGCTTTGCGGGCGGCTTCGCGCGCTTCCGCGGCCAGAACGCCTTTGCGCACAATCGTCTTGGCGATCTTGGGATTCTCCTCCAGGTACTTGGTCAGGAAGTCACCGAACGCCGAGTTGACGATACCCTCGACCTCGCCGTTGCCCAGCTTGGTCTTGGTCTGACCTTCGAACTGCGGATGCGGCACGCGCAGCGAGATGACGGTGGTGAGTCCTTCGCGGAAATCATCACCGGTGGGCACCAGATCCTTGAAGATGTTCTCCTTGCTGACCGTAGTTGTTCAGCGAACGTGTCAGGGCGGAGCGGAAGCCGGAGACGTGCGTGCCGCCTTCGATCGTGTGAATGTTGTTCACATAGGAATGCAGGTTTTCGGTGAACTCGGCCGAGTACTGCAAGGCGATTTCGTATCCGACTCCCTCTTCTTCTCCCGCTAAATAGATCACCTCCTTGTGCAGCGTGTCACTGGCTCGATTCAGGTGCTCGACAAACTGGGTGATGCCCCGTTCGTAGTAGAACTGCTCACCCTGACTCACGCGCTCATCGAGGAACTCGATGCGCACGCCGCTGTTGAGAAACGCCAGTTCCTGCAGCCGCTTGTACAGCAGATCGTAGCTGAACTTGGTCGTCTGGAAGACCATGGCGTCCGGCTTGAACGTGGTCTTCGTGCCGACTTTCTTGGTGGTCCCGACTCGCTGCACGGGACCCAGCGGAATGCCGCGTTCGTACTCCTGCTGGTACACGTGTCCGTCGCGGGACACTTCGACTTCGCACCACTGCGACAGGAAGTTCACGACCGTGACGCCGACACCGTGCAGACCGCCGGACGTCTGGTACGCACCTTTTTCGAACTTTCCGCCGAACTTCAGGACCGTCATCACACCTTCGAGCGTGGAGACTTCTCGCCCCAGTTCCTTCGACAATTGTTCGTGCGGCTCGACGGGGATACCTCGGCCGTCGTCTTCGACCGTCACCGAACCGTCGGCATTGACGATCACCTTGACGTGTCTTGGCGAAGCCGGCCATGGCCTCGTCGATCGAATTGTCGACGACCTCGTACACCAGGTGGTGCAGACCGTGCGCCGTGACGTCGCCGATATACATGGCCGGCCGCTTCCGGACATGATCCATGTCGGACAAGTGCTGCAAGTCCTCCGGCCGATAGTCGGCCTTGGGGGTCTTGGGCTGTTTACCTTCGGTTGGTCCTGCGGCTGATCGGCCGGTTTTTCGTCACTCATAGGATTTCCATCTGTCTGCGTGCAGCAGCATTCTCCGTGGCTCGTGACGCGGCCTCCGGGGAGGACCCGTCCGACCACACGTGTTCCATCGAGCCTGCCTGCCAACGGCTGCGGGTCATGTCACGACGCCGATGCGAAACCGTACGTCGCGGATCTTCTGATCTGGCAAGGCGGCCGCGATCTTGTCGAGCAAGTGTTTCTTCTGAAAGGTCAACTCCTGCAATGCGGCGGAGTTGCCCACGATGACTTCCAACACACCGCGCCGCACATTCCCCATGCGACTGTATACGGCCATCTTGTCTCCCACGATGGCCGCCCACGCCTCTTCACGCTCGGCAGCCGCCTCGACACCGGCGTAGCCGCGCCGCGCCAACAGCAGACTGAGCGTCTCGGCGATCGGCTGCGGGCCCCTCGGAAAGAACTGACGCCGCGCCACTTCGTCGTGCAACTGTCGGATTTCTTCGTCCGCAGGTCGACGCATGGTGTGATACTACCGTAAGACCAGGAACCTATCGGTCGCGCGCCAGCGGCATCACGACATAACCGTATCCGTCATCCGTCGTCAGCAGGGCCGCCGAGTCGGTGTTCTCGATATCGAACGTCAGCGTCTTCTCCGCATCCAGCACCTTGAGAAAATCGGCCACATACCGATTGTCCAAGCTGACCGTCAACGCAGGTCCGTCATACGCGACCGGCATTTCCACTCGCGATTGCCCGATCTCGGCCGTGGAGCCGCTGAGGACCAGCGTGCCATCCGCAAAAGCGAAATCGATCCCTCGACTTTCGTCGTTCGACACAATGGAAGCCTGGCGCAAGGCGGAATAGAGCGGCCCGACCGCCAACTCGATCTGTACCGACTCCCGCCGCTTGGGGAATACGTCCCGCCATTTTGGAAACCGTCCCTCCACTAACCGGGAGTAGATGGTGACCCGCGGGCTCTTGAGCAGAATATCGTTGGCATGCACCGAAATGCGAATCTCCGCCTCCATGTCGGTGAAGGCCCGCTCGATCAACTGCATCGACTTGGCCGGCACGATGGTCGTCGTGTCGTCATGGCTGCAATGCCCCACGGTCTGACAGGGGCCTTCCATCTTGGCGAGCCGTCGTCCGTCCGTTCCGACGGCCGTGATCTTGTCCGGTTCGAACTCCAGCAGCACACCTCCCAGAGCATAGCGACTGCTTTCCGTGTCGGTCGCAAACAACGTCCGGCGGATCAGTTCCTTGAGCAGCCGTGCGGAAATCTGGTGATAGTTCTCATCGGAAAACAACGCCACTTCGGGAAACTCGTCCGGATTCTGTCCAGGCAGTTTGAATTCGCTGTGATCGCCGCGCACGACGGTGCCCTGCGGTTCGGCCTCGACCAGCAACTTGGCGTCCGAGCTTTCCCGCAGAATGGATCCGAAGCGACCGACCGGCAGCACGGCGCTGCCCGCCGCGTCCACATGGATTCCCGGAACATCAATCCGAATCCCCATTTCCATGTCTGTGGCCAAGAGCGTGGCTTGTTGCTGACTGACGATCAGCTTGACGTTCTGAAGAATCGGCTTTGGACTGCGGCTCGGGGCGACTGTGGCTGCGGTCTGGAAAGCGGAGAGCAACTTGTCGCGTTCGCATACGAATCTCATGGGCAGTTACCTTTCATGTTGTCGCCTCGCCGGGACCCGCAGGATGATCCCAGGGGGTGATGAGTTCGGGACGCGCCGGTCCTACTTATGTTCTTGAAAACTCATCAGTAGTTATGTTGCAGCAGCGGCCCTTGTCGAATTCATTCATGCCGCCGGTTGGAAAAGGTTGCAGAGGCTCCAGTTCGTAGCAATCAGGCAGCCGATAAGGGCTGTGGAAAACGTGTTGTCGCCATGTCTATTGTCGGTTCAGTTCCCGTTGAGCGATGTCGAGTTCCCGGCGGCAGGACCGCGGCGTGTTGGAAAATGCACTCCCTGTCAACAACGACCGACAGAAAACGAACAGGTTCTCCCCAAGTCCCGTTGTTTGCGTGAATCACGATGTTCACGTCCGTTGCCATGCGTGTGGAGCACTTCACAGGCTCCGGAACGGCATAGCATGATTCCTTACAGGTGGGGCAAAGGTACACTCAGTTGCTCCCACAGTTCGTCCATCGCCTGGGAAATCGCTGGATCTGTGTGCCGCAGCGATTCTGTCTTGCGGCAGGCGTGCAGGACCGTGGTGTGGTCACGGCCCCCGAAATATTCGCCAACCGTTTCCAAGCTGGTGCCCGTCAGATTGCGGGCCAACAGCATCGCGACACCGCGGGCACGCACAACGTGACTGCGCCGCGATGGACCACGCAACTGCTGGATTGTCACCGAAAAGTGCTTCGCCACTTTGCCGGTGATCAAACGCAGCGTTGGCTGCCGCTCGTGCGCCTGGTCTTTCCAGAACAGTCGGATTTCATCGAGTTCGATGGGGGTGGCTTCCACGCGCGCCACGTGAGCCAGCTGAACGACGGCATGGTTCAATTGCGGAACCGTCAACCGCTCCGATTCTGCGTCCGTCGGGCCCATCGCCAACAGCTCGAGGGCCGCATCGGAGAGTTGTACTTCGTGCAGCTCGGCGATCCGCCGCAAGAGTACGCGGCGGGCGGGAATGCCGGGAGCGAGCAAGGGCACCGTCAAACCGCCCGACAACCGACTGCATAGCCCTGGCAGCAAACCGCCACTCACGCTCGGAGCCTGTGACGCCGTGACCAACACGGCCCGTCCGTCGTCCAGCAGGTGATCCAACAAGCGGGCCAGTTCCTCCTGAGCAGCTGGCTTCTGACACATTTGCTGCAGATCATCCAGAACGAACAGCTCGGCCGCACACGTCCTGGCCCGCCAGTCTGCCAGACTGTCTGTGTCGAGCGCGTACGCGAAACTCCGAGCGAAGTCAGCACCGCAGGTCGTAAAGACCGCTTGCCCAGAACGTTCGCTCCGCCAGCGCTCCGCCAGTCCAACCGCCAATAAACTCTTGCCCGTTCCGCTTGGTCCCACAAACACGATCGGGTTATAGCGGCGATCACTGGCCAGCAACGATTCCACGGAGAATTGCACGAGACGGTTCTCGTCGCTCCCGATGTATTCGCGCAACGTGATCGTCCGCGGCGTGCCGTGAGGGCCTGCCTCGTGGGATGGCGATGGGTACGCCTCAAGAGGGATCGAAAACACGCCGCTAACCACCCAGACTCCGTCCGCAGATACTGACCAGTTCCACTCGTTACAGGCCCGGCGGGCCGAGCTGCGATTATAGCGATTTCTGGTCGCCGGGGCGAGACGGCGAACGTGGAATTCCTCGGCCGATCGCTGGTCGCAAATGCTTGACTTGCCTGGAAATAGGGCGACCACGTCGAGCGACGGGTTCGTCAGCGAATCGTGTCGCTGATGGTATTGGTTTGGCGCGCCTTGTGCAGCCGGCGAATGGACTGGATGATGCGGTCGGCCGCCGTGTCAATGTCCTGGCGGGTGGTGAAAGCGCCCAGGCTGAATCGGAGGGAACTCTCGACGATGTCGTCGGGTAGACGCATGGCCAGCAGCACGGTGGACGGCTCCGTCGAACCACTGGCGCAAGCGGAGCCAATCGAGCAGGCCACGCCGGCCATATCCAGCGCCATGTGCACGGCCTGGCAGTCCAATCCAGGGAAGGCCACGTTGGACGTGTGGGGCAATCGTCGCGCTCCCAACCCGTTGATCACGACACCGATCGCCGCATCGCGCAACAACTGCTCGAAGCGATCTCGCAGCGCGGACATGCGCGCCGCGCGGGTCTGTGCGTCGCGCTGCCAGACCTGGAGCGCATGGTGCAGGCCCACCGCCAATTCCAGCGGCTCTGTACCCGGTCGCAGTCCCATCTGCTGAAAGCCGCCGAACAAGATGGGGTCGATCCGCGCCGAGCGCTGGAGGAGCAAGGCGCCGACACCGCGTGGTCCGTGGAACTTGTGCCCCGTAATGGTGAGCGCGGTGACCTGCAAGTGGGCGAAATGCACGGGGATTTTGCCCACCGCTTGCACCGCGTCGGTGTGGAACGGAACGCCCACTTCCCGACAGCGGCCGATCAACGACTCGATCGGCTGCAAGACGCCCGTTTCATTGTTGGCGAGCATGATGCTGACCAGCCGCGTCTCGGGCGTCAGCAGTTCGCGGAAGTGTTGCTCGTCGACCGCGCCCGCCGAATCGACCCGCACCCGGCAGAGCTCAAAGCCCCGCCGCTGCAATTGCTCTGCCGGCCCCGCGACGCAGGGATGTTCCACCGATGAAATGATGACGCGACCGGGCTGCGTGCCCGCCATGCCCAGCAGGGCCAGATTGTTCGCCTCCGTACCGCCGCTGGTCAGAATGATCCGATCCGCCTGCAGCCCACTTGTGTCGGCGCCCAGGATCCGTCCGATCCCTTCGCGGGCTTCCTCCAGGACCTGACGTGCGCGGCGACCATGCCGGTGGGAACTCGCGGCGTTGCCGTACCCGGCCAGATAACAGTCGGCCATGACCTGCGCCACTTCGGGGTGAATCACGGTTGTCGCATTGTGGTCCAAGTCGATGATCATGGGTTGGTCGTAATTCCGTGATGGCAGGTTGGAAGGAGATCAAGGTCGGCGCCGCGGGCTGTCTCTCTGCCAGGGCCCGGGACTACTGCGTCGCCCGCTGTTCGGCTTCGCGAGCCGGCGACGGTGGGTGATCCGGCACCGGAGAGACGGGGCGTCCCGCGGCCTGCCGGGCTCGCTCGTGCCCCGCCAGACTCGTCGCGCGGGTCGGCTCGTAGCTCAGCGATTCGCCATAGAACCGCTGAGCGGTTTCGAAATTCTGCAACTCCATTTCGAGATCAGCCAGCTCTTCATACCTCCGGGCCAGGATTCGGTTCAGATCGCGGGCCAGTTCTGTCGGGTCTTTCACGCCGGCTGCCAACTCAAACAAATCGGGAGTCAGTGAGTAGAGCTGTTCGCGGGCCAGTTTGGCAACCTCCGGCCAGAAGATGGCCGCCAGTTCGGGGCGGCTGTTCGTCCAATGCAGCCAATACAGTTCATCGTCGTTCCACGCGTCCAAATACGTACAGAGAATCTGTGCATCGCCCTGCCGCCAGCGTGTATTGTGACGGAACGAGCTCACCAGGTCCCATCGTTTAGGGGGGGCGTTTACCGAGACATAGTTCTTGTTGACGAGTTCCTGCTCGACCGGTTCTCGACGGGTATCGCGGGTGACCGAGCTGACCTGGATCTGGACGATCGGCAACTCATAGTAGGTATACGTGCGGCGTTCCCAGGTATCCGGCGCGAATTCGACGCCGGTAACGCGGCCAAAAAACGCGGTTCCGAGCAGCGTGAAGAGGAGCCCGCCGGCGAGGATCGGCAATACGAGAAGCAGGCGGGTGAGAATGCGTCGCATGGCAGCAGGCTCGTGTCTGCAGTCCGGGGCCGGTGTTCTCAGGGCACTCGCGGCCTCCTGGCCGCGTGATCGGGGTCTCTGGAAATTGTAATCACACGCCGGGTGCGGCACGTGCGGCACTGCTTCGGATTCTTGGGAATAAGTCGGCGGCCTGGAGGCTCGTATCCTTCGTCTCGGGTACCAACCAGGGTTGCTGAAAAGCTTGCGAGCGTGATACTTAGCAGTGTTCGTCGACAAATCGGGGGTGGTTGGCCTCAGGAATTGGGGCCCCAGGCTGGGAAACGAGACGGCCGTCTCTGAATGCGGCGCGGCACCATGCGAATTGCGAGCAACATTACGGCGGAGCAGTTAGGAAGTGTATCTTTGCGGTACCGCGGCGTGACCACACCCCGCCAGGGGCGGACGGCATTGTCGCGGCGCGGGTGGGCCGGCCTGGGGGCACCGGAATCTGCCGCAGAGGGCGGATCTGACCCGCTGGAGGCGCGCCGCCAGCGGGTGGAGGCGATCTTGCTGATTTCCCGAGAGCCACTCAACAGCCGCAAGCTGGCCCAGCACGCGCAATTGGCGGACGGAACGGAAGCACGGACGCTGGTGCGGCAGCTGAACCGCATCTACGACGAAACGGGGCGTGCCTATCGGGTGGAGCAGATTGGAGGTGGATTTCGCCTGTTGACACGGAGGCGGTTTGCGCCCTGGCTGCGGCGGCTCGCCCACGTACCCCCGCTGGAGCGGCTTTCGGCACCCGCTATGGAAACTTTGGCGGTTGTCGCCTATCGTCAACCGGTACTGCGAGCCGAAATTGAAGCTATTCGAGGAGTCAGTTGTGGCGAGATTCTGCGTCAGTTGATGGATCGTGATTTGGTCCGGATCGGCGGACGCAGCGACGAATTAGGGCGTCCCTACCTTTACACAACCACGAAACGTTTCCTACAACTGTTTGGTCTCCAGAACCTGGAAGAGTTGCCGCGTGCGTTTGCACTGCGCAACGAGAGGAGCTCAGCGGACCAAGTCAACGGAGTCGTTACCGCACCAATGTTCACCGACGATCATCAACAGGAGCAGGAGAAGTCGGAAGTGAGTGTTACATTGAAATCCCACAGACCTGTCGACGAAATGTTCGAAGATGTCGCGTCCCTTACCGCCGTTGCGCCCCAGGGCGGCTTCGGCGAGGATGAACTCGACGACGACGAGATCGAAGGCGCTGAAGAAGACGACGATGATTTCGACGACGAGGACGACGAAGAAGAGATCGACGACGACGAGTTCTCGGACGACGAGGAAGAGTCGGAGGTAGAGGAGGAAGAGGAAGAGGAAGACGAGTTCGAGGAAGACGAGTGGGAGGAGGTCGACGACGAAGAGGATCTCGACGAAGGTTGGGATGACGACGACGAGTGGGACGAGGACGACGAGGAGTTCGACGACGAGGGGGATGAAGATTCCGAGGAGGACGACGAGGAGTTGGAAGACGAAGAGGAAGGCGATTGGGAATGAGCGGCAGTTCGGCCTGGCTGTGTCTGTCGATCAGTCGTCAATCTGGAAAAGGTGGCGGAGCGCGTCGAGCAGGCGATGGGGCGATCCGCGGCTGGCTTCATCGCGCAGGGATTCGAGCGGTGGATGCAGCAGCTTGTTGACGAGCCTCTCGAAAGAACGCTCGATTTCTTCCCGCGTGCGACCGTCGATTTCTCCCAGCTTATTGAGCAGCCGGTGCAGCTCATCGCTCTTGAGCGCGTCGGCTTGTTGTTTGAGTCGTTGGATGGTTGGCCCGGTGATCCGGTGATTCACGTCGGCTTCAAAGCGGGCCGTTTCTTCCTCGACGATGCGCTGCGCCTTGGGCCATTCTTCTTCGTGCGCCGCGCGGTTCCGCTCGCAGGCTTGCTGGAGATCGTCAATACAGAAGAGATAGACGTTGCTGAATTGTGCGATGGCGGGATCGAAGTCCCGCGGGACGGCCAGGTCGAGAATGAACAGCGTGCGTTCGGCCCGTCGCTGCTGAATGCTCTGGAACTGGCCGGCGGTGACAAGCGGCTCGCGAGCGCCGGTGGTGCTGACGACCAGATCCGCCCAGGCCAGTCGGGTTTCCAGCCGTTCCCAGTCGTCGACCTTGGCGCCCAGTCGTTCGGCCAGATCGCGGGCCCGAGGCGTGCTGCGATTGAGGACGACAATCTGCCGCGCGCCCTCTTCGCGCAGGTAGCGCAGCGTCTCCTCACCCATTTCCCCCGCCCCCAGTAACAGCACGTTCTTGTCGTGGAACGTCTCGAAGAACTGCTTGGCAAAGTCCGCCACGGCCACGCTCGGAATGCTTACCCGCCGGCGATTGATCTCCGTTTCCGTCGCCACGCGTTTGGCCACTCGATTCGCCGCCTCGAAGGCCAGATGCGTCACCGGACCGGTCGCCTGCGCGTCCTGCGCGGCGGCAAAAGCCTGTTTCACTTGCGACAGGATCTGTGGTTCGCCGATGACCATGCTGTCCAGGCTGGCAGCCACGCTGAACAGGTGCCGTACGGCATCCACGTCGGAGTGATGGAACATGTGTCCGGTGACATCCCGATCGTCCAGGCCGTGGAAGTTGGCCAGGAAACGGATGAGCTGCTGGCAGGTCGGGCAACCCGTCGTTTCGGGAGAGGCCGCGTACAACTCGACGCGATTGCACGTCGACAACAAGACGACCTCCGATTCCGGGTAGGCGGAGCGCAGGCGCTCGGAGGGCTTCCAGCGTCTGGGCGGGTGTGAAGGCCAGACGCTCTCGGACGTCAACCGATGAGCTGCGGTGGCTGCAGCCGACCAGGTGCAGCTTCATTCACGGCCTCCCGATCCCCGGGCGGCATCCGGCGGCACGACCTGCCACGAGTCGAATCCCACGTTGGCATCCCCGTCCGGTGTCTGAGAAATCCCGTGCTGTCCTCGCAGCACCAGCCAGAGTACAAGTCCGAGGAACACAAAACTGACCAGCGTGATGTAGGCGACTTTGCGTCCGGCCCGCGCCGGCTTGTACAACGATTCAAACAAGGTGGCGGTCGCCAGCCACAGGAACAACACGCCGGACGACAGGACCACGGGGTCGGTCCAGGCGATCGTTCCGCGCTGGCTCGACTGACGAATCAGATTCAACGCCAGTCCGGCCACGAGTCCCAGCGCCAACAGGAAAGTCGACAGCAGCAGGGAGCGGCGATTGAGCTTCTGCAACCACTCGAGCGAAGGCAGGCGAAAGCCCGGGCGAGGCAGCAGCTTGTGCTTGAGTCGATACGATTGCAGCAGGTACATGATGCCCGCGGCGAAACCGAGCGCCGCCGCGACCGTCCCCAGCAGCAACATGATGCCGTGGAACATGCCCCAGTAGCTCAAGGCCTGTTCGCGCGAACGGCGGAGCCTTTCGCACGGCATAGCCCGCGCCAATCAGCGCCAGCACCAGCGGTAACAGAAAGATCCCGACAGTGTTCTCCGGGCGCCGCACGGCAAAACCGAGGTACAACGCGGCCAGCACCCAAGCGGCCAGCAAACACCAGTCGTACCAGTGCGACAAGGGAGTCACCGCCGTACCCTGCATCTCCGCCTGCGTCAGTATCGACAGGTAGGCAGTGTGGGCAAACAGACCGGCGGCTGCGAACAGGATCATGATAATCCAGCGCACGGGCAGACGAAAGAACAGTCGCGAGACTTCCAACGCCAAGGTCACGGCATAGCTGGCCGCAAAACAGGTGATGCTGATCCCGGACAACATAAGGTCATCGCTTCCCGAAAGTGTGATCTGCCGAATCGTCCCCTGCGGAGGATGCCAACCCGACGTTCAGGTGGGCGTCTCAAGATCGTATTCCTTGAGTTTCTTGTGGAGCGTGTTGCGGTTGATGCCTAACCGCGATGCGGCTTTCGTCTGCACGTGATTGCAGGCCAGCATCACTTGTGCGATGAGCTCCTTTTCGACGCGATTGACGATCTGGGAATGCAGGTTGTCTTCTTCGGGATCTGCTGTCGACAGTCCCTGTTGTACGACTTCGTACGTGAGCGAGTCGATGTCGGTACCTCGCTGGCGGCTCCGCGAATGCTCCCCACCCGCCACGGCCGGCGGCAACAGCCCCAAAGTCAATTCGTCACTGTCCGCCATGACTACCGTGCGCTCCACATAGTTCTGCAGTTCCCGCACGTTGCCAGGCCAATGGTAATCCTGCAACGCCTCCATGGCCTCGCGCTGAATGTGCACCACGTACCGGTCGTTCACTTCATTGTAGTGGTTGAGAAAAAAGGCCACGAGTTCCTGGATGTCGTCGCGGCGCTGCCGCAACGGCGGAATCTCGATCGGCACGACGTTCAGCCGCCAGTAGAGATCCTCGCGGAACGCGTGGCTGTCAACCATGTCCATCAAGTTCTTGTTGCTGGCCGCGATCACCCGCACGTCCACGTGAATCGTCTGCGTGTCTCCGACCCGTTCGAATTCCCGTTCCTGCAATACCCGCAGCAATTTGACCTGCAGCATCCGCGAGGTGGAGTTGATTTCATCCAGGAAGAGGGTGCCGGTGTGGGCTGCCTCAAAACGACCGGTCCGGTTCTTGATGGCCCCGGTGAACGCACCGTGCACGTGCCCAAACAACTCGCTCTCCAGCAGGCTCTCGCTCAGCGCCCCGCAGTTGACCCGCACGAAGGGGCCGGTGGCCCGGTTGCTGAGATGGTGAATCGCCGTCGCGATCAATTCCTTGCCAGTTCCCGTCTCGCCCAGCAGCAGGACGGAGGCATTGCTGCGGGCCACGCGGCGCGTAGTGCGATACACTTCTTCCATCGCGGGGCTTGACCCAATGATGCCGGAGATGGGCGGCCCGATTTCGTTCACTTTGCGAGGGACGTAACTGGTCATGACTCCGTTGAACCAGTGAAGATTCAATCTTCCTTTGTTGGGGGAGTTGCTTTGCGAGTCGGCGTTTCGATCGTATCGAGCAGGGCTGCCAGAACGTCCTGGGTTCCTCGGTCCAGGCCTTCACTGGCGTTGTATAACTCGTATTGCCTCTGCAGCTGACTGCGCGTGAGCAACAGACCGCGACGATCGACGGCCGTTCGAAACGCGTCGGCCGCCGCCTGCCGATCCGCCAGTGGCTGAACCTGGGTGCTGGCGAATTCGATCAGCGCTGTCTGCGCTCCCGGTGTACCCTGCAACCCCAACACGCGGGCTGCCTTGGCGGCCAACGTCGGGATCATCAGCGCCTGCTGCACGCGCGGCTCCAGCCGCAGCAGATCGTAAAACCCGTATTTCTCGGAGTCCCCAGCCAGCGTGGCCAGCGCATCCAGAGCGAAGGAAGCCTCGCGAAACCGTTCGTCGGCCGACACCAGTCGCCGGCCGGCCACCTGCAACATCCGCTGCGCATCCGCCTCCACGTCCTCGCGGGTCTGCGGCGGAGGAAATGCCAGCGTCAAAGCATCGGACTCCGCCAGCCGTTGCGCCGCCTGTTCGTTGACGGCACGAACCAGGATGCCAATCGGCATGTCGGCCGACCGCGGGTCGTTCCGCAAGATCTGAACAAGTTCGCGATAAGCCGGCCGATCGATCCCGTCCCCGATCAGCGCAAAGACGTAATCGGGGCTGTCAAAAGCCCGCAACGCCAGTGCACGGCCTCCCACCTCGGTGTCCGCATCAAATCCCAACTCGTCGAAATAGGCGCCCAGTGTCCGAGCCACGTCCGCGCGGATCACCGATCAAGACACGCCGCCGACCGCCACTGGCTGACAGGTATCCAAGCACCTCGGGCAAGTGACTGCTGCCCGCGTAAGTGCTGTGCGGATCCAGTTTCAGGATCGCCCGCGCCGCGGCGAACTGAACACGCCGATGCGGATGCAACAGGGCCCTGGCCAGCAGACGCGGCTGGCCATCCGGACTCTGAACCAGCGAGACATCTTGGGTATCGCCCAACAGATCGACGGCGGCAATCGCCGCGCCGTACAGTCTCTTGTCCAGGGCCAGGTCGAGCACTTGCTCCAGGTTGCCCGGCCCCGCCTGAGCCGCTTCCGCCACGATCGGCGCGGCGGAAGCCGTCAGCGGACGATCATAACCCTCCTGCCGCTTGGCGACTTCCAGGGCCGTCGCCAGATGCAGGATGCGGTGGTTCCCTTGGGCGGGCGCCACGCGATACAACTGCTGCACAATCCGAGCGGCATTCGCAAACGAAGCGTCCGCCGCAGACAACGTCCGCTCGATCGGCGCCTGTTGCTCCGCGTCCCACACCCACAGCGTCACGTTGCCTCGCTCGTCGACATCGGCGGGAACTGTGCCGGACAGGTACGAGTCGAGTTGGCGCGACAAGTACACCGCCGATTCGTGCTGGGCCGGAGTGCTTCCCACGATCTCTTGCAGGGCCTGGACGGCGGCATCGCGGACCGCCGCGTCGCTGCCCTCCGCCCATGCCGGCGCCATCAGGAAGGGAATCGCCTTGCGCGCTTTCAAACTGCCCAGGATGCGGATGGCGACGGTTTTCAGTCGGTCGTCGGTGGTTTCGAGCGTCGCGATCAACGGATCGACCGAGCCGCTGCCAATGGCCTGCAGCGTCCGGATGGCGGCCGGATGTATGCCGGTCTGCGTCGTGTCGGCCAGCACCTGGATCAACACCGGCACCGCCAGCGGACCCGCTTGGACCAGGTCGGCCAGGGCCAATCGCTTCGTCGCCGCATTCTCGTCGTCCAACCGGTCCACCAAGCCTTTCAGACGCTGCACATTGCCGATCTGCGCGTCGGCCGCCTGCATCACCGCGTTGCCAACGAGCGCCCCTTCCGGCTGCAGGGATTCGAGACTCGACAACTGCAGGAACAGCGCCGAGCCGAAACGAGCCTGCAACCTGGCCAGCTCATCGGCCGCCGGCAACGATTCCGCGAACTGCTTCAAGTACTCTTTGGCCAACTGAGGCCGATTGAGCTGGATCAAAGCACGAATGTCCTGCAGCCACTGTTCCGGGTTCGTCGGCTTGACCCCCAGGATCGCCAACACGAAGGGGTCTGTTTCCGCAGGCGCGTCGGTCTTCGCTTCCTGGGCGGCTTCGGAGGTCTTGTCTTTGCGCCCGGTGCCGCCGGCGCAGCGGCCGTGGGAGCGGCCGCCGGTGCCTTCTTCGTGTCGGCGGGTTTGTCTTGAGCCGCGGCGCGGGCAGCGACCAACCCTAACGACAGGATGAACGTCCAGGAAACCTGCAGCCACAAGCGGTTCGTGTCACACATCATTGCCTACCCTACCACTAACGTAATTGCCGCTTCCAGCGTTGCACCTGCTCGGCCACTTGTTGGGGAGCCGTCGAGCCGTACGTGACGAACGCGGCCACAGCATTTTCGCTTCCCAGGACGTCGTACACCGACTCATCCAAGGTGGGATCGAGCTGCTGGAATTCGGACAACGGCAGATCCGCCAAGGGCGCTCCTCGCTCCAAGGCCTTGCCCACCAATTGGCCCACGAAATGGTGGGCCCGCCGCTGAGCAACTCCGCGACGAATGAAATACTCCATCAGTGTCGTGGCATCCAAATACCCCTGGTCCAGTCGACTCCGCACCGCTTCCCGGTTCAACGTGGCACTGCGGACGAGCGGTTCGGCCAGCTCCAGACAGGCCTCGACCGTGTCAAAGGCGTCAAACAACGGCCGTTTGTCTTCTTGCAGGTCGCGGTTGTAGGCCAGGGGCAGGCCTTTGACGAGCACCAGGAGCGTGTGCAGATCACCCAGCACGCGGGCCGTCTTGCCGCGCGTCAATTCCAGCACATCCGGGTTCACTTTCTGCGGCATGATCGACGAGCCGGTGCAGAACTGCTGAGGGAGTTTCAGGAAGCGGAATTCGGCCGTCGACCACAGGACCCATTCCTCGGCCCACGTGCTCAAATGACAGGCGATCACAGACAGCACGAAGAGCGATTCCAGCACGAAATCCCGATCGCTCGAGGCGTCCAGACTGTTGGCCAAGATCGTTTCGAAGCCGAGCCTTCGTGCCACATTCTCGCGATCAATGGGCAGACTGCTGCCGGCCACGGCGGCCGTCCCGAGCGAGCACGCGTTGACGCGGTGCCGGCAATCCGCGAGCCGCTGTCGATCGCGTTCAAATTTCTCGCAATACGCCAGCCAATAATGCGGAGCGAGAACGGGCTGCGCGCGCTGCAGATGGGTGTAGGCGGGAAGAATCACGTCCGCGTCGCCGTCGCAGCGACTGAGAAACGCCCGCTGCAGCGCCACCAGCCGCTGGTCGACTCGATCGATCGCGTCCCGCGTCCACAGCCGCGTGGCCGTGCTCACCTGGTCGTTGCGGCTGCGACCGGTATGCAGCTTCCGCCCGACGTCCTCCAGCCGTTCGATCAGCGCCTGTTCGATGTGCATGTGGATGTCTTCCAACTCCACACGCAGGGGAAATCGCCCCTCGGCGATCTCCTGGTGGATGGCCTCGAGGGCTGCTACGAGCTGCCGGCACTCGTCAGGCGACACCAACCCCACGTCGGCGAGCATCTGGGCGTGTGCAATCGAGCCGGCGATGTCGTGGGCATACAGCCGCTGATCGAAACTCACGCTCTCGGTAAACGTGTCGACGCGACGATCGGTCGACGTTCCGAAAACACCCGATCGAGATGGACTCGTCACACAACGCTCGTTCGCATTAGGCTGCGGCTGGAGGTTACGACGCGGGAATCTGAAGGGGCCTGACTGCAAGCCGGGCAACGCCAGCCGCGCCACGCCACACGCACCGGGGTGAAATAAACTTAAGTGTATACTAAGCAGGGTGTTGAGTGCTGTCAACGCGACTCGCTGGCCGGTGCGCGATATCTGGGCAACACGCCGAAGTTCCCTGCCGTCCCCTTGTCACCGGCGAGCGGGCGGTGTTAACTTCGAGGGATTTTACACCCATCACGCGTTCCCCCTTGTCCCAGAAGGACCCCGCGGCTGTGCCACGACGTGACGACCTGCGAAAGATACTGCTGATTGGATCCGGGCCGATCATCATTGGCCAGGCGTGCGAGTTCGACTACTCGGGGACACAGGCCTGCAAAGCCTTGCGCGAGGAGAACTACTCGGTCGTGCTGGTCAATTCCAACCCGGCCACGATCATGACCGATCCGACGACGGCGGAGCGGACCTACATTGAACCGCTGACCTGGGAGACGGTAGCCAAGGTGATCGAGCGGGAGCGTCCCGACGCACTGTTGCCCACCCTGGGCGGCCAGACGGGCCTGAACATCGCCATGGACCTGGCCCGCCACGGCGTGTTGGAGAAATACGGTGTCGAAATGATCGGCGCCAACGCGCAGGTCATTGCCAAGGCGGAGGAGCGCGAGCAGTTCAAGGAGGCGATGGAGCGGATCGGGTTGGAGGTTTGTCGAGGCCGGACCGTGCGCGACATTGACCAGGCCCGGGCGGTGCTCAAAGAGATCGGCTTGCCGTGCGTGGTGCGACCGAGCTTTACCCTGGGAGGTTCCGGCTCCGCCGTGGCGTACAACCGCGGCGAATTCGATACGCTGGTGCGACGCGGGCTGGATCAGAGCCCGATCACGGAAGTGCTGATCGAGGAAGCGGTGCTGGGCTGGAAAGAGTTCGAGATGGAGGTGATGCGCGACCTGGACGACAACGTCGTCATCATCTGTTGCATCGAGAATTTCGATGCGATGGGGGTCCACACCGGCGATTCCATCACGGTGGCGCCGGCTCAAACGCTGACCGACAAGGAATATCAGCGGATGCGCGACGCGAGCATCGCGGTGATCCGCGAAATCGGCGTCGAGACGGGGGGCTCGAACATCCAGTTCGCCATCCATCCGCAGACCGGACGGATGATCGTCGTCGAAATGAACCCGCGCGTCAGCCGATCGAGCGCGCTGGCATCCAAAGCGACCGGTTTCCCGATCGCCAAGATCGCCGCCAAGCTGGCCGTCGGCTACCGGCTGCACGAACTGGCCAACGACATCACGCGCGAAACGCAAGCCTGCTTCGAACCGTCCATCGACTACGTGGTGACCAAGATCCCGCGGTTTGCGTTCGAGAAGTTTCCGGAAGCCGATGCCACGCTCACCACGCAGATGAAGAGCGTCGGGGAGACGATGGCGATTGGGCGGACGTTCAAGGAATCGTTCCAGAAGGCGCTCCGCGGCCTGGAAGTCGGCAGCTTCGGGCTCGGGTGCGACGCGAAAGACCTGTGGGGTACCGATCAGCAGCCGAACGAAGGCGTGATCCGCGCCAAGCTGGCCACGCCCAACGACGAACGCGTCTGGTACGTGCGCTACGCCATGAAATCCGGTATGTCGCTCGAGGAGATCCACGAGCTGACCAGCATCGATCCGTGGTTTATCGACCAGCTGGCGCAGATCGTCGAATTCGAGGAGCGGCTGCGTTGCGTGGGAGATCTGCAGGCACTCGACGCCGCCACGCTGCGGCGCGCCAAGCAGTACGGGTTCTCCGATCGGCAATTGGCCACGATCTTCGACACGCACGAGATGGATGTCCGCCAGCATCGCCTGAACCTGGGGATCCGGGCTACGTTCAAGTCGGTCGACACGTGCGCGGCGGAATTCGAAGCCTACACGCCGTACTATTACTCCACCTACGAAGACGAGGACGAAACGCCCCCCAAGGATCCGCAGAAGAAACGCATCATGATCCTCGGCGGCGGACCGAATCGTATCGGACAGGGGATCGAGTTCGACTACTGCTGTTGCCATGCCAGCTTTGCGCTGCGGGAAATGGGCATCGAATCGATCATGGTCAACTCGAATCCGGAGACGGTGAGCACCGACTACGATACGAGCGACCTGCTGTTCTTCGAGCCGCTGACGACCGAAGACGTATTGAACATCTGTGACCGCGTGCAGCCGGACGGTGTGATCGTCCAGTATGGCGGCCAGACCCCGCTCAATCTGTCCCGCGCCTGGCCACTGCCGGCGTGCCGATCATCGGCACCAGCGTGGATACGATCGAGTCGGCGGAGGATCGCGAGAAGTTCCAGCAGTTGCTCGAGCGACTGGCACTCAAGCAACCGGCCAACGGGATTGCCCGGAACATGGCCACGGCCCGGCTGGAAGCCAAGAAGGTCGGTTTCCCCGCCCTGGTCCGCCCCAGCTACGTCCTGGGAGGTCGCGCCATGGAGATCTGCTACGACCAGGCCCAGTTCGAACAGTTCGTGGCCGCCGCCTTCGTCGTGGCCCAAGGACAACCGGTGTTGATCGACCGCTTCCTGGAAGATGCCATCGAAGTCGACGTCGACGCGATCTGCGATGGTGAAGACGTGGTCGTCATGGGCGTGATGGAACACATCGAGGAAGCGGGCGTGCATTCGGGCGATTCGGCCTGTGCGATTCCGCCGTACAGCCTGTCCGGGCCCGTGGTGCAGGAGATCCGCGAAGCGACCCACGCCCTGGCGCTTCATCTCAAAGTCATCGGGCTGATGAACGTGCAATTTGCCGTCAAGAAGGAAGACGGTCGCATGAACGTGTACGTGCTGGAAGTCAATCCGCGCGCCAGCCGCACGGTGCCGTTCGTCGCCAAAGCGACGGGCGTCCCCGTGGCCAAGATCGCCGCCAAGGTCATGGCCGGCATGACCCTCCGCCAACTGGGCATTACGTCCGAACCCATTCCGGCGCACGTGTCGGTCAAGGAAAGCGTGTTCCCGTTTCGGAAATTCGTCGGTGTCGACATCGTGCTGGGCCCGGAGATGCGCAGTACCGGTGAAGTGATGGGGGTCAGTGAGCGATTCTCGATCGCGTTTGCCAAAGGGCAACTGGCCGCCGGAGTGGTGTTGCCCGTCCGGGGGAAGATTTTCCTGAGCGTCTCCGCGCGTCACAAGCATCAGATCGTGGATCTGGCCCGCCGCCTGGCGGCGTTGGGTCACGAACTCGTGGCGACCGAGGGCACGGCGCGGCGCCTGCGGGAAGCCGGCATCGAAGTGGAACGCGTCAAGAAGATCGCCGAAGGGCACCCGAATTTGATCGACTACATGATCGACGGGGAGATCTCCCTGGTCATGAACACGCCGAGCGGCAAAGGGGCTCGAACCGACGAAGGACGCATCCGGGCCGCAGCCGTCCAACATGGTGTTTCCTGCATCACCACGATCCAGGCGGCCGAGGCGGCGGTCCGGGCGATGGAAGCGCTCCGCGAAGAAGAAATGGACGTGGAAGCACTGCAGGATCGGTTTCCTCAACCGACCCCGAAGGATACCGGGCCCGAGAAGGCCCAGACCTGAACGAAACCGGCTCTCTCAAACCAACGCGCGGGAGGTTTCCCTTCGATGCATCGCCGCGACTTCCATCGTTGCTTGACTGCCACCGCGCTCACCGGTGGTCTCCTCCACGCACCGCTGCTTTCGGCGCACGCTGCACAGGATCCGCGCGCGAGGACTCGTTGCTGCCGATCATCGACACGCATCAACATCTGTGGGACCTCGAACGCCAACACGTGCCGTGGCTCGACAACGCTCCGGACGTACTGAAACGATCCTACGTGAGCCGGGACTACGTGGAAGCCACGCGAGGCTGCCACATTGTGAAGGCCATCTACATGGAGGTCGATGTGCCGCCGAGCGACCATACGGCCGAGGCGGATCTGATCACTCGGCTGTGTCGCAGCGGCGAGTCTCCGACCGTCGCCGCCGTGATCGGTGGCCGGCCCGGCGAAGCTGGTTTCGCCGACTACATCCGGACGCAAGCCAAGAACCCGTATGTGCGGGGCGTGCGCCAAGTGCTGCACGGCGCCACCCCGCGCGGATACTGCCTGCAGGACACGTTCGTGCAATCGATGCGGCTGCTCGGTGAATTGGGGCTGCTGTACGATCTCTGCCTGCGGCCCGAGGAATTGCCCGACGCCGTCGCCTTGGTGCGCCAATGTCCCGATACGCGTTTCGTGGTGGACCATTGCGGCAATGCCGATCCCCAATCGCTGCTGCCCGCCGCGCGCCGGGCCGGCGCCCCACCTTCGCACGATCCCGACGCCTGGCGCCGCGCGATGGCCGAACTGGCCAAGCTACCCCACGTCATCTGCAAGATCAGCGGCGTCGTGGCCAAAGCACCCCAACCTCAGTGGACCGCCGCCGACCTGGCGCCGGTGGTCAATCATTGCCTGGACGAGTTTGGCCCGGAGCGCGTCGTGTTTGGCAGTGACTGGCCCGTCTGCCGCCTGGGCGGAGAACTCGCCGCCTGGGTCGCCGCGCTGCGACAAATCATCGCGCAACGTCCCGCAGGACAGCAGCGCCAGCTATTGCACGATAACGCACAGCGGCTCTACCGCGTCTGAGGCTGCCCGGCTGCAGGCTGCGGCCTCCAGCCTCTCTTGACCCATTTCCCCGTGCGGTCTATGCTGGCCGCCCGAACTGGCGCCCCGGTAAACCCGGGTAGATGGATCGTGCGCCGAAAAAACCGCAGCATGGAGGCAAGGGTATCGACATGAAGGATTCACAGCAGCTCACGACCAGCACCCCCGTTTCGGTTCCCTTGCTGGACGTCGTCGGAGGCAACGCTCCGTTGCGTGCAGAGATTCTGGACGCGATCGCCCAGGTCGTCGACTCCGGTCGCTTCTTGCACGGGCCAGACTGCCGTGCCTTGGAGGCGGAGGTGGCGCACCGCTGCGAGGTGCCGCGGGCAGTGAGTTGCGCGTCGGGCAGCGATGCCCTGCTGTTGGCCATGATGGCCCTCGGGATCGGGGCGGGCGATGAAGTGATTGTGCCCAGCTTCACGTTCTTTGCCACGGCCAGCTGCGTCTGGCGCGTCGGCGCTCAGCCCGTCTTCGTCGACATCGACCCGGTCACGTTCAATCTCTGTCCACAGCATGTCGAGGCAGCGATCACGCGAGCCACGCGGGCGATCATTCCGGTGCACCTGTTCGGACAGTGCGCGCCGATGGACGTCCTCTGCAGCCTCGCTCGCCAGCACGAATTGTATGTCGTGGAAGACGCTGCTCAATCGATCGGTGCCGCGTATCGAAATCGGCCCGCGGGGTCGTGGGGTCACATCGGCTGCTTCAGCTTCTATCCCACCAAGAACCTGGGCGGGATGGGGGACGGCGGCATGTTGACGACCGCCGATGAAACACTGGCCAATCGTCTGAACCTGTACGCAGCGCACGGTATGGAACCCCGCTACTATCACCAGGTCGTGGGGATCAACAGCCGGCTGGATTCCATGCAAGCGGCCGTGCTGAACGTGAAGATGAAGAAGTTGGACGAGTGGAATGCGGCCCGGGCGCGGAACGCCGTCCGGTACCACGAGTTATTCGCCGACGCGAATCTCGACCAGACTATTATCCTGCCGCAGACCACGCGTCAGCACCACCACGTGTGGAATCAGTACACGATTCGCGTACTGGACGGCCAGCGCGATACACTGCGCGGTTACCTGGCCAAGGCCAACATCGGTAGCGAGATCTACTATCCGGTGCCCCTGCACCTGCAGCATTGCTTCGAACCGCTGGGATACCAGGTCGGCAGTCTGCCTGAGACAGAACGGGCTGCCAGCGAAGTCCTGAGTCTCCCGATCTATCCGGAGTTGAGCGAAGCGCATCAAGTCGCGGTCGTGGATCACATCCGACGCTATTACACCCGACAGGCACGATCCGCCGCTTGAACGGAACTATGAGTCCTTCTTGCGCAGCGGCTTGCGCAGCGACGGGATCAACAAGGCCAGCATGCCGAGCAGGATGGCGAGAAACAGCAGGGCATAGCCGATCAGCCAGCTGTCTTTGCCCCACAACACCGGCAGGTCGAGCGCCACGCCGTGCGCGGCGGCGTGGGCCGTGTGGGTCATCAGGAGACTGGCGATGAAAGCGATCACCAGCGTGCTGCGGCGGATCGTGAGAAGCAGTGGCATCATGGTCTCAGTAACAGGCGGATTCTCAGAGGCTCGGTTGGATGGATCGGCGACCGCGCGGCGGGCCGGCTCGCTCATTGTAGTCCGCCGGTGTCCCGCTGCCAAATCCGGGCACCCGGCTCAGAAGTGTGGAGCGCCTGCCGATCCGAGGCTGGGCCGGAGTCTTGTCTTCCCATCTTCGCGCAGCGTGCATCAGGCGGTGTCGGCGTCCAGGATGGCGCGGACCGCTTGGGCCACCCCGTGAGCCAGCGGGTCCAAACAGACTTCCTGGCCCTCCCCGGTGCGGAGGTCCTTCACCTGGCAGGTACCCCGGGCCAATTCGTCGTCACCGGCGATCAAGGCCACGCGGAAGCCGCGCAGATCCGCGTACTTCAGCTGCTGACCCAGCCGTTTTGGCTCGGGATACAGCTCGACACCCAGGCCGGTGCCGCGCAGCTGAGCGGCCAGCCGCAGGTACGTGTGCAGGTGGTTCTTGGAGAAGTAGGTGATCAGCACCTGCGCGGGGGTAGTGACCTTCGCGATCATTCCCAGCTCTTCCATGGCGGCCA
The DNA here is from genome assembly GCA_963754725.1 of uncultured Planctomycetaceae bacterium. Classification (GTDB taxonomy): domain Bacteria; phylum Planctomycetota; class Planctomycetia; order Pirellulales; family Pirellulaceae; genus JAAYDI01. The sequence goes on from CAVWHV010000021.1 coordinate 25,970, forward strand.
GCAGGCGGTCCAGGCCGAGCGAAGCGCCGATCCCGGGCAATTCCTGTTTCGTGAACAGGCCGGCCAGATTGTCATACCGCCCGCCGGAGCAGACGCTGCCCATGTCGGGCTTGGCAGCGAGCAGGGTCTCGAAGATCGTGCCGGTGTAGTAATCGAGACCGCGGGCGATCGACACGTCGATTCTCATCGCTGGGCCGGCACTCCGGCCGCCTGCACGCCAGCCAGCACTTGCCGCAGGTTCTCCACGCCGGCCGTGCCCTTGTCGCTGCCGGCCAGCAGGGGATCGAACTGCCGGAGGATCTCGTCCGCCGAGCCGTGCAGTTCGCCCAACCGCAGCACCGCCAGGGCCTGCTCGCGCGTCGCGGCGGCCTGCGCCTCCATCTCCTGGATGACATTCTCCGGTCCGATCTTGGTCAGCTTGTCGAGTGCCCGCAGAACAGTCGTCGACTGGTCGGCCAGGTCGAGTTTCTCGAGCAGTCCATTGAGCACCATGCGGTTGTTGATGTGGATGGTGAAGTCGGCGAAGCCGATGGCCAGCAGCAGGTCGTGGATCACCAGCGCGGTTTCGATGTCGGCCACGACGCTGGTCGTGCCGATCGTGTCGAAATCGCACTGCATGAACTCGCGATAGCGGCCGCGCTGCGTGTTCTCGCCGCGCCAGACCGTGGCGATGTGATAGCGCTTGAACGGTGTGCCCAGCTCGGCGGCATGTTGAGCCACGAAACGCGCCAGCGGCACGGTCAGATCGAACCGCAATCCGACCGCTCGGCCGCCATGATCGACGAACTGGTACAACTGGCGATCGGTTTCTTCGCTCCCTTTGCCGGTGAGGATCTCCAGGTACTCCAGCGCCGGCGTGTCGATCGGGCTGAAGCCATACGACCGATAGACGCGTCTGGCCGTCTCGATCAACTGCTCGCGCGGCATCATGGTGGCCGGCAAGTAGTCGCGAAATCCCTTGAGCGTGCGCGGTGTAATCAGTGACACGGTGGCAAAGCCTCTTAATGTGCAGCGCCGGGGAACGTGCAGCGTCTGTGAACGCGCAACGTCTGCTAACGTACAACGTCTGCTAACGTACGATGGGGAGCAGGGCGGGGCGCGGGCTGCGGATATCCTGACCCGGCTTCTGCAGCACCGCCTCGCTGTATTCCTGGATCTGTTCCGGCGTTTCGAAGTACCGTTCGTAGGTCCAGTCGTCATCGTATTCACAGGCGTCGGTGGTGTACTCGCGACAGATTTGCGGCCGCGTGTCGTAGATGCCGCACAGGTTGTCGTCGCGCAGGTGCTTGCACGCGGTGTGGACCAGCAGGTACCAGCTGTCGTCCTCGGTGAACACGGTCGCGCGATCGTGCAGCAGGTACCAGCGGATATACTCGAAGTCGGGGAATTCGGTCGGGGTCTCGATCGGCAGGGCGAAGTAGCGGCAGCACTTCGCAACGCAGTAGCGGCAGAGCACTTCGCCTGGTTTCAGATCTTCGCGGGCGACTTTCGGGGGGCGATTGGTTCGGTCATGACGGATAGGGGCAACAGAGTGGCAGTTTTGTGACGGCAACGTCCGATCGGCCACCAGGGACCGCGGGACAGTCTATATTTGGAAGATCAGGGTATCAGACCAGGTCCTCATTGACCAGTTGACACGCCAGGAACCATGGAAACCATCATCACCGCCGTAGGGCCCGACAACGTGGGATTGGCCGACCCGATCGTCCATTTCGTGACGGGGCAGGGGGCCAATATCGAAGAAATCCAGATGTACAACCACGACGAGGCGGCCCTGTTCGCCATGCTGCTGCGGGTCGTCCTGCCGACCGGCAAGTACGCGGAGCTGTGCGACGCCATGCAGCAGATCGGCCAGCACACGCATCTGTCGATTCGCGTCTGGTCACCGGAACTGCGCGCCGAGCGCCCGCGACTGGCCGTCTGGACGACCCACCGCACCGGAACCGCCGCTGGCCCTGCTTGCGCGCCATTCGCGACGGCCAGATCCAGGCGGATCTGGCCGTGATGATCGGCAATCGCCAGACCTGCCGCGGGCTGGCCGAGCAGTTCGGCGTCGATTGGCACTGCACGGGTGACGAGGAGGGACGTCCGAACGACGAGCAGATGCTGGACCTGCTGGACCAGTACGAGGTCGATTACGTGGTGCTGGCCCGGTACATGCGCATCCTGCCGCCGTCCATCTGCTGGAAGTACGCGGGTGGACGCATCATCAACCTGCACCACGGGCTGTTGCCCAGTTTCCCGGCCCGCGCCCCTACCACGACGCGTTCGCCGGACGGATGCTCACCTACGGAGCCACCTGCCACTTCATCGTCCCGGAACTCGATGCCGGCAATCAGATCATCTTCCAGTCGACATTCACGGTCCCGCCGGGCATGAAACTGGATGACATCATCCGCATCGGTCAGGAAGACAACGAGCCGCGCTGCCTGGTCGAAGGCGTCCGGCGCGTCGTCGACCGCGAGATCAAGCTGCACTTCCACCGCGTCGTGGCACAGCGTTGACCGGTGCCAGGGAGCCAAGAGTGGAACGGTCGGAACGGGACGCCAAGTCCGCTGAGAGTATTGTCGAGCACAACGGCCCAATGCGTCACGAGGGAAGCTAACCTCGTCGCCCAACACAACCCGCAGACCCAACCGTCCCGTTCCGAGACCGTGCTTTCGCCTTTTCCGGGCCTGGGACCCGCCCCCACGACGTGACCCACCCGCAAAATCCACCGCGAGAAAGAGCACCGCTGGGTCTCTTTCTCTCGCGCTATTTATCGAAACGACCCGCCGCCGTTCTCCGGCGGATTTCCACCCGAATGCCCGCGAATGCCGCCCGGTGCGCATCCCGTCCGGTCTGCGCGGTTCCTGCCGATTGTAACGAGGGTCCGCGGGCGGCCGGAAACCGCCGCCGGTTGGCCCTCAGACCGTGGCCCTCAGACCGTGGCCCTCAGACCGTGGCCATCTCAGACCGTGGCTACCGCAGTGGCTTGCAGTGCGTGAACGGCTCCTGGTCGGGCAACAGATCCCAGGCCAGCTTCTCGTCAGCGGCCGGCACGTACCGCGGTTCGACGCCCAGTTCCTGGAGCACGACGTTTCGGGCCATCGGAATCGCCATCGTCTTGTAGAACGCCAGGTGACGGTTGAAGCCCTGCCGGCCGAAACCGCAGTCGGTCGACAACACCAGTCGGTCCGCCGGAATGTGCTGAAGGCAACGGCGAATCCGCTCGGCCACCACCTCCGGAAAATCGGCCTGCAGCGTGCGGTGACTGATCACCCCGACCGCGATCTTCTTCTTCAGCCGGTTCTTGTACGAGGCGAAGAGCGACAGTTCCTTGAAGTTGTTCTCCGTCGCTTCGATCGTCCACACGTCGCCCCTGCAGCCGCTCCAGGTAGATCTCCATCGAGTTCGCGTAGGATTCGTCACTGAACACCTTCTGCATGTTCGGATTGCCCCAACAGGTGTGGATCCAGATCTCCACGTCGTCCAGTCCCTCCACCTCCCGATTGAACGCGTCGACCAGGAAATCGATGAACTCCTTCTGCTGCGGATTGTAGCGGGCCATGAAGTGCAGCGTCGGTTCCTCGACCTGGATCACGCGACAGCCGGAAGCGGCCAGCTGCCGCAATTCGAGATTCATCGCCTCCGCCATGTCCCAGATCAACTGCTTCTTGTCGTCCAGATCGTAGTGCGGCGTGTGGCTGTCCAGGAAGAACGCCAGCACCTGCGCGGAACAGGTGCCGAACTTCACCGGCTTGCCGGCCGCCGCCGCCGCCTGCTGCGCGATCCGCCAGATCTTGGCATACTCCAGCGGGTTCTTCGGATCGTGCTCGACCTTGTCCACCACGCGCGGCCATCGCCACGACTTGTAGATCGAATCCAGCATCGTGCCGACCGGATACGACAAGAGCGGCGAACGTGTCTTCTCCGTCTGCAACTCCTCGTGCTCCAACCCCTTCCAGCGCTGCAGCGGATAATGGTGCCACGACCGGCCGGCCACGTCCTCGTCCAGGTGGTAGTCGCCCGTCGTCAAGAATATCCAGACCCGTCCGCGCCTGTTCCGAGACGATGATCGCGTGCGCATCCGCGAACTGCTCGCGGTACCAGGGGTCCATCATGGCCGTATCCAGCGGCCGGCCCCACATGTTGGCGGTGTACCAACGCGGACGCGGCCACGAACCGGTGACCGTCGCGGGCAGCAACAGGTCTTTGGTTGCCGTAAATGCCATCGCAGTCTTCTCCTCGGGTGATTGCAGCATGCGATGCTGGGACGTGATCTCGGCACCGGGAAGCCAGCCGTCACTTCCGAGACTCCCGACACGAGATCGCGGGTACCTGCCACCTCGGCCTGAAGCGTGCACCGCAGGGTCCAGCAACGTAGGCACGCAGCCTACTCGATGCGGCTGGCCGCAGGCAAGTCTCGGCAGTCTGTCGGGCAGGCTGCCGCCTGGTAGCCTGCCTGGGCTGGCGGGGCGCGCTCGGCAATCCGCGGCAGAATCGTGTTGAGCTCGAAGCCCGGTTTTCGTGTACTGTTCCGCCGACTTGCCGGACGGTCCTGGTTGTGGGAGAAGGGAACATGAGTACATCGATCCCCGCTCTTTGAGACCTGGGTGCCTGCCAATCGGACGGCCGGCTCGACGGATCGGCCGGCACCGCTGCCGGCATTTGCGGCACTGCCGGCGTTTCAGCCGCGTCAGTCGCTGTTGGTCTCCTGGCCCGTGCGGGTGGCTCAGGTGGCCGATCGGGTGGTGGCCCGGGCCTTCCGGCGCGGCCATGGAGCTGCGCCCGGGGCGGTCGCGGCCTGCACCGAGATCACGTTGGCGGGGCTGGATCGCTGGTGCCGCTTGATTCCCAATCATCCGGAAGTCGTGCTGGCCGAACGCGCGCGGCTGCGCATCCAGCAAGTCGATCGAGGAGCGTGCCGATCGCTATCGGCGGTTCCTGGAACTGCGGCGGGCGATGGAGGACGACGCGGTCGCCGCTGGACGGCGGACGGCACCTGCCAGCTCCATTTGAATCCGGCCAATTGCTGGATTCGCTGGGACGACCGAAACCGGCTTGGTTGAGGACGAGACGTTCTCGGGCAGTGCCCTGTTCTTTCTGGACGGGAATGAGCTGCGCGGAATTCGGATGCGTCTCGAGGGACAGGTGCTGGTCAACGAACTGGCGGACTACCAGCCCTGCACGATCGCCCAGTGGGCTCGGCTGTCGGCGTTGGTCGATGCTCCGCAGTTGGCGGCCCTCGTGCGTCATCTGGTCGGGATCGGGCTGGTGGCGCACGCCTGACGCGCTCCCGGGGCGATTTCTCCGGTTCGGCACGGAATTTGTTCCCGAATTGGGTGGAAGGACGCTGCGCCGAATTGCCGATTTAAATTTTCGTTCAATGCTTGTCCGTCGAGCGTGAAGTAGACTAGTGGAAGAGACTCAAATTCTTTCGGTCGTTATTCCGACAGAGGGACCAAACAAAAAGCGTTGGCCAGGATCAATCACGGCTGGTGCGATAGCACGCCAGATCCTCGCCTTTCTCGCAGCGACTCCATTTGTCGCAATCGACCGAAGTTTGAGATAGAAGAGGCTGTGGCGTGATCCAGGAAACCTGGACCGGTCGCAGCCTTTTTTTTTGATGCGGGTCCTCGCCTATTGCACGACCAGCATGGCGAGCTGCAGCAGCGTGATCAGGTCCAGGGCGTTGTGGTGCAGCACGCCACGCATCAACCAGGCATCACCGTGGCGGACGAAATCATGATACGCGGCGGGGATTTCGCGCCCGGGGATATCTTCCGCTCGTTCGCGTCGGCAGATGTGGCGTTCGAGGGTCTGCAGTCGGCAGTCGGGCAGTTGTTTGCCCCAGCGGCGCCGCGCATGGTGCAGCAAGTCGCAATGGATCAAGTTCGGCCGCCGGTCCTGACGCCCTAACGGTGTCGTGGCCGCCGCGACCGTACTGTGATCGGGTGCCGTGACCGACGAATCGCGCGGGTCCTGGCCGAGATGATGCAGCGTGCTGCGATCGTGAACCATCGGCCAGTCGAAACTCTTGCCGTTGAAGGTGACCAGCACACGTTTGTCCGCGGCGATGCTCCACAGCGTCTGGAGGAGCGATTTCTCTTCGGCGTAGTTGCGAGCCAGCAGTTGGGACAAGACCCATCCGTCTGTTGTTCGTGAATCAACCCCGCCAGGAAGATCGGGGAGCCGGCGAAGCCGCAGGTTTCCAGGTCCAGCAGGAGGATGCCGGAGGGGAGCTGATCGAGAAACAGCCTGCAGTTCCGCCGCTCGTCGGCCTCCGGACTTCGTAAGGTGGTCCAGACGGACCAATTCGCGACTCAGCCACTGTTCGCCGTGCGGCCAGATATGGACCAGCTGGCGTTGCCGCAGCCAGTGTTTGCCCCACGCGTTGACGACTTCGGTACCGGCGGGCAGCTGCGATACGTCGGCCGGCGATCGATCGGGGTCGGTGACGTCGAGCGAGGGAAGGGCGGCGCTGCCGCGGACCGATCCGCAGCGACCAACGGCAGTCGCCGCGATTCAGCTGACTCAAGCGTGATAGGACGTCGTCGGTCAACATGGGCCGTTCATCGAGCAACATCGGCAACGGCGGTCGTCGGTTGCAGGCAGAGCAGTTCCAGCAACAGGATCGTCGCCGCCTTGTTGGGAATCGGATAGCCGCGCATCAGATCGGGGTCGCTGTGAATGGCCGGCCGGAGATTGGGCAGTCCGACGCAACTGGGACAGCCGTCGTCGCACGAGCACTCCACCACCATCTGGCGACAGATCGCCAGGAGCGTCTCGATCTCCGTGTAGCCTTTCTCGCTGTAGCCCAGTCCGCCCGGATAGCGATCGTAGAGAATCATGCTGCTGGTGCCGAGATTCTTGCTGTCCACCACGCCGCTGATGTCGCGGCTGTCGCACATCGCGATCATCGGCAGCGCCACGACCGCCAGGTTGCGCAGTCCGCACAGCGCCTCGCCAGGGCGCTGCCCGGCCGCTTTCATTTCCGTCCGCACGGTGGCATCGGGCGTCAGCCAGAACGCGGTGGTGGGCAGTCGCTGAGCGGGCAGGTCGACGGTGCCGTAGCCGACGTTCTCGCGCGTGGAGAACTTGATCTTCTTGAAGCCCACCGTCTTCCAGCTGACGTCGACTTCGCCGAACGCCAGGCGCGCGTGGGGCAGCACTTCCTGTACGCTCGTTTCCCGCGTGATGTCCACGCTGCTGTCGAGCACGGCCTGCGTGTAGTAGTCCATCTCGTGCCGTTCGACATAGGCGACCTTGCCAACCCAATCCAGCTTGCGCACGAAGTACGATTCGCCGTTGTGCAGATACACGGCCTCGGGGTACACCAGTTCCGGGGCGCTGATCGCGTCCACGTTGGCGATCACCTGATGGCCGGCCGGCGAACGGGCGGGCGAGTTGGCTGCGGCGAGTTCGCCCGGCGCGTCCGTGTCGCGGCGCGCCCGGCTGTCGCTGATCTGCTGGGAAAGTCGCCCGGCACCAATCACTTCATCCACGTGGCTCCGCGGACGGTTGTCGCGGAGGACAATGCTGAACGTGTTGTCGCTCATGTGCCGCAGACTGATCTGCTGGGCCGGATTCGTGCTGCCGCTGAAATAGAACTTGCCGTCGATCGGCGAGAGTTCCTGAGCATCGCACAGAATGGACGCCACCGCCGATGCGGTGCGACCGAAACGGGTGATCGTCGGTTCGTCCAGCGGGATCTCAAATGCGGCGGCCTTCAGATGCCTCGCCAGGACGTACGGATTCTCCGGATCGACGACGGCGTGTTCGGGCGTCTGCGCGAAGAAGTACTGCGGGTGACGCAGCAGATACTGGTCGACCGGATCGTTGCCGGCCAGCAGCACCGTCAGGCTTTCGCCCTGCCGCCGACCACTGCGGCCCGCTTGCTGCCAGGTGCTGGCGATCGTGCCGGGATAGTGCACCAGCAGCGTGACGTCGAGCGAACCGATGTCGATGCCCAGCTCCAGCGCATTGGTGGCCGCAACGCCGCGCAGTCGCCCGGAGAACAGGTCCTGTTCAATCTCTCGACGCTCGGTCGGCAGATAGCCGCCCCGATAGGCGCGCATCTGCCGCGCCAGCGGAGAACCCTTGTCGCGCAGCGCTTGCTGCACGTAACGATTGATCAGCTCCGTGGCCTGTCGCGTGCGCGTGAACGTCAGCGTCTGGGCCCCCGCTTCCATCGCCGGACCATCAAGGTACACGGCGTCATCGGTGGCGCTGCAGCGCGCCAAGGCATCGGGCCCGGCGGCGGCGGGATTCCACAGGGCAAAATACTTCCGGCCGCGCGGCGATCCGTCGTCGTCGATCACCTCGACCGCTCGGCCAATCAGGCGCGAGGTGAGTTCACCGGGATTGGCGATCGTGGCGCTGGCGGCCAGGAACACGGGCTGGGCGCCGTAATGCTGGCAGACGCGAATCAGCCGCCGCAGCACGCAGGCCACGTGGGCGCCGAGAATGCCGCGATAGGTGTGCACTTCGTCGAGCACCACGAACTTGAGTTCACTGAAGAAGCGGCTCCACTTCGGATGGTACGGCAGGATCGACGCGTGCAGCATGTCGGGATTCGACAGCACCAGGTTGGCCTCCGCCTTGATCCGTCGGCGCTGGGCCGTCGGCGTGTCCCCGTCGTAGACGCCCGGTCGAATCCCCACCATGCGGGGTTCGGCCTGCAGCAACTCCAGCTGGCCTTTGAGCTGATCCTGGGCGAGCGCCTTGGTGGGGAACAGGTACAGTGCGCGGGCTGTCGGGATGGGTCAGGCACGCTTCGAGAATCGGCAGGTTGTAGCACAGCGTCTTGCCGCTGGCGGTGCCGCTGACGACGACAAAATCCCGTCCGGCCCGCGCCACGTCCAACGCCTGGGCCTGATGTTCGTAAAGCTGCTCGATCCCGGAGGCCGCCAGCAACCGCTGCAGCGCGTCCGGCAACGGCTCGCGAGGCGCGGCAAACCGACCAGGCCGCTCCTCCAACTGCTCAACGTGCACCAGTCGATCCGCCAGATCCGGGCGGTTCGCCAGACCGCGCAAAAAGGCCGCGACATCCATGCCATTTCCTCCCAGGGGGAAACCGAGTCAGTCCCCGGTCAGGCGCCGGCAATCCGCTGTCGCCGGTGGGACCGCCAATCGCGTACTAAACATGCGTCTACTATACGAATCCGAGCGATTGGGGCAAGAGCAGCGCCTGGCCGACTCGCGTGGCGGACCTTGTCACACGCTGTCTCGTGGCCGTTGCCGGCCGAACCCAGCCGCTGTCGTGACGCCCGGCCGCTACGCACCCTACAGCCCCTTCAGGCGGCATATGCCGTGTATCGCATGCGCGGGATCGGATCCCGCGCTCTTCCCGCACGTCCAGGGACCGCACTCCGATGCGAAGAACGTACATTTTCCTGCGGACTGACCGGCAATCGAGGGGGCAGCCGGGTCCGCGTTGTGCGACGTGGACTCCGGGATGCCTTCCGCGGTATCTCACAGCCTCCGCAAGATGAATCCAACGATGAACGTGCATGGCACATTTCGGAACCGACACGGCGCGTTGCTTCTGCTGTCGACCTGCGCGGTGTTGAGCACCTTGGGTTGCGGCGAGCATAAACCGAACGCGGTCCTCGACGCTGCCGCCCTGCTCGAACGCTACGAGAAGGTCCGTCAGCGGCACGATCCCGACCATTTCAGCGAGGTGGACCTGGGCGAGTTCACGGTCACGCAGCGCGAACAGGAAGGGAAGAAGAAGGATGAAGAGAAAGCGGCAGAGAAATCTGCCGGGAAACCGGCGCAGCCGCGCGAGCCTGCGATCTTCTTCATTCACTTCCATCTCTTTGCCGTGGTATCTGACAACGAACTCGGCGAATTCACCGAACTGCTGGAAACGCACGGTGAACGTATCCGCGGCAAGATCCGCGAGACCGTGCAGAGCAGCGAACTTGCCCAGTTCGAGGACCCGACTCTGGGATGGCTCAAGTCGGAGCTGATTCAGTGGATCAATCGCAGTGTGAACACACCGATCCTCCGCGATGTGGTGTTTGCAGATTTCTCGTTCGAGCGAGGTTGAGCCGAGCTACTCGTCGACTTCGCGCACGACAATCCGATTGCCGCTCATCTCGATGATCCGTACCTGGCGTCCGCGCTCGACGTAACTGCCGTCGGTGACCACGTCGAGATATTCCTCGCCGAAGAGCGCCTTGCCCGCCGGTCGCAGCGGCGATTCGGCAACTCCCCAGTCCCCCACCGCGGCCTGCCAACGCCGCACGGGAGGCAAAGGTTTTCCCTGCGGTCCGTCCGCAGCACCCTGCACCGTGGCCGTCGGCGCGCGCAGGACAAGCTGATTGAGCACGGGAATGGAGCCGTAGTAGTGGCTCAACACCGCGGCGGCGACCAGTGACAGGGCCCCGGAGGCGACGAGCACCACCAGCGACGTCCCCAGCTCCTGCATGCCCCGCGCGCTCTGCGGGATCAGGTGGTTCTGGCTGGCCAGGACAATTCCGGCGCCCATCAATAACAGGCCTGTGACGCCGGCGATCCCGAAGCCGGGCAGGATGAAGATCTCGACAGCCAGGAACACCGCGCCGGCCAGCACCAGAATCACTTCCAACCACCCCGCCGTGCCGCCCAGAAAACGGCTCCAGAAGAACAGGGTGAAACTGAGTCCCGCGACCAGGCCGCCCAACCCAATCCCCGGCGCGCTGATCTCGACGTAGAGGCCGATGGCGCCGATGACAAACAACAGGGCGGTCACCAGCGGCATGTTCAGCAGATCCACGGCCGTGTCCACCGCGCCGCGCGTGAGCCGCACCAACGGTCGACCGACCGCATATCGTTGCTCCAGCTCCGCCGGACTGCGCACGGTGGCCGCCGCCAATCCCAACTCCACGGCGCGCTCGCCGTTCACCTCGAGAAAGGATCCCGGTTTGGATTCGAGAACCAGCGGACCCTTCTCCCACAGTTCGGGTTTCTCCGACGCATCCATTTCAGGTTGCGAGAGAAACGTAACCTGTCCCGTCTCCTTGTGAACGACGCGGAACACGGGGAGATTCATATCCACCATGGCCTCCGCCAGCGCAGGCGGGCGGCCCTTGGCCGTGGCCAGATCTCGCACGCGCCGCGCCAAGTCGCTGCGAATCTTCTCCGGAGCATGCCGGAACAACGCGTCGGGGCCCTGGAAAATCGGGCCGGCATCGCCCAGTCGAGCCCGCGGACCCATCACGATCTCGTCGCAGGCGAGCGCCAGAATGGCTGCACCGCTCAAGGCCTCGTCGGGGATGTACGCCACGGTGTGCGCCCAGGAGAGTTCGGTCAAGCGTGCGGCGAGATTCAACGTCACGTCCACGGCACCGCCCGGACTGTCAATCTCCAGAATCACCAGGTCCGCACCCCGTTGCTGGGATTCGTCCAGTTTGCGGTTTACAAACCGCTCCAGCCGCGGCAGGATCGCTCCCTCGACCGGTATGAGCACGCCCTGCGAATACTGTCGCGGTGCCTGCGGTGCCTGGTCCTGGGCCGCCGCCGCCCAGTACCCGCACAGAACAACGCTCCACGCAATGACCATGCCGCATTTCATAGACTGATCGTAGGATCCCAGCAACACGTGTGTCAAGGATTCGAACAGCCGCTGCCCAGCAGCCCCCGAGAGCAACCTCCGGCGGACATGCCCGGTGCACTCAGTCGGGATTGACTCGCGACAGACGGCCCATCATGCTGACCGGGTCTGCGGCAGTTCGAAGTCTCGAGAAATCCCATGGCACGCAAGTACGTGATTCTGACGGAAGGTCAATCGGAACCTCACGCGGCGAAGACGGCGTGCAGCCTGATCCGCTATCGAACCGCCGACGTGGTGGCTGTGATGGACAGCTACCAGCGCGGCAAGACGACGCAGGACGTGTTGGGCGTCGGGGGCGGCATCCCCTTCGTTGATTCTTTGGAGGAGGCAGCCGCGGCCGATACGCTGCTGATCGGTATCGCGCCGGTGGGAGGTAAGATTCCCGCGGACCTGGCGCGCGATTGTCCTGCACGCCATGCGAGCGCGGGATGGATGTCGTGTCCGGCCTGCATGATTTTCTGGCCGACGATCCCGAATTCGCCGCCGCGGCGCGCGCACGGCGTGCAGTTGATCGACGTGCGGCGCAACCGCGAACGTGAGGTGGCACAGCAGATCGGCTTGCGCGACGACTGCCTGCGCATTCACACGGTCGGCCACGACTGCAGCGTCGGCAAGATGGTCACGGCCATTGAAGTGACGAATGAACTGAAACGCCGCGGGCGGGATGCGAAATTCCTGGCCAGCGGGCAGACCGGCATCATGGTGGAAGGCGATGGAGTGCCGGTCGATTGCGTGGTGGCCGATTTCGTGAGCGGTGCGATCGAGCAACTGATTCTGCGCATCAGCATCACGAGATCCTGCTGATCGAAGGCCAGGGCTCGCTGGTGCACCCGGCCTATTCGGGTGTCACGTTGGGCCTGCTGCACGGCTGTTCGCCGCACGGATTGATCTTGTGTTACGAGATCGGACGCGAGACGATCACGGGCGTGCCGGACATGCGGATCCCGCCCCTGGCGGAGATCAAACGGCTCAATGAGGTCATGGCCAATGTCATGCGCCCTGCAAAGTGATCGGCATCTGCGATGAACAGCCGGCTGGTCACTCCCGACGCGGCAGCGGCGGAGCGACAGCGAGTCCGGGCGGAGTTGCAGGCTTCCGGTGTGCGATGTGTTTCGCGACGGTCCGCAGGAACTGGCCGACGCGGTGCTGAAACTGCGAGAGGAGTATCCCCGAGCATCGAAATGTGACTTGCATGCGTTCGATTTGCCGCTGCGACACACGTTCACGATTTCCCGCGAGTCGATTGACGTGCAAGAGACGTTGATCGTCGAACTGATCGTGGGGACGTACATGGTTACGGTGAAGCGACCACGAACCCCTATTACGGATTCACGATCGAGAACATGGCGGCGGCGCTGGACGCGGTGCGCGGCGACCTGGCCCAGGCGCGTCGCCCGACGATCCGGCTGGCGCTCTGGACAAAGTCTGGACCCCGCAGTTCGTGGAGACAATGCGTTCGCCCAGTGCGCCCTGGACCTGGCCGCCCACGATCTGTGGGGCAAGCTGCGCGGAGAGCCGGTCTATCGGCTGTGGGGCCTGAACACCGACCGCAGTCCGCTGTCCGACTACACGATCGGCATCGATACGATCGAGACCATGGTCGCGAAAATGAGGAGTATCCCGATTGGCCGATCTACAAGATCAAGCTGGGGACGCCGGACGATCTGGCCATCGTGCGGGAATTGCGGCGCCACACGGACGGCCGTGTTTCGCGTGGATGCGAATTGTGCCTGGACGGTCGGAGGAAACGCTCCGCAATGCCCGCGAACTGCAAGGCTCGAACGTCGAGTTCATCGAACAACCGCTGCCGGCCGACCAGTGGCGAGGAGATGCGGCGCGTGTTCCGGGAATCACGCGGCCTTGCCGGTGATCGCGGACGAGAGCTGTCAGGTGGAGTCCGATGTGCGCGGTGCCACAGTTCTTTCACGGCATCAACATCAAGCTCTGCAAATGCGGCGGACTGACACCGGCCCGGCGGATGATCGCAACGGCCCACGAGCTGGGCCTGCAGGTCATGGTCGGCTGCATGACCGAGTCGACGGTCGGCATCTCGGCCATCGCCCAGTTGCTGCCGCTGCTGGACTATGTGGACATGGACGGCGCGTTGCTGCTGAGCGAGGACGTGGCCGAAGGCGTGCACCTGGTGCAGGGCCGCTGCGAGTATCCGGCGACGCCCGGACATGGCGTGCCGCCTGGTGAAGTCCGCCCCTTACGGCGCGTTCGAACGTCCGGAATCGTGAGTGTCGAGACGCGGCGGATCCGACCGGTCGTTTGCGGGACGCTCGTATCGCGCCAGACGAATCGATTTGCTGGACAGGCCCCGGCCGAGCACGACCCGCGACCAGTTGACCGTCAGTTCTCTGTGAGTCCGGGAGAACTCGCGGATGTAGTGGCCCGCGCATCGTGGCCGGTGTGTTGGCCGGAGCGGCGTCCGCATGGCGCGTTCCAGTTCGCGAGGACTGACACATGCGGCGGCCAAGCCGGCGGCCTGCAGCATCTGGAAGTACCCGAGCGGCGAGAGTTCGTGATAGCAGACGTCGATCGTGCGGCGAGTTCCCGGCGAAACGTCGCTTGCCGGCTTCCTCCAGCAGATGTCGTTTCGTGATCCAATCGACCGAGCCGATCAGCGACTGCGGTACTTCGCCGGACAGTTGCAGTTGCTCCAGCACAGTCGAGCACTTCCTCCCACGCGGCCACCACTTCGTGAGCTTCTTCCGGCGCGTCCGGCGTGCCGCTCCAGGAACTGCTGGCACGCCTGCAGGTACAGCCGCTGCAGCTGCAGCGCCGTCACTTGCCGGCCGTCCACCAGCGGCACCGCACAGGCCAGAGTCGGGTCGCTGCACAGTTGCTGTAAAGCCTCCACCGGTGCTGCAGGCGCGGGCAGCGGCGGCAGCTCGCCCGCTTCGATGATGTCCAGGACCAGGGCCGTCGTGCCCACCCGCAGGAACTCGGCCATGTCGGCCATGTTCGTGTCGCCCAGGCCGATCTGCAGTCGCTGCCGCGGCCGCCAGAGGTGGAGGTAGTCCCGCGGCGACAACCACGATTCCACACAGATCGCCTTGGAAGAAATGGGCGAACGTGAAGATCGGACGGTCCTTCAGGAAACCGCCCAGTCCCAGCACGCAGTTGATGGCCGGGGCCTTGTCCGCCACCAGAAAGTCCCCCGCATCGTCCACCATCCCCGCTCCCGCCACAATGCAGCGACTGGCCAGAAAGGGGAGCAACTGGCTACGAATGCGACGAAACGCCGTCCCAGACACCAGCCCCAACAGGCAGACGGCCAGCGGCGCGTGAACCAGCCGCGTGCACCACAACAGCGTGGTTTCCAACCAGACTGGCGTCGGGCCGCCCGTTTCACGACCCTCCACCAGATCGCGACCAAAGAGCAGCATGGCCACGTTGCGGGGCTGGGCCGCAAACCACTGCACAGGCACGTAGATCAGCCCGGCCAACGCCAGATAGATCAGAATCCCCACAATCATCAGGCCGACGCCGAGCCACGTGAGCACGACCAGGGCGCCAACAGGATCAATCCCAGCCGCCAGAGCCCGAGTGACCACGATGTGCCGAGAATGGCTTCGTAGTTCTCCTGAGCGCCGTACACGTGCCCCCGCCCATCGCGATCGTTCTTGATCAACGAAAAGAGTCCGTCGACCTCCGCCAGGCGGGCACATTGGCTCAAGAGCTGATCCTGGGCCCGCTGGAACCGCACCACCTCGAACGGTCCGCGGCATTCCGGAGTCGACCCTTCAATCAGACCGCCACCAGCCGCCGGGCGCTCGGCCTCAAACCAAACCGCGCCACCGTTGGCCAGAAACACACCCTGCTTGAAATGCCGGGCCGGCGCCGTGAGCACGTGCCGTTTCAGCCGGGCCAGCAGCGCCTGGTACAGTTGGAACCGAGCCGGCGACGTGGCTGCGCCGTCTCGGGGACGAAAACGGATGGCGTACTCCGTTTCCAGTCCGACCAATCGGTCGAGGATAGGCACGCTATTCGCCACCGTGAGGGACTGTGGTTTCTTCCAGGTACTCTTTGCTGTTCGTCACGGCGTCGCGGCGCACTTGCTGGACGACCTCGTCGATCGGCTGAACGGGTGTCGGTCGAGTGGTCTCTTCCGTTGCGGTATTTGGGCGCGTTACATCTGCGTTCATGCTCAAGACTACCCCTTTCCTGCAGCCGACGTGCTCGGATCGCGACATGGATGCCCGCACCCGGGCCCCAGGTCCTATCCTACCCACGGGTCCCGCCCCTGGCAAGCAATTCCAGACCCCTACTCCGGCGGGAGGCGGCAGGCGGGAGGCTGGAGGCTGGAGGCTGTAGGCGGCAGGCTGGAGGCTGTAGGCTGTAGGCGGCAGGCTGGAGGCTGAGAACTAGAACTAAGAACTAAGAACTAAGAACTAAGAACAGGATTCCGCCTCAGTCCCATGAAGACACGGATCAAGAACGCTACCGTGGTGTTGCCGGAGGGTTGTTGTCGGACCTCGGTCATGATCGAGGGACACCGGATTGCCGATATCGACCCGGCCGGCCAGATCGCTGTCGATGAGACGGTCGATGCGACCGGATTGTACCTGCTGCCGGGGGTCATCGACGATCAGGTGCATTTCCGCGAACCGGGACTGACGCACAAGGAGGATCTGCGACACGCCACGAGAGCCTGTGCGAAGGGGGGCGTCACCTCGTTCTTCGAGATGCCCAACACACAGCCCGCACACGGTGACCGCTCAACGATTGGACGAGAAGCTGGCGCTGGCCTCCACGCGCAGCCTGGTCAACTACGGGTTCTATATCGGAGCCACACCCGACAACGTGGTTCAGCTCCAGGCGGCGCCGCCGGACGCCGGGGATCAAGATCTTCATCGGTTCGAGCACGGGCGATCTGCTGGTTGACGACCAGGAGGCTTTGGAGCGGATTTTCGCTGAGACGACTCTGCCGATTTGTGCGCACTGTGAAGATGAAACGACGGTGCGATCCAATGCCGCCCGGTTTGTCACGGGAAACGTGGCCGATCATTCGCGGATCCGCGACGAGTTGGCGGCGGTCATTGCGACACGGCGCGCAATCGATCTGGCGGTCCGCCATCGGCATCGCTTCCACGTGCTGCACGTTTCGACCGGTGCGGAGACGCATCTGCTGGCAGATCATCACCAGCTGCTCACGGCCGAAGTGTGCCCGCACCATCTGTTCTTCCACGTGGCCGATTATCCGCGGCTGGGCACACGGATCCAGATGAATCCGTCGGTGAAGACCGAGGCGGACAACCGCCGGCTCTGGCAGGCGCTGTTGGAGGGGAACGATCCAGGTGATTGCCACCGATCATGCCCCTCACACGCTGGAAGAGAAACGTCGACCGTATCCCCAGTCCCCGGCGGGATTGCCAGCTGTGGAGAATTCACTCGCCCTCATGCTGACGCAGGTGAATCGGGGCCGGTGCACGCTGGAACAGGTCGTCGAGTGGATGTGCAGTGCGCCGGCGCGGGTCTGGGATGTGCTCCAGAAGGGAGCGATCGTCCGTGGTTTCGACGCGGACCTGGTGCTGGTGGACCTCCACAAACAGGCGGAAGTTCGCGATGAGCGGCAGGAAACCAAATGCCGCTGGAGTCCATGGCATGGAACCACGCTGACGGGCTGGCCCGTGCGGACGTGGGTGCTGGGGCGGGAGGTGTTTCGCGACGGGAACTTCGACGAGTCCCGCTCGGGCCGCGAAGTACCGTTCGATCACGGCCTGGGCGGCTATTGGGGCCGCACTTCACTGGCCAGCTGAAGATCGAGGTTCTTGCGCTTGGCGAGCGTTTTCAGGCTGTAGTGAAAGTACGGGAACGGATAGTCCGGGCGCCGCTTTCGCGCGTAATCGAACGAGGCGTACACGAGCGACAGGGGGAGCTTATTCTCCGCCACCAATATCACGACGCGATCGATGTAAAGTTTCTCGTCTTCGCGAGTCGCCTTGAGGCCCTTGGTCAACATCTGGTGCAGGGCGTTGAGATTCACGTTGCCGTTCTTGTTGACGGTGCTGCCATTGCCCGCGGTGGACACGCCAATGAGCAGCGGAGCGCCAAAGAGAACCACGGCCACGAGCGCAATGAGGAACTTCTTCATGCATCGGACTCCTTGCAGAGCGGGACTTGTAGCCAATTCCAGCCCGGCGGACAAGGTCAATTTGCCCCTCTTGCCGCGGGGGTCCGGCATTCGCCATGCTGGTGCGCATGACGACCCGAAGCCAAGAGTCTCGGCCGATGCGTGTCCCGTCCTGGTGGCGGGCCATGGCGCGGGCGATCCTGCAGCTCGCCGAAGCGATCGGCGGGCTGCGCGATCCTGCGTGCCTGCCGTGGGAAAGCCCTTCGGCAGCGTTGCCACAGGACGCGGGGGAGCTGCGCCGCAACCCAGGCAGCTTTGCTCTGGACCTACGCACTCTTGGTGGCCAACTGGCGGCGCGAGCCGTGGCCCACGGCGGGCTGCGATGCGGGTTCGCCAGCCGCGCCGCCGCAGCGTTCAAGGCGCTGGCAGAGGTCCTCGCCGCCGTCGATCACGCCTGCCACTGCGAGCCGCGCATCCGAGAGTTGGTGCATGAGCTGACGACACTGCTGGCGCCGGCGAACATGCTGGTCGTGTGTGAGCACGTGACCGCCACGGAGTATCCGCTGGTCTACGTGTTGGAAAACCTGTGGGCGCGCGTCGACGCCGAGTTGAGGCGTTGCCGCGGCGGGTACTTCACGCCGCAGCCCATCGTGCAGTTTATTGTGCGCAGCGTGGATCGCATCCTCCGTCACGATCTGGACGTCGCCGGCGGACTGGCTGCACACGATGTACCGCTGCGCATCGTGGATCCCGCCTGTGGGAGTGGCGCCTTTCTGCTGGGCGTCATCGAGCAGGTTCGGGAGAGCTGTCGGCAAACGGGAGGCGAGCCGCAGTGGCAGCGGATCGCGCGACACATGCTGCCGCAAAGACTGGTCGGCGTGGATGTCCTGCCAGCCTGCTGTGGAGCCGCGGAGATGCTGGTCGAGTCCCAGCTCGGCACGTGCTGGTCCGCGCACTGCGGCAATCTGCTGGAAGACGTCGGGTATGCGCAGTCCCTGTTCGCGGACGGCGTGCCGATCATTGTGGGAAACCCGCCCTATGCGAATTTCGGCCGGCGCAACCAAGGCGCCTGGATCCGCGCACAGCTGGCGACGTACAAGGCGGGTCTGCGCGAGAAAAAACATAACCTCGCGGATGACTTCATCAAGTTCCTGCGGTGGGGTCAGTACTGGATCGATCAGGCCGGCTGGGGTGTCCTGGCCATGGTCACCAACAACACGTATCTGGACGGTCTGACGCACCGCCAGATGCGGGCGTCCCTGGCTGCCACGTTCGACCGCCTGGATGTGCTCGACCTGCACGGGAATCGCAAGAAACGGGAACGGACGCCGACGGGAGTCCTGGATGAGAACGTGTTCGGGATCCAGCAGGGTGTGGCCATCGGCGTGTTCGTCAAGGTTCGGCCGCGCGGTGAGCGAGTTCATGGCCGGACTCGGCATGCGGAATTGTGGGGCTCGAAACAGGAGAAGCTGAGCATTCTCGCCGAGGCCGACCCCGCACAGTTGCCTTGGCAAGAACTGCCTCGGCGCGGTCCCGGGCACTACTTCGTGCCCGCGCGGGGGCCTGCGGAAGACACCTATCGCCAATCGCCGCGCCTGGACGAGATCTTCGCGCAGCACATTTCGGGTGTCCAGACAAAGTGCGATGCGCTGTTCGTGGGGTTCACGCGGGAAGAAGTGGAGCGGCGCATGCGGGCCTTCCTGGCGGACGCGGCGCTGGGGAAATTTCCTGCGAATGCTCCCGGGTGGTTGCCCGGGAAAACGGCCGGTGTGTCCTTTGCCTCGCAACGGATCCGACCCTACATGGTCGCGCCGTGGGACGTGCGGTGGATCTACTACGAACCGAGATTGCTGGGACGTGCGCGGTATGGCCTGCTGCGCCATCTGGAGTCCGGCAACGTGGCACTGGTCTTCATGCGACAGGCCACCCGCAACGCGAGCTACGATCACTTCCTGGCCACCCCCACGCTGGTCTCCGATCGCGTGTTCTACAACGCGCACGGCGCTTCCTTCGTGGCCCCGTTGTTCACCGGTGCCGCGGGCCAGCGCGTGACCAACTTGCAGCGGAAGTTCTTGCAGTGTCTGGAGGCCCGTCTGGGAGTGGATTGGGACGAAGCCGGGACCGGATCGCAGTCGTTCGGATCCAGCGACGTCTTTCACTGGATGTATGCCGTGATGCACAGCTCGCCGTATCGCACACGCTATCAGCCGCAACTGGGCCTCGATTTTCCGCGCCTTCCCTGGCCGGCCGACGTGGGCTCCTTTCGCGACCTGGGACGCCTGGGCAAGGAACTGGTCGAGATCCATTGTCGAGCGGGTGACCCGTTCCACCCGGCCGGCGAGGTGCTCATGCCTGGCCAGCCCCACGTCGTCGTGGCGTCCGGCTATCCGCGGTGGACGGCGCCCGCGACGTTGT
Organism: uncultured Planctomycetaceae bacterium; assembly: GCA_963754725.1. Lineage (GTDB taxonomy): Bacteria > Planctomycetota > Planctomycetia > Pirellulales > Pirellulaceae > JAAYDI01. The sequence continues at coordinate 46,045 of CAVWHV010000021.1, forward strand.
TCCTGGATCGGGGGCGAACGTGGCCCGAGCCGGTCGAGGAGGCCGTCTGGCAATTCCGCATCGGCGGTTACGCCGTGCTGCCGCGCTGGCTCAAGCAGCGCCAACGGCGCGTGCTCACCGATGACGATCAGCGGCACCTGCAACACATGATCCAGGCCATCCGCGCCACATTGGATCGGACGCGGGCGATCGACCGGATCGCGTGACAGGGCCGTGTCGCTGCCGGGGCGAGGCTCTTACAACACGGCCTTGATGGCGTCACACAAGCGGTCCATGTTTCCCTCGGTCATGCCGGCGACGTTGATGCGGCCGCTACGGACAATGTAAATCCCGTAGTCGCTGCGGAGTTTGTCCACCTGTTCCGGCTGGATCCCGGAGTACGAGAACATGCCGCGCTGACGCGTGATGAACGAGAAGTCCTGCTGGACCCCTTTTCTGCGGAGAGTGTCCACGAACAGCTGTCGCATGCCGGCGATACGTTCGCGCATGGACTGGACCTCCACGATCCACTTCGCTCGCAGATCAGGACTACCGAGCACGTGGGCGACGATCGCTCCACCGTGCTTGGGCGGGTTGCTGTAGTTCGTGCGGATGCAGACCTTGAGGTGGCTCAAACCGATCTGGGCGGCTTCTTCGGTCGGGGCGATCAACGTCAGCGCGCCGACACGTTCGCCGTACAGGCCGAAGTTTTTCGAGTACGAACTGCAGACCAGCATCTCCAGGCCTGCGTCGGCCAGTTGCAGCAGTCCGGCGCGATCTTCTTCGATCCCTTCGGCAAAACCCTGGTAGGCGAAATCGACCAGCGGCAGGATCTGATGCTGCTGCAGCACTTGCCCGATCTGTCGCCACTGCTCGACCGTCGGATCAATGCCGGTCGGATTATGGCACGATGCGTGGAGGCAAATGGCGTCGCCGGCCGGGAGCTTCTGCAGCGCGGCCAATAGTGCGGCGAAGTCCAACCCGGTCCCCTTGGCATCCAGATAGGGATAATTGTCGACCTGCAGCCCGGCCGACTCAAACACGCTTCCATGGTTGGCCCAGGTGGGGTTGCTGATCCAGATACGGCGGCCCTTGAGTTTCTGCCGGATGAAATCGGCCGCCACCCGCAGCGCGCCGGTCCCGCCAGGCGTCTGGGCAGTCACGCCGCGGCGTTGATGCACGATCTCATGATCGGCCCCGAATAACATCTCGCGGACCTGGCGACCGTATTCGGGCAGTCCATCGATTCCCAAGTAGCCCTTGTTAGTCTCTTCCGCCAGCAGACGTTTTTCAGCTTCCTTGACCACTTCGAGGATCGGCGTCTGACCTTGGGCGTCCTGGTAGACCCCGACCGAGAGATTGATCTTGTGAGGGTGCGGATCTTTCTTGAACGCTTCGCTCAATCCCAGGATCGGATCGGGCGGGGCCATCTGCAGAGTCTCGAACATGGGTCGCAACCTTTCTCCAACGAGCTGCCCCCTTCACCGGCAGGGTGGCAATGCCTACGAATCGTGTCCATCGTACTGGCCGTGCGGCATTCCCCCAAGCGGACCAGTGTGCAGATCGGCGCCTTTTTCCAGCCCGTCGCTGTCATACGTCGATCGGTTCCCGGTCGCCCGGGCGTACACCAGGTACATGACGGGGACCAGCACCAGCGTGAGGGCCGTGGCCACGATCAACCCGAACGACAGGCTGGTGGCCATGGGCACCAGAATCTGGCCTTGGAACGAGGTTTCCAGGAGCATGGGAGTCAAGCCGCCGACCGTCGTCACGGTGGTCAGAATGACCGGTCGGAACCGGCGCTGTCCGGTTTCCAGAAGTGCCTCGTACAAGGGGCGTCCCGCCTCGACGCGGAGATTGATGAAGTCGATCAATACAATCGCGTCGTTCACGACGACACCAGCCAAAGCGATCATGCCGAAGAGACTCAACAGCGTGAACTCCAGTCCCATGATGAAGTGTCCGATCGCCGCTCCGATGAACCCGAACGGGACTATCGCCAGAATGAGCAGCGGCTGGATGTACGAGCGAAACTCCAGGGTCAGCAACGCGTAAATGCCCAGCAGGGCGACGACCAGGCCAAACTTCAAGCTGTCGATCGATTCCTGGGTCTGTTCCTGCTGGCCTTCCCAGCGAACGCTGACGGCCGGATACTTCTCCAGCAGTTGAGGGACGAACCCTTTGCGCAGATCCTGCACGATGTTGAACGCGTTGGCATCCCCTTCGATGTCGGCCGAGATGGTGATCGAGCGCAGCTGGTCGCGCCGATTGATTTCCGAGTAGCCGCGAGTCACTTGGATATCGGCCAGCTCCGTGATCGGTCGTTCGGCTCCGTCCAGCGTGCGGACACGGATATCCTGGAAATCGGCCAACGACTGCCGCTCGTCGGCGGGATACCGGACCATCAATTTCACTTCATGCCGGCCGCGTTGGAGTCGCATCACCTCGGCTCCGTAGTAGGCCGCTCGGACGGTTTCCGCGAGATCAGCGACGGTGACCCCCATCGCTTTGGCTTCGTCTTTGACGCGGATCTGGTATTCCCACTTGCCGGGTCGCGAGTCATCCTCGATGTCAATCACGCCGTCGTAGTCCGCCAGCTTGGCCTTACAGACTTCCACCGCCTCTTCCAGTTGCCGGAAGGCGTCTTCATCGGCGGAAGAAAGGAGTTTGAACTCGATCGGCGTTCCGCCCGGCCCCAATTCTTCGCTGGCGAACGACATGCTCTCGATCCCCGGGAATTGTGCCGCGTACTTTGCGTTCCACTTGCTGCGCCAGCGCTCGAGAATTTCCTCGCTTTGCACGTCGCGGTCTTCCGGGGCCGTCAGTTCCACGTTGACCAGTCCCAAGTGTCCGCCCTCAAACGCACCTCCCAAGGCCGATGCGTTGCTGGGAGGGGTCGTCCAGCCTGCCATGCGGTAGCGATGTCGGATCAATCCGCCGCCGAGCTCGCGATCCACGTCCTGCAGGGCCTGTTCGACTTTTTCCAGGGCCTGATCGGTAACTCGTCCGGGAGTGCCGTCGGGGAACGCTACGCGGGCGTCGATCGTCCGCGAATCCAGCTTGGGAAACACCACGAAGGGAATAATACCGGCCCGAATGCAACCGCCGATCACGAGCAGCATCGACACGGACAACGCGATCGTTGTGCCGGGACGGCGAATGGCCCCATGCAGGAACGGGAGATAGATCTTCTCGATGAACGACTGCATCAGGCGGTTCGCGAGTCGGCTCAGCCAATGAAACAGATCGACGAAACCGCGGAATGGGAACAGCACGATCCAGAAGAAACGAAAGATGAAATTGTCGCTGTGGGACAGGTGGCACGGCAGCACGAAGGTCGATTCGACCAGAGAGATCGTCAGCATGGCGATCACGCCGAGCGGCATCACCGCGAAGAACTTCCCCATCACCCCGGCGACGAACATCAAAGGCACGAACGCAATCACGGTGGTCAGCACCGAAGTGAACACGGATGGGATCACTTCGTACGTTCCATCGATGGCCGCCCGCACGAAGTTCTTGTCCATTTCCCGGTGCATGTAGATGTTCTCACCGATGACGACTCCGTCATCCACGACAATCCCCAGCGCGACCAGGAAGGCGAACATGGAGAGCATGTTCAAGGTCTGCCCCATGGCCAACAACACGGCCCCGGCACCAAACACGGACACGGGAATCCCCAACGCCACCCAGAACGCCAGTTTGAGATCCAGGAAGAGCGCCAGCAACAGGAAGACGACAATCAACCCCTGAATCCCATTCCCCACCAGCATGTCCATGCGATCTTTCACGTCGACCGAACGGTCGTCCCAGTAGGTGAGCTGGTAGCCCTGGAGTTTGGCACTCGCCACATAGTCGCGGACCTGTTTGGCCATGGCCAGCAAGTCCTCACTCGTGGTGCGATTGACCGAGATCACGAGCCCTGGTTTGCCGTTGATCCGGCAAGCGTAATAGCTGTCTTCAAAGCCATCCCGGACGCGTCCCAATTCGCCGACGGCAATCACGTCACCACTGGGATCCTCGAGGACGGGAAGCGCGGCGATCTCCTTTCCCACATCGAACTTGTTCTTGCCGCGCAGCAGGACGTCCTGGCCGGGTGTCTTCATCGTGCCGCCCGGTAGCTCGATATTCTGCCGCCGGAGCGTGGCGGCGACCTGTTGCAGCGTCAGACCGTGCCGGCGCAGTTGTTCCTCCGGGATCTCCACATCGATCTGGAAGTTTCTCGCGCCAGGATGTCGGCCTGCGATACGGCCGGCAACTGCATCAGATCGTCGCGCACCCGTTCGGCCACCTCCCGCAGACGCCAGGCCGACTCCGGGTCGTCCGAATCCTCGCCGACCACTCCCACGCGAATGGCCGGCATGCGATAGGTCAGTTCCTTCACTTCGGGCTCTTCCGCCAATTCCGGAAAACTGGGGATCGCATCGACCTCCGACCGGACTTCATTCAAGACCCTCTGAGCATTGGTGCCCGCCTGCAGTTCGAGCAACAGGAAGCCCATGTTCTCCTGCGCAATGGCGGTCTGCCGTTTGATCCCCTCGACCGATCGTACTGCTTCCTCCAGCTTCTGGCAGATGCCTTCTTCCACCTCGGCCGGACTGGCCCCGGGGTACGGGACGCGAACCAGCAGGATGTCCAGCGTGAACTCGGGGAACATCTCACGGCGCATCAGGAACATGCTGGCGATTCCGACGATCAAGCTCGCAATCACAAGAGTGTTCATCGCCGGCGCGTTGCGAGTGGCCCAACGGATCAGTGCTTTCATGGCGTCATTCGCTCGGGTCCGCGGAGATCTCGACATCCATTCCGGTTCGCACAAACGTCAGTGGTGATGTGACGACCTGGTCGCCGGCGGACAACTGCCGCGCATCCTCCACGTAGATCAGCGTTTCGCGAACCGCTCCGGTGTCGGTCGAGTTCCCTTCCAGCAACATGACGAAGCTGACCGGCACGCGAGCCAATTTGCCGTCCCGCACCCGCCAGGCGATGTTGCCCGGCTGCAAGGCCGATTCGGGGACCTTCAGCAGCGGCGTACGGGGATCAACTTGAATCCGGATGGTGACGTACATGCCGCGAAGCAGCACGGGCGGGCCGCTGGCATGTGTGGATATCCGCTGGCCGGGGTTGTCCACCACGACACGACAGGGAACCGTGCGGGTCTTCTCGTCCAGTCCCAATCCATCGTAGCGACACAAGCGACCTTCCCAGACATATTCGCAGTTGTCTCGACCGGCCAGCCGGTAGATGATCTGGACATGCGTTTCGGGAATGCTGTAGGTTTCGGCCGGGGAAGTTGCGACCGACAGGCCCGCCGAGCTGGGTTTGCGATCCCACAGCCAATACAAGTCCTCCATCTGCAGCTTGCATTTCACCTCGACTTTGGTCGTGTCTTCGATCGACAAAAGCGGCGCACCACGCTGCACGAAGGCATCCTGTTCGATCTGGTTGGAGACAATCACACCGTCGATCGGGGCAAAGATCTCCGTACGTGCCAGATCGAGTTCGGCTTTGGCGAGCTTCGAAAGGGCGAGATCCCGGACTGCCGCCAGGCGGCCCTGGCGAACCTTCAGCAAGCGGATCTGGTTCTTGAGAGTCAGCAGCGCGTTGCGCGCGGTCAGTTCGGCTCCTTCCGCCGTCTCCATCTCGGTCGTGCTGACCGTGCGCCCCAGACGTTCCATGCGGGACAGTTCTTTCCCACGCAGTTCGACTTGCTTTTCGGCGATTTCGATGAGACCTTCCGAACCTTGGATCTCCTCTCCCAGCTCTTCGATCATCACGATCGTCTGTCGATGTTCCTCTTCCAGGCGTTCCTTTTCCAGCCGATAGTCCTGCGGGTCAATGCGCGCCAGCAACGTGCCCTTCTCCACGAAGTTCCCGGCGCGACACACTTCCGACTGCTCGACAACCCGCCCGGCGACTTCGGCCGCCAGATTGATCTGGCGATAGGGGACGACGACCCCGTCGGCCTCCAGGGTCATGCCCCCTTCGTGATCGCGGACAGTCGCCACCTTGACCACCGGCGCGGCAACGGTCTGGGACCCCATGTCCGGTTCCTTGCGGAGGTACTTCGACGACCCCCAGAAGGCCGCGATTCCGCACGCCAATATCAGCAACGGTGGAATGGCTCGCACGAACATCGCACGGTTCGTCGACGGGTCGACGTTCCTCGCCGCGTGTGGAGTATTCTGGTTCTGAGAATTGGCCATGAGTCTTCTCTGCGAACTGATGGATCGTTCATCCGGGCCTTGAACGCGTCAAGGTCCGGCGACTCGCGCCGGTCACGACAACCGTACAACTGTCCAGCGCAGTCCGACAGCGCTCGTGGTTGGCAATCGCGTAGGCTACCGGGTTTCGACGGTTTCCAGCAGCGCGCTGTAGAGGGGTCCGATGACACAACTATATATCATGCCCGTGTTTTGCGGCAAGGATGCCGGCCAGCGGCCTGGTTCGGTACCCGTGCCATGTGCCGTGGACACCCAGCCACAACCGCGAAGTGATCATCGGTCCATCCACAACCCAGCCGGGCCGTCAGGAAACCACGACCCGGCTGGTAGGAACCGTCAGCGCCTGGCGGACCGAACTACTTGTCCTCCGGCTTGATTCCGAACCCGCTGCGGTCGGGATAAGCCGGGCGCTGGGCGCCGCGTACGGGTTGCTCTTGAGTTCGTTCAACATAAGTTCGATCGCGACTTCGAGCTGCGGGTCGATTCCCTCCGCGAGCTTCGCCGGATCGTCGACGACGTCGATATCGGGATCGACTCCGTGTCCCTCAATTCCCCAGGTGCCGTCTTTCTCGTAGAAGGCAAATGTCGGGGCGGTCACGCTTCCGCCATCGATCAGGCCGGGATTGCCCGAAATACCGACCAGCCCGCCCCACGTCCGCTTGCCGATCAGCTTGCCGAGCTGAGCCTGTCGGAAGAGTGCCGGGAACATGTCACCTCCCGACCCGGCCAGGCCGTTGATCAGCATGCATTTGGGACCGTGGTGCGCGTCGGGCGGCCAGGTCTGGTCCCGTCCGTCGCGGCGGGCCCAGTAGTTGGTGACCGGCCGATTGAGCAGTTCGATGAACCGCGTGGGTATCTGGCCCCCGCCGTTCCAGCGATCGTCGATGATCAGGGCTTCCTTGTTCATCTGGCAGAAGAACTGCCGGAACAGATCGTTCTGGCCGTTGACGCCGGTGTCGGGCACGTAGATGTAGCCGACGCGCCCGTTCGTCTTGTCCGCCACGTACTTTCGATTGTGCTCGATCCACTGGCGGTACCGCAGTTCCAAATCGTTGGCCAACAGGGAGACCACGACATCCCGATCCTCCTTGCCGCTCTGCGGCTGACTGCTGACCGTCAGCACGACCGTCTGTCCGGCCAAGCCCTGCAGGGCAGACCAGGGATCGCGCTCCAGAGCCAGCGGCACTCGATTGACCGCCAGCAGGTACTCGCCCTCCTTGATGCCGACTTGCCGCAGCGGATTGCGGGCGTCGATGTCCCACGGGGCACCTTCGTAGAAGCGGGCGATCTTGTAGGCACTCTGGTCGCGAACAAACTCGCAGCCCAGCAGGCCGGCGCCCACCCGCGTTTCTTTTTCGAAGTCACCGCCGCGATAGTACGCATGCCCAACGTTCAGCTCGGAGATCATTTCCGAGATCACGTACGCGACGTCCTCGCGCGATGTGCAATCTTCCAGCATCTTGGCATACTGGTCGCGGACCGCGGACCAGTTCACGCCATGCATGTGAGGATCGTAGAAGAAGTCGCGTTCCATCCGCCAGGCATCGGTGAACAGCTGCTTCCATTCTTCGCGGCGGTCGATGACCACGGTCATCCCATTGGTCGGAACAGGGGTCGGCTTCGCACCGGCGGCGGCGTCCATGATCAGGAACTGTTTGCCTTGGACGACCAGCAGCTTCTTGCCGTCGGCGGAGATCGTGTACTGCATCGAGCCGGGAAACACGGGCTTCTCGGCTTTCGCTTCGTCATTCAAATCGAACACCATGATCGTGGGTGGATCGTCCGCCCCCTGCGGGCCGCGGCGGGCATAGATCAGATGGCCCTGGAAGTTGACGCTCAGTTGCGAGAAGACGCCGTTCTTGACCGGCAGGCGGAACGCCCGCAACAGGATGCCCTCCAGGTCGATCTGCAGCGACTTCGGTTCTTCCTTCGGTTTCGGTTCTTCCTTCGGCTCTTCCTTGGGAGCCTGATCGCCGGCCGGCGGGGCAGCCTGCGGAGCGGACTTGGCCGCTTCCGGCTGGGGTTCTTCGGCCGGCTTCTCGCTCGGTTCCTTCGGAGGCGGTTCTTCCTGGGGCTTGTCCCCGGGCGGCGGGCCGTCGGGGTTCTCCTTCTTCTCCTCGGCCGGTTTCTGACCCTGTTCGTCGGCCGGCGGCTTGGGCGGCTCCTCCTTTTTCCCTTCCTCTTTCTTTTCTTCCTTCCCTTCCTCTGGCTGCCTTGGCTCTTCCTTCTTCGCTTCCTGTTCTTTCTCGGCTTCTTCCTTCTTCTCTTCGGGCTTGTTGCTGATGGCGACTTCATCGCTCTTGGGAAGCAGCGGGTTCTTTACATCGCCGCGCAGGGGAAGCGCCACGAGTACTTGAGTCGTACCGTAGATGAAGGTCGTTCCCAGGTCGTCATAGAGCGGCGACCCGAAGAACCGATTGCTGGCGAAGAAGAGATACTCTCCCTTCCGGTCGAAGGTGGGAGTTGAAGCATTGAACATCCCGTCGGTGATTTGCTGCTTGTTGCCCGTCTTGAGCTCATAGAGCCAGATCGAGGTCACTCCGGCCTTGTCATCGGCCCGCTTGTCGTAGGCGATCCAGGTCGAGTCGTGCGACCAGCTGAGCGTGGGAGTCGACGCCCAGGAGTCCTGATCCACCAGGACCGTCTTGGCCGGCTCGATCGTGTGCAGGTAGATCGCTCCGGTCTTGTCGGTGAACAGGATGTGCTTGGAATCCGGGGACCACGTCGGCGAGTAACGGAAGACCTGGCCATCGTTGGTCAGCCGTCGCGTTTCTCCCTTCCCGTCCGATTGCTTGATGTACAGTTCGTATTCGCCCGTCAGATCGGCCAGGTAAGCGATCCACCGTCCGTCCGGACTCCAGCTCGGACTGCGTTCGGCGATGCCGCTGCTGCGAGTCATGTTGCGTGGCGAACCATTCTTGGCGGGGAGCGACCAGATGTCGCCCCGCGCTTCCAGGACCACACGCTCGCCCGCCGGTGACAGATCGCCGCCACTGATGAAGTCGGCGGCATTGACCGTGCGGGGCATGATCTGCGGTCGATCGCCCGGAATCGACACTTCCACAACCTGCGATTTGCCGGTCTCCAGATCCAACAGATACAGGTCGGCCGCATACTGGAACACGATTTCGCCCTGGCCATGGTCGCCTGGTCCGATCGAGGGCCATTTCACGTCGTAGGCACTGAAATCAGTCAACTGCCGCCGCGCGCCGGTCGCCGTGTCATAGGCCCAGATGTTCAACCGATGCTCTGGTCCCCCATCGGACAGATAGTAGACCGTCTGAGCATGCCACATCGGCAGACTGTCCGTGCCTTCCCAATCGGTGATCTGCTTGGCCGTCTTGTTCTTGAGATGGTACAGCCAGATATCCGGCGCCATCCCGCCGCGATAGCGTTTCCAAGTGCGCCATCGGCGTTGTAGGGCGTGAAAGCCAGGTACTCGCCGTCCGGACTGATCGCTCCGTTCGTTCCGTAGGCCAGCGGGAGCTTGGTCGGCAACGGGTCTTTCTCAGAAACCGAGTAGAGTTGCAGTAGTCGCGCGAGCCCTGAAAAGCCGTTGGTCGAATACACGAGCGCACCATCCGGAGTCCAGTCGCACAGCAACTCATCGGCCGGATGATGAGTCATTCGATGCGGCACGCCACCTGCCACGGGAATCGTGTAAATGTCGCGGCCGCCTTCGTAATTGCCGACGAATGCCAGCGTCTCGCCGTCGGGACTGAAACGCGGTGACTCCTCGAGTCCCGCCGGACTGGTCAGCCGAGCAGCCTGGCCGCCCCCGCGCGGAACCAGCCACAAGTCATTGGCATACGAGAACGCGATGTGCGTCTTGCTCACATCCGGATACCGCAGCATGCGGCCGGCCGGCTTGACGTCCGCCCAAACAACCCCCGGCATAGACGCCGTCCACGCGGCCACGCACGTCATCACCAGCAACACGGACACGAAACAACGTTCGCACGATGTCTTGGCCACCACAGTCCTCGCATTCATCAGTTCCACCTCGCGCAACATCCAAGGGACTGGTACTACCCAGTCCTTGGGGACCCTCAAATGTTGCGTACTCCCCCCGGATTGTCAACGCAATGGCCCTCGATTTCGCCAGGTCCGGCCCCCCCTCAGAACGAGAAAGCGCTCTGATCCAACCAACCAACCACGGAAATCGCCTGGCAGGATCGAGAACCCGTCAGTCCGCACACACGGCACCGTCGCCCCCACGCACGCCGCGGACAAATGGGGGTGGTACACTTACGTCGGCCAGCGGCATAGCTTAGACAGCCGTCTGCCACGGCTAGAGGGGTAGCGGAGTGAATATCATGAAGCGGCCACCTGTCTTGGCGTTGATCGCCTTGTGCGCGAGTCTTTGGATGAGGGCTCTCGAAGCTCAGGAGCGCAGTTGCCGCGTGGTCTGTGATGGCGCCACCGTTGAACTGCAGTCACCCTTCTTTGTATTCACGCTCGATTGCCGCGACGGGCTGCGCGCGAGGTCCTGGCACAACAATCGCACGGGCGCACGCTGGACCTGGGACTGGGAGATGAGGTCCAGTTCGACGTCGGTCTTCCCGGTCAACCGCTGCAGTCTCCGAAGCTGCAGGTGACAAGTGTGCCGCAACCGATGTCCGGCGCGACGGGGAGCGCGGTGGTCGCACTGGCCTCGGATGCTCCCGGTGCCGTCGTGACGGTCACCTACCGGTGGAATGCCGACGAGGGCGTGCTGCACAAGTTGGTGGCGATTCGCAATGGCAGCGGCGAGACGTGGAATCGTCTGCTCAATATCCGCCTGGGGACGTATCGAACCGATGCGCAGGACTGCTCGGACCCGGACTATCCCATCTATGTGACGGAGGGACATCTGGGTGGCAAGCGGCTCCCGGTCGAAGATCCGGCCGGCCGCGTGCGGGGATTTCCCGCCTATGTGGAGGGGCAGTTTTTCGTGAGCCTGACGCATCCGGCGGGGTTCGCTACCGCCAAGAACGGCGAGCTTTCGCTGCGGCAACTCCCCGGGGTCCGCTTGGCGGACGGCGCGGAATTCAGTTGTATGGAGGCCATTTACGGCGTTTGCGACAAGGATGCCGCGCGACGCAACTTCTGCGAGTATCTGTTGAAACGCATGCGGCGTGTCGTGCGCCAGCACGACAAGCCCTTGGCGATCTTCGAACCGTTTGGCGCCAAGCCGGACGGTGATTTCTGGGAGACGGAAGAGTTTGTCCTCGACAATCTCGCGAAGGTTGCCGCCGCCGACCGCGACTGCGGCCTGCATTGGGATTACTACTCCATCGACTTCTGGCATGATTCGCAGGCGGATTTGAAGACGCCGCACGCCGGACGGTTCCCTCGCGGATTCGCTCCGCTGCTCGACGTGCTGCGGAGCGTTGGCACACAGCCCGGCCTGTGGCTCGACAGCGGTGCTCTGGGCGAATGGACGATCGCCTTGAATCCCGCCGTGGCAGCGGCGAAGACCGGCCAGGGGAACCAGTTGTGCCGGGCGACCGCACCCGTGAACCAGCTCTACATCGACGGCTACACGCATCAACTGCAGAACAACGGCGTGCGGCTCGTGAAGTTCGACAACGCGCTGTTTGAGTGCTCGAATCCGACACATGAGCATCTGCCGGGAGAGTATTCCACCGAAGCCATCGAGAATGCGCTGATCGATTTCTATCAACAGCTCGATCGCGTGTGCCCCGATCTGTTCATCATGCTGTACTGGAATTACCAGTCACCGTGGTGGCTGCTGTACGGAGATACGCTGTTCGACGTGGGCACGCGGATTGAGGCCGCGAGTTTCGCCGCCTATCCCACGTTCCGGGCACGCGAAAGCGTGACGCGGCGACTCGACCAGGCGCGGTGGATGGTGAAGGACTTTCCGACGCTCGGCTGGGATCCACTTGGGATCTGGCTCTCCGATTGGCCGTGGAACAGCCGGGTCGGCAAGGAGGCTTGGCAGGAAGGCCTGATCATGGACTTGGCACGCGGACACCTCCTCGCACAGCTTTGGTCGGATACGCAGTACCTTTCGCCGGCCGAGCGTCAGCAGCTTGCCGTGTTCATCGGACTCCTGAGGCAACAGCCCGCGTGTTTTCGCAATCCGCGATTCATTTTGGGAAATCCCTGGAAGGAAGAGCCTTACGGCTATTGTTGCACGGACGGCCAACGCGCCTTCATCGCCCTTCATAACGGCGTGCGGGCCGACAGCCTGATCACGCTCGAATTGAATTCGAAGTGGGGACTACCCGACCAACAGCCATGGGATCTGTACCGCTGGTATCCGGAGCCGGCGAAGTTGCGAAACGAACAGCCGACTTCCGGCTCGCGCGTGGAGCTCGCACTTCGTCCGATGCAGGTCGTGCTGATCGAAGCTGTGCCGATCGGCGAATCGCCCTCGCGTGGGCAGACGTTTGCGGAACTGCCGATCGTGGCGGACTTCGCGGAACCCACTCGGTCGGTGGAACTCCAGGTCAGCGATGCGGCACTCCAGCAGGAACGGCAGACCACCTGGACCGTGCTGGACCCGGTCCAGTTCCGGTCCGAGTTGGGGGCCACGCTCAGCAAACTGGAAGACGGTTCGCTGCTGGCTAGTGGCGACAATCCTTCGCCCGATACCTACGTGGTGGAAGCGTCTTCGGATCTGAGTCCGATCACGGCCCTCCGCATCGAAGCCCTGTCGGACGAACGCCTTCCTTCCGCCGGACCGGGCCGCGCGGTCAATGGCAATTTCACGGTGACCGAGCTGAGTATCGCGGCCGCTCCCGGCGATCGCCGCGACGCCTTGGAACAGGTTCGCGTAGCCCGTTCGGAGGCGAGCTTCAATCAGACGAATGTTGGTGGATGGCCGGTGAGCGCCGCCACCGACGGCAACCTCCAGACCGGATGGGGCATCGATCCCCAGGAAGGTCTCAGTCACGAAGCCGTATTCGAATTGGCCCGCCCGCTTGAATTCCCCTCCGGTACGCGTCTGGAATTCCGCCTCGCACAGTATGAACGCGGCCACAATCTCGGTCGGTTCCGACTGTCCGCCACAACCGAAAAGCCGCCGATCCCGGTACCGAAGACCGGCGTGCACTTCGTGCTGTGTGGCGCAGCGCCTTCCACGCAAACAGGTGGCGTACTGGCCATCAGCGTGCAACTCAGCCGAGACGGCCAACCGCAAGGGCTGCACGAGTGCCGCAGCGTTCTCGTGGCGGTGGGCAAAGTCGCTGGACGACCGGTGACGTTGGAACCGGTTCTGAACACCGCCTGGTACCCTGCACCATGGCAGACATGGAAGGTCGACCTCGATCCGTCACCGAAATCGCAGGCCTTCGAAATCGAGCTGAACAGCCTGTTGCCGAGCGGAATCGAGCATCGCTTCACGGCGTACTTCGTCCCGAGTGGTGTGAGTGGCGCTCCGTAGACGGAGCCCGTCCGGTTGTCCGAGTCCACTCCGGACACGTTATGACAACAACAACTTCTCAAGCTGATCCGCAGTTGTCCAAGGCATATGCCTGTCGGGATATCGGCGAGGAAAGAAATCATCTGCATTACAATCACTGACCTCTGTGCTTCACCCTTACCTTGGCAGGAAACGCCCAGCCAAAAGCGGAGTTGAGTTGGCCGACTGGCCGGCGTACTGACTGATATTCGTTGAAAGAAGCTGCGGTGCACATCGGAATCTCATATAAGCAACACGACGTTCTTGGAAGTTACGACGTCATTGTCATCGGCTCCGGCATCGGAGGGCTGGGCACGGCCGCTCTTCTCGCCAAACACGCTGGCAAGCGTGTCTTGGTTCTTGATCGCCACTACACCGCCGGCGGCTTCACCCACACGTTTCGCCGTCCGAGATACGAATGGGATGTGGGTGTTCACTATGTCGGTCAGGTCATGGACTTGGGCTCGCCGTTTCGGCAGCTTTTCGACGATATCACGAACGCCGAACTCGAATGGGCGGACATGGGCGACGTCTATGACCGCATCGTCATCGGCCAAGACGCCTACGATTTCGTCAAAGGCAAGGAGAACTTCCGCCAGCGGCTTCACGACTATTTTCCCGCAGAGCGCCGGGCCATCGACCGCTACCTCAAGGAGATGGATGCCACGACTCGCAGAGCCAACCTGTATTTCAGCGAGAAAAGCCTCCCGGTCCCCCTGTCATGCCTTGTGGGCGGCTTGTTACGCTGGCCGCTTCTGCAGAAGGCAAAGCGGACAACCCTCGAGACTCTTCAATATATTGGCGGCATCGTTGCGAAAGGAGCCGAGGCGGCAAGGTCCCGGTGAACCAGCGCCGGGAAGGATGCTAAGGGACGCTGATGAAGACCAGCATACCACCCGCCCCGAGCACGATTCGATCCGCCGCGTGATCATGCGGCAACGGGGGACCAGCCGCGTTGGAAATCGTTTGTTTCATCGGACACCTCCGACTCGCTGATTCTACCTTCGCCCGAGTCGCGATCCAACATCGACCGTTCGACACCTTTGCAGAGGTAGACGACCGCAGTGCAACAAAGGGTCGTTTTTCGGGAGCGCCGAAGGACTTCAGCCACGTCCACAATCGGACGAAAACGTTCGGTGCGTCCGCAGGCAAGGCATACGCAATCCCATTGTGAACGATTGGGACGGTGTCAGTCAGCTACAGAGACACTCCTCGCGAGCTATGAGAGGCCTGTCCGCCTGTTCGTGCGAATGGTGCCTTCGCGGGGATGCTATGTTCGTCGCGAGGATGCAGATCGCGGCGCGGGCGCCCTGCGCAAAAGTCCTTCGGTACTCAAGTCTTCGTCGATTTCGGGCCAGTGAATTCCGTAGCCACCACCACAGGCTTCCCATCTTGACCGTTGTTCGGATGAGGCATGCAGCAAACGAGGATACCACGCGTACGGTACGGTAATCGTGCGGCCATCAACCAAGTCAACGCTGAATGTATCATCATCAAAGTGAACGTCTTTTACGCGTTCACCGGGTTTAATTTCCGAACCAGTCATTCCAGGCCTCCAAGAGCTCTTGTTGATTGTCGCGAACGATTCTTTCGATCACGCGGAGTTCATGACCGCCGAATCCGAGATTGCGAGCGAGGGCAATCGGCTCCAGCCAGAACTTCGCGGAATCGGTGTCGCGATCAATGTGCACATGCGGCGGTTCATTTAGTTCATGACTGTAAAAGTACAACCGGTACGGGCCGCTTCGTAGCACCGTCGGCATGATGCCATCTCCATCATAGACCAGCTTCGCCAAGCTCGGCGACCCTAAACGCCGCTATCGACGCACGTTGGATGCAACAGCCAAACATTCTATTAAAGTTCGAGATGCGGGACATCCATCGTCGGTCTGTCGGCGACGTGCCGACGCTTCCAGCTTACTTGCTGCCGCCCGGCCACTCTACATCGACTGTCGGGTGCCTCTCCCGCGTCATCTAAACCGCGAGCATCTATCCTTCGTTTCTCGCCGCAAATCAAAAACCCACGCAGAGATGAGTTGTTGAACGTCGCTCTGGCGGCACTGCCGAGGGGCCAGGGCCACGGCTACCAACACCAAATCCTACTCTGACACAACGTCCTCATTCTAGTCCACCCGAGTCCCCGCAGCATCCATCGACGCCTTGACCCGTTCTATTTGACCGCTACTCGTGAACGTAGGCCCACTCACCGATGCGCTCAATTCCACCGCCATAACCATACTCTGGATAATTCTGGTCGGGCAAATAGAAGATTTGATCCCAGTTTAGAAAAGCTGACGGAGTATCGACGATTATCGCCCATGGATTGCCGCCATACTCTTTGCGGCATTGATCGCCGGACATGAACCGATAGGTAGGATATGCACTCATCCCAGTGCAGGGCAAAGTGGGCAGGTAGGCCGGCACAAGATCGCTCAAGGTCGCAGGAGGAACCGATTGTTCTTTGACATATTGATTTATGGCGGCGATGAGGGATGGAGTCCGATCTACGAAGGCCCGAATGCCTGCCATTCGAATCTCTGTCGAAAGCCGACCGCCGATCAGAGTGCAGGTCGCCAGCAGCAGCCAGGTTGAAAGAAACACGGCTGCTCTGATGCGGGTGCCTTTGGAAATCAATCCAAGAGCCACCAGGGGGGCCGCCAGCGTGCCCACCGACAGCGGGATGCCGTACAGCAAGTAAGGGATCTCCAACGAAAGGACACCGCACGTTGTCGTCTCACAGTACGCCGCAAGAGGAAAGACGATGACTGCCGAAAGTACGTAGACGGCAAACAACAGTAGGCCGTTTCGCTTCATCGATGGGCGACACTTGCGAGGTCGAAGGGCGTACAGCTCGGCAATAACATTGATTTCACCAATCGTTCGTTCCTCGGGCGCCCCAGACGCCCCCATTCTAACCCACCTCGATCCTCGCCGCATCATCGACCTCATGGTCCCCTGTCGGCGTCGGGGTGGTATCGGCAACTAACGGTCCATTTTCGGCACATCTGACTTCGGGGTTCTGTCGTCCGATGACTGACTGACTACGACAACATGGCGTTTGCGACCGCTCCTCCGTCCACCATCGCAAAACTGATGAGTGCTTCAACCTCGACCTTCCGGCCGCTGCGCAGGAGTTCAGTACAGATCGGGCCGAGCAACGCCGCATAGTCCGGAAGGTACTCGACCACGAGCGACATCGCGGCAAGTTCGGCATTAGACAGTGCGCTGGTGAAGCGATTGTCCAACACGACACCGCATCGCTCAAGGAGGGAATCGCTTAGACCACGATAGGAAACACTCAAATGAGACCGAAGCCACGCAAAGACTAAGAGATCACACGGGTCTGCGTCGCCAACGAACACGCAACCGTGACTGCTGACGCAAGATCGTAGCCAACTCAGATCACCCGCGGCGGGGAGGCCGTAGCGCCCGATCACGCCGCATTGGAAGTTCATCGGGATGTGAGACAAGGCTGCGAGCACAGACTCGGGTTTCGTGGTGTACAAAATGGGAGAGGTGGTGCGGGGTGGTGGGACCACCGAATACGGATAACCTGTTGGCGGTACAGCGAAATCGCCGTCGCCATCATGATCAACGAACCACCTGTTAATCTCGTCTTCCATCTCCGTGTGTCCGCTTAGCTCTACCTCACCCTATGGCCTGACTGCGCCATTTATCGGACCCTTGCTAACGTTTCCAGAACTGGCATGCGTTCCTGAACGACGCCGCACCGAAAACACCCGCTGCTACCTCACCGGTCCACCTGAATGTGCTTCCACACTCCTTCCGGCCGATACAAGGCTTTGTTACGGGCCCTCGACCGCATGGCTCTGGCCGCGTTCGTCGCCACACGATTCAGCGTTTCGAACATGCCCCGACTGAGTGTGCAGGTCACATTCGAATAGAGCACTGTGATCGCGCACTTTCAACCGCCTGTATATCTCAGCAAGACGTTTGTCGTTGTGCAGTCGCCGTCTCACATCGGTCCACCAGCGAAGCGGTCGTGCCATAAGACAGATCGCCACGAAAACGATTGGCCAAATCACCATGACTCCCGTGCTCAACCAACTGGAAATACCGAGCAACAGGCAACCGACGGTAACAGTCAGAAATACTGTCCCCAGGCGTAATTGCCTGTTGGCGAGTTGTACGCGATCAGTGATACGAGGCGTCGTCCATTGGTAAGCCGTAAAGTGCGCGAAGACAAATGGCGAGATGAACAGCGTGAGTAGGCCAAAGGCACCGAATACCCCGAAAGACCGCCTCATCGTGTCGTGAATGACCGGATCGTAAACGGACGATGCGGGCTCCTGTACGAACAGCCACCAGCCAAGTGCGGTCGCCGTATTCACCCGGCGCACAGTGAATGTGATACCGAGCGCAATTACCAGTGCCAGCAGGGCGATGAAGGCCCGATTTCGAAGCCCTCGTGTCAGAATCACGGCGACGACGATGGCCACTGCGTTGTGCAGGAGCAAGAGACTCAGTGGACTGCCGTGGTGATCGATCATTCGAAACACCGCCCGAACAAAGCGAACTCGCCCCGTCCATGATTCTATATCAATGGTTCCGGCTGTGAGGTAGCGCCGTTTCCTGTCGGACAATTCGGACACCAAGAAACGAAGACGTAGACCTTCCATTGCTGGTCAGCGCCGACGACCCAATTCTAACCGATCCATCGCAGCTGCTCCACATCGACCGTCGGATGCCTCTGCGGAGGCAGGCGAGCGTCGCGCAGCAAAGGGTGATTTGATGAGACACGATGCTCACCGTTGCTGAACCGCCTAGTGCGGAGCCGCATGTACGGTGGTGTGGGGGGCGCCGTCGTCGCTGACGGCGCTACTCGATTAGCTGTCCGCGTTACGCCAGCCAACCGCGTGCAATGCCTTGGCGACTGAGCACGACGAGACCAAGGCCAATGACCAGCACGATCGCTTGCATGACGACGGCAACCGGGCCAGCCAGGGTCTGCGCCGTCTGCCAGCACGAAGAGACCAAAGTCCTGAACCAAGATGCCGAGCAGGGATAGAACCAAGACAGCGAATGCCCACTTCTTGCGTAGGAGCACACCAATGCAACCGAGTACTCCGCCGAACACGGCAATTGCGGTCGCAGCGATTGCCCAGCCAGGGCGTGCAGCATAAAGCGCCTGTTGGGCGGCAGACAGCTTTGCCAAGTCATCTGGCGATAAACGAAAATCCAAGAAGAACGCTACACAACCGAGCAAATTCCAAAGCAGCGCCACAATGGCAACAACCCTGAACCAACTGGGCGGTGCGTTCATACGATTTCTCCCCGATTGCGATTCAAATGCCTGTGAGAGCTATTTTGTCATGCCGCCGGAAGTACGCCGTCCAAACCGATTATTGCGGTCACTACAGCGGCATAACTCGCAGCACAACAACGGCGATTCTTGCCGCCAAGTGTGGCCCAGTCAAGTACTTGCGGTTTGTCGCGCCAATTTGGAACGGTATGAGTTGATGAGTCGACCACGCCTGGAGCGATTATGCCCAGCAGCGGCGGGGTCCACAATAGGCTTGAACTCCCGGAGACCTTAGCGGCCCTCGCCCTCTGCTGTAGGGCCGGTAAGGCGGCTTTGCCTCACTCGCTGGGCGGCGTCCAGCGGAACATCATCACATGGTTCCGGCCCGCATTTTCCAGGAACATCACGTATTCTCCATTGCTTCGAAGAGTCACGTTGAGGGCGTTGTCCGAATCGACGCAGCCGCCGCTGCCCATGAAGCCGTTGATGTCAGGTCGAAGAGTGCCGATGTAACCACCGTCCTTGAGAGTATGAACGCGAATGTAGCCGTAGCCATACGCAAGGAAGAGGTATCTGCCGCAAGCGGAAATCGCCTGGACGGCACCGCCACCGTAACTCGTCTCGGGCGTGTAGTTCTTGTCGTCGAGTGGCACTTTGATCGACCAGCGCTGTTTTCGCTTGGACGCATCCGACCAATTGTCATAGCAGATCAGCAAATTAACGACGTTTTCTTCGGATTCAGGTGCCCCACCCGCGATGAGCACGTCTTCGCCGGGAATGTAGAAGAGTCTGCGGAGACGAGAACGAGGAAACCCTTTCGGGTTCATGTAAGTCACTTCGGATGCCCGGCGGTAGATTGGATTCCCGTTCTTATCGAGTCCCTCGCAGGGCGTGTGCCAAATGGTTTCCTCGGCGCACTGCCAGATGCCGGATTTGGCATCGAGGTGCATCGAACCCCAACGCGGTTCCTGCTTGGCGTCAACAAACTCATCGGGATCGGCGACACCATTGTTATTATCGTCCGTCCAGATGAAACTCTCGGCATCTTCGGGCCAACGCTTGCCATGCTCCGGCCGCCAGACGGACGCCCCGCCGACAATCCCGCACGGTGCCGCCACGTAGCCTTGGCCGAACTTGAAAATCTCCAGGCTACCCGTGCCTTGATAGCCGCAAAACAAATACGGCTTACCGTCGATGCGTCGTATGCCATTCACGAGGCGATGCCCTGGGCCGTGGCCTTCGACCACGCGGTTATCGGTTGGGTACTTGAAGCGATTCACCGTGAACCCGGCGAGTGTCTGTTTCTTGGCCCGCGGGCTTTGTCCAATCCATCTTGAAGACGTTCTCTTTGGTGTAAACGACGTTCTCGTCGTCCGGGTCGGTGCAGGCGGTGTCGAGCCAGTTGCCGAGGCCGTGGACGTCCCAAAGCCTCACACCGGAGGGATCGTAGGCTTCGATCGAGACGTTGTACCAAGTTCCAAAAACGGAGGCGACGTAGAGGTTTCCGACTTTGTCGGTGCCCAGGCCGCGAGTCCAGTGGAACTTCTTCGGCCCATACTGCCCTGGTTCGCCGGAGAAAATTCCGCCTTCCGCACCGAAAGTGTCCACCTTCTTCGGCTTCTCCAAGACATCGTAGATCCAGACCTGACAATGCTTGTTCAGCCCACCGACGAGCAGTCGGCCCTGGGCATCCACGGCCAGTGCACACGGATTCTCGAAGTCCGTGATTTCCGGGCCCGCTTCGCCCTGGGCGTTATGGGAGAGAACTTTCGTACCGCCCGTGTAGAAAGACAAGTAAGGCTCTGGGGCTGGTTTGCCTTCAATCACCCAGACCCGGCCATCGGCCCCGACCGCAAGTGGACCCGGATTTGCCGCTGCGAAGGATCGCACTTCTTTCATCGTCGCCGTCGACAGCACTCGTACTTTACCCGCGTCGTAGTCGCTGATGTACAGCTTTCCATCCCGAAGTGCAAGTCCGTGAAAATTGCCCTTGAGAATCGCCGTTTTGTTATAGGCCGTGTCCTGAATGCGTGTCCGGAACAAGCCCACCCCGGTGCCGATATAGACGTAGTCGTCATCCGCGACGACCGCCGAGGAACTGCTCCCCCAGCCACTGTCGTAGTCGTACTTCGTGACAAATCTACCATCCTTGTAGGAAGCAACCCCACCGAAAGCTTCCGACACTCCGGCCGAGTAGACGGTCCCGTCCAGCGTCACGCCGATGCCACACACATTGACCGGCACCGATTCGTGACCTTTCTCGGTGGCGAACGAGTTGGCCAACCACGAATGAACGACTTTCCCCGGAAGATCGTCGTTCAACGGCGTGTCCGCCGCTTCGACACGACCCAGGCCAAGTTGAAGCGAGACAGACGCATTAACGAACATCAGAGCCATCAAAGCGCAGAGACACAGCAAGGTCAATGAAGTGCGTCGAAGTCTTCGCATGGAACGCCCCCATGTCGTTGCAGACGGAACAGCGGTTTTTCCGCCTAGCAGGTATTCGATTGCCGAAGTGCGGCGCACATTACTGCCCGTCTTACGGTCGAGTATGGATCGGGCGATTTCGATACGTCCTGCTACCCGACGCTTTCGTTCCGGATCGCCATTCGCGATGTTCTGGCACGCCGCACGTCGGACCAGGCTATGCCGCAGAATTTCCGCCGACGATTGTACACCTCGCCCAACCCGTTCGCCGCTGCCAAATCACCCGCCCGTCGTTTCTGCCAGAAGTTCTTCAATCCTCGCCCGGAGGAGGTTCTGGCCGCCGGCGCCCTGCCAGTCGAGTTCGCCGTACCACCAGTAGTGGACGCGGCCGTGCTTGTCGATCAGGTAGGTGGCGGGCCACATGGTGTTGCCCCAGGCGTTCCAGTTGCGTTTCTCGAGATCGACGACGATGGGGTACTCCAGACCGTTTTCGCGGGCAGCCTCGCGGACGTTTTCGACGACGCGTTCGGACTCCGTCTCGGGGGTCTGGATGCCGAGCACGACCAGCCCGCGATCGTGGAAGGATTTGTGCCAATCCTTGTACCAAGGGAAGTTGCGCTGGCAGTTGATGCAGCCGAAGGCGTAGAAGTGGAGGGCGACGACCTTGCCGGGCAACTGGTCGGAGGAAAGGGGCGGGGAGTTGATCCAGTTGGGCTCGTCGGTGAGCTTCGGGGCGGCGAACGTGATATGGCCCAGTGCGGACAGGTCGATGCGGTGTCCGAGGAGGTCAATCCACTCTTGTTTCTGCTGATCGGAGAGTGTGGCGAGAATTTCTCGCTGAAGATCGGCCTGCAACTGTGCGGCCTGCTTTTCGGCCGCCTGGATGTCGCCGCCCTTCTGTGGCTGCCCTGCGAGAGCCTGGATAGCCTCTTGCGTTTCGGTCACGCGATTGCGGATCGTTTGACGTTGCGACTCGGAAAGCCGAAGGCGGGTCGGGAGATCGTCGCCCAGAAAGGCCCGGGTACCGGCGGTCCACAATTCGATCTGTCCCAGCCGGCGCTGTTGATCGCGGTTCAGGATCGACGCCATGCGTTGCCTGGCGGTTGCGGCGGACTGGCGCATCTGGCTGGCCATGGCTTCGGCACCCTTGTTTCGCATCGACCAGAGGGCCGGATCCATTTCGTCGTTCAGAGCCTGGATCGCGTCGCGATGTTTCGCGGTCACGCGGAGGTCGCCCAGGACAAGGGGATCGCGAATGAGGAAGAGGTAGGGCTCGGGTGCCGTGGCGATCGGCAACTGGCCATGGGGGTTTTGCTGGGCCAAAACTCCGCTGCTGAGGAGGACGGCGCCCAGGAGGGCCGTTCGAAAGGCGGTCGACGCTGGCATGGAAGAGCCCCTTGTGGAAAAGGCCTGGTTCCGCAGGTGATTCTGAGCCGTTAACAGACTGGGCGATCGTTTACATCGCTCCCGGTGGGAGACTCCGGCACTTGGTCGGGGCTACTTCCAGACTTCGTGTGCTGCTGCTGTGTCGCAACATTTTACGCCGAAGAGGCGAGAAGACCACTGGCTATGACAGAGTCTAACAAGAGTTCAAGACAAGCCAAAAGTACAGGCTACATCAGGCGGGTACCGCACTCCATAACGCGTGGCACGGGTGCCGCACCTCGAGTTGGTCAGAAGTCACGCTCTGCCAGGGACACGGTGACAGGTTCCTCGCCTTTCGAGATCAGAAATCGCGAAATGTCCCTCGCGGATCTCGCCCGTGCTCAATGGCAGATCCCCGTCTGTGACTTGCAGCCTCTGCGCCGATTCCGAACAATCGGTGGTTTGATTGGATGGATTTCACGGTCCCCTCGGGAACTGCCGGAGCAGCCAACTCTTCGACTCGGTGATTGCCTCCGCTATCCCTGGCACGTCGGCACAGCGGTCGCTGTCATCGCAGTTACTCTCCCAAACCTCAACGATGTATCCGTCCCCGTCACTGCCGTACACCTCGACGGAGCGACCGCCATGTTCGGCAGAAAGGAAAATCGCCATACCTTCACCACGGATAGAGGCGGCTGCCCCGCAGTCGCTGAGCTCACGACTTGCCGTTTCGAGTTCGTTGCGCCAGATTTGGAGAATACGTGTGTTCATTCGCCCGCAATACTGAGACCCACAACGAAGAACCGAGAAACGGTCGTATGGTAAAACATCCGGGTACACGGTTGAGATTGCCAGACAACAGCGAGGGCATCATCGGACATCGCCGTGCCGCTGCCAGGTGATGCTCCATTGGAAGAACGCCGGATCGGCGGCTCCGCTGTATGCGTTGTTGGACCGACTTGTCTGTCAGCAACGTCCGTGTTGTCAGCAACGAGTTCTGAGGTGAATGCCAGCCCACAAACAGAATGCCTAGCCAGCGGATCTCAATCTCCCCGGCACCTTCCGTTTTCCAATCGTGGGAAGCGCGTGTCGCGCTTCCCACGTTGATGCTGGCTACCGAGAAGATGCTATTCACAACGATCTGGCGTTCCAGAAAAGCCGTGTACGCCGTCGGCATCCTCAAAAGCTCCCACGATTTCGCCTTGCGCATTAATCGAATAGACCTCGGTCCAGTCCGAGCCCGGCACGTCGACCGTTGTGTAGACGCCCTTACTCAAGACGAAGCCATGGGTTGTGAAATCGTCACCCAGGTAGAGCCCCACGATGTCGCCCCGGTTGTTGATGCCCTGGGCCACGGTAAGGAAAGCGTCGGGCACGTCGAGTGTCGCGTAGACACCCTTCTTGCTGCGCACAAATCCGTGGCGGTTGTCATCCGCGTCCACATAGGTCCCCACGACTTCCCCCGGATCGTTGATTCCGATGGCCGAGGTCCCCGCAGGTGCCGCGGCGTCGGGATGGTCAATGGTGGTGAACGTGCCCTTGCTCCAGATGAAGCCGTGGCGGGTGTTGGCGGCATCCCTGTACACACCGACGACTATGGACTGCGCGTTGAGGGCGAAAGCCTGCGCGGATCGATCCAGGTGGGTCGAGCGTGGTAACGGAACCCTTGCTCCTGACGTAGCCGTGAAATCCACCATCGGCATCGACATAAATCCCCGCAATCTGGCCTCTGGCGTTGATGCCATTGACGGTGGTAGCGACCGCGCCCGGAACGTCGACCGGGGTGAACTTCTGTTTGCTCAACACGAAGCCATGCGTATCTTCGTTTGCATCTTCGTATTCTCCCGCAATCGCGTTCGTGCTGTTTCCGTTGGCCGCGGTGGAGATAGATCCGGGCACGTCGATGGTGTCGAAAACGTACTGTGCCGTCGCTGTCCCCGGCATGCTCAGCAACAGACCGAGTGCGACGGTGGCGAACGATCTTCGCCCAATGATCGTCACCGAGCCCTTGGGGAATGACCCCCGACAACTGATCAGCGAAACTCCATCGGAAGTTGGCCGCGTGTACCAAAGTGTCATCATGTCTCTCCTGGCGGTCTGCGTGGGTCATAGAGCCCTGTCCCTGCCAGCAGACCCGTGGCCGGGGCAGTGGTGTGATTGCCTCACGCAAGACAATGCGTCATTGGCCACTTCGCAGCCTCAGAAATCTCGCGAGAATTTTCGGCACCAGCCGGCGGGTGGGGTGAGGGATGAGGGAGATCACGTCGCGTTTCCCAGGGCGTCGGCCAGGGCGGTGCCAGCCGCGCTTGTCACCGTGGACCGCAAATCTCACTTGGCAATTACCGCAGCTGACTTGCGTGCCTCCAGTTCCGCCCGCCAGGTGGCCGCCTCCTCGGGTTTCTGCCAGGATTCATAGAGCTTCACCAGTCGTTGCAAGGCTTCGGTGAGACGCATCTTGCCTTCCGCCGGGATCTGTTCCGCGCGTTGCTGCATCCCCTCGTAGCCCTGGACGAGGAGCGGCTCCGCGTCGGCGAACCGCTGCGTCGCGAGTAGGACCTCGCCGAGCATCGACCGGGTGTTGAACGTCCGCCAGTCCTCAGGGGTCTGCTGTTCGCGGATTGCCAACGCTTCGCGCACGATCGGCTCGGCTTCCTCCCAGGCCTGGAACTGCAACAAGGAGAGTGCGGCGCGGGACAGGGCGCCCGCCAGTTGCTGGCTGTTCGGCGGCAGCTCCGCGCGGGCGGTGGTCAGCAGCTCGCTGACCAGGGCCGTCGCCTCGGCGGATTTGCCGGCCAGCACGTACGTTTTCAGCAGCTCGTCACCGGTCCAGCGAAGTGTCGGCTGGTCGCCACTCTTGCGGTAGGCCTGATCGAGCAAGGGCAGTGCCTCGGCGACGCGGCCGGCGTCGCGATAGGCCCGGCCCAGGTGCGCCTTGGTCCGCACGGTATTGGGATGATCGGGGGGCAAAGCCGCGGCTTGCAGTTTCAATGTTTCCTCGAGCGTCGCAATCGATCGATCCCATTGTCTGGTGTACCAAAGGACGAAGCCCAGGTTACTCATCGTACGCAGGGTGTCGGGGTGGTTTGGGCCCAGGACTTTGCGTTGGAGTTCGAGTGCCTGTTCGTGCAGCGGAAGGGCCTTGTCGAACTGGCCCGCGGACCCGTGCGCGTGTGCCAAGTTGTCGATCGACAGCAGGGTGTGGGGGTGCTCCGGCCCGAGGATCATGCGCCGCATGGCCAGCACTTGCTCGTGAATCTCGATCGCTTTGTCGGGTTGCCCGGCAGCCGTGTACGTATTCGCCAGGCTGCCCATCGCCAGCACGGTGTCGGGGTGTTCCGGGCCCAGGACCTTGCGCATGCGCGGAATCAAATCTTCCTGGAGCGCGAGGGCCTTCGGGTACTGGCCAGCTTCCCGGCAGAGGCCCGCCAAGTTGTTCATGGCCATGAGTGTGTCGGGGTGGTCCGGGCCTAGGACGGTGCGCGCCAGGTCAAGTGCCTGCTCGAGAAGTGCGAGCGCCTTGTCGTGCTCGCCGGCGTCCTCGGATGCGATCGCGACGTTGTTGAGCGCCGTGAGCGTCTCGGGGTGCTCGGGGCCGTAGATTCTGCGGGACAGCTCCAGCGCCTGCTCGTGAAGCAGGAGCGTCTGCGAGATTTCGCCGCCGGCGCGGTACGTTTCCGCCAGACTTCCCATCGCCACGAGTGTGTCGGCGTGGTCCGTGCCGAGGATCCTGCGCGAAAGCTGCAGGGCCTGTTCATGGAGCGCAACGGCTCGGTCGACTTGCCCCACGGCCACAAGGGTGTTGGCCAGGTTGCCCATCGAACGCAGCGTGTCGGGGTGTTCCGGGCCCAGGATTTGCGCCGGACCGCGAGCGTCTGCTCGCCCAACCCGACCGCCGTGTCGTACCGGCCGGATTCCCGGTAGGACTCGGCGAGGTTGTTCATAGCGGTGAGCGTCTCGGGAGCCTCGGGGCCGAGCGTCTGTTCGCGATACCTCCGCACCTGCTCGAACAACGCTGCCGCGTCGGCATAGCGCCCGATGCTCACCAGCGACTTGCCCAACGTATTCTGCACCTCGGCCTTCACGCGGGGCTGGTCGGAGAACCGTTCGTCCACGTTGGCCAGGGCCCGATCCACCAGCGTTGTCAGCTTCAGATCCGGGGACGGCTTGAGCCCGGCCCGCAATTGGTCACTTGCGCCGGCCATGCCCAGGAGATCGTCCTGCAAGAACTGGTTCACGGCCTTGGCCACGGCGGCTTCGTCGGCCGCCTCTTGTCCGGCCTCCAGCGCGGTCTGCTCGGCGTGCCGCGCCTGGATCGCCTGCCAAGCGGTGCCGATTAGTCCCGCAATTAACGATGCGGCGACAACGGCCATCGTGACGATCACCATCTTGTTGCGGCGGGCGAACTTGCGGAAGCGATAAGTGGCCGACGGCGGACCGGCCACCACCGGTTCGTCGTGCAGATAGCGTTCCACGTCCGCAGCCAGCCCGTTGGCAGTGGCATAACGGCGGCCACGTTCCTTCTCCAGGCACTTCATCACGATCCAGTCCAACTCGCCGGAAACCAGCTTCGTCAATCGGTGCGGCTCGAGCTTGCGCTGCGCGGCGATCGAAGGCAGGTCGTCGGAGCTGGAGAGGCGAGTGCTCGGTTTCGGCGGCGCGACCTGACGGATGATCCGCAGCATCTCGTCGAAGGCTGCGCCGCGCAGTTGCGTGGCACTGAACGGCGGCGAACCCGTGAGCAGTTCGTACAGGAGCACGCCTAGGGAATAGATGTCACTGCGCGTGTCGACGTCCAGCTGGTCCAGCCGCGCCTGTTCGGGACTCATGTACTCCAGCGTCCCCACGATCTGACCGAATTCCGTGAACACGGTCAGGTCCGTCAGCCGCTGATGCATGGCCTTCGCCACGCCGAAGTCGATCACTTTGGCCACGGGGCGACCGTCGACGAGCGGCACCAGGATGTTCGACGGCTTCAGGTCGCGGTGAACGACACCCTTCTGATGCGCGTGCTGCACCGCCTGGCACACGGGCACGAACAGTTCCAGACGCTCGCGCGTCGACAGGTGCTGTTCGTCGCAGAACGTCGTGATCGGCACACCCCTGACCAGTTCCATCACGAAGTACGGCCGCCCGGTATCGGTCGCGCCGACATCGAACACCTTGGCGATGTTAGGGTGGTCCATCATCGCCAGAGCCTGGCGTTCCGCTTCGAACCGCGCGATAACCTGCCGTGTATCCATGCCGGCCTTGATGATTTTAAGCGCCACATGGCGCTTGACCGGCGTGTCCTGTCGGGCCAGGAAGACCGTGCCCATCCCGCCTTCGCCCAGCTGCTGTAACAGCTTGTAGGGGCCGATCTGCTCCCCGGGACCCTCCACAGATCGCAGGTCTAACGCGGCCGGCGACTCCGCCGCCATCGACACGCCGGATGGTGCCCCGAGCAGAAATCCGGCGGCACGCTCATGGGCGTCCAGCAGCTGCTCGACGCCCCGCCGCAGCGCCTCGTCTCCCCCACAAGCCTGCTCCACGAATGCCCCTCGCGCCTCGGGCGAGGTCAGCTGCAAGGCCTTCAGAAAAATGGCATCTTCTTCCATGGCGACCGGCGCCTTTCAAGTTCAGGGGAAACGCACGTCTGTTGCTCTCCGCGCACCATGCCACGCCAAGGCAGCTTCACTCCTATCGCACACCGAGCGGTGGCGACCGCCGCTGGGCCTCACAACGAATTCTCCGCTGCCAGCCGGCGAAACAACCAAGCCCGCGCGAAAGTCCAGTGCCGATCGGCCGTGGAAGACGAAATCCCGAGCGTGCGGGCGGCCTCGTCACCGGTCAGGCCGGCAAAGTACCGCAGCTTGACTAATTCCGCCTTCTCCGGGTGCGTCTGGGCGAGTTGCGTGAGTGCTTCGTCAAGCGCGAAGATGTCCTCGCGCTGACGTCCGGCGGTGATCTCCGCAGCCACGAAGTCGACCCGCCGAAAATGCCCGCCACGCTTTCCACGCCCTTTTTGGCGCGCCCTTTCGACCAGAATCCGCCGCATGGCCTCGGCTGCGGCAGAAAAAAAGTGTCCCCGGTTCTCCCACGTCGGCGCACTCTCGCCTCCGCCCACCAGACGCATGTAGGCCTCATGCACCAGCGCCGTGGCCTGCAACGTCTGTCCCGGTCTCTCGCACGCCAGCTTCGCCGCCGCCAGCTTCCGCAATTCGTCATAGACCAACGGCAAGAGCTGCTCCGCCGCCGCCGAATCGCCAGATTCGATTTGCAGCAGGGTATGGGCGACATCGGACATGGGCATTGCACCGCAGAATAAGATGAGCTCCGTGATTTATAGTGTCCGGTTCACAGTTTGCCCGCGAATTTCTACCACAGATCGACCAGTTCCCCCTGCCGGTGGGTGATCCCACGAGTCGTTGGATACTTGACGCATGTCCCGCTCGGTACCGACCGATTCTGTCCGATCCGTCTCCCGCTACGACTTTCTGACACATTTTGGATTGTGCCGAGAAACGTGTTGCCGGTTCGTTCTGCCCAGGGGGATGGGCATCCGCATGGCCAAGCATCCGATGAGCCCGGTTGTTCCAAAAAGGGTGGATTCCTGCGCCTCCCGTAAAACGTATGACTTCTCGGTTCTCCATCCCGACACCGTGATCACTTGTCGTTGTCATGCCGCCCACTGCCGACGGACCCGGCTGCGGTCCAATCCCCTTAAGAAAGATGTGTCTCTGCTGCCGCAGGCGGACGACCAAGGAATCTCTGGCCAACTCGACCCCTATTTTATCGATAGACTCCCAGCTCTTGGGCCGACTCGATATACCAGAGGTAATTGTCCGCCACTTTCTCCGAAAGCGGAGTCTCGATCGGGGCTGCAGTCGGCATGATCACGTAGCCGCCGCCGGCCTTCGCCGCGTCCATGCACTCCTTGACCGCCTGTCGAATCTCCGCCGGGGTCCCTCGTTCGAGCACTTTCGGCTGAAGGTTGCCGAATAGGCACGTACGGTCTCCGATTCGCGCCTTGACGGCGTTCAGTGGAATGTCTCCATCGGGAGGTCCTTCGCAGGGATCGAGGGCGTCGCCTCCCAGCGCTGCGATCAGGTCGAGGACTGAGTTGATACGGCCGTGGCAGTGGATCCTGGCCTTGGAGCCCTTGTCGTGGATCAGGGCCACCATCTCGCTCACGAAGGGAACAACATAATTCTCAAACGCTTCCCGAGGCATGTAAGGTGGAGTGGCCGCTTCAGCCCCAGCGATGCGGTGGAGATCCACTGCCCCGCCGTCCAGTTTCCGCCGCAAGTTCTCCATGGATCGTTCATGGATCCGACAGAGCGTTCTGCGGAAGTGCTCCGGCTCCGAATGAGCCCAGAGAAGTACGTCTTCGAACCGCATCATGTCGACGGTCCAGGCGAGCGGATCGAAGACGGTCGACATGATGATGCCGTGCTGGCCGACCTCGGATTCAATGCGTGCGAAGTCGGAAAAGTCGTAATCCACGGGTACGTACGGCACGGAGAGCAGGCGTTCGACGTCCTCGATGTTCTTACACCAATGCTCGGTTTTCCACACCGTGTGCATGTGTGCGAACACCTCGCAGGTACTCGTCAGCTCGCCTGCCGCTGTGTGGAGTGTACGTCGAATGACCGTCCTGTTCCCCTGCTGCGTCGATACGGTATCCATCTCCACAGGATGCGACGTCGTCTCCAGGAAGTCGCCGAGATGATCGGTCTTCGCGGCCGCCGCGTTCGTTCTCGGCTCCCACATGCAGACGCAGTCGGTAAGCTCGCGTATCGCCTGCATCAACCGCGCGTAGGAGGCGTCCTGGTTCTCGAATGACCTGCTGTTGAAGCCAACGAGCTCGTACGTGGAGACTGGCACTCGGTCGAGGCAATCACGTGTGAGCGCAGCCAGGAGTCTTTCACGCCCTGTCATGGTGTCGATTCCTCCACGAGAACCAGCGCCGGATGGATGTTCATCTTGCCCCAGAGTTTCATTAGAGCCAGCCCGGCGGCCAGGGTGATCACCGTCAACACACCGGCTGGCCAATAGTTCGCGTAGATCCAATAGCCGGTAGCCAGGACGGCTCCCCAAATGAAGATGCATCCGAGGAACATGCAAAGGAGGCCAAGAGGTGGGAAGGTGAAAGCCCTGGGTAGGTCTGAGCCGGTTGCAGTTGCGAAATCTGTTCCGTTGAGGGGCCAATTCGCATTGACTGCTCATCTGTTTTCTTTACCGCGAAGCGGTTACATCCCGCAGCCCAGGGTAAGCGGCCCAGCCCTTAGGTTTGACCACATCCCATTATCGCCTTCGGGAGTGTCGCAACGGATTTCTCTGATGTCAATGTGCCTTGAGTTGTGAAGGGATGCGGCCTCAGTGTTGTTCAAATGGATGGAGTGTGGCAAACCTTGACGCTCGTGTTCGTCATGTGTTGCTCAGCAATGATGGGTGTTGGATTTGCCTTCGCGTGAATACTTGTGAGCGACGGATGCGGTACCCAGCTCGGTTATTCATGGAGGGCCCTACGTGAAATCCCAGATGAGCAGTTTTGGTGAGGTGAATTTTGCGCACGCACAATTGGGGGATGCGCGACGCACGCAAAGGTTAGTTCGGACAGCTAATCTGATGTGTCGTCGTGCAGGTGGAAGCTTGCCACAGAAATTGCGAGCTCCCAAGGACCTGCGGGCGTTTTATCGCTTGATGAAATGCGAAGAGGTTACCCATGAGGCGATCCTCCAGGCTCATCGCGAGGCCACCTGGAAAACGATTTCTCAGCTGAAATCGACGGTGTTAGTGATTCATGACGCCACGGAACTGGATTATACGACGCATCGATCTTTGGATGATCTGGGACAAATTGGCAATGGACATCGCCGGGGGTACGTCGCACAGAACAGCTTGGCTGTTGATCCGAAGACACGACAGGTGTTGGGATTGTTAAATCAAGTGCTGCATCATCGTGCCACGGTGGCCAATGGAGAGACAAGATCCCAGAAACGAGAACGTGAATCTCGCGAGAGCTTGCTTTGGCTCAAGGGAACGGATCCCTTGCCAGCGAACAAGCAGTTAGTCGACGTGTGTGATCAAGGAGCCGATACCACCGAGTTCTTGGAACGGGAAGTGAACAGCGGACGCCGCTTCGTGATTCGGGCCGCGCACGATCGACGTATTCTGGTTGGTCACGGCGACCCGTCGACTTGCGAAGCGCACTACCTACGGGGTCATGCCACTCAACTTCCCGAAGCTGGTCGTTGGGTCCTGTCCGTTACAAGCAAAGTCGAGCTGAAACGTCCAAGGAGGAAAGGTAAGAAATGGACCGTCCAGCGAACCGCACGGGACGCGGAGCTCGCGGTCGCCTTTGGCCCAGTGCAGATCAGACCACCGAGCAAACGGACGGGCACACATGGCAACAAACCCTTGTGTGTGTGGGTGGTTCGAGTGTGGGAAGTGGACCCGCCGGAAGGCCAAGAGAGACTGGAATGGTTCCTCATCACGAACGAGCCTATTCTCACATTCGAAGATGCGTACCGCGTGGTTGGCTGGTATGAGTGCCGATGGATCGTGGAGGAATATCATAAGGGCTTGAAGACCGGCTGTAAGATCGAGAGCCCACAATTCACGACGGAAGAACGACTTCAGCCGGCGATCGCGCTGCTCTCGATCGTCACCCTGACCTTGTTTGCCATGCGCGACGCGAGTCGTCGGCCCGATGCCAAGACACGCAAAGCTACGGAGATTATCAGCGAAGACTACGTAGCTGTGCTCAGTGCCTGGCGGCACGGCAAGGTGAACATGGACTGGTCGATCCACGACTTCTACTACGCGATGGGCAGGCTTGGCGGGCATCAGAACCGCAAAAACGATCATCCACCCGGATGGCAAACAATTTGGGAAGGATGGAAAGAACTGCAGGCAATGGTCTGCGGTGTCGACGTCTTGAAATCATTGAAAAGAAGTGGTCAAACCTAAGGCGCAGCCGCGCCACCCTGGGAAACGGGCGACAGCCGGCCACGATACCCCGAAGGGGTTTGACAGCTGACCACGACGACGATCCGTTTGCGCCGAGCCCTTGTGAAAGGGTACCCTTGTGAAACGCCTTCGGCGTATCGGATGGATGGGAACTAGAACTCAGGGTGCGCCGCGAAGCGCGTCGACCCTGGGCTGCGGGATGTAACCGCTTCGCGGTAAAGAGGTGGACCGTCGATGCGAAGAGGCTCACTGATGGAACAGATATCAAAACGATCACCGGGGCCATTTCTACCGGCCTTTCACCACTCCAGCCAAGAGGCAGGTCCCACTTTTCATCCGGTTTATCGACCGGTTGCCCTTCTTCTCGCCGCTCCTTGAGCCTCGCTGCCGCGATCCGATTGTCCCCCTTGCCCCTGCTACTCCTGCTTTATGTACTCGTATTTCCCCGTGCCATCGACGTCATCCACGCTGAAGGACTTTCCGTCCTCTGAGAGAGTCGCTACTGTGGGCTCTGCCTCCCTGCCTTGGGTGGGCTTCCCGTTAAGCTCGGTCACTGTAATGCTCAAGTTCCTGCCTTCGAGTTTATATGTTCCTCTGACGACCGCTATGGGCCATTTCCCCTCGTGGGTTCCGTCGTCTTTAAAATTGATGGTCCATTCGAGAGGGGGCTTGGAATCCTGCCGCTGAACGTTCCAGCGAGCCCCTGTCCGCGTGCCGTAAGTCTGGAAGCAGAATCGCGACAAGTGCGGCGAGGAGACATGCTCGTTTCATGGCATCTTTCCCTTGGAGGTTCGGGTGTTGAACCGGTGAAACAGCGAGATGCCCGTGTGCGGTCGTGATCCCGGCGGAGGCATCGACGAGGGTGCGAGGGCGATCCTATTTCCTCGCCGCTTCCGTCGCGACGAGGCTCGGTAGGGTGCGCTGCTGTTTGGGTATGCCGCAAACGTCGCGCACCCACAATACTTCTATCTGAACCCACCACCCATCGTAGGTCGGCGCCGGAACCTTTCCATCGGCGGCGCCAGCGAGTCGTTCTAAGAAAACGTTCGATTAACACCAGAGCCACCCCGGCAGTGGCATTCAGCACTAACTCCCGATGTGTAAGTCCCATTTTGCCATGTCATCAATCAAAGTGCCATCAACCCGTTGGGAGCTGGGTTTATGACACAGCCGTTTTGGCCCTTGACGACCCAGGTGAACGGCCTTCTCAGAACGTGGTTCCCGACGCGAAGGCCTGGAGAAAAGACCACGTAACATCGGCCGTCGGAGCCAACCCCTTGGCGGGTTGTAGGGCGGTCTATGCCAGGCACGTCGGGACCTCCGGTTCGTCCAATTGGCCGGCGGCGCACGCTTTGCCGGTCGTATCCTCACGCGGTCATGCGGTGTTTCTGACGACGCACGGGATGGTCAGCAATTCAATGACTTGAAATGAAGGCAGAGTGTCTTGCATTCTGCGCGTTACGTATTTCGCTTCGAGGATTCCGGCCCCGAAGGTGAAACCGCCGCCGAAGCGAACAGCCCCAGGCGATCGCCGGCGGCCACGGTGGGCAGCACGTCGGCCAGGCACAAGGGAATGCTCGAGGACGACGTGTTGCCGTGATGCCGAATGTTGCTGAAGACGTTGATCCCGATACGGTGGGCGATGGCATCGATGATCCGCTGGTTGGCCTGGTGGGGCACGACCAGGTTGAGATCTTTCACCGACAGGTGCTCCCGTTCGCAGACGCGATTGAGGCTGGTCACCATCCGCCGCACGGCTTCCGTGAAGACCTTGCCACCTTTCATTTGAATGAAACCGCCGTGGCGGAAAGGCACCGACAGACTGCTGCCGTCTTCGCCTTTGGCCGACAGTTCCGGACGCCGCAAACGGGCCTGAGATTTCTCGAAGTG
Organism: uncultured Planctomycetaceae bacterium; assembly: GCA_963754725.1. Taxonomy (GTDB): domain Bacteria; phylum Planctomycetota; class Planctomycetia; order Pirellulales; family Pirellulaceae; genus JAAYDI01. Next base: position 80,555 of record CAVWHV010000021.1, read on the forward strand.
GGCTTCGCCGTACAGGATCGACGCGGACGTGGCGTCACCGAACAGGATGGCCGTATCGAAATCGTCAAGGTCCAGCAGTGGCGAGAGGACCTCCGCAGTGACGATCAGCAGCGCCCGTCGGGACGGCTTTGCAGGAAATCGTATCCGGCCTGTAAGGCGTACAGGTAACCGGAGCAGGCGGCGTTGATATCGAAGGCCTGAAGCATCGTATCGGACTTGCCGCCGGTCAGTCCGTTGAGCACCTGGCAGGCCATGGAGGGCGTCACGGACAGAGGGCTGGTCGTCGAGCAGATCACGAGGTCGAGGTCGTCGACGATCAGCTTCTCCTGATCCAGCACTTTCCAGCACGCTTTGACGGCCATGTTGACGGCGGCTCTCGTCCTTGTCGGCCCAGTGTCGTTGTTCAATGCCGGTGCGGCGGAGGATATCGTCCGGGGTCATGCCGGAACGCGTCCGGCCAGTTCGCGATTGCTGACCACGCGGCTGCCGGTCACGGTGGCGATCGATGAGATGCCCACGTCGAACGCGCGACGTTTCGTATCGGAGCGGGGCAAGTGCAGTGTCTCGCGGCTTTCCCGCCGCCGCAGGGCGGGTTTGCCCGACTGTTCCTGAGTGACGGGCCGGGGACGCTGTCCCGCGTCGTTCGTGCGGACCTTGATCAACGGCGCGCCGACCAACACGGTGTCCCCCTCGCGCACGCAGACGTCCTCGACAGTTCCCGACACCGGCGAAGTGAGTTCAAAAACGCTCTTCGTCGCCTCCAGCGCCGCGACCACGTCGCCACGAGCGATCGTCTGCCCCGGCCGGAGAAACAACTCGGACACAATCACCGTTTCGTCAGCCGGACCGGACCCGACCGCGTCGATCGAGCTGATGCCGGCCTCCGGCTGCGCGTCCGGGATCCAGTTCAGTTCCAGATTCAACAATTCGGCAGCCGTGGTCAGCACGCTGCGGAACGAGGGCATTACGTCGATCTGATTGGCGAAGTTGCAGGGGATCTATGTGTCGGGGCGCGTGACACGGCGCAAGGCGACCGGGACGCGCGTTTTTTCCGCCACCGTGGCGATCACTTCGGCCCCCATCCCGCAGGTGTGGTTCTCTTCGTGGACCACGACCAGACGAGCCGTATGTTCCGCGGAAGCCAGGACAGCCCGCTCGTCCCACGGAGAGAGCGAGCGGAGATCGAGGATCTCGCTGCCGACACCGACCTGATCGAGCGCTTCCGCGACCCGCTCACAGATCCGCACGGTGTTGCCCCAGGTCACGAACGCGCTGTCGCTCCCGAACGCACCTTGCCGCGCCGTGCCAATCGGCGTGAACTGCCGCTCGACATCACTGGGTGTCTTTTGTTCCGGGTCGTTGAGCAACGTCTTGGGATAGAAGAACAGCGTCGGGCGACCGGACTGAAAGGCGGCGTTCAGCAAACCGGCCGCGTCGCCGGCCGTGGAAGGCATGAACACGTCGATTCCCGGCACGTGGGCGGCCAG
>CAVWHV010000022.1:0-55444 GCA_963754725.1 uncultured Planctomycetaceae bacterium
CGGCTATGTGGTGTTGGCTCCGTCCTTTCCGCACCGCGACTACTGTGCCACGAGTCTATGGGACCTGTTCCGCTCGGTCGACATCCTGCAATCGCGGGCGGAGGTGGATCGAGAACGGCTGGGAGTCGCCGGTCTGTCGATGGGCGGCGAATGGACGATGTCGAGCGCGGCGTGTGATCCCCGGTTGAAGGCCGCGGTCGTCAGTGGCTGGATGTGTACGACCGAGGGGATCTTTGCCGTTCCCAATTGCCCCTGCTGGGAATTGCCCGGGTTCGTCGACCTGATGGATGTGTGCGAAGTCCACCTGCTGATCGCGCCGCGGCCGCTGCTCTTCGAAAGTGCGGAACGCGACGAGTGTTTCCCGCTCGCATTCACGCGGCAAGGATTTGCGCGAGTGCGAGCAGGGTACCGGGTGTTTGGTGCGGAAGATGCCGTGCGGCAGGACGTCTGGCCCGCGGGCCACCAGTGGCATGGCGACGTCGCCTACCCATTTATCGATCAAGCGCTCGGCGGCCGATCCGCGTCGGTCGCCCGTTGAACTCACGCCCGGTCACGCGCTGGCAATGCGTGCCACCAGGCCCAGTTCCCGTTCGGGAGTTGGCACCGGCGATGTGCGGTAGGCCACGGCGTCCAGTTGGGCATCGATGGCGGACAGTCGGTGCAGGAGTCCGGTCCGATTCGCCAGTTGGATGGCGAGACCGGGGCGCGCGTTGGCCTCCAGGACAATCGGTCCGCGGTTTTCGTCGAGCACGAAATCGATCCCGAGATAGCCCATTTCCAGGTGAGTTGCCAGGCGAACGGCGGCCCCCAGCAGGTGCGTCCAGTAGGGAATGACCAGTCCCTGGATGGGCCGGCGCGTGTCCGGATGCACGTCGATGATCCGCGACTGACAGACGCCGCCCAAGGTCCGGCCGCTGTGGAGTTCGATACCCGCTGCCACGGCGCCCTGGTGCAAATTGGCTCGGCCCCGCGACGCCTGCGTGGGCAGACGGACCATCGCCATGGCTGGAACATTCCGGTACAGGACGACGCGAATGTCGGGCGTGCCGCCCACCGCGACGTGTTCCAGCGCCGCGTGCCGCGCGATCCGTTCTTCCAGGATCGCGCGGTCCGGTCGACCTCCCAGCGAATACAGCCCGGCGAGGACGGCCGAGAGATGGTACTGCATGTCGGCCGTCGGAATTTCCTGGCCTCCCGACGTGATCCAGCAGTCACCACGGCGGTGGGTAATAACCAGGATTCCGCGTCCCCCACTTCCCTGCGTCGGTTTGACGACAAAGTCCGTTCGTGCGCCAAGCAAATCGCGAAATCTCCGGACATCTCCCTGCCGCTCGACAACTGCGTAGGTGCGGGGGACCGGGATGCCGTGGTCTTCGCAGATCTGTTTCGTCAACAGTTTGTCGTCCACTCGCGCGAAGTGCTGTCGCGGGTTATGGGGGAGGATAAACGTTGCGTTGCGTCGATTCATGCCGAGAATCCCGGCCGATCGCAATTCCCAGGGCCAGGCCCAACGTCGCCAGCGAGATCGCGCCACGGTCTGTCTCCCTGTGGTGTTTCCGGCATCGGCCGCCGAGTTTACGCCTGTTTCAGATCCACAAAGTCACGAAACCGCCACGGTTCCAACAACTGGTACCCGGTGTAGCGGCCGATCAATACCATCGCGGCGATCGTGAAGAAATGCGCTTCGGGGTAAGCCAGCAGCAACTGGGCCACGGCCTGCCAACGCAGGATCAGGTAACAGCAGAACGCCACGATCGCCGTGCCTGCCAGATACTCCATTGCCACTCCCAGCCCGTCCTCCTGCGTCGTGATGTAAAACCGCTCGACCAGCATCGTCAAAATCACCATCGGCAACAGCACCGCCTGAGTCCCTGGTGCGATGCGGTAGAACTCCAGCGCGGATATGCCGTACACGATGCAGCAGACAATGAGCGTGAGCATGATGCTCAATCGCGGCAGAATCAACAGTCTCAATCCGTCGATCAGGTATCGCGTGGCGACCCCCAGGATGATGGCGGCCACGAGGACCACGAGCCCCGTGCGCCAGTCGGCGAACACGAAGCTCAAGGCCAGCAAGGTCGGAGTGAAAGTTCCGGACGTCTTCAACCCGATGATGTTCCGGAACACGCAGGTGACCAGCGCACCGAGCGGCATCAGCAGGATCAAGGAGAGCACTCGCTGCATCTCCAGGGAGAGTCGCGTCAGATCCAGGATGTCGCTGGGATCCTGCCCCTGGGCGGATGACTCGAGTGACGATTTGGGCAATTGCCCCGTCGTGAATTCGACCTCCACCTCGTGCGCCGCTCGGGCCATCACCACGCGTTCGTTGCCCCGGCGAGCCGGCACGAAATTGAAAGGCAGCTCTCTCTCGTAACCGTTGACCGGATCGTACGGCACCCAGTGATCGCCAGCGAGCAGCTCCAACCAGACATGCGGCGCCGCCCCATCGCCAGACTCCACGATGAACCCCGCCACGGGGCGGGCCGGGATGGTGGCCGCGCGACACAGCGCGATCATCGCACGCACGCATCCCAGAGAAGTACCGCGGCCGTCCTCCAGCACCGTGGCCGCATCTTCCGTGGACTCGTCAGCGCTCGCGACAATGTCCTGCCGACAGTAGCGGAAAATGCGTCGAGCCAAGACCTCCTGGGTCATCCCCGCATCGCGCAACCCAGCCAATGTGTCCATCACTGTCGGGCTGCGAACGGGAACCTCGGCCGTTGATTTCAGATACTCCGCGCGCTGGTTGGCGGTGAGTGTCACGGGAGTGTCATTCACAGCCCAGGTTGTCCGCCGGTTGAGTCGGAGGTCAAACCGCAGCGTCCACTGGCAACGTCCCGGCCCCTCGGCCAGAGCGACGACTTCCCGCGATTGGCCCGAGGACCGCCCGCGCGGATCCAGCCGCAGGTTCTCTTGGCGAAAATCCTGCCGAAAGACACGGCAATGCGGCGTGTCGGCAGGTGATGCGACGCGCAGTTCCGCCGCCGACCGCTGGGCGTCACACTCGATGAAGTAGGTTAACCGCCAGGCGGTGTCTCCAGTTCCCGCGCGATCGCCATGCCCCGCATAGTAGCGCAACGCTACTCCCACGGTGCCGAACAGGACCAAAGCAAAGCACGCCAGTGCTGTCAGTCTTCCGAGATGCACGACTGGCTGCCTCTCCTCGTTTTGGCCGCTACAGGGACCCCGGGATGCACGGGGTGTTGCGGTGTCGCCCTTCCCACCGCGGTATGGGGCGTCTGTCCCGTCAAACGCACCCCGCTATCAGTCTATGCCCGGATCGGGCTGAAGTCGAATAGTTCCCGGACCTGTGCTCCACGCACCTCTTCTACCGGCGGTTTCATGGCAACTGCCGCTTGGCGTCATCGGGAGCGGCGACAGCCAACGGTTGACCACCCGCGAATTCCTGGTCTGCCGGCGCATCGAGTTCCAGTCGGATCACGGTGACCGGTGTTGCCTGCTGCGAGGCAGGCAGCACAAGACTCAGGCCGGAATCGCTCTGCTGGAACACGGGCTCGCCACCGGTGAGCGAGACGGCGGACAAGATCTTGGCCCGCGGTGAGGGCAGGCGCAGCGAGTCACCGGCCCAAGGGACCAGATGCAGATAGACGGTCTTGTCGCGATAGGTCGAGCCGCCCCAAGTTCCGTTGCGAAATGGTCCACCGCGCGTGGCGTATATGCTCTCGCCATACTTCGCCAGCCACTGCCCCATCTGCCGCAACACCGTCTGTTGTTCGGCAGCAATTTCGCCGGTTGGCAACGGTCCCACATTCAGGAGTAGATTGCCGTCGCCCGTGGCCGACTGGATCAGCATCTGCAGGCATTCGTCGAAACTGCGGGTGCGCCCGTCAGGCCGATAGGACCAGCCGCCTCCGTCCACACAGTGGGTCATGGTCACGCACGATTCCCACGGCCGGTCGCGCTGAAAATTGCCGATCCGCTGCTCCGGCGTGTCGAAGTCACCCTTGACCAGCGCGGCCAGCTCTGTTGTCGGCTGATCCTCCGTACCGCGAATGAACCGAGCGGCGCGGTCGTTGACCAGGAGTCCCGGCTGAAGTCGGTACATCATTTCGTACAGTTCCTGGAACCGGTAATCGCGCCAATTGCCTGCGACGTGGTCGAACCACATCATGTCGACGCGGCCGTAATTCGTGAGCAGCTCGCGCACCTGGCCCTGATAGAACTCGTCGTACACGCGGTTGTCACCGACCAGGTAAGCAGGGTGCGTCCAGTCGCGGGTCGAGTAGTACCAGCCGAGTTTCAAGCCGTATTTGTGCGCGGCATCAGCGATCTCGCGGCAGATGTCGCGGCGGAACGGTGTGGCAGCGACACTGTATTCCGGCCTCCGTTGCGTGGGCCACAGGGAGAACCCGTCGTGGTGTTTGGTGATGAACACGACGTATTTCATGCCGGCCGACTTGGCCAGTTCCATCCACGCGTCGGCATCGAACTTGACCGGGTTGAACTGCCGGTAAAGGTTGTCGTACACCTCGGGCGGGACCGACTCATTTCCCGGATGGTCGAACGGATGGCCGATGCGCGACCAGCTGATTTCCCGGCCACTGACACTCGCCGGTCCCCAGTGGATGAACATCCCGAACCTGGCCTCGCGCCACCACTGCAGGCGCGCTTCCTGCTGAGCGGCCGTTTCCGCGGGGGGCAGTCGCGGGACCTCGTCGGCCGTGCACAGCAGCGGTCCGAGCACGCAGAACGACACAACCAGAAAGCATCGACGCGACGTTTTGGCAGGCAACATGGCGAATCCCACGCATTGAATTCGAGGGAGAAAAACCGAGGAACGACCCAGCACCATCTTGATGTGGCGACGCTCCCTCGCCAAGACGGCTCGCCGCACATTTCGCACGTACGTAGCACAACCGTCCCGGTTGTGCACGAGCAAGTCTTGTAGGGTGTGTCGAGCTCGCCCCGCTGAACATCAACGCATCCGTCGCTATGACGGCGAGCGATGGCACACCAGGATCGGCTCTTCAGGCCTGTGTGACACGGCCTACTTGTTGGCCGTGCGCAACTCTCACTGCTTGCAAGCAAGCAGTTCCACGCCACATACGCATGCTCCCATGATCACGCAAAGTCAGTTAGACATGGTTCTGGTGTGCCTGCGCTCGCCGTCACGTGGCGTGGTCGCCGCACGGTTTCGTGGCGAGCTGGGCACACCCTACGATCTGGAATGCCTGTCTCACTTTGCTATTTTTGTCGCGCAACCCGGGAGCTGCTAACTGGGTGATCCGCCGCCCCATAACGGCCTCTCCGACTGTTTTGACGCTCGAGCTACCAGGGCTCGACAGGCAGGCCGTCGCGGCGATTGCAGAGCCGGTTGTGGGTGCCGAGATCGATGCCGTAGTTGACCGCGCGGACCGAGCCATCACACAGGGCCATGTTCAGGGCACCGGCGTGCGCGCTGCCGAAACTGTTCCAGTCTGATTTCGATCGGTCTTGCTTCGGTCCAGCGGCACTCCAGCGCACCGTGTCCCAATCGTAACCGGTGTAACACGGTGTGTTGTTGCCGTCATCCTTGTAGTTGAGATAATCGTCGGAGTTCAGATACTTCTCGCCGATCAGGTACGTGTTGCTTGTGCCGTCGCGGATGTGGGCCATGGTGGTCATGCTCGTGGCGTAAAACACGCCGTCATACTGAGGAGGACTCGGCCAGACAAACCCGCGGGCGTCGGCAAACGACGGGTCGCCGTTGCCCAGCGGATTGCCCGGATTCCACCACACCTCATACGCGTCATGATCGGTCACGGCCGCCGCCATCCCGCCGTTGGCGGCGTAGTCGGTGCGTGCGGCCGTGTCGATCGGCAGGATGTTCAAGGGATTCTCCGCGTTCGGATAAGAAATCGCCGGGCGGCGCGTGGGACAGTGCAAGATCGTCAGCGGTGTCTGGCAAGTTCTCGACAAGTCGCGTTTCTTGTCGTGGAACGGTTTGCCCGAGCCCTGCTGGTAGAGCGGATCCTCCTCGACATAGGGCAGGATGTTGTAGATCCATCCGCCCGGCTGACGGCGGCCAAAACCGCGGTCGGGATCGCCCGCCCAATCCCAACGCCAACCGCCGGTGGGCAGATAGCCTTGCGACGATTCGTGCGACAGACATGCCAGGCTCAACTGTTTGAGATGATTCGCGCATTGCGCCCGCCGGGCGGCCTCGCGTGCTGCCTGCACGGCCGGCAGCAGCAATGCAATCAGGACGCCGATGATCGAAATGACCACAAGCAACTCGACCAGGGTAAACGCGTTTCTTGGGCTCGTCTTCATGAGTACGCGTCTTCTCGATGGATGGTACTATTGCGGCTGTTGGATTCGATACAGGTGCGTGCGCGTGCGGATGAGGAAGTCACGGCCCACGATTGCGGGGCTGGCTTTCAATTCGCCGTCGAGTTGGTTCACGGCCAGGACCTTGTATTCCGGACCCGGTGCCAGGACCGTGGTTGTCCCGTCCTGCCCAAAGAAGTAGATGCGTCCGTCCGCGTAGATCGGAGAGGCCGCAAAGTTGCCTCCCAAGCGGTTCTTCCAGACCACGTCGCCGGTCTTCGCGTTCAGGCACTCGGCGATGCCCAGATCGGTGACCGCATAAAGCAGGTCGTCGATCAGGAGCAGGGAAGGCTGGGCCGGCGCGCCCTGACGCATTTGCCAGACGACGTGACTGTCGGTGACGTCCCCGTGTCCACCGGGCCGGATGGCCCACAGCTCCGGACGTTCGAAGTCGTTCACAATGAACAGCAGCCCATGGCCAAACAACGGGCGAGGCACCATCGACCAGCCGCTGTAGCGAACCTTCCACAGCTCCTCGCCGGTTCTGGGGTTGTAGCCCATCACCGCTTTCGCCCCCGGGCTGATCAGTTCCATGTGTGTAGCCAGGTCGATCACCGTAGGTGTGCAGAACGCCTTGCGCATGTTGTCCGAGAATTGGCTGTAGTCGATGGAACGGTTGGTCTTCCATACGGTTTTGCCCGTGGCCTTGTCCAGGGCGATGACGTACTGCACATCCCGCCCATCCACCGGAATAATCAACAGGTCTTCGAACAGGATCGGCGACGATCCCGGGCCTTCGTGATGGTCGCAGTTCAGATCGCGGCGAGTCCACAACACCTGTCCCGATCGCGTGTCCAGACATGCCGTCCCGTAGGTCCCGTAGTGTACGTACACGCGGCCGTCTTCGATGGCGGCCGTCGGTGATGCGTAACTGTTCACCGACGCGACATGCTCCGGCTTTTCCACGTCGAAGACCTTCACGTCGTGCAGGACTTTGCCGCTGTCGCAGTTCAGGCACACGGCAAACAACTGTTTACCATCCTCGGTGGCCGTGGTAACCCACACTTGATCTTGCCAGACCACCGGTGACGACCAACCGTAGTCGTGGAGGGGAGTCTTCCAGGCGACGTTCTCGGTTTCACTCCACGTGAGCGGCAGGCCGGCCGAGGCGGAATGTCCGTCTCCCGTTGGTCCGCGAAACTCGGGCCAATTGTCGCCCGTCGCTTGCTGTTCGAGGGCCCGCCAGATCCCGTCGGCGATGGCCTGCATCCCCTTGTCACCCGGATGCCCGGCGACTCCCGGATGTTCGATCTTCCGTTCCGAGCGGGCGAAGTTCCCCGCGTCCTGGTCCAGGCCCCGCAGATCGACAAACACGTCACCTGTCTGTCGGCAGGCGGCCGCCATGAGTTCGTTGCGGATCGGCTCCGTCCAGAACGTGCTCCGCACAAGAATCACGGGGCGGCCGTGTTGCCGCAGCGCATGGAGCAACTCCACGAAAGCGCGCTGGTAATCACGCTGCGATTCGCTCGTGGTCAGACCGGGCACGTTTTCGCCGATCGCGATCACAATCACGTCGGCCTGGAAGTCGATCGCCTCGCGCAGGCCAGCGGCGACGTCGTAGGTCGCGAACTGGCGTTCGAAATCGGCGACGTTCTTCACCATCACCTGCGGCTGGCCCCCCGCGGCGTCTTTCAGGCGCGCGATCAGCAGGTGAACGTAGTCCTTCTCCGCCGCGCTGGCGGCCATTCCCCAGTTGCCCGACCAGCCAATATTCTCGGCCGGTCCGTGCAGCGTGATGCTGTTTCCCAGGAACAGGATCTTACCGACACGCACCTGCCCCACGCACAACGGAGCCGGTGCGGTCGTCGGCTCGTCGGCCGCTGCCAGAAGACCGAGTGACAGGAGCCACGCCATTGTCCAAGCGGCCAGAATGCCTGGTCGTGCATGTGCCATGAGAGTCAGTCCTCGTTGACGATGTGAAATGTGGGGACAACATCGCGCCGGGCGATCCAGGCCCGAGACAACATCGAAGTGGAAGGCAAATGAGGTCAGACCGCCCTGCCTGGCCGCTGCCAGGGGATGATCGAGTATCAGGTGCGGCCTGTGCCGCTCACGCACCATTGTATCTGGAATCGCACGCGCCGAGGACCCAGCGAGCCATTCGGTCGCCGAGACGACCCACAGCGGGCCGGGGTGTCCGGTGTCGCCATGCGACCGGCAAGCGGACTTGTTTTCACGCAGGTCGAGCGAGAAAATACGGGCGTGACGATCCGATCCGGGTGCGAATCCGCGCGCCGCCTTGTTGTCCCGATCAACGATGTCCGCACAAACCGGGTACGCACCCGTGGATCGGCGAACACGTTGGGAAGTGGATGCATGCGGCCACACTGGCTTGGGCCTACACGGGAGACGATTCGCTGCGCAAGAAACTGGATTACGCCGCGGAGGAACTGACCAAGGCGCAGGAAGCCGACGGTTACTTGGGGACCTACACGCCGGACAAACGCTTCGGTCTCTATCCGGAAGCGGATTGGGATGTCTGGTCGCACAAGTACTGTCTGATGGGTCTGCTCACGTACCACCGCTTCACCGGTAATGCGGCCGCACTGGATGCGTGTCGGAAGGTCGGCGACTTGCTGATCCGGACTTTTGGTCCGGGACCGGGACAGAAGAGCATCATTGACGCAGGGACGCACGTGGGGATGGCGGCGACCAGCGTGCTGGAACCCCTGGTGTTAGAGAGTGCGCGCGGTCGCCTGGAGGATCATCGGCCAGCCGGCGTGCGGCGACAACTCCGGACAGGCATTCTCGTCGTGCGCCGAACTGCAGGTGTTCGAGAAATGACGAGCTCCGTCGCGGTGTATGATCCGTGATCTGATCCGGTCAGCCGAACCGGCCCGTGATGTAGTCTTCCGTTTCCTTCTTGTGCGGCGTCGTGAACAGCTGGGTTGTCGTTCCGAACTCGATCAGAACGCCTTCGTAGAGGAACGCGGTATGATCGGAGACGCGAGCCGCCTGCTGCATGTTGTGCGTGACGATGATGATCGTGTATTGTCCGCGCAGCTCGCCGATCAGGTCTTCGATGCGGGTGGTAGACCGCGGGTCCAAGGCGGAGCAAGGTTCGTCCATCAGAATGATCTCGGGATTGACGGCGATCGCGCGGGCGATGCACAACCGCTGATGCTGGCCGCCGGAGAAACCCAGGGCGGATTCGTGCAGACGGTCCTTGACTTCATCCCACAGCGCGGCGCGCCGGAGGCTCGACTCGACCGCCTCGTCGAGCGTGGCGCGGTCGCGGACCCCCGCGATCCGCAAGCCATAGGCGACGTTCTCGTAAATCGACTTCGGAAAGGGTGTCGGCCGCTGGAACACCATCCCCACGCGACGGCGCAACTCGATGACATCGATGGTCGGATCGGTGATGTCCTGGCCGTCCAGCAGGATCTCCCCCGTGGTCCGCACGTCACTGATCAGGTCGTTCATTCGGTTCAGGCACCGCAGCAGCGTCGACTTGCCGCAGCCGGACGGTCCGATGAGCGACGTGACCTGGTGCCGCGGGAAGTCCAGCACGATGCCGTGCAAGGCCTCACTCGCACCGTAGAAGAGTCGTAGATCCTTCACTTGCACGATCGGCGCGGAGTCAGCTGTCGTCTCGGCGGACAGCACCGTAGCGGCCCTGATCCGTGGTGTTCCGGGTGTGGTCATGTTCTTTTCGGCAATCGCTGGGAGCATTCTCGTCGAACTCGTGTTGTGCGCCCTGACGTGGCGCGGAAGGTCGGAACCATGCCATTACATTTCATGTGACTGGAAGTCGCCGGCGCATGCTGTTGCGCAGGTAGATCGCCACGCTGCTCATCGCCAACACAATCAGCACGAGCAGCATTGTCGTGACGAACACCATCGGCTTGGACGCCTCGACGTTGGGAGACTGGAACCCGATGTCGAAAATGTGAAACCCCAGGTGCATGAACTTTCGGTCGGGGTGAAAGAACGGGAACTGGCCGTCCAGCGGCAACGTCGGTGCGAGCTTCACCACTCCGGTGATCATCAGCGGTGCCACCTCACCCGCCGCCCGGGCCATCGCCAGGATGAAGCCCGTCATGATGCCCGGCGACGAAATGGGAAGCAGGACCCGGGCCAGCGTCTGAAACTTCGTGGCACCCAGCGCCAGGGAGCTGGCACGGACCGCGCCGGGAATTGTCCGCAGCGCTTCTTCGGTGGACACGATGACCACGGGCACGGTCAGCAGCCCGAGTGTGAGGCTGGCCCAGAGCAGCCCTCCGGTTCCAAAGACCATTCGGTTGGCGTCAACCAGGTGTGGATAGAACCAACGGTCGATGCTGCCGCCGATGCCATACACAAAGAAGCCCAAGCCGAAAATGCCGTAGACAATCGATGGAATACCGGCCAGGTTGTTCACCGCAATCCGCACGGTCTTCACCAGCGGGCCGTCCTTGGCGTACTCGCCCAGATACACGCCGGCCAACACGCCCAGCGGGAAGCACGTGATCGCCATGATGAACACCAACATGACCGTGCCGAAGATCGCCGGGAACAGGCCCCCTTCGGTATTGGACTCGCGCGGCTCGTCCCATAGCAGCTCCCACACCTTGGCCGCGTAATGCTGGCATTTCGTCCAGCTTCCCATGTCGTTGGGCTGCCAGGCACGCACGACGTCGGCCAGCGCAATCGCGTGGGTTTGGCCGGTCGGTTGCCGGAAGACCGCCGTCGCGTGACGGAGTTCGGCTTCGATGGACCGTTGCTGGGTCCCGAGTTCGTCCGAGCGGGCCCCGAGTTCTTGCTCGCGGGATGACTGCCGAGCGATGGCGGCGTCGTGGTCGGCCAGCGATTGCGGATCGGCACCCTCTCGCTCCACGGCCCTCTTGCGGCGGTACTGTGCCAGGAGAACCGATTCCTGAAGAGCCTGCAACTCGTAGTTGAGCGACCTGATCTGCGCCGCAATGGGTGCGACGCGCTCGGCGCGCAGGTGACGCACGGCTTCCAACGCAGCGTGCAGTCGTTCGATCGGCGACCCGACCGCGGGGACATCCAAACCCGTCGCGTCGACCCGGTCGAGCACTCCGAAGAAACTGCCGTTCTCCGCTCTCTCCAGAACCACGACGTCCTCGGGGTAGGTCAACTCCTGGATCGCGTCGTCGAGAATCCAGCGGAAATCGAGTCGTTGCGGATCGAGTTCACGATTGGCCGTCTTGAACTGGACCGAGATGCTGCCGGTATCGGGATGGGTTTCGGTCTGCTTTTTCTGGCCGAACAGTCGGGAGCCGTCGGTCAGCGCGATCTCGGCGACGCGTGAGGGCCAGAACACACCCAGCCCGTGGTAGAGCACGACGCCGACCAGCAGGAGTGTGGAAAGCAGCACGAACGACAAGGCACCGCCGGTCGCCCACACCAAGGGCTCGCCTTGTTTCCAGAATCGTTTTCCGTGTCGGATGGGTGTCATAGTCGGCCAAATCGCTTTCGCAGCCGCTGCCGGACCAGTTCCGCGGTCGTGTTGAGCGTGAAGGTCACGATGAACAAGATCACCGCACACAGAAACAACACGCGATACAGTGTTCCTCCCACCGGCGCCTCGGGCATCTCGACGGCGATGTTGGCGGAGAGAGTCCGCATGCCATTGAACGGGCTGAGGTCGATCAGCGGCGTATTGCCGGTGGCCATCAGCACGATCATGGTCTCGCCCACCGCGCGGCCGAAACCGATCATCACGCCGGCGAAGATGCCGGGACTAGCCGATGGAAGGATCACGCGCCACAAGGTTTGCCACCGGCTGGCGCCCAACGCCAGGGAGGCGGCGGCAAGGTTATGGGGGACCGCCGACAAGGCGTCCTCGGCGATCGAGAAAATGATTGGAATCACCGCGAAGCCGAGTCCAAAGGCGATGATGATCGAGTTGCGTTGGTCCATCCGCATGCCGACTTCCTGAAACAACCACTGTCGGATGCTTCCACCGAAGAACGCCGATTCCGCCGGCCCCGACAGTGCCCAGGCCAAAGCCACGCCCGACAGGATCACCGGCGCTACAGCGAGGAATTCGTAGCCGTTCTCCCACCGTTTGGCGAAGTCGAAACGGCGTACGAATTGCCAGAGCGACATGAAGGCCAGAAACATGGCGGGGATGGTCAACATCGCGAGGAAGACGGTGATGACCCACCGCTCGAGAATCGGGGCCAACCAGAGCGCCACGAGGAAACCGATCACGACCGAGGGGATCGCCGCCATGATCTCGACGACCGGTTTGACCGTATTCTTGAATGCCGGAGTGGTGAAGTGCGCCGTGTAGGCTGCGCTCAGCAGAGCGAGAGGGACGGCGAAGAGCATCGCGTAGAATGTCCCCTTGAGCGTGCCAAACATGAGCGGGACCAGGCTGTATTTCGGCTCGAATTCGTCGCCACCGGTCGTCTGCCACGTGAAGTCCGGCTGATCGTAACCCTCGTAGTGAACGAGCCCGAAGAGCGTCCGCCAACTGGTTTCGGGATGAGCGGCTTCGCACCGCCACGCCGTGATGCGTCCGGTGTCGTCGAGGGCCACCACGGCATTTCCTTGCGGCGAGTAGCCGAACTTCTGCAGCGGCGAATTCCCGACGAGTGCCAGCAGACTCCGCTCACTCGTCATATGATCCCAATGCAGTTGTCCGTTCGCGCCGAGGCTCCACAGGGTCTTGTTGCGGGTGGATGGGACGATCTCGCGGACCGTGCCTTCATGCTCGGCCAGTGTATGGATCCTCGCAAGTGCAGGTTTCTCGTCGACGCGGACTGTGAACCACGTCGTCACCTCGCCGCGGTCGTCGCCCACCGCCAACGACACATCGCCATAGACCATGGCCAGCGTTGTCACAGCGCGCCGGTCGGGGAACGCCAACACGATCTCCTGCGACCGTATCGCTCCCTCTTCGTCCAACTGCCAACGCGCGATCCGGCCGGAGCCGTTCCCCGCGTACAGAGTTCGCCCGTCGCCGGAGGAGACCATCGCGGTGATCGGATCGAGCGCCGCTGCGTCAATCACGACGGTTTCGCTTTTCGTTTCTTGTTCCCCCAGCAGGTTCTCCGAGCGCACCCGGCGCGCCACGGCAATCTGTCCTCCCGGCAGCAGCCGCACGGCGGTTGAGTCCTCTGCGCTGCCACGCATCAGCGCGAGCAGGGGCCTGCGCCTCCCCTCCTGCACCGACTCGCCACCGCTGCGGACGTCATACTTGGTCGTGCGAGACCCGAGCGCATCGAATTGCGGGCTGGAGGTGACTTCGACGAGCGACAGCGAACCGTCGTCCCAGAGCAGCGTGTAACGCCAGCCGCCATGCCGTTCGACGGCGCGGACCGCCCTGGCCGTGGACCCGGCGGGCGGATCGACCGCCCGTCGCAGCGTGACCGACTGCGTGGCCAGATCGACAAAGGAGATCGAGCCGTCGCGTGCCAACACGTGCACCGTCCCGCACGACTCGCCGACGGGTAACTCGATCCCGACCGCCAATACATCCGCGGGCATCAACGATTCCGGCAACGGAATGTTCGCCAGCTGGCGGGCCGTCGGAGAGCTGAACAAAGGCAACGTCACTCCGACGATCAACAGCAGAATGGCGATCACGCTGGCAATGACAATCAGGCCGCCGAGCGTGATCACCCAGCGCGCAACGCGGTCCTGACGCTTGACTCGAGCTGTCGAGATTCGCCGGTTGGTGGACATCCAGGACTCGTCGCGGGATTGCCGCCCGCAGCAGCGGACCACGGTGCGCCGCCTGAGAAGCGGCGTTTGCCGGCCGCCCTCGCGCCGCCCTGGTCCAAGACGACAACGTGTACAGCTTACTCGATCAGTTTCAGCTGCTTCTCGATCACCGACACGGGCAAGGGGCCGTAGCCATCCTTGACGACGGCTTCCTGGCCTTCCTTCGACAGCACGTACTTGATGAACTCTTTCACCACTGGCGGCGCCGGCTCGTGGGGCTTCTTATTGATGTAGACATAGAGCGCTCGACCCAGCGGGTACTTGCCTGTCAAGGTGTTGGCAAAGGTCGGTTCCACCATTTCCCCACCGGCCTTCTTGGCCAGCGGCACGGCGCGAACCTCCGAGGTACGGTAGCCGATACCCGAATAGCCGATCGCCGCGCGATCCTTGGCGACACCCTGCACGACCGCCGCCGAACCGGGCTGCTCCTTCACTTCGTCTTTGAAGTCGCCCTTGCCCAGCGCGTGTTCCTTGAAGTACGCGTAGGTGCCACTCGCCGAATTGCGGCCGTAAAGACTGAGGGCCTTGGCAGCCATCTCGCCCTTCACACCCAAGTCGCCCCAGGTGGCCGCATTCGGAGCACCACTCTTGCGGGTCTTCGAGAAGACGCCGTCCACCTGGTCCAGTGACAATCCCTTGATCGCGTTGTCCTTGTGGACGTAGACCGCCAGGCAGTCGATCGCCACGCTGATGCGGGTCGGCTTGTAGCCGAATGCCTTTTCGAACTCCTCTTCTTCTTCCTTCTTCATCTCGCGCGACATCGGGCCAAGCTGCGCCGTGCCCTGGATCAAAGCCGGCGGAGCCGTGGCCGATCCTTTGCCTTCGACCTGGACGTTCACGCTGGGATAGTACTTGTGGAAGCCTTCGGCCCAGAGCGTCATCAAGTTGTTGAGCGTATCGGAACCAATGCTGTTGAGGTTTCCCGAGACACCCGACGCGGGCTGGTAGGTTTTGAGTGCGGGATCGGCCTGCCCGTCCGCGGCAAGAGACGATGACGCGACGAGGGCAGTGGCCAGCACGAGCACACACGGAAACAGAACATTGGTTCGCATGGAACGACTCCCAGGTTACAAGGAATGGCCATTGCGCGACGACGCGGCCGTTGAATCAGCACCAGCATGCTAGGCTACGTCGGTCAGCCGAATGTGTGCAAACGGTTAGAAAAGCGTTAGGAAGGGACCTCGTGCGGCAGACGCGGGAGATAGATGAAGAAGGTGCTGCCGTGCCCGACCGTGCTTTCCACCCGCACGGTCCCGCGGTGAGCGCTGACGATGTGCTTGACGATCGCCAGCCCCAGACCGGTTCCGCCCAGTTCCCGGCTGCGCGCCTTGTCGACGCGGTAGAACCGTTCGAACAACCGGGGCAGGTGCCGGGCGGCAATGCCGCACCCTTCGTCCTGCACGCGGATCACCACCTGATCGCCTTGGATGTCGGCCGAGAGACGGACGGTGGCGTTGGGTCCGCTGTGCTTGATGGCATTGTCGATCAGGTTGACGACGGCCTGCTCGATCAGCGGCGCATTGGCCCGAATCATCAGGTCGTCAGGGCAGTGCAGCTCAAGTGCGGTCTGTTGATGGTCGGCCGCGATCTTCTCGCACATTTCCATCGCTGCTCGCAGCACTTCGCTCAATCGTTCCGGCTCCAGGGGGATGCGTTGCTCGCCGGTACCACCTTCCACGCGCGAGAGCATGAGCAGATCTTCGATGATGGCGTCGAGGCGATTGACCTGCTTGAGCACGATGCCCAGAAATCGCAGTGACTGCTCGTGGTCTTGCAGGTTCTCGTGCAGGAGTGTCTCCACGAATCCCTTGATGGAGGTGATCGGCGTGCGCAGCTCATGGGAGACGTTGGCGACGAAATCGCGGCGGACGTTTTCCAGATGGCGCAGACGTGTGATGTCGCGCAAGACCACTGAAAGCCGCCGATCTTCCGCCGCTGCGCGTCGTGGAGGACAGTACCGTGGGCGTGCAGCCAGCGGTTTTCGCTGGCACTCATTTCGATGCTCCGTTCGACCGGCGCAGTGTTGGCCAACGCCTCTTCGATGAACTGGAGCAGGTCGGCCTTGCGGATGACCTCGTGTGCGACTCGGCCGCGCACGATCGCGGCCTCGACGCCGAGGATGCGCACAGGCCTCGTTGAGGCTGAGAATCGAGCATCCCTGGTCCACCGCGAGCACGCCCTCCTCCATGCTCGAGAGGACCGCCTCGTGCTCGTTTTCCTGCCGCACGATGGTGTGAATCCGTTGGTCCAGTTGTTCGGCCATGACATTCATCGAGCGTGCGAGCATCCTTATCTCCTCGGCTCCCAGCACAGGTAGTCGGTGCTGCAGATCTCCTTTGGCGTAGCGGTCAGCGCCAGCACGGAGCAACTCCAGCGGCCGAATCGTGCGGCGGACAAACAGCCAACTGGCCGCCGCCGAGAACGCCACGGCGAGCAAGCCCAGAGCGGCGATTTCCCGGTACAGCGAGCCAATGGTCTCGGCCGTCGTGTCGAGCGCCAGGGACGCGTGCGCGACGGCCGCGGGCCGCTCCTCCGCACCCAGCGGAACCGCGCAGTACATCAGGTCACGGCGCAGCGTGGTACTCCGCCGCGTCGATCGACCCAGCCCTTCACTGATCGCCTGCTTGAACTCGGGGCGATCGGCGTGATTGTCCATGAACCGAGGATCTTCGTCGCTGTCGGCAATCACCCTCCCCGAGACGAGAATCAGCGTGAACCGCATTCTGCCGCTCCGCTTCAGCTCATTGCAGATCGACTGGGCGGAGCGGGCAAACTCGTCGTCCGGCTGCTCGACACACCGTTCGATGCGCGCTGCGCCTTGGCGCGCGGCCGCCTCCAGTTCGCTGGATTCCCGCTGCAGGTACCACTGACGCGATTGATAGGCGGCAAAGATGCCGATCGTAGTCGCCAAGAACATCGTGATGGCGAGATTGGCCAAGAACATGCGCCCGAAGAGTCGGTTCCCGACCATGCATCATCCCTTGAGACGGTACCCGACGCCGCGGACCGTCTCGATATGCTTGCCTGCGGAACCGAGTCGCCTGCGGAGGCCGACGATCTGCACGTCGACCGCGCGGGCGGTGACCGCGTAGTTGTCGCCGTGCAGTGCGTCGAGAATCTGCTCGCGCGAGAAGACCCAGCCCGGTTTCGCGCCATGAAGTAGAGCAGACGGAATTCCGTGGCGCTCAACTCCACCAACTCGTTGTCCACCATGACCGCATGACGACCCGGGTGGATCACAATGTTGTGGATCTGCAGCGAGGCCTCGGCGTCCTCGGGTCCGTCGTCGCCATCGCGGTGAAGACCGGCGTTGCGCAAAACGGCGCGGATGCGGGCCAGCAGCACGTTGCGGCTGAACGGTTTCGTGATGTAATCGTCGGCACCCATGTTGAGCCCGCCGACGATGTCCGCCTCTTCTCCCCTGGCGGTCAACATCACGATCGCCAGGCCGGAGGTCTTCGGGTTGCGCGCAAACGCTGGCAGACCGTCAGGCCGTCGATTCCGGGCAGCATCAGATCCAGCACGATGAGATCGGGCGGCTTGGCTTCGACAATCGCGAGCGCTTCTTCACCCGAAGCCACGCTGGCCACCTGATATCCCTCCTTCAGCAGCGTGTAGCTGACCAACTCGCGAATGTCCTCTTCGTCCTCGACGACCAGGATAGAACGTTTCACCATACACGTACTCGCCGAGTCAGGTTCACGTCGGGCTTGCATACGCATCATAATCGGACCACCTTGCCAGTCGCCAGCGGCCACCCGGCCAAAGCCAATCTGGGGGGATTCTAACGTTGCGAGATTAGCGAACCGTTAGCCGTTGATGAGATTCGAGTTAGATCCGGCCGGTGGTTTGCAGAAGGTAGGAGGTCGGACATCGCGAGCTCTTTACGAAATCTTGACATCTTTCGACGGACTTTTGACGCCCTCTTGATGCGTTGTCTGGTTCAATTGTAACAGAGCATTCTGTCTGGGAGGACAACGTATGGACATCGTGTGGATTCTGGCAGGAGCAGTCTTCTTTGTCGGCTCTTGCGGGTTGGTTGGCATCCTGGATCACCTGCGAGAGGAGGAATGACTGTGGATTGGACAACCATTCTGGCGTCTGTCGTGACGGCGTTTCTGGCCGCGTACCTGACCGTGGCCTTGCTCAAGCCGGAGATGTTCTCATGACGTCGAACGCCATACTGCAGCAGGGACTCTACCTGGTGGTGCTGCTGGCGTGCGTGAAACCGCTCGGCCTGTACATGGCGCGGGTGTATTCCGGGAAGGCACCTTTCCTGGCCCAGTTCCTGGGTCGATCGAACGGATGTTGTATCGGCCGGCTGGCATCGACGTAGGACGCGAGATGACCTGGCGTCAGTATGCGACCGCGGTGCTGGTGTTCAGCCTGGTGAGTTTCCTGGCAGTCTACGGCCTTCAACGGTTCCAAGATGTCCTGCCGCTCAACCCGGAATCACTGCCCGCCGTGTCACCCGACTTGTCGTTCAACACGGCGGTGAGCTTCGTCACCAACACGAACTGGCAGGGTTACGGCGGCGAGACGACGATGAGTTATCTCACGCAGATGCTCGCCCTGACCGTGCAGAATTTCGTGTCGGCAGCGGCCGGCATGGCCGTGCTTGTGGCGCTGATTCGCGGTTTCACTCGTCGTGCGGTCGGGAACCATCGGCAACTTCTGGGTCGATCTCGTGCGGGGAACGCTCTACATCCTGCTGCCTTTGTCGCTGGTTCTCGCTGTCGTTCTGGTTTCGCAGGGCGTCGTTCAGACGATTTCTCCGTATCGCGATGTGACGCTGCTCGAACCGACCGTCGATGCTGCCGGTCAGCCCGTGACGACACAGCGCATCGCCGTCGGCCCAGCGGCTTCGCAGATTGCGATCAAACAGCTGGGCACCAATGGCGGCGGTTTCTTCAACGTCAACTCGGCTCATCCGTTGGAGAATCCGACACCGCTTGTCGAACTTTCTCGAAATGCTGGCGATCCTGCTGATCCCCGCCGCACTGTGTTACACGTTCGGAGAAATGGTCGGCGACCGCCGGCAGGGCTGGGCGATCCTGGCGGCCATGGGGCTGTTGTTCGTGCCGCTGCTCCTGCTCGCCACTTTCGCCGAACAAGCGGGCAATCCGGTACTTGCTCGATCTCGGCGTCGATCAGGCGGCCAGCGATGCGCAGCCCGGCGGGAACATGGAAGGCAAGGAAGCTCGCTTCGGCATCGTGAATTCGGCGCTCTGGAGCGTGGCGACGACCGCCGCTTCCAACGGCTCGGTGAACTCGATGCACGATTCGTTCACGCCGCTGGGCGGACTCGTCGCCGATGTGGCTCATGCAGTTGGGAGAAGTCGTCTTTGGCGGCGTCGGTTCCGGACTCTACGGAATGCTGGTGTTCGCCATCGTCGCGGTGTTCATCGCCGGACTGATGGTCGGACGGACGCCCGAGTATCTCGGCAAGAAGATCGGGGCGTTCGAGATGAAGATGGCTGTCCTTGTGATTCTGCTTCCCTGTGCGATGGTACTGGTGGGAACGGCGGTGAGTGTGGCAGCCACCTCAGGGCGATCCGCGATCTTCAATCCGGGGCCGCATGGCTTGAGCGAAGTGCTGTATGCCTTTTCTTCGGCCGGCAACAACAACGGCAGTGCCTTTGCGGGATTGAGTGCGAACACGCCCTTCTACAACGGACTGCTCGGCTTGGCGATGCTCGTCGGTCGTTTCTGGGTCATGCTGCCGGTGCTGGCCATCGCCGGTTCTCTCGCGGCGAAGAAGACCGTGCCCGCCGGGCCGGGAACATTGCCGACGCACACACCGCTGTTCGTCGTACTGCTGGTCGCGTGGTCGTGATTGTCGGAGCGTTGAGTTTCTTTCCGGCCCTCGCCTTGGGACCCATCGTCGAACATCTCATGCTGGCAACAGATTGACCACGGAGCATTCCCGATGAGCAAGTCACATTCGAGAACTGGTCTGATCGACACGAAGATGCTGGGCGAGGCAGTGTCAGCCTCGTTCCGAAAGCTCGATCCTCGTGTGCAGCTTCGCAACCCCGTGATGTTCGCCGTCTATCTGGGCAGCATCCTGACCACGGTCCTGTGGCTGAATTCGCTGTGGAACAACGACGGGCGAATCGTCGGGGTTCATCTTCTGCGTCGCCGTCTGGCTGTGGTTCACGGTGTTGTTCGCCAACTTCGCCGAGGCGATTGCCGAAGGACATGGCAAGGCTCAGGCTGCCTCCTTGCGGAAGAGTCGCACGTCGGTGATGGCGCAGAAGATCGTCGAGTCGAGCCGGCCGCACGACGGATGCCGTCGCCGGCCACCGACCTCGCGGTCGGCGACATCGTGCTGGTCAAGGCAGGCGAGACCATCCCGGCCGATGGCGAAGTGATCGAGGGCGTGGCTTCGGTCGACGAGAGTGCGATCACGGGCGAGAGTGCACCGGTGGTGCGCGAAAGCGGCGGCGACCGCAGTGCCGTGACAGGCGGGACGCGGGTCATTTCCGACTGGCTCATCGTCCGCGTAACGACGCTGCCGGGCCAGAGCTTTCTCGATCGCATGATTGCGATGGTCGAAGGAGCCAAGCGGCAAAAGACGCCCAACGAGATTGCACTGGCGATTCTGCTGGCGGCGTTGACGCTCGTGTTCCTGCTTGTCGTGGCCACGCTGTTGCCGTACTCGCTCTTCAGCGTGCATGTGTCCGGTCACGGGCAACCTATCAGCCTGACCGTGCTGGTCGCTCTGTTCGTGTGTCTCGCTCCCACGACGATCGGCGCCCTGCTGTCGGCCATCGGCATCGCCGGCATGAACCGGCTGAGCCAGGCCAATGTGATTGCCATGTCGGGGCGAGCGGTCGAAGCGGCCGGCGACGTGGATGTGCTGCTGCTCGACAAGACCGGCACGATCACGTTGGGCAATCGACAGGCGACGCGTTTCATTCCCGCCGACGGTGTGAGCGAGCAGGAATTGGCCGAGGCCGCTCATCTGGCCTCCCTGGCCGACGAGACCGCCGAAGGGCGCAGCATCGCCGTGCTGGCCAAGAAGCGATTTGGCCTGCGCGGGCGCGATCTGGAGCAGATCAAACCACATTTCGTTCCGTTCTCGGCGCGTACCGAATGAGCGGAGTGAGCCTCGACGGCCAGGAAATCCGCAAGGGAGCGGCCGAGGCGGTCGAAACCCACGTGCGGGTCTTGGGCGGATTTCTCCCCGACGACGGTACGGTCAACGGTCCAGCAGATCGCCAAGTCGGGAGGAACGCCGCTCGTGGTCAGCCGGGATGCCAAGATGCTGGGCGTGATCGAACTCAAGGACATCGTGAAGGGAGGTATCAAGGAACGATTTGCCGAACTGCGGCAGATGGGAATCAAGACGGTGATGATCACCGGTGACAATCCGCTGACCGCTGCGGCCATTGCGGCCGAAGCGGGCGTCGATGACTTCCTGGCCGAGGCGACGCCCGAAGCCAAATTGTCGCTGATCCGCGAATATCAGAAGGGTGGGCGACTTGTCGCCATGACCGGCGACGGCACCAATGATGCTCCCGGCACTCGCTCAAGCCGACGTGGCCGTCGCCATGAACTCCGGCACGCAGGCCGCGAAGGAAGCGGGCAACATGGTCGATCTCGATTCGAATCCAACGAAGCTCATCGAGATCGTGAACATCGGCAAACAGTTGCTGATGACTCGCGGAGCGTTGACGACGTTCAGCATTGCCAACGACGTAGCCAAGTACTTCGCGATCCTGCCGGCGGCATTTGCCGCGACCTATCCCGCATTGAAGGCGTTGGACTTGATGCGACTGTCGTCGCCATCGCAGTGCCATTCTGTCGGCGGTGATCTTCAATGCGGTGATCATCATTGCCCTGGTGCCGCTGGCACTGCGCGGTGTGACCTATCGACCGGCGGGCGCGGCTCAACTGCTGCGCAACAACCTGCTGGTGTACGGCCTCGGCGGTCTGGTCGTACCGTTTGTCGGCATCAAGGCCATCGACGTGCTGCTGGCGGCTCTGGGGCAGGCCTGAACGAATGCGGTACTGTTTAGGAGAAGTGAACATGCGAGAACAACTTCGTCCAGCGCTGGTCGTGTTCGTCGCGCTGACCGGACTGACCGGGATCGTCTATCCGTGCATCGTGACGGGCGTCGCTCAGTTGGCGTTCCACCACCAGGCAAATGGAAGCCTTATCTACTCGGGTGCCAGAACTGTTGGTTCAGAAGCTGATTGGGCAAGCGTTTACGAAGCCCGAATACTTCTGGGGGCGACTTTCGGCGACGTCGCCGTTCCCCTACAACGCGGCGGCTTCCAGCGGCTCGAACTACGGGCCACTGCACCCGGCACTGCAGGCTGCTGCGCAGGCCCGCATCGAGGCGCTCCGACGAGGTGGCAGTCCGGCGGCACCCACACCCGTCGACTTGGTGACCTCCTCGGCCAGCGGTCTCGATCCGCACATCAGTCCCGCGGCGGCGGAGTATCAGGTCGCCCGTGTGGCTCGGTTTCGGGGCTGGCCCGAAGACGAAGTGCGGCAGATCGTGCGAGAGCATACCCAGTACCGCACGTTGGGACTCTTGGGGGAATCACGAGTCAACGTACTTGAAGTGAATCTCGCGATTGATGCTCGACAGGCCGATCGCCAACCACGTGACCCTCATTCTATAAGGTGATAGCCGCTGAGCGGCTTCCTGCTTGAGCTGTATTGAGCGCAGGCATTCTGAGCGAGACATTGCGCAGCTATAATGTCAGTGGACAAACGACTTGGAATGCGGTTGGAAGGCGGGTCATCCATCAACACGACCCAGACTTCGCATCGTGACGACCCATGGACAAGGCACGCCCTACTCCTGATGCACTGCTCGCCCAGGTACAGATGGACGACTCGCGGTCTCACCGGGGCTCCTTAAAGATCTTCTTCGGCTACGCGGCCGGAGTCGGCAAGACGTACGCCATGCTGGAGCAGGCACAGCGGGCTGCGGCTGCGGGTCGCGAGGTGGTTGTCGGCTACATCGAACCGCATACGCGCCCAGAAACCCAGGCACTTGTCGGCGACCTCGAGGTGCTATCGGCGAAGACGATCGACCATCGCGGCGTCCAGCTACGCGAATTCGATGTGGATGCGGCCCTGAACCGACGTGCAGAGTTGCTCCTCGTCGACGAATTGGCGCACACGAATGCTGAAGGCTCACGGCATGCCAAACGCTGGCAGGATGTGGAGGAGCTTCTGGGGTCCGGCATCGATGTCTGGACAACTCTCAACGTTCAGCACATCGACAGCCTGAACGATGTCATCGGGCAGGTGACTGGCGTGGTCGTGAAAGAGACGATTCCGGACAGCATTTTCGAGTCGGCCGACGAAATCGAACTCGTCGACTTGCCTCCGGAGGATTTGCTGGCTCGACTCCGCACCGGCAAGGTCTACATGCCGGAGCAGGCAGAGCGCGCCATGCAGAACTTCTTTCAGAAGTCGAACCTGAACGCGTTGCGAGAACTCGCGCTCCGGCAGGTGGCACGCCGGATTCACTCCGAGGTGGAATTGGACCGCCTTCAGAAGGACGTCTCGCAACCCTGGGCGACTGCTGAGCGTCTACTTGTCTGTGTCGGACCAAGTCCCACGACGGCTCGCGTGATCCGCACGGCCAAGCGGATGGCGACAGCCCTCGATGCGCCCTGGTTGGCCGTTTCGGTCGACCTGGCGGGCGAGGCACCGCGCGGCCCTGCGAGGTCGCAGATTGCCGCGCATTTCCGTTTGGCAGAGCGGCTCGGCGGAGAAACGGTCACAATTTCGGGCCAAGACGTGGCGGGAACGATTCTCGATTACGCCCGGTCACGCAACGTTACCAAGATCCTCATCGGGAAGACCAACCGGTCCCGCTGGCACCGGTTCCTGTTTGGTAGGGTCGTGGACAATGTGCTGGAGAACAGCGGGAACATCGACGTTTACGTGATCCACGGCGAGAAGGAATCGGCGCACAGCGTCATGCCGGTCCGATCGGCCGGCCGTACGGACTGGCTCGCATACAGCGGCGCGGCGGTGGTGATTGTGGTATCGAGTCTCATCGCGGCCGTGTTGCGCACGCTGCACTTGGCCGACTCGGAAGCCAACACGGTCATGTTGTTCCTGGCGGCGGTTGCCTATGTTGCGTACTGCTGGGGACGTGGCCCGGCGGTCTTGGCGAGTATCCTGGCGGTGTCAGTCTTCGACTTCTTGTTCGTGCCTCCGTCGCTCACCTTGGCCGTTGCGGATACCCAGTACGTGGTGACTTTCGGCGTCATGTTGGCGATTGGTCTCCTGATCAGCGCACTGACCTCTCGCCTCAAGGCACAGATTGTGAGCACGCGATTGAGAGAGCGCCGTACGACTGCACTTTACGAACTGGGACGACAACTGAGTTCACTTTATGGAGGAGTGTTCCTTGTTTCCGCGGCGGGAGGGAAGATCACCGAATTGACTGGCGGTGAGGTGGCCGTGTACCTGCGACAGACATCAGGACCACCACAGCTAGTGTTTGGTGATAAAACGTCCATCGCTCAGCATCCGGTAAGCGCACCGGCGGCGGAATGGGTTATCGAGCACGATCAAATCGCGGGACCGGGTACGAACACGCTCCCGAACGCCGCGGCGCTGTTTCTGCCCCTCACCGGTTCACAACAGATTCTCGGTGCACTCGCCGTGCGGACCTCCGATATCGAGCGGCTGTTGGAGCCTGACCAACGGCAACTTCTTGAAGCGTGTGCGAATCAACTGGCCTTGGCGTTGGAGCGAGACCAGCTGGCAATTGACGCCGCGGAAGCGCGAATTCAAGCCGAATCCGAGCACGTCCGCAGCGCGCTGCTCAGCAGTGTCTCGCATGACCTGAGGACGCCCTTGGCTGCGATTGCAGGGGTGAGCAGCAGTTTGCTGGAAGCCACGAATCTCGATGACACGACCCGTCACCAACTCCTCGAAACACTCTCCGAGGAAGCGAATCGACTTTGTCGGCTGTTGGAGAACATCCTGCAAATGTCCCGGCTCGATGCGGGAAACGTGCAACCGAACAAGCAGTGGCATGTCTTGGAAGAGATCGTTGGATCCGCTCTCCAGCGAACGCGCCACGAGCTGGAACATCGTCTGGTGGAAGTTCGCATCCCGGACGACCTGCCTTTGGTCTTCGTCGACGGACTGTTGCTGGAGCAAGTGCTGGTCAATCTGCTGGAAAATGCCGCACGTTACACGCCGCTGCAAAGTCCACTCAGCGTCGTGGCGTCAACCGACGCAGGTTGGCTGCGACTGACAGTCGCCGACAGCGGACCAGGGCTTCCGTCAGGAGCGGAAGAGCGGATCTTCGAGAAGTTCTATCGTGGCTTGCCTGCCAGCGACGCTGGCCGAGGGAGTGGTTTGGGACTGGCGATCTGCCGGGCCATTGCCAAGGTGCACGGCGGAACCATTACGGGTGCAAATCGTCCCACGGGGGGAGCTGAATTCCTGCTGCGATTGCCGCTCGCGAAAAACGCCCCGCATGTCGTCGTACAATGAGCAGCAGACCAGGAAAGTGTATGTTCCATGCAACCCGGCGATCAACTCATTCTGATCATTGAAGACGAGCCGCCCATTCGGCGGTTCTTGCGTGCGTCACTCACGAACGAGGGCTATCGGCTCAATGAAGCTGCTTCGGGCGAGGAAGGACTGCGCGTGGCATCCAGCCAACCACCGGACCTCGTCATTTTGGACCTGGGACTGCCGGACATCGATGGGCACGAAGTGCTGCGACAACTGCGAGAATGGCTCGCCGCCCCGATTATCATCCTGTCTGCGCGGGACCAGGAGATGCAGAAGATCAAGGCCCTCGACAACGGAGCCGACGACTATGTGACCAAGCCATTCGGGATCGGTGAACTCCTCGCCCGTATACGAACGGCCATCCGACACGCCAACCGTGTCGAACCGGAATCCTCCACAGTCTCCCTGGGCGACTTGCGCGTCGATCTGGCCGGCCACCGGGCTTTTCGCAGGGAGGAGGAAGTTCATCTGACCCCGCTGGAGTTCAAACTGCTGGCGACACTGATCAAGCACTCCGGAAAGGTCTTGACCCACCGATTCCTGTTGCGCGAGGTGTGGGGACCGCAAGACAGTCAGGAGAACCACTATCTCCGCGTCTTCGTGGCAGGTCTGCGCAGGAAACTCGAGGATGATTCGACACGTCCGAGGTATATTCTGACAGAACAAGGTATTGGTTATCGTTTTGCTTCGGAATGAGTCCCGGCACGGCAATTTTCAGATTGCCCGTCGGTCAGGGCGGGCACGTGTCGCGCACCGGCCAAGAGTGCAGCCGCTCCCGGCGGTGCCAGACCGCGGACGTTGACCATCCGCGGACCAGCGGGGATCGGAGTCCCTTCCGGTGGCGAAAATTACTCGGCTGCACGATAGAGCGGCAACACCTCACGCCTCACCCGCGCCAGCAAGTCATCCAGTCCGCCTTCGAACAGGTACAGCTTGCCCCTCCAATGCACTCGTCTGCCTGGTGGGCATGTGATACTGTTCGGGTCGGCGTGGACACACGGGAGCAGGGCGTTGCTCAAGATCGTGCGCGGATTCGGCCACGTGATTGCGAAGACGTATTTGCCGTCCTCAGAGACTACGGCGGGCAAGCCGATGTCAGCGACGTCTTTCGATCCGCCCCATTGCTTGCCGTCCTGGACGGGTGGTCCGCCGACGAGCGGATAATGGCACAGTTCCCGCTGGCCGCCGCCGCGGTCCGTTTCCGACATCCGCTTCCATTGGCCGCCGGTGTGAATCCAGGTCCGCTCCAACGTCTTGTCGTCAAAGATCGTGCCGGCCAGGATCGGGCAGAACTGGAGCGACATCGTCACGGCTTCTGGACGATTATTCTGGAGCCAGAACTCGAGGTCGACGTCCTCTTCGTTTGGGGAAAGACGTCCGCCGACGGTCTGGTTATCGAATTGCCACTCGAACCAGACGGAGCCTCCTTCGCTTTCCTCCCAGACCTTCGCCAACGGCGCGGACGGAATACGCGGCGGCATATCGCTGCGATGATGGTCAATAAAGTCGAGCTGGTCCGTTTGCACTGTCTCGGGGAATCGCAGTTGGATCGGCGTTTGCATCCCGGGTGCCCGGATGAGGGCAATGTGTTGCACACCGTCCGGATCGGTCCGCAGCGGCTCGACGCGGATCCTGGTCGGGGCCGGGTGCGGTTTGCCGGCGGTGACTCGCAGTTGCTGAGGAGATCCGTCGGAATGAACGAGGAAAGTGGCGCCGAAACTCCCCTCGGATTCGCAGAAGACTTGCGCACCGTCCGCGTCGTTGACGCGTCCTTGCGAGAGCATCCGCCAACCGTGCGATTCCTTCCGCCAAATACGCGGCCAGCGATAGTCGGTCAGGCCGGTCACGATGACTGGAACCAGGTCGCGTCCGCCCTCCAGCACGAATTCCGCTTCGTCGGCGTGCGCCGCGACGATCGTGGGGAAGTCGTTGAGCTTCGTGCCGGTGGTTACCGCGGTGACCTGGGGCGCGTGCGTCCCGAAGGCTGCGCATTCGCGTCTGGGGGTATTCGCACCGTGGACCTCGCCGTAAGGCAACCAGAACGCGTCGAAGTCGATGTGGTCGCCCGGCTTCAGTTCCAGCGTCTCGGC
The DNA here is from genome assembly GCA_963754725.1 of uncultured Planctomycetaceae bacterium. Classification (GTDB taxonomy): domain Bacteria; phylum Planctomycetota; class Planctomycetia; order Pirellulales; family Pirellulaceae; genus JAAYDI01. The sequence continues at coordinate 27,610 of CAVWHV010000022.1, forward strand.
GTCCGGCACGAGCAACAGGCGGGTGTCGCCCTTCTTCTCGCACCAGACGCTGGCGGCGGGGCCGATGTCCGTTCCGCTGACCTTCGCCTCCCATGCACGGAGCACGATTGCGTTGGAGCCCTTCGGCTCCCCGTAGACGGCCAGGAACGAGTTCCGGGGCGGAATGTTCTGGCCGCGAATCGGGAAACCGTCCTGGGCGAACGTCAGGTCCGCGTCCTCGATTCCCGTGGCGGCGAATCGCTGGTATCGCAGCGCCTGAACCCACGTCGCCACGGTCAGCAGGCGGAAGTTCTCCCGAGCGTTTTCCACGCGGAGGGGCTGCAAAACGTCGTATCGGACACGGATGAAGTTGCGCAGTTCGTCCACTTGCGGGAGTTCAAACGTACGGACAGTCGCCTTGATCTTCCCGTCCGTGGAAAGGTAGTCGAGCCCGATATCCATCCAGTTCGGCCCGGTGCTGTAATAGGTCGTTCCGACGTACTCCAGGTAGGTCCAGTCCTGGCCCGCCTTGTAGGAGAGAAAGCTGTGCCCGGCAACGTTGTCATGCTGCGGCTGTCCGCGCCAGAACGAGTCCTGGCTCATCGCGCGGAAATCAGCGATGTCCACGCCCGGAAGTCCGGCGAACTTGAACGGCACGTAGCAGGTCGTTTCCGTCACGCCGGTGGAGCTGTGGAAGTAGTCCATCCACGCGCCGAGTGAGGAGAACTGCTTGACCATGTGCCGCCCCCAGTTCTGGTAGAGCTTGAGCGAGGTGATCGTGCACTTCTCTCCGGCAGCGAGGTACAGCGGGTAGTAGGTCTCGCTGAAAGGTGTGTCCTCGGGATTGTAGAACTTTTCTTCCTTTTCGCCGGCAAAGTTCTTCGATATCTGGACGACCATCGGAAGCGGGTGGCCATCCGCGTCGAGCAGGACTCCGCCCTCAACCGTCCCCTTGTCGCCGCCGATGTTTTCGTGGCACACGTAGATCTTTCTGGGTCCGGCGGGGTTCACAACCGTAAAACGAGCGGTCTCGTAGCGGTTGGGGTGGCGGTAGAAATGCCCCTCGAAGCCGCCTTCACTGAGTGAGCCGATCGTGTAGCAACCCCTCACTGCGTCGTACCGCATCGGGACTCGCGCCTCGCTGCTCTCAAGGGCGGCATCCGGCAGAGGCGATTCCTCGCCGAAGACGGGGAACGAAAACATCTGCTTTGTCCCTTTCCGGAACGGCGCCGGCAGGAACGTGCGATGGATGACACCCGCGACGCGCACCGATCTCGCCTCGAAGTCCTCGACCGCGTGCCACGTGATCGAGGCCAGGATCTTCTCCGGGTAGCAGTAGAGCGCCAAGTCGCCCTTGAGCGGCGCGAGCGCGCCGGATTCGTCCGCGACCTGGTAGTCGAGCCAGTGAATTTCGCAGAAGTACGGCCCGCGACGGTAGAGGTTGATGCGCGAGTGCGAGTCCGCGTTCTTCGCAGAATATACCTCGCCTGCGGCGCCCTCGACGGTGACCGAGAGCCATTCCTCTCCGGTCCCAGCGTCGGCGAGCCGATGCGGTTTGCGCAGCTCGCCGTTAAGGTGGTAGCGTGCTGCCAGGAGGTCAAAGGCCGTGCGCGAGCCGTCCGTGTAGCGGACTTCCAGTGGCGGCCGTTTCGCCGCGGGTTGGTTGGCGAAATCCTCGTCAGAAGGTCGCGCTCCGAGCGGCATGCCGACCAGAAGAGAAATGATCAGCGAATGCATTTCCAACACCTCCTGTTGCCTGGTTTTCAGTAGTTCCCGGTCGGGCCTCGAGCGCGGCCGCCACGACTTCCGGTCCAATTCCGTCACCTGGATAGAGTGCGATTCTATGGATTGGCACGTTTCGGTTCCTGTTCGCCGGCTCGTCGGTAGTTGGCCGGCTGTTGGGCCGCGTCGCGCGCGACAAGCGGATTCAGCATTCGGTCCATTGCGGGTCGCTCCCACGAGTTGTTGACACGAAGAGTGTGGCACGGACTACAAGTAAGCCGTTCAAGAGGCGGGCTTTGGGATAACAAGCCGGTTCCGGGCCAGGTCCGCGTCCCGCTGGCGAATCTGCCCTCGCGACTCCTGATTTTCGGCATGTCCGCCGGGTAGGTCAACCAGCCGCGGGCGATGTTCGGCGCTGGCGTGTTTTCGAATTCACTCTCCCCTTGGGGAGAATCGGCCCGGCAGGGCCGGAGAGGGGGCACGGACCCTCCCCGGACGCTTTCGCGTCCGACCCTCCCGCGTTGCGGGAGGGTGAATTGGAATTTTCAAACCTGTTCTAAACACGAAAACCTAAGACCCAAGAACTAAGATCTCCGCCCCACAACACCATCGCCCGCTGCGCACACAATGAGCCGCGCGGGAGATGTCTGGCCCGGTGAGGACTGTGGTGGGCGCCTGGTACCTCACCGGGACTATTTTCTGCGAATCAGGGGTTCAGATCCTCACCTGTGTTGATCCTCACCTTGGTGTGTGGTTCATCCACCCATCTTTGCCGGCCTTCAGCCGGCATCCTGTCTGCCACCGGCTTCAGCCGGTGGTGTGCATTATGACAACACTGTGTCACAGCCGGCTTCAGCCGGGCTTGCGCGCGGGCCTTCAGGCATGCGGTTCCGACCCACGGCGCGAACGCCTGAAGTCGGCTCGAGAAGCCTCGCTGAAGCGAGCTGAGGAAACTGCTTGTTGCATCTCGCGTAAGACCGGGAGAATTGCAGGTGTCATGGAGAATTGTCTGTGACTTCGGCAGTTACGGCACCTGGCAGGCGTCGCGATCATCGGTCAGATGGTGAACGAATACACCCAAATCCTGCCGTCGGGTGCGATGCCGACCCAGCCGTTGCCGCGTCCGGTAAGTGACTTGGGGCTAAAGAATGTCAGTCGCTGGAAGTCGTCGCGGGTGAGCCACCACGCAGGCCGTTGCTGCGGCGCGACATACTCGGGTGGTGTGTTCTGTGTCGACGAGGAATTACTGGGCGCCTTCCACGAGTTGTTGAAACACTTTGGTGCGCCGCCTCACTATGCCGGCCAACTCCTGCCTCTGGCAAACCAGGAGAACCAAAGCAGAGCACTCGCGAAGACGATGACCAAGACCGGCATTACCAAGCCGGATGGTCCCATCACGTGTAAACCTTCGGCAATCCCATCATGTTCCACAGCAGCGCGATGACCGGGATCACCCAGTACCACACGGGAATCACTACTCGCAGCACGACAAGGGCGATTGTTGCCGCCAAGAGTGGCCCGGTCAAGTACTTGCAGTTGGCTGGACGCATACTCTTCCCGATGACGGCTAACGAGTGAGTCGTGCCACACTTCGTCGCGGTTCCGCAAGGTGAATGCAAACTCGGTGTCGGTATCGAAAAGGTCTCGCGGGGGTCCACTGGGGCTGCTTTGCACCATGCACTCGCGGTATATTCGCGGGTGGTCGGGCCGGTTCGAAAAACGCACCTGTTGAAATGAGGAGTAGTGCCGTGCAACCGAGCAAAATGTCACGACGTGGATTTCTGGGAACAGCCGCCGGCGTGGCGGTGTTCACGGTCGTTCCCCGCCACGTGCTGGGCGGTCCGGGTCAAACACCGCCCAGCGAAAAGCTGAACATCGCGGGCATCGGTGTGGGAGGTCAGGGGGCCGGGGACCTGCAGGCACTTGAAAGCCAGAACATTGTTGCGTTGTGCGACGTGGACTGGCGCCAGGCCGCCGGAACGTTTGGGCGCTATCCCGACGCCAGGAAGTACAAGGACTTCCGGGAAATGCTGGACAAAGAAGCGCCGAACATCGACGCCGTGGTGGTCGCGACGCCGGATCATTGCCACGCCGTGGCCTCCCTGGCGGCGATCAAACGCGGTAAGCATGTCTACTGCGAAAAACCGCTGACGCGCACCGTGTATGAGGCACGCGCGGTGGCCGAGGCGGCGCGTGAGTACAAGGTGGCAACACAGATGGGCAACCAGGGCCAAGCCAGTGAGCAGGTACGTCTGTTGTGCGAAACGATCTGGGACGGAGCCATCGGCCAAGTTCGTGAGGTCCACGTCTGGACCGACCGCCCACTCAACGGAATTAACAGTGTCTACTGGCCGCAGGGGGTGGATCGACCGACCGACACTCCGCCCGTTCCCGAAACGCTCGATTGGGATCTGTGGCTAGGCCCGGCTCCGCAGCGTCCCTATCATCCGGCGTACTTGCCATTCAAATGGCGCGGCTGGTGGGACTTCGGCACCGGTGCGCTGGGTGACATCGGCTGCCACAGCCTGGACCCTGTCTTCCGTGCGCTAAAGCTCGGACACCCCCGCAGTGTTGAAGCTTGTTGCACGCTGGTCAACAACGAGACGTACCCGGTGGCTTCGCGCGTCACGTACGAGTTTCCTGCCCGGGGCGATCTCGTGCCCGTGACCGTGACCTGGTATGACGGTGGAATGAAGCCACCGCGGCCGCAGGAACTGGAGGATGGCCGCGCGTGGGATACCAACGGCACACTGTTTGTCGGCGAGAAAGGGAAGATCTTCGGAGGCCGCCTGCTGCCAGAGTCGCGGCAAAAAGAGTACGGCAGGCCGCCGCGGACGCTGGAACGTTCGCCCGGCCATCACAAGGAGTGGATATTGGCCTGCCAAGGCGGCAAACCTGCTGGATCGAACTTTCCCGATCACGCCGGTCTACTGGCCCAGGTGGTTCTGTTGGGCAACGTCGCCCTCCAATCGGCCCTTAAGGAAAAACTCATCAGCACGAAGCTGTACTGGGATCCGGAGGCCTTCAAGATCACGAACATACCGGAGGCCAATCAGTATCTGCACCGGGAGTATCGCGCGGGCTGGACTCTGTAACCCGGCCCGCAAGAAAACGAATTATTGGCGGCATCGCGACTCAAATGTGCTCGCAGGTGATGCCGTGCATTTGGGCGTAGGCCTTGAATTGTCGGACGTGGTCTCCATAGATGAACAGCTGATGGAAGCCCTTGGTGTCGCACGGGTCGGGCGGTCCGTCGATTTCCAGCTCGACCGACGTGCGGCATCCGCCAGCCGGCGGGGTATCGTAGTTACGCAGTACGCGGCCTTTCCCCAACAGCATCTTGTCGGGACCGGCCATCTGCATGATCGTTACCTCTTGCCCCGGCCGCCACAGCACTTGCACCGCCACGCCGAGGTTCGACTCCGAATGGCTGCGCAACAAGAAGGGCTCCGCCGGCTTGTCCCACCCATTGAGCTTCGTAGCGCAAACGCAGTGCACGCCAATCAGCGTGCCGCGCTCGGTCTCGGGCACGGGGTCCTGTATAAATCCGGGCTTGTCGAGCAGCTTCAAGCACAGCTCTTGCGACATGACGGCGTTGACGTCGGCCTCGCAGGTGCCGCTCAGTCCGCTGTCCAGCAGGCGAGTCCACGACAGACACGGAGGCGTGGGAATCTCGCGGTTGCCGACCAGTCCCAGGCAGTCCATGGAAATGCCTTGGCACCCCTCTTCTTCCATGATTTTGCGAGATGCGAAGTAGTTCTTGGCGGCATTGATCAAGTCAGCCCGCGTCGGCTCAATCACCTTCTGGGCCGCCTGGGCGTATTCCTCAGCCATGGCCACGACCTCGGGCGTTTCCTGAATGGTCTTGAGCGTGTCGGGGAACCGCCGCCGCGGCAGGTAGCGGATCGTCAGCCCCAGCGGCTCCATCTTCTGCTCGACGGTCTCGGTGCCGCGGAGGACCGCCACCTTGGTGCGCCGCAGACGATAGGCCGCCTGGATCATCTTCATACCGAAACGCACCGGCCCCAGCTCCCAGTCGCTTGTCGAGGGGAGGTAAACGCCTTTGCGTCTCGCGATGGGCACTACGGCGCCGGCAAATCCTGTGTGGAATAATCCCAGGCCGCAAAAAACCACCGTGGGAATGTCGCCCTGAGCCATTTTGTCGATCGTGCCCGAGATGAACTCATCGGCATTGAGCGGAAAGATAATCACGCCTTTGGGACGCTCGGCCTTTACCTTGTTGATGAAGGCCTCAATCTCGGCCGGTTCATGGATCGGGTCCGGCTCAAAGGAGACCTTCATGCCCAGCTGCTTGCCGAAGTCTTCCACCAGCGCCCGGCTCTTGCCGGTAAAGCTCTCGGGGTCCCAGAACGTCCCTGGCCAGCCCAACCACTGTCGTTCCTTCTGGCGCACGTAGACGACGCGCACGTCCAGCGGATCGTCCGGCGGCGGATTGGCAGTCACTTCCTCGGCGGCCGTCAACATCATGGGGGCCAAGAGGCCGGCGGCCACTCCGGCACCAGCCATCCCCAATACCTCGCGACGCGTGAACTCTCCGACACCGTCTCCGCGAACACAGAACCGGCACATGATCGTTCTCCTTCAAGGGGTGGATTTCAGCACGGGGGTTTCCATTTCGATGATGATGCGGAATCCGACGTTGAAAACCTTCTGCCAGGGCGCGTAGGCCCAGCGGCTCGCACTGCGACATTGATTGGGTCGGTCGCGCCAGGAGCCGCCGCGGACTGCTTTCTTGTTGCCCATCGCGTCCGCTTCGCGCCCGTCGTCGGCGCGGTAGGGATACGCGTCGTAGTTCGAGCGAGTCCACTCGGCGGCGTTGCCGTGCATATCGCACAACCCCCAGGCGTTTGAGGCATACCGTCCCACGGCGCAGGTCACCAGCGAACCGTCGTTGAAGCGGTCGTCCTTCGGGACGAGGTCGGGAGACTTTGGCCGCCAGCCTTCATCGGCCAGTTTGCGCAGGCTGGCGTCGCCCAGATTGCCGTAGGGTGAGAAATCGGTGCCGATGTCGCCGTAGGAGAGGGGCGTGTCCGTCCCTGCGCGACAGGCCCATTCCCATTGGGCCTCCGTGGGCAGGACGACCTTCTCGCCGATCTTGTCCGACAGCCAGCGGCAGAACCTCATCGACTCCTCCCAGGACACACGCACGACCGGTTGTTGGGGCCGGTTGAGCGGCCAGCCAGTGTATTCTTCGTCGAACCACCACGAGCTCCGGTGCTCGAAGCGGCTGTCATGGGCCGGATCGAATCTTGCGAACTGTTCGTTGGTAACTTCGAACTTGGACATCCAGAATGACTTCTCGATCCGGATTGCAGTAGCGGGGCGCTCATCCGGTGCGCCTTGGGGATCGCCCATGACAAAAGTGCCTGGCGGAATGCGGACGAGCTCCAGCTCGACGCCGTTGCCTAGATCCAGAGTGCGCGTGATCGTCCCGCCAGCGGTCTGCCGGGACTTCGCTGTTGTGGCATCGAATGGCCAGCCTGCAATGGTCGGAACCACCAGGGCGTCAGATTCCTCCGTTTCTGGTATCACCGGATCCGTGGGGGTCGTTGCGACTTCGGGCACCTCTTCGTCGTTCTGGACGATGCCGCCGTAGAGTTCACGCAGTTCGAGGCGCCGCGCAACTTGGTCGTCGGGGATCTTGGTAGTCTCGCGCCAGGTGCCGTGACACGGCGCGTTGAGATCAATCCAGGTGAAAATGCGGTCCCATGCCTCGGCGTTCATCTTTACGTTGTGATGGCCCTTGACCAACATTTGAATGAGCTCGCTCGTGTCGGCGGCAAACTCTTTGGGTGGCAGCAGGTGCAGGTCGCTCTCCAATCCGCCCACACGCACGAAAGCGCACAGCGCCACATAGCTGGGGTCGAATACTGCTCCGAATTTTCCGAGGAGTTCCTGCCGGTCGGTGCGCACAAACTCGCCGTCAAGTTCACCACCGCGATAGACCACGAATCCTCCTTGGTCCCTGCGCAAGTCCGGCTGTGCGGACGTTGTGCCGGTGCCGCCGTCGTGGCAACTCACGCAGTACTTATCGAGCACCGGCTGAACTTCCCGCACGAAGCTGAATCCGCGTGCAGGGCCATGCCACGGAGTGATCGTGCGAGGGGGATTGGCCAGCGCCATTCGCTTGCTGGTACCCCTCGGCACACTGTCAGGACGATCATGGCATCCCACGCAAGAGAGTTTCTCGCCGGGCATGGCGGTCAGCCAGCTGCGCATGAGCGCCACGGCGCTACCATCGGCGTCGAGCGGCTGTACGGAAATCGGCGTCTTCGCCGGGATGCGGAAGAACGCGGAGCCATCGGCTTCCACGGGTACCGTGCCCAGCACGCGTTTGGATTCCCAAGGGCCGTCGGCACCCACCCGATGGTCGATACCCGCGAGTTTCTGGTAGCCGAAGTGATAGGTGAAGAGACGCAGTCCCTTCACTGTGCCGCGCGGCACTCCCTGGAGACCGGGGCCACTGTAGACATCTTCCATGTACACGACCGCGTCAGTCTCGTCGGGTTGTACTCGATCGGGAATCACTGGCGGGCGGGGCCGCGGACGCAGCGGCACGGGCTCGAGAAGCGCGACGCCCTCCTCCTCCCTCAGCAACACCCGGTTGTCGAACACGTCCACCAGATAGATGCCCCACAGCGCATCAGGCGCGGGCTTGCACGCCACGAGGAAATACTTCTGCGAGAGCGGCCAGGGATGCAGGAACTTAGGCCAACTGTGCTCGGTCAGCTTATCCTCGATTTTCGGCAGCACGGGCGGCCCGGCGCGGAATGCGCTGCACGACTCCCTCCGTTTCGCGGCGTCCCCGGGCTGGGTCGAACAGAAACAACTCGCCTACCCGCCCCTCGTGGTGGCCGGTGACGATCGTGACGATCTTGGTCGGATGGTCCGGAACCGCGCGTGCGAAGAACATGGCGTTCGGCCAGTAGGAATTCGCTCCGGTGTATTCCATCTGGGCGCTGCCATCCGGATTCATGGACATGAGCAAGCGGTTCCAGACGTGGGGCGTGTCGGTGTAATCCCAGCGCAGGTAAAGGACGCGGCCGTCGTTGAGCACGCTGGGCGTGTAATCGTGGTCCTGCTCGAAGGTGAGCTGCCGGATGTTGTTCCCGTCCGGACCCATCTTGTACATCATGCCGACGATGACACCGGCATTGCACGGAACGCCCTGGAGCGGCGCGGTGGACAGGAACATGATTTCGTCGTTCGGCAGGTAGATCGCGTCGTAGTTGTGAACGTCGCGCGGTGAGTCGGGGGTGCGTTGTTGGGCCGGGAGCCGAGCCGCGTGGGTTGTTGGATCCAGCGTCAGTTCGTGAACTTGCCAATGGCGACGAGCGTCCGGCATGGAAAACAGCAAGCGATTGGCATCCCAGTGCAGTTCGATGTCGTTGACCAGGTCCGTGCGAGGCGGCCGGTAGAGGGTGACCAGCGGCGCGTCCGCCCGCCGCAGCGACAGGACCGCGATCTCGTTCGTCCACTGATCGACATTGGGCATCGTACCGTAATTCCAGGAACTCTGGCGCGGGATCCCGAGGTACTCGCCGTAGCCGTACCCTTCCCAATTCGTCCGCCGCGCACCGCCCAGCGGGACGCGCTGGATGACCAGCAGGGATTCAAAGTCCAGCAACGGATTCGCCAACAGCGCCGAGCGCCGGAAGTCTTCAAACCGCGCGACGGCTTCCTCCACTGCCACCCACGATTCCAATCGATCCGGTTGGTGGTCTTGCAGAGCCGTTTCCACGGCCTGTTGCAGGCTCTGGAGATGAGTCAGGTTCGTGGCGGGATACGTGCCCGGAAAGTCCGCCGTGAGATCCTCCAACGCGGCGCAGGGCGCATCAAAATCCATGGTCCGCGCTCGCGCGAGCGATGCCTCCAGCGAACGGCTCCGCAGGTAACAGGTCTCCCGGATGCGATCCAGGTCGTTCTGATCTGTGACGGTGCCTGCGAGCTGTGCGGCGCGCAGGGCCAGCGGCGGCACGCGCTCGCACGCTTGCGCGTAACGCTGCGCCAGCGTCTGCCAGTCACCCGGACGCCAGGCAAACTCGAAGATGCGGTCCTCACGCTCCCAATTCATCTCTTGGCGATCGGGGCCGGTGCCGAAATCGCGCATCAACGGCACCCAGAGCTGTCGAGCCGCGGCGCCACGCGCACCCAGCACACTGAAACGCACCGTGCCGTTGTTGCCGGCCCAGTCGTCCACGCCGATGCTGGCCTCGAACCATGCCGACCCGCCCGCCAAAGGCACATGGATGATACTGTCCGCCTGCACATTCAACCCGTGCTCGAACGTGCGGCCGTTGAGTTTCAACTTCTGGTAAAGGCCGCTCTTGAGCGTGATGTCCTTTTCGCAGCGCCCTAGCAGAACGTTGACACGTGCGGATTGTGAAACCCAATCGGCGGACCCGTCGTCCCGGACGATCCGGGCATCGGCCCAGTCGGCCACTCCCCACCGCACGTCCGGTACACCCGTCACAAACAGATACAGCTCCGTGGCGCCCTTCAGCGGGATTCGGATGGACTGCGCGTGATCTCCGCCGCACATCGTCGCGCTTTCGAACGACTCAAAGACATCCTCAAGCCCGCGCGTAGCGAGTGCCTCAAGCGACGCCAGCAGACTTGCATGCCAGCTCGACTTGCGGATGTAGAAGTCCGGAGTCTGCGTATCTGCCGGACAGGGACTGACCGCCAAGAAAGACGAGTAGGCCGGCAAATGCCGCCTGGCTGCGTCGACTCCACCGCTCACTTATCGAGATGGTTCCGGAGCGTTTCATGCGAGCGTTCCAAAGGGAAAGATGCCTCAGTCTATCCCTACAGACGTTGGCCAACAATCAGGTGGAGGTGTTCACGTCACGTGTGCAAAGGCGAACCTACCTGCCGCGCGAGTCGTCCATCACACGGCCGAGGATTGGCACCCTCCTGGCGTCACTCGGCTTCCCCCGGCTGTCTTCCAACTCCCCGTTCTTTCGACGACGGATCACCTTGACTGGCAGTGTATGAGGGGGATAGGCTGGCGCCGACGGACGGTCGCCGCGACTTGTCCCAAACCGCCGGAGGTGTTGTCTCCGCGTAAATATGTGCGCACAGGAACACCATGGGTAATTGTGACAGGAGCCTTCGTATGAAACCGGTGGTCTTAATCACGATGTTGTTGGGGATGGGCCAGGTGGCGCTGGCACAGAGGACGGACCTCCGCATCCAACTGGAGGTGAACCACTTGGACAGAATCACCCGGGCGAACGCGCGCGTAGCGGCCAAGCAGGCCTCTGTCGACAGTGACCCCGCCAAACCGATTTTCCACCTCATGCCCGCAGCGGGTAGTGGGGGTGATCCCAATGGTCTGATTTACGCCAAGGGCAAGTACCATGTTTTCTTTCAGCATTCCCCGGAGTTCGAGTGGGGAAAGCCGGCGGAGGAATGGGAAGAAGGACAACCGGGCTACAGCAATACCGGTTGGGGACACGCCTCCAGCAAGGACCTCGTGTATTGGGAGCATGAACCGATTGCGCTGATGCCGGAACGTGGTTCCTACGACCCCAATTTCTGTGCATCGGGTTGCACGGTCATTGCCGACGACGGCACTCCGACGATTTTCTATACGGCCGCTGAGCCGCAGACGCAGTGTATTGCGCACAGTGAGGATCCGAACCTGCGGTGGTGGCTCAAAGATGAAAGAAACCCGATTCTCCGGGAACCGGACGTGGAGAACTATGTCAAGGGCGGTTTCCGCGATCCCTTCATCTGGCGCGAAGGTTCGACCTGGCAGATGATCGTTTGTGGCGCTATCCAGGGTGTCGGCGGCACGGTCCTCTACTTCCGGTCAGACAACTTGACCGACTGGAAATACGTCAAACCGTTGTGTACGGGTATGGGCGAGCACTGCATAGCTTGGGAGTGTCCCAATTTCCTCCTCTTCGGCGACAAGGGCGTCTTCATCGTGTCGCCTCTCTTCAACAATCTGCAGGACACCGATCACGCGCCGCGGGGTGCCGTGTCCTATACCATTGCCTCTTACGGTGGCAACGGAGATTTCACGCCCGGCCCATGGAAGTCGATCGACATAGGCGGCCCCAACAACTTCTACGCCAGCAACGCCTTGAAGACCCCGGACGGCCGCTGGTTGCTTTGGGGGATGAACTTGGGTGGCGGAGCGCTGGGCATCATTGGGCCACGAATCTGTCCTTGCCGCGAGTTCTTACCGTGCGCCCTGACGGCCTGTTGGGACAGAAACCGCCGGTCGAATTGCAGGCACTGCGTGGCGCGCATTGGAGTGAAGGAAACCGGACGATCCAGGGCGAATACCCGCTCGGCGTCCGGAGCAACACCTGCGAAATCATCGCGGAAATCGAGGTTGGCGACGCCAAAGTCGTCGGGCTGGACCTGCGCACTTCCGCGGACTTCACCTCCAGAACCGCATCGCTTACGACGTGAAAAACGCCCAGTTGCACGTCGACGGACACAGTGCGGCTTTTGAGCTATTGCCTGATGAGGAGCTCTTGCGGCTCCATGTGTTTGTCGACCGGAGCGTGTTGGAGGTGTTTGTCAATCGGCGCGAATGTGCCACACTCAAGCGAATGAATAACATGGAAGATCAATCCATGCGTCTTTTCAGCGAAGGGGGCACAGCCCGCATACGCTCGGTCGATGTCTGGGAATTGGGCTCGATTTGGCGGCACCCTGCTGAAACGAAATAGTTACCTCACGCAACCTCTGGGATTCGAGGTCAGACATGAACGGAGCAATTTTGAAACCGTCGAGGTTCGGCCAATGGCTCGGGGTCGTGCTCTTCGCCGTGGCCATGGCCTGGCTGGAATCCGCGGTTGTCCTGTACTTGCGCAGCCTCTGCCAGCAATTCGATCCTTACGAGCCGGTGGGGCTGCCGCTGGAGGCGAACATTCTCCGAGCCGAATTGGTGCGTGAAGCGGCGACCCTGCTGATGCTCGGAAGCGTCGGCTGGTTGGCGGGGCGGACCTGGCGGAGCCGTGCGGCTCTGGCGATCGTCGCCTTCGGAACGTGGGACATCTTCTACTACGTCTTTCTCGTGCCGCTGACGGGCTGGCCGCGTTCCCTGCTGGATTGGGACATTCTGTTTCTCCTGCCGCTTCCGTGGTGGGGGCCCGTGCTCGCGCCCACGCTCATCGCGTGTCTCCTGATCGCCGGCGGAACCTTCGTGGCACTCCGCGACTCGCCTGAACAACCGATCTGTCCAAGTGGCTACTCCGCCGCCGCCGCTATGGTGGGAGGCACGCTCGCACTCTACGTGTTCATGGAGGACGCTTTGCGCGTGCTGCCCGAGGGAGTCGAACGGCTGATGGATTTGAGACCACAACGCTTTGACTGGCCGCTGTTTCTGCTGGCCCTGGTGTTCCTGTCCGCGCCCGTGGTGGAGCTGGCCTGGCGAGCGGCAACGTCCTGCGACACCCGCCAGACATCCTGATTGGACTCAGCCGGCCGCTCGTGAAGACGGTGAGTCTTGTAGTCTTGTAGGGTGTGCCAAGCTCGCCCGCAAAACGTCCGTCCCTCTGTCCGCGCCGCAGGCGACGCAGGCACACCAGATTCCTACTTCACCTGGAGCCGATACTCCAGCATGCTGGCAACCTCCGTCTGGGAACCGAGCTTGGCCACATCACTGGGGAGTGGCGGGGCTTTGAGCGTCGCGGTATTTCCATCAACGGTCCAGTGGAACGGTTGATCGGTCAGCGGGTCGACCGGTATGGGAAGCTCCTGGATCTGGTCGAGGCTGTCGGGTAGTTTGCCGTCATGCAGCGCCAGGTGATGGCGAACGGCCTCGACGATCCGCAGCGCCGCGATCTTGCGTTGGGCCGACCGTAGGGAGACATAGATGTGGATCGGGTGCAGGAAACTCATTTGCGCCGGTTCGGAACCCAGTTTCTTCTGCATCGACTCGCGTTCGTTCTGCAGCTCGATCAGTTGCGGCCAGGCCTGACCCGGTGGCAAGGCGAGAACGGCGCCCATCTTCTGATCCGTGCAAAGACGTTTGTGAACGTACCAGCGGATGCTGGCTTCGTCGTCCGACATGGCTGAGACTTCGTCTGCCGAGATCTTAAGCAATGATGGCAGTTCCGCGCGGGCGTACACGACAAACTGCTCGAGCGGTGTCTTGTCTGTTGAAGTCCAGCGATCAAGGAATTTCCTTACTGCGGACGAAGTGTCCTCCTGCGGCCGCTCCGGCTTAGGGAGGTCCCCGAGTTCTTCCAGCAACCGTGCGAGCTGGCTGGCCATTTGCCTCCACTGCGTGGCATCGCGCGGACGATCGAGGTCATTCACGGCCGGCAACGTCATCGCGAACATGCCTGCTTCGAAGCCTGCGGCGCGATCGATCTGGATCAGCGACTCCGGCAGTGCGGTCAACGCCCAATAGAGGTTTGGGCTCTTGGGCTGTGAGATCAACTCGCCGACCTGATCCAACATGGCCTGCTGGATCGAAACCGCGACAAGCTGATTCACAAAGAACGGCGTTTGTGCCAGATGGCGACTGTTGGCCAGACCCACCTGGATTCCCTCGCGCGCCTTGTCAAGTTCGCCGTGCGCCAGGTGGTAGCGGACCTTGGCCGCCAAGCCATATCCCAAGAAGGACCGCAAGCCTTGGACATCCGGCAGCAGGATCATGTAGGGCGTTGGCGTTTCATCAATCGGATACTCCCAAGCCGCGTCCCGGCGAAGTGCTGCCCGTTTCATTTCGCTGTAGAAGTTCTCGGGCAGAACACACGGTTCCGTCCATTCCGAACGCGCTCAGCGGGCGCGATACCCACTCCCGCAACTCCGGATACACTTTGTTCATCCAACTCGACTGTTCCCAGGGCAGTCTCAGCAGGATGGGCACTGCATTGCCCGGTTTGAGTTCCGTTTCGGCAGGGAGTAGCTGGTACTTGAGTACCGGCGTTTCGATTTCTTGTGCAGCAAGGGTCAGCTCGATCGGTTGTGGTGTTTCCACGGCACCGCGTCACCACACAGGCCAAGAACCAAGACGAATGAAAGTGTACAGAGCATTACATGGCCTCCTCATTCAGCGGCTGGATGGTTCGAGAAGTGTGCGAGTCAGCGAGCCCAACGTCAGTGAACGGATGTAAGGATCGACCAGTTCCGCTGGAATGCGTTGTCCCTCAATCCGCCCGCTGACTGGCGACGTGAGCTGCCACGCATCCAGTTCGACTTTCGCCAGTTGCAGTACGGGGAAACGTACTTCCGGCTGGCTGGGCGCCTGGTGCGGCATCGTCGAGTTGGGCGTAGTGGATTCCGCATTTTGTGCGACAGGCAACCAACGGCCGCGCACCATCGGCACACTCATCCCAACGGAGAAGACGAGCAGCGCGGCAGTGATCGTCTGCCAACGCCGCAGCTTCCTGGCGCACGCCTGTCGCCCTGCGGCAAACGCGCACTGATACAACAGTTGCTGCTGTTCAAGGTTCGACAGGTGAGGCGTCGCTGCGGCGAGACGAGCCTCCATGTGCTGCAGTTGTGGGTCGCTGATCGAATTTTCGTTCATGGTCGATTCTCACATTTCACTTCGAGTTTGGATCGAAGTGCCTGGAGGGCGTCTGCATAGCGCCGAAAGGCGGTTGTGGTCGAAACGCCACATAGCTCACCCACTCTTTCCAGCGATAGTTGGCCCCAAATCCGTGCCACGAGGACTTCGCGGAGGTCATCGTCCAACTCCGCAACCGCTTCCAGGACCTCGGCAACTTCCGTCGGGTCAGCTTGATCGCTCGTGGTGACGTCCCATCGAGCCCACGCGCGCTCACGCTTCCGACGGCGTTCGTCCGACGTCCGTTGCTTCTCAGCAAGGTTACGACAGACCCGATACAACCAGGCTGCCGGGTTGTCCGGCGCCGGCTCCTGAGTCGCCAGTCGACAAAAGGCTTCCTGGACCACATCCTCGCTCGCAGCGCAGCGCGAGTGGATCCACAGCCGCAGGGGGGCGGCGTGGCACTCGATCAATTTCGCCAACTGCTGTGCGTCGATGGGCATCTTCCGGCACCACACACCCGGTAATCAACAACACTATGACCCCACCGCAGGCCACATTTTTCCGTCATCTTCCATGGTGGGGGACATTTCCGGCATTTTCTCATCCATTTGCGGTTCCAGGAGACCCTCGGCCGAATGCCCGTGAACGAACACCGCACGTGCAACCCGGCCGTGCATGCCGGAACAACTTTTGCGTACAGGCCGATTGTCACCTGTTCGTCGGCGCGACAGGACCGCGCCACACGCTGCCGCCAAAAGTCGTGACATAGATACGTTGACGGTCCGCTGGATCGAAGACAACGCGCTGGATATTCGAGAACGGCAGGTCGTGGAACGGTTCCCAGGAGCCGCCGTCATCGCGTGACAACCACAGTCCGGCCTCCGGCGCTCCTTCGGTCAACGTCATGTAGATCCACCCGCGGCGGTCCGGGTGAAAGTACCCGCCGAACGTCTGACGCCCCTGCCGACCGATCCGCTGCCAGGACTTCCCACCATCGCGCGTACGGTACAGGCCTCCTTGCTGGTCGTTTCCATCCACGTCGCACGTGCCAAGGAGGATGTCGTCGCTGTCCGCAAAGTGGACGGAAAAGTCTTTGGGATATAGAAACGGATGGTCGCGGTTGACTTTCTCCCAGGATTCTCCCTGGTCGCGCGAGCGATAGAGTCCGACACCTTCGGGCTGGAGCGGCTGACGAGCAGCCTTGCGCATGGCACAGATGCTGGCGAACAAAGTGCCGTCCTGGTGCAGGATGACTCGGTACACGCGCAGGTTCTGCGGATCGCCAAGTCCGTTCTTCTTGAGCGTCCAGGTCTGGCCGTCATCGATCGACTTGAACACGCCGGCCATGAACACGCCGGCATACAACGTGCGATTGCCGGCGGGACTGTGGGGATCCAGCACGATCGATGTCACGGGGCGAGCCGGAAGACCTTCTGCCTCGGCCCGCCAGGTGGCGCCGAAGTCAGTGGAGACGCACACTCCCCCAGGTCCATTGTGCCCGTGACGTTCCGAAATGATGTTCTCATTCGGGATGTCGTGCACGTCGGAGAAACCGCCCCACATCTTGCCGGGCACGGCGGGGTCGAAGGCGATTTCGTAGCACGTATTGCGCCACGGCGCCCAGGAGTTCTTGTCCCACCAGATCCACGTCCGACCCGCATCGAGCGAGCGGGCAAAGCCCAGATCGGTGTACGCGATGTAGTGACGGTTGGATTCGCAGGGGTCGATGTAGTAGTGCCAGGTCGTCGTGATCACGAGCCCGTTACACGCCCAGGCACTGCCCGGCTTCGGTGTTTCCCCAGGCGCCGGGTACGTATCGCCGTGGAACCAGGTCTCGCCACCATTGTGCGTGATGTGGCAGTCACTGCGAGTCAGGATGATCCGCTGCGGATCGGAATTACAGATCGCCACACCAAATGGTGTGTCGCCCCCCTTCCAGCTTTGTCCCGTGGAGGCGGTCACGTAATTGGGAGCGATGTTGTAGCGCTCGAAACGCGGGTCCATGAAATAGACATCGCGCCAGTTCTGACCGCCATCGTCGCTGCGGTAGACCGTCTCATGATGGGGTGGATGAAACCCGGTGCTGGTGTTCATGGCATAGACGAGCAGCGGATTCACGTCGGACGTGAGTAACTGATGGTACTGGGCGATCGGTCCGTAGGCCCACTCGTCCGCCTTCTTGGTCTCGGTGTTGATCCCCGGCCCCATGGCGGACTGCCAGGAGTCGCCTCGATCGCGCGAGACGAAAATTCCGCCCGTGAACTGGCCCTGCTGCGGCTTGCTGCGCACACTGCAGTAAAGTATCGCGATACCGGACTTGGCGTTGGATCCCGCGGCGAAACCCTGGATCTCCGTCCAGGGCAATCCGTGCGTACGTTCGCTCCACGTGCGGCCCTGATCATCCGATCGCCAGACGCCCTGATCCGTCGCGGCAAAGAACGTGCGGCCGGCTCGGGTCTGATCGAAGTGAAAACCGATCAGCTGTCCGCGCGGGCCGGCGCAGGCGGTCCAGGTTTCTCCGGCGTCGAGCGACATGCAGCAGTCACCTTCGCGAGTACCGACCAGCATCCGGTTGGCGTGGGAAGGATCGATGGCGATCTCCCCGCACAACGGCTGCTTCAAGTTGCCGAGAGGTGAGAAAGTCTCGCCGCCATCGCGGCTGATCCGCAGTTGACCGCCCGAGGACGCGTACAGCACATGTGGGTCCTGCGGGTGGAACGCCGGCCGACACTGCGTGTCGCTCCGCAGCTGGAGGTGATGGATCATCCGCCAGTGATGGCCACCGTCTCGCGATAGGTAGGCTCCACTCATATCGCAGTTGATCAGCATCAGGTCAGGATTGAGCGGCGAAATCGCCGGCGAGAACATGCCGCCGCCACCCGAGATCCCCAACGGCTCCCAGGCGATCTCTTGCGAAACAGCCTGCGCGCCGGGTTGACACAACGAGCTGGCCGCCGACACGAAGAGCAGCACGGACCCAAGCAGACGATTGCCCTGAGGCGACAAGGTGTGACACATAGGTGACTTTCTTCAAGAGACGTTCTGTCGTGGACCGTGGTGCACGCTCGCACATTTTACACTTACACTCGGACAGCGACATGCTCATCCGGGGGTGAAATCGACCCCACATCGAGCCGCAGAGGGTGTGTCGGCACGATCCTGTCGGGGCCGCGAAGCCCGTTGCATCCGCTCCAGCAGCGGGCTAGACTGGCGAAGGTTCCCAGGCATAAATCTCGATGGCTCTTTTATTCCCCAGTCCGATAGGCCCACCAAGGAGTACACACATGAGTCAGATGTCAGCATCCAGGCGACGATTTCCTGAAACACTCAGCTGTTGCGGCGGGTACGATGGCGGCGTTGCAGCCGGTAGCGTCGTGCGTCACGCACATGCGGCCGCCGACAACACACTGAAGATCGCGCTGATTGGTTGCGGTGGTCGTGGCACCGGCGCGGTCAACGACTGTCTGAATGCAGCCAAGATTCTCAAGCAGCCCATGAAGCTGGTGGCTGTCGCCGACGCATTCGAGGAACGTGTGCGCAACTCGTTGAGGCACATCCAGCAGGAATGGGAAGGAGAGCGTGGATGTGCCGGCAGATCGCGTATTTGTCGGCCTGGATGCGTATCAGAAAGCGATTGACTGCGGTGTCGACATGGTGCTCATGGCCGCTCCGCCGGGATTCCGTCCGTTGCACTATGCGGCGGCCGTCAAGGCTGGCAAGAACGTGTTCATGGAAAAACCCTTGTGCACCGACGCCCCCGGTTATCGGCAGATCATGGCAGCCAACGAACAGGCGGACAAGAAGGGCCTGAAGGTCGTCGTCGGCCTGCAGCGCCATCATCAGGGTCCCTACATCCAGGGAATCCAGGAAATTCACGACGGCAAACTCGGCGACATCGAGTTCCTGCGCGTGTATTGGAACGGCTCCGGCGGCGGCGCCCACGACATCGGTCCGCGGCCGCAGAATGACCCCAAGGAAATGGAATTCCAGCTCCGCAACTGGGGCTGCTTCCGCTGGCTGTACGGCGACAACATCGTCGAACAGCATGTGCACAACATCGACATCGCCAACTGGGTGATGACCAAAGGCGGCGATCCGAAGACGGCGCCATCCGGTGGAAGCGAATGGCATGGGCGGTCGCGTGAACCGCGGCAACTACGGTGACATCTTCGATCATCACTTCGTCGAATTCACGTATGCCGACGGCACCAAGGTGTTCAGCCAGAGCCGTCACCAACCCGGCACGTGGGACGCAGGTCAGCGAGTTCGTGCACGGCACGAAGGAGAGCCGCAATGTGGCCCACGGCAGCGGACCGAAGCTGGAGAGCGACAACCCGTACGTGCAGGAACATGTGGACCTGATGAAGGCCATTGCCGCCGACAAGTATCTCAATGAAGGCTGGTTCGGCGCGGTCAGCAGCATGACGGCCGTGCTCGGCCGCATGGCCACCTACTCGGGTCAGGTCGTCACTTGGGACGATGCTGTGGCCAACGGTGACCGCAGGAATCGCCCGCAGCAGATCGCCTGGGACGCCAAGCCGCGCAGCATGCCGGGCGAGAACGGTTTCTACCCGTTCTCGATTCCCGGCGTTTCCCCGCCGTTCTAGTTGTAGAGCAAGCGTCCCGCTTGCTCGGGCACAACCGGGATGGTTGTGCTACTTTGCGTAGCCGAACGCCCGCAGCTGCGTATCGAAATCGGGCGGCAAGGGGGCAAGTGGCTGGGCGACATCGCGACCGGCATACCGCAGAAGGTTGACCAGCAGTCGGCTGGCAACCGGGTGCTGGTGCAGTTGATCGCGAATGTGCAGCGTGTTGAGAATGAACCGTCCCGAGCCGACGCGGTAGACGGCCATCATCAATCCCGACGTGTAATCCTGGGAGGCCTTGATGGCACCCGCCACGGCATCCGCCGGCGGCTCCTGACCGGCGAAGACGGCGTCGGGAATCAGTTCGCGGTAATAGTCGTAGTCCATCAGACCACCGGCTGGAAGTCCTTCAAAAATCGGGTGTCGCTTGCACCATTCGTCTTTCAGGTACAGCCAGCCCTGAATTGCGGACAGCGTACCTTTGTTGGCCAGTGGCAGCCAGCCGAGCGGCTGATCGCCGCGCCGTAGCGATTCGGGTGTAAGGAAGATGACCGTCGTACCGCGCACCATGCGACGCGCCAGTTCGCAAACCACTTCCTCTTGCGGAGTGGCAAGCGGGCCCGCGACCAGAATCACCTCGCGCGCGGCAGGCGCTTCCAGGGAGAACCGTCGAGTGCGAATGCCGTGCGCGGCGAGCCAGTCGGCCAGGCCGGTGTCTTCGCCACACAGCACGACTTCCAATTCCACACGCGGAAGCTGCGCCAGATCGGTCACGTGAAATGCGACGTGACCGCCCGTGGCCGCTGCGCCCTGCAGGAATGTGGCCAGGAAGCGATACGTGCCCGGGGGCCCGTCAATCGCCACGTCCTCGGCCCAGATCGACTCAGCCAGTGGTGGTTCTTGCGGTGCCCGGAGTTCGGGAATGGTCACAGTCACCGTACGGTCGAGAACAGGGGTGAGATCGGGGCCGATCACCTGGATGCGTGCCGGGTACTCGCCCGGCCGCAAGGCGTCCTCGTTGGCCAGCACCGCTTCCAAGTGAACCCGGCTTCCGCGCGCCACGTGCACCGGTTCGGCGAACAGGCACCAGCGCAGCGGCGCCCAGGCTTCAAACAGGGCGTCGATCGTGCCAGGTTTCAGTTCCCGAAACAGGGTTGTCAGCCCTTCGCCACACATGACGTGATCGATCGCTCCCGTCAGGCTGTGTCCGACGCAGCGAGGATTTGAACGGATGGCATTGAGTCCCAGCGTGCGTTGCCCGGCCATCTTCCGCAGGCTCTCGGCGAAGAAATCCTCGGGTCGTGCATACACCTCATCGAGCCGCCACTGTTCCCAATCCCGCAGAAAGCGGTTCAACTTGTCGCGCAGGAACTGGGCGTCTTCGGTTTCTTGCGCGCCGGCTTGCTCGAAATGCCGTACTGCCCGCCATAAATCCACCGCACTGCCGATCCCGTATTCGGTGAGGAAGACGGGCTTATCACCTTCCGCCAGCGTGCGCAGCGACTGGATGATGGCACCGGTGTGCGGCACGCGCGGATAACGGTGCTGGTCACTGAGCAGGTCCTCCCAGACCGCGGAGCCGGGATTGGAAATACTGCCAATCGCCGTGGCAGGACCGTCGACGCCAAAGGGCGTGAACGTCTGGATGTCGGGCGCAGCGCCGGCGCCAGCTGGCCATAACTCCACGCGCCGTGCGGATTACTCTCGATCGAAAAATCAGCCGCCGCGTCGAACGTTGTGCCCGCAGCATACTTGACGGTCGCGGCCACCGCTGTCGTATCCGCACCGTAACTTGCATTGCCCATCCCGACGACCCAGTCCAGCGTGTCGTGCGACTTGACCGACAAGTTCTGTGCGTGATTCGCGACGTTGCCGCCGCCGTTCAGGTTCAGCAGACCGCTCAAGTGCACCTGGCCGTTGTGCAGGATGTGCACGTCCGTCGTCGTCTTCTCGGCCAGCCCGGTGAACTGCGTCGAAATCTCCACCGTGCCATCCGTGGGAGCCGTCCACCGCACGACGCTGTATTCTCCCAGCGGACCGGGATGAAGCGCCAACTGTGCTGGCGGCCAGGTAATCCCCAACGCGCGGATCACCTGTTGAGTCCGGTTGATGGCCACCCACGGTTCCACGGGCGAGACGCGAGGCCAGATGTCGATTCCCGACACACTGGCAATACCCGAGTTGCCGGCGTGGTCGTAGCGACCGCTGTTGAGCATGACGATCCGCGTGTCGTCCAGTTCGCGTACCAGCGGCAGCATTTCCACCGCATGGCGAAAGGCGGGACCTTCCGGAGCTTCGTTCAGCAGTCCCCAGATCACAACACTCGGATGATTCCGATCGCGCCGAATCAGCTCAGCGACGTTCAGGTCGAACCGCTCGATCATCTTCGGCGAGTCGGCGATGGGAGCGGACGCATACGATTCTTCATACACGAGCAATCCGATCTCGTCGCACAGCTCCAGCTGCACACGCGCAGCACCACCCCAGATGAACCGCACCATGTTGAACCCCATCACTTTCATGTTCAGCAGGTCGCGGCGCAACAGGTCGGGATCGCGGGGAAATTGCAGGCCGATCGGGTAGTGGTTACACGTATGAGCACTGCGCAGGTAGACGCGACGACCGTTGAGGCGAAAGTAGCCGTTGGCGAAGCGGAAGTCCCGGAAGCCACAACGTTCGGACTGCTCGTCCAGCATGCCGCTTTGATCGGCCTGCACACGCACGGTCACTCGATACAAGTAAGGGTCACTGAGGTCCCAAGGCCGTGGACTGTCGATCTGCAGTTCGCCGTCGACGCTCGTGACACCCGGTGGAAATGTATGGGCCTGCCGGGTCGTACACAGAGTCGGACCGCCGGCTGCCGGAGCCGCGCTCCACGAGGCGGTTCCCACCACGGCCTGCGGCGTCGTATTGTGCACGACCGCCCGGGCCTTCACGACACCCGACGTGGCGTCGGGACGCACCGACAGATCTTCCAGATAAACCGGAGGAACGAGCAGCAATTCCACCGAATCAACGATGCCGCCGTGGTTATAGGCGGCACCGGCGGAATAGGGAATCACTTTACAGCGCCGCGCCGTCTGATTCAGGACGATGCCATCGATCGGCTCATGGGTCGGGTTCAACACGCGCACGGACAGCCGATTCGGCTGCACCGGGTTGGATGGCTGATGTTACATCGAGCACGAACGGCGTTTCTCCCCCTTCATGTCCGCCAACCTGCACATTGTTGACCCAGACTTCGGCCAGGTAATCCACCGCCCAGAAACGCAGCAAGTACCGCCCTTTGGCGTCGGGATGCACAGGAGCGTCGAAGGTGCGCCAATACCAGGCCACGCCGTGATAGCCCGGAAACGCCTCCTGGATAATCCAGGGGACGGTCGTCGACTTCGCTGCGGGCAGCGGCTCCGCGAACCAGTGTTGCTCGCGCCCGATGTTCTGCGGGTCGGTGGCCAGCAGCCACGGGCCGTTGAGCGAAAGAGATCGACCACACGCTACGGGCTCGGCCCCGGCGGCGGGACAGACCAGAGCGAGCAACAAGAACCACCCGTTTCCCCGCAGTTTTCTGCTCATCCGACGCTCCCCTCGTACTTTTCGGTTGCGGACCGGTGCAAGCCATCCACCAGCATACCGTGGAGCGAACCGGATTACGCGACGATCTTGTTGAGCATTGCGATGGCGGCGGCCGTCAGTTCCCGGGCGGCCGTCGGTGTGAACGGCGGCAGATCGAGGATCTTCGGTACCACAATCGCTGAGTATTCACGCGCCTTGGTACGCGTTGGGGTCCGGCAAGTATCCGATCTCACCGTCGGCGTATGCCGACCACCAGTGTATCCGGCAGTGGCGAATCGCGACGAATCATCAGGCCGTAGCAACTGTACAGCTCGGACGGGTGGAACAGCATTCCCACGTCGCCCAATTGCATGGCACTGAGCGGGACGGGCAGATGGGTCTGGCTCACGTCGCGCTGGAGTGAACCTTGATACCAGTCCGCGGCAAAACCGGCATCCACCCACGTGTCGGTGTTGCACTTCGCCGGATCGCTGCGGTACTCCTCGAGCCAACTGCGAAACAACTCGACGTCGAGTGGAACCGGGAACTGTTGAGTCTGTACGCGGATCTCGTCGACGGGAACCTGCCGCGTGCTGTCCAGCGCCTGGGCAATCGCGGCCGCCACGGGCTCGGCCGTGTTCTGCTCGGAGCCAATCCATTGCGTGGCATCGCCGGCATTCACGTCGCCACAATGGCCTTGCAGGAACGACGGTGCCATGTTCAGCCTTTGGCGCATCAGTTCATCGACCAGTCCTGGCCAGTCGGGTCCGGCTTGGTCATCCTGATAACAGACCGGATGTGCCGAGAAATGGTACCACAGAAGATCCCGCGCACCTTCGCCACGCTCAAAGTGAAGCACATGGAGCATGGTGTCGAGCCAGCGCTCGGCGTCCGTTGAATCCTTGGTGAACTGCTCATCCGTCTTCCAGGTCTTGGTGGTGCGATTGTTGCTGGCCCCGGATACCCGGGCCTTTCCTACGGACAGCGTGGCGGGTGCCAGATCGGCCTTGGCCATTTCGATGGCGCGGACGATCTTCTGTTCGACACTGGCCATGTACTCCGGAGACATGGCACCCCACTGCCTCAGGTAGAAGAATGCGGGCATGGAATGTGTGTGCGTGGCGCACAGCCGGACGTGGGCGGCTGGAATGCCGAGTTGCTGCGAGACCTGCTGTTGCACGCGCAGCGGTCATTTCGCTCGACACGGCCACAATGTCCAACGACACGATCGCGGCTTGTACGTCCCCGATCCGCAGCACGATCGCGCGGGCGGCTGTCGGCCGACGAATGCCCACAATCCGTCGTTCCTGCCCTGCCGGGCGATGAAACCCAGCCATCTCGATCCCCAACGGAGGAGTCGTGTCCACGACCCCTTCGCCCACTTCCAGCGTGGGCTTACGGGAGACGGCCAGGCTCGAACGAACAGGCAACGCCAACGCGGCGGCACCCCATGCGGTGCTCTTGAGAAACGAACGTCGTGAGCGGGATACGGACATTTTTCTTTGCTCCTAGGGGTCTGTCAGACGGCTCGCGATGAGCCAATCGTTCCACTTCGCGAAACACACGCAGGAAATTGCCGCCCCAGATCTTGTGGATTTGTTCCTCCGTGTAACCGCGCCGCACCAGTTCCTGCGTGATGTTTCCCATCTGGCTGACATCGCGACAGTCGGCAACACCACCGCCTCCATCAAAGTCGGTGCCGATCCCGACGTAATCAATGCCGATCGTCTTCACGACATGATCGATGTGGTCGACCACATCCGACACGGTGGCGTCGGATTGCGGATAGTGGCGATTGATCTCCTCCCATTTCTCGAACATTTCGCGTTTCTTGTCCTCGCCCAGCTTCTCGAACTCTCCATACGCGTTACGAAGTTCCTGCAAGGCCTGGTCGCGAGCTGGATTGGGCGGAGCCGTCTTGACGTAGGCGTCCAGGATGCAGATTTGAATGACGCCGCCCTTGTTGGCCAGCGCTCGCAACATGTCGTCAGTCAGGTTCCGCGGGTTGTCGCAGAGGGCTCGGGCACACGAATGGGACGCGATCACAGGTGCCTGGGAGTTCTTCAGCACATCGTAGAACGCCTCGTCCGACACATGCGAGATGTCGACCAGCATGCCGAGGCGATTCATTTCCTGCACGACTTGCTTGCCGAACTCGCTGAGACCATGGTGCTCCGGCCCTTTCTTATCGGTCGAAGAATCGCAGATGTCGTTGTTCCGCGTGTGGCAGAGCGTAATGTAACGCGCACCGCTATCGTAGTAGGTCTTCACCAAGGAGAGATCCTTGCCGAGCACATATCCGTTCTCGATGCCGATGTAGATCGCCCGCTTTCCTTGCGCTTCGATGCGGCTCGCCTCGTCAGACGTGGTGGCCAGGACGGCCAGATCGGGATACTGTGCGACAACCTTGTGAATGGCATCGAAAATCTGCAGCGCCTCCTGTTGGCGCGTTCGTTGCCCTCGGCCGTACGTTCCCCCTGCCCCAGATACACGGCGAAGAAGATCGCGTCCAGGCCCCCTTCCTTCATGCGTGGCAGGTCCACTCGGCCACCTTGCGCACGGTGTCGTGCCGCACTCCGATGTCGAACCCCTTGCCGACCAGTCGCATCGGAGTGTCGACGTGCGTGTCGATCGTCAACGCCCGCTCGTGGATGCGAGCCGCCGTGTTTGCCAGACCATCGTCTTCAGCGGCCACGACACCCGCGGCGAAAGTGGCGATCACGGCGCATAGAATTGCCAGACCCATGAATGATCATCCCCGAAGTTCCAGCCCCATGTCCTCGTATCACGCCACAGGTCCGAAATGCTCGCCCCAATCCCGCGCCAGCTGGCGGCCGAGCTGTGCCAGTTCGCGATGCTCGTCCACGGAGAGCTCCGTGTATTGTCGGACCAGTTCGACGTTTTGGCGCAACTGATCCGTGTTGTGCACGCCCAGGTTCACCGTGTTGACTCCGGGCGTCCCCAGTGCATAGCGCACCGCGCACTGCAGATGGGCCACGTCCATCTCCGGTGGAGCGTCGGGGTTTTCGTACGAACCGGAACTCTTGCGGGCGCCGCCAAACACCTTCATGGCGACGATTCCGACGTTGTGCTGGCGCGCGACCGGCAGCACCTTGTCCTCGAATCCGTACGTGTAGCGATCGACGAAATTCACGAGCGTCAACAGGACGTCGACTTCACCCGTCTCCAGCAGTGGCACAAACCTCTGCGGGCGATGATGTCCCGAGATGCCCACAAAACGGAAGCGACCCGCTTTCTTCTGCTTCAGCAACCAGTCGAACACGCCGCCCGGCTGGATCGCCTGCTCCACGTCATGATCGCCCACGCTGTGATAGTAAACCAGATCAATCCAGTCGGTCTTCAGCAGTTGGAACGATTTGTCGAGCGACGCCTGCGCTTCTTCCAAGGTGTCGGCCAAAACTTTCGAGGACAAGAAAATGTCCTTCCGCCGGGCACCCAGCGCCATGCCGATGGCCTCTTCGGATTTCACGTAGGCCGGGGCCGTGTCGATCGCGTTGATGCCCAGATCGACCGCGGCGGTCACGATCTTGGCGATCTCGGCCGGAGGAATCTTCGGGCACAACCCGCAGGGTGCGGTACCCAACGTCATGGTGGTGACGGAAACCCCGGTCCGCCCCAGGACGCGCTGGGCCAGCGGCTCGGCTGGGGCGGCGGGCGGGAGATCCACAGGCCCGGCGACCGCTCCCCGACACAGGGCACTACTCCCCACCAACATCCCGCTCGCCAGCAGACTGCTTTGCCGGACAAACGTACGGCGGGACACACTCGAAGATTCGTCACGCGACATGGGATTCACCTCCGGAAGGGCCAGTTGATCTGCCAGCGGCACGCTCGGCCGATCACCGAACGTACCAGGTATTGTCGACCAGTCGGCGGCCCAAGGCAAGCCGATCCGCGACCACCTGTCCCCACCGTGGGGAACGGCAGGCGCTCACGGAATAGCGGGTTCTCTCCGACGGCGAAACGTAGATTGACGAACAAGGAACAGCAGATTGACGAATCGAACAGCAGATTGACGAACAAGGAACCGCAAAAATGGCAAGTGCGGCGGGATTTCTGTCCGCACCCCGTACATCTTCCCGTTTCGATTGGGAGCAGCCAGAAGCAGTTGGCCGAAGGCCATCATCACCGTAGCCTGGGGCAACGCCCCAGGAAATCGAAGCCATAAAACACGTTTGGCTGAAGGCCAAACTCACCCGTGGCATGGGCTCCCACGTGTGAATATGGCCTTCGGCCAAACATCTCGTTGTGCTCCCGTTCCTGGGGCGTTGCCCCAGGCTACGGTGAGAACTGGCCTTCGGCCAGACGATACCTACCCTGGCACCATACCCCTGGTGCAGGGCCGCCCACCTCGCACAGGGTTCGCGGTGAAGAAGTGAACCGTCGATGCGAAGAGGCTCACCGATGGAACAGATTTCAAAACAATCACCAGGGCTGTTTCTCCCGGCCTTTCATCACTCCACGCCAG
>CAVWHV010000023.1:0-156598 GCA_963754725.1 uncultured Planctomycetaceae bacterium
CATGCGTCTGGAGTTGGAGGATGGTCGCCGGATCGAAAGCAATACGTAGAACACTGGTTCACGTCGGACGGCGTGAACCGAACCGTCTACTACACATTCGGTGAAAAGAAGGGTACTTGGGTTGGTACGCTCGAAGCGGTTGACAAGGACGGAAAGAAGGGATCTGGCACAGCCCATCTGGAGGCGAACGATGCCGAGTTCCGTGGTGGCGGCGTCCTCACCCTGGCCGGAGAGAAAACCGAAATCAAGTACGTGTGCAGACGGAAATGACCTGGGAATGGCAATGCGGCGACTCAAGGCCGCCGACAGCATCGGACTGGGCGGCCTGCCCGCATTGCTCTCACCAGAGCGTGTGACGCTCGTCTATCAGGCATCTGCATGAATGCAGCCTTACCACCGCCGCAGAATCTTCATGCGATCGAGGCGGCACAGCCCCATGGCCCTCGGGCAGAGTCAGGGAGTATCGTGTGGTGCCTGGCCGCCAGCAAATGCAGCCTCGACAAGAGCGACGAACCGAATGATGCGTTTGGAAGCAGCTCGGCCAACTGGCCTCCCACTTATGAAGATACGCTCTCGGCAATTTGCCGGAACGCGTGCACTTCGAGTCTACCGAGTTCAGGATCGACGCCTCCGTGCGTCGAGAACTTGGCGATCACCGTGTGGCACGCAGGATGGACATAGCAATACTGGCCGGCCGCTCCCACGGCATAGATGGGCTTGTCCGGGCCCGCCGGGCGAAAGTACTGGCTGCGGTACGCCCAGCCGGGCGTCAGGAATTCCACGAGCAGCCCAGAGTCCGCCGTGATCTTTTCCGGATCCGCGTGGTCGCGAACGTCGGGTATGAACGACTCGGGCAGCACCCTCCGTCCACAGAGCGTGCCGTTCTCGAGGTGCATCTGGCCCCAACGTGCCAGGTCGCGCAGCGTCGTGGACATGCCGCCAAAAGGCGTGGCAGCTCCCTGCGCGTCACAGACGATGGAAGCATCGTGCTCAGCCCCGAGCTGCGACCAGACATGATGGCCCAGCAGATCGGCGTATCGCCAGCCGGTCGTGCGCTCGCAGGCCCACATCAGGGCGACCGTATCAGAACACTTGTAGCAGAAGATTTGTCCGTGCTCGCGGGCGGCGGTTTTCAGAGAGACGAGAAAGTCGTACTGCCCTGACTGAGGGTCTTCGTCAGGAAGTTTCGGGTACATGCCGGCGGCTCGATAGTGCCGGCCGTGTTCGGTAGCGGACTTGGCAGCGCCCTGCAGATCGTACTCGTACTTCACGCCTGACTGCATGTCGAGCAACTGACGCAGGGTGGCTCCGGCATAGGCGGAGGCTGCCAGTTCGTGAACGTAGTCGTCAATGCCCGCCTCCAAGCTCAGCGTGCCTTCGTCCGCGAGGATGGCCACCACATTGGCCAGCAGCGACTTGGCGGCCGAATACAGCCGATGTGGACGGTCAGGGGTCATACCTGACCAGTACTGTTCGGTGAGGATCCGTCCTTCGTGCAATACCAGAAACGCTTCGGTGTAGCTTCGTGTGAGGAAATCACCCACCGACAAGGGCTGCCCCTTGAGATCCTGGATTACAAGAGCATTGACGTCGCGCGGGCTCCGTTGCAGCACGGATACGTGGCCACGTCCTCGCGCAATCACCTGTGTAGGACACAACTCGCGCAGATGTTGAGCGGACCACGAATGATGGGACCGTGAGGATTCATAATTCCCCAGCGTAACGACCTTGTTGGCGGCAGGCGGGTTGCCGCGCATCACGTCATTTCCCGACGCGTGAATCACCACACCATCTTCGGATTGGGCAGGATCAGTGTGCGTGGCAGTTCCGCCAGTGCCTGAGTTGTCCGCAATCGCATAGCCAACCGGCGGTACGGCGGCCGTCAGACTCAGGCCAGCGCCAACCGACAAACGTACGAATTCTCGGCGTTGCATCTGTGCTTCCCATGAGTAACGGGGCGAAGTGCGTAGCAGTTGGTTCTACTGGTCGCAAGGCACGGCCTTGTCGGCCCACGCTGAGCATCGACCCAGCCATGAATCCGCTGCGTAAGCTCTGTCCGGTGACCGCTATGGTACCCTGGGACGCCAGCCGGTTTCAAATCCCGGCCGGTGACGGGATCTGTTCCATGCCCGCGGTGGCAAACTGCCGTCTGATGCCGTCGTTCCCGATAGGCACCTCGTGGGGCCGGCCGAATGCTTCTGGGCGGCGAGTCGGGATGATCCCGCCGCTGATCCGATTCGGCTAGGTGTGACGCATCACAGGTGGAGATATCCGGCCTGCACGTTTTGGGAACAGGCTACTGGGTAAGCATTGTGGGGCGTGACGAGGCCACAGTCACAAAGTGCGTGCGCGAACAAGGGGAGCGGGATTTATCAGGAATCCTGCCGCCGGCCAGTTGAATCTGAGGAGCCGGGCGGCGAGAATCGCGGGCGGTCGCGACGTTTCACATCCCACCTCGATACCCAAGGGAGAAGGCACCATGGTACGACTTGCTGGGGTAGTGCTTGCCGTGTCAACCGTCTGGGGTCAGCTTGCCTGTGCAGCCGATCAGCTTCCAGTGGAGGCGAAGGCGCAGTTGCAGCGTTTCGTGGGCATCTGGGCCGTTCAGGGGTCAGTGGGTGAAGCACCCTTGAAAGGGACATTTGCCACCAGATGGGCTCCCGCTGGTCACTGCTTGCTGGCCGACTATGCCGTGGCCGTGGGGGACCGGAAAAGCCAGGGCAACATTCTGTTTGGTTGGGACCCGAATGCCGGTGAAATCAGGCAGCTGTCCTTTTTCTCCGATGGTCTGCTGGAGTACGTTCAGTTCAAGCAACAGGCGCCGGGTCAATTCACGGGGGAGTATACCAGTTCGGGGCTTGGCCAACAGATCAAATGCAAGTGCAAGTTGAACCAGTTGGGGCCTGACAAATGGGTGTTCACCACCGTTGGCTTTGCTGGCGAGGGCAACCAAACAGCAGAACTGCAAGTAACGATGACACGAGCGTCGACTGGGCCGCCCGAGTCATTCACAACCCGCGAGGAATTCGTGGAGTTCGGCAACCTCAACGCCGGCCGGTGGGTTGGGGACATAACGCTGATTGCCGACTGGCCAGGTATCAGCAAGAAACAGGGGGAGAAGGTGAACTCGCACTTAACGGTCAACTGGATCGCCGACGGCAGCGCACTGGCCGAGAAGGAAAGCGTTGCCGAAAGCGAGATGACCGGTATCGTCATGTGGCACTCTGACACCAAGCAGATCAAGGCCCACCGGGTCACCACAGCTGGAGATACCAGCGAGACCGTCTTCTGGAAGCAGGAGGGACAGTGGCGATGGAACCACTCAGGTGCTGTGCTGGGCGGCAAGCTCCTCGTTGGCAGCGGTACGGTCGTGTCCCAGGATAATGGTAACACGCTGATCTTCGATGGGACCCTATTCCTGGACGGAGAGAAGTTGCCGCAGTATCACGACGTGTATACTCGCGTGAACAAGTAGACCACAGGCACGCAGGTCCCACCCTGTCAGGAGTTTCCCCCATTGTTACCGCAAAGAAGAAGTTGGCCGGACGCGTCGTACCTCCCGACGAAACTTCCGCGAGTCTGTTGACGGCATTGGACCAGCGCGGCGACAAGATGACCTCCACGGCCTCAGCCAAGGCACTGTCGGTGCCGCCGTTTCGGCTGCGAAAACCCCGCTGGCCGTCGTGCAGCGGATTCTCAACATCGACGGCTTGGCGGCGCTCACCAAGGATGACGCCTTGGACACTGTGGAACTCAATCAGACATTGCTCTGTCACCAATTTGACCTGGTGGAGGAATAGCAAGTGAACCCAATCCCGAATCGCCGGACGTTTCTTTCGTCGCTGGTCACCACAACGGCAGCGGGTGCCATGGCTCACGCTCATCCGCTATCGGCAAAGGACCCCACAGCAGGTCCAACTCAGGCTCAGCCAGTCCAGGGCGATGAGCACATCGTCTATCACTACACAGAGCCATTTGACTACGGCGTGATGCAGGGACCGCAGATCACCGATGCGACTTTCGTGGGCAAGAACATTGACCTTCCCACCGGCTTTTTTGCAGACCAGAAGCGGATGCACTGGGCCCTGCAGCATATGAGTGCACTGCAGCGAACTCAGCAGATTCCCCGGAGTGGAGACCCGCTGCGTTTCACCTATCGTCCTCTATCATTGGACCGTGTGGAGGTCCAGAACACCAATGGAGCAAGAATCACGGTTCCCGAGTGGCTGACCCTGACCCGGTCGGACGGATTCGTCGCCGTGTACTTGAGTCGGGAGCAGGGACCGATCGTTGCGTCTGAGCAATACTGGAATGGTCTGAATCCGCACACATTGCACCATCTCTGGTCGATGTCCAAATCCCTGTCTGTGGGGCTTGTCGCCATCGCCATAAACCGCGGGAAGCTGGAGAGAACGACGCGAGTCGATGCTATCCTGCCGGAACTGGCGAACTCTGGCCTCGCTGACGCCACCATCGACCATTTGCTCAACATGGCATCGGGCGTTAGA
Organism: uncultured Planctomycetaceae bacterium; assembly: GCA_963754725.1. Taxonomy (GTDB): domain Bacteria; phylum Planctomycetota; class Planctomycetia; order Pirellulales; family Pirellulaceae; genus JAAYDI01. Next base: position 4,509 of record CAVWHV010000023.1, read on the forward strand.
AATTTCGTCGGCCCCACCTGGACATTCCAAGGCATGGTCGACTTCGCTATGAAGGGTCTCAACGCCGCCAGTGGGTTCCTCGAGTACAACGGAATGGACCCGTCCGTACCACAAATGGGATGTATGAAGTTCATCGCGACCACGGAAAAGGACCGCGAGCACGGGGAGTATTTCGACTACAAGGACGTGGATTCCAGAACTGTTGTCGCTGCTGCGGAACGGGCTCTCGGTGGACCATTCCACGACCTGTTCACCGACCTCGTGTGGTCGAAAATCGGCGCCGAACACGACGCGTATGTGTGTTGTGATTGCTATGGCCGTGCCCTGACCCCCTTCGGATTCTCGGCCACGTTGCGGGATTGCGTCGCTGGGGACTCATGCACTTGCCCAACTTAGGACGATCGGTGTTACCGCAGGATTTCGTCGCGAATCTGGTGAATCCCGATTCCGCGTTCTTCTCTCCAGCCTCTAAGAAGATGGACACCGTACCTGAGGCGACCTATGAGAACGGAGGCTATCGCGATCAGTACTGGACTTATCCGAAAGGACCGGGCGGTGGCTTCGCTGCCGGTGGATGGATGGGGCAGCAGATTCGCATTTTCCCGACCCTGAATGTCGTGATCGTGCAGCTCGCGACGCTGTGGCCGGACAATTATGCCAAGCTTGTGCCAGACGGCCCTGCGTTTTTCGAAGTGGCAAAATGTGTTTCCAAGGCTTACCGCGACGAAGGCCTCTAACCGCCATCGGGCCGCACTAACACCACCAACCAGTGACCACTGACGACTGACAACACACAACTGACAGCCGCCTCGGAGCCTGATAACGATGCAAGTCCGTTGTCCTCATTGACAGCAGTTGATTGATGTCGTCGACGATTCGGATCTGCTGTAGTGGTACACCGATTTTCGGTGCTTCTTCAACGTGGACGCTATGCCCCATATTGGCGTGTAATTGGGCTGCATTGTCTGAAATTCAGCTGGCCCGACTCCGCCGGCTTTCGGGTGTGCCTGCGGCAGGATCGAGGGTAGGGAATCGTGAAATGTACTCGGTTTTGCCGGAACCCGGCGGGCCGAGCATGAGCAGATTGTGCGCTCCGGCGGCAGCGATCACCAAGCGCGCGTTTGGCCATTTCCTGGCCGCGCACGTCGGCGTAATCATCGTCGTAGTGTGACAGGGTGTTGAAAAGCTCCTGCAGGCGGGACGGCGTCGGGTCGATGTCCAGGTGCCCGGCAAAGAAGGCGGCCGCTTCGGCCAGTGAAGAGACCGGGATCACTTCCAACTCCTCGACCACCGCGGCTTCGGCGGCGTTGGTATCCGGTACGACAATTCCGCGCAGGCCGTTCTGCCGCGCGGCCGCCATGGCCATGGACAGCGCGCCCTTGGCGGGCCGCGTGCGACCTTCGAGCGACAGTTCGCCGACGACCGCATAGTGCTCAAAGCGATCGGACGTGAGCTGTCCGCTGCCAGCCAGCACACCCAGCGTGATCGGCAGATCAAACGACGCCGCCTGTTTGGGCAGTTCGGCGGGGGCCAGGTTGATCACGACGCGGTCGTACGGCCGCTGAAACCCGCAATTGACGATCGCCCGTTCCACGCGGTGCGTGCTCTCCCGCACGGCCGCCTCAGGCAATCCCACGAGAATCGTCTTGGGAATCGTGCCCGGCGAGACATCGACTTCCACATCGACCGGTATCGCTTCAATGCCCAGCAGCGAGAACGTGTGCAATTTGGCCAACATGCGATCACCTCACGTTGGCCCGCGTTTTCCCAGCGTCGCGCGCGCATTGTGCCGTCTTCTGCCGCCCCTTGCAAGCCCCTGCCCGATGCTCGATTTGTCGGTGCCACACGTATGTCACCGGAGGCACGGCAGTGCCTCCTGCCGGGTGTGGCATTTCTTGTTGGCAAGCAGTGCCGCAGCATCGACGGCTGTACGGCACCGCCCGTACCCAAGCAGCGTGCTTGCGCAACGCGGCCTCCGGCGGTTCAGCCATGCCAGCACACCACTAGATCTCGCTCCCACACCACTTGCCGTTGACGGCTTGGACGTCGAGCACGTCCCCTTCGTCGACCTCCGACAAAGCGGTGGTCCTCTTGCCGCGGAGTTCCCCCGTCAAGAGCAGCGCCGAAGGGCAGTTTCTAACAGAGTGTCCACCGCCTATGCTCAGGGGGCCAGTCAGGTGATCTAGTCGGCAAGCGAACGGATCGAGACATGCGGGCAACAGAGGATACCAGGCAACCGATCAGCGAGATTGAGAACGCGCACGTCGCGGAGATTCGCGACCTGACGCTCACAAGACCGGGGAAATAGATGGAAACTGACAACGAAGGTGTACTGGCCAGCACGCCGACGATCCGCCGCTCACGGATATCATCATGCAAGGCAACATGGTTCAGAACGACCGCATGACACCAATACGTGTTCTTTGGCAATGTCTAACGAAGGAAGTCGCATCATGTCTGCTCGACAACGAACATGGGCTATGCTGCCAACCAGTTTTCTTCTTTTGTGGATGACGGCACTGTCGCTGAGCAGCTGCGGAACCGGCCGTCCTGCAGGTCGGCAGGAGTGCCGTGAACTTGAAAGCGGATGATGCCATGGTCATCGCCGGCGGGATTGGACCGGGAAAAGTGCACGGTCAGGAAGGGGAACTGCGCGCGACCGCCGTGGTGCTGGCCGAAGGACCGACGAAAGTGGCCATCGTGAGCTGCGACGTGATCGTGCTGGCTCGTGATCTGCTGGACCCGGTCGCGGCAGAGATTGAGAGTACGTGCGGCATCCCCGCATCTCACGTGTTGATCCATGCGACGCACACGCACCATGCCCCAAGTACTGTGCGCGCCCACTACTACGACCGCGATCAGACGTTCTGCCGGGAAGTCCAGCAGGCCATTGTGAAAGCCGTTCGGGAAGCGAATGAACAACCGACCGAGGCCACGTTCAGTTTCCAGCGTGCCCAGGAGGCGACCGTCGGAAGGAACAGCCGTCTGCTGCTGGCCGATGGCACGATCTACTGGATTGGTCCGCGCAATGATGCCGTGCGGGCCACGGGTCCGTTCGATCCCGATCTGCCCGTGTTGGCTTTTCGTGATGCCGCCGGCAAGTATCTGGCGGTGATTTTCGGACACTCTACGCACACAATCGGCGGCCTCACACCGGGCGTCCGATCCCCGGCCTTCTATGGCATGGCAGCCCAGCGGATGGAACAGGATCTGGGAGGAGCGTTCTGCTTTCTGGAAGGAGCTTCCGGATCGACGCACCGCCTGGAAGGTGATGCGGGCGAGGCCTCCACACGAATTGAGGCTGCCGTACGTGCCGCGCTGGCGGAGGCCAGGGTGCAGGAACATCCGCCGCTGGCCGCCCTCAAACGTCCGTTCACGTTTCACGTGCGGAAGTTCGATGAGCCGGCGGAAGAGCAGGCCGTCACAGCGTACTGCAACAAACGCATCGGCGCGGGCCCAGAGGCTCAGGGCGTCATCGAAGTCTTTCGGAACATGCGGAAGGAACTGGCCGGGCAACAGGGTCAGGAACGGTCGACATGGATTCAGACGATCCGTGTCGGAGACGTGGCGATCGTCGGTATACCGGGCGAGTTCTTCACCGGCCTGGGCGTCGAAATCAAACGCCGCTCGCCGTTTGAAAACACGTTCATTGCGGAGCTCTCGAATGACTGGATCGGCTACGTCCCGGATCGCGAAGCGTATCAGCTGGGGGGATACCAAGTGTGGACCGGCTTCCACAGTTTTTCGGAACAAGGTACCGGGGAGCGCATGGTCGACACTGCCCTCGAAATGTTGCAGGAGCTGAAGCAGTAGCCCATGCCACGGTGCCATGCCACATCTTGCGGGGGCTTCGCGAAGCGGGGCAAAAACGATTTCGTCCGAACACGCTGTGCCACGTGGGACGAGCGCACGCAAGAAAGCAAGAATTTCGAATCCTGTGATGGGTGGAGCACTTCCAGGGTGATTATCTGGCAAGGTGGAAAGGGGTGGTTTACCTCGCTCAATTACAGGAGGGCAACGCCATCGCTCGTCTCCTTCGCAAGCTGGTGATGCCCAGCGACGAAGTCGGCTATTAGCACGTCTACAATTGCTGGCACTCCAAAAGTGATCAATGAAACGGCTGTGGATACACGAACGGTGACGCGTTTGACAACAGCTTCGTGAATCCACGTCATGGGATCCAATGGCTGGAGAACCGCGGAAAGCTGGCGTTCGAATACCATCGGCTCACCGATCTGGTCGGCGCCTGCGCGTCCGCCGCCGCCGATTTCGACCAGGACGGAGACCTCGACATCCTGGTCACGTCGTGGCTGCCGGCCAAGGTCAAACCGACGAACGTGTACGATCAACCGCTCGCCTCCATCGTGTGCCTGGAGCAGACTTCGCCGGGGACCTATGCGCGTCACGAATTGGAACGTGACTCGAACATTCATGCCGCCTTGAGCGCGGCCGACTTCGACGCCGACGGCGACATGGACTTCGCGGTCGGATATCACGGCACCGAGCCCTCACCAGCCGGAACCCGTTGGGTCGACATCTGGTGGAACAGGTAAGCGGCTATTTTCACGCAGCGTGCATTTTCATGCAGCGTGCATGGCACTGCCGATACGAGTGAGTCGGCCCTATTCGACCGTACGCACTTCCACTTCGAGGTGGTCCAGATCACCGGCCACGGGGCGCATGATGACCTCCTCCTGTCCGAACCGATAGCGAATCACGTTCTCGGCAGGAATCACGTGTGAGACCATCTGCCGAACTGTCGGACTGAGAAAATCCTCGGTCAGCAGCCAACGGCCTTGGCCATCGACGTAAATCCCTTGCTCGTCGCATTGCTGCCGGGCCGTTTCCGGCGCCAGACCAGGCCAAGCCACGCACAGAGCGCCCCTTCGTACGCAATCGGCGATCGCTGACTGCGTCTCGGGAGTGACGCCGACACCAGTCAGAAAAATGACTTCGGCCTCACAAAGTCGCTCCAATCCGACATGCTGATCATAAACAACAACACCGTCGACCGGGCAGAAGAAATGGGTGGGGTCTTTCCAAGTCCGATAGAGGCTGTCTTTCGGAATGACACCACGCGTCAATAAGTGCCAGATGCCAATCCAGGCCTCGGTCGCCCGCGACGCATGCCATTCGTGCGAACCGAACAGCCGATCCGGAAGGTGAGGGGCCGCAATCGCCCGCTGACCGTAACAGCCGTCCTCTTGCCGCACAATCACGACACGAGGTCGCAACGTGCGTCGGTCGAAACGCCGAGGGTGAGTCGGCACGTATTCGTGGATGAACTGCTTGGCAACGTCACCATACGGAGTGACCTCATAGTCGGTGTCAGACACGTTGACCAAGCTGTTGACCTGATACGGTGCGCCGGGTGTGGGCGACAGGCATAAGCTCTCGGTGTAGATGCAGTCCGCGCCCATATGGTAGGCCATTAACAGCGCGGAGCGGTACTGTTCCACCGAGTGACTGGGATAACCGCGAGGTCCCCACAGGTCGGGCGTGATCCAGAGCGGCGTGTTGTACTGAACGGACGCTCCTAAGGCACACGCCACGGTCATGGGAGACCAGGATTCCTTGAGCACCTTGGTACCCGCCGTGACGCCGGACCGAGCAAACGTGTGAAACATGACCGGTAAGACGTGCTCGGTATAGAGCGGCAAGCCGAATCGCCGGTGATGGGCTACGAATTCAGCGACAGCCGTCGTGTGCCCGTCGGCCGCTTGTTCCAGATTCAGGCCATCTGGATTGAACACGGACGGTCGATCAAGTCCCGGAATGAAGTTGGCATTGTTCTGATGATGCTCGGCCTCGTCATACATCAGCCCCAATAGCTGACGGCAACGCCCGAGTTCCCCGAGGATTTCCTCGGGAAATTGATAGTATCTGCGTCCATCAGCCCGGCAAAACCAATCATATCCACGTTCGTCTACACAGTGTTCTGGAGCGATGTTCCAGACTGTCGGCAAAGTGTTCAGCATCCAATGCATGTCGTGGTTGGCGCACCAATGGTCCACCTTGCGAATGAACTCGCAGTTCTCCGGGTAGGACCACTTGCCTGCCTCGTCCGGATACCACATTAACCAGAAGTTGAACCCGAATTCGCGCATCAATTCGCCGCCTCGTGGGTGACGTATCAGGGCTGCCTGATTCTGCGGCGCGGGCCATTGGAAGCCGATGTCGTCGAATCCCCACAGCAATGGAGCTGGCGGTGCGTTGGGCGACTGCACCGAAGCGTCGCGGCTCGTCGTCCCGACGGTGACTTGCGGAGTCGCTGCGGCGCTGTGACCATGGCCAGGTTCATCTCCGGTGTTCGGTTCCCCTGCACTGACAGCGAAACAGACTGCGAGTCCCCACACGGCGCGACAACCGGCAAGTCGCAACGCCTGAGACGAGAGCCGATTCGTAAATGGTGGGCGTCGACCAGTCATGGAATGATGTTCCTCACATCCGATGTCGAATGATTGCCCCTTGATCGGCCGACTCGGCCAGTCGCGCATAGAGGGCCAGGTATCCGTCGGTGAATCGCAATGAGGGGCGTTGCCATTTCGATAGGCGAAGCTGGATCTCGTCCTCTGGTAAATGCAACTGCAGCTGTCGTTGCGGAATGTCGATCGTGATCGGATCGCCATCACAGACGATCGCCAGCGGGCCTCCTTCCGCCGCCTCAGGTGAGGGTAAAAAGGTGTCAGGACTCGTTTTTTGGGCGTCCACGTGGCCTGAGGGTTGATTCGAGCCCAAGGCGGCCGGCGATGGATGTGACCCGTTGTTCGTCTCCGTACGGAGCACCGCGCTTCAAGCTCCAACGAATGGACTTGAGTTCCTTGTCTGATAAAGCCGCATTGACGCGTGCAACCCAGTTCGGCGACCTGGGAACCGGCTATGGGGAAAGCAGCTTTGGGTCAGGCTCCGGCTGGCAAAGCCAGCGCGAAAGCGAACCCCATTTCCAGTCTTCCGCACGCGCTACCAAGCCCGCACGCAGCGCATTGCGTTCAACGTAGCGACAGACAGTAAGGAAGTGGGCGTCGTCCTGAACCGGAAAGCTTTTGAAACGGCCCTGATAGATGTGTTTTTCCCCAGTCGTGTGATAGTGTGCGTGAAGTCTCATCGTGTGTGTCAGCGAAACCCAACGCAAAAAGTCGCTCATCCCGCCGTCTTCCGTAGCCCGGAGCACGAAGTGCCAGTGGTTGGGCATCAACTGATAGGCAAGGATTTAGCAAGCATACCGTTGTAGCCCTTCGGCGAGAATTAGTTCAAAGGCCGCATAATCTTCCGGCTTGTGAAAAATGGCGGCCCGAGCATTGCCCCGATTCAGAGCATGATAAATACCGCCAGCCTCATCCGCCCGTTTTGGTCGTCCCATAACAACACTATACCAAACAACGAACGATCCGAAAATAATCCTGACACCTGCTCAACGGTGCGCGGCAAGAGTGGGCCGCCGCATCGCGGTTTCAGAAAAGACCGATGGGGATGCGCAGTTGGGAAGCAAGTGAATCGAGTAATCCGGGCGCCAGCCCTCACGCGGTGAGCAGAAAAAAAGGCACCGATAGAAAGGAAAGAAGGATTCCCGCGTCGAAACGGAATGTCCCGCTAGAGTGGGGCGGCAGGATCGACGGTAGCGTGTTGTGGTATGTACTCGGTTTTGCCGGACCCCGGCGGACCGGGCATGAGCAGGTTATGCGCACCGGCCGCCGCGATCACCAAGGCACAGTTTGGCCATCTCCTGGCCGCGCACGTCCGCATAGTCGTCGTCATAGTGCGATAACGTGTTGAGCAGTTCCTGCAGTCGAGAGGGGGTGGGATCGATGTCCAGGTGCCCGGCGAAGAAGGCCGCCGCTTCGGAGAGTGAGGACACGGGGATGACCTCCAGTTTCTCAACCACCGCCGCTTCGGCCGCGTTCGTGTCCGGCACGACGAGCCCGCGCAGTCCGCCTTGTCGTGCGGCCGACATGGCCATCGACAGGACCCCTTTGGCGGGTCGCGTGCGACCTTCCAGCGACAATTCGCCGACCACGGCATAGTGTTCAAACCGATCCGACGTCAGTTGCCCACTCGCGGCGAGCACGCCCAACGTGATCGGCAGGTCGAAGGTAGCGGCTTGCTTTGGAAGTTCGCCGGGGCCCAGATTGATCACCACGCGGTCGCAGGGACGCTGGAACCCGCAATTGACGATCGCCCGCTCCACGCGATGCGTGCTCTCCCGCACCGCTGCCTCGGGCAATCCCACCAGAATGGTCTTAGGCAGGGCTGCGGACGAGACATCAACTTCCACTTCCACGGGCACCGCATCGATGCCCAAAAGCGAGAACGTATACAGTTTGGCCAACGTGCTATCGCCTCACGTTGGCCCGCATTTCCTCAGCGTCGCGCGCGCATTGTGCCGTCTTCTCCCCTGCCCTGCAAGCCCCCACCCATCGGCCGCCGCGCCGGTGACATACACATGTCACCGACATCGCACGCGGTGCGGTGTGGCATCTGCTTGCTGGCAAGCAGTGCTGTCGCGGCGCACCGCGTCGTCTCTTGCCGGCCTTCAGCCGGCATCCTGTTTGCCCCCAGGTTCACCTGGGGGTGCGCGTGCCACGAACAACGGGCCAGGCCCGCTTCAGCGGGGCTTCTCGCGGAGCCTTCAGGCCGGTTCATACTCCGGCACACCAACTGATACGGAAGACAGGATCAACGCGATCAACGAGATAGAGTGCTCGAAATGTCACCAGCGAGCGCGCCGATAGGTTTCAGATAGAAGAACAATTGGTTCTTGATTTCGGACTGAAAAGCGGAACCTGCGTGGTTCGATTTCACTTTCTCAATCGAAAATCATGTACATCTTCAGTCGTCAATCGGTCCCCATTCCGTCGATCCAGCACATCCCGGTCATCTCATCTTTCCTTGCCGATGAGTGGGGACAAAACCAGGTTGTCTGGCCTCTTGTGTCTGATGAACCGGTCGCCGCAGCGCCCCACAAAACACTTGAACAATTTGTTGCCGGATCTCCATTCACGTTCCTCATTGACGACGCCTTCCATGTGCCAGTGGACGCCGTCTGTGGACACAGCCAACAGGCAGTGCCGTGCGTCGAGCCCGTTGGCACCGGCCTTGTTGTCCATCATGAACGCGCGGAACTGGCCGTTATGCCGGAGAATCGATGGATCCCACATGGCGCCGATTTCCGGCCGGTAAATCATGGCATTCAGGTGGGCAGCCAGACCGAACCCGCAACACAGCGTGGTCCCAATCCACGTGGCGACAAGCCGTCGCCACCTATTGGGCTGCGTGGTATTCATGGGTATCCTCATGAACGACGTGATTGCATCAATATCGAGCACCTGAGACTCATGGTGCTACGTGTGGGGTGACCAACATCATGCGAAACACGTGGTTTAGTCGAGTGTCGATCCAGCTGCTGGTGGTATTGGCCCTGGCAGTGACTGCCGCACACCGGGAACCGCTGTCGGCACAGCAGCCCGCGGACGCCGTGGCGCCGCGCACGCCTTCCGACGTGCTGAAAGAGGCCGATGGCACCGAGTTCCGCTTCGCCTACTATCCGTCGCTGAATCGACTGAGATTCCTCGTGCTGACACCGCCCCCGACATACGAGACCTGGGAACTGACAGTGACCGAGTCCGGAGAGAGGACGGTACTCGCGCATGCCGAGGGCCGACTGCCCTTCCGCGCCTGTGGTGAGACGCTGGACATCACTGCAACTACTCGACCGGCGTCAGACGCGACTGTGCATGCATATGACGTGCACTTGTCACTCATCGCACGTGACGGTGCGCGACGTGACATTACCAGGACGTTCGAACACCAACAGTTCCCCTGGGAACGCAATGAACTCGGCCGGGAGCGCGTGGTGATCCCGCCGTTCACGCCGCTCGTGGTCAATGATGCGGATGCGAGCGTAGCGTGCGTACTGCGCCGGCACCAGCTCGACGACACAGGGCTGTGGCAGCAAGTGGTCAGCGAGGACCGCGAATTGCTCGTCGAGCCCATGCGGGTAGAACTGGAAGCGGATGGCCAGCGCGTCGTTGCGACGGGTGATTCCTTGACGTTCACCGAGCGGGCAGCGGACCGCGTCCGCGGTCAAGCCGCCTGGCATGCCGGGCCGGTCCGCGGCCGTACGGAGTTCGAATTCGAGTACGACGGACTCATGCGCATCGCTCTGGGTCTGGAGCCAGGGACGGTGAGTATCGACGCGATGCAACTCGTGATCCCCCTGAAGTCGTCCGAGGCGTGGCTGATGCATCCGGTTACCGACCTGCTGCGGCACCACTATGCGGGTGTCATTCCCAACGGGAGCGGCAGGTTGTGGGAGTATGGCGGCGCGAGGCACGACGTCCGATACACGGAAACCGGTCGCCCTGACCCTGACGGCAAAGTGTGGGACTCACGGCACGTCGCGCGCTGGCAGTTGCCCGGCCCATTCGTGCCCTACATCTGGCTGGGCGGTCCAGAACGAGGCATCTGCTGGTTTGCCGAGAACGACCGCGATTGGTCGCTGGATCCCGAGCAGCCAACACTGGAGATACGCCGTCGCGGGGCGACTACGGAACTCCTGGTCAAGTTTGTGACGCGACCGTTTGCATTGACACGTCCGCGCACCATCGCGTTCGGGTTGATGGCCACGCCGGCCAAGCCCATGCCCGAGCAGCCCGTGAACTTTCGGCGGTGGTGGGCCGGCAGCATGAGTGCCGACACGACGAATACGGCGCACTTTAATTTCATGGGGGCCTGTTACTATTGGGGCGCGGCCGGGCCGTGCTTCGCGTTCTATCCAGCCTTTCAGGACTTCAGCATCTATGACGAATTCGCCCGAGTGCGGCGGACCGGGGAGATTGATCCGGGTTACACGGACCGGTGGCTGGAACGATTCAAGGCACCCGAGTTTGCACCGCATCTGCCAACGTACCGCGCTCACGTGAACTGGACACTGAATTTCTTCGCCGACGCCGGCTGGCGCGCTGAAGCGGCAACGGGCAAGACTCCCTATGCGATCCCGTACACCAACGCACGGGCCATCAACTGGGGCGCTGAAGTCCGCACGTTCGCCGACGAGTGGAGCACTCTGGACGTTGCGGATCCGCGCTGGCCCGGCGAGGAGAGGTTTCTGCGCGAGCCGGCGGGCGGCTGGACGCTCAGCGCCTACGGAAAACTGGAGACGCCCCGCGAGTATTCGGGAATCGCATACGCTGTAGATCCCGTACCGAGCTGGCAGGACATGGTGCTCGACTATCACCGGCGGATGCTCGACGCGTTTGCGGACGGAATCTACTTTGACGACTTTTTCCTCGTGCCCAACTACAGCCCCTTCGGTCCCGGTTACATCGATGACGAGGGCAGACTGCGACCGGGCGTGAACATCCTGGGCTTCCGCGAGCTGGCCAAACGCATTGCCGTGATGCACCATCAGCTGGGGCGGCAACCGCTCTCGTTCATCCATATGACAAACACGAACATCGTCCCAATGCTGTCGTTCGGCACGATGCTGCTGGATCACGAGTGGCGCGATCAGGGCGACTATGCGCAGATGGACTTTCACGAGCGGTTGAATCTGGACGAGGATACGAGTCTCTTGCTGGCCCAGAGCACCGGTTTTCCAAGCGGCTGCATCGGCGTGATCCACGACCTGTTGCGCGGGCCTGAGCGCGACCGTCTGGTGCGCAGTGGCGTGGGCGTGGCGTTGACACACGAAATGAAGTTCCCGCTGTACTGGGAACCGCTCGGTCGCACGATCGCTGAGCACCTGAGCAACTTCGGGTACGGGCTCGCCGACTGCCGGGTCTTCCGCTACTGGGACGAGTTGCAGCCCGTGAAGACCCGCGGTGCGACCGTCAAGACGTTGACGCTCAGCCGCGGCCGCGAGGCGCTCGTGGTTGTGGCCAGCTACGGTCCTGCGGGCGAAGTGACGCTGGAACTCGACGTTGGGCAACTCGGCCTCGCGGGCAATCTCTCGGCCACCAACTTGGAGACCGGAGCTGTGATAGCCCACACTGGTGCCGCGCAGTTCAAGCTGCCGATCGATCGCCACGATTTCTGCCTGGTAAGAGTCTGTGCCGTCGATCCGTGAATGTGGCGACGTGCTGGCCCGCCGGACCATCATGCCTTCGTTCGCGTCTGGAAACGAGACGCGACCCCGTTACCCTGTACCGGTGCACTGACCTTCACCAGCCCGCTGGCGGCCAGCACGCCGAGCGTAATGGGCAGGTCAGACGACGCAGCCTGCTTGGGCAGTTCCGCCGGTGCGCAGCAGTACACCGGCAAGCAGGTCTATTGCCCAGGTCCTGCGTGGGCGAATCGCGGCCTGAGACACATAAACAGGAGCGTGTTTCCCGTGAGGCGTTGAGGGCGGGTTTCGTGATTCATGGGTATGGAACCACCAAGAATCAAGATTGAAGACCGAGCCTGCACCGCCATCCGTCGGGGCAGACGGCCGTAGGTACCCGTGTATCCCGTTACTTGAGAAAGCCCGTAAAGTGCCGCATCAATCGCCTCGTCACAAACATTAGGACTCCTGACGGAGAGGCCCTCGACGACATAGAATTCAAATTCTCGCGCAGGAAGGAGTGACTTCAGGAGCAGCGACAAAGGTCAACGCGACCTGCTCGATAGTTGCCTGGGCCGAATTCGGCTCACCAATGCGTTGGCCGTGATCCTGATCCCACTCACGGCCATCGCGACGTACGCGCCGTTTCGCATGCTGGAACTGTATCCTGCCACGAAAGTTGTGCTGTACCTGGTGACGATGCCGTTGGGGTTCTGGTTCTTCTTCCGGGCTGTCTGGTGCGCCATGGTGCCTGGCGCGCGTGAGCCCCGGCTGCACGACATGCACCAGGAGGGCACGACGTGATGCTGGCAGGCCGAGATATCGTCAAGAGCGAGTCCGCTCAGTAGGTTGCCCGAACGGTAACGTCCGCTGTACTGGGTTCCAGAGTGACCGTTTCGCGGGCAGCGTCAAAGTGCTCGTGAGGCTTGCCGTTGACCGTCACCGCCTGCATCGGTTTGCCATCGGGATGCCGCAATCGCAAGACCACGCGTGCAGGTTTTCCGCGCGTCAGCGGTTGGATGACGGCCTCGAGGAATCCTTGGGCTGCATGCGACTCGATGCGGTAGTTCAGGCGGCCGAAGTAAGTCGGAGCGTTCTTCACCGAGATGTGCATGCCATCCTGCATCCAGTGCGTGGTGACGAACGGGGCCAACCACAGGGCGTCGTCCCGCTCCATGACAAACATCATGCGTGATTGCTGCAGGAAATTGCCCGTTTCGAAGGTCTTGTTCCAGACACTCGCGCCGGGGTTCTCGTAGAACGTCAAGTCTTCCCGATTGAACATGACTGCGAGCTGGTTGAAGTAGGACCGGATGAAAGGCTTGACGTCGTCCCGGCGCGCGTGCATTTGGACGAAACGTCCATAGTAGGGCTGTGCCCGGCCGAAGCCGCCACGGTTGAACCAGTCCTGGCGTGTTGCCTCGGCAGTCATGACACCAAGTTCGCTGTCGATGAACTGACGGTCTTCGAGGTAGTCGGCCGCATAAGTCGCCTGGGGGCCTTGCGGATCCAGCACGCCCTCGTCGACAAGATGATGCGCACCCAGTTCGGCGTCATAGATCCAGGAACCAAAGTAATTCGGGAAGAACTGTGCGCTCGGCCCTGGACACAATGCCTGAAAGGGAGAACCGGGAATCCATGCGCTGTCTCTGCGTTGCACGACGGGCATCCGTGCGGCGGTCCAGGCGTAGGCCCGGCGGATGTTGTTTCGGAACTCCGCGGCCGCTTTCGCAAAGGTATCCGCTTCCGGATGCCCGCTGACCGCCATGGCCCGCGCCGCGTTGGCCAGTCCGGCGTAATAGTAGCCGTTCAGGCTGTAGGTATAGCCCCAGTCTTGCCAGTCGGCCACTGTGCCCGGCGGCATCAAGCCCTGTTGAGGCACCGGCCGGCCGGAAGGGTCTCGGCGTTTAGTTTTGGTCGTCTGCGCGATGACCCAGCGGCACATCTTCGCCATCTTGGGTGCGACCTCGCGCCACCAAGCCTCATCGCCGGTGAACCGATAGTGGTCGGCAGACCACCACAAGTGCTGGCCGGTGCCCATGAGCGTATAACCGTGCGACAGATATCCTGCGTCCTGATGGCGTTCGAGGAAGAACGCGAGCGTGCGGCGGGCGAAGTCATGTTGTCCCCACACATCCATGCCGTGCAGGATGGCGTGGCTTTCCGTGTCCAAGGAGGCATAATACGACGAAGAGATCCAGGCATCGATGCGTGCTCCGGCGGCTTCGTTGCGAGCGGCGAGCGTGCAATTCACCTGGGAAGCTCGCAGCAGGTTGCTGAGCAGCTCGTCAGGAATATCGACCTGCATCGCCGGCGCCGTGAACGCTTGCCAGTACTCTTCGGTCAGACGGCGCAGGTCCTGCCCTGAGGTAAGCAACGACACTTCGTCGGGAGCGAGAGTCCACTCCAACGGCAAGAAGGCGTAAAACGTCAAGGAAGTCCGCGGCGGGCACTCGCCGGAAATCTGCAATCGGTCGCCCTGGACTTCGCAGGTAAGCGGTGCGGGCGGCTTCTCCACAACGGCCAGCACTTTGTCACCGTCCCGCACGAGGAAGTACTTGCCCACAGACTCCAGCGAGGCTGGCCGCATTTTCTCAGCATCAGCCACGGCACTCAGCGTGACCGCCGCCGGCATGGGCATCTGGCCGAGGTTTTCGATGACGTATTCGGCGACGCACAGCGGCGTGGGATGCAGGTAGGGCGACGGCGGTTGAACGCCGGGTTTGTCCCAGGGCGCCACGAAAGCCGTTTGGTGATAGACGATGCCATTTTCCTCGACACGGATGTGAGGCATCGGCAGCCAGCCGCCGTCGAGCCGCCGCGAATAGCCGGGATGCTCACCGACGCCTGTATCCGAGAACCGATGCTGTTGCGCCACTGCCGAAAGTCGGGACGAGGCGGTGCGTGCTGCGCTGCTGAACGAAATCGAGGTAGGTCGGGCCGAAACCGACCTCTCCGGATCGTTGCACCATGACCTTGCGGTTGTCTGCCTGCAAGCGAGAGCATGGTCGGGCAGCGGTTCTGCACAGGCAGGTAGTTGATCGCGACGGCCTGGGGCAGCGATTGGTCCGGCATCACCCTGACTTGTTCGAGCACGGTCGGCTCGGCTTCGACACGGACACGGGTTTCCGACAAGCTGGCCGCCTCAGTGCGGACACACAGGCCGGCCGGTTCGACGTACACGATGCCGTTCTGCAAGCACGTCATCGACGGCGACGCCGAAGGCCAGAGTCGGTGTGGTGATGCGGAGCACCGTGCGGTCGAGCAGCCACGGCCGCGGCGTGGTATACCGCACGGCGAGTTGCAGGGGCTGGCTGAGCGACCCGTCCACGCGCGGCGGCGTGCCGGACACGGGCGCATCGGTGGCGAATTCGCCGTTGTAGAGTTCCACGGTGACAGGGCCTTGCACGCCTGCGACCGCCTCGAGAACGAGATGTGCCTCCGCCCAACGAGAGGTCGTCAGCGCCGTCTGACGGCGCACTCTCACCGGTGCGATTGTCCGCAGGGAACAACCAACGCACTTTGTACGTACCTTGCGCGACCTCCCGGTTGGCCGCCCCGGCGATCGCCAGCGTGTATGTGGAACCGCTGACTTGAATCGCGCCTGCGAGCGGGACCCATTTCCCCTGCCACGGGGAATGTCCGTCGAGCACCAGCGGGTCTTTCTTGACCCAGGCCTCAACGCACACACCGTCCGACGACGGACGTGTCGTTTCGGCGAATTCGATACTCACGCGGGCCAGCCGCCGTGCCTCGAGCCACTCCAGGCCGATGCAGCCTTCGCCGTTGGGAGCGACCGGCACGACGTAACGTGCCGTCGGCCTGGGCAGCGATCTCGGACTCGAGAAACACGTCTGCGGCCGGGAATTCCGTGAGCCGGTTCACGCGCACACCGTCCTTGCGCGGCGGAGTCCCACGTCACCACACGCGCGAATGGCGCCATGTCCGGCGCGGCGGCGGGAGCGGTCCCCGTGGCCCGGAAGAGTCGCGCGTCCGCCCAATCGGCCCTACACCGCTCGCAGCGGTCAATGTCATCTGTCTCGCGCCGACGAGGGATACGTGCATCTTCTTGGCGGCGTCGCCACCCTTCATCTCGCCGCTTTCAAAACGCCGCTCGCCGTCGACCGTCACGACGAACACCGCCGTACCTTCGTCGCCGGTTTGCACGCCGACTTCGGCTGCGAAGGCTTCATACTCGCCGTCGAGCACCACGACGATGTCACCCGTGAGATGCGCCGATGCCCTTGGAGTAGCTCTGGCCGGCGATCGAGAGCGGATCGCCCGGCGTCGCCTTGGGCCACAGGGGATACGAGGTGGCGTCCAGCCCGAGCATCTTCGTGTAGTCCAACTGGTACTTGGAGATTCCGCAGGATAACATCGCTGAGGTAAACAACATCCTGTGACATGTGTGCGGCACTGTCGCCAGTCAGCGTAGCGCCGTCAGGCACCTCTGCCATCATGGCGATCACCAGCCATCCCAGCCACATCATGACAAGCCCCCCTGGAATAGCTTTCCAACGTGATGCACACGACTCAGTCGTCGCATGATTATTGGTTCCTGCAACTTCATCCGAAGCTGCATCTGAACGGACTTTCCGCACAAGTGACTTTCATTGTCGCGGAATCGTCCGGCGGCCCGCAAGCGGGTGTCAACGCCCGTATTGGCGGGAGGGGATGCCGAACCACGACGCGATCTGACGCTGCAGCGGCGTGAGTTGGGTGACCAACGTCTGCGACTCCACACCGCCGGTGAGGGTGTGGCGCTGAACGTCGTCGAAGATGTCCAAAAGGCGACGCGTGCAAGGTGCCCGGCACGTGCGCTGTTCGGGATACAACGGGATGGCGTCGTACTCGGAGCTGGCGGAACTCCCTGTCTTCCCTCCGGGTGCGCGGTGGGAAGGTGAAAGGCCGGGTAGGTCTGAGCCGGTTGCAGTTGCGAATCTGTTCCGTTGAGGGGCAATTCGCATTGACTGCCATCTCTTTACCGCGAAGCGGTTACATCCCGCAGCCCAGGGTAAGCGGCGCAGCCCTTAGGTTTGACCACTTCTTTTCAATGATTTCAAGACGTCGACACCGCAGACCATTGCCTGCAGTTCTTTCCATCCTTCCCAAATTGTTTGCCATCCGGGTGGATGATCGTTTTTGCGGTTCTGATGCCCGCCAAGCCTGCCCATCGCGTAGTAGAAGTCGTGGATCGACCAGTCCATGTTCACCTTGCCGTGCCGCCAGGCACTGAGCACAGCTACGTAGTCTTCGCTGATAATCTCCGTAGCTTTGCGTGTCTTGGCATCGGGCCGACGACTCGCGTTGCGCATGGCAAACAAGGTCAGGGTGACGATCGAGAGCAGCGCGATCGCCGGCTGAAGTCGTTCTTCCGTCGTGAATTGTGGGCTCTCGATCTTACAGCCGGTCTTCAAGCCCTTATGATATTCCTCCACGATCCATCGGCACTCATACCAGCCAACCACGCGGTACGCATCTTCGAATGTGAGAATAGGCTCGTTCGTGATGAGGAACCATTCCAGTCTCTCTTGGCCTTCCGGCGGGTCCACTTCCCACACTCGAACCACCCACACACACAAGGGTTTGTTGCCATGTGTGCCCGTCCGTTTGCTCGGTGGTCTGATCTGCACTGGGCCAAAGGCGACCGCGAGCTCCGCGTCCCGTGCGGTTCGCTGGACGGTCCATTTCTTACCTTTCCTCCTTGGACGTTTCAGCTCGACTTTGCTTGTAACGGACAGGACCCAACGACCAGCTTCGGGAAGTTGAGTGGCATGACCCCGTAGGTAGTGCGCTTCGCAAGTCGACGGGTCGCCGTGACCAACCAGAATACGTCGATCGTGCGCGGCCCGAATCACGAAGCGGCGTCCGCTGTTCACTTCCCGTTCCAAGAACTCGGTGGTATCGGCTCCTTGATCACACACGTCGACTAACTGCTTGTTCGCTGGCAAGGGATCCGTTCCCTTGAGCCAAAGCAAGCTCTCGCGAGATTCACGTTCTCGTTTCTGGGATCTTGTCTCTCCATTGGCCACCGTGGCACGATGATGCAGCACTTGATTTAACAATCCCAACACCTGTCGTGTCTTCGGATCAACAGCCAAGCTGTTCTGTGCGACGTACCCCCGGCGATGTCCATTGCCAATTTGTCCCAGATCATCCAAAGATCGATGCGTCGTATAATCCAGTTCCGTGGCGTCATGAATCACTAACACCGTCGATTTCAGCTGAGAAATCGTTTTCCAGGTGGCCTCGCGATGAGCCTGGAGGATCGCCTCATGGGTAACCTCTTCGCATTTCATCAAGCGATAAAACGCCCGCAGGTCCTTGGGAGCTCGCAATTTCTGTGGCAAGCTTCCACCTGCACGACGACACATCAGATTAGCTGTCCGAACTAACCTTTGCGTGCGTCGCGCATCCCCCAATTGTGGGTGCGCAAAATTCACCTCACCAAAACTGCTCATCTGGGATTTCACGTAGGGCCCTCCATGAATAACCGAGCTGGGTACCGCATCCGTCGCTCACAAGTATTCACGCGAAGGCAAATCCAACACCCATCATTGCTGAGCAACACATGACGAACACGAGCGTCAAGGTTTGCCACACTCCATCCATTTGAACAACACTGAGGCCGCATCCCTTCACAACTCAAGGCACATTGACATCAGAGAAATCCGTTGCGACACTCCCGAAGGCGATAATGGGATGTGGTCAAACCTAAGGCGCAGCTGCGCCACCCTGGGAAACGGGCGACAACCGGCCACGATACCCCGAAGGGGTTTGACAGCTGACCACGACGACGATCCGTTTGCCCTGAGCCCTTGTGAAAGGGTACCCTTGCCAAACGCCTTCGGCGTATCGGATGGATGGGAACCGGTAACCCAGGGTGCGCCGCGAAGCGCGTCGACCCTGGGCTGCGGGATGTAACCGCTTCGCGGTAAAGAGGTGAACCGTCGATGCGAAGAGGCTCACCGATGGAACAGATATCAAAACGATCACCAGGGCCGTTTCTCCCGGCCTTTCACCACTCCAGTGCGCGGCAAGATTGTGACGAACCGGCACCCTGGTTGTGGATGTACTGCAGGTTCTCGCGCGTCGCCAGTTTGCCGTCGGGCATTTCAAACCGTTGTTGGATGACCATGCGGCGATTCGCCTCGGGTTTCTCGTTCCAGGCATGATCGCCTGTCACGAGCGCTGCCACCTGCAAGCCCCGCAGCGTGCTCATGAAGCCGTGGGCATGGCAGCCAGCGTCGCAGTTCCCCAAGTGCTCGTTGATCATCCCCACGAAATCCAGATACCGCTGCTCCCTGGTGATCCCGTAGAGGCGGGCCATGGGTTCCGTGACCCAGGCCTCGATCATCCGGCCGGCGCATCCCCTGACGCGTTCGCGCCATGCATCTTGGACCGACAAGAGCCGCCGCGCAACGCCTTCGGCCGATTGGATGGCCCGTGCATCGCCCGTCAATTCGTAGTAGCGGATGAGGCCGCAGAACAAGCGGTTGGCGCCGTTCAACGGGTCGTCCTCGGGGTTCACCTTGTCGGGCGACGACTGGGCGTAGCGGCCGAATAGCCCCGAGGGCCGCTGCTGCTGGAGGATTCGCTCGAAGAGTCCTGGCAAACGCGGATCGGACCTGCCGTCGACACCTTGCGCACAACTGAGGAACTCCAACAGCCGGCCCGTCAGGTCCCCCGTGCACCAGTAGGCATGGCGGCTGCAACCGTCCGGCCGCTCCAGGTCCATCATGATGAAGTCCATGGAATCCAACGGGTAGCTCGCCGTGCGCGTGCGGGCCAGGCCGATGCGAAAGCCGAGTTGTGAATCGGATACGGACGGCTGTGAGAGAGCCGCGGCGCCATGGAGGAACGATGCCGCTTTCAAGCCCGACGGACCGCCGGCCGGCGGACTCGCTTCCGCCGTCGCTGCCAGAGCGACCACCCCGGCAATCGCTCCGCCGGCCGTGACCGAGTGTCGCAGAAACTTCCTACGTGTGATGTTCTGCATGATGACAACCTTTTGGTGGTGCATCTCTCTGCGTCGGGTGAGACGACTCGGCGTGTTTCACCGCGGCTCATGGCTGATTGCAGTCATGATTCCCGCACACCGCACTGAGTCTAACGACAGAGCGCACGCACGCTGTGTGTCTGGGATTCCCTTCGAAATGTGTGTATATTTTCCGTTTGCCCGCTCCGCCATCCGCTTCTGACCGGCCGCCACGTACTCGGCGAGCTCGGCGCTGAGTTTGTCACCCAGGTCGGTCCGGCCTTGAGCGATGGCATCGCGCACGGTCCGGATGGCCGCTTCGGCGCCGTCTGGGACCTGATCCTGCCACCAGTTCATCCGCTCGCTGTAGCACCACGCGAATCGGTTTTGTCGTTCGCCGGTCATGATGACGAACTACCCAAAACCGTACGACAGTATCGGGAAAAGTACAAGGGGATCAGCGTCGCTCTCGACCACGTCCCAGAGATACTCGATGCGGTACACCAGGACCTTCTCCAACTCACCGAAGGGAATCGCCGGCAAGGCAGGAAGGCCGATTTCACCTCGGAGACGGTCCTGCGGGCGCTGATCGTGATGATGGTGGAAGGGCTGGCCTACCGGGAAACGGTGATCCGCATCGCCGAGAGCGAATTCCGGCAGGACTTCATCCGGACGCGGAAGAAGGCGGTCATGGACCACACGTGTGTGAACAAGTGTTTCAAAGCCATCCGCCCTGCGACCTGGAAGCGGGTCAATGAACTTCTGGCAGCCCATGGCTGTCCAAGAGGGGGAGTATATGGGGTGGCGGTTTGTCAAGCAATCCCATCACACGCTGATCGCCCGAGTGACATGGATGGTCGGAATCGTCGAGCGATTCTGCGTGGTTGCCAGCCGCTCGCGTTCCGTGACTGTCATGGCTTTGGGATCGAAACTGGCAGACTACCTTCCCTCGATGGTGAGCGTTGCATCCGAGGCGTGACGACTCTCCGGGTGGGAACGCAGGGGACAGTCGGGTGGGCCTGGGTAGTGACAAGCGCGCGAGGGCTGGGTTACGATAAGATACCAGCATGGCAATGATCGGTTTGGCTCTTGTGAAGGGGATGCAGACATGTCGCAAGCGTATTCTCGACGTCGCTTTCTGAAGGGCGTCGCCGTTGCAGGGGCGGCCCTCGCGGTTCCGCACTGGATTCCCGGCCGCGCATTGGGATTGGATGGAGCTGTCGCGCCCAGTGAACGAATCACGCTCGCCGGTATCGGAGTGGGAAATCGTGGCGCGGAAGATCTCTCGCGTTTTCTGCTCAATGCCGACGTACAAATGGTGGCCGACGCCGACCTGCAACGCAGTCGCCGCGAGCGCATCAAGGAGATGGTGGACAAGCACTACGGGAACAATGATTGCGTGATCTACCAAGAGATGGACGAGGTCTTACAACGCGACGATATTGACGCGGTCTTGATTACCACCGGCGATCGCTGGCACACGCTTGCGTCGTTGCTGGCCGCGAAAGCGGGCAAGGACATCTACTGCGAAAAGCCGTGCAGCATGACGATCGAAGAGAGCCGGATGCTCGCCGACGGAATCGCGCGGTACGGCCGGGTTTATCAAGCGGGGACACAGCGGCGCAGCATCGAGAACTTCCAGCTTGCGGCGCGGCTGGCCCAGAGTGGCAAGCTCGGTGAATTGAAGGAAGTGCATGCGAACATTCTGGCACCCTTGACGCACAACCCTTGGCTGCCCGCTGAGCCGGAACCGGCGGCGGACGAATGCGACTGGAATCGGTGGCTCGGTCCCTGCCCTTGGCGTCCGTATAACTCGAAGTATGTCGCGGGCGGGTGGCGCGGGTTCGCCGACTTTCACGGCGGTGGGGTCCTGGAATGGGGATCGCACACCATCGATCTCTGTCAACACGCGGCTCAGTCGGACGATACCGCACCGGTCGAGTTCTGGGCGGACAACTATAACTTCGGACTCTATCACTCGGACTGGCGAACCACGATGGCCGCCCCGAAGACCAACGTCATCTACGGTCGGTACGCGAACGGCGTCAAGCTTGTGATGCGCGACGGCGGATGGCAGGGGCTGGGCACGTGCAGCGTCAAGTATGTGGGCACCGAAGGGTGGGTCGAGACGGGCGACAGTGGCGCAATGCGAGTGTCACCCGACTCGCTCCGCGGAGAATTGAGTGTTGTCACGATGGCGGGAACCGATCCCTCGACGCACGTGAGAAACTTCCTTGACTGCGTCACGTCCCGGAAACTCACTCGCGCCAACGCCTTGGCGGCCGCCCAGGCCCACGTCACCGCCCATGCGGCGTACATCATGGCGACGCTGGGCCGTCCGCTGAAGTTTGATCCGAGAACCGACTCGTTCCTGGACGATGCCGAAGCGAACCGAATGTGCTCGCGGGCTTGGCGTGAACCGTGGTCAGTGTAGATGTTCGAGAGAAGTGCTGAGGTTCAGGCAGCCAGAACTCGAATTCCTGTGCCTCGTTTTCCGGACGGACGTACCGGGGGTGACTTGGAAATGCTCAACTCCTCAACAAGGACTACTGAAATGCGTTCTGTTTTCGCGTTTGCGAGCCTCTTGATCTGCATGCTCGGTACGCCGGCAAGGGGCGCCGAGGATGCTGCCGCACTGCTCAAGGTGATTCAAGCGTCTGCCACATCCGATGTGGATCGAGCCAACGCCTTTGAAAAGATCGGTGATCTCGCCGGTGATGAGGCGGTGGAACCGTTAGCCAGTTATCTTCGTGACCCGAAGTGGTCTCACTATGCTCGCTTTGCCCTGCAAAAGATGCCGGGAGAGAGCATCACCGCAGCCTTGGTAAAGTCCTTAGATCCGTTGCCGGTTGACTTAAAGGTCGGCGTGATTGTGACGATCGGTCGTCGACACGATCCCACGGCGATCGAACCGCTGACCAAGTTATTGGGCGATGCGGAATCAAGCGTCGTTGACGCAGCCGCGATCGCTTTGGGAACAGTTGGGACACGCGAGTCCACTGCGGTACTCAGTGAAGCATTTCGCGCTGCGAACGACTCGGCGCGGAGAGTTTCGCTTGGTTCCGCCTTGCTGCTGGCCGGACAGCGATTGGTGAAGACAGGGCACGCCGATGAGGCTGTCGTGGTTTTCGATCTTCTTCGCGTTGCGGAAGTGCCGACCTCCTGCCGCGTTGCGGCCACTCAGAACGCGATTCTCGCGCGCGGTGCCGAGGGAGTCGATCTGCTGGCCGAACAACTCCGTTCTTCCGACCGCGACTATTTCGAAGTTGGCTTGGCTGCCGCTCGCGTCCTCCCAGGGGAAGCTACGACCGACCGTGTGCTCGAGATCCTGGAAGCGGAATCGGTACCTGAGCGGCAGGTGTTGCTGATTCTGGCATTGGTCGACCGCGGCGACAAACGAGCGTTGCCCGCGGTTGTGGCGAAGCTGAAGAGCGAGTCGCTGGTGGTACGTCTGGCGGCGATTAGCGGCGTCGGTGCGCTCGGCGACGGCTGCCTCGGTCGCGGCACTGTTGGCGTCCGCTCAAGGTGAAACGGCCGACGCGGCGCTCGAGGCGCTGACCGTCTTGGCGGGAACCGATGTGAACGATGCCTTGATCAAGGCCGCCCAAGGTACCGACCAGGTGGCCGTCGCGGTCCGCGCTTTGGGAAAACGCCGTGCGAAAGAGGCGGTGGAATTGCTGTTTGGGCTGGCGAAATCCGACTCCGCGGTCAACAGCCAGGAGGCCATTGTGGCGCTCGGTGCCGTAGCTCCGGAAGAGCGGTTCCTCGATCTGATCGCGCTGCTGAAGTCGGCAAAAGGAGACGAGCGGAAAGCAGCGATCGAAGGGGCCGTGCATGGGGCGATTACCCGGAGCACGCAACCTGATGCCTGCGCGGAAACACTGGGCCCAATGATTCCTGCCGCACGAGGCGCTGATCGCGAGTTCCTGTTCGAACAGGTGCGAACTGCGGGCGGCGCGAAGGCGGTGGCGTTGATGCGGCTGTTCGCGCTCGGTCCGGACGAGGCGCTGCAGGACGCTGCGACCAAGACATTGGGCGAGTGGCTGTCGGCCGATGCGGGTCCGGTACTCTTGGAAGTGGCACGCGGCAACGGCAAATTCGCCAACCGTGCATTGGGCGGCTATATTCGACTCTTCCGCCAATTCGAACTGCCGGAAGCGGAACGGGTCGCGATGGCCGCGGAGGCGCTGAAAGTGGCCAGCCGGCCGGCTGAACGGAACGCGGCAATCGAAGCCATGACCCGGTTCCCCTGTGTTGGTACTTTCGATTTGGCACTCGAGCAACTCGGTACAAAGGGGAGTGAGACGGTTGCCGCGGAGGCCACCTTGACGATCGCCCGTACCGTGCTTGATCTCGATCCACAGAAGGGACAGGCCGGTCTGCAACGGCTGGTGGATGCAAACATCAATGAGAACGTCACCGCGGCGGCCAAAACGCTGCTTCAATAGTGCGGTGTCAGTCCGTGTTTGTTGGGTAGGCGCCGTCGCCATTTGGGTAGCCGCTCTCACCAGACGGCGGGTATGGCGTGCGCAGGCGTGATGTGCGTTGTCGAGGAGTTTCATCGTTCGTTAATGGCCTACGGAAAGTAATGAAACCCACACTCACCCTCCTTGCCGTCAGAAATGTGCCACTCCCCGTTTCCCGTTCCAGTTGGAATGGTCCCGAGGCAGGATCACCGCCGCGCCCGCAGGACAGACAAGGCTGAATTGCAGGAGAATCAACACGGCCCGCATGCTGTTGTTCGTTCTCATTATCTGGTACCTACACAGAACAATTAACGATTGGATGTCGTGACCTCAGCCGGCAGCATGCGCCGGCGCCACGTGTCGAGTTGTCGGGAGATGTTGCTGTTGACGGTGTACTCCCACAAACTCGTATTCAATTGGCGCAGCACCAGGGTGGAAATGATCTCAGCCTGCGTCCAGCCGGTTTCGGTGGACCACAGACTCCAGCCCACATCGGCGTCGGCGGCCCAGTACTGCCAGCGCTGGAAGTCAAATCCGCGATACCACACGCCGTCCAGTTCGGGATGCGATTCGCTCCTGGCCTGGATGCGACAGATATACTCGGCCAGCCGATCCTCGGCTTGGCGGTAGTCCGCGTTGCC
Organism: uncultured Planctomycetaceae bacterium; assembly: GCA_963754725.1. Classification (GTDB taxonomy): domain Bacteria; phylum Planctomycetota; class Planctomycetia; order Pirellulales; family Pirellulaceae; genus JAAYDI01. Next base: position 29,634 of record CAVWHV010000023.1, read on the forward strand.
GGTCGCCGCAGCCGCTTCGTGCAGGCCGACGAGGGCAAAGTTGGATTCGTAAAGCAGGTCGGAGACAGGATCACCGTTTTGCTCGACCAGCGAGGTCTCGCCGGTTCCGTACGCTTCATTGGAGGTCGGGCTGTGCACGATGCGTGTGCGAATGGCGCCGCACTCGACCTGATCCGTCAGCAATTCCTTGACCATCCGATCGAGCCAGCCACGATGCTCGGGTGTGTCTTCCGCACGAACCAGCCACGCCAGTGGCAGGATGAACCTGGCGCTCCAGCGTGACCTGCCCGTTCGTCCACGTCCACCGCTGGGGATACGCCTCCATCGTCAGGCGGATGGCACTCTTGCGCGATCGAGCCACAGAGCGGTCGCCTGTCTGACGGTAGGCCCAGAGGAAACAGGCTTGCATGTAGGCTTGGTGATGCGGGCAGAAGAAAGTGAACTGGCTATCGAATCGACTCCGCCACTGATCTGGAGGCAGCGGCCCTTCGATGCGCTCTGGCGAGAAGCCGAGTTGGCTGGTGATCCGCAGGTTGGCCAGCAGGCACTGCGCCAGTCGCTCATCCCATCGGTCGGTCTTCAGCGCGGCTGCCGCCTTGATCATGCCCAGCATGCCGCGAGCATTGTCGTCAGCATAATAGACGTTATAGCCGTGGATGTCGCCGTAGTAGCGCGGGACGTCGTTCCAGCCAGCCAGGCCAAAGGCGGAATTGTCCGGCTCGGCGCGTTCGCCTTGAGTCATCAGCGACTTGGTGTAGAGCCAATCGCCGAGGTTGCCAGCGATTTGCCGAAACGGTTCGTCGTTCAGCAGCGTTCCGGCCATGCTCATGGCGCCGGCGATCTCGCCGGTGTTGTCGTGTCGCCGCCACCAGAGCACGGCTTGTGAACCGTCCTGCAAGACGCGCGAGCGGAAACCTTCTAACATGCCCAGGCTGCCGTCGCCGACGGCCCCCGACGGATCGGGTCGGGGGCCGGCGCGATGCCCCCACGGCCAGTCCTCGGTGGGAGGTCCCATGTTCGAAGGCCGATCGTACCGATCTTGCCACGACGGATGCAGCAGCAGACGGGACTTGATAAACCACTCGGTCCCCCGCCGAATCGTCTGCAGCTCAAAGTCGGGCGGCAGCACTTCCGCGGGTCCATAGACGGGCCGCACCGTGGGCGTCCATTTCAATTCGGGCACGGTCTTGCCCGGCTGGAGCCAACCCAAGATCAGCTGCCATACCGGGCTCCAGGCATCCGTCGGGGCATAGCGCGCCGTGACAAACTGGCTGAGCTTGGTTGTGGAAACGAGGATGTCCCCGCGAGGATGCTCGAACAGGATCGGGTGTACATCTTGCTCCGGCAGACCGAATCTCGCCGTGTCAAAGCCTGACACGCGAGCAAGCACGAGATGCGCAACGGGGACTTGCACCGGCAAGCAGTGGCAGTCGTTGATCATCAGAATTCGCAATTTTTCCAGCCTCGGGCCAAAGGCGTCCGACGTGACCACGGTGCGCTGCAGCATCTGCCCCCAATCGCCTTGCGCGGACCCGAAGGCGCGCCGAACTCCATACCGGGCAGCAGCGAGGGATACTCCACATACACGCGGAGTTTCCGCGCCGCGGCCTGCTCGAACACAGCGGCATCCAGCCGAGTGGTCTGTGCCGGGTAGCCATCCGCCAGAACCAGCACGCCACCACCTTCGGGAGCATCGCGGATCGCTTCGAGAGCATTCTCACATCGGGTGAACTGCCCCCCTTGCGCCGTAATCACGCGATAGAGATCGTTGTCGGCTCGGCAACAGAAGGTCAGATTCAAGGGGCTTTCGGCAAAATCAATCCGTGGCGTCGCGGCGGCTTGTTCCGTGTTGGTAGCGGTCGAGACGGCGCTGGGCGTGGCATCCGCCTCCAGGTCTCCGAGCGAGAACTGAATGCCCGCCAGATAGTGCTTCAGAATCGTCGGTCGCCAATAGACATCCGGTTGGTGCCCCAGGGCGCTGTAGAACACGCGACCCTGACCGTAGTTACGAATCCAACTCAAGGCGAAATCGCCGTCGGTCCGCTTGATCTCCGGCTTCTGCATGTCGGTCCGGGCGGTGTCCAGACTCAGCAGCACCTTCACCTTCTCGCGTGAAAAGCTCTCAAACTCGAAGATCTCGTCCGTGTGTTGAAACGATGATTGGCTAAAACATCGCACCAGCGGATGATCCGGTTCGTCCAATTTGACGGTCACGGTGCTGCCGGTGTACCACGGATGGCTGATCGAGTAGCCGCCCAGTAGATCCGTATACTCCGGCCAGTCGAGGTGAGCGGCACAGTGGATGCCCACAAGACCTCGCCCGCTGCGGACGAATTCCAGCAAGTTGGCACGATGGGTGGCGTCAGGCAATGGATTGCCGCAGTTGTTGTTGAACACCACGGCATCGAACGCGAACAACTTCTCTCGGTCGAACATCGCCGGATCGTCACTCAGCGTGGCGGTGTAGGCCCCCGATTTCTCACCGAGTATCTTCAGCGCGGCCGCTCCCCAGGGGATCGAATCATGGTAATACCCGTCGTGCGCGAGAAGACCAGGACGCGGCGAGCTTTGATTGGCTTGGCTGGTGCATCGTAGGGTGCGGCCAGACGAATCTTGGCCAGGTCGTCAGCAGGAACGTCGGCACCAGCGGCCGCACTCGTCATACTCGCGATGGCAAGAACGGCAATGGCAATAGACCGAGCGTAAGACATCAGGGTTCCTTTCCAAGGCGATTGCCCGAAGATTGCTTCTTCTGCACCTTGCTACGGTGTGATACTGGAAAACGCGAACATGGCATCTGGTGCCCTCTCCCGCTGGCGGGAGAGGGTAGGGTGAGGGTGGTGAGACTTACGGCTCAGACCTGCCACGGTGGCCGCATCTTGCGCACGATCATCTGGTTGGCTTCGTCGTCATCGAGGAACTGTTCCTTGACGGGATCCCATCGCAGTTTTCGCCCGCGCCGCGTGGCGATGTCACTCAGACAGCAGAACGTGCTGGTTTGATGACCGATTTCCACGGTCACCTCGGGATCTTGCCGTGAACGGAGACAATCGACAAAGTTGCGCACGTGGATGGGCGACGCATCGCGGTGCACATCGGGTTGATAATCTGCCGGAAGTCTGCTCTGGAGCACCGGCTTGAACGAATCGGGGCCAACTTCGATGCGGGCACGATTCACGTGCAGCCGTGCCTTGGAGCCTTCGAAGCGGATTCCGTTCTGCTGCTGATCCTCGGTGGCGAAGATTAGTTTCACTCCATCTGCAAAAGTGAAATCGGAGCGCCACGAGGTTGGGCAATTGCAGATACCTTCCGTGGGAAAGACGCCCTGCGATTCGATCTCCACGATCCCCGCGTTGTTGGAGTCGTGACCCCACAGGGCAATATCCAGATGATGGGCTCCCCAGCCCCCCTGGTAGCCGATCGTGTAGTCGTACGTCGACATCCACACCATGTTTACCAGGCGCTCCGGCTGGTAGGGCGCCACGGGAGCAGGTCCCAGCCAGAGGTCATAGTCGAATCCTTCGGGGACCGGCTGCGGATTGACGGGTGGTCCGGTGCGATTACCGGCGACGCCCACCTGGATGGTTTGCAGGTCTCCCAGTTCACCGTTACGCACCAGCGTCGAGAGCCAGGCGAAAGACCGGATCGTTGCGCTGTTGTTGACCGACCTGCAGCACGACCTGGTTCTGACGTACTGCTTGGACCATGGCCTGGCCTTCGGCGATCGTGCGGGCCATGGCCTTCTCGACGTAGATGTCCTTCTTGGCCTTGGCCGCAGCGATCGCGTGCAGCGCATGCCAGTTCTCGGGCGAAGTGATGACGACGGCGTCGATGTCGCTGTGCGCCAGGAGATCGCGGAAGTCGTTGTAGTCGGCGCAGCCCTGGTACGAGCTGCGATCGCGTTGTTCGGCGTAGGTCCGTTCCGCGCGACCCTTGAGCGCCTCCCGTTTGGGCTGCGAGGGATCGCAGGTCGCCACGACTTGCACTTCAGGCAAACTCAACAGGACATCGGCCAACTGGTTGCGCGCTCGCCGGAGCCGATCATGCCCAGATGGATGCGGTCGTTCGGCGACACCGTATCTAAACGCCCCAGGGCAGCGGCGGGTACGAACACGGGGACTGCCATCGCGGTTCCGGCGGCCTGCAGAAACCGGCGTCGCGACGGTCGGTTGGAGTCGGTACTCTTGGGGATCTTCATGGTTCTTGTTCCTTGCGATGCTCGTGAGCGAGCGCGATGGTGCGAAACGGTGGGACGACGATGCTCGTGGCCAGGCAGGTAATCCGGCATGCGGAGCATGCCCTACGGGTTTCTAGAACTCATTGCACACCTCCACGACCTTTCCCGTGCGGATCGATTCCCACGCGGCGACGCCCACGGCCACCGACTTGGCCCCGTCGATCACGCTCGGTGAGGGCTCACGATCGTGGTCCAGGCAATCCTGAAAGTGTCGCATGTAGCGAATCACGGTGGCCCCGTGGCCGTCAGCGCTGCGGTCACGTTCGGCTTCGAAGCGAGTGACGATCGGCCGGTGGTCCTGATTCGCGTCAAGCACCACGCGGATCTCGCGCGGCTCGTTGTCGGTCAGCATATAGTCATTGGTCACCAGCTCGACGATGAGCGAAGCAATGTCCTCCGACCTGCCTTCGCGATGCAGCGGAATGCGGTCCCGCAGATTGCGCCTCTCGGGCGGCTTCGGTCATTTGGGCGTGGAAGCGGGTGCAAACGATCCCGGGAGCCACCACATTCACGACCAGAGCAAGCGCGAGCTGCGAGACCTCGCACGACCCACCGTTCCCTGCAGATCATCGCATCCGCAAACGGGCTTCGCAAGTCGGGGCCACGTCGTGCGGGCAAGGATGTCTACGTGGAGAAGAATCCATTGATCGCCATCTGGGAAGGCCGCAAGATGATCGAGGCTGCGCGGAAGTACAATCGTACCCGATGCAGTCTGAGAGAAACTCCATGAACCGCGCGAAACTTCTGTGTCCCATCGGCATCCTGCTGCTCGCGGTCTCCGCGGATCGGGTACATGCCCAGCCTCGGACGCTCCACCTGACCCTACAAAACCGCGACCCGAACACCAGCCAAGTGATGCTCACGACCGAGGAGGTCGATTCCGCCAAGGTGGCCGTGGTAGTCGTCGATCTGTGGAACTTCCACTGGTGCAAGACGGCCACGATGCGCGTGGACGCCTTGATTCCCCGTATGAACAAGGCACTGGAGGACGTGCAGATTCCGCCCGGCAGCAAAATCATCAGCCTGGCGACGATAGACGACGGCGACGGCAACAAAGAGGACCACGCCAACTGGGTGCAATGCGGCTTCATTTGGAAGGCAGGAGCAGCCCAGTAATGTTCCGACGAAACGCCAAAGGAAAACCCTCGTGAATCTGAAACACCTGCTCATTACGCGTCCGAGCCGGGCTTATGTCACCAAGGGGGTGCAGGAATTGCCGGCAGAGGGCCAGCCGCTGAACGGCCTGTCTTACTGCGCCACCCAATCGCCCGATGGCAGAGAAGACTTTTGTCCACGTCTTCCTGCCGCCGAAAGAACGCAGCTTACAACTTCCGGTGCCCGCTGACGGCCGTCGCTTTTCCTCAGCCCAGCTTCTCGACAATGAGTCGCTTTGACATGCCTGGGGACTGGACTGTTGCGATCTGTTCGAGCTGCCGGTCGACGGCAAGGCCGACAACCGACGCTGGGTTTTGTGGGCGGGCGATGGGACTCATGCAATTGGCACCTTCGATGGCACGAAGCTTCTCGCGACGGACGGCATCCACCTGCCGTTGCTCACCTGGCAGGAGAAAGGCGCCAATGGCTATGCCGCGCAGACCTTCAGTGATATCCCCGCGCCCGATGGACGCCGCATCCAAATCGCCTGGCTGCGCCCTGGAACACGGCGGATATCCCGACATGCCTTTTAATCAGCAAGCCCTCTTCCCGGTCGAGCTGACCCTGCGAACGGTGGACGGCCGCATTCAACTCTGCCGCGAGCCCATTCGGGAAATCGACCGGTTACACGGACGAGAATGGCAGTGGACGCAGCACGGGATTCGTCCTGGCGAGAACCTCTTGTCGAATGTTCACGGGGAACTGTTCGAACTTCGCGCCGAGATTGAGCTGCGTGACGCCTCGGAGATATCATTCCGCGTGCGCGGTGCCACCCTTCGCTATGATCCCACGCGAAGGACCCTGTCGTGCTATGACAAGACCGTGCCAGAGCGTGGGAAGGACCGACTGTTCTCCTGCCACGTCCACAATCGATGCGGGCGGGGAGCTCTTCTAACCGTGATCGAAGCCCGAACTCAGCACACGTAACCTCTCAGCTTGCGCACTCCACGACAAGTCGTGGCATGGCACCTTCCACATCGAGGTAACAGGTCTCAGGTGTGGCGGCAATCTGCGTTTTGCTGTCACCAGGATTCGTGTCTGCGCCATTGCGGATTGACGCGAACCGACTTGACGAGACGACTCATCACTTGCGGCGAGTTACTTCAACCGAATCAGGACTTCGTTCCTTCTCAGCGGACCGGGAGTGAAGGGTGGATCGTAACCAGCGGTTTCGACGCCGCTCCCGTCAGCTGAATCATCAGCGACCAGGCCTTTGGTTTCCATCCAGGCTCGTAACCTGGCCTCCGATTCTTTTGCCTGCTTGGACGTGAGTTGGCCAGGGAACCGTACTACAGCGAAGCGTCCTCCGACTCGTTTCCGCACGTCGACTTGTTCGCCGGTGGGCGCTGGGACGCCCTTGCTGGCAACTTCTTTGGGCATCACGAATCCCATTTGTACACGGGAATCTGCCTCGTCGTTCTCCATGAAGACCGGCGTTGTCATCGAGATCTTCTGCTCGGATTGATTCTCGCCGCTGATGTAGCGGAACAGTCTCATGAAGCTGCCGTCGCGGCCTTGAGCGTCGAGCTTGGTCGCCGTTGCGACCAGCATCAAGTCGGGATACTCCCGGACTTCGAACTTGCCGTCTGATTCGACGACCTTGTATTCAGCCGTTTCGTAGGCTGCTCGCGCCATCGTGCTCCAGGCGAGCACACCGGCCACAGCCAAAAAAGCAATCGTTCCGAGGGAGAGCATTTGTTTGTAACTCATTGGATTGTCAGCGATAATCGAGTGTAAGGCCCTGCGAGGAAATAAGTTGCCGAATCCTTGTAGGACGGATTGCCAATCCGTCCAGGAAAACACGGACGGATTGGCAATCCGTCCTACATCCAATTCGGTAGGTTATTGTCTTGCAGCGCCTAAGGCGATGCAAAACGAAAGAACTCTCGACGGTATTGTACAAGTCCGACAAGTGGTGCCGACGCTTGAAAGTCAAAGGGGTCAGGCCTCTTTGTTTTGGCCCAGGCCTCTGATAGACTCCTGTTTCGGCTACCATGCAGGGGAAATCACGATGCCACGACCATCTCGCGCCGACGAAGCAGGCGGACTTTATCAGGCCCTCAATCGCGGAAATCTGCGTGCCGAGATTTTCCACAAGGACGAGGACTTTGCTGCCTTTGAGAGGATTCTGCACGAAGGGCTTCAGCTTCACCAGGTCCAGCTATTCAGCTACCAACTCATGCCCAATCACTATCACCTGGTCTTGCGCCCGTTGGTTGACGGCGAAATGAGTCGATTCATGGGCTGGGTGGGCGGAACGCACACGATGCGATATCACGCTCACTACCACACCAGCGGTCAGGGGCATGTCTACCAACAGCGTTACAAGAGCTTTCCGATTCAGGACGACGAACACTTCTTGGTGGTGTGTCGGTATGTGGAGCGAAACGCGTTACGGGCTGGCCTTGTGTCCAGGGCCGAGGATTGGCGATGGGGCTCTCTCTGGCGTTGGCTTCAATCGCCCGAACCCGAGCCGAAACTGCTTTCACCATGGCCAATACCGCGCTTGCCGAACTGGGTGGATCGGGTCAACACACCGCTTACCGACGCGGAGTTGGTCGCTGTCCGGCAATGTGTTCAGCGTGGCCGACCATTAGGGGACGAGGGATGGGTGAAATCGATCGTGCGCAGACTCGGTTTGGAATCCACCATGCGTCCGCGTGGCCGTCAGAGAGTCCGACCTGTGCCCGAAGAACACAACAAAGAGGCCTGACCCCTTTGATCGAGCCGCTGGCTCCCGGTTCCGGACCGACACTTGCCAGACACGCCGCAAGCGAAGACACTCAGGTCTGATCGGAAACCCCCTTTCCGCGGAGATTTGCTCGTCGCCATACCAGCCAGCTCGCGACGGGGTTCGAGCTCGGGTTGTTTCATCACGTGGAGTTTAGCCATGACGCGTCTGTTTCTTCTTGGGTTACTGACGATGGAGTGCCTGTCAACCGCCGCCTGGGCGCAGTATAGCTGGCCTCGCTTTCGGGGACCGAATGCGGATGGTGTTGCGCCCGATCACTCCGGTCTGCCGACGAGGTGGTCGACCACGGACAATGTGGCATGGGTAGCCGACGTGCCGGGCTGGGGTTGGTCGAATCCGATTGTCTGCAGTGACCGTGTTTTCCTGACGAGTGTTGTCAGCGACGAAGCCAATCTCACTCCCAGCAAGGGACTGTACCAGGGCGAGGGCGTGCGCGAGCCGGCCAAGGGGCTGCATCACTGGATGGTGCATTGCTTCGACTTGAACACCGGCCAGGAACTCTGGAATCGAGAAGCCCATACCGGTCATCCAACGGTGCCGCGTCATCCCAAGAGCACGTATGCATCAGAAACGCCTGCGACTGACGGCGAGCGATTGTATGTGCTGTTTGGCGATCTGGGACTTTACTGCTACGACCTGGACGGACAACCGCTGTGGTCCCAACAGATTGAACCGAAGCGGACTTTCCTCGACTATGGCGCCGCAGCTTCTCCCGTGGTGCATGACGGCCAAGTCATCGTGGTGTATGACAACCTGGAAGACTCGTGGATTGCCGCATTCGATGCGAAGACCGGTGCACAACGCTGGCGAACCACGCGCGACGAGACGCATTCTTGGGCTACTCCGTTTATCTGGAAGAACGAACTGCGAACCGAAATCGTCGTGCCCGGCAAGAAGCGGAATCGCAGTTACTCGCTGGATGGTAGGCTGCTTTGGGAATTCGATGGGCGGATGTCCAATCTGGTGATTCCATCACCCTTTGCGGCGCACGGCCTGTGCTACATCGCGTCCGGCTACGTAGGTGACGCCCATCGGCCAACCTTCGCCGTGCGCCCGGGAGCAACCGGCGACATTGCTCCGGATGGCAACTTCGAAGACAGTGAGTATATCGCGTGGTATCAAGCCAAGGCATCGCCGTACAATCCTTCACAGATCGTGTACGGCGACTATCTCTACACGCTGTTCGATCAGGGGTTTCTGAGCTGCCACGACGCGACAACCGGCCAGGAGGTTTACGGCAAGACCCGGTTCGCTCCCAGTGGCTCGTTCACAGCGTCTCCCTTCGCCTTCAACGGACACGTGCTTTTTCTGAGCGAAGTCGGCCTGACGTACGTCGTCAAAGCCGGTCCAGAATTTGAAATCGTCCAGCGAAACGATCTCGACGAACTCTGCCTGGCCAGCCCCGCCATCGTGGGAGACAAGCTGCTGATCCGGACGGCCTCCAAGCTGTACTGCATCAGCGCGGGTGCGAAGCTGGACGCGGCCGAGCAAGCTCGTCTACTGCCCCGCAGGAGCGCTTAGTCAGAGCTCGACATCTGGTCTGCCGCGGCAGAGGGCAATCGCGACGAGGTGGCGCGGCTGTTGGCCGCGGGCGTCTCGGTGAATGCACGCCAGGCAGGGAGCGGATCGACTCCGCTCAATACAGCCACTTTGTTCGGGCATGCCGACATCGCGAAACTGCTGCTTGAGAAGGGTGCCGACGTTTCGATCGCCAGCCAGGACGGCAACACAGCGTTGCACTTCGCTTCGTTCTTCGCGCACGGTGATTTGGTCGAGTTGCTGCTCGCCAAGGGAGCCTCGGTCGCTGCCGCGAACGGGCGGGGTGAAACGCCGCTCGACATGGTCTCCGCCGATTGGACTCCGCAACTGGAAGAGATCTACAAGTCCGTCGGCAATCTGATCGGTATCGAACTCGATCTTGCGCGAATCAAGCAGATGCGTCCGAACATCGCAGAGACGCTACGGCTGCAACTCAACAGATGACTTGTCACCCTGACCCACGTGGAGAGGGGAGAAATGGGGAGGCGTACGTTCTTGCCGGTCGATGAGGCTGCCGAAACAGTGCCATGCCACATCTTGCGGGAGCTTAGGGGTGTTGGCCGTCTTTCGGCTCTACTGACATGTTCTGGATCTCCCCCAAAAAGAACAACGTGTCTTGTGCCGTGAACGCTCGGTATCAGCGGCGGCGCGTAGCGCCGTCCACGGGATGCCGTTGTTAGACGTCGTTTTGGTGTGCTTCCACATCCTGCCACCCACTCCCGAGAGCGACCGCTGCTGCTTTCAGTCGCGGCACCACATCCCCATGGTGGTGAAGGGAGGTCTCGTCGATTCGGGTGCACCCCCACCGCGCACCGCCAATGCTACCAACAAGCACAGGGGAGTAATTGGCCGGACCGGCGAAGTCGATCGATCGGGCGAGCGCGGTCGAAAAGCCAGCTGACGAATCCACGAAATAGATGGCCGCGCCCAACACGTCCGGAGCAAAGCCGGTCCGCGAAAGCCCTTCGAAAGCTGGGATGTCGAGAGCGCGGCGGGTCTCTGGACTCCGGCCCTCAGCAGCTACGCCGAGAGCAACTGACCACGGCACGCCGCGAATCAGCGCACGACAAAGACGCGCGACTGCGGAAGCGACGTCACCGGCAAGCGGGTGTTTGTGGGTGAGCCCTGCCTCTGCCTTCGCCGCCTGGTCCAGCCCGGAATCCTCGATCGACGCACACATGGCCAGCGGGGCGTTTCGATGCGCGGGATTACAGCCGGCCGTCATACCACCGGCTTTCTCGTCGACTCGAATGACAGCCCGCTCGAATGGGACTCCGCATTCGACCAGCCTCAGGACCAGTGCGACCGTGGGTCCGGTATCGAACGCACCCTCACGCCACCAGTCGAGGTAACGCATTGCCAGATCGGACACATCGAGGCCGCTGCAGTCGCGGAGACTCTCGGCAACTCGGAGGGCCATCCGGACAGGTCCACCAATCCTGTCCCCTGCTGCCAAGCCGAGCAGTAGCCCGACTATCCTCTCTTCGAGATCCTGCATCGGGTGACCTTCCGTTCGCCCACTTGCATTTATGCGGCTTGACTTGACCGAATCCTCGGCGCATTTTACTTTCCGGACAGCACTGGCAATATCTGGAGGGTCAGATTCTTGCCGAGACTACCAGCGGACATCCGCCTCAGTCTGAAGATGCGCGGTGGGCCGACGCACCGCATTGAACACGTTGGGGAGACACGGGATTGAGCGGGACGCCCTGGCCATGATCATGAGCGTGGCCGGTTTGTGTGTCCTGCTGCCTCGCTTCGGGTTGGCTTGCACGACATGCGCGAGTCAGAACCTGCGCAGGTAGATGTCCTTGAACTGCACCCGCATGGGTGGACCGACGTGGACCTGTAGCGCCAACCAGCCGTGAACCAGTTGCTGGGGATCACGATCCTCCAACTCACACATGGTGGCGTCGTTGATAGCGAGCATCACGTTGCCCGCTCGGGCGACCAACACGTAGTCGTTCCAGTCTCCAGGCTTGACCTTCCGCAATAGCGCGGCTGGATCTCCCACGGAGCCTGTCACTTGTCGGTTCCCGCGTTCGTCGATGACAACCTTCTGTCCGCGCTCAGCCAGTACGTCCCGCAACAGGTATTCCATGATCACGCCCGTCCAACGGCCGGAGGCATCGAAGTCGGCCTGTGTACCGACGAGCGGATCGCCCTGAGTCTGGCCCGGAGGCCGCTTCTGAGCATGGTAGTAGATTCCCGAATTGCCCCCCTCGAGGCGAAACTTCAGTCGCAATTCGAAGTCCTCTACCTGGTCCTTCCAGACCAGAAAGTTGTTTTCGGTCAGCTGAGTATCGCTGGTGGTCCGGCCGGTGATGGCGCCGTCTTCCACGCTCCAAATAGTTGTGTCACCGTCCCAGCCCCGCAATGTCTGACCATCGAAGAGGGAGAAGAAGCCCGGTTCCATGCCCGGGGCGGGTGTCGTTCCCGGCACATCAGCGCGCACCGGCCGACTGTCGCGTGGCCCAGTCTCTGCCTGCAGGTCGCCGGTCGCGAATTGGATCGCGTCCAGGTAAAACTGGAGTACCTGCGGATTTGAATAGAGGTCGGCCATGTGCCCGAAGGACGTGTTGAAGATGCGTCCTTTCCCATAAGGCTTGACCCAGGTCAGGGCGAAATCACCGTCCTGGCGGCTAATCCAGCGGGCACCCATGTTGGTCGATGCTGGGTCGAGCGACATCAACACGCGAAGCGCGCTGCGATCATACGGAGCTCCGTATTCGTAGATCTCGTCGATGATGCGGAAGTCTCGACCTGCGAAGGCGGCTACCAGTGGATGCTCGGGCTCCTCCACCATGACACCAACTTCTTCCGTCCACGGGTGCCCAGTGAACTTCGCGCCGAACAACTCTTTGAACTCAGGCCAATGTTGATTGGCGGCGATGGCGAAGTGCAGGCAGACGATTCCGCCCCCACCCGCAACGTAATCCAGCAAACTCTGGCGAAGCGCGGTCTCGACTTGCGTGGCGTCCGCACCCAACTTCCGCAGCGGTTCCTTCGCCAGGTCTGCCGCCGTTGGCGTGATCCACGCTCCCGAGGCATTGTTGAGTATGACGGCATCGAACCGCCGCAGGTGCTCGGGTGCATACACAGCCAGGCTGTCGCTGACGACCGGCGTGAATGCCCCGGTCACCTCTCCCAGGGCTCTCAGGCCTTCTTCGCCATACGGGATGCAGTAGCCCTTGTGCGGATCCTTGTCCATCAAGTGTGGTGGCGTGTTCCAAATCAATACGGTCCGCGGTTGTTTGGACACAACACGCGGCTGGACCTGTTCAACCGCCCGGCGAATCCTTTTGGCGTGGTCGGGCGGAACTTGCCCTGAAGCCGAGCACGACGCCAGTTCCCAGCAAACCACGAAACCGATGGCGAGCACAAAGGGTCTCATGAGGTCTCCTCCGAAACACGAATTCGTCATGGCGCGTTGTGGTTTAAAGTGACCAGCCCTGTCGATACTCGTATCTCAGCAGCGCGTCGGCTGCGGCGTTGTTCGTGATCTGCATCGCGATCGGCTCAAAGTCGACGGGTCCTGCGCACTGCGTGGCAACGTTGCCCAGCATGAGGAACTCGTTGAGCGCGGAGGCGTAGTCGAAGTTTGCCCAGGCCGGTCGGCCACCGCGACAGGCCGCCAGCCACTCCGCTTCGTGACCGGGTGATGCGTCGACCGTTTGTGGCCGATCCTTCTCAAGCCCCTGGAACTGATCGTCCGGCAGCAGGCAGAATGTTGCATTGTGGCCGGTCAGCACCATGCGGCCCTTGGTGCCTGCTACGAGAGCGCCACTCCACTGGAGGCCGTTGCGTTCCCTTTCTACGAGTCCGACGGCGTCGCGCATCAAGGGCTGGAAGATCTCTGTTGCCCCTGACCCGCCGCCGTTGTGCCAGGTGAAGGTGATCGGAGGGAACTCGGCGCGAGCGGGAATGTCCCAGTCGATCCGCTCCCAACGCGGAAAGGAAAGATGATTGATGCCGGAACAGGCGGCTTGTACGCGGATCACCGGCCGCGGCTCCGCGGGCGTTTCCGTCAGCCATAGCTCGTGCACTTTCAACGCCATGAAGGCCAGGTTCGCGGTATGGCTCGCCCAGTTACCCAATTGGCAAGTTCCAAAGTCGCGCCAGGCGTTTCGCTGCAGCCATTCCCGGTGATAAGGCCGCTGCGCGGCGGGGCCTAGCCAGAGCTCCCATTGCAGATAGTCCGGAATCGGTTCTTGACCTTGGGGAGGCTCCTGGCGATCGGCGCCCCCGGCATCGTTCCAGATGTGCACTTCCCGGATATCGCCGAGCGTACCGTCACGCAGCAGTTCGAGTGCGCGGCGAAACGGTCCGCTGGCCGTACCCTGGTTGCCCATCGACGTAGCCACTTGCTGCTTGCGCGCCAGCTCGCGTAACGCGCGGGACTCCGCCACGGTGCGCGTCAGCGGCTTCTCGCAGAACACGTGCTTGCCGGCCCGCATCGCAGCAGCCGAGATGACCGCGTGCGTGTGGTCGGGTGTGGCGATGATGACGGCGTCGATCTCTTTTGCCATCGCATCGAGCATCGTGCGAAAGTCACGGAACACCTGCGGCCTGGTTTGAGTGAGTCGCTGGAACTCCGCGCCACGCTCGCGTTCCCCACTGTTCGAGGATGCCTCGAGCTTTTGGGCGGCTTCATTCCAACGCGAGAAGGCCTCGGAGATCCTTCGATCGTCGACGTCACACAGAGCCACGACACGTTCCATTGTCGGTACGGTATCGGTGAACCACGTGCCGCGCCCACCGACACCCACCAGAGCCACATTCATCCGTTCATTAGCGGAGTAGCCACGAACAAGGTGCGCCGGAAGGATACAGTATCCGACGCCCACCGCGGCCGACGCGCGGAGGAGACGACGACGTGAAATGCGAGCGTTCATGGCAGACTCCTCCTGATCAGACCGATCCGACCGAGCATCGTAGATACTGAATCGGTTCGAACCACGATACGAATACGTCCGTTCACCGGCGGCTTCTTCTGGTCACTCGAGGCGATTCCCCATTTCTTGTCAGGATACCCGGTCGTTCGAGCTCTGTCACTTGAGGACTGCAGAGAGGCTCTCCGCGTTTCCAGCTCAGGGGCTGAGGTGAGTCGATCACTGATGGGAAATCTGATCCATTGCCGCGGGCCCGAATGCATGCCCCCTTTGTGGCTTTCCCGCGCCCTTTTTCCCCTCTTCGTCACGTAAGTTACGGGTGGAATTGCGGTCTTCGACTGCGATCTTGCCGCCCCGTTGCTGCCGCAGACCGCGTGAATGATGGGACCAGCGGTAGGTGCGCAAGCGTATCCCAAGCGTATCCAGACACTCTGTTCTTGGACCCGCCGGCACAACAATCGCTGCGGCGCGAGCGGGCTGGCAGGAGACAGGGTGGCGGGAAACAGGGTGTCTGGATTCCTGCCTGGATTCCTGCCGTCACAAGAGGCCGGAACGAGCAACACAGGCAACGAAAACCACTCGCATCGCCACGTCAACGGGCCTCACGGACGGACCGACTTAACGGCATCGGCGGAGGACGATATACTGACGACACTGGGCACGAAACTTGAACCAAAGGTGGGCCTGTTCGTGCTCGTCAACGACGGCCACCGGAACGGGTTTGGTGTCATGAGGAGACACGTCGCCATGAAGTCCCTGCTGCTCCACTTGAGTTCGTGCTTGGTGATGGCAATGGTCACATGCACTTCCTCAGCAGCGCGGCCAGATTCAACAGGATGCGCTGACCCAGGCCAATCGCGCGGCAGAGCAGGCATTTGCCCAGATTCAGCGAGATACGGTGGCGACCCGCGCGCTCGTGAATCAGTGACGTAGCCATCCTCGCGTTGAGGATGGGAAGCCCGCGGGGCGGGCGACCGTGCGTAGCCGTTGGCATCGCATCGCGGGTGGCTCACGAGGCGCACCCTGGCCTTTTTCGGTCTCGACGACGTGCCGGTGTGATGATGCGTTGAGGACTCGAGCGAAGCATTGTGCACGCTCCAGTCACCCGGCGTGAACGCCCGGCCGATGCGGCCTGCGGCCAAAAAGTGCGGTGAACCGCCCTGCCTGATCTTCCACACTCATTCTTCTTCCTCAATCAGGAGCCTCCCTGTGCTTCGCACCGGCCGACCTTATAACTGCTTCTTCGTCGTCGCGGGCGTACTCCTCTTCACCCCGTACGTATCCCGCGCCAACGATTGCCCCAACGAAGCGCGGCCCAACATCCTGGTGATCCTGACGGATGACATGCGATGGGATGCGTTGGGAGTCGTTCAACGCGAGCAGGGAATTCAGGCGCTCTTTCCGTGGTTCCAAACCCCGCACCTCGATCGGCTGGCTGCCGAAGGGGCGAGGTTCGCCAACGCGTTCGTCACCACCTCCCTGTGCTCGCCCAGCCGCGCATCGCTGCTGAGCGGCCAGTACGCGCACCGGCACCAAGTGCTCAACAACTTTACCGACTATCCGCATGAACTTCCCGGCTACCCGCGTCACTTGCACGACGCAGGTTACGAAACGGCCTATATCGGCAAATGGCACATGGGTGAGGACGATGATCGGCAGCGGCCCGGCTTTGACTTCTGGATGAGCCATCGGGGACAGGGCAACTATTGGGACAATGAGTTCAACATCAACGGCAATCGCCGTACGCTCAAGGGATACTACACTACGGTCGTGACCGAGGCGGCGGTCGATTGGATCCGTCAGGCACATGCGAAACCTTGGTTGCTCGTGCTGGGGCACAAGGCGCCACACGGTGGTCCGATCGTGCCGGCATCAGAATATGCGCATGCGTTTGACGACCAGAAGATCACGCTGCCCGCCAATGCGGCGAGCTATCGGGCAAAGGATGGGAAACCAGCGTGGCTCGAACGATCCTACCCCACATGGCACGGGCTGGGGGGACCGCTTTACGGATTGAAGGAATATGATGCGTTCGTACGGGCCTACCTGGGTTGCATTGCTTCCGTCGATGAAAGCGTCGGGACACTATATCGGGTACTGCAGGAATCCGGGCAGTTGGACAAGACGATCGTGATCTTCACCAGCGACAACGGTTTCGCCCTGGGCGAGCACGGACGCACCGACAAGCGGACGGCGTATGAGGAAAGTCTGCGGGTGCCACTCCTGTTGCGTTACCCCCAGTTGGCAAAACCAGGGACCGTTGTGCAGGAGATGGTGCTCACTTTGGACCTCGCGCCCAGTCTCCTGGACGTTGCCGGCGCCACACCGCTGCCGGCCGCCGATGGCTTGTCCTGGAAGCGACTCCTGGCAGGCGACGCCACAAACTGGCGAACGTCTTTCTTCTACCAGTACAACTATGAGTCGCAGTTTCCATACACGCCCAACGTGCGTGCGATCCGCACGCGCGACTGGAAGTACATTCACTATCCGCACGGTGACCGAGGACCCGATCGCGAGACTGCCGAACTGTACGACCTGAACAACGATCCGCTCGAAACGCGCAACCTGATCTCCGAGTCGGCCTGCGCTGACAAGCGAAAAGAACTGCAGAATCAGCTGGAGCAACTCATGCAACGGCACCATGCCTGGCCGGATAAGATGCCGCTGGATGAAGGTATCCGAAGCGAACTACCCAAGTTTTGAAAGCGACCAGTGGCTGCCATCAGAGAATGTGCCATGCCACTTCTTCAAGCAGGATGGCGAAGTCGGATAAATGGTGCGCTGGGCGTCAGCGAGGGCAAGAACGGAAATGCCGCCTGGGCTCACCAGAGATTGTCAGAAATCTTCGCGTGAGTCGACGCAGAAACTGTGCAATCGCCTTAGTTGGAAGCTGTGTCGGGTTCGATACGAACCGTGGTCCCCAATCCGGCAAGCAATGGCAGTTGAATTCGCGCGGTGTGGTTTCCTTCCACGCGAAGCGACAAAGTGAATTCGCCGACCGTGGCAGAATATCGGCCAGGCGGCAAACCTTCGATGGCCAGCACGGTGGCGTGTTTGTCCGGGGCGCGGTTTTCGATCGCGAAGGAGAGGCGATCCAGTGCACGCGTGAACTGGATCGGTTGTTCCGCGGCGAATCCGTCGCGGTCCAGCTCCAGATGCAGCCGCCGCTCGCCGAGCACGGCATGGAGCCGCTGGCGGACGCCGTCGCGGGGAACGATGCCGATGGAAGGGTCGGTTTGCAGCACTTCTCCTCCAAACGCGATCAGGCCAAAGAGCGGGTCGTCAAAGAGGACGGTGCTGGCGGCCTCAATCCCGGCTACCAGACCGTGATCCGCTTCGCCGCAGACAGGCCAGGCCCCGCGTGGCAGATTCTGTGTGGCGGGGTTCCATTCCGTGCCGGTTTGGCGTGGTTGGAACCCCCAGCTCATCGCGCCGTCGTGGAACGGCCCGGGTGTCCAGAAGCCGAAGTTTGAGGCGGCGTCGCCGCTGTTCACCAGCGCCCACGAGCTGAGCATGGATGCGTAGCCGAGGCGCAAGTTGGCAGCGGGATTCGGATCGTGGTGCAACGCGTAATCGAGCACGGACCATCCGCCCATCTGCGACATGTAGCTGAGCGTGTAGCTGGCGCTGCCACAGCCGCGGAAGTCGCTGCCCAGCGACCAATAGTTCGCTTCCAGCACGCCGCGGCAGGCGAGGTTCGCCCAGTGCTGACGCAACAGGAATTCCTCGTGGCGCCCGGGTCAATGGTTGGATGCGAGTACCACTGCTGCAGGTTGCGGTCGTACCAGAGGTTCGTATCCGGCTTCAGTCCGCTGGCCACAGCGTACTTCCCGGCGGCGTAGGTGGATTCGTAGGCGGTGGAGTCAATCGGCATTTCGGAAGCGAACGGCCAGGGATGGTCGTAGATGAAGTACTTCACCTTTTTCTCCCACTCGGCGCGGAGGACATCCGCCTTGTCCTGCTGGCCTTCCGCCTCTAGCGCGGTGATCAGTGGCAGCAGGTATTTCTCGTGGAAGTTGCCGATCGTGTATTGCCAATAGACCCAACCCGTGAAACTCCAGCCGCCCTCCATACGGATGTTTGCGGGCACCTCGAAGTAGGCGCGGGCCGTGCCATAAGCACGCTCCAGATACTCGGCGGCGCTGAGTTCCTTCACCAGATCCGGCCGCTGTTTCGCGATGCGATACAGGTTGAAGTAGAGCGCGAAGTAGGTCGTGTAGTCGAAGGTCCGCCACATCCGGCACGCGCTGGGCCCGCCGGGGCGGCTGATGCCTTCGTCGAGCGGGTCGCGGTCGGTGAAACGGTTTTGCTGCCAGGAATCCGCGCCGTAGATGCCGTAGTGGTAAGGTGTCTCCGCGTCGGTGCGCTGGTGTTTGCCCCAGACGAATTGCTTGACGAAATACTCCAACGATGCGATTTCGGCAGCCTCTGGGAAGGCGACGTTCTTCTCCGCGACGAGCAGGCACTTGCTGTTCGCGGGATCGTCCGAGCCGCTCACAGCGTAGGGATGCTGCCCGCCGAGATGATCGGGTCCGAGAAGGTTTTGGCCCGCGGGCTCGCGGCGATCCCAGAGGCTGTAGAGGCCGTCATACCATTTCGTCGGGTCGCGATGCTGCTGATGCTTCACGATAAACGCGGCGCGCTTCTTGATGAGCGTCTCCAGCGGTTCCGTGACGAAAAACTCCAACGGCATGGTCCATCCGCCGGTGCCGTGAACCGTGAGCATATTCTCGCCCAGCTTTGTGAAACTCACCCGATAGACGTGAGCGTTCGCGCCGCGTTCGCCGAGGTATTCCACCTGCGTGTCAGCGGGGAACTCCGTTGTGACGGCCGCGATTGTACGTTGGGTGCGCAGCGCCACTAGCGCCGTCAGGTCGCGCGGCACGACCATGCCGGGCACCACTTGCACGTCCACGCCGTCGTGCTGGTAAAGCAACTTGCGTACGCCCTCGTAGCTGTCGGTCCAGCGAAATGCAAAGCGGCTGGCGGCTTCCTCGCCCGGCCGGATTATCCGGCTGGTACGCGGCTGACGCCAAGTGCCGCGCTGGTCCAGTTCCGCCGTGGCCTGGGAGTGGACGAAGACCGTGAACTGGTCCCGGCCGTGCGCGTAGTCCATGGAAGTGCAGGTGAAGAACTCCACGCTCGTGCCTTCCTGCGGTTGCATGACCAGGAAGGAACCGGTGCCTTTCACCGGCAGCCAATAGAGAAACGAGCCGTGCCCGGCGACGAAGGCGTGCCGGAAGACTCGTTGCACGATACGTTTCCTGGTGGTCCCACACGTAGTCGGTGTTCATTGGCAACGGCAGCGCCAGGTCGCCGACTTCCAGCGGCTCGTTCCCAGTGTTCTTCACACCGATCTCCCAGAGCAAGGCGTCGCCGTGCGGACGAAAGCTGGAGCTCAGTTCCACACCATTCGTGCTCCGTCCGACTTCACGCCAGGGCTCTCCCGGGGTGCGTACCCGCAGCGTGACTGGGCCCAAAGCCTGGCCCGCCCGCAGAAACTCGACACGACTCGTGTCGGCGGCGCAACGGACACTGGTCAGCCAGCCGGTTTGTGGATCCGTCACGCGCAGAAACGGCTCTGTGTGGGCGGCCGCCAAAGGAGCTGCCAGGCCCGTCAGCGAGAGGAACGAGATGACAACGAGCATGAAGAACAGTTCCTAAGTGTGACATAGAAATGATTTGGCAGCAGCACTGCGTACTTCTTTCTTCGCCGGTTCCTTGTTCGTCAATCTGCGGTTCAATTGGCAGCTCGGCCAAATGCCTGTGAACAGGAGCGGTGGCGTCCAGCCTGTTCCCACTCGTCACCTTCGGAGTAGAATCCGGTTACCGTGAGTTGGGCCGTGGGATCCTTCGTGGGCGATGCGAACGGCAGCCGTTCAGGTAAAGGCATTTAACCCTCGGTTCTTGCTCGCTGCAAGCGCAGCCCCTCGGGCGGGTCGTCCCGGTCCGGCTCGGCACGCGCCGGCGGTGCGTGACGGATTGGCCCGTGTGCGAAGCGGTTTTTCCCACAAGGCGCAGTGACGCACGATCCGCTCGATCGCCTGATACCGGGGCGAAACTCGTGGTTGGTCCGGGCCATGCTTCCCTCCGGAGTGAATCGCGCAATCTGGCGCCAGCCCTCACGCGGTTGATGAGACAGACGCAGAGGTGGGCCACAAAGGAGAATTGACGCGCTGCTATGGAGTGTCCAGCCAGTAATGAGCAGCAGGATCGAGGGTACGGCGTCGTGGTGTGTCCTCGGTTTCGCCCGATCCCGGCGGACCCAGCATAAGCAAGTTGTGCGCTCCGGCGGCCGCGATCACCAAGGCGCGTTTGGCCATCTCCTGGCCGCGTACATCGGCATAGTCGTCGTCGTAGTGCGACAA
The DNA here is from genome assembly GCA_963754725.1 of uncultured Planctomycetaceae bacterium. GTDB lineage: Bacteria > Planctomycetota > Planctomycetia > Pirellulales > Pirellulaceae > JAAYDI01. Next base: position 50,577 of record CAVWHV010000023.1, read on the forward strand.
CGTGTTGAACAGTTCCTGCAGTCGAGAGGGCGTGGGATCGATATCCAGGTGCCCGGCAAAGAAGGCCGCCGCTTCGGAGAGTGAGGACACGGGGATGACCTCCAGCTCCTCGACCACCGTCGCTTCGGCGGCGTTGGTATCGGGCACGACGAGTCCGCGCAGCCCGTCTTGCCGCGCGGCCGCCATGGCCATCGACAGGACTCCTTTCGCGGGTCGCGTGCGTCCTTCCAGCGACAGCTCGCCGACCACGGCGTAGTGCTCGAAGCGATCAGATGTGAGCTGCCCGCTGCCGGCCAGGACGCCGAGCGTGATGGGCAGGTCAAACGAGGCGGCCTGTTTGGGAAGCTCAGCAGGTGCCAGGTTAATGACCACGCGATCGTGCGGTCGCTGGAACCCGCAATTGACGATCGCCCGTTCCACGCGGTGCGTGCTCTCCCGCACCGCGGCTTCCGGCAATCCCACGAGAATCGTCTTGGGAATCGTGCCCGGCGAGACATCGACTTCCACATCCACCGGTATCGCTTCAATGCCCAGCAGCGAGAACGTGTGCAATTTGGCCAACATGCGATCACCTCACGTTGGCCCGCGTTTTCCTTCAGCGTCGCACGCGCATTGTGTCCCCACATCTCCTGCCCTGCAAGCCCCCGACGCGGGGTTCGCGCGGCGGCGGTGACACTTTTATGTCACTTTGGAAGTTGTCAACCCACCCCGCATGGCCCGCCCGTGTGGCCCGCCGGCGCCCGGTCGTTGTCCTACACAATTCTTGTTCCCATTAACCGAGGCGGAGTCCCTTCCGAGTCTCGTCAGGGACTGCCGACTTCGCCGAGCGATTCATCGCTGGGAATGCGTATCCCCCCGAGAAAACGCCCGCACGCGTCCCAAAGCGAAGACCGACGCACCTCCATCGGTTGTCCCCCGAGGACGACCGATCCTAGCCCAGCCCGAACTGTGCCTCGTGAGCCATCCACGATGCGATGCCACACGCGATCCGCTGCTGGCTGATCGACGAGAGCGCCGACCGGACGACTGGATGGAAATGACCGCCATGCTCGCGCAGAGCATGGGGGCGTCACCATTCAGTCTCCACGTCCCCCGCGGTCCCCAGCTTGCCGCAAAAAAAGTACTACTCCCCCAACGTCACTACTCCCCCAACGTCAGTCCTCATCCCCCTCTTGCCAGAGTCCGTCGCATCTACCGCGCCAGTATGCGGCCAGGCAAGAGGACGGTATTTCGCTGCTCAGACATTCGCCGTAGTAGCTGAGTTCCGGAATGAGTTGTATGCCGTCTGCATCGAACAGCCAGTGCAGGCGTTTCCAGTCCAAGCTCGCCATCATCCCCGTGGCCACCGACTTGGCTTCACCAGCGATTCCCGGTGCATGCGTTCCTGCCAGGGCAGACACGACCATGAATCTAGCCAAAGGGTCCATCCAGCGCACCTGCGAGATATATGAGGTGAACGGGTCTCCGAACAGCCATTGTTCTTTTGGCAGCAGCTTGGTCGAAGGTAGCGGCCTCCACGTGTCGTCAAGCAGATTCACGGCAAACCAGTAGTACGGCATGAAGTCAGTGCCGATTCCATATTTCCACTCGCGCCACCACATCGTTGAGATGCTTTCCATCTTACCGCGCAGAACGTCGGGCATCACGTGGGAGATGAGATCGGCGGCCACCATCACGAACTGGCTGTGAATGGTTGTTTCCCAACATAGGAACTCCCCCGGCTTGAGTAGGTCTTTGACTAGCGCGAAGCAGGCGCTGTACGGTATGACCTCGGCTTTGCCAGTTTCCTTCATCTTGGTTTGGAACGAATCTCTCATCGCGCCGATCCTCGTCCCCTTCGTCCAGGTTTCGCGCCCCATCAGCTTCTCGAACTCCTGAAGGTGGAATGGCGACTTCGAAAAGTGGTATGCCACAGCGTTGATCGCGGCGCAGATGGCGTTGTAGGAATCCGTTTCGCCCTTCAAGTCCCAGGTATTTCCGAAGTACGACAGCACGTAGTCAGCATTCCGCCAGTAGTTGGCAAACCCTATGAGCATCTCCTCGATCCGCTTTCTATGCGGTGCAGGCGCAATCCCATGATAAGTGAACAGACCCCAGGACGCGTGAAGATACTGGTCGAGGGAGGTCTGAACGGATGGGCGCCATCCATATGGTTTGCCCATCCATCCCGGCGTGCCGTCTTTCTCACCCATGCGGTAGATCAGGTCCAGTGACGCAAAGGCTCTCTGTGCCTGCGCCAGTGCTTTGGATGACGTGGTAGCCTTGTATCGGTACGACTGCGATGTCAGGTACAGCCCTGATTGAGTTATCGAGTTCTCGCCGTGGAGGTAGTCGTGCGGGCCATCCAGTTTCAGCTTGCCGACGCTGGCGTCGATATTGGTTTTGTGCTTGAAGTCCGAAGCCTGGAATGGTCTGATGTCATTCTTCTCAAGCTTCTGCATTGAGTACATAATGCCGGACGGACTGAAATTAACCCGTTCGACTATCTCCTGGATGATCTGGGCCTTGATGTGGATGGATGCATCGCCGAGATTGGCGAGCAGTCTTTCGATGCTCTGAGTGGTGGTCTGATTCATTGCTGCCTCCGAGTCAATGTTCAGCGCCATGCCCAGTCCGCCTACTACCATCGCTCGAAGCATTTCTCTTCTGCTCATTTCGTGCATTTCTGGTTTCCTCATTCGCTACTTGTTCAGATCCTTCTTGGCCTTGTCGAGCGAGGGTAAATTAAAGGGGTCAGGGTGTGCCGGGATAAAACCGGGTTGGGATAGGGAATGAAAGAGTCCTCCGAAGAAGATCTAGTCCATCACTTCGGCCTCCAGCGGAGGGGCGACTGCCGTAACAACGTCGTCTTGAGCGTCCGTGGGGAGGGTCAAGCAGGCCAGCTACTGAGCTCCGAACAATCAATGAGTCCTGACCCCTTTACCCGGCAATCCCACGAGAATCGTCTTGGGAATCGTGCCCGCCGAGACATCGACTTCCACATCGACCGGTATCGCTTCAATGCCCAGCAGCGAGAAGGTGTGCAATTTGGCCAACATGCGATCACCTCAAGTTGGCCCGCGTTTCCTGCTCAGCGTCGCGTCTGCATTGTGCCTGCATCTTCCTTGCCCTGCAAGCCCCCGACGTGTGGACGCGCACACAGGGTGACATACCCATGTCATCAAAAACACGCGCGGCGAGGCGTTGCTTGCTTGCAGGTAGTGCTCGTCCGAGGGCAGGTAGACGGGATGAACGGTATGAGAGTCTCAGGGGAGTGGGCGTCCACTTCGGTCCCTTCTGACCAATGGCCGGTGCCGCGTCGCGGCATCTGCTGGTAGGAACACAGGGTTCATCCCGTCGTTCCTCACAGAAACGGTAGACAGACGACAGGGGTGACCCAGGATGTTGGCGCCGTCAGAGCGAGATACAATGACGTCTGATCAGAGATGGATATGTGCCGGGTTCATCCCCGCCACTTTTCCCCAACGCGAACTCTTGGTCGGCGTGACTCATCCTGCAAGTCTGACTTGTCACAGGAGCCATCCCATGGCACGAGCTAATCGGGGTCTACGGGCAATCGCCACAGTGACGCTGCTGTGGACGGTCCTCGGACAATGCGCGGCACAGGACCCACATTACCATCTGCGGCGCGCGGTGTTCCGCTGTTCGCCGATGAACCGCGGCCTGGCCTTCGATGGAACGCATTTCTGGGTGGGTGAATTTGGTGGCTGGGTCCGCTGCTACGACCTCCAGGGCCAACATCTTTCCGCTCGCGATTTGGGCGGTGGAACGATCCAGTACCTGGGCCACGGCGTGGCCACCGGTGAGGGTTTTATCGCGACCGGCGCCTTTGATTCAGTCGCCGTGCTGTCGCGGGCAGATGGGCAGATCCGTCATGTGAAGCCGGCGGTGCCGGGAAAACCCTGCGGAGTGGCTTCGCAGGGCCAGACGCTGTGGGTGATGAATTACGAATCGCCCGAACTGTACGAAATGACAATTGAGGGAGCACTGCTGCGCCAATTCACGACTGCTCAACAGCCATCCGTCACGTCGCACGACATTGCCGTTGATTGCGACAACCATGTTTATGTCCTGGACGGGTCCGGTGCGGGAAGCCGTCACGTTTTCGAGTACGCTCCCGACGGAAAACTGCTGTGTGCTCACGCTCTGGCCGTGCCCGCAACCGCAGTAGCGATCAGCCCGCAGGACCCGAGCAAGACACTGTACACCGTCAGCTTCGCCGACGAGCCGATCGTGTACGAATATCAACTTGCGCAAGGCAACCCGCGCGAGGGACCGCTTCCACGACTCGTGCGGCCTCTGCGTTATCAGCCTGCTGAACAGGACATTGTCATCACGAACGGTCCGTACCGTTTCAACCGGCCGTTGTATGGCAGCAACTCGGCATTTTTCGTGTACGCCGGTGACAAGCCCGAGTTTCTCCTGTCCTTACCTGGCAAAGGCGGCACGTTGTGGCTGGGAATTGCGACAGCGGGCAACGCGGCGGCGGATCAGGCGGACGGTGACCTGGCGGCGACGAGCGCCTGCAAATGGTTGTCCGACGCGGACCGGATTGTGACCCGATATCGTGCTGGCGGGATGCGCTATGAAGTGTCGGACTCGCTATTGGAGCCGGGTGGCATGACCATTGACGTGATTCCGCGCCCAACATCGGAAGGTGCGGTCGTTCGTGTGACCTCGAGCGCAAACGCCCCCAGCTTTGAACTGCTGTGGGCTTTCGGCGGCGCTTCGGGGCTCAACGAGTGGAATCTCGACACCTGTGGGTACTGTCCCGAACCCGTTTTTCATCTGAAACCCGAGGATTGTTCTGGCAACGACTTTCGAATCACGGAGACTGGTTTTGAACTGCGTGCGCCGTGCCACCAGGGCAAACCAGTGGTCGGCACGGTCCCGCGCGACTCCCACATGAAGGTGGCTGACGGCAACCAACTGGGTTCGCCCACTTCACTCTGGAACTCGCAGACCACCGATCGACCCATCCTGGCAGCCCACCGCACGATGCACGGTGGAGATACGCTGTACTTGTCGCTCGACTGGCTGGCCGATCCGGCCGCCGCACCTTCCCCGGACGAACTGCCCGCCGCTTTTGCCGCTGCAGAGTCTCGGCGGAACGCGGTGGCCGAGCGTGTACGGGTGCAGACGCCCGATCCCTACATGAACGCCGCCGTGCCTGCGATCTGCTCTGCTGCCGATGGCATCTGGGAACCGCCCGTCTACATGCACGGCGGCGTCGCGTGGCACATGCCGTACCTCGGTTGGCGCGGAGCTTATGTGGGCAGTGAGTTCGGCTGGCATGATCGCGCACAGATGCACTTCCGAGCGTTTGGCGACGTACAGGTCAAGGAACCTGCAACGGGCCAGCCACATGCTGACCCGGAGAGCAATTTGGCGCGGCAAGCCAGCGATTCGGTGATCTTCAGTCGCGGTTACATTCCGGTACACCCTCGTAAAGACGCCCGCAACGCATACGACATGCAGCAGGTCTACATTGATCAACTGCTGTGGCACCTGCTGTGGACGGGCGACGTGGAGTTTGCGCGCCAAATGTGGCCCGTGCTGGTGGACCACCTGCAGTGGGAAAAGCGGTGTTTCGATCCGGATAACGACGGACTGTTTGAGAATGTCGCCAACACGTTCATTAGTGATGCGCATCATTACAGCGGTGGAGCATGCACGCAGGCGTCGGCCTACAACTACCGCGCGTTTCTGCTGGCCGGCCGACTGGCCAGACGCATCGGTGAGGACCCAGTCCCCTGGGAGCAGGAAGCCACCAAGATCCGCGACGCCATGAACCGCGTGCTGTGGATGCCCGGTGCCGGCTGGTACGCTGAGTACCGAGACTTGCTGGGGCTGCAGCGACTGCATCCCAGTGCGGAACTGCCGAGCATCTACCATCCGCTGGACTCGGACGTGCCTGATCCATTCCAGGCCTGGCAGATGTTGCGATACGTCGACACTTCCTTTGAGCGTTTGCCGATCGAAGGTGGCGGCACCATGCTCTTTGCATCCAATTGGGTGCCGTACATTTGGAGTATCCGCGATGTGTGCGGTGTGGAAGTGGCACACACCGCACTGGCCAACTGGCAGGCCGGCAGACGGGACGAAGCCTACGAACTGTGGCGCGGCGCGATCGTGGACTCGATGTTTGGCTGCCGCGCACCCGGCGCCTGCATCGGCACCTCGGAACAGCGTAGCCGGATGGCGGGATTGTGTACTGATTTTGCCGATACCGTCGGCATGTATGGCCGTACGCTCGTCGAAGGACTGTTCGGAATTGTGCCGGACGCGCTGGCCGGCGAGCTGTTGATCCGCCCCGGTTTGCCCAGAACGTGGGAGTCGGCGTCGATCGACACACCGGATGTGGGCTACTCGTATCTGCGTCAAGGCACCACCGAGACGTTTGATGTCCGCGCACACTTCCGGCAGCCAATACGGCTCCGCCTACGAATCGCCGCCCGCAGCGCTGGTGTCACTCAGGTAAACGTCAACGGTCAACCCGCGACCTGGAAAAGTGTCTCGAGTATTGGTGAGCCGACGATCGAGCTCGAAGTGGCCCAGGCAGACGGCGCGCACATTGCGGTACAATGGGACGGCACCTCCATTGGCCAGCTCACGGCACCGGCTGTGGCCGGTCGCGGCGAGACGTACCGCGCGGGCATTCCGGATGGCAGTGTGGCCGCCGGCGTCAAGCTCTGTACCGTATTTGATCCGCAGCAAGCGCTATCGAACCTGCAAAGCGACGCCCGGGGACTCGTCGGCCAGGTCGCCGGAGAACTTGGTCATCGCACGGTGTTCGCACGCCTCGAACAGGGCACGATGTCATGGTGGCAGCCTCTGGGTGTGGAGATCCGGCCAGCCCACGAAATTGCGACCAGTTTTGTCGACCGGGAGCATGGTGAAGTCCACATCACGGTCCAGAACAACACCAGTGTTGCGGCCGCGGCGAATGCCGTCGTGAGCTGCGCGTCTGCCGATACACCCGCCAGACTCGAAATCTCGCCCCATGGGGCATCGACCACGTTGCGAGTACCAGCCCAGGCACTCGTACCCGGCACGAACCCGATCGTGATTCAAGTGCCGGACGGAGAGGCCATCCGAGGTGCTGTCGTGGACTGGCACACATGTGACACAACACTGTCACAGTCGCTCGAGTGTGTGGACCTGACCCCCTTCTTCAACGACCGTGTTACAGAGATTTTCAAACACGAATACCGAACGCCGCGTTCTCCTTACTGTTCACTGCAGATCCCGCTCCACGGCTACGGCGACTGGTGCTACTGCGGCAAATCGGTGCCGGCCATCGACGACACGGCCCTGCGAGCCGCCGCCGGGCCGCAAGGCCAGTTCGTCAGTCCGCAGGGGATTCCCTTTGCCACGCCAGGACCCGGCGCACAGCCTAATATCGCGTTCACGTCGCGCTGGGACAATTTCCCCGCGGAGGTGGTGGTACCGCTCACGGGTACGGCGCGACACGTATGGTTCCTCGTTACAGGCTCGACACACCCCATGCACTCGCAATTGGACAACGGCGAGATTGTGGTGGCCTATACTGACGGCACGGAAACACGATTGCCGCTGCACAACCCGACCACCTGGTGGCCCATCGAGGCGGACTATGATACAGCCATCGACGGCTTCTGCATTCCGGGTCCCTATCCTCCACGAATCGACTTGGGCAAGGGCCGTGCCACGATTCTGGATTTGCCGCTCGATCCCCAGCGGCCACTCCGTGCGCTGACCGTGCGGTGTCTGGCCAACGAAGTCGTCGTCGGCCTCATGTCAGCGACGCTGCAGCGCCCATAATGGGAAAATGGGCGAGGATAGGGGGAGTGGCACATTTGTTCCGGCGGAGTGCGCAGAGTGAGTAAACAGCTTCGCCCACGCGTTCTTCACGCGCAACAGTGTGACACATTAATGACACGTGCTGACCTTGTGAGGCTGACCCTCTCGAGGCGCTGGCCCATTCGTTGTCGCTAAGGTCATTCAGTTGGGCAGACCGGTGGCCGCGTCGAACTGGCTCGAGTCCAGCCCGATACCCGCGCTGATGACGGCGGGGTCCGTGGCGAACCAGGTCCGGAAAGTGAAGGGCCGGTCCATCGACCACAGGCTGTCGGGAGAGAAGGGTGGCAGCCCGTCGTCGTAGCGTGTCAGCGCTCCGCCCGCGGCGAGCAAGTCCACTACGCCTTGAAAGAGCGGATCGCCGAACACGGTTTCAAACAGGAGCACGTTCTCCAAGTCGCCGTAGCCGGAGTCTCCGACGAGATGCCGTTCACGGGGGCCGAAGTAGCGCAGGAAGAACAGATTGTTCTTGAGCACCACCGAGTCGGTGTCGCCGTCAACGATCAGCAGGCTGATATTGTTGGGGTTGTCCAGGGCATCCCGGTACGACTTGACCGCGAGGCTGTCGGTGAAGATGTTGTGGTGGATCAGCGCCGGCTCGTCCGCGGCGTTCCGCAGGATGAATGCCGCGATCATCGGCCGCGCGAACACGCTGCGCTCGATCACCAGGTTGGGACAGTTCTCGAAGTAGTGGCCCTCCAGCTTGTTGCCGTCCACGGTGTTGCTCAGCCGCAGCCCGTCGACGTTCTTGGCGACGACCAGTCGATCGCCGGTGGTCCGGCCGTCCGAGAGTACCCGCGAGATCCGGACGTCCTGGCTTTCGTAGATATGGAACTGGCCTCCCATGTGCGGTTCCCAGGCCCCGCTGTGCGACACCTGGGCACCGTGATTGGCGAAGAAGAAGTTGTCGAAGCGCAGGTGGCTCTTCTTGCCGATCACATAGGCGAAATCGACGAGTGCCTCGGCGCCGTCCAGCATCACCAGCTCACCGGGCCGTCCCCGGAACGAAATCGGCGCTGGGAGGCTGCCCGTGGCGCGGATCCGCACCGTCTCGCGGTAGGTCCCGCCACTGACGATCACGGTGTCGCCGACGTTGACCCGATTGGCAGCCTGTTGGATTGTCCGCAGCGGCCTGTCCGGCGCGGACCCGCAGTTGTCGTCGCAACCATGGGGTGCCACATAATACGTCTTCGGCGTGTCGTCCATTGCTTTCGTCGTGAACTGCAGCAGCGTGGAGTTCACGACGACGGGGTCGGCCACGATCTCGACATGGTCGGGGATGGCTAGGGCGTCGATCCTGAAGTAGTAGGTGGTGCCGGGCGTCAAGCCGGTGAGGCTGAAGCTGCCGAACCGATTCACGTCCAACGTGGTCTGGTTCTCGACTGACGCGGACGCGCCCCAGGATAAGGTGGTTACCGCCGGGTGAGAGGTGAACCACTCGATGTTCGCGGTGGTGGCGCTCACGCTGTGCAGAGTCGGCCCGTCGAGGAGTGCAGTTCCTCACGCGGTATGTCGCGCCGTGAGACGCCGAACGGGTTCCCCGCGATGCCGCCGCCGAGGAACGGCGTGGGATTGATCAAGGTGACCGAGTTACCCTCCGCCACGAATTCCGGAGCGATCTGCTGGGCGGCCAGATCGTGACCGGCCCGCACCTCCTCCAGCGTGCCGGCGTCCTCTCCCAGTTGCCATCCGACCTTGAGACAGGCGTAGCTGTTGTAGTCGGAGTATTGGACCCCGTCGGGGGTGAACACCTGGAGGGCCGGGCCGGCGCGGTTGTTGTACAGGTTGCCGGCCAGATGCGCCCCCGCGGAACCGGGCAGGCTGATGGCCGCGGTCGCGAAGCCGGTGAAACTCGACTGCGTCACCCGCGTGTCGACCGAGTGGGCGGCCGTCAGTGACGTGCCTGGGCCCAGGAAGACGCTGTTGGCGAAGCGGATGGTATCGCTGTGCTCGACCATGACGTCTTGCGCGAAGTGCACGCCGCTCGAACGTCACGTGCTTGCTCCCCGCGACGCGCAGCTTTCCCGCGATGACGGCCGGCGCTCGCCCGCGCCCCCGGACCACGATCGGGGCCTCCCGGGTCCCGCTGAGCGCGACGGTGACGTCCTCCACGTACACGCCCGGCATCAGGTACAGCGTGTCGCCCGGCGACATCCCGGTGAGCGCCTTGCGGAACGTTCTGAATGCCTGTTCGACGGATAATCCGTCGGCGTCGTCGCCGCCGGCGGGAGCAAGGTAGCGGATGTGCTCCTCGTACGCGAAGGCGCCGCGGTCCGTGCCGTCGGGTGCAGCGCGCCGAAAGCGGGAGCGGGCCTGCAACCGGAAATCGTGGTTGTCGGGGTCCGCGAACTCGTGGTCGAGGTCGAGATCCTGCTCCTCGCTCAGGATGATGCTGTCCGGTCCTTGTGCGGCGCCGCTTCCCGTGACGCACTGGCGGAGGTGGTTGGTGTTGCCTGTCCTGCCGCATGCCACCGAGTGCTCGTAGAAGTTGAAGTGCTCCCCCGCCTTGATCCAGAAATCGTTTTCGAGGTTGCCCCACGCCAGCGAGTTGTGCACGAAGCTGGCATCGGCTGCATGATGATCCGCGACACCGCCGCGCATCGAGATCCCGTTGGCCTGGTTGAGGAAGGCCACGCAATCCCGCACCTCGTCCCGCCGGGAGTAGAGCAGGTCGATGCCGCCCGTGTCGTATCCGAGTCCCACGCCACCGTTCCCCCAGACCCGGCAGCCGTTGATCAAGTTATCACCGGCCGCGGTGTCGTACTCGTTGGAGGTTCCGATGCCGCGACCATTCAAGTAGGCCTGGCAGTCGCTGATGACACTTCGCTTGCCGTTCTTGATGAAGATGCCGTATGTCGCCCAGAGGGTTTGCTGTCCGTACGGCAGGCCGACCGCGCTGTTGAAACCGGTAACGGTCAGTCCCTCGACGCGGACGCGCCGGGGCGTGTCGAGGTAGAGGCCGTGCTTGCCGATCACCGTCAGCGTGTAGCAGTGCTGGTCCACGGGTTTGGTATCCGAGCTGGAGACATACAGTCTCCCCGCCACCCGGTCCTGGTGGAATCGGCCCGGGGTATATTCCAGTTCCGCGACGTTTGGAACCCGGGACAGCACCCGCAACGTATCCAGCTCGTTCATCATCTGGATGTCCCGGTCGGAGATGAAGCCGGCCACGAAGACCCGCTGATAGCCGGGCGCTGGCCGGAACGTCGGTGCCGGGATGTCGCCCCGCAGGACGACGGTCCCGGGGATCTCGGCACGGATCACCGTATCTGCGTCCAGGCTGCCCAGGTGGTCGGCCACTACCGCGCCGAAATATTCCCCGGGTCCGATGACCAGGGTTTGTCCCGGCTCAAGAGCATCCACCGCATGTTGCATGCTGGCGAAGGCGGTTTCGCGAGTCCTGCCGTCGTTGGCGTCGGCGCCGCTGCGCGTGACGTGGACGATGATGTCGTCATCGCCGTTCACACCCGCCGCCGCGCACTGCGCCGCACTCCTCCCCACGTCTTCCACCGCCACGCCCAGGCAGACGATCAGCCATAGCGCCGCGACAAAGCGATTCCCCATGGTACGGTCTCCTCGTCGGGCGGTATTCATCTGGTCCGGACAATGTGGAGCGTGTCGCCTGTGTCTTCCACTTCGAACAACTGACATCGCTCGTCGGGCGAGCGGTTTGGGCTGTGCAACGACACGACCAGCGCGCCGTCGAAGGCGCGGAAAATCATCGCGTGGCCACCGTCTTTGCGGAACAAGGGTTCGGGGTGATGACGCCACGGCCCGGCCACTTTGCCGGAATCCGAGACGGCGACGCCGGTGGTGTAGCCACTGTCTGTGAAGCTCGACCACAGCAGGAACAACTTGCCCGACTTGCTTCGGTACAATGCCGGCCCGTCTGTCACATAACGGTCCCGACCTCGAGGCGTCCAGGAAGCATCACTGGCGTGGAACAGCAGCTGCGGGGCGCCGACCGTGTCCGACAGATCATCTGTCAACCGAACCAATTCGATTGTTCCATCGCGTATCTGCACCCATTCGTGGCAATAGACCATGTAGGGAACATCCTCCTCGATCCACATCGTCCCGTCCAATGCCATGTCGGTGACCGGCGTGTGTGGTGTGTTGCCAAACGGCTGGAACGGACCGAGCGATGAATCTGAGTGCATGATTTGCGTGCCGCGTTCAACACGAGGAGGCCAATCCTGCCATTGCTCACCGATGTGCGTGTCGTTCATGAACGTGGCGAACAGATAGAACTTGCCGCGGTAAGCATGCATCTCCGGCGCCCAGATCGAGCCGCGGCCCCAGAATTCCGCTGGTTTGACGAACACTACCCGTGGATCGCTCCACGTCACCAGATCCTTCGACTCGCGCACGGTGATCGCGTCCCCTGAAGATTCCACGAGGTAGTAAGTCTGTGTGGTCCGGTCTGACAGAATGAAGGGATCCCGGATGCGGATCTCGCTCAACAACTGGCCTGGCGTGGTCGGCCCGGCCTTGCCGGCAGGTTCGTCCAACGTGGTTCCAGACTGTTCCGGAACTGGCCGGTGCACGGCTTCTTCTCGGCCGGCGATCGACTCGCATGGCCGCATCGTGACTAGGCAGGTGAGTGCGCACGCGGCCAGCAACATGCGATGTTGATGGATCCGCGATCCGTTCGTCCTGCTGATGCCGGCAAAGGCAAGCGGCTCGCCGGCGGAAATCGGCGAAGCGATCGTCGGGAAGAAACCTTGATCTGGGTCGGCCCCATCTCTTTTCATGTCAATGCGTCCCTCCATCCAACTCACGAGCACACGCCCCGCGACGGTTCATCCGTCGCGGCACATGGAGCGCATCGGCCACCACGCTGATGGAAAGTCTATGTCCGGCAGTTGCCAACCGCAAGTTTGATATCCCGCGTCGGCACCTTTCGCCCTCCGGCTACTGCAGCTCGCATGCACACGCTGAATTGATGTCACTTGTCCGCTATTGTAGAATGGCTCGGAAATTCGCGAACCATGAACCCTGCCATCCGCGAATCCGGGAACGCCAGCGCATGCTAGAACGATGTTCTCGACACATCTTCCTCCAGGCATGCGGAGCCCTTGCAGCGTCGACATTGGTTGACACTGCACCCGCTTTCTCGGCCCTCAACGCTTCCGGGTCGGAGAAACGCTGGTTCAAAGGCAATCTGCACGTGCACAATCAGTGGTCGGACGGCTACCCACTCCCGGAATGGGCAATCGACTGGCATGACGAGTTGTGCGGGCCGTTTTCCGTGATCCGTGTCTTCTACCTGTACGATCGGCTACATCACGGAGCCAAGTGGGGGCTCGGTGCGCATCAGTACGACCATTGTTCCTCGCGCGATCTCATTCACTGGACTCATCATCCCTTGGCCGCACCGAGTGACAGGCAATGGGAGTGCGCTATGGGTACCGGGAACGTGATCCATAGCGAGAAGGACGGCCGGTGGTACGCGTTGTATACGGATTGTGGAAGTCGAATCCAGTTCTTCGACAAGCTCCAACGTGGCGCGTGGCTCTTTCGATCGGTGATCGACGACGGCATTCACTTTCGGAAAGACTTCAAACCGGTGCAGCCCGGCTTCGACAGCGACATCTTCTACGTGCCCGAAACGGGGCAGTTTCATTTGATCGCCGAGGGAGGACGAACGCCCGTCCGATTGGCGGACCTGGAGAATTGGAGTGCCGTAGAAGACAGCGAGTTCCGGAAGACGGCCAAACGCGACGACCTGAGCTTCATCTGTCCCGATACGCTCATCCGCGTGCAGGCAGATTGGCCCAAGGTGTGGTGGTCCACCGACTCTTGGTGGTCCTTTAGTATGGCAGCGCTGTCCCCCATGAGGCCGCAGTTGGTGAGCCCTGTCTTGAATCCAGCTGGCGAAGCTCAGTCGGCGTCCAGGCGTGCGGCAGAACGGTCGGTACGGCGTGGTGTAATGTACTCGCTTGTGGCTGACCCCGGCGGACCGAGCATGAGCAAGTTGCGCGCTCCGGCGGCCGCGATCACCAAGGCGCGTTTGGCCATCTCCTGGCCTCGCACATCGGCATAGTCGTCGTCGTAGTGTGACAGGGTATTGAAAAGCTCCTGCAGGCGTGACGGCGTCGGATCGATGTCGAGGTGCCCGGCGAAGAAGGCCGCCGCTTCGGAGAGTGAGGACGCGGGGATGACCTCCAGTTCCTCGACCACCGCCGCTTCGGCGGCGTTGGTATCGGGCACGACGAGCCCGCGCAGCCCGTCTTGCCGCGCGGCCGCCATGGCCATCGACAGGACTCCTTTCGCGGGTCGCGTGCGTCCTTCGAGCGACAGTTCGCCGACCACCGCATACTGCTCAAAGCGATCGGAGGTGAGCTGTCCGCTGCCGGCCAGGACGCCCAACGTGTTCGGGAGATCGATGCCCAGCAGGGAGAAGGTATGGAGTCTGGCCAACATGCTGTGCTCACAAGTCGGCCCGCGTCGACGCGTTGCTCACCTGGGGCGCATTGTGCCCTCTCGGTCCGCCCGCTGCAAGCCCCGGCGTACCCACGTCCTCCAAGATGACATACGCCTGTCACCCGCTCTGCGTGTCACGCGACCTGTTTAACCGCCATCCCGCAGCCGCGACCGGGCGACAGCTTCTCCACCGCGCCCACGCCGCCACTCGGTCGCGGCGAGGGATCGCGCGGAGGTACCGCACAGATCTCTCGTCTCCCGTCTTCGGCCTCCACCTCATGCCGTCATCCCGTCCATCCCGCCTCTCTCTGCGGATGGCAAGACGGGATGAACAAGATGGGCGAGACGGGAAAACGCCGGTCCGCGAACCGGCTCGCAAGCCCCGTTCGTGCAGGACAGAGAATGTGTTGGGCCGTTCCGGCAGGCCTCGTCGGGTCTGACAGCTCGCCCCAGAATCAGAGTGTCTGCAAGCCTTGCATACGGTCTTTGAAGTAACGGCCGTAGATGCCGTCGCGATCGCGAAGGAGAAAACGAGGTGCTTCTTCGGTCTGGCAGGTCGATGCCGCTCGGTCGCTGCGCACTTGCTCTGCCGAAGACCTGATCGTGCAGAAGTCGTTTGCCGGACGAGAGCAAGACTGGATTGATGTCCCCCACACGATTGAAAGGCGAGCCGACTTGCTCGACCCGGCTCGGATTCTCGCAGCATTGCGGCGGCTCTTGGAGCTCAAGGAGGATCTGAGCGCCCCGGTCCGCCTCCAGCAACTGCTGTCGGCACGCTGACGGGGAAACGTCGGGACCGGGCGTCAGTGAACTCCGGCAAGATTTCGTGTATCATGTGGTTTCCTGAACCGCACTTTCAGCTTCAGGCAGGGACGGCACCGCCGATGCATGGATTACACCGAACAGGTCCGGCGCACGACGTTACCGAGCAGTTGATGCGCCATCAGCAGCGCAGGTCGAGCGGTATCCCGACCGTGACCGTGCTGGCTGGCCCCGTGGGGCTGTCCGTCTGTGCCTGGAAACGGTGGGCAGGCGAGCGTCATTGTCTGGCGGTGATTGTTGAAGACTATACGCCGGTGCAGATTGTCGATGCTTGGCTGCGGATATTTGCGGAGCACCAGGAGCCCGTGGTGGCCGTCGCGCAGTATCTGTCGCGCCGAGTGGGACGGTCTGTCCAGCAAGTGCTTGAAGCGCTGTCGTCAAAGACCGACTACGAGCTCAGTCTGATGCTGGACGTCTGCGACCTGGACCGAGAATGCGCCGCCGATCGGCTGTGCCGGGAGGTCATCCAGGCCCATCGCGCCGGTACGCCGTTGCACCGGTGGGCTCAGCGGCTGACGATGTCGCGGATGGCCACGGGTGAGACTCTGGTGGCCTGTGCGCGCGGACTGCTCATTGTGGCTGGACCGGAGAGCGTGCCCCCTTTGCTCGCTCGCCGCCCCCCGTCGGCAAGTCCCCGGCGCAGTGGATCGCGGTGATCGCTCCCTTGTTGGCGGAAATAGCCATCGCACTTCCACAGCTGTCGCTAGCCTTGGCTGTCGAGGTGGTTGAATTGAATGACTTCTTCAGCACGCCACCGGAGTCGCGCGACAAGGCGATGCTGCGCGAGGGGGTCGTATGGGGTGCAAGGTCATGATGACACGACGATCCGCCAACGGCTGGAGTGCTGGTGACGGTCTACCGTCCGGCTCGACGACTGCGGCGATTCGGCGTCTGGCGGCGGACGGAGCGAGTGATGAATTGGTGGACCTGTTTGCCGACTGCGCTGCGGGCGACGGGCGGCAGCACGAACAGCGAGGTCGAACGCCAGCGGGCACGAAGTGCGGCGGAGCGTTTTCTCTACGAGCGGCTGGAGTCGCACCCGCAAACCACCGGCGACATTCGAACTCAACGGCAAGCTCGATCTTTCCCCCGACTTCCAGGCTCAAGCGGAGATCGATCTCTTGTCGCGCGAGCTCAAGTTGGCGATCGAGATTGACGGCTACTTTCACTTTCAGGACGAGTCCGCCTATCGGCGCGACCGTCGCAAGGATCTGGCGCTCCAGAAGCACGGCTATCTGGTGCTGCGGTGTCTGGCTGATGATATTGTCGCCCGCTTCGAGGAGATCCTGGATGCGATTCTCGAGGCCGTACGATTTCTGCAAAATCGACTGGAGAACTTAGCAGAGAAGGAACCATGAGCAACAAGACATTCTCGGACTTGGTGGAAGGACTGATTCTCGCGCGCCTGCTGGTCACGACGGAGAAGAAGACGGAGCGGAGTCGCGTTAAGACTGGTGTGGGGCAGATCGCCGGTCAGCGAATGAGCACTGCCGAGTGGACACAGCTCTTCGACGAGTGCTTCCAGCGACTGGTCGAGTCTGCCGCGATCACCGCACGGCCGCTCCAACTCACCGAGGCGGGGCGGCAGCGCGCCCTCAGGTTCTTGGGGATCCAGCATTCGCCGGCGAATCTTTCCTGGACGGCGGTCAAGAGGCGTTACCTGACGGCAAGAGCGTTGGGTATCGACCGCCCGGATCACGACTCCCGCCAGGGATTGGAAAAGGCCGACAACCTGCGCGGCGCCATTCTGAGAAGGGAACACAATTTGAAACTGGGGGATTGCCCCACGTTGAACCGTGCGGCCGAGGCGCTCGCGTGGAAACAGCTGGGCGTGCAGACAGACCGGCCCTTCAACAAGAAAGAAGTGGTCGCATACCTGGTTCGCCGCGCCCTGGGTCAGGAATCCCCGCCGGTCGGAAACGACGGAAAAGACCCGGACCGCGTGGCCGCCAGCCAGGCCGTCTTGAAGGCCATCGGAGCCAAGACGGCGGGCGGCAGCCAGTTGCACGACGCTGCTTTGAGGCACTGGGTGGACCAAGTCGCCCGGACCGAGGAACCGGGGGACCGCAAGAGCACCCCGTCCCCCTCCGAGGCGGCTGCGGTGGCGGGGCTTTCCGCGTTTGCCGGAACGATCAAGGAAGCAGCCAAGTCCTGTCCCGAGGGTCGTTTCGGCGACAACAAGGTGTTCATCTCGCACGTGTGGCGGCGAGTGCAGGCCGACGCGACTCTGGGAATCAGCGATTTCCCTGAGTTTCAACGTATGCTTGTCGAAGGCCACCGCCAGGGACTGCTTCACCTGAGCCAGGCGGATCTCGTCGAGGCGATGGATCCGCGCGATGTGGCTGAGTCGGCAACGCCGTACGTGAACATGACATTCCACTTCATCCGCGTCTGAGCGGAGTGCCGGGGGACCACCATGAGCAGCCTGATCGCGCCGGGAGCGTCTCGTCCACACTTGACGGTCTTTCTGAACCCCGAGGGGCCCGAGGTCTTTCATTCCGTTTGCCACCGGCACGACATCTGGAAACAGGATCCGTTCGACGTGCGTTCGATTCATCGCGAGGCGCGAGAGACTTTCGAGTCGCTCGTGGAGCAGGCGACCACGCCCCCAGGTACCACCGCCGGACGCATTCTGCTGCTGCTGGGCGAGTCGGGTGCCGGCAAGACGCACCTGATGCGGGCGTTCCGGAGTCACGTGCACGGGAACAACCTGGGTTATTGCGCCTACATGCAGATGACGGCCTCGACGAACAACTACGGGCGATACGTTCTGAGCAATGTGATTGACTCGCTGGATCGACCTTATTCGGAGCCACTGCTGGAGGCTTCCGGCCTCACGTGCCTATCGAAGGATCTGGTGGATTCGCTGCCCCAGGCGTTGGATGCGGTGCGGACGTTGCGCGACATCGAGCTCAATCTGAGCAGCCAGCAGCTGGGCGACCTGACCCATGAACTCACCGACCGGCTGCTAGATGATCCGCGATTCAAGGAGCTCGACCACAATCTGCTGCGCGCCTTGCTGTATCTGCAGCGGGATGATGCCCGCGTCAAACGCCGTGTATTGGCTTATCTTCGGTGCGAGGATCTCGCCACCTACGACCGCAATGTCCTGGGCGGCATCATCCCCCGAACGGACGACGATGCACCCCAGCGCACTGTCGAACAGTTGGGCACATTGATGTGGGCTCTGCGCCAAGCCTGCCTCGTGATCCTGGTCGATCAACTCGAGGACATCTACAACCTGGACCAGGCGGAGCAGAAGTTCCGCCGCGCGATGTCGACCGTCTGTGACCTGCACGATCGTGTTCCCTCGTCGATCATCGTGATTTCGTGCCTGGAGGACT
Organism: uncultured Planctomycetaceae bacterium; assembly: GCA_963754725.1. Lineage (GTDB taxonomy): Bacteria > Planctomycetota > Planctomycetia > Pirellulales > Pirellulaceae > JAAYDI01. The sequence goes on from CAVWHV010000023.1 coordinate 69,008, forward strand.
TCTACGAAAAGCTCAAGAACTGCCTGGCCGAACCGCAGCGTTTTCGTCTGGAGAAGGATCCAGACTCGATGCGCTTAATAGCCGAACGCAGTGAACAGGAAGTGTTTGATCTCGTGGCGCAGCGACTGGACTGGCTGTACGAGGATTGTATCGAGCTGCCGCCCGGCGAGGACCGGCTCTACCCGTTCCCGCCGCATGAGTTGAGGGAACTCACCGGCACGAAGACACGCCATGTGTTGGACTGGTGTCGGACGTTTCGAGGACGCTGCATTCAGTCGGGAGAAATGGTGGGGACTGAGTCGACGGAACCACGTGAAGAGGAGCCGCCACAATCACCGCCCGTCGTTGAAATGGAACAGGCTTGGAACGACTTCCGCGCCAGCCACGAAGCGACGGTGCCTGACAGCGAAGAAGAGCTGGCGCAAGTACTGTCGCGGGCGCTGCAGCAAAGCGGTGGCGAAGTCGAGTATGCGCGACTCGCGGTGCAGCGCGACACGCGAGTGGTCCGTGTGGAAGTCCAGACGCCCGACGCGCCAGCGCGCAAAGTCCTGGCCGCCATCTGCAACAACAACGCCCAGGGAGGAAGTCTCGCCAGGCAGATCCGTGAGCTGGCAGGGCGGGCCGACGGGTACTGCCTGGTGGCCGTACGGTCTGCCGATTTTCCCAGCAATCCCAAGACGCAGGTCGCCAAACTGCTGGGTGAGTTCATCACCGCCGGGGGCCGCCGAGTTACGGTGGAAGACGCGGAATGGAGAGCCATGCTCGCCTTTGCTGCGTACGGCCAGAAACACGCGGGCGACAGTGCCTTCGCAGCGTGGCAGCGCCAGGAACGGCCCCTCACGCAACTCAAATCGCTGCAGGTGATTCTGGATCTGGATCACCTGACCATGCCGCAGCGGCATAAGGCCGCAGCGCAGCCGGCACAGCCGGTTGCAGTGGCCGACGCACAGCCGCAGCTGCCGCTCAACGCTGCGGTGGCCGCGGCCTCCGCCCTCCTGATCGCCGGCGTTTCGCTCGATCGACACCAGGCCGAGGTCACACTGGCCTGCCAGGACATGTCGCGGCACGCGGCCTTCCTGGGTGGCACGGGAAGCGGGAAGACAACCTTGGCTTTGAATCTCGTCGAACAATTGCTGGCCTGCGGTGTGCCGGCCGTGCTGTTCGATCGAAAAGGAGACCTGTGCGGTTACGCCGACGAAGTCTGGTGGAACACCGACGAAGGGGATACGGCCTTGCGCGAACGGAAACAGCGGCTGCGCGCGAAAGTCGATGTGGTGCTCTACACACCGGGCAACCCCAGCGGTCGAGCGCTGGCGATCCGTGTCGTCCCGTCGGGAATGCCGGAGATGGCTGAGTTTGATCGAGCGAAAATCTCGCGTTTCGCCGCCGCGGCACTGGGCGGTATGATGGGATACGGCGTCACGCACAGCACGGAGAAATACATCGCCATTCTCACGCAGGCGATCCGGATTTTGGGCTCGTCGAGCGACGGTCTGGTGACTGTGAACAGCCTGATCAGCATGATCGCGGAACACGATCCTGAATTGGTGGCGGCCATCGGCTATCTCGATCGAAAGCACTTCCGTCGGGTCGCCGAGGACCTGCAGGCGCTGGCCATCAATCGCGGCGAACTGCTGGGCTCGGGCGGCGACCAGCTGGATGTGGATGCGTTGCTGGGCCGAGCGGGGCATGCCTCACCTGGCAGAACACGGCTGAGCATTGTGAGCACCAAGTTCATGGGCGACAACAGCGACATTGAATTCTGGATCACGCAGTTGCTCCTGGAAGTCAGCCGCTGGGCGAGCCAGCACCCGTCCGACAAACCGCAGGCCGTGCTGCTGTTCGACGAGGCCGACATGTACTTGCCGGCCACCCGCAAGCCGGCTACCAAGGGGCCGATGGAAGACCTGCTCAAGCGAGGCCGCTCCGCGGGCATCTGCACTTTCCTGGCCACCCAGAGTCCGGGTGACTTGGACTACAAGTGCCGCGACAACATCCGCTCGTGGTTTGTCGGTCGCGTGAAGGAAGGCACGGCGATCGAGAAGCTCAAGCCGAGTTTCGCGCACGACGCCGGCAACCTCGAGGCTCGTTTGGCCAGCCAGGCCATGGGGGAGTTTTTCTTCGTTTGCGAAGGCAAAGACACCCAATTGCGAGCGCATCGGTCGCTGCTTAAGACGCGGCAGTATTCCGAGGACGAGATCCTACACCTCGCGAGGAATGATGCCGCTGCCAAGTGACGACTCTGGACCGCGCACGGTGCTGCGGGTTTACCGCCGGTGAATGGGCCCACCGAGCTTCGCCGTGAATGTCTGTACACGCAAATTGGAATTGAGCCGTGGCCGGCGTTGCATCGAAGATAGGGCGAAGAGCGACTTGGTGTTCGACCAGACGAACAAGAGATGCACGAAAACTACGATACACGCAGACCGGTGGCGCAACGTGCCGTAACGCCTCGACGGCTATGCCGCTCGGCGGACGCTTATGATTGGTAGGTGGCGACGCCCCTCACGGCAGTCGATCTCGACGATAATCGGGGCACCAGGATCACCCTCGATGCCGACCATTGGCTTGGCGCAAGGCGAGCCGCGTGGCCATTTTCGTCGGGGCTCGATGCGCGGCTGCTCGTTCTCCGGTGGCCGCGAAAAGTACACCTCGTTGGGTGTCTTGCCGCCAAGGGTTTCGTGAGGGCGGTGCTCATTGTACCAGTCGATGGCGAGTCCCACTTCGTACTCGAAATCAGGCTGGTGCTCGGGTACCGTGATCGGACACAAGATCTCCTTGAGCGTTCGATGGAAACGCTCCACGATGGCGATTCGCACGATGCCGACGACATTGAGCACCGCAGTTCGAACGTACGAGTGCCAGTTCCTGGGAAGTCGCAATGTCTCGACATCTTCTTCGCGAATTTTGGCAGACATGGAGGGTCCGGAAATCACCCACCGTACCAAGTTGCCTATGGCAAGGTGCGACGCAGCTGACATGATCGACGAATCTGGGCAGGCCAGTTACCGGCACGCAACTGAATCTATCGAATGTGCCAGCGACGGCCGTCATCGGCAGGGGCACGGATGTCCGCCAGAGGGCTGGTGAAAGTCGGTGCTCCGGTACAGTCGGAGTACCTGATGTTGGGCATTCGGCGTATTAACTCACTTCCCGCCCCCCAGTTCCTCGATCTGTCGGGCCACGCGGTCGCGGACCTTTGTCAGGCTGGCTGAATTGAGGTCATAGGCACCGACGTCCTTGACCAGTTCGGCGGCAACTTTCCTCATGCCGGCCTGGGCTTCGGCGGCGGGGTCCGCCGAACCGGCGGCGCGCGCCTGGCTTCCAGGCGCTGCTGCAATATCGCCAGGTACTCGAAGTCGTCAATACCTTTCTGGAGCAGCCTGAAACGCAGGGAAGACAGGGGCAGGCCGCCCTTGGGGTTCGGATAGATCATGATGGCTTCGCCGGCCTCGTAACCGGGCTTGGATGTAATTTCCTGCCACGGGTCGGTCCCGTTGTAGAAGTTGACGCTCCACAGCAGCGCGCCCTTGGCGGCATAGCGCGCGGCCTGCCAAAACCACAGGCGGTGTACCTGGGTCGGGCCTTCCAGGCTGGCCGGAATGTTGTAAACCCAGATTTCGTCGCCGGCCGCGCGCCGAGCTTCCACGTCCGTCTCTTCGAAGTAAGGCCGCGCGAACAGCACGGACCACGCCTTGACGACGCCCCAAAACTCTTTATTGAATGGGCTGGTGGTCTCCCACGTCTTGAACCCAGGGTCGGCCTGCAAGGCCAGCTTCTGCAGGGCCACGACCTTGTCGAAGTAGACGGGGTGCGGCTCGTCCCACAGGTACAGGTACGCCTTGTCGAACCAGCCCTTGGCCTTGAGATGCGCCGCCACCTGGCGCAGGTAGTCCGGGAACAGGCGGTTGAAATCTTCGGACAGCAGCTCCATACCCAGCCACTTGCGCGGTGTCCACACCCCCTCGCCCGTGCCACCGCCAAAACAGGGGCCAAGAAAGAAGGTGTTGAAGCCCAGTTCGTGAAGAGCCCAGCCGATGCTTGAATCGAGTTGCGTAAAGTCGCACACCACTTTGCCGTCCACCAGCTTTGCGTCCACTCCATTCGCACTCACTCCATATGTGCCCAGCGTGCCATAGCCGCGGATTCCGTGCTGGTAAAGCATGCGGCAAATGTCGCGCTCGATCTCGACCGGGGGGCGATTGTCCCAGCGCTGCATGGTCTCGATATGGAAGTAGATGCGCGCACAGAACGTCGGGTCGGCGGGCAGTTCAAAATCATAGACGCGCAGGGCGATGGGGACCCTGGCCACGACGTTGCTGGAAGCGACCACGGTTACCTCGCCTTTGTAGACGCCGGGCTTGGCGTCGCGCGGAACGCGCACCCCTATACAGAACGGGGTATTCTTAGCCTTGGGCGCGGCCACCGGTGCAGAATTGAGCAGCGGGTCCGGCGTCAGGCCCAGCCGCATGTCCGGGTTCGAGGCCTTCTTGACGTTGGCGAATCCCACCGGCCACCAATGGACGTTAGTGGCCGATATGCGGCCAGGCCCTTCCAGGTCGGCGGTGACCACGGATACGCCCTCCAGGTCGGCCGCGGGCCTCAGGGCGATCTGGAAAAACTCCTCTTCGCCCCGAGCCGCGGAAACCTCCACGGCCTCGACCGGTTTGGCGTAGCCGGGCACGGGATCCTCGGCGTAGATGCGCAGACAGATTGTCGGACCAGAGGGTCAGGTCGCCGGACTTCCGCAGGATCACGGCCGTTTCCGACACGCCGGACAGATTGTTGCGCTGCCATGCCGGGTACTCCGCTTCGAGCTCCGTGGGAAACGCACCCTCATATACGCACACGTCGTCGAACCAGCAGAAAGCCGCCGGGCTATTCGTGGGTGTTCCGCCCATATTATGCGTCACCAGGATGGGATGGAGGCGAGTTTCATCGGCTTTGGTAGTGTATTCGCCGAAATACCGAGTCCATTCGCTGGAGCCGTGCACCTTGAAGGTGGTGCCTATTCCGCGCTGGCCTTTGTTGGTACACAAGCCCAGCCAAGCGGCGGTGCGCGTAAATCCTTCGGTTTTACACCACCAGGTCACCATGTACTTTGTGCCGGGTTTGACGGCAATGTCGGCGCCGTCACAGATCACGAAAGTGAAGGGATTTTCGCCCAGCCGCACGCTGTGCGCCCCCGTATGGGCGGTCTTGTCGTCAAGGGAAACCTTCGCGTCCGGCTTGCCGAACTCGCCCATCACGCCCCAGGACTTCGCGAATTGCTGGGTCGAAACGTCCTCAAAGCCGGGATTCACGACCAGGTTCGGCGGGTCGCCAGCCAACGCCGCCCCGCACATCGCCCAGGCCGCCAGCGTCCCCAGCCAAGTCGCCTTGTGATGAATCGGTCGAGTAGCTATTTGCGATCTCCTCATTTAGGTTTGATACGCCTTCGGCAAAAGTCACGCGAACCACACCCTCATCATTGCTACTAAGTCATGAAGCCAAAACAATGTGTAAGGACGGTTCTTTTCATACTAAGTCCGACCAACCTGCCGCAGCCCGCCTCCAGGGTCAGCGTGATCTGTCTGACAGGAATTTTAATCCCCGGCGGTTGACGACTGCAACCAGAATCTCGACGATGTCCACTCCGATCTGTTCGCAGTCTTCGGGGCGGATGCCATCAGGAAGAATCGGCTCGATGCATTCGGTGCCTCGTTCCAAGTGGTCCGGAAACCGTCCTCGGTACTTCTTCCTCTTGCGACGTTTCTTCTTCTCGTACTCGACGACGAATTCCTCGTGAGGCGTCACATCGAGCAGGACTTCTACCGGATCTTCTTCCCCAAAATCCAAACAGAGTTGATCAGCGGAGAACACATAGCCTCCGGCGTCAGGGCGGTGGTCAGCCGTTATCGGCTTAAGTATTGGCGGAGCAACGACGGTCATAAATTCAGTACTCAGGGGGACCCATCCGGGTGAGAATGTTCATTTCCGTGTGCGGATTGAGAAGTACCCCCTGCCCTTCCTCATTGTGGCGCCGGGTGTCTGCTTCTCGGTGGAACGGACCAACTCGCACGCCGCTATCGGGACACGGCCACGACGTGCATTCCGCCGCGGAACGCGGCGGCCTCGGCCACTGAAGAGACGGGAATCACTTCCAGTTCTTCGACAACCGCAGTCCGCGACGCGTTCGTGTCGGGCATGACGATTCTACGTAGCCCACGCTACCGCACCGCGGACATCAACGTGGATAAAGTGCCCTTGGCAGTCGTCGGTGTCCTTACAGCGACAACTTGCCGACCACTGCGTAGTAGTCGAAACGGGACTTCGACGTCGACCGGTACCGCTTCGATGCCCAAGAGGGAGAACGTATGCGGTTTGGCCAACATGCTATCGCCTCACGTTGGCCTACGTCTTTCCCGGCGTCGCACGCGCATTGCGCCGTCTTGACGCGCCTGCTGCAATCCCCCACGCCTTGGTCCGGCACACGATGAGGAAATGGAAAGTGGTTCATTTGTTCTGGTGGAGTGGGTGGGTTGCTGCGCCGGAGCTGTCTTGGCGCGACACAGTGTGACACAATAATGACACTGACTGAACGTGTGTGGCATCCCTTTCGAGGCTCGCTTACCCATTCGTTGTCGCTTGCCGGCGAGAATGTGCGGCCGGCGAGAATGTACGACTCCCTTTATTCCCTCCGCTCGGACCTAAAGTTGGCTACCCGTCGGCAGCCATCCAAGTCAATTAGACGAATCTGCACGCTGAAAGATAAGGCGTGCCTGCAAAGTGTCGGCCACTGAACTAAGGGTGCGCACTCGGTGACACCCTCGTGGAATTACCAAAAACCCGGAGTGGCTGTACCACCCCGAATTCTGGCAGTACAACATAGAGACTGAATCCACACTGTCTGCCCGGCAGAAACTGGGCTGCCTTACCGTCTCATAGCAACTTGGTGAGGGTTACAGATGGTAATACATCGACTGTCGACAATTCTGGTTGTGTGTACTGCGTTGCCGTTGTTGTCTGGCGCACTTGCCCAGGCGGATGACCTCCAATCTGATCGATACGTGCCTCAACTACCCCCAATTGATTTGCAGACCCTCAAGCTGCCAGACGTCACGATTGAATCCGTGACGCACTTCAAGGCAGGTGACAACGATGCTCAAGTTGATCACGTCCAAGTGTTCGGAGTCATCGGGGGCAATATCGGCTTTGAGTTGCTGTTGCCAGATCAATGGAACGAACGTTTGGTCATGGGTGGTGGCGGGCTCTTCGTGGGTTCCATCCAGAACCAGGCCCGCTTCACCGTCAATAGTGGCTTTGCGACCGTGGGTACTGATACGGGTCACAGGGCCGAAACGGTCTTCCACGCTGATTGGGCGTATCTTGATTTTGAGGCGCAGCTCAACTTCGGGTATCTATCTGTTCATCGGACAGCTGAAGTGGCGAAGTCTCTCATTCGGCTCTACTATGGTCGTGACACGAAGTACTCCTACTTCTTTGGCTGTTCCACTGGCGGTCGGCAAGGGCTGATGGAGGCTGCAAGATTTCCGTCTGACTTCGACGGGATCGTGTCCGGTTGTCCGGTTGCCAGCATGACGCGTCTCTACGCTGCGTTCATTAAACATGCTCAGTCGTCCTTTCAGGCTGTGGATCAGGGAGGACGACCACTGCTGACACAGGAGCAGATGACGGACTTTCACAACCAGGTCCTGCGACAGTGCGACGAGCAGGACGGTCTGAAGGACGACATCATCAGCAACCCGACTGACTGTACCCTGGATTGGAGCCAGATTGCCGGGCTGGGTGCCAATCAGATTGCTGCACTCAAGTCAGCATATGCTGGACCGATGGTGGGCACGCAGACCTTATACCTTGGACTTCCGTTGGGAAGTGAACTGGAATGGTACGGGTGGTTTGTTGGTCCGGAGTCGGATCGTCAAGTCGGCACTCCCATCAGCAGGCTGGAACACGCTTGCGCCGAATTCGGGCGGTATTTTGTGTTTGACAATCCTTGCTGGTCACCGAGGGACTATGATATTGCCAATTGGACACGAGATGCGCGTCGTGCTGCCAAGATCATTGACTGTGACAATCCAAATCTGCAACCGTTTCGCGATTACGGTGGGAAGTTGATAGTGTGGCACGGCTGGTGTGATGGTGCGCTAACAGCAAAGGGAAGTATTGAGTACTTTGAGAAGGAAATGAATCCGGCGAAGAACGAGTTTCTTCGTCTCTATCTCTTGCCAGGCGTTGGCCATTGTGGTGGCGGGCCAGGACCATCCGACGTCGACTGGATCGGAGTTGTCTCCAATTGGGTGGAACATGAAACGCCGCCTGATCGTGTGGTGGCCACGAAGCGCGATGAAGCGGGGAAGATTGTCATGTCGAGACCTGTTCACCCCTATCCCGTGTCGGTTCGATACCGAGGCAGTGGGAACCCGAACGAGGCCGACAGTTTCGCACCAGCGGGCAAGTAGCCGGCGGAAGAAACGGGGAATGGTATATTTCTCCCGGCGAGGTAGGCAAATTAGGAATCCGCTTATCGCCTTCCACGGGCAGCGCTTCAATGCCCAAGAGGGAGGGAGAACGTATGCAGTTTGGCCAACATGCGGTCGCTCCGTGTTGGCCCGCGTCTGTTCTCCATCGCGTCGCGCGCCCATAGCGCCGCCTTCTCCCCTGCCGTGCAAGCCTCAGTCCACACGCAACAAACCCCTGTGTGACATACCACTGTCACCGCCAACGCGTGTGGCACTGCTTACTTGCAGGAAGTGCAGTATCTGCAATCACCTCACGGTTGGCCGCTGCCACCACGCCCAGGGCCCGTTGTCATTGCGATTGTCCCCTTTATCCTGTCTTCTGCTGCGGACAGGCAGACAGGATGAACGGGCACCGTACGAGTTCAGAGTCTCTGTTGTCCTGCTGTGTGGCCAAGGACCTGACACCCGAGAAGATTCACGCCTCAAACTACCACCGAGAAATGTGTCACATTTCCCGATCACTCGCCAAAGACATCAGCGATGTGAGGATGGGAGCGGAACGTCGTATTGGGTTATGGGGCCAATCAGGAAGCCGCTGACTGCCGGATCACTTGGTCTTCTTGGTTACCGTCTCGACCACAATCTTCTCTCCATCTGAGCTGCCAGCGGCACTAAAGTTGTACTCATCATTTTTCTTCTCAAGCCGGATCGTGCCCGAACTTTTCTTTCCCGCTTTGTCAACTGCCGCGAACGTGCCAACCCACGTACCCTTCTCTTTTCCAAGCGAGTACCAGAATGTGCGAAAGTCTCCGTCCGATGTGAACCAGTACTCCACATACTGCTTCTGGTCCGACGACCATCCGCCAATTCCCGACGCGTGTGAACTGGTGGCGTCGTTCCAGTGGGACGCCAACCTGAGGCAGTGTTTGCCTGGTGCCCATTGCGGAATAGGTACCACTGATCTCCTTGTCATTCAAGGTCCCTTTTACTTCCCATTCGCCCACAAGAAACGCCATCTCTTGGAGTGCCTCCTTGGGGACGTCGACCATATCCTGGGCTCTCACCACTGCGGACGTCGAAATTATTACTGCCGTCGCGATCATGAGATTCTTCATCGCTTCGTCCCTTTCCTCGTGTGAGCTGACCGGAACAGAACCACGCAACAGTGCCGCCCATTCTAAGGGACTGAGCGGAGCACACCACACCTACCCCCCACGAGATGCTCGTGGCGGAGACGGACTACCCTCAAGGAAAGCTCGGGGATCTGTTTCTAGTGTTGAATTGATGACCAGTCCCACATGGTTCACTTGCAGGTGGACGCCCATCTGGCCTATTCCAATGATCCCGCCTGCTTCTCTATGTTGTGGTCGCTGGTCCTGGCATATGGCCTGACACCGCGCGGCCGATCAACCGTCTCGGTCTGCATCAATCCTTCTCGACACACGCGTAACTATCACGCCACGAGCGCAATGGCGGTCTTGCGAGTTGTTTCCGGTCTACCAACGCGATGCTACCCATTTCCGAGAAGGTGCCGATTGAACCAGTCCAGGATGGCTGCAATTTCGCCCTCTGCGGGCCTCTCCCATCCGTTGCTGTAGCCATGCCCCACACCCGGGACAACAACGAGTCTGTGCGCGACTCCCAGTTCACGCAGCCGGGACACAAAAGCTTCCGATTGCTGCAGCGGCACGAGTGTGTCCTCGTCACCGTGCAGCAGCAGCACCGGTGCCGTGGCGGCGCTGACGTGGGCGACCGGCGAGGTTTCCCAAAATAGTTTACGGATCAGGTCAGGATCGGTGACTCGCTCGAAGCGTTTCGCTTGGTCATCCCAACGGTGAAAATCAAAGGTGGCCCTCGCCGGTTCGCCTTGGGCTCGGAAATGTTCCAGCATTGTCACATTCTCGCGGCCAAAGTTCAGGTTGTCGGTGCCAGGATAATAGGCGACGACTGGTGACCATTTGAACGCATGGTAGGTATTGACCTTCTCCCCTTTTCGTGGGTTCTAGACCGCGCGCTGCGATTACTTCGCTAGTCGCTTCCACACGTCGCGCTCATCCTGTACTTTTTTGCCGGCGATGGTTTGGTCTGTCCAGTCAGCGATGAGCGTGTCTCCACTGTCAGCCACGGCCCGGGTAATTGTTGCCGTAGTCTCTTTGCCATCCGTATAAGCACCGGAGGACTTTTCGACCCACTTGCCATTTGCTTGGGTGATGACGGATTGTCCGGCCGCTCCCGTTGAGTCCGCGCCGACTACCTTGATTTGCTTCGACGCACCGTCCCAGTAGCAGAGCCACGTCCCAGTGGCAGACCCAATGAACCATTCACCCTCCAGCGCGTTTCTTGTCGGCGATCCATTTCGTCGTCGAGTGACACGTTAACTTGTCGCCCTTCTTGCCAAGACCGGGATAGTCGTCCGTAAGCGTGATTTCGGCGACCCACCTTCCGACAATAATGTCTCCGTACTCTCGAAACTGATCGATCGTTGCCGAAGACTTATCGCCCTGGGCAAATGCCAATGAAGCGCACAGCAGCACGCCCACAGTCAGCGACGTAACCATAGCGATGGCATGACGACGGATCATATGACGACTCCCTATGCATACAAGAGCATTAGAACGGCTTGCTTGGAACGCCCAAACTGAGCCCCTCGCATCTCGGTTAACCGTTCCCTGCTGGTCATGTCGACGTCCACCACAGGATGGGCCGACGGATGGCTTGACGCATACCAAGCCAACAGGGCAACCGGCAGAAACACGCTACTTCTTTGTATTCAGAATTTGCTTCACCTGTCCATCCACTTCGTCGACAAACTTCACGTACATCATCTTGTCGTCCTTCTTGATGTAAGTGAAGTCGCTGACAGTCTTCTTCCCATTCGCATCAAACACCGTATTCGTCCAGACGAGTTCAGGCCCGTCGGCGCGCATGACCGCCTGGCCGTTGCCGCCTTCCGAATCGGCGCCCCACATTTTGATCGTACCGTCGGAGGGATCGAATAGAATCATGCTGAACACCTCCACTGCGCCAAACCTCAAGTGCAGAGTCATGACCTCCTCATTGGCAATCCATTTGTAGGTTCCCTCAACATCGACGGCACCTTGCTCTGTGTCCACCCTGGCCGTCCAAGTGCCGATCAACCAACCAAGGTGCTTTTCGAGCATCTCGTGATTCTTGCTCACCTTTCTCCACACGCGAGTGCCATCCGGGTCTTTCTCGCCCTTGTGATTGACGCGATCCGTGATCGTAGTGGTGTATTCCTTGCCATCATCCGCGAAAGCCATGGTCCCAGTGGCAGTGCTCGTGGCCGCATTCGGGAAGGTAATCGCACTCTTCTCGACCCACTTCCCTCCATCCCTCGTGATAGTACTTTCCACAAGGAATCCTGGTTGCGCAAACCCGACGGTTCGGAGGCACCCCTTGGCAGGATCCCATGTCGCAAGACCATGCGTGGTTATGGCCAACTTGCCATCCTTCTTAGCCTGCCATTCGTATCGCAATCCGGCCTGGTCGGGGGTGGGCGTATACACGGCCACGAAATTGACTGTTTCGCCTTTGCTGAAATAGCCTTCAACCGTGTGGTCAGCTGTTGCCTCGCATACCCAGCGACCCGAGAAATCCTTGATGTACTCATTCAGCACGGCTTCAGTAGCAACGGCCATGTGAATGCAGCACAGCGACAACACAGCTGCTGAAATTGGCGCCCGGACCATGCACGGCTCCTTGAGAACGGACGTGGAGATCAAAACACTGTGACAAGCGTGTCAGCAGTATCCTGCATCAGTCCATGCGAATCAACTATGCACAGGCACTCTGTGGAGTGGCTTGCATACCCGCCACCTGGGACTTGCCAACTGATCATCGACAGACGGTTGGATGGAAGACGCGCAAGGTTGATCTTCGGGGAGATTCCGCCGCCGGGTCGCCAATCGCGAATCAGGACGCTTCGCGACCAAGCATCTGCTGGCTGGCCGCCACGAACACCCGCGCTTCACAGGTCGAATAGCCCGTCGCAATATTTTGACCGAACGGGGTGTTTGTGGCCGCCGCAAGGTGGATCTGCGGCGGGACTGACTAGACGTCACCCACACTTCTTTCCGTTTGGGCGTACGTCAATGCTTGCATGGGCCAACTACGAAACCTAAGATCGTGCCCAGACCGCAGTGAACCAGTTCGGGCAACTCAATCTGTCAGGAGAGCGATGCGATGAATCACCTACGAGCCCACTTTGCTGCACTGCTTGCGTTGGCCCTCGCCGTTTCCCAGATCGTTGCGGAAGAGACAAAGCTGCCAGGGGAACAGGTGGGGAACGGGCGAGTGGCGCGTGTGAACGACATCGATATGTACTACGAAGTCCACGGGCAAGGACCGCCTTTGGTACTGCTGCACGGTTTCTTCGGAACGGGGCACTGGCAGTGGAAGGCCTTCCTTCCGGATTTAGCACGAGAGTACCAGCTCATCGTACCCGACCTGCGGGGCCACGGACGGTCCACCAACCCATCAGGTCAGTTCACGCATCGCCAGGTGGCCAACGATGTGTTCGCGCTTTTGGACGCCATGGGAATCAAGCGGTTCCGGACGTTCGGTGTGAGCTCCGGAGCGCAAGCCTCGTTGCACATGGCCACGCAGCAGCCGGAGCGAGTAGAAGCGATGGTTCTCGGGGGAGGCACGAGCTATTGGCCTACGGAGGCTCGTTCGATATTCGCTTCGATCACCTACGACGGGCTGGCCGGCATAGACAACGAAACTTGGCAGACTGTGCGGGCCCTGCATGGTGATGACAAGTTGCGATCGCTTGTCGATCAGTTTCGCGGGTTCAAGGACAGCTACGAGGACGTGAACTTCACACCACCTTTTCTCGCCACGATCCAGGCGAGAACGCTGATCGTTCATGGCGATCGCGACGCCGGTTCGCCTGTTTCTATACCAGTGGATCTGTATCGGTGCATTCCGAATTCATATCTTTGGATTGTGCCCAACAGAGGACACGTTCCGTTCTTTGACAACAGTCCCCGTATCGAGCAAGAAAGGAAGATGTTCACAGACACGGTGCTGGACTTCCTGCGCGGAGACTGGGAGAAGAACAATAAGCCTCGATGAGGACTGGTCGCACGAGTCTACTCCCTCACCCACGGGGTCAGTTGGAAGCCCTGGCTGGGAGCCAACTGGGCCAAGCAGGGTCCGCCTTCATCCGCAGCAGGAGCGCGCGAGCCATCTCATAGGAGAAATTTCCCAGGGCCGTTCTTTCAGTGCATTTCTCGAAATGCTCGATGGCGCCCGAGCGATCGTGGGCGGCCAGGCGCGTCATAGCGATCACGAAATAGGCATTAATGGAAGCGTAGCCATTCGAACCCGCGGCATCCAGCAGCCTCGTCCGTGCCTCGGCCGACAATGGGTTGGCAAGGAAGTCCAAACACGGTCCGTTGGCAAAGCGGTCGACACCTCGATCAGGGAAATGTTGCCCTTGACTCGCAAAGGCCCGCACGGCTTCGAGATTGCCAGCCAGACAGAGGGCGCACGCCCCAAACATCCTGCTGATCGAACGTGGATCGTTTTCGAGTCCATCAATCAGGGCCCGCACCTGTTGTGCTCCGTTCGGCAGGTCATGAACGACAAATGCTCGTGCCAGACGCACATAGATGTCGTTTTCATCGCGCCCGGACAACGCATTGCTGAAGGCATGCGCAGCGTCTGCCGACGAACCGGGTTGCGCAAGGCAATCGGCGGCAACATGCCAACAGTATACCCCGTGTTTTCCCGCCAGCCGGATCGCATCTGAAGCACCTAGCGGGTCATTGAGTGCCCGGCAGAGCTTCCAACGAACCAAGTCTGTAAAGGGACTACTCCCGCTCTTTGGCAACCGCGCCAATACCTCTTGTCCTTGATCTACCAACGTCTCGTATTCGCGATCATGACTCTTGGCGTACTCAATGGCGTTCGCGATCGCTGTAGCACGCCATGCCACGGCACCGCGACTATTGGGCAACAGGAAATCGATATACTCGAAATCTGTTACTGCCCGCTGAAAGAGTTGGAAATCCTGCGTGTCCTCGCTACGCATCATGTCGTCCAGCCCGTGCAGCATCAAACCGACTGGCGAATGCTCCATCGCTTCGGTATTCGCGAGCAAGTCAAGAGCCACCCGCGAATCGTAAAGTACAAGCGCGTGGGCCATGAGTAGTCGATCCGTGTCCGTGTGAGGTGTGAGCCCAGCCAGTTTGTTCGTCTCAACTCCCCAGGCATCCACATTGCCTCGCCAGATCTCTGCGGACACCAGGAGCGCCCGAGCGCCGACGTGATCCTTGTCCACCTCCAGCACATTCTGTGCGATTTGCACAGCCTTTTCATAGTCACCATCGTTAAGTGCAATCAGGCCCTGCAACATGTTGATTTCTGTGGTCGATGCGCCCGCATCACCTGCAATTCTCAAACCGTCTTCTGCCTTTACATTGTCGCCAATGGTCGCGGCCACAACCGCCCGCGCAAAGGACTCTGCTTGGACTTCTCGCAAGGCTAATCGCAGGAGGATGGCCATCCATGTACTGGAGATGAGCCCCGTGATGAGGACGGCAAGAACTGCAGTACCGGTGACCAAGCCGGTACGATGCCGCGAAGCAAACTTCCGAAGCCGATAGGCGGTGTTCGGCGGGCGTGCCTCGATGGGCTCGTTGTCCAAGTAGTGTTGAACGTCCGCTGCAAACGCGCTCGCCGATTCATACCGATGGGTGCGGTCCTTTTCGAGTGCTTTCACCAGTATCCAATCGAGATCGCCATGGAGTTGCCGGGCCAAGTCCTGCGGAACTGTCTTACGTTGCGCGGAGACGGCGGTGGCCGTCGCACCCGGTGAACTCACCTTGGTGCTCGCTCTTGGCGGTTCCTCTTCCCGGATGATCCGACAGGCCTCGTGGAAGGCCGCCTCATTCAGACGCTTTGTATCGAACGGAGTAGTTCCGGTGAGCAGTTCGTAAAGCAGTACACCCAAGCCATAGACGTCGGTTCGTGTGTCCACGTCTAATCCGCTGAGCTCGGCTTGTTCTGGACTCATGTACGCCAGAGTGCCAATCGCTTGGTGCACCCGCGTGTAAATCATCCTTTCCGTCAAACGCTGGTTCAGCGCCTTGGCGATTCCAAAATCGATGATCTTAGGAACCGGTTCACCATCGTGCAGAGTCACTAGGACGTTAGAGGGTTTTAAGTCTCGATGAATGATTCCCTTTTGGTGTGCGTGTTGGACGGCCTGACAGACCTGGGCGAACAGTTGTAGTCTCTCGGTAACATTCAGCTTGTTGACATCGCAGTAATCGGTGATGGATATTCCGCGAACGAACTCCATTACGAAGTAAGGTCTCCCTGTCTCGGTATTGCCGGCGTCCAAGACCTTTGCGATGTTCGGATGATCCATCAGGGCTAAGGCTTGCCGTTCGGCCTCAAAGCGCGCGACGACGTCTCTCGAGTCCATCCCCGGTTTGATCACTTTGATGGCTACCTTCCGCCGAATTGGGCGTTCCTGTTCGGCCACGAACACGGTCCCCATGCCGCCTTCTCCGATCTGTTCCATCAACCGGTAGCGACCAATCATGGTTCCAGGACGCTCAGTGAGCGGCGTGCTGGGGACAGTCGCCGCGGGTTCCGGCTGGCGAGATTTCAGGAACGCCTCTGCCTGATCGTGGGCCTCTAATAACGCCTCGACTCGCTCGCGTAGAGCCTGGTCTCCCGCACAGATCTGGTCGAGATAGTCAGCCTGCGCGTCCGAGTCGGCCAATCTGCGGGCAATGTGGAAGATCCGCTCTTCGTCGAGTTGTCGGTTGCTCATCACGTCGTGCTCCGATCATCGAGGTAAAGGTCCACCGTCCCATCACTATGCGAAATCCAGCCGCGGAATCCCCAACAGATTTTCGAAGAAATGGACGGTCCGAAGAATGGTAGAGCCTCCATGTCGTCCGGCGGCACCCCGGTGGTGGGGTGTAAGCTGTTATTTCGCCGGTGCTTGAAAGTGTCAGCTCGTGAAAACGCGGGCGGAGTGAGATCTTCGTTCTGGAACGGTGAATGGAATCCGACTTTGCCTGCCCAGCGTGGCACTGGCGTGGGGGATACAGTAGATGTCCGCCGGTTTGCGTGCGAGCCACGACCCGCGACAGATACAGACACCGGAACCGTGCTGCAGCGAGGAAGTGGCGGCCGCAAGGTCGCGGTGAAGATCATCGACTCGGCAATGGACGTCCATGCCGTCGTGGAGTGGTTCGAAGCCGAGCGGCGCACCTTGGCTTTCGCGGACTCCCGGCGTTAATTGCCGGAGAGATGCTTCACGATGAACTCGCGCATGGCCTCGTAGGCGTCTGCGATTTGTTGGGGATCCCCTCCACCAAAACCGTGCTCGCCGTTTTCGATTCTCTTGAGCAGGTGCGAGACACTGTGCTTTTCAAACTGCTTGACCATCATCAGCGACTCTTCGAACGGGACATCGGTGTCTTTCGTGCCATGGATCAGTAGCGTGGGCGGGTAGTCCGATGTGACATTTCGCACCGGCTCAAAGGGGACGATCTTCTCGGCGATCGTGGTGGCGTCGAAGCCGCTGACTTCCTGAGGCCAGATGCCCTGTTGACGGTAGTGCAGATAGATCACGCCGCCATCTCCCTTTCGCCGGGTCGAATCAGAGACGACGGTTCCGTCTGTTTGCTGCATGGCCTCCTCGCGAGTGATCTTCCGCGGGTTATGGCACGGATGGGGACTGGGTGTGGAGTACCAATCCCCATTCAAATCGCCATAACCGTACAAGGCGACCAGCGCTTTCGGTCGCGGCTGGACGCGGTATCCGGTCACCAGCGCGAGGTATCCACCGGCCGACTCGCCGGCGACGACAATGCGGTCAGTATCGAGATGGAACTGCTTCGCCCCATCGTCCGACAACCAATGAAACGCCGCCTCAATATCGCTGATCAGATCGGGAAGTTTCGTTTCGGGAGCCAGGCGATAATCGATCGACACCATTGCATAGCCATTCACTTGTGCCAGGGCACTCACTTGAGGGTGGATGCCCTCACGGTTCCCCATGATCAGTGCCCCACCGTGAATCCAGACGATTACCGGTCGTACATCGTTCCCTTCAGGGCGATAGACGTCGAGCAAGATCTTGTGCCCGTCGACTTCGCGGTATGTGACCGTTGTATTCACCGCTTTTGGCTGTGCCGGGGCTGGCTGTGCGTGCGTCATGCCGGGTGTAACGAACAGGGCGACTGTGGTTGTGTAATACAGAATTCGGTTCATGATGCATTCCAGGCCGGCCGCGATCCGTTTACTGGCACGCATTGTCGCGGCGATTGCCTATATCCGCAAGTTTGATACGTACTTTATACCGCAAATGCCCAAATGGAGCGTCTCTCCTCACGTTCACAGCTGGTGCATCGTGCCCCTCTGTAGCGGACGAGCAGCGGAATACTGGTCGCGGATTTGGTAAGTTAGAGCCCATGTCCGACATCACGCACATCTTGGCCAAGATCGAATCCGGCGATCCGGCGGCCACGAACCAGCTACTTCCGCTCGTGTATGACGAACTGCGTCGGCTTGCTGCCGCCAAGCTCGCGAACGAGAAACCCGGGCAGACGCTACAAGCCACGGCGCTGGTGCACGAAGCGTACTTGCGCCTGGTCGATCAGACCGTGCCGCAGCGGTGGGACAACCAACGCCATTTCTTCGCAGCGGCGGCCGAAGCGATGCGGCGGATCCTGATCGAACGAGCGCGGCGGAATCGGAGCCTCAAGCGGGGTGGTGATCAGCAGCGGGTTGAGTTGGCGGACATCGAGCTCGCAGTGCTCCCGCTGGCCTGCGACGACCTGCTGGGACTGGACGAGGCCCTACAGAAACTCGAGCAGCAACATCCCCGCAAAGCTGAGCTGGTGAAGCTACGGTTCTTCGCCGGACTGACCACCGCCCAGGCCGCCCAGTCCCTGGGGGTATCTGCCACAACTGCCGAGAACGATTGGTCTTACGCGCGAGCCTGGCTGCGCCTCGAGATGTCCGGCGGCCGGGCACCCGATACTCCGTCGTAATTTTTCCGGATTCTCTTGGGGTCGACGGCAATGGATTTCGCATAGTAAGGCGAAGGGCAAAATTCGCTCATCTCGATAAAGGTGCTGCCATGGCCAGCCGACAACTCGATGAAGAGGCAATTTTCCATACGGCTCGCAAGATTGACAACGCTGAAGCCCGCAGCGAGTACCTTGATCAAGTCTGTGCCGGTGATCGGCCGCTACGCGAGCGCGTGGAGGAACTATTGAGGGTCCACGAACAAGCAGAAGGTTTCCTTGCGCCGGAAGCGGAACCTGGCGCGACAGCTGATCAACCGTCGATCGCCGAAATGCCGGGCCATGAAATCGGTCGGTATAAGCTGCTGCAGAAGATCGGTGAAGGGGGATTCGGCGTCGTGTACATGGCCGAACAACAACGGCCCGTTCGTCGCAGGGTAGCATTGAAGATCATCAAGCCAGGCATGGACACGCACGACAGTCGTCGCCCGCTTCGAAGCGGAGCGACAGGCACTGGCATTGATGGACCACCCGAACATCGCCCACGTGTTTGATGGTGGGATGACCGAGAGTGGCCGACCGTACTTCGTCATGGAACTCGTCAAAGGCGTTCCGATCACGGAGTACTGTGACCAGAACAGTTTGCCCACGGAAGAGCGATTGCGAGCTGTTCATCGATGTCTGCCAGGCGGTGCAGCACGCCCATCACAAGGGCATCATCCATCGAGACCTCAAGCCGTCAAACGTTCTGGTCATGCTGGATGATGGCACGCCTGTCGTGAAGGTCATTGATTTCGGTGTTTCGAAGGCGATCAACCAGCGACTCACCGAGAAGACGCTGTTCACCGCCTACGGGCAGATGGTGGGTACGCCGATGTACATGAGTCCCGAGCAGGCTCAGATGAGCGGCCTCGACGTGGACACTCGGACCGACATCTACTCGTTGGGTGTTCTGCTTTATGAACTCCTGACCGGTACGACGCCCTTCGATCAAGCCCGACTCCAGGAGGCTGGCTACGACGAGATCCGGCGGATCATTCGGGAGGAAGAGCCGGCCAGGCCGAGCACGAAGATCGACACGCTGGGAAAGACGGCCACTGACATCTGCGCTCGCCGCCGATCTGAGCCCAGACGCCTCTGCGGCCGAGTTCCGGGGCGAGTTGGACTGGGTCGTCATGAAGGCATTGGAGAAGGAGCGCGGGACGGCGTTACGAAACGGCGGCGAGTTTCGCGGCCGACATGCGACGATTCCTCAATGGCGACGCGATCGAAGCCAGGCCACCTTCGGTCGCTTATCGGCTCCGCAAGACGCTGGTGCGCCACCGCGTGGCGTTTGCGACTACGGCGATTGTGATGCTGTCCCTGCTCGCTGGGTTGGTCACGAGCACATGGTTTGCCGTCCGGTTATCGACGACACTCGGCAAGCTCCACGACGAGCTGATCGAGAAAGTGATCCTGGAGGCACAGTCGAACGAGGGACAAGGTACGTCTCCCGCCATGGCGCTCGCCTGCGAAAGTGGGATGCCCCCAACGACACGGAATATGCTCGAAGGCATAACCTCGTACTACCGCGGGGATAATGAAACTGCGATCACGACGCTCACGAAGGTTGTCGAACATGACCCGGGTAACGTGACCGCGCAAGCCATGCTAGCGCTCAGTTACGGACACCATGGAGAATGGAACGAGTATACTCGCCAGATGATGTCCATCGGGGACAAACAACAGAAAGCGGAACTCAAGGACTACGAGTACCTCATCCTCGGATGTGCTCAGTTGTACATGGACACGGCGAAGTCCGTGGACATGCTGCGGGAGACCGTGAACCGTCACCCGGAGTGGGCAGTGGCACGTGCCATGTTGGGCGGCGCCAAAGGACATCGAGCACTGGAACTGACGAGCGACAAGTTGGCAGAGGAAGCGATGAATGAGACCACGCTGGCGAGGCAACTGCTTCCCAAGAACCGCGTGGTGGCCCTGTACAACGTGTGGACTCATCGTGTGGCCATCTATTTTGCCCGTTCGCAGGACAAGGACTATGAGGCGTTTCGTCAGGATGCGGATAGTGTCCATTAACCTGCTCAAGAAGGATTATACCGTCTACACGGCGGGGGCCTACAACATTGCCGCGTTTTACGAAGTGCTGGACGAGCATGAAGCGGCAATCGACATTCTGTCGGCGGCCGTCGGACAGGCTGACCATGACGACTGGACGAGCTATTATGTCGCCCTGCTTGTTGCCAATGGGCGATTTGACGAGGCACTGCGGTTGCTGGACACGATCGCCGTGAAGTCCGTTTCTGGTCGTACTGCCAAAGCCAGTTTGCTCACCGCAATTCCTGAGAGACGAGAAGAAGCGGCAAATCTGTGTACTGAGCTATTGCAGCTCAACGACCCAGTCGATGCGGGTCTTGGAGCCATCACGGTGCTTTGTCTCTTGGGCGAGCGAGACAGAGTAAGATCTGAGGGTGAAAGGCTCTTGCGGCTTCTCGGCGAACGCAGTGTACCCAACTGGATGCCCGAGAAGGCCCTGAAGTTCCATGCAGGAGCGACCATCGAAGCGTTTGAGGTCGATTGTGGAAAGACCCCCATCGGGCTCATGACGTTTGATTATAACGTTGCGATGCGCAAGATGTCCGAAGGCGACCGGGTAGGTGCGATTTATCACTTCGACCAGTGCACCCAGTCCAGTCTGATCGATAGTGGGTTCTACAATTGGGCCAGAATGTTCCTGCGAATCCTGGCCGACAACCCCAAGTGGCCAGAACAGCAATGAGTACCCACCGCGATGAGTGACATCACCCGTCTACTGTCCCAGATCAACGAGGGTGATCCGGCGGCCGCCAGGCAACACGTGCCGCTGGTCCGACGAACTGCGGAAGCTGGCAGCTGCGATGATGGCCCAAGAGAAGCCGGGACAAGCACTCGAAGCGACAGCGCTGGTTCGCTCAGCACTCGTCCGGCTGGTGGATGTCGCGGCGGCCCAGCGCTGGGACTCTCGGGGGCACTTCTTTACTTCAGTTGCCGAGGCCATGTGACGACATTCTCGTGGAACGGACAAGACCTTTGCACATCGGCGGTGATCAGTGGTTCTCGGAGCTTTTCCTTTGCCCTCTCTTCGTCCTTGTCGTCTGGTCCCACTGCGAGCCGTCCATGTAGTCGTGAATCCAAGGGAAGGCAAAGAAGATACCTTCCTGGATTTGTCATGGCCTGTACCGTTGCTGGAACTGCACGACCAATACACCTATAATCACAGTCCCTGGCTAAGCTGACCAAAACGGCTTTATTCTCGATAAAGGCTTTACACGGAGACCTGAATATGGTCCAGGTTAGTCGTCGGAGGTTTCTGGCCTCCTCGACCGCAGCTGCTTTCTTGTCAACTACTGCAGGTAATGTTCGCGCGGAACCGCGGGCACCTGACACCGCAGGTGTGTCAGATCTAACAACCTGTAGTGCGACGGAATTGGCGGATCTGATCTGCCAACGAAGGGTGTCCTCCCAAGCTGTGATCGAAGCCTACATCGGGCGGATCATGAAAGTCAATCGTGCGATCAACGCAGTCGTGGATATGGTGTTCGACAAGGCTCGTCATGCGGCGCAAGCAGCCGACGAGGCAATTCACCAGGGATCTATCGACTGGAAACGACAACCCCTACTGGGCGTACCGGTGACGATCAAGGACGCTTTCGACGTCACGGGCATGGCGACAACGTGCGGAGTGCCACGACTGAAAGACAAGCTCGCCGAGGTCGATGCTACCGCTGTGCGAAAACTTAAAGAGGCAGGCGCTATCATCTTGGGCAAGACAAACGTACCTGCTTTGTGCATGCACTTCGAGACGGACAACTCGGTGTACCGCCAGACGAAGAACCCCTACGATTTGGCTCGCACGCCCGGTGGGAGCAGTGGAGGCGAAGCTGCCATCGTAGCGTCGGGTGGGTCGCCGCTCGGGCTTGGCACCGACGGCGGTGGCAGTATTCGCACGCCGGCGCATTTCTGTGGGATCGCGGGCATTCGTCCGGGATGGGGCCGCGTGTCGCTGGCAGGCTCATTTCCTCCGGCTCCCCACTCCTACGGCAACTACTACACAGCAGGTCCCATGGCTCGCTATGTGGAGGATCTGGCGTTCGCGCTGCGAGTCTTGTCGGGGCCAGATCCGCGTGATCCATTTACTTTTCCTGTTCCCTTGTTGGACTACAAGGAGGTAGAACTCGAAGACCTCCGCGTTGCCTTCTGGACCAAGTACGAGCCGGCCGAGACCACCAAAGAAACGCGGGAGACCATAGAGAAAGCGGCGGCCCATATGCAGAAGATCGGTGCACGCGTCGAGGAAAAATGCCCCCCGCACTGGGACAAAGTGTATGCCATCCTCCAGGCGGTCTATGACCAGGAGATTGCTACCTTTGAAACGTTGCTCAAGGAGTTCGGCGTTGACGCTCCGACATTGGTCGACAGGGCGGCCATTGCTTACGGCAAGGAGCATTCCGGAAAGCTGCCGGCTGACCAGATAAAGACGGCTATCGACGACTGGCTTCCGATGTTTCAAATCGCGATGCTGCAGTTCTTTGAGGAGTACGACGCGCTCCTACTTCCCGTGAGCGCTGGGCCGGCTGTCCCGCATGGGGAAAGCTGGAATCGAGTTGACGATTTCGGTTTCACGCTGGGGACCAGCCTGGTGCCCAAGATACCCGCTGGCAGCGTGCGGTGTGGCTGGTCACCGGAAAAACTGCCAATCGGTGTGCAGATCGTCACCAAGCCCTACCGTGAGGACATCGCCCTGGCCATCATGCGGCAACTCGAGTCACAGTTCGGTGGATGGAACGCACCTCCGGAGGACATCTTTGAGTCGCCTTGACAACACGGGTGCCACATAGACGGGGTGTGCCAAAAGCGTCAAAAGGTCGCGTCCTTTCGGCAATCGTGCAAACGGCCGGATTGGAGTCCGGTGGGCATCTGCGGGCAGCGGGGGGCAGGGTACCGGCTCTGCCCCAGCAATTAGTGGGTAAGTGGGAGGCCGAGGGTAAGTCGGCCACCCCCTCCCCGGTGTCGCAATGGGGTCGATTCCCCATATTTACCGGCGCGAAGGTCTTTCACCGGGCGACCTCAACCGAAGTTGCTCCATGACGAGGAATCACGTGGCGTGCTTGACCATGTTGATCACCCCCAAGTGTCCATATCAAGGTAGATTGACAGAACGCTGCTGCGGAGGCATAACGACCCTGTTGTTCGCGCCGTGGCAGGGACTGTTGCTGCTTCCAGTTCGGGGACGCTCACATGCCAGTCAAAGCGTGCTTTCGTGGCGGAAGTGCGGTGTGAGATAGGTCGTTACCCGCGCGTGATAGTCATAATGGTCTGGTCGATTAGTGTGCTTCGAATTTCTGATGGGTACGTGTAAAGGAGATCTATGATGTCGAGTTGTGCTGCACTGGCAATTGTATATTGTGCGATTTTGGGGCAAGCACACGCGACCGCGTCCAATGCCGAGCATCTGGAGGAATACGCGAGAGCATTCGAAGGGGATTGGATTAGTGAATGGGAGATGGATATCACCATACCAGAGGTCGTCGAGAAGGGCGACAAGGTTGTTGTGCGGGCGACGACGAAGTGGATATTGAACAGAGAACGCACTGGAGACGACGTGGGAGGCGGACGTAAATGGAAAGCTGGCCGGTTCGGGAAAAGGGGCAATTGGTTGGGACCGGGCGACCAAGGAAATCGTCTCATACGGCTTCGACTCGTTCGGAGGTCGCGGCGACTCGATCTTAACGAAGGTTGGTGGTCGTTGGATTGAGTTGGGTACCGGCGTTGGCAACGATGGTAAGAAGTACGTCATCAACAACGTGACGACCTTCTCTGATGATGGCAACACGCAGACCACGGAGATGACTGGCCGTTTGAGCCCGAACGGCGAACCAATTCCAAATTTCACCACTGTCTCCAAGAGAAAGAAAGCACACGACTGAAACGGGGATGTGGTTAACCGATGTTCATGGTGAGAAATGGGAATCGTGCTTGTGTGGTGGCAAGCGTGAAGACTGGGGAAGGTGTCCCTGCCGAAACATGCTTGGCAGACGAAGTCCGTTGAGTGACTAACATATGTCACAGTGATGAGACGTTCAGCCTCAGTACCTAGGTGACTTCAGCATCCTGCTCAGTCTGCCGCAGAATATGTGCGGTTCCCCTTTCTTCACCGCACGCGTTGCACCGCCGGTGCCACGTCGGCCGGGAGAAGGGATTCCTTTCGAAAACCGCCGCACGCACTACATCTGGGCCGGTGCTGCACAGTCTGCACGGTACTTCCGGTGGGTGGACTTAATGTCGATCTTCACGACGACACTTTGTTTGTGTTCACACAGGTGAATCGTATCCCAAAGCCGCTTGTCCAGTACGCGTGCCACGAACAATGTCGCTGTCCCGGTTTCCCTGGTTGACATCATGAGCGTCCGTTTTCTTCACGTGGCCTCCAAGAGTCGCCGACGGTTCTCATAAATCTTGGCGACCGCGTTGGTGATGTCGTTCATCATGTCTTGCCGGGGACCGAGGAGCATGTGTTGATGAAAGCCGACGGTCTCTTCGGCCAATTGATCACAGTCTGGGCATTCGTTGTCCGCTGGGCGAGTTGGCAAGCTTCTCCGGTGGATAGAGTCTTTGGAAAGCCTTGGACCGAAAGGTATCCTTTAGGCACCCCTCTTTGTTAATCGGCTTGCCGCTGATGACTGCCAGGTTAGTTTCGCATTCAATGCGATCCGCCCCGCGGTCGGGTTTAAGTACTGGCACGATCACAACATCTGTACCGTCTACATGCGAGGTGTCAAATGACCGTGAGCTGCGATGCCTGCTTGCCCGTCAAACAAAATACGGGCCGACAACAACTCGCCGACAGAGAGACTCCGTCGCACCAACCTCATCTGCGCAGATTCAACGGTTACGTGTATATGAAACTTTTCCCCGACGGTGAAAGTGAGCGTTCGCCCATCGAATGTAGTTCACGAAAACAGCTAGTGAGATGCGATGGCGCACGAAATCTGTTCGGTAGTATCGGCTAAAGCCGATATCTGCGCCGCCAATCGATCATCGGGATGGAACGATGCGTACCAAATCATCACTGTCTTGTCACGGTAGTTGATGGAACAGTGTTGGCCCAAGTGACCCCCTGCCGAAATGGCAGATTTGTCTGGTGACAGGTAAAAATAACTTCGATAAGCCGTCTTCTCCGATGACGTGTCATTCTGCAGAAGATCAAGGTCCGTTGAAGCGTTCTCGCGGATATCACGAAAGAATCGCTTCGGGACGAGCTGCTGGCCCTGGTGTACTCCCTCATTTAGACAGAGTAAACCCCAACGGGCAAAGTCGCGAGCCGTCATTGCGATCAGACCGGTCCAATGCCCCAGTTGGTCACAAGCGACGCGCGCGTCGTGTTCCATACCAAGCTTGGACCAGAGACGCTGGCTCAGCAGATCCGCAAAACGCGTCCCCGTCACTTTCTCCGCAACCCAGGTCAGCACTTCCGGATCTGCGTTCTTGTATACGCCCCGAGGTTCGCCGTCACCGGTTCTCTTCATGGAGGGAATGAAATTGTATACGCCAACTGGCAGGTTCTTCTCGGCGGCTGCTGGTCCGAGCGCGTCCATATAGGGCCCCCAAGACGTCACGGACCAGTCAATGCCCGACCTCATGTCGAGCAACTGGCGGACGGTAGCGCCGGCATACCCGCTTTCCTTCAATTCGGGAACGTATTCGTCAACGGGATGATCTTCCTGGATGTCACCATCCTCGAGCAAAGTGGCAATGACCGTTGCAATGATCGATTTGACACAGGAAAACAGCATGTGCGGCGTATGCGGAGTCATTCCCGAAAAATACTGCTCGGAAATGATAGCGCCATCGCTGATTGCGAGAAAAGCATTGATGTTGAGTTCGGTCATCTGCTCTCGAAGGGTAATTGTCATACCGCCAGGCGACAAAATAGTCAGCTCATTGATGTCGCGAGGCCGGCGGGGAATCACGAAAAGCGGCCCTTGACCACGCCGAACCAATTGGGTTGGGAATAGTTCATCAAGGCGTTGAAGAGCCCACCGGGCGTAATCAGCGTTTGCCATGTAGTTTGATGTAGTGACCTGGTGCTCGAGCTTCGGAGGAAAACCCTTCATGGTGTTACTGTCAAATGGATGGACTGTCGCACCATCGTCGGATTGCAGCTCATGTGCCGGCTGTACACTGTGAAGTTCTTGTGCCGATGTCGCAGTCACGATGTTCGCAGCGACTGCGCTAGCACTCAATCGCGTGATGAAAGTACGTCGATCCACGCTACACCTCAATTGTGTGTACCAGAATGTGCGGACTGAACTCTGGCCACGTTCGTTGAATTGTCGCATACATCATGTGCGCAAACAAGTTGTCGCAATCTGCGAAATAGACAACGCAAAGCGTGGACTGTAATCAGACATAATCAGACCGACTACTTCGACTGCCGCACGTAACCTCCCGCGCCTAATCTACCCTGTTCCACTATTGCATCCTCTCACGCCAGGCATTCGCGTCGAAATCAGGCGGCGGCGGAAAATCCTAGTGGGCCGCGAGGTCCACGAAGGCGTAGGGGAGTTGATCCGCTCTGGTGGATCAGGCTCCACGATGGTCACGGCTTCCTTCAGCGACTTGGCAATAGCATGCACCCAGCGTAGTGCGCATGGCTGCCGTACCAGTGACTGGGAGGACCTGCCATGAAAACATGTCGCTGCGACTCAGCAGACTGCACAGAAGCACAAATGCAGGCGACAGCCAGCATGGCGATTAACGTGACAATCGCATTGTGGGATTGTATGGTCAGACACTTGGCTGTTTGAGCCAGAGGTTGCAGAAAGTTCATCTTATCGTAGCGGAAGCATACCCGCCGCGTCGGATGAGACGGGAGAACATGCTCGCGCGAGGGGCCCGTCGCTGGTTGCAGCCGGACAACCACCTCAATCGCTTCGCTTCCGCGTGGCCGCAGTTCCGTCAGCCAGGCCAACAACTCCCGCCAATCCAGCAGGCTACAACTTCCAACGTGGAAAGACGGACGGTCTCGTCGTCGGCTTCACTGGCGTCAGGGGCATTCGATGACCAGGAGAGAAGCTCCAAAGACAGTTCACGCAGGCAGCCGTTGTCCGCTCCGAGTATTGGCGGAGCAACATTGGTCATGAATTCAATACTCAGGGGGACCCATCCGGTCGAAGGCACTCATTTCCGCGTGCGGATCGAACAACCCCCACCCTTTCGAACTCGGAGGCTAGCTGGTTCGCCCCAGCCGGATTTGGCTTGGCCTAATCGGGGCGCCGAGTATGTCGTTATCGTTCCACCGCTGAACTGTGCGAAGCAACGAATCGAGCACGCGCATCGGCGCAATTTCGAAAGAGACCCCCCGTTGCAGGCGACGTTCGTCATGGCCAGGTGGTGTAAAACACACCACGAAGGGGGCGGCAAAGTCCCCTTAAGATAATTTATCTTAATGCCGTCTTGCCGCCCCTCTTGCGGTTGGTCCGCTCTTTTCAGTGCAGAGTTGGGGCGACCACCGATTCATGACGCCGGAGAGACACATTGCCGTCAAGGGCACAACTCCCAGTCCGGACGAAATGCACTCGACTCGCCAGCCGCATCATCTTTGGTGCCGCAGAAAGTCTGTGCTCCTTGGGAATAAGCCAAGGTTAGGGCCAACCCTTCGCTTGCTCCGGAAGGTATTTCCTTTGTTCTTCCTCTAATCCAAGAAGGCCCTGGCAGCCCGGAAGGCCTCCTTGGCCTCAAGGGCCAGAAGAAGGCAACGGAAAAGCTCCGTTGCACTATTAACCTCCAGCGTCAGGACTCTGGTCAGCCGTTGTCAGGCCCAAGTATAGGCAGGGCAACGACGGTCATGCATCTAATACTCGGAGGGACCCAGCCGGGCGAGAACATCCATTTCCGTGTGCGGATTGAGAAATACCCCCCTGCCCTTCCTCATTGTGGCGTCGGGTGTCTGTTTATCGGTGGAACTGACCAACTCGCACGCCGCTATCGGGACACGGCCACGACGTGCATTCCGCCGCGGAACGCGGCGGCCTCGGCCACTGAAGAGACGGGAATCCCCTTCAGCTCCTCAACAAACGCCACTCCGGCAGCATTGGTATTGGGACCACGATCCGCGCCGCCCACGCTATCGCGCCGCGGACATCAACGTCGATAACGTGCCCTGAGGTGGTCATCGGCACCCTTCCAGTGACAACTTACCGACCACTGCATAGTACTCGAAGCGAGACTTCGACGTCGACCGGTACCGCTTCAATGCCCAAGAGCAAGAACGTATACAGTTTGGCCAACATGCGATCGCCTCACGTTGGCCGGCGTCCTGCTCGCATCGCCGCGCGAGTTGTGCCGCGTTCTCCCCTGCCCTGCAAGCCCTGACGCATAAAATCCTGCGGCGTTGATAACATACGTATGTCACTGCAGTGGCGATCCCCCTGTGGAGTGCGGCGGCTCGTCGCCGCTTTCCTTTTTCTCTCGCGTTGGGCATGGAACTCGGACGCCGCAATACTTCCTGCGGACCGGCATCCTGGCCGGGACAAAGAAAGCCAAAGCCGTGACAAGTCCCCGCACTCCAAACGGACCGAAATCCACGCGTCCGGTTCCGAACTCGTAGCCGCGGTCGCGAAGTCCGCCGGAACCGCGGTGACCGCTCGGAGGAGGCACTCGTGCTCGACGCGAGTACGGCTGCACGCGGAATCAGAGTGTCTGGATTTCCTCGGTAGGGTCGGGCTCGAGGAAGATGGGAGATCTTCGCCGAGGGAGCGGAAAGCCAGGACGTCGGGATCGTTTGGCGGAGCGATTTCATGCAGTAGGAAGCGGCGCTCGAAGCAATTGGCGCAGTCACACTTGTGGAGCGTGTGTTGTTATTTCCAATCCAGCAGCATGTCACCAAAGCTGCTGGAAATGACGGTCGGTTCAACGGGTGTTTTGTTGAGGTCGACGATCCGAATGTCCAAACCTGAAGATGGGGCGCTGGTTTGCAGCCCAGGATACTGCATGAACGCGATTGCCCGACCGTCGGGAGCCCATCTCACGACCGACGCATTAAACGGCATCGCGGGCGGTATCCGTTTTTGCTGGGTTAACTTCTCTGACTTTCCTTGAACCACATCGTGCAAAAACAGGTCCCACGAATCTGAAAATTGGTGGACATGCGGCTCGCTGTCAGCGACGTAGGCAATGAATTTTCCGTCGGGAGACCAGGCCGCGATATTGACCGGAGGATAATCGGGGTGGCGGAAATAAAAGCCGTGGTGGGGAAACGCACCGATGGTTTCCGGCTTGAGGTAATTGGGATCGTTCGGATCCAGCGAAGCCAAGAATAACTCGAGTGCCGGCATCTCTTTCTCGCCGAGCAAGAGCAATCGCTTGCCGTCGGGCGACCACTGGGGTTTGAAAAATCGTTTGACGTCAGGGATCGGATCCATGGGCTGCACTGCGAGGTCCGGTTGGTGCGCGGTGCCCGCCGTAGACTCGAGATAGACGTGTCCCTTGCTGTCGGCAATCGCCAGGCGATCGCCGTTGGGGGAAAAAGAAGGAAGGTGGAAAACGCCTTCGAGGGTGCGAACCTTCTCCAGGGTAACGCCGCGATCCTGGCGATCAACCCGAAACAGAGAAACGTCAGACGCGAGTGTCATCAGCCTACCGGCGACGGCTGCCGAGCGGATGACGACGTGTTGGCCATCACGGGCCCACGTGGCATCGGTTACGGTGTGTTGACCAACCGGGCAAGAGATCTCCGGACGGTTCGTCGCGAGATCGAGCAGGTGGGCGTGGCCGCTGGCTCCTCGACCAAAAAGGAGAAGGCGTCCATCGGGGGAGAGGGTCGCTGTTTGCGGCCAGAGGTCGGCTGGATGGGCGATCAGTTTCGATTCTTTGGTTGTGGGGTCCAGGCGATGGATGCCCAGATCTTCGCCATAACGAAAATAGACTTCGGCCTGGATCGGTGCGGGATAGGCATTGAGCGGACTAACGCTTTTGAACCGCTGAACAATAATGCCCGAGGCCGGCGATGGTTCAGTCGCAGCGTCGGCCCCGCGTGACCGCGAGCACGCCATTCCCAAGACCGACCCGCCAACGGCGCGAGAAATTGCCGGCGATCAACAACGGGCAGTACGTGAGGCCTGCGCGGGACAAGTTGCTTCGGGGATGTCCGGGCGACCGTTTCCGCCCGATGCGCAGTACCTGGTGGATGACGGGACCCCAAGAAGATGAACAAGAATCGTCGCTTTGCCCAACAGCCGCGAACTTATCTGCATGCACTCTCCTCCTCTCTCGACGGCCATAGACGATCAACCCCCCCATGGTCAAACTGATAGGAATTTTAATCCCGGGCGGTTAGCAGCTACAAGGCGATTCCCTTGAATGGGTGGTTGTGAACGGCGTTCGGATGGCCCGTTTGAGGAGTCGTGGCGCGGCGTGAGACGCTTCGCTCGCCTTTGCGAGCACGGTCGCATGTGAATTCCAAGATACAAGCGGCCTCGAGCGCGAAAGCGGATCGGGCGAAAGGGACGTAGACATCCCACTCGTCCTGGGCCATTCGTCATTCGTTCCTGCTTCGTCATCGCGTCATTCGTCACTCCATTGGTCATTCCCTTCGCAGCTTGCGGCGGAAATGTGAGGTTTTTCGTGTGAGCGCCGATGCAAACGAGCCACACATCCGCTGTTTGTTCCCAATTCACTTGTGCCACTTGCTGAACGCCGGATCAGCCGACCGGCGTCGTCGCAGAGCGCGGTGAGAGCGGGCCGTCGCATCGCGGTGTGCGAAACGACCGCTGCGGATGCGACAGTTGGGCAGCTTTCGAGAACTGCCAAGGCCCCTTGGCCGAGCTGCAAAGGTGAATCCGGCAGAGGCAAGTCCGTCGCTCGCCGTGGCCTACAGGAACTCCGGATCGAGAACCAGCGGCAACTCCTGCGGTTGGTCCTCGTCGGGCTCGGCACGCTCTGGCGAAGCGCGCGGATGAGCGAGCGTGCGCAGCGGACCTTCCCACAGTACCCAACAAGTTATGCGATTGCTGACCATCCCGTTCGTCGTCAGGAAAGCGGCGTGAATCCGAGTTCACCAGGACACTTAGGACGAACGCGAATCGGGTCGGTCGACCAAGATATCGCCCCGACCCTTAAACGCGATTTGGCGTTACGGAAACAGCAAAAAACGATTGCGTTTTCTTTATAATCTGTTACACTTTGGACCATGTTTAAGACATATCCTGAACGACCCTGCTTGCACTGTGAACGACCGCATACGCTGCGGGGTGACTACTGTTCCGGTCGGTGCCGCGTGGCGGCGTGGCGGGAGACCCGCGAACCGGTCGCACCCGATGACAGGCACGAGGACGACGAAGCGGGATCCGACATCGAGTTCCAGACCACGAACACAGGTCGGTTGTGGGTCGTTGGCGAAGATGACAAGTATCTGGTGTGTGCACACCCGGATTGCTGGACGAGGTTGCCGGCAGGGTCACACGCCAAGTTCTGTTCCAACGCGTGCCGACAGGACCATTACCGATTGCGGAAAAACGGGAAGGCATAGAACCAACATCATGGCGGCAAAACAATACCGTGAAGACGTAACTATATCCCCGACGCCGCTGCGTGACTTTCACTCCAAGATTGCTGGCGTTACTCACGGTCGACGTCAGGAGGACGTAAGGCTGTGCCAGCAAGGGGATTCTCTCATACTCCGTCGGGAACCGACAAATCGGTACGACAGAAGCGCCATCGCCGTTTTAAATCGCGGCGGTGTCATGCTTGGCTATATCGCGGCTGAACTCGCTGAGGATCTGGCTCCTTTGCTTGATAACGGCGTCAAAATTGAGTGTTGTGTAAGCTCCGTTACTGGTGGGGGCGGCAGTGGTTTCTTTGGCTGGCTTTTCGGACGGCCACAGCATTCGGGAGTGAACATCCATCTGGAAGTGTACGGAAAGGTAAACCGCGTAATCGTTGGTGGTGACGACCTTACCGTCGAGGAGGAAGTACAAGTTGCTTTAGAAGCGCATGATTTCAGCCGACTGGAGAAGGTGTTGCAGCGGCGAATGAACAATCTTGAAGATCGTCACTTCTTACTGCAAAACATTGTTCAGTGGGCATATTCGCGTCGGAAAGAACATCCTTGGTTCGTTGATGTTTGCGAGACGGTTGGGAGACTGCACCTCAAGGAACTGCCGAAGATTGAAAAGTCATATATGAGACGCGAGGGTACACCGCTTTCAGAATGCAGGGTGTCGACATTTCAGCACCTCGCAACATTGCTGACGGAGGTAGGAAAGTTCGATGACGCCATGGCCGTATGCCAAGAGGCAATATCGCGTGGGTACTCTGACAACACTAAGGGCGGGTATGAAGGCAGGATTCAACAGATATTGAAGAAGAAGGCAAAGGCGAACTGATAGACTGCAAATGCCAGCACGGCTAGGGTAGCTCCCGAAAGCCGACTTCTCGGACGGTCCGCCGTGCTGCTTTTCACTTTTTCCGAGGTCACCTACGAGAGGGTGGCAACGATGGACCGACAAGCCAAGTTATCACGTCTGCGGTTCCTGGTGTCCGAACTGGTCGAACAACTGGCGGAACCACAATTCGACACACCCCGACAATTCGACGTCATCCATTGGTCGGACATCGTCACGGCAATCGAGGAAATCGAACGGCGTCGGTCCGCTGTGGGTGTGGGTCCCGTGCTGTCCGTCGAGGTCGAAGGACGCGTATGCGGCGCGTGAAGGCCTGGCGACCATCAGGACGGTCGGTTGTCGAGTCTATGATTGTCCATCCCAGCGGTGGCGGTCCGCTGTGGAAGGCGCTGTGGGACGTGCTGCGGCAACCCGAGGTCGTGGACAATCTGCGGCGGTGGGTGCGGTTCATCGACCACCTGATGACACAGACCGTCGACGCTGTCCTCGACGCAACACTGACGGCTGAACTACCGTCCTTGAACAACCGCGACGTGAGGATTCTGCGGCGGCTGGCGACCAAAGTCGGTGTCGTTCTCACACAAGAAGACCTGATGGCACGCGACGCGGCGAACTGCGACCAGAAAACGGTGAAGGACTGCTTGAATCATCTGATGCAGGCGGACATCGGCTACGTGAAACGTCCCGAGGGAAAGACTCGGGGTTACGTCATCACAAAGAGTGGCGTCGAACGACTGCGAATCATGGACGCCGAACAAATCCGATGACTTCCCGGTAATCTCCCGGTAACTTCCCTCCATTGGTTGTCGGCTGGTGGTTCTAATTTGAACCATGCAAGACGACCGTTCTGAACTGCTGACCGATTCCGAAATGGCAGCGCATCTCAGGGTGCGTGTCTCGTGGCTGCGTGATGAAGCCAAAGCGGGTCGGTTGCCGTGTGTCGACGCGGGTCGGCGTCTGCTGTTCAACCGCAGTGCCGTTGAAGCCGTGTTGACCGAACGTGCAACCCACATTAAGAAGACTCAAAGAAGACTCAGACACACGCCTTTCGAGTTCGCGCCTTTCGAGTTGGCCTGACCTTCCGGCGGCGGTGTGAGACGCGGGGGCCAGGCGGCAGGCGAGTGGAAGAAGCAGGCAAGTGCGTCGCTGGCGGACAGAAAAGAGGTGGTGGCCGGCTGCGCAAGCCATCGTGCGTGCAGACCGCTGGCCAGCCCTGACGGTCAGGGACCCACATCAGGCAAGGTGCGGAGACGAACGGACATCAAGCACGCGTCAGGACGTCACGTGAACCCCTCGGACCCCGGCGCGGCGAACAGCTCGCGACAGAGACCTACACCGTGAAACCGCTGCTGCGCCGCCTCCCGCGCACGGTGCAGCACCCGCTCGGCGGTGCCGAGCGCCCGGGTGCACTGGCGATCCAGTTGCTGGAGTTTGGCCAGCCAGATCGGGGCATTGAGGCCCCAGCGGCTGAGCGTCTCATGGAGCGACGCGTCATCCAAGTGATCCTGCACCTCAGGAGGGGCGCGAACGGCGGTGACCGACTCAACACGATCCGCGCCGCCAACGTGGCGCGATCCGCAGGTACTCCGACAAGGCCATCGCAACAAACGGCGCATCGGACGCGCGCCGCTGCAGCGGCGGACGGACGCGCGGAGCCTGCTTTGCCGACGCGGGGGCACTCGTCTCCGGCGCCACCTCCGCAGAGTGCTCGTCCGACGCTGCAGGCGATGCGCTGCTGACAGCCGTGGTAGCCGTCGTCGTGTCATTGGCAGTTTCCCCATTTGCCGGCAGGAGCAACGGCGCATCGTGGGATGAGACGTTGTTCAGCGGCAGACGGGTGCAGGGGACCTGCCGCAACGCGTCGGTGGTCAGCAGTGGTCCGTCCACCCCCAATGGCGCCAGGTAGCAGTCGGCAAAGAGCAACTGCGCTTGGGCCAGCGAGAAATCACCGCCGGCCGCCACCTCCCGTGTGCACACGTCCTCGTACGATGCCCGCGCTTCCTGCGCCTTGGCCGCCACGATCCGCTGAAAGATGGCCGAGTGCCGCGAGGCTTCCAGTGTGTCGGCCAGCCCCGCCCGCAGCTGGTTGAGATCCACGTAGAAACTACACGTCAGCACCGCTTCATCATCGAGCAGTTCCCGGCTGTGAAAGCGCCCCTCCCAGAAATGACCGGATGTGTCCATCTCGCTGTTGCACATGCGGGCAATCGGCTCCTTCCAGCGGGCCATGAACCAGGACAGGGAACTGAGACGACTGCGGAGTTGCTCGATCTTGGTGGGCTGGGCCAGCAGCGCGTCGAGTTCGGCATCCGTAGGCTCGCGCACCCACTGTCCGTCGCACAGTTCGGGCCAGGCCCGTTTCCACCGCCACGCCACTTCCTCGGCGGACAACCGCAGGGCCAGATCCGGACGGGTGCGCAACAGCGCATGCAGGTGATTACTCAGGATGTTGAAGTTGCCCACGTCCAAGGCAAACACACCGGCCAGATAGGCCAGCAGCGACTCGATCCAGCCGCGCCGGTAATCGAAGTCCCGTTCGGTCACCGGATCATAGCCGCAGAGAAAGGCGCACTGCACACAGCGGGACCAGCAGTGGTAGGTGCCGATCTCGCCTTCGCGGACAATATCCTTACGGGCATTGGCAGGCATCTGAGGAGAACTCCTTTGCCTGCCGCGCTCGCGCGTCGCCCGCAGGGCCACGCGGCCCCGCTCGCCGCTGATTGTAGTCCGTCCTGCCGCCGCTGCCTAGCGAGCGGCCTGACCAGTGTGACAGATACCTGTCACCTCCGTCGCGACGGACGCGCCGGTCTGTCCGGCACCGCTGGCACCGCTCGAGCACCGCTTCAGAAAGGTGGGTGTCTGACTTCTCTGGACTGAAAGGTGGGTGTCTGACTTCTCTGACTTCTCTGGACTTCTCTGTCTGATGTTGGTATTGGGTAATTTCGGGGTGGTGTGCTATGTGTATTGGGCATGGCAACATGCGCGTCGGCTTTGCCTGCGAGTCTGCTGGATCTTCTTCGGCAGGGGACCTTGGCCGTATTCCTTTCGATTTCTCTGGCAAAACGTATCTTCTCTTGACGTAATTCGATACCCGAACCCTTGCGGAGACCCGATTGTGGGCATCAACAGACTGAGCTTTGTCCTGTTCCTTGGCTCGCTATTCGTTGTCACGACCTGCCGGGGCACCGAGCCGATCGACATCGGTTCGCGGCTCGAACCGTTTGTGGACGATTTCTTGATCGACACCATCGCGGGCGCCAAGCTGACGCTGCACCAGCCCCTTTTACGCGAAGTGGTGATTCGGCACGACGCGCCTTGGGAAGGCAACGTATCTTGGACCCATTCGGTGATTCAGGATGGACCGATCTACCGCATGTACTACCGCGGGGCCCATGCGGACATCAACAACGACGTCACCGCTCGCAGCTTTCTTTGCTACGCGGAGAGCAACGACGGCATCCACTGGAAGAAGCCGGAAGTGGGACTGGTGGATTTCAAGGAATCGAAGAAGAACAACATCATCTGGTCCCGGGCGGAATCGGCCGAGCTCTGGAACATACCCGATTCGGTGGGACTCTGGAACATGCCGATTTCCATCAATTGCGGCGTATTCAAGGACGCCAATCCCGATTGTCCGCCGGATGCCCGCTACAAGATGTTGGGGGGACACTGCAACTCGGGTTCGTGCGCTTTCAAGTCGGCCGACGGCATCCATTTCACCGCGATGAGCCAGGGACCGGTGATTTCTTCAACGCTTGGCAACCAGTTTGACTCGAACACGTCGGTGTTTTGGGACTCGGTTGGCAATCGATACCTTAGCTTCCACCGGGCAGGGCGTCTGGATTACAACATGCGCGAAACGGTCATGTGCAGTTCGAAGGACTTTCTGCACTGGAGCGATCCGGTCTTTCTGGAATACCCCGGTGCGCCGACCGAGCAACTGTATACCAACTCGATTGTCGCCTATGCGCGTGCGCCGCAAATCCTGATGGGATTTCCCAAACGGTTCATGGAGGGACGCAAGGCGGTCGATCTTTGCCCGCTCGACGACGGCATCAGCGACGGCGTCTTTATGACCAGCCGCGACGGACTGCATTTCCGCCGTTGGCCCGAGGCGTTTCTGCGGCCGGGGCTGCAACCGGAGTGCTGGGTCAATCGCAACAACTTCATCGCCAACGGCATGGTCGTCACCAAGTCAGATTTGGTCGGCGCTCCCGACGAGCTGTCGATCTATGCCATCGAAGGGTATTACAGCGCGAACAACACCTGCCGGCTGCGCCGCCACACCATCCGCATGGACGGCTTCGTCTCGATGCAGGCGCCCTTGAGCGGCGGCGAGTTCGTCACCAAGCCGCTCGTTTTCGCCGGTAAGACACTCGTGATGAACTATTCCACCTCCGCCGCCGGCAGCGTCAGCGTCGAGCTGCAGACGCCTCACGGGAAGCCCATCGACGGTTTCTCACTGGCCGACTGCGGCGAAATCTACGGTGATCAACTGGATCGGACGGTTGCCTGGAAAGACAAAAACGATGTGAGCAAGTTGGCCGGAACGCCCGTACGATTGCATTTCGTCTTGAAAGACGCCGACCTTTATTCCATCCAATTTCGCCCCTAGACCTTAATCAAGCGTATGCCGCGTGATAGTTGTCGCGACTTTCGCGGCCGCGGCGTGCGCACGGGTAGTGTTTGGCGTGGCTTATCGCCGAAAAGTGGTTCGCGTTGTAGGTCGTTCATAAGGTCTTGCTTTCTTGCCCATGGCGGTTGGAAGTGGCGGCGGACGGGAGCATCCGGACTCCGGCTTCAAGGGTGCGACGTCACCCGTATTGGAGCGTTCGTAAGTGGTCTACCAGGCGGAAGAATGACTCTTGCCAGGGGTTCCAAGCCAACAGGCGATACACGATCTTTCGCCCCGTCCTCACAATCTGCGCCGGGATGTCCAGGAATGCGTGGCGGTAAGTCGCGAAGTCCATCCGCAACAAGCGTTGCTTCTCGGGGGCGTGTTTCTTCTGCCACCGTGGACTGACCGGCAACAAGAGCGCAGACCACGCCTTGAGACTCCAGGCCAAGGAAGCTATGACCATGTAGGCCCAGTTGCTGTCCAGGCTGTCCAGGGACGCCGTGAGTGCGGGCACACCGTGCTTGTGCTGCTGGATGAGGTTCTCTTGGTTACAACGGTCGTTCGCAGACAACACAATGTCCGCCGCAGAGCTCGTCCAGTCGTTGGTGATGTAAAAGAAGCACGTCACGTCATCGAAGAGCTTCCCTTGGCCGCGGTACACCTCGAGATCTTTCCACACGACCACGACACGATACGCAGTGCGACATTGTGTCGGGCGATAGGAGAACTCAGCGACGTACTCCGCCTGGAGGCGAATGTCCTCGAATTCACGTTGCTCGACGATCTGTTGCTTGGTGTTATGCGGACGGGCGCGACACTCTGTCTTCACCTCGTAACGCGGGGCGCGTGCCAGCCTTTCCCAGGCGTTTTCCGGGAGTTCATCCACCCGCGAGTAGAGTGCATTCATCGCGTCGATGCCAAACACAAACGTGACACCGTCCGCATGCCAGCGATCCAGATGGGCCGTCTGCGTGAAGTCGGTGTCGCCACGTAGCCGGATGTGGCGAAAGCCCGCGCGACGAAACAAGGTTACCGCCCGATCGAAATACTCAGCTGCCTGCTCATGGCTCGGGCGGTTACCGCTGCGATTAACGATGTACAACGCCTCCGCCGTATTGGCCAGCGAGACGACCAGCGGATGATACCCCCACTGTCCCTGTTATTGATATCGATGCCTTCCTTGCACTCGCCGGTCGTCTCCACCATCGTGCCGTCCGCCTCAATGATCGCCTCCTCGAAGAAGGGCACCGGTTGTTTGTTCCACACGCGCAGGCGGATCGTGTTGATAGCGTCCATCAGTTGACGGATCATCGGCGGATCGAAACGGCGACAAAAGTCACCCGCCGTGGTGGGGTCTGGAATCCGCCGGACGCCGAGTGCATCCAGATAGACTTCGTCATTTCGTCGCCATTCCAAATGGTTTAGGCACGTGCCACCGGCCAACAGGTTGTGGGCGATATTCAGCACGTGGTCGGATTCACTGTAAGGCAAGTACCTTTTGAAGACGGGGACGGACCGATTGATCATCTCGGCCAGGCCCAATCGCTGGACCATATCCTGGATCATGCCGATGCCACTGTACGCCATACCGTGGGTGCGTTCCGATACTTCGTAGTGAATATTGGCACCCGACAAAACCGGGCCTGAGCCTTCAAACTTCGTCTTATCGAGTCGGGCGAGAATCTGCCGCTTGCGTCGGGCCAAATACTGCTTTATGATGCGCTTCACTCGAAAACCCTTCATGACTCGACAGATGGGCCGATGCCCGTTTTGTGTTTGACACGAGAATCATAGGGTGTTTTCGAGTTTTTTTGTACCCTTCGTGCGAAGGATTGCACGGCTTACGCTTGATTAAGGACTAGTCACGGACCGGTGGATGATGTTGACCAGAGGCAAGGCAGCTGACTTGTTGTACGCGGCATGCTGGGGCACGGGCCTGCTGACGTGGTTCATTGTCGGGATCGGTGTGCAGCAGGCCGTTTGCCTGGTGCGCGTGCCCCACTCGTCGGATCGACTGCCGGCGGCCATCGCGACGCTAGCGAACAGCCGGGGAGCGGACGTGGCGCCCGCCCTCGCCGGCTTGGCAGAGCTCCCGCGAGAGGAGACGCTTGACGCTCTCAACGGCGCGTTCACCGCCCCGGCCAATTCCGGTCGCCGGAAATTGGCACTCGCGTACGCCCTGGCCCAATTCGGGCATGTGCACCGCCAATTCCTGGTCGACGCGATCCCGTCGGCGTCCGGTGACGAGGTTGACAACCTTGCTACCGCGCTAGCGCATGATCGCGAGGCGTCGCTCAACGACCTTCGTGGAGCCGCGGTCGCGGCCACGGCCAAGCAGAATTGGCAGCTCAAGACACGCTTGGCCACGGTCGCTCTGTACCTGCATGACACGACGATCGCGGCGGAAATGCTGCAGGACGAGCCACCTGCCATGTCAGATACTCAGGCGACTGGTGGCCCGGAACCGGACTGGCGCGACCCACCGCTCGACCCGAACTGGACCCCAGTGGACGACACGACACGAAGTGGTTTCGCCGCCGCCCATGGGATGTTGACGGACCGTTTCGCCTATTGCCTGGACATGCCTTGGCCGGGATTCCTCGCGGCGATCGAGTCCTTGCGGCCCAGCGGATATCGGCCACGACGCGTGCGCCCGTACGTGCACAACAGCCAGCGACTGGTGGCAGCTGTCTGGACGCGCGACAGCGCTCGCTGGAAACTGGAGACGGACCTTACCGCCAAAGATCTGCCCGCGCCCGAAGCCAACGCAGAAGAGGGCGGACTGCTGGCTGCCGATGTATCGGCCTATCCGGGAGAGGGCGCAGAGACGTTGTACGG
The DNA here is from genome assembly GCA_963754725.1 of uncultured Planctomycetaceae bacterium. Classification (GTDB taxonomy): domain Bacteria; phylum Planctomycetota; class Planctomycetia; order Pirellulales; family Pirellulaceae; genus JAAYDI01. The sequence goes on from CAVWHV010000023.1 coordinate 109,383, forward strand.
CGTTCTTTGGCTGCCAGCCGACGTCGAAGGTGAACAGCGCCGCCTGCATGTCGGAATGGCCCGGGACGAATGGGAAGCTGACCACAAGCGGCTGTGGTTGGCGGGACAACGACCCCTGATGCTGCACGCGTTCGTAGCCGCAGACGGCACGCGACGCTACTCAGGTATCTCGTCCGATCGTGGCGGAGAGCGAACCGTGAGCGGGGCGTTCACCGATGTTTGGCTCGGATTCTCCACGATGTGCTGGGAAGATGTCAGTGTTGCCGGGGAGGGGCTGCCGCCTCATCCCTTTGATGCTCTGCGTCTGGAGTTGTCGCACTTGGCCAACATGACTGAGCAGCAGTACACTGACCCCTATCGCTTGTCGCGTGCTAAGGCACGTTACTACCTGGGCCAGCCCAAGGACGCGCTGGCCGACTTCGACCTATTGGTGGCCGGACCGTCCAAGAGTGGCGAGGTGCTGCTGTACCGTGCCGCGTGCCTGGCTCAGTTGGGCAAGGCCGACGAAGCGCGAGCGGCCGTGGCCACGTTGTTGGATGCCATGGGACACACGGATCTCGGCGTGCGTGGGCGGATTCTGACGCACGCCTGGTTGGGCGAGACGGCAGAAGCGCAGCAGATCCTCAACGAATTCGCCGCGCAACGCAACACAACCGCAGCGGCGCTCTACAACGTAGCCGGTGCCGCAGCGCAACTCACGCGCATCCTCAAGGACAGCGATAGTCGTGAGTTTGCCGCGTGTAAGCAACGCACTTTGGAGTTGCTGCGACGGGCGTACACGATCGGCGTCAGCAAGTACGTGAACATCAAGGAAGATCCCGACTTCGCGCCGCTGCATGGCGACCCGGACTTCCAGTCGCTGGTGGCAGAGTTCACCGAGAAGCCATGCTACACGGGAACGTGGCAGACGACCGACCGCTGGGAATCGTGGTGCGACTTCGCGCTTTCGTTGGATGAGCAGTGCGAAGCTGCGAGAACGCCAGCCAGTGCGGGCCTTCGCCCGTGGGCGGCCGCCGCCACTGTGCTCCGCAATCAGTCGGCCCCCTGCGCAACCGTCGTCTGGCGCCGTCCCAAGGTCAACTTGCCGCCCTGGAATCCAGTCCAACGGACGATGTTCATTGAGTGCTTCCCGGCGTGGTGCGGCCCCGTAGAAAAACTTGCGGATGTGCTGCGGAACACCGACGACGCGGCACTGCGGTCCGGCATGTGCCTGGCGATCGGCAGCGTGCAGGAATCGTCAACGGAGGCCAAGCAGGTGTGGCAGGAGTTGTGGGCGCGATGGCATGCACAACAACCTGACGGTGGCACACACAGCGCCTCACTCTGGGCTTTGCGCCACTGGGGCGTTTCGCTGCCGGCGTTGTCGCCCCAGCAACTGGGCGACGACTGCGGGGCCGACTGGCAGCTGATCATGACGGGCTTGACCATGATCCGAATTCCAGCAGGTCAAATCGACCGCCTGAATGACGTCTTCATCTTGCCACTCCGCAGGACCATCTGCATCAGCGAAGACTTTTGGCTCAGCGATCGCGAGGTAACGGTGGCGCAGTATCTCGCGTTCCTGACGGACGTCGATGCCGAGAAACCAGATCAGGCGCTGGAGGTCGCGTCCTATCACCATTCGAAGGAGCCTCTGTCACCCGTAACCACTGTCAGCTGGTACGATGCCGTGCTGTTCTGCAATTGGTTGAGTCGTCAGGAGGGGCGTGAGCCGTGCTATGCGAGAAGCGGTAAGGAGCGGTTTTTGGAACCCTTCGGGGGGGCCAAGGAATATGACGCGTGGAAGTTGGTTTCCGGCGCAAACGGGTACCGACTGCCGACCCGCGATGAGTGGGAATACGCGTGTCGTGCGAAAACGACGACGGCCTTTTCGTTTGGAGACGACGAAAAGATGCTGGATCGCTACGGCGTGTATGAACTGAATAGTCGACGCGGGCCGAGCTGCGTCGCCAGCAAGTGCTGTAACGCGTGGGGGTTGTTCGACATGCACGGCAACGTGCAAGAGTGGTGCCAGGATTCCTGGAAGGACAGGCCCAATCCCATGACCTGTGGTGGCGACTGGGGCTCCGACGCGAAATTCTGCCAGTCGTTCGACGAATTCCGTGGTGGATCGGACCCAGGTGCACGGATCGTGAACTTCGGGTTCCGTGTCGCCACCGGTCCCTCGAAGAAGTAGGCGCATGAATCTCCTTCTCGCCTGGCATGGGCTGTCGCGGTGAAATCAGACCATGTTCGGACGTAGTGGTCCATTGACGATCGCCCGCTCCACGCGGTGCGTGCTCTCCCGCACGGCGGCCTCAGGCAATCCCACGAGAATCGTCTTGGGAATCGTGCCCGGCGAGACATCGACTTCCACATCCACCGGTATCGCTTCAATGCCCAGCAGCGAGAACGTATGCAATTTGGCCAATATGGCATTGCCCTCATGTCGGCCCGCGTTTCCTGCACAGCGTCGCGAGTGCATTGTGCCTGCCTCTCACCCGCCCTGCAAGCCACGGCGCACGGAATCCTGCAGCACCGATGACATACATATGTCACTGCGGTGGCGGTCCCCCTTTGGAGTGCAACGACTCGTCGCCGCTTTCCCTGTTTCTTGTGTTGAGAGTGGAGTCCGGGGAGTCCGGGCGCCGCGAATGTTCTTGCGGACCAGCGTTCTCGCCGGGGCGAAGGAAAGCCAAAGCGGTGACCGGTCACCGCAGTCCAAAAGAGCCGAAATCCACGCGTCCGGTTTCGAGTTTGTACTCGCGGCCGCGAAGTCCGCGGGAATCGCGGTGACCGCTCGGAGGGGGCATCCACCCTCGACACGAGAACGGCTAGAACCGGAATTAACACGCGGAATAGGAGTGCCGGGATTTCCTTTTGGTAACAACCGCCTGTGAATAAAGGGTGTGCGGATTTCCCACGACCACTTCGGCTTGCGGGAGAATCGATGCGATGCACGCCAATTGCCGCCACGAGACTCCCCAATCTGCCCGACCAGCCCTAAGACGTGGCGTGGCTCCCGCCTCCTTATGGCGCTGCTGTCCACGTGGCGACCATGCGCCCGCCCGCGCGTCGATACGCCGCGAATCCCGGCGAAAACGAGCCCGTGAACCGTGTTCCATGATGTGTTTCAGAGGCATTTCGAAGCGATTAAGAGTCCTGACCCCTTTTTTTGTCATTCGCCATCCAGTCATAGGCCGGCGGCATCGCCGTTTTGTCCGCTGTCGCAAGCCGATGCGATGCTCGGTCGCTTCGGAGCGGCCGTCAAATTCAGGTGACAAGCGTCCACCAAGAACTCCCTGGACCAGGACAGGCGTTGACCGCAGCCATGGGCAACATCTGCCCGGGAACGAAGTTCGCGCTGTTCAGGCAGGAGGATTTTTGGGGCCGCGTTCCCGCCATGTCACACCCGCCGCAGGCGTGCCGCACAGATCACTTGCGATAATCGAACGTCCCCCTGAGGATTCGTGGCCTCGTCCAACCGAGCACGATGCCCACCGCCGCCATCACCGTCCACAGCGCCAGGCTCGACGGTTCCGGGACCGCGCCTGCGTGTTTCCCAGATCCCGGTATTCATTCCAGATCTGCAGGTCGGCAAACATGATGCCGTGCGGGCTACTATTCCCGTACTGCCGTTCGTGGATCTCGCCGAGCGCGAAGTTGTACGCGGACGTGGAGAGGCCCCACGCGGCAACCACACCGGCGGGCAGGTCGTTCGAAGCCATCAACACCCCGTCGAGCCAGACCTCGAAATCGTTTGTCGGCCCGCCCCAGGCAAATCCCAGGTGGTGCCATGTGTCGAACGCGAGCAGGATCTCGTCGTTGACCACGTCAATGTGCGAATACCACACGTTGTTGTGCCACGTGTTCCAGCCGACTTCGACGCGGTCGTCCACTGTACGAGGCAACCCGTCCCGCGCAGATGGCGCGTCATGCCCGTACCGAACGTCGCCTGTCCTGAGCGAAACTGGTTGAAGCCGTAGTTGTCGACGAAAGGCTGTCCGGCAGTAAAGTCCGCCAGATTCGCCTTGGACTGGGTGGTGACAAGAGGTATCACGACAAAGAACCGGTGTCAGGAACCGCGCCGCGGCCACGAGCCGATCCCGATGCAGAACACAATGCCAGCTGGCCCCGAGTTGCCGGAAGTGGAAATGCCTCTGGAGTCTGCACGGAGGGGATCGAGGGATAGCCAGCGGACGTCACCGTTGCACCGCAGGTGGAAATGGGGAGTGGTACACATTTGTTCTGGTGGATTGGGTGGGGTGGGTTAGTTGCTGCACCGGAGCGGTCTTGGCGCGACACAGTGTGACAGTAATGACACTTACTGAACTTGTGTGGCCAACCCTCTCGAGGCTCGCTGACCTTTTTCAACTCGTCATCTCGACTGACATGTGCCATATCACGTGGGAGAAGCGCGGGATGAAGTATTTGGGAAGGACAGGTGTTTCCCGCACTGCTCGCATTCGACGTGAATCATGTTGCTGAGGAAGCTGTCTATGACGTCGTACGCCGCGCACCTGGAGCCCATGGTCCCGGGCTGGAAGAGACAGTTCGTCAGGGCGCGGTTCATGACTGGCCCCGAGATCCGTGGGTGGTGGCGAGCTACTCGTTCCCTGCGCCAGGACAGGTCACGACGCACGGGCCGATCGTGGAGTGCGGAGCCATGGAGGTGGGCGGCTCACCGGGGACTGCAGGCCGTCGGCATCACCTGAATCGAGGGGAGTCCAGCGGCCTTAATTAAGATGTAGTCGACTTCGCATTCGGCAGACGAGCCATCGTGCGGACCGCGGATGCCTGCCAAGCCGACACGGCCGTCACGAGCCCATTCGGTCTGCCAAGGTGGCGGCTCAGGCTCCGTGCCATCGGCGCGCCAGATCTTCGCGCGGATGTTCGTGGCCTTCCCCGAGTTGGTGTCCGTCTGGCCCAGCCTCAGCCAATACCAGACATCGTTCTCCCACGTGAAATCCGGTATGGCCGGCCCCCAGGCGCACCAATCATCGACCAGCCGTACCACAGGACCAGCCACTCCCAGGCAATCTCCCGGGTCCCGTAGAAAGACCAGATTGATGGCTTCCCCCGCATGTGCGGCCGCGGGATTGCTCGCCACAGAAATCCCAGCGATGGCGTGGGGACCGGGGGCGCTTGCAGCACTCGGATGCGGGCCAGTACTTCCTGCACTGCGCCATCGTACCCGGTTGCTTGATAGAGCAAGTGAGAGGGATTCGCATCCATCGTCGTGGCGCGGAGCACACCATCGGCTTGCCTGAAATCGTCGCGATCTGCCGGAACCGCAATCCAGTGCGGATCGCGAGCGGCTCCGCTGAAGTCGTCTTGAAAGCCGTTGACCACGTGGCCGACGTCGCGCGGCACTTGCGCCGACAACTCGACGTCACGCGCAGAGTCGGGGCGAATCTTGCTGCCGACGAGGTCCGCTCTTTCATCAACCTCGGCGGGATCGGCACCCACGGGGGCACCCCAGACTGCCGGCAAGTCAGCACCGCTGTCCAAGTCTGCAACCTGCGGACCTTTCTCCAACCAACTTCTGACACTTGTCCGCGTCGCTCCCCAGTTGCCATCGGTCACGCCAAGCAGGGAATAGAACACACGCCGCTCGACCGCCTCATTGGCCAGCGCAAAAAAGTCCATACCCAGTGGCGAAAAGTGGTTGGGGTAAAGCTTCAACGAGTCTGCATCGACGGCATGCCCCTGACTATTCAGCCAACCGACGGGCCAATGATCCCAGGAACTCGATCCCCAGACCTCCGCCACAAAGGTGTGGTCTTTGAGTCGTGTATAGTCATGGCGAAAACCGGAGCTGTCGCCGAATGCGCAGAACGGCGTCCCGTCCGTCAGCGGAAGCGCCATGATGACTCCCGGCGCATCGTCAAGTTCCTGCCAGCTGCAACCAGACCGCCGATGCGTGGAATCCCAGACGGTGCCGGCAAGCGGCGTCCAGAACACGTCATAGCGCTTGTCGGAGAACACATCGAGTACCGCGAGGGCGTGACGTTCGTCTGAGCCAGGATTCTGCCGCAGTACGTCACACCAGCGTCTGCCTACCGGACAGAGGCCAATCAGTTCAAAGGGCTCACGGGCGTAACCGTGGTGATCGCCGGGCAGGAGCGATGCAAACGTCTGCCGGCGGACGATCAGACCGTTGGGATACGCCCAGAAGTCTTCGGTGCCTCGATAGGCGGGCTGCCCTCGTTCCATATTGACGCCGAAATAGGTCCAACGCACCCACACGCGATCCGGACCCGGCTCCAGAATCTCGACAAAGGAATTGCGTTCCTGCCGCCCCCAGTTGTTGAACAATTCGGCCCAGCCGAGATTGCCCTCGAAGAACTGGTAACAGACTGCGGCGCCGGACGGCAATTCAAACCAGGGACAGTAGCTCGCTTCATGCGAAAACACAAAGCGAAACGGAAAGTCCTTCCAGAATATGACGAAGGCCTTCTTTGGATTGAGGTCGGCATGCGGCGGACTCGAAAAGTCACCCTGATACCCACCGAACACGTAGTCCGAAACCTCCCGCACGGCGACGCCGTCCGTCTTCTGTCGGGCCAGTTCCGCCCAGGTGACGGCTACGCTGAGTGTCGTGTCTTCTGGCTCAACACCAGCCCAACAATGGCACGCATGAAACAGGCACAACCACACGACAGCACACCTGCACATCGCGGTTACTCCTAGCCACCCCATCGCGCTCACCAACCGCACGTACGGTTTCGCAGCGCAGGGCGTCGATGGCCGTTCGGGAGACATTTCCACGTGTTGCGGGCACCGTTCATCATCAACCTGTCGCGTGCCGGAGTCTCGCCCAGCCGGTGCAGGTAGGGCCGGTCTTCGGAAAGCAACTGCTCCAGCGCCCGCTCGTCGCCCTGGTCGACGAGTTTCATCCAGTGCTCGGTATGGGAAGACGCACTGGATCGAGTGAAGCGAGTGATAAGGGATAGCGAAAAAAACGTCATTCATGCAGGGGGAAGCGATCTTCCTCTCCACGACCGGGCCGGGATCGATACATGAGAGGGATTTTATTCCCCGGCTGTTGACGGCTGCAAGGCGAGGCCCCTACATGGGTGGCCTTTAAGGGGCGTTCGGGTGACCCATTCGGGAGTTCGTGGCGCCGCGTCAGGCACCTCGCTCGCGGTCGCCTACAGGAACTCCGGATCGAGAACCAGCTGCAACTCCCGCGGTTGGTCCTCGTCGGGCTCGGCACGCTCTGGCCGGGCGCGTGCGCCCTCGAGCGACAGCTCGCCCACGACAGCGTATTCCTCGAACCGTTCGAAGGCCAGTTGGCCACTGCCCGCCAGCACGCCCAACGTAATGGGCAGATCAAACGAGGCGGCGTTGTTGGGCAGTTCGGGGGCCAAGTTGATCACCACGCGGTCGTACGGCCGCTGGAAACCGCAATTGACAATCGCCCGCTCCACACGGTGCGTGCTCTCCCGCACCGCCGCCTCAGGCAATCCCACGAGAATCGTCTTGGGAATTGTGCCCGGCGAGACATCGACTTCCACATCGACTGGTATTGCTTCAATGCCCAACAGCGAGAACGTATGCAGCTTGGCCAACATGCCGCCACCTCACATTGGCCAGTTGCGTGACAGCACGGCTCAATAAACTCAGAGCAACGAACAGGAGATACTCGACAGCCCTGTTCAAGGCACTGGCAGGACCCGAGAGTTCATGTTGCCGTCGTGGACCCCGCGGCCTTGCGAATTTCGCGCAGGTGCGCAGCGACATCCAGACCTGTCTTCAGGACCAACAGCAGAACCAGTCCCGCCACAGGTCAATTCAGCGGCATCAACAGGAACCCACCGCCGAGAATCGCCAGGTGTAACACCACGACACGGCTGTACGGCGCACGCGTCAGAGCACCCCGGGTCGGCCCGGCGATACGCGCCCTTTCCAAGGTAATTCACGACGAACGAGAACGCGTGGCTCGCCGTCAACGCGGCTATCGCGAGCATCAGTCCGCTCCCGCTGATGGCACGCAATACCAGCGACACGCAGCAGTTGGAGGAACCCCGGACCGTCCGTGATCGCGAGGCCCCTGCGGCCGTACTAGTCACGAACTACTCCGACGCGTGGAACAGGCGAGACGCAGATCAGTTGGCCTCCCTCTTCGCGCCAGACGCGTCTCAGTTCGATGTATTCGAACGAGAAGCGCGCGGACGATCGGAGATCTACGCAGTTTACAAACGAGATGGTGACGATCGCGACATCAAGGGAACGCTCAAGCTCCTTACTAAGGCAAATACACTGGCGGGCAACAACTTCATCGTCGCGTCGGGCGAAGTTACCTTTTTTTTGGTGAAGACGGTTTGCCGCGAGGCAAAGGTCATTACATGATCGTCATTTCACAGCATGATAAGGAGCAGCTGTTGACAGACCTGCGACTTGCGTTCAACTGGCGGCAGCCACGAGATTCCGCGACGGTCAACGCCATCGATACAAACGCCGTTTCCCCCGCGGTGAATCTTCACGCGGAGATCGCCGCGCCCGCCAAGAAGCTGGAAGAATTGCTGAGCGTACAAAGCCAAACCCTCGACACAGCAAACGCGTTCGTTGCCTTCCCACATCTCGTCGATGTCGACGGGAACATCTTCCAGGGTGTGGACGGCGTAGTGCGCGAATTGCGGAACCGAGGAGGTTCCCGGCGCGTCTCAGTAACCAGAGGAACGGTGCGGGGAAACGTGGCGATCCTCGACGGCGTTCTGGTTTCACAGGACAACGGGCTTTCGGGTTTGCCAACCGTTTACTTCACAGCCGTCTATGGGAAATCAGAGGACCAGTGGCGTTTCGTTGCTCAATTCAATCGTGCGCCGCTTCCGCCACCTGATGAATGCCGAGTTCTGGGCGGTCACCATCGAATCGTTTGAAGAACTCGACAAGCGGACGCAACCACCCCCAGGAGGCATAGTGTGTGTCGGAGATTCGGACATCGTGCGTTTTCTAAACGGCGAAGATGTCACGGCTCATGCGCCTACTGCTGGTTATCGCATTCGTAAAATGCTGCGACGCAATCGAGCCATAGTCTTCACAATCAGTTTGCTGTTTGCGCTTATGGCAGTGACGGCAGGTTTGGGATGGGTAAGTTATCTGAACTCACGCGCTGCTCGCGCGGCAGATCGCTTGGCCCACGTTCCGGTGTTGTTAGATAGTGCAAAGCAGCGCGAAATGAACGGAGATTTCTCAACTGCCGCCAAGCTCTACCGGGATCTCATCGATCTTGAATTGCCAACTGCTCAGAAGTCCGATGTGGCTCGCCACAGAGTGGGCTATGCACATGCTCTTGGCAAGCTCAATCAACTCGAGGAAGCAGAGATGGTTTTCGGCGAAGCGTTGTCGGGACTCGCCGACATACCCGAAAAAGAAGAGCGAACGGTGGTCGCATCTGCCATTCAGAGTCACCTGGCCAAGTGTGCCGACGACATGCTCGGTCGACCTGCGTGCGGAACCGCCGAAAAGGAGACCGCGTTGCGTTTGGCCAATGCAGCGAATGAACTGTCAACGGCGTTTGATCTCAAGGCGACAGATGAAGTCTATTCAGCACTGGCTCGATCGCAATATGAGAACCAGGAATACAGACATGCGATCAGTACGTGTCTGCAATGGACATCAGCTCATAACCTCCAAGGAACCTACGTGACTTATCTCATCCTCTCCGCTGCTTCGGGGAAGATCGGAAATGCAGAAATCGCTTATGATTGGTGGCAGGCCTCTGAGAATTACTGGTTTACCAATACAATCGCTGGACGCGAGAAATTCAAGAGTATACGACGAGACGCGCAGCGGCTGGTTGAATCATTCAACCATGATCCGAATGCAGGACTGACTGTCGAAGAGGAGTTGATGCTATATACTCGTCTTGTCGACAGGTATCCCGAGGTGTTTGAAATGAGAAAGTATCGAGGATATTGCCTGATTCAGTTGGGACGATGGCAAGAGGCAAAGGCCGAGTTCGAACGTCTCGCGCAGAACGGGTGGTTGGACGTCTATTCAGTTGTTCCTGGGGCGCTCCTCAGCCTGTTCTTCGAATCGGATTTGTTTACACTCGAAAGAGCAAAGGAACTGAGGCGGCGTGTGTTTGACTATCCAGATTATTACAATGGCAGTGCATTGGCTATTGCCGTGATGCTGGCCGATCGAGTTGGTCGTTGGGCGGATCAAACGCTGTGGGAGCAAATTCAAACACAGCATGCAGCGGCAGGCTTAGTGCTCTATCGAAGAAAGCGATTTGATGAGGCTTATGGTTTGTTGCTAACCCATGGCGACCCTTTTCCTCCGAGAAATACGCTCTCTGAGATCATCAGAGCGCTTATTGACTGGGAACGTGGCGAGGAGGCTAAGGCCCGCGCCGGTCTCGCACGTGCGGAGGAGGTCCTGGAGCGGCTGGGTCCAAGAGAGGGCATTCCGCGAACGAATGAAGACGTTGGATTCGTAACATCTGTGATGTGGCTGGAACCACTGTTGTTGCTGCGTGAAGCAAGGGAAAAGATACCGCGAGAGCCGGGCGCGGATCAACGGTCCATTGACAAATGTCTCTATCCACAGGGAACCCGTTAGTTTGGTTTGTTTGGGACGACACCGGATCGATGTCAATGTGCCCGGCAAAGAACGCCGCCGCCTCGGCCAGCGACGAGACCGGGGATCACTTCCAGCTCCGCCCCCACGGCGCCTCCGACTTGCGCCTCACGGATATCATTCGCACGATCAGCCGTGGCTGTCGGTCGCGCCGGGCCGCCTCGTCGCAAAACCGCGACTCACTCGCCGATCTGCACGTCGCCCACGCGGTAGAATCCCGCCTCGTCGCGCAGTTCCGGGCGGAGGGCGACCTGCACGTCGCGTCGCGCCGCGGGCGAGGAGAGCTTGAACTTCAGCGTCGCGGTCCCCGGCTTCATGCCCGCGGGCAGCGTGACGCGATATCGTTCGACGAAGGGCGCCTCGGCATCGGGCAGCCAGCGCCGATTGCCCGCGTCGAGATCGTGTTCCGCGACCTCGCTGCCCTCCCACCGCAGCTGCAGCCGATAGGGATGATACGCCGGAGCCACGCCGCGGTTCTCCCAGGCGAACTCGACGTCCAACTCGCCCCCGGGCTTCAAATCCCGCGGCACCCGGACGCTCTGCAGGAAGTACCAGTATCCGCAGCGATTGAGCAGTTCACCCGTGAGCTCCGGGTTGTCCGCCAGCCACTCGTGCGCGTCGCCGTGGTAACCAAGGTACGTGGCGTGCAGCAAGCCCAGCGCACCACGGAAGTAATCCGGTCCCTTCTTGCCCTGGCCGTGCTTGCCCACCAGCGAATCGGCGCGGCCATCCCAGTTCCCCTGCCGCTTCACGGCCCCGTAATGCTCCAGCTCGAATACGGTCGGCGTCTTGAGGTAGGCATCCGCAAAGAACTCGGGGCTGCGCACCGTGAATCGGTCGCTCGTCCCGGCCACGTAGCCGTTGACCAGGATGCTGTCATCGCGGTAGCTGATACCGTGCCTTAAGACGTGCTCGTGCAGGGCCCGCCGGTCCTCGGGATCGCTCAGCGCATAAACGAAATCGTCGGAGACGACCAGCTGGGTGCGGTGGAAGTGGGCCAGGTGCAGGTCGACGTGCCGCATCCGGGCCGCGAGCCCGCACTCCCGGCGGCTGCCCGCCCAGGCATGGCCCTCGCCCCAGTCGCCGATGCTGCCGATGTCGAGGTATCGCAACCACGGCTTGCCGTCGTAGCGGGCCGCGAAGGCGGCCAAGAAACGGTCGAGCTTGGCCAGGAACACCGGGTCGTCGAACACGGGTTCCCACGGACCCTCCGGCCCGGTCACTGCGCCCATGCGGAAGTGGCCGCCCTGAGCACCCGCCTGGACGACCCACCGCGGCGTGGCGTACTGCTGTTCGATGCGGTCCGTGCTGGTCTCCTTGCAGCTGATGCGGAAGGCGATACCCAGGCCGCGGGCGGTCCACTTATCGATGATCCGGTCGATCACGGGCCAGTCGAATCGGCCCTCCTGCGGTTCGAGATAGGACCACGCCAGGCGGATGTACAGGTGGTCCATGCCCGGGAACTCAAGCAGGTCCTCATCCTCGGCAATCGCGTACTTGTCCGGGTGGTTATCGGGGAAGTGGTGGTACCAGCCCTTGTGCGGATTGGCCAAGGGTGTGCTCGCGTCGGCCTGCGGCCGCAGGTCGAAACGCGGGTCCTCGCCAACAGCGGCTCCGGTGCAGAAGATCGTCGCGGCCAGCGCGACGAACGAGCAAAACAGGCTTGCGAATCGCGACGTCATCGACCATCTCCCCGGATTGGACGCAGTCACAAGGATACTCGGTAACGCTCGAGCAGTGAATGAGCGGCATCGCGCTAGCCACCGGTTCCGGAATGGCCGGAGTCACCGGAGGACAAGCCGCGGGCGCCGCGCCGCCCACCTGTCACCTGGCGCCGTGGAATCGTCTCGCTGCGCTGAGGCTTCGGGTCAGCCGAGGACGATCGGTCGCGAGCGGCTGGGTCGCACTCCGCTGGCGTCAGGCTGGACGAACCTGCAAAAGCCTGACGTATGTTCCGTCGCGGGGCAAGACCCGGCCCCGAGGAATCGTTGCTTGCTGGCGGGCGGGCCGCTGCCATCCGCCGGCTCGAGCGGCTGCAATCGGCGCTCACGCCGCTCGATTGCCGGATCGTTCGCCTCGTTCCGGACCCACCCGATCCTTGCGTAGGGATCCTGCCATGAAGTCCCCGCGTCCGGTTCCGTTGTGGGTCCGCGCAGACGACCGAACCACGAGCCTGGCTTTCCGGCTGGATTCCCTGGCGTGGGGTCCCGTCAGGGCGAAGGCCATGGCGCAGGAGAACAAGGCCGCGCGCGAGTCGTGGCAGCAGATCGTGCGGGCCGTCGAACGCAACCGGCAGGGAGCTCCGTCCGTTGCCTCGCCCGAGCCGGCGGCGCGGGAGGTGGACCCCCGCTCCGTCGAGGCCGCAGTGGACCTCCGCTGGTGGCCGCCGGCAACGTGGTGCGAAACGCGCGTCCCGCGTAAGCGTACTCGGTCAACGTGGCGCGCCCGGCGGGATCGGTCGCGGTGACTCGCCAACCAATGGGACTGGTGGCTTAAGAAAGAGTCGTTGCGGCCTGCGAAAGCGGATCCGGCGAACGGAACCGGGCGTCACACTCGTCATTGGTCAGTCGTCATTCCTTCGTGCTTCGTCCTTCCGTCAGTCGTCATTCCCCTGGGGCTTGCGGCGGGAAATGCGAGGTCTGCTGTGTGAGAGCCCGTGCAAACCAGCCGCACATCAGGTATTTGTGGCAAATGACGTCCGCGGTGGAGGAACTCAAGAGCTTCGTCGCGAAGGCCTGGCCGGAAGGGGCGGAGCCGGTGAACTGACGGTGCGCCCCACATCCGGCTTCGTCTCCGATGGGGTAGCAGGACCTTGACACCAAGTGCCGTGGTGGGCGTCGCGTAGGATTTCGCCGGATGCAACGCACTTCCTTTGCGGCTTCGGATCACCAGGAGACGCCGACGGCGAAGTGGGTTACCCTGGTGGATGCCATCATGAAAGGGCGTGACGATGAAGCGAACGCATCTTGGCCGCCTGCGGAATCCTCTGGTGCATGGCCGGCACGACGTGTGCGAAGCGCAGGACACGATCACGGACAAGACCATGATTGTCTGGGCGGCTCCGGCGAACCTGGACCAGCGTGGTGGTTCGGCGCTGACAGTCGATATGGCGAACCCCGACGCCTTCGACGCCGTCGTCTTTGGCGAATATGTTCCGGCCAAGTGGATGGCCGGCAGCAGCCTGGGAAAACGGACCGAGCACAATCAGGAGAAGTACCCGGTCGAGACCGCGGGTCCCGACGAGTTCGTGCAGATGGCCATCGTCTATCAAGGTCGGCACGTGACGATCTACCGCAACGGCAGCAGCGTATGCCTCGTACGAAATGCCGGAGTCACCGCAGGCCTTCGACAAGACGGCCACGATCCTGATCGGCCCGCGGCACAGGTCGAACATGCGCGATTGCTTCAGGGGAAAGATCCGCGACGCCCGCATCTATCCCGGTGCGCTCGATGCGAAAACGATCGCCTCGCTGCGACCGGGCCAGCCACTGGACGGCGTGCAGCCCTGGGCTTGGTGGGACTTCACCGAAGGAAAGGTGAACGACCGCACCGGCAACTGGAAACTGGTCCGGATGCGCGGCGACATCCAGGTCGAAGACAACGCACTCGTGATCGGTCCCAAGCATGGATCGTTTGTGGCCCAGGATGGTGGAGACGACTCCGGCGCTGCCGAAGTTCACGTTTCCCACGACGCTGGATGCACAAATTCGGTCGGTGCACGAGAACCTGCTCGTGAAGCGCTTTGCGAACGCCCGCGCCAGCAGCGCGGGCAACCCGCACAAGCCGATCTACCATTTCGTGCAGCCCGAAGGGTACCTCAACGATCCCAATGGAATTTCCTGCTGGCAGGGCAAGTGGCATTTGTTTTATCAGTGGATTCCGCCGGAAACCACCAATGAACTGTATTGGGGACACGCGTACAGCGAGGATCTCGTGCATTGGAAAGACCTGCCGCCCGCGATCTATCCGGGGCCGGAGCAGGGAAGTTGGTCCGGGTCGGTCTATCTGGAGCAAGACCGGGCCATCGCTGCCTACTTCGGCAATGAATGCGGAGTCATGATCGCCACCGCCACCGATCCGCTGCTGCTGAACTGGACCAAGATCGGCAACGACGCGGTGATTCCCATTCCGACCGATCCGAAGCCGTACAACATCTTTGACGCGTGTGTGTGGAAAGAAGGTGGCAAGTACTATTTGTTGTCGGCTGGAACGCAACCCAAGGGACGCCTGCAAGTTCGACGGCCAGCCTGGTTCCTGTTCGAGTCCAACGACTTGGCGACGTGGGACTACTGTGCACCCCTTCGTCGAGGACGACTACGTGTCGCGGACATTTCGATGACGGCGCGTGTCCGTACTTCTGGCCGATTGGCCCGCAGGACGATCCGGCCACACGCCGGCACATCCTGATCCACTACAGTCACACCAGCGGCGGCAAGTACCTGCTGGGGCAGTACGATACTCAGGAGAAGAAATTCCACGTGGGCCAGGGCGGCAAGTTCAATCATGGCGCTTCGTGGCCGTGTGGCGTGCACGCGCCGTCTTTCACACCCGATGGGAAGGGCGGATTGATCGGGATCTTCAACGTGAACCACGGCCAAAGAAACCAGCGCTGGGCGCAGATCATGTCGCTGCCCGTGCAGGTCACACTGCTGAATCCCAACGAGATCGGCATCCAGCCACATCCGTCGCTCGAATCGCTGCGTCGCGACCATGTGGCGAAACGGGACGTCACGCTGCCGGCGAACCAGGAAGTGGTCGTTCGACGATGTGCACGGCAAGTCCATGGAGTTCCGTTTCCAGTTCGCGCAGCAGGATGCGTCGCTGTTGGAGTTGAATTTCTTCCGCTCGAAGAACCGCGAGGAAGTCACGACCGTGCGGTTCTATCGCAATCGGGGTTACATCAATCATCTGAATGGGGGCAACGACAGCGTCATCGAGATCGACTCTAGCCACTCGGCTGCGACCCCGATGGAGATCCGGCCGGTGGAGCAGGCGAACGTCTTTGTCCCGCCGAACGAACCTGCCGATATTCGGGTCTTCATCGATCGCAGTGTCCTGGAAGTGTTCGTCGCCGGGCGGCAGGTCGCTGCGGTCCGGGTCTTTCCCAGTCGCGAAGACAGCGATGGCGTTTCGCTTATGTCCGTCGGAGCGGATACAGTGCTGCAGTCGTTTGACGCGTGGCAGATGGCGGATATCTACACGCCGTGAAGCAAGGCCCGCGGCGCGAATTCCGGACTCGGAGAACGATTCACCCGGCAGAAGGTTTTGCTTGCCGAGCGGCATTATCGCCGGTGCCAGGTTGATCACCACGCGATCGTAGGGCCGCTGGAACCCGCCATGGACAATCGCCCGTTCCACGCGGTGTGTGCTCTTCCGCACTGCGGCCTCCGGCAATCCCACGAGAATCGTCTTGGGAATCGTGCCCGGCGAGACATCGACTTCCGCTTCCACGGGCACCGCTTCGATGCCCAGCAGCGAGAACGTGCGGAGCGCGGCCAACATGCGATCACCTCACGTTGCCCCGCATTGTTCTTCAGCGTCGCGTCCGCATTGTGCCGATTTCACCCCTGCCCCGCGAGCCCACTGCGTCGGGGGACGTGCCAGCGGTGACATACACATGTCACCGAAAACCACACAGCTGCTTCCGACAGGGGAGCACGAAAATCGTGCCACTGCGTGCCACTGCGCACGTGACCAGGGGGGATCCCCGTTCCGTAGACACGGGGAAGTCAGACACTCACCTTTCTGAAGCGGTGCTAGCGGTGCCGGCGCGCAGACCGGCGCGTCCGTCGCGACGGAGGTGACAGGTGTCTGTCACACTGGTCAGGCCGCCCGCTAGACAGAGGCGGCAGGACGGACTACAATCAGCGGCCAGCGGGGCCGCGTGGTCCTGCGGGGCGACGCACGAGCGCGGCAGGCAAGGGAGTTCTCCTCAGATGCCTGCCAATGCCCGTCAGGATATTGTCCGCGAAGGCGAGATCGGCACCTACCACTGCTGGTCCCGCTGTGTGCAGCGCCTTCCTTTTCGGCTATGATCCGGTGACCGAACGGGACTTCGATTACCGGCGCGGCTGGATCGAGTCGCTGCTGGCCTATCTGGCCGGTGTGTTTGCCGTGGACGTGGGCAACTTCAACATCCTGAGTAATCACCTGCATGCGCTGTTGCGCACCCGTCCGGATCTGGCCCTGCGGTGGTCCGCCGAGGAAGTGGCGTGGCGGTGGAAACGGGCCTGGCCCGAACTGTGCGACGGACAGTGGGTGCGCGAGCCCACGGATGCCGAACTCGACGCGCTGCTGGCCCAGCCCACCAAGATCGAGCAACTCCGCAGTCGTCTCAGTTCCCTTTCCTGGTTCATGGCCCGCTGGAAGGAGCCGATTGCACCCACGTCGGCAAAGCAAGCTTCGCGCGTCCGTCCGCCGCTGCAGCGGCGCGCGTCCGATGCGCCGTTTGTTGCGATGGCCTTGTCGGAGTACCTGCGGCTCGCGCGCACGTTGGCGGAGCGGATCGTGTTGAGTCGGTCACCACCGTCCGCGCCCCCTCCCGAGGCACAAGATCACTTGGATGACGCGGCGCTCCATGAGACGCTCAGCCGGTGGGGCCTCAATGCCCCGATCTGGCTGACCAAACTCCAGCAACTGGATCGCCAGTGCACTCGGGCGCTCGGCACCGCCGAGCGGGTGCTGCGCCGCGGCGGGAGGCGGCGCAGCAGCGGTTTCACGGTGTAGGTCTCTGTCGCGAGTTGTTCGCCGCGCCGGGGTCCGAAGGGTTCACGTGACGTCCTGACGCGTGCTGGATGTCCGTTCGTCTCCGCACCTCGCCTGATGTGGGTCCCTGACCGTCAGGGCTGGCCAGCGGTCTGCGCACGAGGGCTTGCGTAGCCGGCCACCAGCTCTTTTCTGTCCGCCAGCGACGCACTTGCCCGCTTCTTCCGCTTGCCTGCTGCCTGGCCCCCGCGTCTCACTCTGCCGCCGGAAGGTCAGGCCAATTCGAAAAACGTGTGTCTGAGTCTTCTAAGGCGTGTGTCTGAGTCTTCTGCGCTTTCACACGAGCTGCCGTCCATCGATTACAATGGAGGCGTCCATACGCTGCTGCACGCCGCAAATCCCACCTGCAAATGAGGAACGACGATGACGATCCGCCAATCAATGCGCTCAACGAATCGTTCTGTGGCTCCATTCTTAATGGGCGCGACCCTGCCGCTTGTCTGGCTGGTCGCGACCGGAGGCATCATCCATGCCGAAGATCCGCCGCGACTCCAACGGGCCGACAGCTTTCTGGGAATCCACTTCGACTTCCATGCGGGCGAAGACTGCAAGGAAGTGGGTAAGAACACCACTCCCGAAATGATCGAGACGATCATCGATCTGGTGCATCCCGACTATCTGCAGACCGACTGCAAAGGACATCCTGGCGTGTCAAGCTACCCGACACAGGTTGGACACCATGTCCCGGGGTTCGTGGGCGATCCGCTCCGCGTATGGCGTGATGTGACCGCGCGACGTGGTGTAGCACTGTATATGCACTATTCCGGCGTCTGGGATTCCCACGCAGTGGCGACTCATCCCGATTGGGCCGTTGTCAACGCCGATGGCAAACCCAATGATCGGATCACATCCTTCTTCGGACCCTATGTGGATCAACTGCTGATACCGCAACTGCGCGAGCTGGCTGGAAAGTACAAAGTGGATGGAGTTTGGACGGATGGCGAGTGCTGGGCCGCCACTCCGGACTACAGCGAGGCGGCCGTGAAGGCCTTCCGCGAAGCGACCGGAATCCAGGACATCCCGAGAGAGCCGGGCGATCTGCACTGGTACGAGTTTCTGCAGTTTCATCGGCAGGCGTTTCGCAACTACCTGAATCACTACATTGCCGAGGTCAAGCGCACCAATCCCGACTTTCAGATTTGCAGCAACTGGTCTTTTAGCGACCACATGCCGGAACCGGTGTGCGCCGGTGGATTTTCTGTCGGGAGACTATTCGCCTCAGGACAGCGTCAACTCCGCGCACGTGTCGGCGCGCTTTCTCGCTCGACAAGGCAAACCCTGGGACCTGATGGCCTGGAGTTTCACGACGCAGCCCGAGCGCCGACAGAAAACGGCCGTGCAATTGCAGCGGGAAGCGGCCGTGGTGCTCGCCCTGGGTGGTGGTTTTCAGGCGTACTTCACGCAGAATCGTGATGGCTCCGTCCGGTTGAAGGAAATGCCGGTCATGGCCGAGGTAGCCAAGTTTTGCCGCGAGCGGCAGGCCACGTGCCATCACTCGGAAATGATGCCGCAGGTGGCGCTGCTGTTCTCCACCGCCGCGCACTATCGCCGTGTTAACGGCCTGTTCTCGCGTGACCATGGTCGTATCGACGGCGTACTGAGGGCCTTGCTCGAGGGCCAGAACTCGGTTGAGATACCAACCGAAAGTCAATTGGCAGGCCGGCTTGCCGAGTACCCGTTGATCATCGTGCCCGAATGGGAGTATCTGGATCCTGAATTCAAGCAGGACCTGATCGCTTACGTGCAAGGTGGCGGAAATCTCCTGCTCGTCTCGCCCGACTCAGCCCGACTCTTCGCTGACGAACTGGGTGTGCAGTTGGACGGCGGTCCCAGTGCGCCCGGACCACTCTACCTGGCCGGCCCACAGGGCATCGCGACGTTGAACGGTGCGCGCCAAGCCGTCATGCTCGGCCCTGATGCAAAACCGCTTGGACAGTTGCACGACAGCAAGGATGCCAACTCTGTGTCACGGCCAGCCGCGTCCGTCCGGCAACTGGGACTTGGTCGCATCGCGGCAGTCTATTTCACATTCGGCCGCAGTTACTGCGAATCGCCCATGCAGGAAGCCCGGGAATTCCTCAATGGACTCGTACGCGAACTGTTTCCCGAACCGATGGTCTCGGTTACCGGAGCACCCGGTGTCGACGTCTGTGTGGCTCGCAAGGATGGCCGGTTGCTCGTGAATCTGATCAACACGTCGGGCCCGCATCAGTCGCAGTCGTATATCGAATCGATCGCGCCCGTCGGACCGCTAACGGTTACCATTCGGCGTCCGGTTGCACCGCAGCGAATCACGCTCGAACCAGGTGGCAGCGTGTTGCCATTCGAGTATCGTGATGGCTTGGTGCAGCTGACCGTTCCGCAAGTGCTGATTCACGAGATCGTAGTGGTTGAGTAATTGCTGTAGCCGTACCGACTGGTCGATTCTCAATGACATTGCGTGATCATGGGAACATGCGCATGGGGTGTGGCACTGCTTGCTTGCAGGCAGTGGGAGGGGCGCACGGCCAACAAGTAGGCCGTGCCACACAGGCTTGAAAAGCTTAGCCGGTAGTGAGAGTGCCTCGCCATTGTTCCCATGATTACGCAATGTCATTTAGAGTTGTGTTGTCATGGTCCGCACTGCCGTCGTCTGGTTGTCCCTGTTCGCCTGCACCTCGCTCGTGTGCGCGGACGGTCCGCATTGGTACGTGAAACGCGCGACGTGGCAGGAGTCGCTGAGGGCTTCCCTGGAAATCTTAGTGCATATTCGCTCATGGCGACGCGTCAGCTTCAGTTCAGACTTACGGCCAACGGTTCGCACGCGCTGCAGGTCCGCTTCCGATTTGCTCCCGCTCGGGCTTGGCGTGCCTCTTGCCGGGCGGCTTTAAGTTCCTCTGGTATGCCGTCGCCGGTCTTGAAGTACATCTCGTCCGGCGTTTGCCCACGGAACGCTGCGTGCGGTAGTCGCGAATTGTGCTCCTGCACATAGAACGCCACCCGCTTCTCGACGGCCCTGACGGTGTCCAGAGTGTTCAGGTACAGCCGTTGGTGCTTGAGCACCTGCCACCAGGATTCGATCATGGAACGGGTGCATGTCACGGTGGTACGACCGCCCACCAGTAGACTACTTAGGCCACCCAGCTTACTCGCGAATACGTACGATTCCCTGTTTCCCGGCCTGTTTGGAATGGCTCCCGCAAATGGTTCGTGGCGGAGTGCTCAACGCTGGAGTGACTTGTTCGTGATGCAATACAGGCGTGCGACGGTGCGGATGAGCAATTTGTTGTCGGCGATCGCCGGTGTTGCCAGGCACATCTCGTCGGGACCGAGTGAGTTCGTATGCAGCACTTCCAAGGTCGGGCCTGCTTTCAGGACCGACGTGGCGCCGTCCTCATTGATGCAGAACAGCTTGCCGTCATAGGCCCAGGGCGAAGCAGTAAACGCACCACCCTTGGGTATGCGCTGGCTGCCGAAGATCTCCGCGCCGTCTTTTGCGTCATAGGCGGCCAGTGTCCCGCGATCCTGCAGCACATAGAGTTGGCCGTCGTAGACGAGCGTGGACGGGTTGTACGGAGCTGCCTTGGGTTGACACCAGGCGATCCATTCGTTGGATGTCTGGTCCTCTGTCAGCGAGATGTCACCCGATGCGCCCGGACGGATCGCGTAAACGGGGCGGTGCGGATCCATGGTGAATCCGGAAGTAACATAGAGGAGTCCCTCGCTTTCGTAGGGAGTCGCGATGGTAATTCGCGACATGCCTGACAGCGACCAGAGCAGTGTTCCGGACAGATCGTAGGAGCGGACCTGGCCCGAGCCGGGTGTGACGATCTCCGTGCGAAGGGCATTCTTCCAAATGTACGGTGTGGACCAATTGCTTTTTTCGTCGCGCGCAACTCGCCAAACCTCGGTCCCCGTCTTGGCGTCCAAAGCCAGCAGGTACGAATCCTCTTCGTTGTCATTGACCAGATAGACGCGGCCTTCGTGCACGACGGGGGATGAGGCGGTGCCCCAGCCCGCTCGCGTGCGATGGGGGGCGACGGCGACCTGCCACAATGAGTTGCCCTCCAGATCGAAGCAGAAGACTCCCACATCGCCAAAGTAGCAGTACACACGCTCGCCATCGGTGGCGGGCGTCTCCGATGCATAGCTGTTCTTGATGTGGATCGCGGTGGTCGGCTTTTCGGCGTGGACTTGTTTCTCCCAGAGGATGGCACCCGTTTCCAGATCCAGGCAGAACACCTTTCGCAGCTGAACGGAATCGGGCGGAGTGGAGCGATCGCCGCCGAAATAGAGTCCCTTCTTGGGTGCTTCAATCTCGCCTTCCGCAACGGCTGTCGTAAGAAAGACGCGCTTGCCCGTGACGATCGGAGACGACCATCCCCGGCCTGGCAGGTCCGTTGCCCAGGCCACATTTTCGGTGGTTGACCAGGAGTCGGGCAATTCGGAACCCTCGGCGACACCGCGCGAGCCCGGGCCGCGGAACTGCGGCCACGCCTCTTGCGCTCGCGTTGAGACCGTAAGCAACATCACGCCAAGAACCGCGCCATTCAGAATGATAGCTCGTCTGCTCATTTGCCCTTCCTCGCACTCGGGAGTTCTAGTGACCTACCTTGACGCACCGCAATGTTCCACCCGTTTGGTCATTATCGCGGAAGAAGAGCCTTCCGGCGGCCAGCGCGGGGAGTGCTCGCGTCGTGTTTTCCGAAACGGTCGCCTCGGCCCGCCGTATGAACTTGGCAGTGTCCGGATCGACCAGCAGGAGCGTCCCGTCGACTTTGAGGACTAGTAGTTTGCCGTCGGCGAGGATCATGTGTGCGACGCCGAAGTCGGGCACGCTCCACTTCACTTGACGCTTGGCCAGGTCGACGCATCGCAGTTCGGCACGTCCCACGTCTTCTCGTCCGTGCACGCCGAACAGGTGACCGTTCACATGGATCGGAGTGTTGTAGTGGCATGACAATAAGTTGTCATTAGTCCATTCCACAACGGGAGTGGACGAGTCGAGGTTTGCCAGCACGCAGCCCACGCCGTAGCTGCTGGTCAGGAACAGCCGTTTGTCGAGCACGAGGGGCGTGGCTGCGTTGACGGTTGGTCCGCGGCGGCCGAACGGGATGCGGAAGCGGACTTCACCCGTTTCCGGAAGAATGGCCAGGGCCTGATACCGAGTGGCGAAAACGGCGTGTGCCTTGTCCTCCAACACGGCCGAAGTGGGTGCCGAATAGCTGGCCTGTTCCTCAGTCGCCTTCCAGACCGTCTCGCCGGTGGTCAGCGAAAAGGCCACGATACCGGCGTTGTCCGATCCACCTACGTTAACAAGCAGCACGTTGCCCAGCACGATAGGCGTACTGCCGAATCCGAAATAGCCATCCGATGCCGAGTACTCGACGCCGGCCGCCCGCGACCAACGGGGTTTTCCCGTTTCGCGGTTTACGCAGTGTACGTCGCCACGGGCGCCGAACAGGTACACACTTTCGCCATGCACCAGCGGAACGCAGCGCGGGCCGTTGTCTGGGTTGACGCCGCCGGAGTAGCTGGCAGGGAACTCGATTTTCCAACGCGGCTTACCCGTGGCCGCGTCGAGTCGTTCCAGTCGTTCCTGAGCTCCGACGCGGTGAAAGCAGATACACCTCATCGCCGACCACGACAGGCCCCGCAAATCCGGTCCCAATCGGGTAACTCCATAGCTCCGGCGGACCGTCCGCGGGCCAGGCGGCGAGCAGGTGTTCATCGCGGGCAATGCCATTGCGTGTCGGGCCGAGTATTTGCGGCCAGTCGCCGGCATACACACCGCACGTCAAGCCGACGACCCATACGAAAAGGGTATTAGAAATACGCATCGCAGCGATCCAACTGCCAGAACCACGACCCGACTCCAGATCGCACGGCTTAAGGCCGCGCGGCACTACGGAGCATTGTTGCAGATGGAGCGGCGCAGGGCCAGAAAGGCCCTGAGAAATTTCGAACTATCAAGAGTTCCTTGAACTTCGAGTGTCGGGTTGCAGTGATTCATTGTCAGATGATCTCGAAAAAGATATCCGAGCGTAGATAGACGGGCGAATCGTACATATTTGTGTCAGGGTCTATCTTTCATTGGCGGCTGGGCTGGGGCTGCAGGTGCATCCGCCGACTCACGTCGGCGGATGCGGGGCATTTCAAAATAGGCAGTCGGGCGGAGGATCATTCGGACTCGAGCAAATTGACCGGGCCGAGCAGGCCGGATTCCTGCAACGGCGATTCCGCTGTGTAGTCCCGGGCCGTCGTGAACGTGTAACGGCCGGCGGGCTGGGGCGTGCCGCCCAGCATTCCGTCGTCCCACTTGAGCGTCCGGGCGCTCTTGTTGGCAGGTTGCTCGTCGCCGATCAAGCGGTTGACCCAGGTGTTCACCACCGCCACTTCGATGTGGTTAGGGCCGAGTTTGAGCTTGCCGGTGACTTCCACGCGATACGGCGGTGTCCAGACGATGCCGAGGTCATCGCCGTTGAGTGTCACGCGCGCCAGCTTGTGGACGGCGCCGAGGTCGAGGAACACCCGGGCATTCGCCGGCGGCACCGGTGCCTGGAAGGTCGTCGCGATAGACGGCCTCGCCGGAATAGTATTTGATGGCATCGTCGGGGTTCCGGTCCCAGCGGGTAAGCGTCGGGAATGCCACCGGCCCGCTCGGGCCGCCCAGCGCGGCATCGAAACTTACGCTCCACGGTCCGTCGATTGCGGCCAGGGTTTTGATCTCCGTGAAATTCCGACCCGCCGCCGGGGGTGCCTCGCGGGTCGTGCGGTCGAAGACCACAAAGCAGCTTTCGTTGGCGGCGAGTCGCAAGGGTACTGCCATCCTGCCGTGGCTCACCGTATGTTCGGGCAAGGCCCGGGAGGAACCGTCCACAGCATTCCAGAGTTCCGGCGCGGCGCCGTCGGTGCGGAAGACGCAGTTGGTCTCGACCGACTCGGCCGCGGGGTTGGCCACGAAGAAGATGTCGCGCTCGGGAGTCCGTCGCTGGTGCCAGCGCAGCGGGGTTTGGCGATTCGAACACCGGCGGCACACCCGACTGTTGCAGGAACGCCACGGTCGAGGCGTAACTCGGATACAACTTGTCCGCACTGCCGGGCCGAGTGGTTTCGCCACCCCACACCACGCGCCCCTTGCCGAACGGGCGTGTCGGTCATTCGGCGGCCGGCTCCGCGGCGCCGCCCCAGACTTCGGCGGCGAGGGATTTCACGCGTTCATCGCACTGCGGGAACCCGACGAGGCTCGGTGATTTGCCGGGCGGTGTGCCGATGACCGTCGCCCCCTCGCGGACGAGTGTCCGGATTTTCTCCAGCAATTCCGGCGTCATGGTCTCCACCAGCGGCAGCACCAGCACGCGATACGAGCTGCCGCCGTCGAAGACGATCATCCCGTCGCGAACCTGCAGCGCGGCCGACGAGGATTCGCGGACTGACGGCGTCGAATCCATGACTCTTTCTTGTCCCGCAGCAAGCCCGCCGTCGCTCATCGCGTCCTCGGGTGCCAGGAAGATGTGCGGGGCGCCCTCCGGGGTCAGATAGAGGATGTCGGCCACGGAGACGCCCTGGCGGAGCATCTGGCCGCAGCGGGCGATGTAGTCGTGATAGGGGCCGACCATCGGCCAGAAGGTCTGGTTGCGGTGCCAATGGATGCCGTGCGGCCCCATCGCCATGCCGGGCCGGGGCCCGTCCAGGCCGAGCGGCTGATGCTGATAGGTGTGGATGATGAAATCGTTGATGCCCATGGCCAGGGCCCAGTCGGTCTGGTTCTTCATGTCCGCCGGGTTGTCCCGATAGCCGTGTTGCGGCGGCGAGGTGAACGCTTCGGCGCGCACCACCGGCCGCCCCATGGTGTGGGCGACCGACGCCGCCTCGACGCAACTGTAAACCGTGTCCACGCCGCGCCGACCAGAACTCGCAGGAAGGAATGTCGGCCACGGCGCCGAGGTCGAGGTCGCTGGCCGGATTCATGTCGTAGAACTCGCTGGTGTAATAGAACCCGTGCTCGTGCGCGCCGCGGCGGATGGCCCCGGCGTGATTCTCGATCACCAGCTCGGCGGCGGTCATGCGCAGGTCCCAGAGGAATCGCTCGGTCTTGTCCCGCGAGCCGACGAGCAGCCCGGCGTAGGCGGGGAAGAACGGTTGCGGATCGTAGCCGCGGCGTTTCTTGAACTCCTCGCGCAAGCGCGGTGCTCCAGTTCTGCGAACTGGACTCCCAGCTATCGAGATGCAGCGCCGTCCACCCGCGGCCGGCGCGGCGGGGACCCACCTTGTCCATGAGTCTTCCGGTGGAACTGCTCGAAATGAAAATCGAATGCCGCGGGATCGAAGCGGTCACTTTCGAAACCGTGTCCGGGGTCGGGTGCGGGGCGGGTGGTCACACCGGTGCTGCGTGCGGCGAAGCGCATGACGGTCCACGCCCCCGGCGGGACTTGCCAATCCAGCGTGCCATCGGGACGCAGCCGTTGGCTGAGGTCGAGGATGGCGGCCGGATCGATGATGGCTGCGACGGGTGGTTCGGCCGCAGCGTGCGGGGGAACGAAACGCGGCACGTGTTTCCAGACTGGAATACGGCTGGGTGTCATACAGGGCTGCGCACATCCAGAAGGTCCGGGCGCGTCGGTTTCCGCCGGAGTCGGAAACGCGAGCACCGTGACATCGGCGTGCCAAGCCTGGCGTTTTTCAGCGAGCTCCGGTGACAGCCCGGCGAAGTCGGACGGCTTGCGCGGCTCCGGAACGGGCAGGGTGCCGGTCAAAGGCCCGGGGCCGCTGACCCTGGCCGTGCTGACGCACAGGTGCTGCATCGAGCGCGCCGGATCGATCCACGGCCCGCCGGCTCCGCACCAACCAGGGCCGGTGCCGAGGATGATCTCCATGCCCAGACGGTCGGCGGTGCGCACCGCGTGCGCGAAGTTGTCCTGCCACGGTTCGCTCATGAAGTCCACCGGGCCGCGCGGCACGCCGATGTTGACTTCAAGAAACAGCGCCTTGCGCAGGCCCGCCCGGTGCATCGATTCGAGGTCGGCCGTCATCGCCTCGCGGTACTGGTTGCCGTCCATGAAATACCAGTAAACCCCGGGCCGCGCGGAGTCCGGCGGCGAGGAGAATGATTCCGCCAGCGGATCAGGTTTCGCCCGCGGCGACAGAAGTGTTGGCATTTCGCTCCCTGCCAGCAGGAACGCGCCGGTGACATACTCGTGGGTCTGGTCTTGCCGGAGCTCCGCCGGGCGATCGCCGACCTGCTGTCCCCGCTGGAGCATGCCCTCCGCGTTGACGCTGGCGGCGAGCGCGGCCCAGGCCTTGCGCACCACCGGCAGATAGGTTTCCCGGTCCAGCATCCCGTTGCGGATGCCCCAGGCCATGCCGTAACAGAAGAACGCCGTGCCGCTGGTCTCCTTGGCCGGGATGTGGTCCGGGTCGGCGAGATTCGGCCGCCACAGGCCATCCGCGCCCTGGCACTTCACGATCGCCGCCGCCAGGGTATCGCCCGTGGCCTTGTGGGCGGCCGTGATGCCCGTGAACCAAGTGCCGCGCTCCCAATTCCGGTCGTCCGGCTTCATGCGCGGATGGGCGGTCTGCCAGTCGTTCGCCTGGCGCATCAGACCGACGATTGTCGCGGGGTCAAACGGATCGGCGGCGTGTAGCGTAGCCCGCAGCGCCAGCAGCAGGGCGGTGATCAGTGTGATTGGGTGTTTCATGGTTGGTTCCTTCGTTTTCCGCTGATAGGAATTTTAATCCCCGGCTGTTGACCGCGACAACGCCGAGCAACTGCAGTACGTTTCGACGGCAACGAACGCGAAGTTACCTATTGATGCCTGCGTAGTCAATCATCACGATAACAACAGGAGTTTGGCGCAGGCAAAGAACGACTTGAGGAGTTCCCGATCCTCGCTCTGTTCGGTTATGGATGCCTGGATCGCTTGCTGGAGGTGGTCGACATCATCCGGGATGAAGTCCTCCAGATCGGCGTACTTGGTGTGATTCCAGCATTGCTCGACCGGGTTGAGTTCGGGAGCGTACGCCGGAAGTTGTTCGAAGGTGAACCAATCCGGGTGGTGGGTGTCGAAGTACTCCACCGCACAGCGATGCACATTCCACCGATCCCTACTCCTTCGCGGCCAGTTCGCCATCCATGATCGTGCGCACGTCCACCAGAGGTTGCTGGCTCACCGGGATCAGCCAGGAGTCGGGGCGGTCCAGCGCCGCGATCAGTTCGATCACCAGCGCGAAGGACACCGCCAGGATCAGCCGCGCCATCGATCGTTTGGAGCCCGCCACGCCCGTCTGGTAACCCACCGCCATCATGCCCAGCACAATGATCCCCAGCAGCGTCATCCAGATTCCCGAGGGGATCCGTACTTGAAGGCCCACGGCGACGCGCATCGCGTGGACTGTCGTCATCTCGTCAAGCGATTCGACGTACAACGCCGCCACGTCCGAGTTCATGTCCTTGCGGGCGTTGGCCACCGCCATCGCCCAGAGGCGCTCCTGGGCCTTGGTCGCCCGCGTCAGTGCCTCCGACACCTGATCCATATTGCCCGAGAGCACCGACTCCACCCGGTCGTCCAGGTATCCCCGCAGCACGGTCTTTGCTTCTTCTCGATCGCCATCGGGCAGAAAGTCGGCTCGACGCCACGCTGTGCGCAACGCGCTGGCCTCCTCGCGCACCAGCTCCTTCCGAGCGTCGAAGCGGTTCGACACGATGCCGAATGTGAACGCCAGCATGAAGGCGCCAAGCCCCAGGATCGCGCCGGCCATGGCGCCCACGGGCGTCTCTTTTTCACCTTCCGACCGCGTGTGCGACGCCTTCCCCACGCGGTAACCTGCCTCGATCGATGCGAGCACCAGAATAATCGTGGTCACAAAGAGGATGCCGATCGGGATCAGGGTGAATGACATGGTGAGTGCCTGTTCGACGGAAGGTCGAGACTTAACCGAATGGTACGTCCTCCGGAAGTCCCCGACTGACTGATAGAAATGTTGATCCTGCGCCAAATTGTGATCTTGCGCCGCCCCGGATGCGAGCCCCTCTCGCAGCTGTTTCAGGTTGTTCTTGAGACTTTCCCTCGCCCGTTTCACCTCTGTGTCACGTACGTTACGGATGGAATTGCGGTTTTCGACTGCGATCCTGCTGCCCCTGTGATGGAGCAGATCGCGTGAACCGTGGGACGCGCGGCGGGACCGGCCCGTCGCATCGCGGTCTGCGAAGCGGATGAGGAGCGTTGCGGGATTGTAGGAGAGAGTTGAGGAAAAAAAGATGCGTGCAGAGGATCGTGAAGGGCGGTTCACCGCCCTTTTCGGCCGCAGGCCGCGTCGGCCCGGCGTTCACGCCGGGCAACCTGAGCGTGCGGATCTGTCGGTCAAGTCCGCGACAACGGTTCAAGCCGGCGCTCTGCCGAGACCGAAACAACCCGAGGCATGCTGCGTGCCGTATCCTCACCGCGCGCGGCAAAACGCGGTCTGGGGCGGCCTCGGCCGGCTGCCGGTTTGGTGGCGGCCTCTACCCTCGGCCGCCGTTTGGCGTGGCTGCGTTTTCTAGTAGATGATTTGGTTCACCCCTGTGACAAGCACAGGGGGGCCAGAGCAGGTTCCAGACACCCTGACTTGCAACATGTGTGTCACACACCAAGGTTGCCGAGTGGATTTGTGCCGATCGAGGCCGCGAGCCAGTGTACTTCCAGCGGCGGCTACCTTCGTCGAGACGGCCAATTCACGCTGCAGGTTCACCCACTTCGTCACGCTTGCCGCCGCAAATGTCCCTGTCCTACCACTCCCTTTATCGGCGATGACCTGAGCGACAAGAGCGGCGCTGATGGCGGCGGTTCGGAAGCTGCACGAGAGGAGGAGAACAGGAGAGCAGGAGTGAGTGGAGAGGAGAGCTGATTCGCGGAGGGCGTAGGGGCCGACACAACCGCAGAGGGTCGCCAGTGCGACCATGAGGACGAGGATCAACCGGGAAAACCCGGCGATCCGGCGGCCCTTGCGCCGAGTGATCCCGTGAAGATGCTTGTGCAGACTCCAAGACGGAATGGGGACTTCCCCCCGTCAAGACCGGTACAACCGGCACAGGTTCTGCAATCGAACCGGCCAGGAACGGTGTAAGGAATGGCGCGAGATCACCCAAGTCATTATGTGGAAGCGAGATCCGACGACCGCCAAGATCGACGTGAAATCCGGCGAGGAGGGGGTAAGTAGTTCGCCGCCGACGGGCCGCCCCGCGATCGGGGCGACACCGTCAACGCAAAGACGGAGGTCATACCTGGTCACGGGTTACGCGGCGACGCTTCCAGCTCATGCCGGCCAGGCAGAGTGCACCCATACCCAAAGTGACGATGTTCGCCGGTTCGGGCACGACCCTCAAGATCGTGACGGTACGGTCTGAGCTGGTGCCGACGGGGCCGCCGGCGTCGTAGATGCCGATCCACGCAGACAATTTGTAGGAGATCTAATCCCTGATGCAATCGTCCGACCCCGCTCTTTTCGGATTCTTGCGGTCGCTTGCGGATTTGACTGGCCTTCCTTGGCCCTCTGTCGAGGGGTGTGTTGCGCTTGTTGAGCGGACAGAGAAATGGGGACATTTTTTCCGGCAAGGGGCACTGAATGGGCAAGATGTCGCTACACCGCAAACACTCAGGACCGATCGCATAAGTGGCTACTGTTTGTCATATGCTCACCCACCTGTACCGGGCGGCAGTATCGAGGGTATGGCGTTGTGACATGTACTTGGGGCAAGTTCAGGGTGTCTGCTTCTGTCTGCTTCTGGCTGAGAGGTATGGCCTCAGGGACTTTCGCCGGCGCGCACCTCCCGTTCGCTGCGCACATCGGCAAGGGGCTCCTGTGTGTGGCCTTGCTGATTGAGACGCAGACGGGTGTTGTTCAGGAAATAGGTTCGCAAGCCCCAGTCGAGCAGCGGTTGTTCGACACCTTCGAACGTATTGCCCACGACGAACGTTTTCCGCGCATATTGGCCCACCGTTACGCCCACCGGCGTCCAGCTCAGCGAGTTGTTGGCCACGATAGTGTGTTCCAGGCCGACCCGTTGCGACTGCGGTGACGCCAGCTCGCGCGGCACATGGCCACCCACGCTCACTGCGCCGCTGTAGGAGTGCTGCATGGCAAAGCCCGTGCGGGCCGCATGGGCCTGGTTGGCCATACACTCCGTCATGCGGCAGCCGAAGAGCATCGGGCCGCGCGGCGTTGCGTCGGTCTGGACATCGCAATAGAACCAGACGGGCGCCCCGTCCAGCCAGCTTGCATCGCCGGCTGACAGCCGGACTCACTCGAGCGTGGCCGGACCTGTGCGTGGATACGACGCTTCGGCACGACGGAGTACTTCTCTGCGCGTCGATACGGGAAGTTCAGCGCGCGGTCAGATTTAGTCTGTTTCGGTTGGATAAACTGAATCGATTGCGTTGATTTTTCCGATAAGAGCGACAGCGCGGGGATCGAAGACCTTGCCACCACGATTTCTGAGTGGCCAATCGATAATTGCCAGCGTTGATCTGTCTGACCGGTCCACCGGAGGGCGTGCACATGATCACGGAGGACCACATCATGCCGCCCGCCGAACCCAGAATCGACGCCCCATTGCGGTGCGTAGAGGCTCTCGCACGGAAATGCCGGCTGGCCGTATGCGTGGCCATCGTCGCCTGGGCCTGGCAGGCCACGCTGTTGGCTCAATCTCCGCCAGCAACCGGCACCGCCAGGGCCATCGACGGTCAGCCACAATCGCCGGGCGGCGAGATCCAATGGGTGTGCTTTGCCGAGAGGCAGGATCAGGGGGTGGCATTCCCGCCGGACGCACCCGATTTCGAGCCGAACACACCGGCCAGGGTGTTCAGTTCGACCGCCGACCGAGAACTCGACGATCTGAAGAAACGTCTGGACGCGTTGGAGAAGACGCAGGCGAAGGGCCAGGCGGACAAGAAGCCCGAAGAGGCCTGGATTGACGTGTCGAGCGAGAAGTGGACCGTCAAACTTGGCGGACACGTGCAGATGGACTTCATCACGTGGCCGTCCGCCGACCCGGCCATTGACGGCGCAGAGAACTACTTCAGTTTTCGCCGACTTCGACTCGTGGCGGACGGCACCGGCTACGGCAAACTCGATTTTCGACTGCAACTGACGCTCGAACCGGGGTTGGGTGCCTATGAAAACCAGTATGCGACCCCGGAAGTCAAGGACGCCTATCTTTCGATGAACGATATACCCTGGATTGGGCGCTTTCGCATCGGGAATTTCTTCGTTCCGTTTGGCCTGGAACAAGTGACAAACGACACGTACAACGTGTTCCTCGAACGATCCATCCCAACACAGAGTATCTTCACCGTCGACCGGGAAATTGGTGCAGCGGTGTACAATTGCTCCGCCGATCAGAACTTCACGTGGAGCGGAGGTATCTTCTTTGATGATATCAACGACACCTTCAAGACTCGTCTTGACGGCAACCAAGGCTGTCGCTTGAGCGGGCGCGTCACCTGGCTGCCGTACTATGACGAACCATCGAACGGACGCTATCTGATTCACACCGGTGCAGGAATCCTGTACACCAATGATTACGACGACAGGGTCCGTTTTCGTGCCCGCCCGCAAGTGCAGCGCGGACCCGTACTGATTGACAGCGGAAGCCTTGTGGCAGGCACCTACGTGATTGGGAATCTCGAATTGGCCGCTGTCTGCGGGCCGGTGACTTGGCAGAATGAAGCGTATCTTTGCCGAGTGAACGGTGACTCGGGCGATGTCACCCAGGTCGGTGGCGCGTATTCACATCTAAGCTACTTTCTGACCGGCGAGAATCGCACTTTCGAACGGTTCGGCCAACACGGTGCGCAGTTCGCGCGAAACAAGCCGTTTACAAACTTCTTCGTGGTCCCCGGCTGCGTGGGGTGGGGGGCTTGGGAAGCGAAAGGCGCTGGTCCTATCTCGACCTGGCCAGTACGGGGCAAGGGCAGTACAACGACCTGACGGTCGGCTTCAATTGGCACTGGACGGATCGTACCAGGATCATGTTTGATTGGATTCACCCGGTGACGAGCAGTCAGACGGTGTTCGGGGCGACTCGGTCCGACTTGATTGGCATGCGGTTCGACTTCAATTGGTAGATCATGCACCTTGATCGGTGCAGGCGTCGGATGACGCGACATACATTGTTTGCTTAACCAAGGAATTCTGCGGTGCGACGAGTGACATGCACTTCTGCCGTACTTTCCGTGCTGGTGGCGATTTCCATAGCAACCCCGACACTTGCCGGAGAATGCAAACGCTGCGGCGGGAGTGCGGCATGCCAGCAGGTGTGCCGCCTGGTTTGCGAGGAAAAGAAAGTCGAGGTTACTTGTTGGAGCTGGAAGGAAGAGGAATTCTGCATTCCGGGACCGAGCAAGCCGGGAAGCAAACACTGCGAAGAAGTCTGCGAGTTCTGCGAGGACGGCAAGGACTCGGAGTCACCGGTCACGAAACCGAAGAAGTTCGTGTGGACCGAGTGGATACCGGGACGTGCCAAAATCCACACCAAAAAGGAACTGCTGAAACGAACGGTGACCAAGACGATTCCCAGCTACAAATGGGTGGTCGAAGATCTGTGCGAGAAGTGCGCCGCGGTCCCGCCAACCGCGAAGGTGGCGTCGGCGCTGCCAGGCTCCTCGACGAGCCTGCGCGATTGACGTGGCAGAGGCCGGAGGAATGGGGCAATCATGTCCTGAGCACGTGACAAGCAGCGGCACGCTGCGCGACTGCCGGCTTCAGCCGGCACTTTGTCTGCCCCCCACTTCAGTTGGGGGTTTCGAGGCAGCGATGCTGCGTTTAGCTCGCTTGAGCGAGGCTTCTCGACGCGCCTTCAGGCAGTGGATCCCAGTGCGCGACGCCTGAAGTCTGCATGCTAAGCCCGCTGAAGCGGGCTTGCGTTGGACGCGGCCTCGCTGACCCCCAGCTGAAGCTGGGGTCTGACCGGATGCCGGCTGAAGGCCGGCAGAAGAGGTGGTAAACCCAGGCATCCCTGTGCGCACCAACTGATCCTTAGCCAAGAGACGCGGAATGGGATTACTATGTGGTGTCCACGTGACAAGCAGCGGCACGCTGCGCGACTGCCGGCTTCAGCCGGCACTTTGTCTGCCCCAACTTCAGTTGGGGGTTTCGAGGCAGCGATGCTGCGTTTAGCTCGCTTGAGCGAGGCTTCTCGACGCGCCTTCAGGCAGTGGATCCCAGTGCGCGACGCCTGAAGTCTGCATGCTAAGCCCGCTGAAGCGGGCTTGCGTTGGACGCTGCCTCGCTGACCCCCAGCTGAAGCTGGGGTCTGACCGGATGCCGGCTGAAGGCCGGCAGAATACGATCGTGCCTATTCCGCACATTCGCGTGCGCACCAACTGATGCGCAGACCAGGGACGAGGAATGGGAGAATCATGTCATGTGCACGTGACAAGCAGCGGCACGCTGCGCGACTGCCGGCTTCAGCCGGCACTTTGTCTGCCCCCCACTTCAGTTGGGGGGTTCGAGGTAGCGATGCTGCGTTTAGCTCGCTTGAGCGAGGCTTCTCGACGCGCCTTCAGGCAGTGGATCCCAGTGCGCGATGCCTGAAGGCTGCATGCTAAGCCCGCTGAAGCGGGCTTGCGTTGGACGCTGCCTCGCTGACCCCCAGCTGAAGCTGGGGTCTGACCGGATGCCGGCTGAAGGCCGGCAGAATACGATCGTGCCTATTCCGCACATTCGCGTGCGCACCAACTGATGCGCAGACCAGAGACGAGGAATGGGAGAATCATGTCATGTGTACGTGACAAGCAGCGGCACGCTGCGCGACTGCCGGCTTCAGCCGGCACTTTGTCTGCCCCCCACTTCAGTTGGGGGTGCCTCGATGAGTACTCTGTGTGGCATTTCCCTGCAGCCCGTCGGCGCGCGGGCGCACCATTGGCCCGTTGGGCCACCACCGGTCACGCCCCGCTGTCGAAAAAACCCTGCCACACCGGCCGGCCGGGCACAACCTGCAAGTGTCTGTTATCTTGGACTTGGCTGAGTGTTCTACCAACGCGCGACTTGAAGCCGGACTGGAGCTCCCCATGCACTCTCGCGATACCCGTGTTCCATTCAGGCAAGCGGTTCTTCTACTGTTGCTCGTGGCCCTGCCTGGCTTCGCACAGGAAGCGGGTAAACCGCAGCTGCGACAGAATCGGCCCGACATCCCGGAAGTCGATCGATCCGCGGTCATCTGTTTCGCCTACTACACGGTGAACAAGGGCGTGTTGAAGATGACCGCGCAGTTGTACCCGCTGCGAGAACGTGAGAGTCGCGAGGCGACCCTGGCGATCAAGGTCGGTGACGCCTGGCAGATGGTCAGTCATACGCGCGTCACGGAAGACGAGTACAAGAACCAGAAACAGGACAGGACCTGGACGGCTCATTTCCGCGTCGAGAAGTGGGACGAGTCGCGGTCGAGCGCCTATCGCGTCTCGGCGCTCGACGGGGTGGCCACGTACGAAGGCACGATTCGCGCCAATCCGGTGGGTAAACGTGAACTGGTGGTGGCCGCGTTCACAGGAAACTCAAACCAGGACCGCCGCTTGAAACCGGAACTGATTGCCAATCTCAAGGCACAGGACCCCGACCTGCTGTTCTTTTCGGGAGATCAGGTTTACGACCACACCGAGCACTTGGGCGCATGGCTGCTGTTCGGCCGGCAGTTCGGCGAGATCATTCGCGACCGACCGATGATCAGCATTCCGGACGATCACGACGTCGGCCAATCGAACCTGTGGGGAGCAGGTGGCAAGGTAGCCAGTACCGCAGCTGGAGACGACGGCGGCTATTTTATGCCGGTCGAGTACGTCCGCGCCGTGGAGTGCGCGCAGACCTGGCATCTACCCGACCCAGTGGATCCCATGCCGATCGAGCGCGGGTTGGGTGTCTACTACACGACGCTGAACTGGGGCGGTATCAGTTTCGCCATCGTCGAAGATCGCAAGTTCAAGACCGGCCCGAACGGACCGCTCCAGCTTAAGCCCGAATTCTCGCCGCGGCCCGACTGGGTCACAGTTGCCGATTATGATCCCCGGACATTCGATCTGCCCGGCCTGGAGTTGCTGGGCCCGCGACAAGAACGATTCCTCGCGGAGTGGACCACGGATTGGACCGGCGCGGATTTCAAGGTCGTGCTGTCGCAGACTCTCTTCAGCTACGCCACTCATATTTCGCACGGTGAGCGGCTGATGGCCGACCTGGACTCGAACGGCTGGCCTCAGTCGGGTCGGCGCCGGGCCGTGGAGATCATGCGCCGCTGCTTTGCCTTTCATCTGTGTGGAGATCAGCACTTGGGATGCGTGGTGCAATACGGCGTTGAGGACTGGCGCGACGCGGGAGTGGCATTCTGCGTGCCGTCGATCGTAAATTTCTACCCGCGCAAGTGGCTGCCGCTCGATCCGGCCGTGCGGGATGCCGAGGGGGCAGTACCTAATCTCGGCGATTACACCGAAGGGTTTGGCAACAAGCTGACCATGTTCGCCTACGCCAATCCCGCAGCCTTTCCCGCGCCACTGGACAACCTGGCCGCCAGCGCCAGCGGTCACGGTCTGGTACGCTTCGACAAGCAGACGCGCAAGATCACAATCGAGTGCTGGCCGCGTGGCGTGGACGTAACGCAACCCGGCGCGAAGCAGTATCCTGGTTGGCCGCTGACGTTCGACCAGCGGGATAATTACGGGCGTCAGCCCGTGGCCTGGCTGCCCGAAGTCGAAGGCCCGGCCGATATTCCTCATCCGGTCGTACAGGTCATCGACGAACGGACCGGCGAACTCGTCTATTCGCTGCGCATCCAGACCACTCGTTTTAAGCCGTGGGTCTTCGCCGACGGTCTGTATACTATCCGCATCGGCGAACCGCCCGATCGCATGACAATCCAGTCCGGGTTGCGAGTCGGAAAGGAAAAAGGGGAGCCTTCCATTTAATGCGGTCAGCTGGCTAAGATAGGTGCCTCGTCTGCTGGTGAGTATCTTGGCATAAGTGACATTTATATGTCACCGTACGGCGAGCGTCCCACAGCAAAGTTACCTGGGTTACCAACTCGACGCACGAAAACGTGCCACTCACCTTTTCTGCTCGAGCTTCCAGACGTCGCGGCCGAAATGATTGCCAGCCACTAACCACAAGGCGTTGTTGTAGACAAACACACTGGCGGCATGCCGGGGAGCCCACGGAGTCCGCGGCAACTCATGCCACAAAGCGCCGTCTTCCGAATACCAGACGTCGTTGCGATTCTCCTGGTTCCAGCCCTCCAATACCCAAAGGCGATCATCGAACGCCGCAGTCTCGTGATACTGACGCGGATGCCAGGGCACACGAGTCGCCGCGCAACGCCAGTCTTTCCCGTCTGCCGAACTCCATACTTCGCCAAAGAACTGCCGCTGCGGATGTTGCGGCGTGTCGTAGGTTCCGCCGCCGATGAGCCAGATGCGGTCACGCCAGACCACCGATCCGCCAATCATGCCGCGTGGCGACCAGGGCGCGTGTGGCGTGACTTGCTCCCAATTCAGCCCATCACGACTGCTCCACACGTCGTTGTAGAATACCTCGTCTCCGGGCGCAAACTGCGGCAGTGACTGACCGCCCATCACCCAGATCCGACCGTCGTGAGCGACCGTGTAATGCAGGACGCGAGCCTTCCACGGCACCTCGTTCGTCACGCAGTTCCAGTGCACGCCGTCGGATGAATTCCAGACGTCGTCCTGGTAATGTCGTTGGATGGCATCGCCCCCGACGATCCAGATCTTGCCACCGTGCACCACGTAGCCGGCCGTGTGCCGACCTTCCCAGGGGGCGTCGGGCAAACGAGTCCACGTGGCGCCATCCACCGAGCTCCACACGTCGCTGATGCAGGTCTGGGGGAAAGTCGCCTTGTCCATGGGATTCCATCCGCCGAGCAGCCACATCTTGTCTGCGAAGACGACTGCTCCCGCTCCGTCACGAGGCGCAAACGGCGCCTGATCCGTGACCTTCACCCAACGATACGGCGGAGAAGGCGGCAGGGCAGCGCCGGAGTCCAGCGTAATCTCCACCTGGATCGGATGGTTGCGGAAACACACCGGCACCCGTGCCACTGCCGCATCGACCGCTGCTGTGCAGTTCTTCTCAACTCCCGCAACAAGCACTCGCGGCACGCCCGGAACACTGGTCTGCTTCGCATCCCGGTGTGATATTTCGATGGAGGCCGTTTCTGCTTCGGGCGACGCGACGTGCCAGCCGCCGAGGTCGGTGAACATCGCCAGAGCTGCCTGCCGACTGAATACCTCCAGACAAGATGTCGCGCCACGAAAACTCAGCGATCCACCACACTCGGGCAGATGCGGATTCTCCCGCGGGACGTCCGAATCGTAATGTGCCAGATCCTTGCGCAGGAAGTGGCTGAAGCGGGCACGAGTCGTGATGGTATGCCGGATCGATCGGTTCACGACCAGATCCTTGGCAGGGACCAGTTCGACCCGCGTGACCAGCACTCCGTCGCTGTAGAATGTGTGCTCCAACGAGCCATCGATCTCTCGTTCGGCGTCCTGCGGGTCCACCCAATGGTTCTGCACACGGATCACCACTTGCCCCGCGTCATGCTGAACCGTGGCCACCCGTGCAGTCTGTGTGCCGGCCAGCAGGGACCAATCGTCCATGGTGATCTCGGCAGGACCGCACAGCTCAGCCACTATCGCGTCCTGCTGCACTGCGCAATGTGCTGATCGCTCCGCTGGTTCGATCAACACGATAT
Organism: uncultured Planctomycetaceae bacterium; assembly: GCA_963754725.1. Classification (GTDB taxonomy): domain Bacteria; phylum Planctomycetota; class Planctomycetia; order Pirellulales; family Pirellulaceae; genus JAAYDI01. The sequence goes on from CAVWHV010000023.1 coordinate 147,427, forward strand.
TCGAACGTGGGGCCGGTAATTGTGATCTCCTGAGGCGTCTCCGCAAGCGTCAAAGTCTCAGCCGGCAAAGGGGCGCGAAGCACTTCCCACGTTGTGGGACTGCGGGGCGGTGATGCCGCGCCAGGTACGGATAACGCCAGGGCCAGGATCCCCAGCCCCATCGCCGTCAGGCGGTGACGGCAGGCAGCGCCGCTGGCGGTCGTTCCTGCGCTAGGCAGACACACAGACTGGTGCCGAGTCAACGTTCGTGTTCGATCCGCCGCGGTAACGCGTGAAAGGTGCATGGGGTCGCCTGTCCTGATGCAAGCCTTCGCGTCCGCCGCACGGTAGACGACCGGAGCGAGGACGGGTGTCGTGGAGTGAAGGGGGCTGGTTTCACTGATAACAATCCAATTCTTGGACGCTTCGTGCTTCCGCTACTTCCCGGCCCGCGCATCATAACACAGCCCGTTGTCGTTGGCGCGTATGCAGAGTCGGCCATGCACAACGACGGGGTGGCGGCCTATTTCGTCATTTCCGGCCGCCGTGAATGGCCGATGCGGGAGCGTGTGGCGGAAGGGCAATGAGGACTGGGACATTCGGCGTAATCGTGTGCACCGTCTGGGCAACAGCAACGCGAAACGCGCTGTGCCAGCATTGTGCTCCAGGGTGTGTGGGCAGTAGATTAAAAACAGCAAGTAGTTGGCCAATTGAAGGCACAATGTGTGGACCGTTTGACCGACACGATGATCGCCAGAATTTCTTTGGTTCCTACTCTTGCGAGGTAACGCAATGGTGTCAGTCGAATCGCTGAAACAGAAGGCAACTGGACTAGCGGGGGCTATTTCACCAGGGGATGCCCGGGCAGTCGCACAAGTCCTTTCGGATCTCTGCGAGCATGTGCGCGACCTCGGAAACGAGATCTCAGAACTGAAGGGACGGTTACAGAACGCCGAACAGGAAATCGTCCAGCTTCGCGAGGAGGTCAGGTCTCGTCCGTGAGCAGGGTCAGTCAACAGTGAACCCAAGTTGATTGGCAGACACCTTGCTACGGAAAGATGCGGATTGCGGAGCGGGGTCAGAGAGTGGCATGCCAGTCGGGCCCCCGGGAATTGTGCTGCCCACGTTGCCACCATAAACGTGCCATTCGTGGCAGACTCATTGTTCTTCGCCTGCGAAGAGTTCGTGGCGGGCGGGGTGTTCCCTGGTCTGGGAGTAGTGCAGCACCTGGCACAACGCCTTGCCATCGGCGCCGGTGATCGATGTCGGGCGCCGGAGGATGAATTCGGCTCGGTCCAGCCGATTGTACGCGATATGCGCCATCTCCAGGCAGTCGATCGCGCGTTCATCCGGGGCAGAGAAATCGGGAACCAACAACGGGCCGGTGTCGACTTGGAATGAATTGGATTTGGGCTGAAAGTTCATTGTCTTGACCGGGTACTGAAGCACGTACTGGAGAGCTCGGGCCGGATCGTCCAAGTACGTGCGGGCAATCAGAGGGAGATTGGCGGCAGTCGCCTCGACTATCTCCGCGGGCGTGCCCAGACGCCGTGCGCGGACGTAAGTGCGGACGTCGATTTTCAAAGCACGAAAATCGTTGCTGACCGGAGTCCCGCGGGACGTCTGGTCCGAACAAGTGATCTGACATTCCATGCCGCGCTGCTCGGTCAGCGAGTAGATATTGCAGTACTCGCGGTTAGGCACTTGGAACAGTTGATTTTCGGCATAGACCCATTCTGCACGGCAGGGGGCGATCAGGACGAATCGCTCTGTCGCGCCCGAGTGGTGACTGACGACGTCGACCATTGCGTCGAGTTGGATGTGCGCCATGTTGCCGTGTGGGATGTTGTGGCGTGCATGTGGCCGCGGGTCGGGACGAAATGGGAAGTCCCACGTCATGAAGGAACGATGGAAGTCGCAGACTTCGGCGACATCGACCGCCGAAAGTGCCTCCTGACCGGTCTCGCCGCCGTCCGAGGCGGGCGTCAGCGGCACGACCAACGCCCCACCCAGCAACAACGCCCCCGCCCCTGCCTGGAACTCGCGGCGTGTCAGTCTTGGAAATGTGCTCATGTTGCGTCTCCGTTTGCGTGTATGACGAACCCGTTGCACAGTCTTCGCCACGGCAGGCGACCTGCCGATCATGATGTCCCGAACTGAACACCAAGGCAACGTGGTCCGGCCGAAAGAATCACACCTGCTTGTCGTCCGGATCGTTGGCGCGTCGGAACGTGTCCATCTCGGTTGGCCGGTTCCAGTCCGGCAACAGCCGCACGTCTGACTGGCCAGCCAGTTTGCCCGGCTCACTGGGCGGCGTCGTGTCGTCGGCACGGCGGATCTCCCACCAGCAGCGTCCGGCGTGGTTGTGCTGGTGATCGACAACAAAACCGGCGCGGTGCAGCAGGGGGCCGATCCAACCCAGACAGTGGTCGCAGTAGTCGTGGTACTGTTGCAGGCCGTTGCGGATCAGGAACCCCTTCGAGGGGCACTCGTGCATGTCGATGCGATAGACCGTGTCGGTCGCGAAGCAGTGATATCCCGCGGCTTCCTGGTCCAGCGTGTGGTCCCAGTACTCGAGTCATGCCCGGAATGCCCTGGGGCACGATCAGCGCGGCGGCGTGGCGTTGGGAGTCTTGCGAAATCGCCTGATCCCAGTACTCGCGGAGCAGCGATTCGCCGCCGATCCGCCGCAGCCATTCGAAGGTCCATTCGTAATGTCCGCAGAAATCGTAGGCGCCTAGCATGTGACCTCACGAATCTCGTTCAAGTCCTGGGGCAACTCCCTTCCGTCACGCGCCTGAAACGTTTGGCGGCACGAGCCGTTACCACCGGTCACGCGGACCGTAAATCCAGCCGGCGCGGCAATTGCCTCGTTCAGAAAGTAACACTGCTGGCAGAAACACGGGACGATCTCGCGCTGATGCGCTCGCAGATGATGGATCGCCGGACACGCGGCAACCTCGACGACGACCGCCCAGTCGCTTTCCTGCACCTGGGCCTGCGCCAGGCTCGGCTGCGAAAAAGGCTCGCCAATACGCGGCAATGCCGGACAGACCGCGTTGTTTCCAGTCAGCCGTAAGCGGTGCGTAGTACTGCGTACCGAGGTCGGTCCAATAGCGATGCAAGTACTCCACGCCAAAACGTCGGAGGATGAAGCGGAACGTCGCATTAATGGCGAAATAGAAGTCTGCCGCCCCGACGGGTTTCGTGTCGCGGTACGGTAACGGGGAAATATCGTTGGTCATGAAACAACCCTCGCGAACTCATGCCGACGGTTATAGTGCGGTGGTCCGAGCTTGGCAATCCAGGTGGAAGCACAGGCGCGCCGGATGTGAACTCGCCCGGATTGGGCTGTTTGGGGGCGGTGGCGGAGTCGTTGATGGTCGGACACGGCCGAACTGGCGAGCAGCAATCGCCGACAAGTTCAGGTCGGCGTTGTGTTGCGATGCGGTCTGAGGGCCGTTACACTCGCCCTGGAGATCCTCTGCAATGCGCCGCGACCGAACCAGTCCCGGCTTCTCCAAGCAGATCGACCGCAAGCAGCGAGACGACGACAGCGGCCTGAGCTGACGCGAAGGTTCATCATGGAGCACTTCACCTGGCTGGACTACGGCGTCTTTGCGGTCTACCTGCTCGCCACGGTGGCGATCGGCACCGTGTTCGTGCGGGACCAGCGCAGCGTGGCGGAGTACTTCTTGGCCGGACGCCGCATGGGCAGCGTGGTCATCTCCATGACGATGTTAGCTGCGCTCTTCTCCGGAATCAGCTTCCTGGCCGCCCCGGCGGAAGGTTACGCGAACGGTCCCGCCTTCTATCTCGTCAACCTCGGGTTCTTCATCGCCACACCGATCACCGCCATTTTCGTCCTGCCACTTTTCTACCAGACGAGGTTCTTCACGGCTTATCAGTACCTGGAGGAGCGGTTCTCGGTCCAGGTGCGGACGCTGGCTTCCGCGTCCTTCATCCTCCGCGTCCTGCTTTGGTTGGCTCTGGCAACCTATGCCCCGGCGTTGGCACTGGAGCAAGCGACAGGTCTGCCGTTGTGGTTTACCATACTGTGCACCGGCGTGCTCACCACCTTCTACACGACACTGGGCGGCATGAAGGCGGTGATTTGGACCGACGTCATGCAGTTGGTGGTGTTGTTCGGCGGGCAAATCATCATCGCGCTGATCGCCTTGGCTCGCGTGCCGGGTGGGGTCCGCGAAGTCGTTGCGTTGGCATCCGCCGAAGGTCGCTGGAATCTGAGTTTCAGCCTGGACCCCACGGTGCGACTCACCTTCTGGGGGCTGGTGATCGGCGGGGCTTTCATGCATCTGGTGCAGATGGCCACCGATCAAGTCTCCGTGCAACGCTACCTGACCGCCAAGAACTTGAAGGAGGCGCAGCGGGGTTTGTGGATCAAGTTGCTGCTGGTGCTTCCTGTGACGGCAGTGTTCTACGGTTCGGGATTGATTCTGTTCGCGTTTTACCAGGTGCACGGCGATCCCTTGGCGGCCGGACATATTCAGAAGACCGACCAGATTCTGCCGTACTTTGTCGTGACGGAGCTGCCCGCCGGTTTCTCCGGCCTGTTGATCGCCGCGATTTATGCCGCCAGCATGTCCACGATCTCGGCCGGGATCAACTCACTGACCTCCGCCAGCCTGATCGATTTCTACCAGCGGCTGTGGCCGCAGCCGGATCTCTCGGAACACAACCAGCTGTACCTGGCTCGCCGCCTGACGCTGGTGTACGGTGTGCTGGTGATCGCGTTCGCTTTCTTGGTCCAGCACTTGGGGACTTTGCTCGAAGCAAGTAATTCGGCGATCGGCCTGGTCGGCGGCCCGCTGCTGGGGATCTTCTTCCTCGGTGTATTCGTCCGTCGTGTCACGGCGCGCGGTGCGTTGCTGGGCTGGTTTGCGGGCGTCGGCGTTCTGCTGTCGGTTTGGCTGGCAACGCACATTTCATTCATCTGGTACACACTGATCGGCTGTGGTACGACAATGATCGTCGGCTATCTCGTCAGCCTGTGTGAAGTCGCGCCGGATCGGCAACGCCTCGAGGGCTCTGTCGGGAGCCGTGACAAGTCTCGCGGAGACGACCCGACCTGACCCGGACATCGACCTCGTGAGGAGCAATCATGTTGATCTTCGACGGACATCTCGACCTGGCGATGAACGCCCTCGAGTGGAACCGTGACTTGACTGGTTCGTTGGACGAAGTCCGCGGGCGCGAGCGGGGCATGACCGATAGGCCTGATCGCGGCCGCAATGTGGTCACGTTCGGTGAAATGCGAAAAGGCCAAATCGGCCTGTGCGTCGCCACACAGATCGCTCGCTACGTCGCGCCGGGCAGCATATTGCCGGGCTGGCACAGCCCGGAAATCGCGTGGGCTATGACCCAGGCGCAACTCGCTTGGTATCGTGCGATGGAGGATGCCGGCCACCTGGTGCAGATCGTGGATCGCAGGAGTCTGGACCGCCACGTCGCCGTGTGGCAGAGCGAGCCCCCTGAGAACGCTCCGATCGGTTATATCCTGAGCCTCGAGGGCGCGGATTCGATCCTGTCGCCATCACATCTCGAGCGGGCGTATGCCTACGGGCTGCGCGCCATCGGCCCGGCTCACTACGGCCCGGGACGGTACTGCGCCGGGTACCGGCGCAACAGGCGGACTCACGGCGCTCGGACGCGATCTTTTGCGGCAGATGCGGCAGCTCGACATGATTCTCGATTGCACGCACCTGACCGACGAAGCGTTCTGGGAGGCACTTGATCTGTTCGACGGTCCGGTATGGGCAAGCCACAACAACTGCCGGGCCCTGGTCCCCGACAACCGGCAGTTCAGCGACGAACAGATCCGGGCCCTGGTCGCTCGCGACGCGGTGATCGGCGTGGCCTTCGACGCGTGGATGATGCATTCCGGATGGATTCGCGGCCAGACGACACCGGAGGGCGCCGATGTGCGGATCGAACGGTGTGTGGATCACATCGACCACATCTGCCAATTGGCCGGCAACGCTCGGCACTGCGGAATCGGTTCGGACCTGGATGGCGGTTATGGCCGCGAGCAGTGTCCGCGCGATCTGGAATCCATCGCCGACCTGCAACGGCTGACCGGTATCCTCGCCGTGCGCGGTTACAGCCAACAAGACATCGAAGCGATCCTGCACGGCAACTGGCTGCGGCGGTTGGCTGCCATCTGGCCTTAAGCCCCGCCTTGACAGTTGTCCGCCGGGCCTCCGGCGGCGCCGGAGGCCGTGGCCGCATCGTCACAAGGACTTTCCCGCCGGAAGCCCGGCGGGCCACTAGGACCAAACAGGCGAGTAGCGTTGCCGCAGAAAATGTCTTCCAGCTGCGCATCGGTCAGCCTCAGGCACATGGCGGCCACCTTCAGAGTCCGCAGCGACTCGTGACCGACCAGCGCCAGCTCCAGCTTGCCATAGGGTAGATCCAGAGACGTGTTATCGGGCGAAATCCAATAGAAACTGTCCCCCACCGCGACGCAGCGGCCACGCTGGTGGGAGACAGGAAAATCGGAACCGTACAACACGCGCTCGTGGCCAAAAGTCTGAATGATCGCCTCGATGGCTCCGGAGTCCGTGACGGCCGAAGTATCGAACCAGACATTCGAAAGCCCGCGGATCGCGTTGATTCCCTGCATGGTGTGATGCGGATTGAAACCGCGCCCGGCGTGGGCCAGAACCAGCGGTGCATGCGGATAGCGTTCTCCGTAGCGGCAGATCGTGTCCTGGTTGGCTGCATCGGCCAACGCGCGCGACCGGACGAGGTGCAACGTGATCGACAAGCCTTCTTCGTGCGCGACCTGAACCTGGGACTCCGGCAGGAACTCTTCGATGCGGGAGTCGTATGTTGGATGATGTGGTGAGAAGACATGGTAGCACTTGAGGCCGACGAAACCGCAACGGCGGACGGTTTCGCGAATCAATTCAGGGTCCTGGCTGGGAGTGATCAGCATGCTGTCCGCGCGAACCTGGTCGCTGCTGCAACTGTTGATACAAGAACTCGTTCGCCGCGTCGACGTTGACCAGCGCGTGCGGATACGGGAAGAACAATCCTTCGATCCTGCGACGGGGGAGTAGCGAATGCATCGCCTCATCAAAGGCCGCGCTGCCCGCTTGCCGCGGACCCGCTTGAATCAGCGGCAACTCGGCCGTGGGGGGAAATCGCCCGCGCAATACCAGTGCGCGTGAGCGTCGAAAAGCGTCTCAGGAACGAAACTGTCCAACTCGCGGTCAAACAGCTCTCGATCTCGATCGTTCACGATCCAGTCCTTCACGGCGAACCCCTTTCGTCCACACGGACACGGGCCCAATGCAGACTCATGCAGTCGGGAGTACCGGCATACCAGGCGAGCAATACTCGGCCGCCTTCGAGCGACCGGATCGCCGGGTGCCCGAAACTCCACTTTCCCATGTCTTCCCAGTATTGCTTGAAGTCGATGTTCTCGCGTCCTTGGGTGATCGCCGCGCGCTCCTCGTGCGTGTACACCGTCAGACGATCCGAGTCGGGCCAGGTTTCGCCGGCGTCGTGCGAGCACCACAGCGTCATCGTTCCCGGTCGCCCGCGATCCACGACGAACGCCAGCAAGCGGCCGTCAGCCAGACGCAGCGGCGCGGCAATCTGGCCGGGGATGGTTATCGCGCAGACAGGTTTGCCTTCAATCGACTCGCCGGTCAGGACAGCGTGACGCAGGTGCACGGTGAGGTCGCGTTTCTCCACCAGGGAGTGCGTCCAGAAAAGGGCGGTGAAGTCTCCGCGTGTTGCTCCGGTGCAGAGTCGCTGGTCCCAGTAGTAGACACTGTGCTCGGGGTGCTGAGCTACGAGCACGGGCCGTGAGAACGACTCCCCGCCGTCATGCGACACGAGGAGCCACGCGGCATGTCGGCCAGGACGCGGATCGTCATACTCCTTGAAGCTCTCGAAGGGAACCGCGATCGAGCCATCCTCCCAGCGGAGTATTGGGCCGGTCAGCGCACAGCCGCGGAGATCGCCCGTGGAAAGCTCCCGCCAGTCGCTCCAGGAATTGCCGTCATCGTTGGACACACACAGCAACTGTTTCGATTTAAGAATTCCCTCCGTCACCGGGTCGAACAGCGGCCGTACCGGGTCGCTGCGGTCGAACCACGTGGAGAACATTAGGAGTCGCCCTACGGCAACTTCCACCAGTTCGGCCGCTCCGAACGAGCCGGGAACACCCGCCACGCGCGTGTCAAACACGACCGGCAGAAGTTCCCAAGTACGTCCACCATCGCGCGACCGGCACACGCGAATGGTATTGCCCGGGGTATGCTTGCCGGGACCGTTCTGGAAGCCGCACAGCAGGGCGCCCGAGCGGAGCCGACACAGTGACGTGAAGAATGCGATGCGCGCTTGGGGCGGCTGCTGGGCGGCATCGAAAATCAAACCGCAGTCCTGCAAATCGAACATAGGCTGGCATCTCTCAGCGTGGCCCGCCGGAGCCCGGCGGACCACGCTTTCTACCGCACGAGGCGGCGAAAGGCGTCTTGTTGCACGGCACATTCCAGACGTTGGTCGACCGTGTTGGTCGCCAACGCGTCGCGGATGATGGTGAAGGCTTCGCGGGCTGCGCCGACGGTATCGGTCAATTCGGCGTCCCCCTGGGCGGCATTCAAGTAGAACGAGGCGTAACCGTGGCAGCCGCGTTTGGCCATTTCCTGAATGTACAGCGTGGTGACCTGGCTCTTGAGCTGCGCGTCCGAGACGCCGAACTGCAAGTGCGGATGCACGTCGATGCCCTGGCACTGCACGGCGAGACCGACCTCGGCAGCCAAGGCATTCAAGCGAGACTTCAATTCGTGACCAAAGCGCCAGAGTTGGTTCGGCACATCGCGGCGGCAGACTTCGCGCAGCGTCGTAAGTGCGGCACGCAAGCCGATCGTATCGCTCCAGTAGGTGCTCGAAATGAACATCCGGGCCGCAGGCTCCATCACCTCTCGCTGGCCAACCACCGCCGCCATCGGGTAGCCGTTTGACAACGATTTCGCAAACACGGCCATGTCGGGAGTGACGCCCAGGATATTGCTGTGCGCCACCCGTGCTGAATCGCAGTCCAGATGACACTTCGTCGAAGATGAAGACGGCACCGTGTTCCCGGGCCAGCCTGCCGACATTCGCCAGGTAACCGGCGGGCGGGACTTCGGACCGGAGCGGTTCCATCATCACCGCCGCC
>CAVWHV010000024.1:0-61963 GCA_963754725.1 uncultured Planctomycetaceae bacterium
GCATGGGCACAGTCTATCAGGCGCAGCACGTGCGACTCAAACGCGTCGTGGTGCTCAAGGTATTGCCCGAGAACGCGCCTGGGGAACACCGATGCGGTGGCGAGGTCGAGCGCGAGATCGAAGCGGTCGGACGGCTGGACGACCCCCACATCGTGAGCGCGCTTGATGGCGGCAGGTGGACGGGGTCCGGTTCCTGGTGATGGAACACGTCGACGGACTGGATCTGGCCGAGGTCGTTGCGCGTCGGCCCGTTGAGCGTGGCGGATGCCTGCGAAGTAACCCGTCAGGCGGCGCTGGGCCTGCAGTGCTCGGAAGAGCATGGACTGGTGCACCGGGACATCAAGCCCTCGAACCTGATGCTCAATGCCGAGGGCCAGATCAAGGTGCTGGACCTGGGACTGGCCCAGTTTCAGGAGGCGGAGACTCTGGAGAGTGGGGCGACGGGAATTGGTCAGCTGATGGGTACGCCCGACTACATCTCGCCGGAGCAGGCCCAGGAGAGTCATGCGGTCGATATCCGGACGGACATCTACTCGTTGGGCGGCACGCTGTACTATCTGTTGGCTGGGCAGCCACCGTTCAGCGGTTCGCAGTACGACACGGCGATGAAGAAGGTGGCCGGCCACCTTCGCGATGCGGTGCCGCCGATCCATGTAGGTGCGTCCGGATCTTCCCAAACCGCTCGTCGCATTGCTGGAGCGGATGCTCGCGAAAAATGTGTCGCAGCGTGTGCGCGCCCCTCGGATGTCGTGCAGCGCACTTGCGCGCTCGTGGCGGGAGCAAGTTAATCGGGCTGCTGCGGACAGCGCGGGCGAGAGCGAAGCAGGCTGAAGATGAGCCATCGCACCAAGAGGCCGAGGGACTGCAGGTTTGTGCTGGGGTGAATGCGATCCGGGACGAGCGTGCGCCTGCCTGCCGCCGGATGAGCCCGCTGCGGCAGCCGACTTCAATCCGTATCATCGGTGGCTGGGAATTCCGCGCTGCGGAGCAGCCAGCGGATCACTACCGCTTGCTGGGCATCCGCGCTTCGAGTCCGACCCGGAAGTGATTCGTGACGCCGCGACGCGCCGAGATGTCCCATGTGCGCAAGTACGACCTGGGGCCGCATTCCGAGCTATCGCAGAATATCCTCAACCAGTTGGGGATGGCGAAAGCGTGTCTGTTGGATCCGCAGAAGAAAGCGGTCTACGATGCCGAGTGTCGGAAGAAGCAGACTGCGGAGGTGCTGGAAGCACCGATGCCACCGGCGCCGCCTGCTCCCGGCCAGGAATTAGCGGCCTTGGTCACGGACCCAGACCAGGGCGTCGAGGGATCCCCTGCAGTAGAGCGACCGCGAGTCGATTCGTCGCGCCGACACCGGCGCACGGGACCGGTGGATTCAGCAGGTGATACGTGGGCTGCGAACTCCGGCAGGAGTGGCGGTCGTGGCGGCCGGTTTTCTGACTGTGTTCCTGCTGGGCGTGGTCATCCGGGTCCAGACGAACTACGGCACGGTGAGAATCGAGATCCCCCCGGGGATCAACAACGTCGACTTGAAGTTGGACGGGAAGATGATCTCGCTGGCGGGGCTCGATCATCCGCTCCGGCTGCGCCGCGCTCACGAGCTGCTCGTGACCAGCAAGGACTACGAGACGGTCTGCAACTCGTTTACCGTCCGCCGCGGGAACAACCCACCGCTCACCGTGACCTTGGATGCCAAGACGCCGCTACCGGTGCCGGTCCCAAAAGCAGAGCCGGTCCCAGAACCCGAGTCAGTCGTCGAGCTGATCGAACAGCCCGTAGCCGCACCGGTAATGCCGCCGCCGTCGCCAACTCCGGTATCCCCTCAGCCTACGCCCCAGAACCTGCCCACGCTGCAGGAGATTTTCGCGGGTGACCCGATCCCCTGGCATCGGACCGCGGTCGCGCAGTGTCGAAAGGCCGTGCAGGAGCAGGATTGGGAGCTGGCCCAGCAGTGTAGTGCCCGGCTGCTGGCGGCCGCCCGGCGCGGAGTCCAGGAGCGCACGCTGGCACACGTGACCTTGCTCTGCCAAGGGCTGCGACGCGACGTGCCTCGCGCACAATCCGCCCGATGCCTACATCGAGCCGTTCCTGCAAGGCCTGGACACCCCCGGTGCGTTCGCGGCGGATGTCGGCCCACCGAAGACCGACCCGCCCAATCCTGTGGACCATGATCGGATCTCGAAAGAAGTCCAGCAGAACTACGGCCCTGAGTATCGCAAAGCCCAGACCGAGCAACAGAAGAAGGTCTTTGCCGAGGGGATTCTGAACGCGGCACGGAGCACCACCGATCCCAAGGACCCCGCCACGCGATTCGTGCTCCTGGAATGGGTCTCCCACGTGGCGGCCGAGGCCAAGGATTGGGATCTCGGAGGAGAGGCCATTGAGGCGCGTGCCGCGGAGTTCCAGGGCGTCGACGTACTGAGCGGGCAGTGGCAACTCTGCGATGCATTGGCGACGGTCAACAAGGACCCGCAGGAGCAGCGGCGGCTCGCGCGACAACTGCTCCGTTCGCCCACGCGGCCCTGGATGAGGATCGTCTGGAGTTGGCCCAACAGTTCCTGGGTGAGGCGAAGAGGGTAGCGGTGCGGGCGAAGGACCGCGGCTTCGCAACAGAAGTCCAGCCGATCGACAAACTGATGGAGACGATCGCAACCGAGCGGCAACTGGCCCAGTCGGCGATCCGCACACTCGAACGCGATCCCCTGGACGCGGCCGCCAATGAGCAAGTGGGTCGGTTCTACTGCCTGACGATGGGACAGTGGAATAGAGGACTGCCGTGGTTGGCTCTGGGGAGCGACCAGCGACTGCGGGATCTGGCGGTGCAGGAGTTGGGCCTGATGGTTGATCCACTGCCGCCGCCGTCGGTGGCCGTGCGAAGGAAGTTGGCGGAAGACTGGTCGGCCGTGGCAGAGTCTGAAAAGGGCCGGGCCCATGGAATTGCCCTGGGCCGTGCGTATCGCTGGTATCGCGAGGTGCTGCGTGACGTAACCGGACCAGACAAGAACATCATCCGCACACTGCTGCAAGACATGCGCGAGACGGGCGACCTCATCGTGTCGGCCCCGGACGACGCGAAGCCGTTCTGCGGCCACTTCTACAAAGCGTTTCCCACACCTATGCCTTGGCACATTGCGAGCCGCGAATGTGCGGAGTTGGGAGGTCATTTGGCCCGTTTAGAATCGCCGTGGGAAAACCGCTTCGTTTGGCAACTGGTGAGCGGCCCAGATTTCTGGCGTGTTGATGGCTCCGACGTGCTCGCGGAAGGAGTTTGGATCTTCGGCAACGGAGAGCCGGCGACCTTTACGAACTGGGCAGGGCCAGCCGGAAAATGGTGGCTGGATGTTTTCCGAGCATTCTATCGGGCTATTTCCACCTGACGGCAAGTGGAGTGATCTCGAAAGCGACACCCGCGCATACTTTATCTGCGAATGGGACGGTCGGTTGATGCGGATCCTTCCGACAGAAATAGAACCTCCGATCCGACGCCCGCCCAGAAACGCTGTAGCTTTCGGCGGTCATCATTACCTTCTGTTCGAACAACCGCAGATCCCTTGGCATGTCGCCCAGGATTTCTGCGCCGTCAAGGGGGCCACTTGGCTCGTATTCAGTCGCCTGAAGAATTCGAGTTTCTGAAAACGCTCATTGCCCAAACGAAATCGACTGTGTTCTGGGTCGACGGTAACGATGAGGAGTCCGAGGGAGTCTGGGTGGACGCCGACGGAGAACCGCTCACGTACCTTCCTTGGGAACCGGGTTTCCCAAGCAACGATCTGGGAAATGAAAATGTGGCGGAAATTCGGGACGGCAAATTCAACGATATGCGTTGTGGTCTGCGTCAGGGGGGGTTCATTTCTGAATGGGATCGGTAACCTGTCCCCACAGCGGACGCGGGCCGTTGCCGAGCCGAGAGATCTGAGAGTTGCGGTCGTTCCGGCGAAATATTTCCCTGACGTGAAGACAGGCCAAAGCTGGACACGCCGCTATGGTTGCTGGGAGGCAAATTGTTGCTGGATCCGCTCGATGCTGCGGATGATCTCCTCGGACTCCGGTAACACAATCTGATTGTGATGGATCAGACGACCGAGCCCGAGTAGTAAAAAGCGGTATTGCTGCTGAAGCTCTCGGACGCGCGCCTTGCACCTCGCCACGTCCGAGCTGGCTTGGATGCGATCTGCCCGGCTCGAAGCCTCACCTTGGTGTTTCTCGACCGCCGAAAGGCTCTTCTGAGCTGCATCCAATTCGCGAAAAGCCCGAACGGCTGCCTGCTTGTCCGCAGCTGCGCTTTGCGGAACTGCATTCCACAGGGCGGCCTGGCCGAGCTGAATGTACTGCTCATCCAGTTCCTTCAGGAGCGACTCTTGCGTGGCAGGTGGGCGCTCGGCCGATCGAGTGTCGGCCTTGGTACGTGTCTTCAGCTGGAGTTGCTCACACCACGCATCAAGGGATTCACAATCTCGCAAATTATCGCGCGTGATTTGCACACGTGCTCCTCGCCGCGCCAGGAAGTTCAGCCGTAACCGTAATCATGCCGCGAGCATCAAGCGAGTATTCCACGACAACTTGTTTGCCCGCTGAGAGATCTTCCGGCAAGTCATCGATGATGCACTTGCCGAGGTGCACGCAATCGTCCGGCTGCCTGGCCTCGCCTTCGACAATTGGTATCACCACGCGTCGCTGGTGTATGTGTGCCAGTGGAAACGCCTTCCGGGAACGTGCTGGAAGTGGCGTATTTCGCGGGATCAGTATCGTGTTCACCAGCCTCTTCGTCTTCAGGTCCCGACCGACAATACCCAGACTATGCGAGTTCACATTGACCAACTGGAGTTGATCCAGTGAGCCACTTCCAGTCTTGAGCAGCATACCGGCATAGATCGCTGCGCCGCGAGCGACTGCCTCGTCAGGTGAAAGCGTTGTTTCCGGACGCTTGCCGCTCAACCGCAAGATCATCTCTGACACCATCGGCATCCGCGTGGCGCCACCAACGAGTAGGATTCTGCTCACGTCCGCCCAATCCAGAGACGCCGCCTGAACCACCTGTCTCAAAGTGGTCTCCGTGCGCCCCACGAGGTCAGCGACAAGATTCTCGAAATCCTCACGCGTGATCTCGATTTGCACGTCCAGTCCAGCGAAATGGACGGGAACGCGTGCTATTTGACGCGTTGACAGCGTGTGCTTTGCCTGCTCCGCCTCGGCCCACAGCCTCGCACACTCGGACGGATCGACTCGGGGATCAAGTCCATGTTCGTCCAGGAACCGGTCTGCGACGAAGGCAACCAATCGCTCATCGCAATCCCGTCCACCCAGCCTGACATCGCCATCGGTTGCCAAGGCTCGCATGGTCCAGCCATCCACGTGAAGCACTGTGGCATCGAAGGTCCCACCACCCAGGTCGTATACCAGGAGATTCTCCGGCCGCACGAATCCATCATCACGTTCGAGAATGCCCGATTCAAATGCGTAGGCTACGGCTGCCGCTGTTGGTTCGTTGATAATGTCCAGGACACCCAGACCGGCCAACCGCGCTGCCTCAAATGTGCTCTGGCGGCGTGTTTCGTCAAAGAATGCCGGCACGGTGATCACGGCTTTCTCCACGACACCAAGTCGCCTCTCGGCACTGGACTTGAGATATCGCAAGACAAGCCCGCTCAGGACTTCCGGCGGGACGTCGACACCGCAGATCTTGTGCCGATAGGAACGCCCTCCCATGTCTCGCTTGAAACAGTCGGCATAGCCAGTAGGATCCATCGCAGACTGTCGAACCGCGTCGCGACCGACCGTGACCTCGCCATCATGAAACAAGACGGCGCTAGGCGTGAGGAAGTCTCCAAACTCATTGGGAATAATTATCGGCCTGCCGGAATCGTCCAGGGTAGCGACCACGGAAAACGTAGTCCCCAAGTCGATCCCTACTGGTACATGCAAGCCTTGTTTCGTGGCCAATGCCATCATTGCTTCTCGCGAGATGAATCCGCACTCGCTTCTTTGGGTACCAGGTGCCACGCGCTCAAGTCGTCGTCCAGCAGTCCCGCAAGCGACTCAAGGCTCAACGCATAGTGGTACCTATCGACAAGACTGGCCAGCGACTCTTCCTGGGAAAGGTCCGCCTTTTCCACATACAGTGCGACCACCTGGCCTTGCTCATTGACAATCGGACTTCCGTACGCATTCTTTGGCAATGCCCCTACAAGGGACAAGAGCCTGTGCGCTCACATCCGGCGACGAAGTTGTGTCGCCGCGGCGAGTCACCATATAGATCTTGGCGCTGTGATACGTTGGCGTGACATTGTCGAAACGAGTGAGCGGCTCAGCTTCGAACAGTGGCATCACGCATCGCAAAGGAGTACCCTGTTCCAGGGGAGTTGCGGCAGCGGCACATGGAGCTACAGATCGTTTTCCATCGGACAACTGCACAGCCCCCAGGTCGCTGTAAATCTGCTCGACAGGTCGATCTTGCAGCCGAACGTAGTCGGGCTTCACATACAGTGACGTAATTTCTTCTTGGCTCTGTGAGACGCAGTGTATCGCCAGCGGTGTCATTCCCTTGTCCCGGGCTTTCGCCAGTTCCTGAACGACCGCCCCGCTCGTCAACAAGAGATTGTCTCGAACGGCGAAGGCCACCGCAAAGGGAAACAATGTGCCTGACGTCGGCTCTTCGATAACCAGCAAATAGACTGCGGCGGTCACCTCCGATTCGGCGGGGGTTTCCGCTTCAGGCTCCAACACGGTCACCCGAAAAGACAATCGCTGAGGCGACTGCCCTGTCTCGGGATCATTGGCGAGGATTTCCACCGGAAATGTCTGTCCAGCGTGCTCCAGCTTCGGAACCCAGCGAACCAGTCCGGTGATATGATCTGCAAACATGCCCGCTGGCGCGTTCGCGCCGAAACGAAACTCAATCGGCTGTCTCGGAAGATCGTCGTCCACCGCCACGACTTGCACTTCCAGTGCCTCTTGCGTGCCCAACGCAAACGTTACGTCGGGTATTGCCTGAAGACGCGGCGGTGAATTCACTTCCCGAACGAGTATCGTGCAACCACCTGTTTCCGCCGCGCTGGACTTCTTGGCTGCGCACTTCCATTTGGACCTGATAGGATCCCGGACCCTGCGATTCGGTCGGAATCCAATGCAGCTGTCCAGTTGTCTCATTGAGCTGCACACCGGCAGGAACCGTACCGACCAATCGGAAATCATACGCCTCCGGAATTGACGGCGTGACAAATTCAGAGACGTTCAATTCCCAACGCTGACCCTCATCAACAGCCTGCTCAGGGATCGGCTTCAGGCTTAAGACTGAGTCATGATCCTTTCGTAGCAAGGCCAAGAACAGGAGGAGCAACAGCACGATTGCAGTGATGGCCGCCACGGCATACCGAAGAGAAAACCGACCGTCATGCTTGGCGATAGGCACTTCCTCGGCGACAGCCGCCTTCGACGAAGGAAGAAGACGGCGATCAGTCACAATTGAGAACATCAGTTCCGGCCCAGCAAGCGACAGGCGAATCACGTCTCCCGACTTGAGTCTCGTTTCACCAACCACAACGGTCTGGTTGACAGCAACCATCGATGTGCCGAGATTCTGCAGACTCCATCCCGTATTCACATGCTGGATGCGCACGTTGCGGCGCTGCGTGGGTACGAGACTCTCTGGCTGGAGTCGCACATCACACGTATCGTCATCTCCCACCGAGATCACGGCTCCCGTCGCGTGATGACACTCTCCCGCGAGCTGCCCGACAGGAAGCGCAGCTCAATCGTCACCTGAGGGTCGTTGGTTAGTTCAGCATCTCTGGCCATGGAATTTCCGTCTGGTGAAATGCGTTCGTTATGAATTCTCTGATCCGTAGTACTGCAGGTACAGCTGTCGCATCATCATGAAGAGTCGGCGGTAGGAGCCCTCACCTCCCCCTTCAGGCGGTGCAAACCGCAAGGCATTCTGCGTCATGTGCCGCACCAAATCGAGCACCGTTGTTCCATCAAATATGTACTTGTCCGCCAGGTACGCGGTGTCCGCGGAGATTCGCGCCTGAAAGACCATGCTTGCCTTAGACTTCAAGAACTGCATGGCTGAATTGAACACGAGGAACTCCTGCGGATCGTTCTCAAAACTGCGCACGGGGATACTGTCGCTTCAGTTCACTGACAAGGTCGTCGACCGCCACTTGCATTGCGGTCCATGAGGCAGGATCGACGCTGCCGTCGCGGGAATCGTCTAAGAGCTGCTGTTTGGCTGACTCATACTGTCGTCGGGCCGCGTCGAATCCTTGGTCACGAAAGACAAGTGGCCAGTCGAAATCCAAGGGAGTCCCGCGTTCAGCTCGGAAAGTGACATAACTAGTGCCCTTCCCAGTGCCATCAGTCAGCACCAGGTTATGTATGTCCTCGGGCGTCAGCTGGCCGTCCTTGTCGGTGGAAGTACGACCTCCGAAAACGATTTGATGCGCTAAGGAATGGTTAGCAATTCTGTCCAACATGAAATTGAGTTCGTCCGTGACGTCGCCTGCCATGGCCAGTTGCGGTCGTGCTTCGAGCAAGTGAGCCTTGAGTTCCTGCGATTTCTCATATCGTTGAGCGTACGTGGGGTTGTAGTTTTGACGATAGGCGCGATTGAGTTCCTTTCGTTCGAAGTACGCTCGCACCCACTCGACCGAGTTACGGATCTCTTGCTCGGCTGCCGCGGCATGATGACGACGGGCAATCGCAGAGGCCTCCAAAAAATCGCCCGCGGCGACCATCATATTGGCCTGTGCACCGATGTAAGCGCCAGCGCCGTAGCACCGCGCACGGGCGGCAGGAAAACGTGATCGCGCACGGGCACCTGAGCGTTGGATGTCGAAACCAGCGACAGTCCCGCGACGAAAGAGACCACAAGGCGACGTATCCACGCGCGAACGCTGATCGGAGGTTTGCCAGGCATGATCATCTCGCTTTCACCCAATCACGGACCGCCCACAAGTAAGGAAAGTACACTAATTGCGCGACGTAGTCTGCAAGAGTATCAGGTCACCCGTCTCACCTTGAGCGATAACACGACAGCGCACGACGAGACTACTTGCCGCGCTATTCATCAGGGCCAGCACCTTTTCCATCTGTTCGCCGCCACTAGCCTGCTTCGGACATACCTCGGACAGGCGGCGTATTTTGGACTGAGTGGCTGCTCGCATATTGTCGAGTTGACCAAGACGAACTTGAAGTGCCGCTTCCTCCTGAGAGCTGCGCGGGGAAGCCTTGCTTACACTGTTCATTTCCTGGACTATTAAAACGAGTCTGTTTTGAGCCTCCATCAGATCCTGCTGATTCCTGGTGAGCTGCGTCTTCGAGCGGGCCAGATCCTTCTCGATTTCCGTCAGCACCAACGGCTGACGGCGGCCGTTGACCGTGTATCTCGGCATCACAACGATAGCAAACTGTCCATCACGGCTCGACAGTCGGATCCCCAGTTCACACTGAAGTTCACTGTTCAACGTAACAGTGATTTCCTTGTTCAGATTCGCCCGAAGACCCACTCTCGTCGGCACTTCCACTTCACCCATTTCGACACGCAAGATGTCGAGCGCAATTCGATCCGGAGATAGTACGTTTGCTGCCGGCATCTGGTCCAGAGTGACCGTCTTCTTGGCATCGTCAAACGCGACTGTCAACGGCGCGATTCGCTCGGGCGTTTGCAGTTGCATATGATGCTCCCCACGCTCGTTCTGTACAGTGAGGCCGCAAGAAGTGAATTGTTCCATCAACTCCGGACTTGCCGAACGAGAGAATCTCAGGAACAGTCCAGTCGAACCAGCTTCCACGTGCCCCAGCAGTGTCTTATCAGAAGTCTCCTCGGCGGACAGTCCAGCGCGGGGCAGCGATCCCTTGGCAGATGTCAGGCCAAAAAGCGGCCAACGGAACAAGTCCCCCTCGGTTGACACGGCACCAATTGAGAACTTCGATTTACCTGTTGGTGACGAGTAGTCTTCCAGCAAGACTTGCCAATCAGTCCCTTTAAACGATGGCAGTTCACCGAGACAAACACTGTCCGGTCCAGTTGCTGCGATCGCCTTAGAAAGATCGAATTCGCTCGGCAAGCGTTCGAAGTCCGTCGCCAAACCGACCGAACTGAGCGGAGATAAGTTCAGGTGACTGTCACCGGTGTTGACGCTATCCTTACGCGCCCGGGGTTGGTTGACGGGTGCAAGCCCCCCGGCACTGCGTTCCAGCCGTATTCGTTCGTGTTGACCGTTCAATTGCGGGCCATCTCGCGTGGACGCATCGTCCACCCGCGCCTCATCGCCGGAGCGTGGGTCGAGTGGGGCCAACGGCTGATTTTGCTGCGAACTCCGATCGTCGCCAGCGTCCGAACCGTTAACAACGCCCCGTCCCCCACCAACATCTGGTTTCAATTCGGGACCGAGTGAATCTTGACCGGCGGATCCCGCGGTATCCTGCTTGTCGGTCGACTTGCTGTCCCCCGGTTGTCCCAATCTGGATGTCTGGAGTTCTTCCGGTGGAACGAGTGGAACAGGCGGCTGAGGTGGCTGAGTGTTCGGTACCACTCGTGGCGATCCGGGGGCGGTCGTCTGCCTTTCCCACTCAAGCTTGGCAACGATGCTTGATTCGGCAACAAGCTCCCGGTCAGCCACGTCGCTTCTTGGACGGGGAGAATCCTTCCCCACGAACAGCCACAACATGATCAGGACAACAGCAATCGCGGCCACGCCACCAAGTACAAGCGGCAGCTTGATGCTTTCCGAGCCGAGATCCACCGACCGTGCGAACTTTCCATGTCTGAACCCGCGTGAAGTGTTGGACACGTTTGCCGGACGAAGACGCCGCGATGGTGCCGATTGCTGAGGGTCTTGAGACCGTGGCGGCTCGAGTTCCCGGCGTTCTTCCAGGGCTGGCGACAACATTTCGTGTGGCGGCGGAACTGGCGCCGTCTGACTGTCGACACGACTCCGTAGCTTCGCGTCATACTCAGACTTTCTTCGCGCATTCAGCAGGCAAATTCGCGAAGAGGAGACCTCATTCATCAACTGCTGCGTCAGTTCACTGTGGGGCCCATTCTGCCGCGTCTTCAGCAGCAGCATCTGACGCTCGGCAGCGGTTTCGATCACGTTGAGATTGGCTTCGAAACGGCGGACGCCGAGCAAGCGATAGTGGTCGGCGGGCTGCTCGTCAGGAGGAATTCCGAGCCATTCGTAATAAGGGTCAAAAGACATGGGACAACACCGTCTGTGACCGCGTTTTGCGACGACGACAATTCGGACCAAGTGATGTTGACCAAGCACATGTCAGCTTACCTCTTTAGGGGGTACGTTTCCAGTCCTATTGCGTAAAGATCGCCCCCGACGGACCCGGGTAGCATTCCCGCGGAGTTTCTACGGATCCAGCCTCACCCTGCGGAGGCATTCCTTGCCCACACGCAGCAACCTGACGCGAGTTTTGTACCAGCCTGATCCGAACACGATGGGCGGCCAAGCCCCTTGGGCTGGACACCGACGCGACTCGAGACTGGGGCAATGCCGAAAATATCGCGGAGAAATCGTCGAGTCTGTGGTTTGCTACAATCGAACGTGCCACCTGGACAAGGAGCCGAACCATGCACGACGTAACGCACATCGTTGCCGTCACATTTCTCTCGTGTGTGTCCGTTGCTCAAGCGGAATGGGACTCCGTGAGTTACCACTTCACGGCTGGTGAAGCGAACACCGTGGACGGGCCAGGGAAGGCGTTCCGCACGACAAGACCGGCGGACGGCACGTGGACGGCGTCGTTCGGCGCGAGCAACCACTTTGCGAACTTGCGACGAAATTATTGCCTGGTTCTCGCCGCTTCACAGTCGCCATTGGGTCCGGTCCAAGTCCCTGGCGTCGAAGCCTTCGGCCAGGATCGCACCACGCTCGACCGAACGGATGGACACGGCAGCGGTGACGGGGCAATAGCATCCATGAACCGCTCCGGTTGCCCCAGCGGGCGGCCCAAGGGAGAATGCTGGGTGTGCAGCCTGACCGCCGAATGAAGTTCGTTGAGCTGCGGGAAGTCCAGACAAAAGGAGAATGATCATGCGTAGTGCTACCGTTTCCGCCGTCATCTGCGCGTTGCTGTTTCTCATTGCCCCACGTCTCATTGCCTCCGAGGCCGACGAGCTTCGGGAAAAGGCCCAGGCGATGAAAAGAGAGGCGCTCGAACTAAAAGAGCGCGGACGAGTCGAGGCGGCCGAAGACCTCGCCCGCAAGGCTGCCAACCTGGCGGAGGCCGCTGAGCGATTGCAGGAAAAGCGACCCAAGGTCTCAGAGAAGGAGATCGACAAGCTCCACGGCCACCTGAAGGATCTGCTCGACAAGGAACGCCGGATGAAGGAGTCGAGTGCGTCGGAAAGCGACTTGGCCGAGATTCGGGAACGAATCGCCGAAACCGAACGAGAGCTGGAACGTCTTCGTGTCGCCTTCAAAGGGCAAGCTGAGGAACACAAAGGACCTGGGCTGAGCCCGGAAGCGATGGCGAAGCTCGAAGAGACCGGCCGCCGAATCAAGCACCTTCGGATCGCGGCGGACAACCTCCATGCGGCGGGGGCGATTGATCTCGCCAAACAGGTCATGGAGAAGGCTGAGACTTTGGAGCGAGAGGCTCGTGAAGCCAAGATGCGACTGATGGAGGAGTCTGAACGCCGCGGCGATCCGACAATGGGCAGACGTCCCATCGAGATCCAAGAGTTACGGCAGGAGATCGGTCGGCTGCGCGACGAACTGAAGGAGCTTGGGCAGCACGTGAAAAACCTGGAACGGGCGAAGAAGTAGCCGCGCAGTAGTCAACGCATTGCCACTTCCAACTGGCAATGTCAAGCTCGATTCGCAACCCCAACACCGTCAAATTACAGACGATTCGTCCCAACCGAGATTATCCTGCCAATGTCTGACCTGCGTGAGTCGGGCGCGACAGTGTGCATAGGCAGCGGCTACCGGTCACGCCGATCCTCCGGCGGCTGGACTGACGGGATCAACTGCTCGGAATCGAAATGAACGAGTCCCATCTCCAGCAGTTGCAGGTTGAGCTCCACAGCCAACTCGCTCATGTAGTGAGTACCCTTGGAGTTGTAGTCTGTGGACACGCCGAGCCAGGGATCGCTCATGCGCTCGTAGACTGAGCCCCTCCACGGTCCGGTTGGCTCCTGGCACCAGAAACCGCATTGGACGATGCGGTTGCACAACTGGCGGTAAAGATCTTTCCCGGTAAGTTCTGCCAGGCGGTGCAGGCAGGCAATCTTCGCGTTGTTGTAGCAGTAGTTGGAGTACTGCAGGTAATGCTGCTGCTCGGCATGACAGGTCTGGGTCGGATTGGCAACCCAGGACAGCTGTTTCGGGCACATCATGAGGAAGGCCAGCAAGGCGTTTGCCTCGGCGTGTTCCAGGCAGTCCGGCTGGCGGTTCGATTCATACTTGTCGAGCCAATACTCGACCACCTGCCAGACGCTGTCCGATTCAAAGTCCTGGGGAGGCAGATCCGTGTGGGCGCCGGTGAACCAGAAGCGATTCTCCACTTGTCGGCGCACGAACTGTTCGTGAAGTTCGATGAACCTGTCGAACTGCGCATCGCCCGTGATCTGCCGCACAATCGGCAGGGCTACCAGAGCTCGTCCGGAAACCACAGAGACCGCGTTGCGCGCGACGTCGGGTCCGATCACTTGCGGTAGTCCCCCGTCGGGCCGCTGCTGGCGCACCACCCAATGGGCCATCCGCATGCCCATCTCGTACCAATCGCGGCGATCCAGCCCCTCGCGTTGTTTGATCCGCTGCCAGAGCATAAGCGTATAGCGAGCGGCGTAGGCGTTCATGTCGGGCTTGAGGCCAGGGTTCCCGCCGCGGTCCGTACTGGCAAACATACCCTCAGGAAGATTGTAGTGGCTCTCGATGGCGCCGAAACTTGGCTCAGCCGGATCGGTGTGCTGGGCTCCCTTGAGGAACTCCATGATCTGCAGGGCCCGCTCGCGCCACAGCGCATCGCCGGTCTCCTCGTAGAGCCGATAGTCCAAGTACGCGTTGATCGGCGCCTCGGGCATGTAGATCACCGGCCAGGCGTCTTGAATCTGATAGCCTTTGCCCGGCTGCCACATCTGGCTCGCGCGACGGCCGGCGAGGAAGATCGAAACCGCCGCCTCCGGCTCACGCACGTTGAGCGGCTCAACCCGGTAGTCGTTCAGCTTGATCCAGCTGTGGACCAGCTGAGTGACAGCGCCAGGAAAAGCGCCCGCGTCGCTGGCAATCATCTGGAGCGGAATGCAGTAATGCTCCTCGGGCGAGAGCTGGCCGCCGCCGAACCGGAACGCAGGCGGCGTCTTGCGGCTCTGGAAACAGAAGGCGGTCTTGCCGGTCCAAGTGTTCGGATTGAGGTAGTCGCACGCCGCGTCAATCCCAAACAGGGCAACCATCGACAAGTCAGGTCGGTAGACGAGCGCAGCGGGCACACCGCAGTACCGAAGCGGGGCGATCGATACCGACTTGCTGTTGCCGGCGAACGGATAACACCAGCATCGCCAACTGTTGGTCGGTCGTTCCCAAGGAGCCAAGCAGACCTCCCACCCGTGCAGCTCCCGGTCCACCGAGAAATCCGTCGTCCAGCGGGCCGCCAACAGACCGGGTACCAAGGCGATCTTCGAGCTGAACCGCAAGCTGACGCCCTCGATGTCGGCCACACCCGATAGTCGCGCCGTGGCCGCATCGATGCGTTCTGCTTTCTGGGCGGAGAGCCAACGCACTTCGTCCGTCTGCGCATGTCGCAGGTACACGATCCCGCCCGTGGCCGAATCCTCCAACGGCTTGCCGTGGATGAGTATTCGCCCCAAGGCCCAACCTCGATTTGTGCAGACGAGTTCCCACGCGATTCCGGCGTCGTTGGCCAGCATCAGCGAGTCGACCAGCGTAGCCTGCGGCTCTTCAGCGACGTCCAGGGGCACGTTGAGCCCGCCGGCCACAGCATGGGCCCGCACTCGCTCGGGAGCGAGTACATCGCTATAGACAGCCACCTCAGCCATGGCACCCTGAAAGAATCGGCCTTCTTGGTGCGGGTCGCCGCCGATCTGGATCGGGCGATCGTTGACGATTTGGTCGCCATTGTCTTCCGCCTCGTCCACCAGCCGGCCGTCGAGGAACAGCCGATCGCTTCCCTCCGCGGATCGAGTCCAGACCAGATGATGCCACCGTCCATCGTTCGATCCACCTGGCGAGACCGTATTCATGTCCGTACTTCCGCCGATGGGTCCGCAACTGGCGACGATGCGCCCGTCGTTCTCGCCTGGCCGGGAGGAGGCACCATTGACGGTCCAGTCGCCGGAGGCGGCGCCCGCCGTGGCCTTCGTGATCAAAGTCGCGCTGCCTGGCCACTGCGGGTGCTGCCAGGGCTGAGTCGACTTGAACCACAACTCGACGGAGATCGCCGCCAACTCGAACTCGGCGTGATGCGGCACCTCAATGTACGCCCCTATCCCATCGAATCCGGCCGCGCTGCCCCCGATCGCAGGTGGGCCCGGTTCGAGCGTCACGCGCCCATAACACGTACCCGGATGTTCCTCGGTCGTGTCCGCAACCGTGACACCTTCGCTGCCGGTCAATTCCTGGAACCGCCACCAGGCGACAGGTCTGTCCCTTGCCACTTCAGCCTCGTATTCAGCCGTCGGCGCCTCAGGGACGAACATGAACGTCGCGATTACAGTGGCGAGTCGGACAGCGTGCGACAGACACTTCGTCCACAACATGAATTGCCTCACTTCCGGTCGGATCGTCAAGCTCTAGCGGCGTTGCAAAAACCCCAGATCGGCAGCGCGACGATGGTTAATCCTCGGCAGCCATCCACGTATCCTACGCCGACGCTTGGGTCAACAACATCAGTGTTCTGCGGTCCCTTGGTCGTCAATCTGCCATCCGCGGTTAGAAATGAATCCGGGCTCCAGTGCTCCGTGCCGGCAACGGAGCGATTTTCGGAGGTGGGGCTCGGCCAATTCGAACCCGCATTTCGTGCAGTCGGCATTGTTAGCATAATCGTTAAAGTTTGCGCAATCCGTACGGCGATAAGGACGGCTGGAGGAACCAAGTGGAACCCAATATGCGCCTCGCGGCCCGAGAGGGGTGCCTCCAAGAGAGTCACCGGAACGCCGACAATGCACGATTCGCCCCCAGCGCTGCGGGTACGGGGAATGCTAGCTCTGCTGGCATTCGTCGTTGTCGCCAACGGCTGCTCGCGGGCGATGTATCGAATTCAGGCGGATCGCGAAGCTTATGAGGTAATCGCTGAGCGAAACGCCGATCCACGTTGGTGCGCGACGAGCTTCGGCATCGACATGGACCGGCGCAGCCGGTTTTATGACCCCTACAACCCAGATCGCTCACCCATGCCGGCGGACGATCCGACGTCGCACCAGTACATGCAGGTGGTTGATGGGAAGAGAGGTTGGTCGCACTGGGACGCCAACGGTGAGCGGATCGGCTTGGAGAATCCGGCGTGGGCAGGGGCGCTGGCCGACTATGTTGACGTCGGTCAAGACGACGCGGTCAAACTTAACGTTGACTCCGCGCTCCGACTCGCCTACATGCATTCCCCTTCGCAGCAGACCCAGTTGGAAACTCTCTACTTGTCCGCCCTGGATGTCACGGCCGAGCGTTTTCGGCTGGATACGCAGTTCTTCGGCGGCTATGATGCTTTTTACACCCACCTTGGATCATTGATTCCACCCGCATTGCGCTATGATCCGGTCCTGGGTCGCTTCGTGGTGACCCCGCCGATTCACGGAGAGGGAGTCGAGAACAACCGCTTGACGGTTGGGCGACCCTTTGGGGCAGATCCGGCGCTTCAGGCACGCCGGCGATTCGCTACTGCGGGTGAACTCCTGGTCGGGTTTGCCAACTCCTTCGTCTTTGAGTTCAACGGCAGCGACTCGAATCTCGCCGCATCGTTGGCAAATTTCTCGTTCATCCAGCCGCTGCTGCGCGGGGCCGGCAAGGACGTAGCCCTGGAACAACTGACGCTGGCGGAACGCGGGTTGCTGGCAGATTTGCGGGCCTACCAGCAGTATCGACAGGGCTTCTACACGCAAGTCGCCATCGGCGAACTGGGGGTCGTCGGACCGCAGCGGGGCAACGGCAGCACCCGTCTTGTATCGTACTCCGGGCAAGGCTTTGTTGGCGGCTATGTGGGCCTGCTGCTGCAGCTGCAGCAGATCCGCAACTCGGAGGATAACCTTAGCCTGCAACAGAGGACGCTGGACCAGCTGGAAGCACTGCTGAATGTCGGCATAATTGACTTGGTGCAAGTGGATCAGTTTCGGCAAAATGTTCTTGCCGAGCAGGCCCGCCTGTTGCAGAGCCGCAACGACTTTGCTCTGGCGCTCGACCGCTACAAGACCACCACGCTCGGCTTACCACCCGACGTGCCGGTCGAACTGGACGACCAGCTGATCCGCCAATTTCAGCTTGTCGCGCGCGAGGCAACCTCCGTCCAAGACTCCCTCATCGCGTTGCGAGACCGCGTCGGGCAATTGCCGAACGACGCCGCGATCGACTCGATTCGCCCGATTCTGGTCGATATCTTCGCCGTTCTCAAACGGGCGGAACGCCAGCTCAACGACACGCAGAGAGATCTGGTTCGGATGGAAGCGGCGGTACCGGCACGCGAACGATTTATGGACGATGACGAGCGGCAGCAGTTCCGCCAAGATAGAGAACGGTTGGCCGAGACACTGGCCAATCTGCAGCAGCAGTTTCAGGCCGCCGCGACGGAGTTGAATCAACTCCAGGTTGACCTCTCCGCGGAAGACTCGGCTGCTGCGGAACGACGGCTGACCATCTGGCTTGGCAGTCTGCTGCGTCTGGTACAGCGTTCGATTCTGGTTCAGGCACGGGCTCGTCTCGACACGGTCACCATTGATACCGTGGAATTGAAGTCCCGGGACGCGTTTAGCATCGCGTTGACCAACCGACTGGACTTCATGAACGCCCGCGCGTCACTTGTGGATAGCTGGCGTTCGATCCAGGTGAATGCGGATGCTTTGCAGTCCGTTCTGAATGTGACGGCGGACGGCAATTTGCGAACAGCGCGAAACAACCCCGTCAGCTTCCGCGCCCCGACGGCCAATCTCCACATGGGATTTGAATTCGACGCACCCTTCACACGATTGCTTGAGCGCAACGCCTATCGCGAGTCACTTATCAACTATCAACAGAGCCGTCGCGGATTCATTCAATCCTGCGATGTGCTCCACCTGGGAGTCCGCCAGTTGTTGCGCGAGATCGGGCAACTTCGCGAGAGCCTTGAAATTCAACGCCGCGCTGTCGCGATCGCGATTCAGCGCGTCGATATGACGCGGGCCTTCCTCTACGCGCCCGTCGCACCTCCCCGGCCTGGACAACGCCCGCTGCAATTCGGGACGACGACGGCAATCAACCTGCTGTCAGCTCAGTCGGCCCTGCGGGATACGCAAAATGCGTTCTTAGGCGTCTGGCTGGACTACTATGCGGCCAAGATGCGATTGGCTCGCGAGTTGGGCGTGATGTTGCTCGATCGCGACGGTGCCTGGATGGAGAACTCGATCGACGGGGACCGTTCCGCGCCAGAGGAATTGCCGCCTCCCGTTCCGGCCGACCTGATCGAAGCCGTGAATTCCGAACCGTTGCCACCGCCTGGCGAGCCTCCCACGGACCAGATCGACGCTGGTGGCGGCGCCGCCGCAGAGCTCCCAGACGAGTGAATCATCCAACCGCCACCGAGGGTCCACGAATCGGGGATACAAACGGATACAATCACGGTCTGGGGACCTCGTACGCGAAGAGAAATGCCGGTGCCAGCTCGCTGGAACCCGGCGGCACGCACAGATCCCGCGCAAGTTAAGTCACAGTTGGTACAATGGCCATTGGGTGACACAGTTCGTTCCGCGTGCTCCGGCTTGCTGAACTCGCCGACGATCTTTCTTCGCGATGGTGGTTGATCATGTCGACTGAATTGCTTACACACGCCCCTCCACAACGAGACCCTCGGGTTGATCTTCCATTGCGAGGGCCGCGGCAACAGACGCCAACTCCACACGCTCGGCGCAGTTGGTGGTTGAAGCGCGGCCTGCTCGCAGTTGTTGCGCTCGCGGTGATTGTGGTTGTCGTCACGCTGATCCGCGTGAGCATTTCTCCGCAGCCGTCCGTCCCCCAACAGACTCACACGATCACCCGCGGTGAGCTGATTATCTCTGTCATCGAACAAGGGACCCTGGAGAGTTCCAACAACACGGAGATCAAATGCAAAGTCCGCGGTTACAACACAGTCAACTGGGTGATCGAGGGTGGTTCGGAAGTGGCCGAAGGCGACGAGCTGGTACGGCTGGATACGAAGCGAATTGAGGATGCGGTCAGCCAGCAAACCACAAATGCCCATACAGCACGGGCCACACTGGAGCAATCCAAGGCTGACGTGGCAAAGGCGGAAATCGCCATTCCGGAGTACCTGGAGGGGAGGTATCGAGCGCTACTTGAAACGGCGGAGAGTGGACTGACAATCGCCAGGACGAATCTGGAAACCTCCCAGAAGATGCTCCGCCATTCGGAAGATCTGTTCAAGCTTGGCTACGTCACGGAGTTGGAGGTCGAAGGGAATGCGATCACGGTCACGCAAGCCGAGTTAGAGCTGAAAGTCAAGGAGACTCAGCGCACCGTGCTGGAGCAATACAGCAAGAAGATGGAGCTGGAGACGCTCAATGGCAACTTGATCGCAAACAAGTCCAAGCTCGAAGCGGACAAGGCCGGGCTCGCCATGGACGAGGGACGCCGTGATCGCGCGCTGGAAGAGTTGCAGCAGTGCGTCATCAAGGCCCCCAAGAGCGGCCTGGTGATCTACCCGTCGGCTGCCCAATGGAAGGATACGCCCGACATCACGCAAGGTGCGACCGTACGCAAGGATCAGACTCTGCTGCTCATGCCTGACCTTTCCAAGATGCAGGTGAAAGTCGGGATTCACGAATCGATCATCGACCACATCAAGCCGGGGATGACGGCCTTGGTGACGCTTCCCGACATCAAGCTCACCGGCAAGGTGTTCTCGGTGGCGGCGGTTACCAGGCCCGCCGGTTGGTGGACCGGGAACGTGGTGAAATATGACACGATCATCGAGCTTCCCTCAGTCAAAGGACTCAATCCGGGCATGAGTGCCGAGGTGGAAGTGATCATTGATCGGCTCGAAGATGTGCTGACCATACCTGTCGCGGCGGTGGTCGAATTGGAAGCGGGAGACTTCTGCTGGGTCCAGACGGCGGAGGGAACGAATCGGCGTCCGCTGCAACTGGGTGACACCAATGACTCGTTCATTGTCGTCAAGGCTGGCCTGAAGGAAGGGGATGTGGTCGTGCTCAATCCACAGGCGTTTCTTGAGGAAGCGCAGGCGGACGCGCAAAGTCCCCGCGACAACGCAATGCCTGCGGATGCGGATAAGTCCGGCACGCGGGCCGGTGCGCCAGTCAAGCGGGAGGCCGGCCATGGCAATTGATGTCCTTCCAGAAATGCACGTCTCTCCGCAACCGCCGCAGCGGCCGCTGCGCGGCGATCAACAACATTGCTCGGCTGGCTGGCGGTGGAGACGCGGTTTCCTGGGGCTCTGCCTGGTCGCCGCATTGGCGTGGGCGGCCGTACGCCTGCCTGGCGTCAGCTATCCGCGGGAGACCGGTCCTGTGCCGACTCGCACGGTCATGCGTGACGACCTGCTTGTCACGCTGACCGAACAAGGAACTCTGGAGAGTTCTGACAACACGGAAATCAAATGCAAAGTCCGAGGTGAGAGCACAGTCAACTGGGTCATCGAAGGTGGTACCGAGGTGAAGCCGGGCGATGAACTGGTCCGGCTGGATACTCTGGCACTCGAGGACGCCATCAGCGAACGTACGAAATTTGCCCATTTGACGAGGTCCGGCGCCGAGCGGTTCCGAGCTGATGTGGCGAGAGCTGAGCTGGCTGTTCCAGAGTACCTGGAGGGGAGGTATCGCGCGCAATTGATGACACTGGAGAAGGACCTCGCCATCGCCGAGTCCAGCCTGCTTACTACGCAGAACATGCTCCGCCATGCCGAAATGATGGCCCAGCGACGCTACGTAAGTGAATTGGACGTTCAGGAGCGCAAGTTCGCGGTCACTCAGGCTGAGTTGCTCGTGAAAGCCAAGAAACTCGATATCGATGTCTTGACTAACTACACGAAACAAATGGAACTGGAGACACTCAACGGCAACTTGAATGCCGCCAAAGCCAAGCTGGCCGCCGAAGAGGAACGGGCCAAGATGGATGCGATTCGCCGGGATCTCGCGATCGAGGAGCTGCAGTACTGCACCGTCAAGGCGGAAAAGAGCGGATTGGTGATCTACCCCTCGGCGGCCCAATGGAAGAATACTCCCGAGATCGAAGAAGGGGCAACCGTGCACATGGATCAGACCCTGCTGCTCATGCCGGACCTGTCCAAGATGCAGGTGAAGGTCGGCATTCACGAGTCCGTCATCGACCGCATCAAGCCGGGACTGGAGGCCAAGGTGACACTGCCCGACAGAACGCTGGAAGGCAAGGTCGTGACGGTCTCGTCGGTTACCAGGCCGGCCGGCTGGTGGACGGGGAACGTCGTGAAGTATGACGCGATCGTGGAGTTACCTTCCGAAGAAGGATTGAAGCCCGGCATGAGCGCCGAGGTGGTGGTGCTCATTGAGCGTCACGAACATGTGCTGACGATTCCGGTCACTGCGGTGGTAGAAACGGCCCAGGGGGACTTCTGCTGGGTCCAGACGACCCAGGGATTCGAACGGCGTTTACTCCAGCTAGGCGACACCGATGACACGTTTCTGGTCGTCGAGGGAGGACTGCAGGAAGGTGATGAAGTCGTCATCAATCCGCTGGCCTATGTTGAGGAAGCGCAATCCGAGGTGCTGAAACCGCTCAACGAGACGGAGCCTCTGAACCCGGATTCTGGCAAGTCGGTCACTGCATCTGGATCGCCGGCAAAGCTGGAGGTCGATCATGACGACTGACGTGTTGCCGGCGGCGCAAGGCCCTCTCCAAGAGCGGCCACGACACCGCGGCGCTCGCGTGGATTTCTCGGCAAGCCGCTGGTGGAAGCGCGGGCTGTTGACGATCGCTGTGGTCGCCGTGTCGGCTCCCGCCGCCGTTTTGATCCCACACTTCACACGGTCGCAGGAAAACGGCCCGCGACTGATGCACACCGTCACGCGCGGCGACCTGCTCGTCTCGGTAACGGAACAGGGTACTCTCGAAAGCTCGGACAACATAGAAATCAAATGCAAAGTCCGCGGGGCCAATATCCCGATCCTGTGGGTTATTGAGAGCGGTACGGAGGTGAAGCCAGGAGATGAACTGGTCAGATTGGAGACGCTCGAGTTCGAAGACCGCGTTAATGAGGTATGGAAGTGGGTGCACACGACCAGGTCGCTCGCGGAACGATCCAAAGCGGACTTGGCGAACGCGGAAACCGCAATCTCGGAGTATCTCGAGGGCAGGTACAAGTCGCAGCTCATGACGCTGGAGAAGGATCTCGCCGTTGCCGAGGCGAGCCTGGGTACAGCACAGAACATGCTGAACCATGCGGAAATGATGGCTGAGCGAGGTTACGTAAGCGCAGTGGAAATCGACGAGAAGAAGTTTGCCGTCATCCAGGCGGAGTTGAACGTAACCGCCAGGAAGACCGACATCGCGGTACTGGAAGATTTTACCAAGAAAATGGAACTGGAAACACTCAACGGCAACGTGAAGGTTCAAACGGCCCGACATGAAGCAAACAAGGAACAGGAGAAAAACCTGGCGGAACAACGCGTCTTGTGCGAGGCAGATCTCGCGAACTGTATCGTGAAAGCCGAACGGAGCGGCCTCGTGATCCACCCCACGGCGGAGCCGTGGAAGTACACACCCGAGATCGAAGTCGGTGCGACGGTGTACATGGGTCAGACCTTGCTCTTAATGCCCGACCTCTCCCAGATGCAAGTGAAAGTCGGGATTCCCGAAGCCATCGTCCACCGCCTTCAGCCGGGGCTCGATGCCAGGATTACGCTGCGGGGCGAGACACTCGACGGCCAGGTTTCCTCGGTGGCCTCGGTCACCGCGCCGACAAGTAAGTGGACTGGGAACATCGTGACTTATGACACGATCATCAAGCTCCCCTCCGGGAAAGGGCTGATGCCCGGCATGAGCGCCGAAGTGGAAGTGATGATTGCTCGGTACAACGACGTGCTCACGATACCCGTCGCCGCGGTGGTAGGAACGACGGGATCAACATACTGTTGGGTCAAGACGTCCGATGGTCCGCGACGGCGTGCGCTGGAACTCGGCGATACGAACGACGTGTACGCACTCGTCAAGGGAGGTGTGAATGAAGGCGACGAAGTCTTCCTCAATCCGGTGGCCTTCGAACAAACAGGAACTGAGGTAGTCGAACCGCTCGACAAGGCAGAACCCGACAAGCCGATGTCAGCTGGGTCCCGCACTTAGTCGAAGTTGTGGGAGCCAGATTCGGACCAAGCGGGAGACGACCCTCCGAGAAATGCGATGAGTTCATGTACAGCTCTTTCCTCCAGACCGTGCAACTTGGCTTGAAAAGCCTGCGGCTGCAGAAAATGCGCGCCGGATTGGCCGCCTTGGGTATCTTCATCGGCACCACGACGGTGATCTGGTTAGTCGCCATGGGGGAAGGAGTCAGCTACCGGGCCCAGCAGCAGATCAAGGAACTTGGCGCGACCAACATCATCATTCGGGCCAAGCAGCCGACTGCCGCGAGCAACGGGCAGGATGCCAGCAATCGTATCAAGACGTACGGCCTGCTGAGAGCCGACTACCGTCGCATCGTCGAGAACATTCCGAGCATTCGCCGCGCGGTGCCGATGCGTGAACTGTCTTTCGAATTGCGCATGGGAAACCGGACTGCCGACGCCAAACTGGTGGGCTGCGCTGAGGAGTACTTCGAACTCAATCATCTCGAGATTGCGCGGGCGATGGCTCACTCCGCGTGACCGTGGCAAGAAGGTCGTCGTGCTCGCCGATGACACTGCCAAGCGTCTGTTTCCCTACGAGAATCCGCTCGGCGAGGCGATCTGGGTGGGCAGCGAGTTCTACGTCGTGATCGGCCAAACCAAGCCGCGCACGGCGTCGGCCGCCATTGGCGGCAGTTTCGACTCCAGGGATTACAATCTGGACGCTTACATTCCATTGGAGACCCTCCGGCATCGAGTTGGCGATCTCGTAATGAAGCGCGTCGGCGGTGAATTCCAGGGAGAAAAAGTCGAACTCAGCCAGATCACCGTGAGCGTTGACAGCGTGGAAGACGTCGATGAAACGGCGACGATCATCGAGACCCTGCTCAAGAAGTACCACAAGGTCGCCGACTACGCAGTGGTTGTGCCCAAGGAGTTACTGCGTCAGGCGGAAAGAACCCGGGCCATGTTCAATGTTCTGCTGGTGATCATCGCCGGCATCTCACTGCTCGTGGGCGGGATTGGCATCATGAACATCATGCTGGCGACGGTGACCGAACGGACTCGCGAGATCGGAATTCGTCGGGCGCTGGGCGCAACGCGCCGGCACATTATCCAGCAGTTTCTCACCGAGACGGTCGTGCTGACGGCCAGCGGGGGACTCTTGGGAGTCTTGTTCGGCCTGCTGTGTGGTCCCATCTTCCGCGGGACACGAACACTGCTGACGATGGTGTCTCCGGATCTTCTGCCGCCGATCGTGGACACGCTGGAACCGCGGATCGCGCCCTGGTCCGTGATACTGTCTTTGTTCATTTCTCTCGGCGTGGGCATCGTGTTTGGAGTCTACCCTGCCCGGCAAGCCGCTCATATGGACCCCATCGAAGCGCTGCGCCACGAATAGGACGGGCCGAAGCATGTGTCCTTTTCGCAGTGTGGCCCGCCGGGCCCCGGCGGGTTCTTGTCCTTCCGACGCTCGAATCCCGCCGGGGCCCGGCGGGCCACTCTGATGAACTTTTGAAGCCAAGCGGCGTCTCGCAGTAGACGTGTCTACCGGAAGCGTCCCGATAAGGCATTTCTTCTTTCGCACCTTTCCTAATTCGGTAATTCCCACGCTGACTTCAACTCGTGAACTTCCAGCGCGGTGATCTTCGCGCTGCCGCCTTGGGCGTAGACTTCCAGCGAAAGGTTGTCTTGCGGGACGATCATGCCCATTGGCATGTAAAGGCGGCCGTCGTTGCCGAAGATGTCGATGGAGGTGCGGTCCACCATCAGGCGCAGGCGGATTTTGCCATCCACCGGCTTGAGCGCGGCCTTGTTGTCGTTGCAACGGAGTTCCTGTTTCTTCGCATCGTAGCTCACCGTGATGCCACGAAGCTTGAAGCCCAGTTCTGCGACGTCGCCGGGTGCGAGTTCGGCGGTCAGGTCCAGAAGTTCACCTTTCACGGCACCCAGCGGATTTTCGCCGGGGTTGAGCGGTTGCGGTTGGATGGTGTGAGTTTTCACGCGAAGTGAAGCGTGCTCTTTCACCGGATTGGCCAGGAGCCGCGGGCCTTCGTCGGTCGTGCGCAAGGTGAGTTCGACCGGCACGCCCATCATCTGGTTGAACGGCATGCCGGGCGTGGCCATCTGTCCCCACGGAATGAGAATGCGGCGGCCGTCTTCCGCCGGAATGTCCGTGAAGGTCTGCGAGGCATACCAGCAATTGCCGTAGTGCAGCGTGTGCGGGCCGGACTCCGGCGTGAAGGTTTTTCCGTCGAACTTGCCGACGAGGTAGCGCCCATTGCCACCATAGAAAACCCAGCGCGTGTTCTGCCGGTTGCTATCCAAGGCGATCTCGAAGAACTCGGGGCATTCGCCCGTGCCCGGGATAGCCACGCTGCTCAGCCTCTCCCATTTCTTGAGGTCCTGCGAAGAAAACAGCGCGAAATCGCTACCGTCCAGAAATAGTGCCATGATCCATTTCTTCTCCGGCGCGTACCAGATCACCTTCGGGTCGCGGTTGCTGGCGATGATGTGCGGCAGGACCGGGTTGTTCTCATACTTGGTCCAGGTGCGGCCCCGGTCGTTGCTCGAGGCGATGCCTTGGGTGAAGGGATTCCCCGCCGCAGTGAAAATGCAGATGAGCACCTGCTCCTCGCCCGTCTGGAAGCCGGCGGTGTTGTTCCAGTCCACGACCGCCGATCCCGAGAACATCGTGCCGTGCTCGTCGGGATAAAGTGCGACGGGGAGCTCTTTCCAATGAATCAAGTCCGGGCTGACCGCATGGCCCCAGTGCATGTTACCCCAGTTCCAGCCGTACGGATTGTGCTGGAAGAACAGATGGTACTCGCCTTTGTAGAATACCAGCCCGTTCGGATCGTTGGTCCAGCCACGCCGCGGGGAGAAGTGGAACTGCGGCCGCAGCTTCTCGCGGTAAAGCGTGTCCGAGTTCTTGATTTCGTCAGATTGATCAATGGCTTTCAAGCCGGTGGAATCTTCGGGCAGCCGGTTGACCTTGAGCGTGGCTGTCTTGCCCTGGAACGGAGCGATGTCCATGAAGGCCCACCAGTCGGGATCGGCATCTGCCAGTTCAATCTCGAAGTTGCGCGGCGGCTGGCCGGCCACGAGGAAACTCATCTGCCGTTTCGGCCCGCCATTCTTGATGGGAAGATTCAAGTAAGGTTTCTCCAGCGTGATGTCTCGCGTGACGTTGGCGAGCACGCCGGCGGGCTTGCGGTCGTTGACGAGCACGCCGGCGGGCTTGCGGTCAGTTTGAACGATCTGGTCCACGTTGATGTGGCCCCAGCCGCCCGTCGAATCGTCCACGATCTGGAGGGTGGCGGTCTTGCCGGCGAACTCGCCTACGCCCCACACCTCCGGCGCGAGGGCTTCGCTGCCGCCGGGTTTGTCATTCGGGCCGGTGGCGCTGCGGACGATCTTGCCATCAATCAGCAGATTCATGCAAAGCCTCTCTTCATCCTTGCCGCCGCCGATGAGAAAGCTGATGAACTTACGCTCAATCTTGAACTCCGGAGAAGTGAGCGTGCCGGTGGTGCCGTCGCCTTGGAAGAACGAGTTGACGAGTCCCTGGCCTTCAAAGCCCGTGACCTGCATCTGACCTTCGAGTGTGCCCTTGGCCGGTGCCGTGCCGAATGCCTCGCCTTCGGCTTTCCAGTCGCCGTAGTCCGTGGACTCGAAATTGCTGATTACGATGTCGCCCGCGGCGTTGGCCGGGGACGGCATGGCAAATGAGCCATGCAGAAGTAAGAGACAGCTAACCAGGATTGAAAGTCTTTTCATGAGGGGCTCCATCGTATTCATACACCTCGGTACGGAAGCAGGCAGCGGACCCACCCATCATAGAGCCTGCAAAAGGGGAGCGGTACATATCTCCCGGCAAATTGAGCACGATGGGACGGTTACCAACGTACTGAGACCATTCGCACCATCGCCGTGACGGCGCGACGTCACTCAATAGACTCCGACTTAGGAATTGTCAGTGATGGGTGTCTCCTCCCGCCTGCGGCCTCCTGCCTCCACCGTGGTGTGAGTCCACTTCTTTACCGCGAAGCGGTTACATTCCATAGCCCAGCGTCGCCGCGTCTCGCGGCGCACGCTGGGTATGCGTGCTGCGTGTCATGGGTCGGTCGAGCCGACGACCGCGATCCAGAGCCGCGGTCGCAGAGCCCGAAATCGGCGGAGCGATGTCTCGAGCGCACCGTGCGAGGCTGTGCTGCGGCCCTTTCGGGCTCGTTGACCGCCGGTTTAGATCATCGTCTTGGGCTCGCCCGACATGTGCTCGGGGACGTGTACCCGGGGTGGCGCCGCGCAGCGCGGCTGACCCCGGGCTACGGTGTAGTACGCCTTTGGCGTACGGAGCCGCATTACCGTGGAACGCGTTCCTCAGGGGTCCAGCGGTTAGGAAGCGGGAAGCTAATTGCCGGGAAAGACCACCTCGGTGTGAGTCCACTTCTTTACCGCGAAGCGGTTTCATTCCACCAGAATTACGATGGGTCGGGACACATTCTGCTTATCGAAAAGGCTCGGCAACGGAACAGAAACCGAAATCACTACCATCGCATTCTCTCCTGTGCGTTTACTTCCCCAGCTAGGAACCCTTGCCCATTTTTACACACTCTACACAAGTGGTACGGCTCTTTCAATCCTGGCCGTACCATCGCTGGAACCGACGGTCGGTTTCGACAACGCGCTGCTTCATCTCGCGAGGCATGCCGCGCCAATGACTGGCCAGGAACTTGGGGTGTGCGAGACTGTCGATCGCGTATTTGCGCGTGGCCAACCTCAGATCCAGTTCGGCACTGATGATCGCTGCGCGCTCGTTGTCGGCCAATTGCAGGAGCGAGCCGTCGGGGGCGACAATTTTCGAATCTCCGGCCGACCATTTTCCGCCGCCTTGCGGACCGACTGTGTTGGCGAATACGTAGAAAATCGCATTCTCGAACGCGCACACCGGAATCCCGTCCCGCCCGCCACGCTTGGCTCGCGAGACGCTCAGCGAATCCATCCCGGCATTCGGATGAAACAACACCTGAGCACCCGCCATGACCGCCAGGCGGACCAACTCGGGATAGCGCCGCTCGTGGCAGATGATTGCCGTCGCGCACACGCCGTCGATGGAAAACAGTGACAGACTGTTGCCCGGTGAAAACCATTCTTCGTCCGAATCGGTCAACTGGCACTTGGCGTAGACGTGCACCAGCCGCCCGTCGCGATCGAACACGGTCAAGCCGTTGAACAAACGCCGGCCGGCAAACACCGGCGAGCCGACGAGTAAATAGGTTTTCAGCCCGGCTGCGATTGCGCCCACGGCTTTCAGACAGTGGCGGATGTCGGCCGGTCCCAGCGAACCGAAATCGTACCCGTAGCCGGTCGTCGCGCACTCGGGAAAGAGCACCGCGTCCGCTCCTACCTCGGCAGAGAGCTTCGCCGCTTGCTCGATCTTGGCCAGATTCCCATCCAGGGAGTCGGCGAATTTCATCTGCACGGCGGTGACACGTAGTGTCGCGCGCGGGTTGCTTCCTGATTTCTTCACAGAAGTCTCCGGTCAAGAGTTAAACCGTTTTGAGCCGCAGCCAGAACGCCGGCACTCCGCGAAAGACAATGCGAGTCGGTGCCAGCAGGTCCCCCATTCCGAAGCGTCAGATCCAGAGACTTTCCTCGAGCCTGAACATCATCGGATCGGTCATTTTCGCGGGCAGCTGAGTCAGTTTCGCGGTATTGTTCGAGAACGTAGATGACCTCGTCCGACGCATCCTGTCCGTCGACGGTTGCACCCTTCGCCTCCACAGCGGCAATGGCCCGGCCGAAGGCTGCTCGGGCCCCTTGATTCCAGATTTCATAGGCTGTCCGCACCGCGCCGTGATCGATGCCCACGCTGGCGGCTGCGGGCCGATCGTTGACGCTGAGCTGGATTTCGCCATAGTTCAGCCCGACTCCCCTTTTCAAAACACCGGCCTGACGATGGATCGGCTGCGTGTGGCCGATGACGTATTCGCAAGCCTGAACGAAGGCCCCGCGCAGGCAGTGATCCTCCGCTCGGCTATCGGACGCGTTGAAGACTTTGGGCAGAGACGTCACTTTCCCGAACAGCTCCGCCAAGGCATACCGGATCTTGTTTCCGTCAAGATAAGGTGGTACCGCCAGTCCCGTCGGGCTTGACCCATCGATCAGTAGCTGGCAGGGGAGCACATGTGCGGCATTCCGTCCTTCGGAAGCTTTGAAAGCCTGATAGTGGGCCCGATCCCATCCGAGCACCGCATGTTCCGGGATGGCCTTCGCGTTTCGCAACAGGCTCAGGTAACACAGCAACTCGGAAACGGCCTCGTTCCGGCCCACGCTGTGGTTGCGGGCTTTGATGCGGTAATCAGAATCGAAGCGTTGGATCTTCTCCTGACGAAATCGCTCTGACTGCGTTGTCTCCCGACCCAGACCGCGACGCTTGAGCCCCTGCGGAACTTGAGATATGTCACAGAGATTCATGTCAGACTCCTTCTTTCCAGCTACGCTTCGCGCGTCTGGTCAACGTCGATCGATTCGTTTTCGGCACATCTTACTGCATTTGACGATCCGGATGCGGCAGGTCTGCAATGCGATTCTCTGACACGCCTGAATTGTACGCGGGAATCCCGCCGACGGCAGGGAAAATCCCATCACTGTGCGTCGCATCGCGATTGTGCGGGGCCCTTTGGCCACGGGCCTTCTGCCACTGCCTCGACACCTGTACGGCCAAGTGGTCAACGCCGGCCTTGATGGTGCTGCCTCGTGCATCGGCGGCGACAATCGGCAAGCCAACGGGTGGATCATCCTGCGCAACGACCCCAAGTTCGATCACGTTGGTCGTCGCGATGGCATCGATGTGAAACCGTGTATTGGCAGGCTCCGCGGATGAGAAGGCACTCGACGACGGTGGTTTTTTGGTTGGCGGCAGGATGGGTGGCCCGTAGAATTGCGTCTGTTGGCTGGGAGCAGCACGTGCGACGAGAATTCCCGGACCATGATTTCCTGGCCGATGGCGATGGTGCTCGTGTTGGTGTGGCAGGCAGTCGCTGGGAGGATCGACAAGTGGCGAAGACCAAGAGCGGACAGTACTGGGTGACCTGGGCCAACTCGAACGCGAAGAACAGCGCCGCGATGTCGGATCTGGAGCCCAGTTTCAAGGCCAAGGTCGAGGCATTCAAGAAGGCGCTCGAGGACGCCGGGGCCACGGTGACCGTCACATCGACCCGGCGCAGCGCCAAGCGGGCTTATCTGTTTCATTGGTCCTGGAAGATATACCTGGGAAAGTGTCTGCCCAAGGACGCCACGACAACGGCGGGCGTCGATATCGAATGGGACCACGGCGTTCTCGCCCAAAGCAAAGCGGGAGCTAAGGAAATGGTCACCGGTTTTGGCCTGGCCGTCCCGCCGAAGAGTAACGTGGCGCCATCCCTGAACAGCAATCATATCTCCGGAAAAGCCGTCGACATGGATATCAAGTGGACGGGGAAGATTAAGATCGAGAAGAAAGACGGCAAAGAGGTGGAAGTGACGTACATGACCAACGTCAACGCCAACACCAAGCTGCACCAAGTCGGGGACTCTTACGGCGTCAAGAAACACAAGAGCGACGCGCCGCACTGGTCCTACAACGGCTGGTGAACTTCGGGAACCAAGTGCAACCGCCAGTCCCACCCGCGACAGACGAACACGTCGGTCTTCGGCATCCTCTTCCTGGCAGGAAGTCCCGCTTTTCCGTCATGCGCGCTACGCAATCCGACCACGGCGGCGTTTCGCCAGACCAAGGCTAAGAGCGCCGAGGCCCCACAGAGCGAGAGACGCGGGCTCGGGAACGGCCCGCAAATCGGCCCGGATCTCGCCTCCCAGAAACAGGTTAGTGTGAATATTGAAATAGGCATTTCCATCGAGGGCACCGAGCAGCACTGCTTTGGCTCCCGCAACGGTCCCGCCATGGGCCGTAATGAAAGCGGCCCGATAGGTCGCGGCGTCGTTCAGGTCGAACGTGTTGTCAAATACGCCGCTGGTCACGCCGAGTGGAAAGCCTGTGAACGAGGGAACCATGGTGGCCACGCCAGCGTTTACCCCCGGAGGAGCGACAGCGTGGATGTGTGCCGCGGTGGTGTTCCCGAGCAACCCCGCGAAGTTCGCTTGGATGGACATCGTCGAGAGATCTGTGTCAATCTTCACCCGCACGTAACCCGTGCCTGGTGACAGGTTAGCAGGGACCTCGGCGGCCCCCGACAAATAGCCGTAGTAATTGATAATGCCCGCGCTGGATGTAGACACTGTGACAGAAATCACAACGGCCACCAACACTGCCGAGATGAATGAGCGCACCATGAGACCCTCCCCGTAGTGATGTGAGAAGACCAGACGTGCAAGTGCCTGGACCTGCAAATGAGAGACCGACCCGACAACTATGTTCTCCACCGACGGTCGTAAACTGACAGTGGGCCGGAGAATTGTTGTTGGTTTGTCCGTACCTTGGATTGCTGCGATTGTTCGTCGATCTGCGGTTCAATGTGACCCTGGGGCAAGTGCGTGTGAAAGGGTACACTCGTTGCGAGGTATGCTTTCGTTGCCCGAACACCTTCCATCTATGCTCAAGCTGGAGAAGAGCGCTATGGCTCCCGCGGAATTTGTGCAGTTCTTTGGCAGCGAGCGTGCATCCGCGATACTGCGTACGCACGATCAGAACCTGGCCCGGCAGGCGATGAACGCGGCGATCGGCGGTGGATTTCGGATTGTCGAGTTCACACTGTCCATACCAGGAGCCATGGAATTAATCGAGGAGTTCGCGGCACGTACCGAACTGGTTGTCGGAGCAGGCACAGTGCTGACTGTGGAGGATGCGCAAAACGCCGTCAAGGCAGGAGCCAAGTTCCTGGTGTCCCCCGTCGTGGATGAAGCCGTGATCGACGAAGCCGCGACGCTGCAAGTGGCCGTGATGCCGGGATGCTGCTCGCCGACTGAAATGCTGCGAGCCCATCGCGCCGGGGCTTCGCTGCAGAAGCTCTTCCCCGAACAGAGCATTGGCCCCAGGTGGGTGCAGCAGACACTCGGCCCTCTCCCCTTTCTGAAAATCGTGCCCACGTCGGGCGTGACCCTCGAAAATGCCATGGACTATTTGAGGGCCGGCTCTTTTGCGGTGGGTTTTGTTAACTCGCTGTTCGATCCGCTCGAGATCGCCAAGGAGAACTGGCCCGCCATCGAGCGCCGTGCCGTTCAGATGCGGCACGCGGTCCGGCAGGCTTGAACGAGCGGATTGACACCGGTCGGCGAACACATCACCGGCGCGTGACGCGCCGCATCACACGAGGATATCTTTGATGACCCGCGCGCCTTCCACGCCGCTGAGTTTCGCGTCGAGCCCTTGAAACTTGATGCTGAACGACTCATGTTCGATGCCAAGCTGGTGCAGCATGGTGGCATGCAGGTCGTGCACGTTGCAGACGTTGTCGACGGCGGCGTAGCCGAGATCGTCGGTCGTACCGTACGCGATGCCGCCGCGGATACCTCCACCAGCGAGCCACACCGTCATCGCCTTGTTGTGATGATCGCGTCCGTTGCCGCTCTGCGACATGGGAGTACGGCCAAACTCGCCGGCCCATACGACAAGCGTGTCCTCGAACATCCCACACCGTTTCAGGTCGGTGATCAGAGCCATGCAGGCACGGTCAATCTCCTTCGCCTTCAGCGCGATGCCGTCCTTGATATCGCTGTGATGGTCCCAGTCTTTGTGGTAGAGCTGGATGAACCGGACGCCACGTTGCGCAAGTCGGCGGGCCAGCAGACAGTTACCGGCAAACGAGCCGTCTCCCGGCTGGCAGCCATAGAGCTCGAGCGTCTTGGCGTCTTCGCTGTGGATGTCCATGAGTTCCGGTACGCTGGCCTGCATCTGGAATGCCATCTCATACTGCGTAATGCGCGTGGCTATCTCCGGGTCGTTCACCACTGCCTGATGCTGCCGGTTCAACTCGCCCAGCACGCGCACGTCGGCGGCTTGCTGTTCCCGCGAAACACCCGCCGGGCTGGACAGATAGAGCACGGGATCTCCTTGCGATCGCAGTTGCACGCCCTGATGGCGACTTGGCAAGAAGCCACTGCTCCACTGCCGCGCGGCAACCGGCTGATTCTGTCCGCCAGCGCCCAGAGACATCAGCACCACAAACCCGGGCAGGTTCTCCGATTCGCTGCCCAGTCCGTAGGTCACCCAGGCACCCATGCTGGGCCGGCCCGCGATCTGCGAACCGGTGTTCATGAACATGTGGGCCGGGTCGTGGTTGATCGCCTCGGTGGTCATCGAACGGACCAGGCAGATGTCGTCGATCACGGAGCCAATCTGCGGGAACAGCGAGCAGATATCGATCTGGTTCTGACCAAATTTCGCGAAGGGGTGCTGCGGACCGTAGCAGATAAGCTGCTGCCCCTGGAGCTGCGCCAGTTGCTGCCCTTGCGTGAAACTCTCCGGCATGGGCTTGCCGTGCATCTCCTCAAGCTTCGGCTTGTAGTCGAACGTCTCCAATTGGGAAGGACCGCCCGCCATGGTGAGCCAGATGACGCGTTTGGCCCGCTGCGGCAGGGGCAGCGAGCTCAGCACGCCCTGCGGCGGGGCGGCCTGGAGCGTGCCGGGGCGCAGCAGCGACGCGAGCGCCATGGCTCCCAACCCGTGACAGGCTGTACCGAGAAAAGCACGTCGTGTGGATGGAGTTAACGAAAGAGGTTTCATGATACTTCGTCCGGAGAAGGTACGGTTCACGCCAGGATTTTCGTAATGACTTGGGCGCCTTCGACGCCGGTGAGTCTGGCGTCGAGGCCCTGGAACTTCACACTGAATGACTCGTGTTCGATGCCGAACTGGTGCAGCATCGTGGCGTGCAGGTCGTGCACGGTGCAGATGTCTTCGACGGCAGCGTAACCAAGCTCGTCGGTCGCGCCATGGACGCAGCCGCGTCGTATTCCCGCGCCAGCCAACCAGATTGACATGGCCTTGTTGTGGTGATCGCGCCCGACCGGTCCCTTGTTGGTCTGCGACATGGGCGTGCGGCCAAACTCCCCAGCCCACACGATGAGCGTGTCGTCAAACATGCCCCGCTGCTTGAGGTCCTTGATCAGCGCCGCACAGGCCTGATCGACCTCGCGCGCCCGTAGCGGGAGCTCTTCCCGCAGCAGGCTATGGTGATCCCAGTCGCGATGATACAGCTGGATGAACCGGACGCCCCGTTCTGCCAGGCGTCGGGCCAGGAGGCAATTGCCGGCAAAGGAACCGTCGCTCGGCTGGCAGCCATAGAGTTCCAGCGTCGCGGGGCTTTCGCTGCGGATATCGACGAGTTCCGGGACGCTGACCTGCATGCGGAAGGCCATTTCGTACTGTGAGATGCGTACGGCAATTTCCGGGTCGTTCACCAGCGCCTCGTGTTGCCGGTCGAGCGACCCAATTGTCTGCATGTCAGCGGCCTGCTGCGCACGCGAAACGCCCGCCGGGCTCGACAGATAGAGTACCGGATCGCCCTGCGATCGCAATTGCACGCCTTGATGGCAGCCGGGCAGAAACCCGTTGCTCCACTGCCGGGCGGCGATGGGCTGCGGCGACCGGCCCACTCCCTGGGACATCAGCACGACGAACGCCGGCAGGTCTTCCGATTCACTGCCCAGTCCGTAAGTCACCCACGCACCCATGCTGGGTCGGCCAGCGATCTGCGAGCCGGTGTTCATGAACAGGTGGGCCGGGTCGTGATTGATCGCTTCGGTCGTCATCGAGCGGATCAGGCAGATGTCATCCATGACCGAGCCCAGGTGAGGG
Source organism: uncultured Planctomycetaceae bacterium (assembly GCA_963754725.1). Lineage (GTDB taxonomy): Bacteria > Planctomycetota > Planctomycetia > Pirellulales > Pirellulaceae > JAAYDI01. Next base: position 35,259 of record CAVWHV010000024.1, read on the forward strand.
AACAGCGTGCTGACCTCGGTCTGGTTCCTGCCACACCGGACGAAAGGAAACTGCGGCCCCAGGCAGACGAGTTTCTGACCTTGGAGCTGTGCCAGCTGCTGTCCTTTCGTGAGACTCTCCGGCATGGGCTTACCGTCCATCTCGGCAAGTTTCGGCCGGTAATCAAAGCTCTCCAACTGCGAAGGACCGCCGGCCATAGTCAGCCAGATCACGCGTTTGGCCCGCTGCGGCAGTGGCAGCGAGGTCAGCATCCCCTGCGCCGGCGCAGCCTCGAGCGCCGCAGGTCGCAGGAGCGAGGCAAGTGCCACGACTCCGACTCCCTGCCAGGTCTTCCCAAGGAAGGCGCGGCGTGCGAGCTGGCAGCGGTCTACAAGGTTCGCGATCATAAACGCGTGATCGTCTCGTGAAGGTTCAGCAAAACACGAGCAACGTGCGTCCACGCCGCCAGTTCCACTTTGTCCAGGTCGGCGGGAGCAGGCTTACCGCCGATCTTCAGCAACTCTTCCGCGGCCTTCGGGTCGGCGCGATACACGTTCCGATGCAGGTCGAGCAATTCGAGCATGGCCTTGACCTCTTCCTCGCGCGGATTCCTCTGCAGGGCGATTTGCCAGACTCGGACCAGCCGCTCCTCCGGTGCACCGCTGCACTCGTGGAGCACGCGGGCGGCAAGGCCGCGCAGCCTCCACATATGTCGGGTCGTTCAACAGCACGAGCGCCTGCTGGGGAATGTTCGAGCGACTGCGTTCGGCAGCACACTCCTCCCGACTCGGCGCATCGAAAGCCAGCAGGCTGGGATGCAGAAACGAACGCTGCCACCAGACATAGAGACCGCGCCGATACTGGCTATCGCCGCTATCCGGAACGTAGTCGCGTCGGGGGAAGTTGAGGTTCTCCCAGTATCCGTCCGGCTGGTAGGGCTTCACACTCGGACCGCCGATCACGGGCACGAGCAGTCCGGACACGGCCAGCGCCGTGTCGCGCACAAGTTCCGCGTCCAGCCGAAAGGCACTCTGCCGGGCGTACTCGCGGTTGTAGGGATCGGCCGCCATCAGCTCCGGCGTCGCCGTGGAAACCTGCCGGTACGTCGCGCTGGTGACGATCGTGCGGACCATGTGCTTCATGTCCCACCCGCTGTCCATGAACTCGCAGGCCAGCCAGTCGAGCAGCGCCGGATTGGCCGGCGGCTCGCCTTGGGTGCCGAGATCGTTCAGCGCCTTGCTGATTCCGGCCCCGAAGAATTGCTTCCACAGGCGGTTCATCGTGGTGCGCGCCGTGAGAGGGTTGTCGCGCGACACCAGCCAGTGGGCCAGATCGAGGCGCGTCAGTTCGCGTCCTTCGATCGCCGGCTGAGGCAGGTAGTGGGGCAGCGCGGACTGCACAATCTCGCCACTTTCATTCATCCAGTTTCCACGCGGCAGAATACGTACGATGCGTTTGTTCGGTGCACTCTTGCTGACGATGCACCTGGGCAGCGAGTCGAAGAATTCCTGGCGTTCCCGCTCGGCCTTCGCCGTCGCGTCGCGCTCCGCGGCGAAGAGTCGCGTGGCATTTCCGCGAAAATAGTTCTGTACCACCAGTTGCTGCTCTGGAGTGCGACTCGGGCTCTTCAAAATATCGATGACCTGCCGCGCAACTTGTTTTGCCGCATCGGGGACTTGAGAATCCGGTCGCAGTTCGGGCAGCGTCACGTCGTACGCCACGACATCTGCTTCCCACTGTTGCTGTGCGGCGACAAGCTGCGGCACGACTGCCTCGAATCCCTTGGCCGCCTCGGCGCGCGCCGCATCCAACTTGGCCAACTGCTGCTCCTGCTCCGGCGTGACGACCATCATGCCGTCTTCACGCCGGCCCAGGACTGGCTCCTCGATATCTGCGAAGAACGCGCCCAACGCGTAGAAATCCCGCGTGGTGAAGGGATCGAACTTGTGATCATGGCACTGGGCGCAGCCCGTGGTCTGCCCCAGCCACGCCGTGCCGATGGCACGCACCCGATCCGCCAGCATGCGTGCCTCGTAGTCCTTGGCCTGCGCACCCCCCTCCTCCGTGCTCAGCAGCAGGCGATTGAACGCCGAACCGACGCGTGTCTGCTGGCTTGCGTCGGGCAGCAGATCGCCCGCAATCTGCTCGATGGTGAACCGATCGAAAGGCTTGTTGTCATTGAAGCTCTGGATGACCCAGTCGCGGTACGGCCAGATATTGCGCGGATTGTCGCTGTGATAGCCGATAGTGTCCGCGAAACGCACCACGTCGAGCCACGCAATCGCGATGCGCTCTCCGTAATGCGGATTCTGCAGCAACCGGTCGACGAGGTCTTCATACGCCGTGGGCGACGCGTCGTTCTCGAAAGCCGCGACCTCTGCGGGGGTCGGCGGAATTCCGATCAAGTCCCAAGAGATGCGGCGAATCAGCGTGCGGCGATCCGCCTCGGGAGATGGCTGCAGCCCGATCTCCGCAAGTCGTCGCGACACCAGAACGTCGACGCCGTTCTGCCCCGCGGCGATGTCTGCTTTGACTGGCACCTCGTATGCCCAGTGCCGCTGGTATTCCGCCCCTTGCTCGATCCACCGCTGGAGGATCTGTTTCTGACGCTCCGTAAGTTCCTTGCGCGAATCCGGCGGCGGCATTCGCTCGTCGGGATCATCCGCCAGGATCCGTTCGATCAGCGTGCTCTCCGCGGGGTCGCCGGGAACGAGTGCTGCACTCTCGATGGCACTGTCACGCTCGTCAAGACGCAGGTCCGCCTGGCGGTGGCTCGCGTCGGGACCGTGGCAGAAGAAGCAGTTGTCGGCGAGAATCGGCCGCACATCGCGGTTGAACTCCACTTTCGCCGGCAAGGGTGGCAGCGTCCTGCGCGAGGCTCGCCGATGCGAGCAACAGCGGGGCCAGCAGCCCTGCCAGGCCGACCCGCGCCAGAAAGCTCCGTCCCGAACAATACCGCTGTGACGTTGGAAGTACCATGGCTCGATCGCACCTCAATCGCATGGAAGGCCTGAACCGCAACGACCCTTCGGCTTCGCCGTGTCGATTGTACCATGCGGCCGGGCCGGGCGGAAACGGCACGAACGGAACAGCCGTTCTCGGGTCGTGGCCTCGCTCATCAGTGATTCGCAGGGCCCGTTCACCGGCGTTTGACAGAGGGTCGGATGGAACCTTAGATTGACGAACAAGGAACGGCAGAGTGAACGCGAACCACTGTGAACGCGAATAGTCAAACCAAGCCAACAGGACTCCCGGCCATGCGGCTTTCCGATGCCCAGCTTCGCCAGTTCCGCGACGACGGCTTCCTGATCGTGCGCGACTTCTTTTCCCAGGGCCAACTTCAGCCGGTGATCGAATGGATCAACGGATTGGTCGACGATCTGGCCGAGCGGTTGTACGCGGCCGGTAAGATTCGCGACAAGCATGCGGGGGAAGGTTTCTACACGCGGCTGACCAGGTTGGAGGAGGAATTCCCCGGGGCGGCGGTGCTCATCCACATTCATGGCGTGCTGGGCCAGCCGTTGGCGGACCTGTGGGGGTCGAAGGAACTCCTGGATGTGGTTGAGCAAATCCTGGGGCCGGAGATCGCCGGGCACCCTGTCTGGAACGTGCGGTCGAAAACGCCGCTCAACCCGTTGGCGACCGTCCCCTGGCATCAGGACACCGCCTACATGGCCCCCGGCGCCGAGCAAACGCTCCAGCCAACCGCCTGGATTCCGTTCATCGACGCGGACAGCGTGAACGGAACCCTCCAGGTGCTCCGCGGCGGTCACCGCAGCGGACAGGTCGTCCGGCATCAGTTGGAACGGACCCGAGGTAACGAGAAGTCCTGGTATCTCCGCATCGCCGACGAAGACCTGCCCGCAGGGGAAATCGTCACCTGCGAGATGCCAATGGGCTCCCTGCTGCTAATCAATCAGCTCATTCCACACCGCAGCACGGAAAACTACTCGGACAAGATCCGCTGGAGCGTGGACCTGCGCTGGCAGCGACCGAATGAGCCCACGGGTTTTGAGAAGGTCAAGGAGTGCATTCGGATGCGAACCGCCGTGGATCCAGGCTACCGGATCGACTGGACCGCCTGGGCCCGCAAGAACCGCATCGCCGACGCGATGGATAAGAAGGCGGCCGATCCGTTCGATACGACGGTCACCGGCCCGTGGCTCGGCCGCTGGTCCAGTCCTGCGGATCCCGGCCCTGCCCCCGCCCCCCACACCTGAACTGCGACACCGAACAACCGCACTGCGCTGTTAATCCGTGTTGTTTTCGGTATCGCACTGACGACGTGCTTGGCAGTGTCTCGCTGCAAAGTGACCAGGTGATCGAATTGTCGCCGCGTTGTAGTGTTGCGAGCGGTCCGGGAACTGGGCGGAGCCAGTTCTGGCCGTTCAGGTCCGCATCGATCGTGATCGGATGGCCATGTCGGTCCTCAATCGTCTGTCCGACGGTCGGAAAGACACCCACCAGTTTGGCATCGACGAGTGGCCCTTGGACGCGCCACGGCGCGTCGTTCATCGAGAAGGTGATGGTGGCTCCTCGAGCGTGATCTTCGATGGCAAGGCCGGTCGCGTAAGCGTCGACCACGCTGCTCTTGTCGCCAAAAGAACTGGGCTCCGCCCCTTCCAGAAAAACGTTGTAGTCGGACACATAGCCCGGCGCTGTCTTCACCGACCCGAGCCCTCGTCGCACGAAGATGTTGTTCAACCACTTGTCGTCCTGAGCCGTGCCCGCTTTATGTCCGGCGTATTTCGTTGTGTGCGGCTCGTAGTACTCGGATCGACGTTCGGTATCCGGCGCGTACTCGTACCCGCAATCGACAAACAGATTGTGCGCGAAGACCGTCGCCTCTGAGTTGCTGCGGACCTCCTGTCCGATCAGGACGTTGTTGTCGACAAGGCTGGGCCCGTGGTCCATCTCCAGGAAGACCGTGGCCGCTTCGGTGTTGTAGATGACATTGCGAGTAATCCGAATGCCCTGGTTGCCAAAGTCAATCCAGATCCCAAAAGCGCCCTGGTCCTGTCGAAACACGCCACGGATCAGATTGCCGCTGATGACCGTATCCACGCTGTGGTGGAACTTGATCGCCGCGGTTTCCCAACCACCAAACTCCCGGCGGTAGTTGGTGTCTTCGATCAGATTGCCGGCGATGAGGGAACGAGTCGCTCCCTTCTGACCGGCAATGCCGGCTTGTCCGCAGCGGCGGATGACATTGTTGCGGATAATGTGGTCGCCAAACGCGTCGATGTCGCGGTAATCCACCCCCGGCGCATGGCCCAGGATGATGCCGACGCAGCGGGCGTTGGTGATCGTGCAGTTCTCGATGATCCAGTGCATTCCCATCCGTGTGCCGACGGCACCGGTTTGCAGTTCCAACACGGGCGGCGCCCAGTTCGCAGCGGCGTGGGCAAAATGAAGCCCATCGACGGTGATGTACTTCAGGCCCGTGACTTCCGGCATGAACAGACTCTCGCGAACGTTGATCTCGGTCAAATCCGCGTTCGGATCGGCTTCGCCAAAGTTAGCTCGGATCGTCGTGACCGCTTCAGCCACCTGACAGCACCAGCTTTGTTCGGCTTTACGGACCTCGTCGACTGTCTGCTTCTCGTAGAACGCCTCGCCATTCAGATAGACATCGCCGCGATGATGCCACTGGCCGTAATTCAGCCAGCCCCCAGAGACGTTCAGAGCGTAGGGATTGTAGTTGCCGAAGAAGGCGTTGGGCAGTTCCACCTTCCAGACACCGTCTTCTTCTCGGGTCCAGGAGGCGATCTGTTCAGAGCCCTTGATCGTGGCCTGTTCGCCCGGAGCAGCGCGATAAGTGATTCGACTGTCTTCACCGGTACCGCCGCGAACGGGCTTGACCCATTCGCGATACGTTCCCGCGTGGACGGTGACGACGTCCCCAGGCTGGGCAACTTCCGATGCCATCCCGATCGTGAGATAGGGCCGCTCCCGACTGCCGTCACCTGCATTGTTTCCCGTCTTTGCGACGTGAATTTCACGAGCCGACGCGCACATCGCAGTCGCATACAGCAGCGTCGCCAGGCATGCCAGGCGGAAGATCATCGGCGTGGTAAGCGTCATTCGCGTGTCTCCGAGTCCGAGGTCGGCCAAGTCCGAATTTCCCTGCATGATACACCATTCAGTGGAAGCTCCATCCAGTGCAAGTGGTCGTGCGGCCAAGAAACCAAGCGATTGTCGCTCCAAGGACCCTGTGTTGGGCAATTGCGACGCAGCACCCACCAGCGGCGCTGGTATCGCCGCGATTCGGGGCGCATAATGGCTGCCATCCGAGACGGGCGAAAACGAGGAGTCTCGACCTCGCTCGGAAACCCGCGCGAAGCAGAACGAATAGGAATGCCATGCCCGCCACCTCACGGATCATCGTCGCAGTGCTTCTGACGTGCTGGGGCAACCCGGCCTCGGCGGCCGACGCCGTCACCATCGCAGGCCGGTCGGATATCGTTGCCTGGCCTGCGCCGACCGGGGAGGCGCTGTCCGAAGAGTACGAACTGCAGGTCAACGAGCAACCGGTGGCGGTCTATGCCTGCCGAGTCTCGGCAGTGCCATTGAATCAGGTCTGGCCTGGCTACCAGCGGCCACTCGATCAGACCGAATTGGCTGGATTCGCCTGTTGGGACATGTCCGGGCCGGTTCGCGTGGAAGTCCGATCGCAGCGCGCCGTGCAGTCGGCCGTCGTGCGACCCAGCTCTCTCGGAATCCAGCCGGTGGTCGAAGGAAACCGACTCTCGTTTTCTCTGGATCGTCCTCAGTCGCTGGTCGTCGAAATCAACGGATCGCACCACGCCCTGCACTTGTTTGCCAACCCACCGGAGCAGAATGCTCCCACCCCCGAGACGCCTGGGGTGCGTTACTTCGGTCCAGGTATCCACCGGCCGGGCAGGATCGAACTCCAGAGCAACGAGACGGTCTACCTCGCCGGAGGCGCGGTCGTCTACGGCAGCATCCACGCCAGCCAGGCAACAAACATCCGGATCGCGGGACGCGGGGTGCTCGACGTCGGCCCCTTCGAGCGCGGCCAGGGTGGTGGCGCCATCCGCCTCTCGGACTGCTCCGACGTGACCGTCGAGGGGCTCGTGATGCGCGATCCCGATGTCTGGTGTTGCAGCCTGTTTGGCTGCCGCCGTGTGACGATCGCCAACGTCAAGCTCGTCGGCCTGTGGCGGTACAACGCCGACGGGATCGACGTCTGCAACAGCCAGGATGTGCTCGTGTCCGACTGCTTTGTCCGCGCGTTTGACGATGCGCTCGTGATCAAGGGCCTGAAGTCGCGGCGGAACTCCTCCGACGACCTGCCCGTGCGCAACGTCCAGTTCCGCCGCTGTGTGGTCTGGTGCGACTGGGGTCGGGCAATGGAAATCGGCGCCGAGACCTGCGCACCGGAAATCGCGGGGGTCACGTTTGCCGACTGCGACATCGTGCGAACCACTCACATCGCGATGGACATCCAGCATGGCGATCGGGCAGTGGTTCGGGACATCCGCTTCGAGCGGATCCGCGTGGAGATTGACGACCGGAATCCACCTCCGCGGATGCAGCAGAGCCGCGACGAGAAATACTCGGCGGACTCGCCAGAGGGATATTGCCCGTCGCTGCTGGAAATCGTGATCCGCAAGAACCCCTATTCTCAGGACGAGGACCGGGGGACGGTGCGCGATATCGTGTTCCAGGACATCACCGTACTGAGTCGCCTGCAGCCGCCGTCGTCATTCCTCGGTTTCGACGCCGAGCACACGGTCGAGGGTGTGACGATCCAGAACCTGCGGTTTAACGACCGCCCCATCCGCGATGCGGCCGAGGCCCGACTGAACGTCGGCCCTCACGTGCACGGCGTGCAGTTCACCACCGCGACTGCCGACGGGAGCCAGCCGTAGTGTTGCCGAGAAGTCGGAGGGCGTAATGAGGATCCGCCAAACGATTGCTTTCCTGACGCGAACCAGCTTCCGCCGCATCTTGCTACTTGCGCTAGCATGGATCATCATTCCGATCAGCGGATTTGGTCTGTGGATTTACCAGCCCCAGTTCTCAGTCGGCGAACCTTCGAAAATGACCGTTGATCCCGAAGTCCTGCACGAGCACGTGAGAAAACTGTCGCTGGATTTCGCGCCGCGGTCGTATCAGAACAAGCAGAATATCGCCCGCTGTGCCGACTACATTCGCAAGCATTTCCAGGCGGCTGGGGCCGTGGTTTCGTCGCAAGAGTACACAGCCAGCTCCGCCACATACGAGAACATCGTGGCGCATTTCGGCCCGGAGAATGGCCGGCGCGTGATTGTGGGCGCACATTACGATGCCTGCGACACAACGCCGGGAGCGGACGACAACGCCAGTGGCATTGCCGGCCTGCTGGAATTGGCCCGGTTGATTGGCGCCGAGCAATCCCCCCCCACGCTCCGCCTCGATCTGGTGGCCTATTGCACGGAGGAGCCACCTCATTTTGCCGGAACCGAGATGGGCAGTTTCCAGCACGCGCAGTGGCTGGCGCAGGAAAACGCGGAAGTTGCCGCCATGATCTGCCTGGAGATGATTGGGTATTTCACCGATGAGCCGAATTCGCAGTCCTATCCGTTGCCCGCGTTCAAATTGATTTATCCTTCCACTGGAAACTTCATCGGCATCGTGGGGAACACGCAGCAGCGCGACTTGCTGGCGGCCGTGAAACACGCGATGTCGGGCGCCAGCGACCTGCCCGTCTATTCGGCGGCGATCCCCTCATCCGTTCCCGGTGTGGATTTCTCCGACCATCGCTCCTACTGGCACTTCAAATTCCCGGCGATCATGATCACCGACATGGCATTCTATCGGAACACCGCATATCACACGGAGAGTGACACGCACGACCGACTGGACTACGCCCGCATGGCAAACGTCGTTCGCGGCGTGTATCAGGCAGTCCATGTGCTGGCCTGGCCCAAACCGAACACGGGGAAATGAGTCTGCCCCCAACGCACCAAGCCCCGCTTGCGCGGGGCTTGGTGAAGTGTCTGAGTTAAAGCGCGAACCAACGGGACGGTTCCTGTTACATCTACCGCCGGTTCGGGCCTACTGAGGTCAAATCGTCCGCGATCAATCCGATCGTGGCGTCCAGCTCGTCGCTGAACAGTTCGAGATTCACGTCGAGTGTCTGCGCCGAGTGTTCGAGTGCATCCAGCGAGCCACGTGCGTATCACGTTGGATCAGTTCCGCAGCATTTCCCAACCGGCTCATCACCTCGTCCACGCCTCGCGATGCTGCAGTCACACGCCGCGTGCTGGATGCGAGCGCCACCCTGTGTGAGCCTAGCGATGTGCGGCGCACCGGATGAGGATCCCACGTAGCGTCCAGGACTGTCTCGGCAGCCTCGTCGCGAAGAACTTCGACGAGGTCAGCCGCCAGTTCCGAACCGGGAACGGGCGGGTCCGCGATACCTTGCGGGTTAGTGTTGCCGGCGGCTAGAGAGAAGCTGACGACGGCAGACTTGCTGCTGCCGTTCGCCAAGTTTGCGGCAGCGTTGTACTGATACACGCAATCGGCGCCGCTGTCGACGATCCAAATGCTGCTGGGGTTGGCCGGATCAATGGTGATCCCCGTCGGGCTGGTCGCACCGGACGTAGTCATGGTCCAGCTGCTGACCAGCTTGCCGGCGGTAGTATACTTGAACACCTTGTCCGTTGTGGAATCGTTTACAACCCACAGACTTACGCCGTCTGTCACGATGTCCTTGGGACTATTGTTGGCGCTGTTCAGCTTGAAACTGCTGGCCGCATTCTGACTGCCGGAGAGGCGTGTTGCAGCCGCAGTGTACTTATAGACCTTGTCGCTATTGGCGTCGACAATCCACACATCGGTGCCGTCGGTGGCAATACCTTCTACCATGGCAGACGTGGCCAGAGTGCCGGCGGTCCAGGAGCCAAGCAGTGCGCCGCTGTTTGTGTCGGTGTTGTCGTAGACGTACACGCTGCCATTGGCATCGACGACCCAGGTCTTGGTACCAATGATCGTGCTGGCCGCGCCGCGCGGGGCGGTATTGGCGCTGGTTAAGCTATGCGACTCGACCAACGCGCCACTGGGGTTATACTCGTAAGTCCGATCCTGTGAATCATCGTTGACGACATAGAACTTGGTCGGCGAGCTGTCGTTATCGGTGTTGGTCACAGACACGTCTGTCGGATTGAGTCCGTTGAAATCGGGGTCGTCGCTCACAGCCGGACCAAGCACGATTGTGTAGCCCACGTTGCCATCGAAGAAGACGTCATCGACACCCACGACCGTGACCCTCTGGCCCACATTCCAACTGTTCTTGTCAAATACCAAGTTTGATTTGGAGACGGTTCCTTCGTTCGCGTTACTGGAACTGACAGGAATGGAGACGGGGTCCGTCGGCGAGGTGTCGAGCCAGACCGTGAAGCTGGCCGTGCCGCCCGCTTCGGTGGTGACCAGCCCCGAGGTCGGAGTGACGACGACCTGAGGTCCCGAAGCGGACGCCGACGTATAGCGTGCCGTGATCGACCAGTCCACCAGCGTGCCGGTGAACCACCGTTCGTCATCCGAGACTTCCAGCTTCCAGGTACCGGCGAGGTTCTTGCCTTCCAGCACCGTGAGGTTGCCTTCGGGCAAATAGATCCCAGTGAACGGGGCCCAGCCCGAGGTTATCGGCGTGACGGCCTCGTCGTCGAGGACGGTATTGGTGAAGTTGGCGCCCTCGCCGCCGACGTCGGTGAAGAGTTCGGTGCGGCTGCCATCGGGTGCGATCAGGAAGACGTCCAGGTTTTGATCCCTGCCGTGCGTGATGTTGACGCGCACGTCCAGGTCGACGATCCGGCCCGCCGGCGCGACAGCCAGACTCGAGGTATATGTGCCAATGCGACCTGAAACGGAGAGGTCGGGGATGCTTGCGTTTTCCGTCTTCGTGAACGTCGTCGTGACGATTTCGCTATCGATGTTCGTCACGGACACGTCGAACGGATTCCGGCCATCGTAATCGGGATCACCGCTCGTGGCTTCGCCGAGGAGGATCGTGTACGCGATGTCGTCGTCGGCGTAAACGTCGTCGACGCCCGTGATCGTGACGGTCTGAGGGGTGCTCCAATTGCCAGGGGTGCTCAAATTGCCACTCGTAAAGGTCAGACTGGACACGGACAAAGTCCCTTCCGTGCGATCGGTGGTACTAACGGGGATAGTGACGTCGGATTTTGGCTGGGTCGTCAGCATAACGCTGAAGCGTGCTGTGCCGGCGGACTCGCTCGTGACGAGACCGGTCGCTGGCATCACGCGGATCCTGGGCGGAGTCGGCTTGCCGTAAATGATGTACACCTGGCCAGCGTCGGTGAGGTCGTTCAGGTCGACCCCAGAGGCTCCGACACGCAAGTCAGCAAAGCCGTCGTCATTAATGTCGCCTATTCCGGCAATCGACCCGCCGCCTCCCGAAGCGTAATACCCGTTGAAAACGAGTCCTTCCCCACCATCGCCGCCGTTGGCGGCTAACAGACGACCAAGATCAAAGTTGGGTCCGAAACTGGGCGCACCATAGACCACGTAGCTCTGTCCAGCACTGATAACGCCGTGGGGATCGGCACCGGGCGCCCCGACGAGCAAGTCGTCATAGCCGTCGCGATTGACGTCGCCGACTCCGCTGCAGTAGTAACCGGCCTGATCGCCTGCGGCGATGCCTCGGATGGCGAACCCGTTGGCACCAGTAAGCGATGAAACCTCCACAGCTGCCGGGAACGATCCCTGCGTCGCCGTCACCTTTCCAAAGAGGACATAGGCAGTGCCAGCATCGCTCAGCCCGGAAACGGTCACACCGTAGGCACCGATAATCACATCATCGACACCGTCCCTGTTGACATCGCCAGCAGCATCCACCCAATAGCCGCCGACATTCTCGAAGGCGAGATTCCCATTGACCGTGAAGCCATTACTGCCGTTGAGCGAAGCGAGGGCGAAGGTGGCAGGAAAACTACTCCTCTGGCCAAAGATCACGAATGCCTGACCCGCATAGGTGCGGCCAGTTGGACTTGCCAACGCCGCCCCGAAAATCAGGTCGTCAATTCCATCGCCGTTGAGATCGCCAGCCCCGGCAATTGCCGTGCCGAGTTCGTCCGATGTGCCCAATCCAGGAATTGTGAATCCGTTGGAGCCGTTGAGTGACGAAAGGTCGAAGACTGCCGGGTACGACTGGCCCTTGACGGAGTCACGTCCGAAGACCACATATGCTTTTCCGGGAGAGGGAACGGCTTGCTCCGAAGCCCCCATGAGAAGATCGTCAATGCCGTCCCCATTGACGTCCCCCGCGGTGGTTACGGTACCGGAGAGGTCCCCGGCCGCCGCACCGTTGATCACGAACCCGTCTGCACCATTGAGTGAGGCAAGCTCTGCGAGCTCAATGCGGCCGTCCTCGTGGCCGTCGGCCAGATCGAGTGCCGCGAGGTGATTCGTGCCGCCAAACAACACGAACGTCTGACCGGCGTTCAGGCGATCGCTGGACGGGGACGCCCAGATGGCCCCGATCGCCACGTCCGAAATGCCGTCGTGGTTGAGGTCCCCAGCATCGCCTCCTCTAAAGCCCGCCAGGTCACCAGCCTCAGCACCGTGAATGACGTAGCCCGTGCCGGAGAGTGTCTTGAGATCCAGGAGATCCTGGTTCGCGTCAAACCCGCCGGACTTTCCGAAAATCAGATAAGCAAAACCATCCGTGAAGGGTGTGCCTCGGTAGCCAGGTGCCGCGAGCAGCAGGTCATCGATGCCGTCATCGTTGACGTCCCCCACGTCCTCGTAGGCGAAGCGGGGGCTCCCGAGTGCTCCCCGACTCTCGATGCCGTCGAAGACAAAGCCTGTCGATGCGTCAGCGTTGTTCGCCAGCAGCGTGCTCAACTCCAGCTCGCCGACCGCGAGTGCGGTCAAGGTCAAGTCCAGACGAAAGTCGCCCGTCGTGCCGGAAGTTCCGGTACCGTCAGCGATCGCGTCGTAATCGACGTTGCCTTCGCCGGAGACGCCGATGTAGAAAGTGCCGCTCGCAGCAAAGACATAGTGCAAGCGCGAGTACATGCCGGAGGATTCGTACTCAGCGGCCAGTGGATTGCCGTCGCTATCAAACAGCCGCAGGTACGTCCCGGTGGATGCGCTGCCGGCTGGCTGGGACGTCACCGCCATCAAGACACTATTGGCTGCGGCACTGAACTGGAACATGTCCACGTCGAGACTATCCCAGTGACCGTCTCCCAGGCGAGCGGCTCCGTACGTGAAACTGCCCGTGCCCGCGAGCGTGGTGGCCGTCGCGGTGGACTTCGTGTCGCCAATGTCCAGGCTTAGGTCGAGACGATAGTCGCCCGTGCTGCCAGCGGTAAGATTGGCACTGCCGTTCGGCTCGTAGCCCGCATTGCCGGCACCGGACACGCCGATGTAATAGGTACCTAGCGCCGCGAACGTGTAATCAAGGCGAGAGTAGAGGTCGGCGAAGTCGTCATTGGCTGCCAGTGGCGTGCCGGTGCTGTTGAAAAGCCGCAGGACCGTGTCTGTGGCGGTGCCGCCAGCAGGCAAGGTAGTGACCGCCTTGAGTGTGCTGCCCGGCGGAGCGGTGAACTGATAGAGATCTACGTCGCTGCTGCCGAGTGGCCCGTCACCGAGCGATGCACTTGGTTGAGTAAAGCTGCCCGCGAGGACCAGTCCTGTGGCGGCCGCAGTCCCCAGAGTGTCACCCGCGTCCACGCTCATGTCCAGGCGATAGTCACCCGTGCTGCCGTTGGCGGCACCATTGCCAACACTGTTCGGGTCGTAGTCCGCATTCCCGGCGCCCGAAATGCCCACGTAATAAGTGCCCGCCGTCAGGAAGGTGAAATCCAGGCGAGAGTCGAGGCCGACAGGATTGTCGTCAGCTGCCAACTGCGCGCCATCGCTGTTGAACAGACGCAGCACTGTGTCCATCGGGGCACTGACTGCGCTCTGGCTGCCAATCGCGGTGAGCCTGCTGCCCGCCGTGGCGGTCATTCGATACAGGTCCACGTCGCCGTTGCCATACGACCCATCTCCGATCGTGGCGCTCGACACGATGTAGTGATCTCCGGGCGCCGGCGCTGTCAAACGTGTGGCGCGTGCAGTCGCCAACGTGTCGCCGACATCGCTCGGAAATACATTGAGCGTGCTGCACGCATTGAGTCGACCACCGGTCACCATGCGGCCGTTGAAGTTCGCCAACTTGTCCACACCGGCGAGCAGAGCGCTGCGGATCTGCTCGTCGGTCGCACTCGGGGCATAACTCCACGCCAGCGCGGCGGCTCCCGAGACGTGCGGTGTGGCCATCGACGTTCCGCTCAAGGAGCTGTATTTGTTGCCTGGGTACGTACTCAGGATATTCACTCCCGGAGCGGCCAGGTCCACGGTCGTCACCCCGTAATTGGAGAAGGAGGCCAGTGCGTCGTTTTGGTCCGTGGCGGCGACCACGATGACGTTGGGCAGGTCGTAACTCGCGGGATAATAGGGAGTAGCGTCGTTGTCCGCGGCGCTGTTGCCGGCGGCGGCGACGAACAACATGCCCGCGTTGCCGCTCGCAGCAATCGCGTCGCTCAGTGACTGCGAGAAGGCGCCACCGCCCCAACTGTTGTTCGTCAGGCGAATGTCGACACCGTAGTTGTTTCGCATCATGGTCGCGTAGTTCAGGGCCGAGACGGCAGCCGAGGTGGAGCCGGACCCTCCGGCGGAGAGGAACTTCAGCGCCATGACCTGGATCTGCCAGTTGACGCCCGTCACGCCGATTGCGTTGTTGCCGACCGCGCCGATGGTTCCCGAGACGTGCGTGCCGTGGCCATTGTCGTCCATCGGGTCACCGTCGTTGTTGACGAAGTCGTAGCCGTGCACGTCGTCGACGTAGCCGTTGCCGTCGTTGTCGATTCCGTCGCCGGCCATTTCCCCGAGGTTCGTCCAGATGTTGGCTGCCAGGTCCGGGTGCGTGTAATCGACGCCCGTATCGATCACACCGACGACGACGCTTCGACTGCCGATCGTCAGGTCCCAGGCCTCCGCGGCGTCGATGTCAGCATCGGCGGCACCACCGATCTGTCCGGTGTTGTCCAGTCCATAGAGATTGGGATAACTCGGATCATTAGGTGTGGAGATGTCCAGGCTCACGATGAAGTCCGGTTCGACGTAACGCAGTCCGGGAAGGCCCACCAGCGAAGTCATCACCTCGGAGTAGCTCGCATTCGGCGCCGTCTCAATCAGTAGCGAACCTTGCCCACCCAGTCCGCGCAGCGCCCTAAGAGCTCCGCCGGAGGCGTGCTGCTGGAGCAACTGGGAACCGAGGGTCAGTTGCCGTGCAGGACTTGTGGATAAGCCGTCCATCGCCACGATCCAGTGCCCTGGGTTGACAGCCCGCTGCTCTCCCTGCCAGAGAATCGTCGGCGGGTCAGCCGGGCTCAGGTTCGCCCCGTTGGCAGACAGCAGCGCGTTCAGTTCGAGACCGTCATACGCCAACAGCCGGCGATCTTCCAGGCGTTCGGTCTGCAGGTGCCGGTGCCGCAGTCGGGCGTGCTTGCGTGGGCGGGAGCTGCGCAGGGAGCCAGGCAGATTTCGACGCGAGGGGGTGCGAGAGCGGTGCGTGTGGGACATCGTGCATTCCTTTTCGTTAAGTGCCGGTCTGGCTATCGTGCAATAACGAAACGCCATGGCCCGGAGCGCGCAGACCGAGCCGCTCGGGAGATGCCTGGCCCGGTGAGGACTGTGGTTGCTGCCCTTGGACCTCACCGGGCGTTTTTCTTATTGAGACTGGAATCCGTAACGTCCTAACTCACTTCAGTTTCTCCTCTTCTTTCGCCGCCGGCTCCGGCGCCGGCTCGACAGTCGCCGGCGTCTCACCCAGCAGGGCCGTGGACTCGTCACGTAGGAGCTTGAGTGTCAGGCGGCGGTTCCAGCGAAGGTCGGCGGTACCTTCGTCGGCCTCTGTCACAATCTTGTCAGTCCAAGCCGTCGCCTTATCGAACCATTTCTTCGCTTCGTCGGCATGCCCGAGACGGTGATGCGTCATAGCCAGAAAGAACCAGGTGTAGGCGGGTGAAGCAGGCTGCAGTTCACTCGGGTTCTGCATAAGCTGGTCGGCCTGCGTGAGTTGCTGGACAGCTTCCTCCATTCGCCCGGCGCGATAGTGGATCGCGCCCAAGGCGTTCAGGTATCTTGCGGACTTGGGATCGCCGCCATCGATCGTCTCTGCGAGCGCGATCGCTCTCGGCCAATCCGTCACGGCGTCTGGTCCGAGTACGCACGCCCATACCGTCCAGAATGCGTCCCCGGCGTCTTGCGTCTGACAGAAGCGGTCGAGTATCTCGGCACAATGCTGGCGGTACTCGTCCAGCCTGCCAGCACCCAGCTGTGCCAGGGCGAGCAGACACCGCAAGACCACTCGCTCCGGTTCGAACTCGACGTACTTGGACAAGTCGACGATCGCCTCGTCCCACCGTTCGAGATCCCCATGGATTAAGGTCCGCCAATCCCACATTAACCAGTTCGTTGGTTCCAGTTGCAGCGCTTTGTCGAAATCGGCGTGGGCTTCGTCACGGCGTCCAAACGCCTCGTAGAGCATCGCCCGAGCTGCGTAGGACTCCGCGGCCCCCTTGGTTTTCTCAATGGCCTGGTCCGCCAACTCCAGCAACCCCTGTCGCAGACGCTCATCGGGGCATTTCGCGACCTGAACAGGCGGAATCCACCAGAGGTTGCTCCCATCGCCCGGATTCAGCTCGACGGCCTTGGCGATGCTCTCGAGCGCCTGGTCATAGTGCTTCAGTCGGAAATGCGCCAGGGCTCGGCGTTTGTAGTGGTGCCAGCTAATCGGCGACAGTTCCGCGGCCCGATCGAGGTCGGCCGCCGCTTTTTTGAACTCGCGATGATCGAGATAGATGGCACCCCGGTCGCCGTACCAGTTGCCGTTACCCGGCTCAAGGCGAATTGCTTCGCTGTAGTCGACCAGGGCCTTGTCGGTTTCACCTCGATTCTTGTAGAAGTCGCCCCGGCCCAGATATAGCCCGGGATCGGTGGGAGCGAGTCGTACCGCTTCGTTGTAGTCAGCCAAGGCCCTCTCGAAATCGCCCCGGTCTTTGTAGAAATCGCCTCGATCTCTGTAAGCCACACTGTATTGAGGAGCGATGCGGACCGCTTCGTCAAGAGTGGCGAGAGCCTGATCGGACTCCCCGCCGTCCCGGTAAGTGGCGGCCAAGGAAAGGTGGCCCCAAACATTGGTCGGATCGAGCCGAATCGACTCCCTGCAATCGGCCAAGGCCTTCTCGCGTTCTCCCAGCTTCAGGTAAACAAGGGCACGGCCGGGGAAGAGACCGGCGTCCTTCGGATCAAGTCGGATCGCTTCGTGGTAGTCAGTCAGGGCATTATCCAACTGGCCTTGGTAGAAGCGAATCCAAGCGCGAGGTACATAGGATCGCGCGAACTGCGGGTCGAGGCGGATGGCCTCATCAGCGTCAGCCAACGCCTTGACCCAATCACCTTTCACGCGATAGACCTCCGCCCGCATAGCATAAGCAGACGCAGATCCAGGTTCGAGCCGGATCCGCTCGTTACAGTCGGCCAGGGCCTTCTCCAGATCGCCTTGAAGAAGATAGTTAACACCGCGTCCTGCGTACGCAGCAGTCGTCGGGTCGAGCCGGACCGCTTCGCTGTAATCGGCCAGGGCTTTGTCGAATTGGTATTTCGCTTGATATTCCCCAGCTCGGCTGAGGAGGGCACTCGCAAGTTCCGGGTCCAGTTTCTTCGCCTCCTGGATGTCTGCTTGGGCCAAGTCAGTCTTGTTTTGCGATTGCCGGGCCAGGGCTCGCTGCACATAGGCGATCACCGTGTGCGGATTCATCGCAATGGCACCTGTGAGCATGGCTTCGGCGGATTCGTAATTCTTGAGTTCGCCCAGCGCCGCGCCCGCGGCCAAGATGGACAGATAATGATCCGGCTGTTGCGTCAAGGCTTGCCAGTAGCTGGCTAATGCCTGATCTTGCCGGCCGTGGTGGGCGTGGTACTGGCCCAGGAGGAAGTGGTCCACGGCAGTCGTGCGTTGGGTTACCTCGGCCTTGGCTCGAGCTTCGTTCGCCGCTTGCGTGTCGCCGGCCGCGTCATAGCAGTCGGCGATCCAGA
Organism: uncultured Planctomycetaceae bacterium; assembly: GCA_963754725.1. GTDB lineage: Bacteria > Planctomycetota > Planctomycetia > Pirellulales > Pirellulaceae > JAAYDI01. Next base: position 53,358 of record CAVWHV010000024.1, read on the forward strand.
GGTACACGGCGGGGATCGGCGTCGGAAATGTCTGGATTCTGGAGAAAGCCTCCACCGCTCGACGATCGCCGGCCCGATGCTCGGCAGGTGCTTGACTCTCACGGCGATCCATCTGCAAACGACCGAAGAGGAACAACAGCTCGACGACGCCTTCCTCCGCCGAGGCTTGTTGCGCAGGACGCAGGTCGCGATAGCCCGCCTGTGCTTGCCAGGTGTCGCTCTCCAGCACCTGGTACAGGTCCAAGGCTGCACGGCAATGTTCCTGGGCCTGGTCTAGGATCGCCTGATCGACTGCGTACATTTCCGAGTGGACACGATGGCGAAGCTGCTGGAACTCGTCGAACTGCTTGATCGCCTGATGCTTCGCGGAAAGCTCTCCGCCCAGTCGAGTAACTTCGTCGCTCAAGGGTCCCCGACCATAGTTGGCCGCCTCCAGGTGCCCTCGAGCGTCGGCCAACTCACGATCCGCGGCAGTGTAGTCTGCCGCACCGAGAAATGCCGCGGCGGCCGCGAAGTGCCCCCGGCTGTCGCGATCTAACTGGACCGTGCGCCGGAACCCGCTCCAAAATACCCCCCCGCTCAGCACGGCGGCCACGGTGAGCACTGCCGCCGAAGACCAGACCAGCGGCAGATGGCGACGCACCCATTTCGTCAGATGATTGGCCAGCGTCGGCGGTTTGGCCACAACGGGCTCGTCGTTGAGGTACCGCTCCACATCGGCCGCCAGGCCGTTGGCCGTTTCGTAGCGCCGATCCCGGTCCTTTTCCAGCGCTTTCATGACGATCCAGTCCAGGTCGCCGCGGAGTTGCTGACTCAACTTGCGCGGTTCGATCTGGTGGCGCTCGGCGATCGTCGAGAGGTCGGCTGCCTCGAACGTGCTGATCCGCACGCTGGGGCGCGGTGGGTCGACTTCGCGAATGATCCGCCGCAACTCGTCGTAGCCGACCCCACGCAGTGTGTCGCTTTCAAACGGGGTCGTGCCCGTGAGCATCTCGTAGAGCACCACGCCCAGCGAATAAATGTCGCTCCGCGTGTCCACGTCCTGGCTGCCTTGACCGGCCTGCTCGGGGCTCATGTACCGCGGTGTCCCCACCATCTGACTCAGACCGGTGTGCAGCGTCTTGTCGGTCAGATGCTGGCCCACAGCCTTGGCAACGCCAAAGTCGATAATCTTGGGCACCGGCGTGGAGTCATGCACTTCGACCAGCAAGTTACTGGGCTTCAGGTCACGGTGGATCACGCCTTTCTGATGCGCGTGCTGTACGCCATGGCAAAGCGTAACAAATAGCTCCAGTCGTTCGCGCGTGGTGAGTTTCTGTTGATCACAGAATTCCGTGATGGGAGTCCCCCGGACCAGCTCCATCACGAAATAGGGGCGTCCAGCAGGCGGCAGGCGGCAGGCGGCAGCCTGCAGGCTGCAGGGGAGAGCGTGAAGGTCGGAGGATGGAGATGGATATTGAGCAGTCCCGTCGTCGGACGTCCGGCTTGCGACTGCGGCCCCCGGCCTCTCGCCTCCCGCCTGCCGCCTCCGGCCTGCCGCCTGTATCACGCCTCCATCAAACACTTTGGCGATGTTCGGGTGATCCATCAGGGCCAGCGCCTGTCGCTCGGCCTCGAACCGAGCCACCACCTCGTGCGTGTCCATGCCGGGCTTGATGATCTTGAGCGCTACCTTGCGGCGGATGGGGGGTGCCTGTTCCGCCAGGTAGACGACGCCCATGCCCCCTTCGCCGATTTTCTCCAGCAGCGTGTACGGACCGATCTGCGTGCCAGAGCGCTCAGAGATGGGAAGCAAGTCGACCGTGGCATTGGCGTCAGGGGGTGACGTTTCCAGAAAGCTGAGCTGTTCGTCATGAATGCGGGCCAAGGCCGCGACGCGCTCCAGCATGGCATTGTCATCCCCGCAGACCTGCTGCAGGTACTGCAACCGAGCGTCTGGCGAATCGATTCTCCGCGCGACGTCGAAAACCGCCTTCTCGTCGAGCTGGATGTTGCGCATGACCGTCCTCGCTCTCAACGCGGCAGAGTTGGCCCCCTACACTTCAATGCGAAATCTGCGGACAAATGCTAGGACGAAATTGCTGGATTTTTTCGAAATAGCTCAGACGGTCGGATCAGTACCGTTCGCCCTCGAGAGCTCCAGCTGCAGCCAGCATTTGGCATAAGCCCAATCCGTATCAACGGTTGAGATGGACACGCCCAGCGTCTCGGCGGCCTGTTGTCGCGTCAGCCCGGCAAAGAATCGCAGCTTGACGAGTTCCGCCTGCGCGGGTCGACGACGGCAAACTTGTCGAGCGCGTCACTGAGACCCGGCACGTTCAGCTCGGGACGTCGGAGCTCCGGGTCCACCTCAGACAGCTCGACACGCTGGTGTTGGCCGCCAGCCGCCAAGCCTCGTTTTCGTCGCGCCCGTTCTACCAGGATTCTCCGCATCGCTTCCGCCGCGGCGGCAAAGAAATGGCCACGACTTTCCCATTCCTGCACCTCGCCACGGTCCACCAGCCGAATGTACGCCTCATGAACGAGCGCCGTGGCCTGCAGCGTCTGGTCCGGTCTCTCCTGCGCCATTCTCGCAGCCGCCAATTTCCGTAGCTCCTCGTAGACCAGCGGCAGAAGCTGCTCCGTCGCGTGACCATCGCCATGGTCGATCCGCGAGAGGATCTGAGTCACATCGCCCGGAGGATGCGCGGGATCATTTTGTTCGTCCGAACTCACGGTCGGGGCAGGCTCATCACCGGCATGATCCTGCCGTGAATCATCGCCGACCATTGCGATTCTCCACTGCCCCAAGGATGATCAAACCCCGCACGGAGCATATGTACCAAGTCGAGAAGCCATCGTGTTGGGCGCTGATCCTGCCATCACGAATGTACCACACACAAGAGGTGGATACACCTGCCGGGCGTCGACTTGGCGACAAAAAGGGAGCGCCGCAAATCACAATTGACGGCACGCCCAAGGAGGTCGTTGGCTATTCTCAAGCCCTTCGCCAGGCAACTTCGCCAGACAACATAGTCACCTTCCAAAGTCCCCTCTCCCCCGACAGAGCCCGGGGAGAGGGGGCAGGAGGTTCGGACTTCATAAGCGGTTGACGGTGCGCCGCCACGCGAGGAAGACGGTTGGGACGGTTCCTGAGCAAGCGGGACGCTTGCTCTACGGTGCGCTGAGATCGGCGAAGAGCTCGTCCAGGGTTGTCAACTTCTTGCTGCGGGCGCGATCTTCCGAAGTCGACATAGCTCGAGATCGATCGCCGGCCACGTCGCCAGGTTCCCTTCCCGTCCGGATGTCGTCCGCCACCACGCACTGGGAAGGATGCCACACCACTTCCGTGCTCTGGGCATGGATCGCGTCCACGACCGGGGCCGATAATGGAACAGCGACCGGAGTGCTGCCCGAGAATTGGGCCGTCGAAGCCTCTCCTTCCCCGCTGCCAGGGGCATTCAATTCGTTAATGACCAAGAGGGCGTCGAAAGGGCTGATCGAGTTGTCACCCGTCGTATCCGGAAAGACGGGAGGACCCTGGTACTGCGCCATGATCTCCGCCGCCGGTCCCGTGCCGATTTCGTTCAGGATATTGATAATGATCAGCGCGTCGATCGGAAAAATAGATTCGTCGCCGTCCACATCCAGCGCGTCCCGCGGGTTCTGATACGGTCGCTCGTCGTCGGCAACCAGGACGACCTTGGCGTCCGACAGAAAACCAGGTGCCGAAACGGTGATCGTCGCGCGTTGAACGCCGTCGCTTTGGGCGTCGTCCACGCCGGTAATCGTAAACACCGCACTTGTCTGGCCGCCGGGGATCGTCACCGTGGCTGGGACCTCGGCCTCTGTGACATCGCTGCTCGTGATATCCACAACGAGGGGCTGAGAAATATCGGGTGCCACTCGGGAAATGGTGCCCTGGACGGTGCCTCCATGCTCGGAGAGCAGGTCCCCGGACAAGGACAGGACCAGGCCCGGTTCGTCGTCAGTCACATCCAGTTCCGCGCTTGCACTGGGAAATCCCGCCGCCGATGCCGTGACGATGACATGCTGCGTTCCGTCGCCGAGAGAATCGTCCACGGCTGTGACGATGAACGTCACGCTCGCCTGGCCTGCGGGCACCGTAACCGTTGCCGGAACGGTGGCTTCAGTCGTATCATCGCTAACGAGCGTAACGGTCAACGCCGTACCATCATCCGTGTTGCTCCGCGTGACGGTGCCCGTGGCCGTCCCACCGCTTTCGCTGATCGCCGCGGGGCTGATCGTCACCGCCAGGGTTTCTACGTCCGTCACATCCACGGTGCCGCTGCCGCCGACATAACCGGACGAAGTGGCGGTGATGGTCACGGTCTGCGTCCCGTCGAGCCGCGCGTCGTCGACCGCCGTTACCGTGAACGTCCCCGATGCCTTGCCGGCGGAAATCGTGACCACCGATGGAACGATCGCTTCGCTCGTATCGTTGCTGGAGAGTGTGACGGTCAGTGCCGAGCCGACATTCGTGTTGCTTCTCGTCACGGTTCCCGTCGCTTTCCCCCCGTTTTCGCCGATCGTGGCAGGACTGATCGTCACCTCCAGGATTTCAGAATCGGTTACTTCGATGACCGCACTGGTTTCGACGTAACCGGTAGCCGAGGCGCTGATGGTGACGGTCTGCGTATCGTCGAGCAGGGTATCGTCCACCGCCGTCACGGTGAATGTTGTCGAGGCCTGGTTTGCGGGGATCACGATCAGGGTAGGCACACTCGCCTCGCTCGTATCACTGCTCGAGAGAGTGACCACCAGTGACGCACTGATATTGGTATTACTTCGCGATAGGGTTCCCGTGGCCGTTCCCCCATTCTCGCTGATCGCCGCAGGGTTGACCGTCACTGTCACGGTCTCATAATCGGTCACGTCGATGTTCGCGCTGTCACCGACGAAGCCCGTTGCACTGACGGTGATGGTCGCGGTTTGCTTTCCGTCGAGCAGCGCGTCGTCCACGGCCAGGATGGCAAAGGTCGTCGATACCTGGTTGGCAGGAATCGTCGCGATGGCCGGCACGGTCGCTTCCGACGTGTCGCTGCTGCCAAGAGTGACCACCAGCGACTGGCCAATGTCCGCGTTGCTCCGTGTGACAGTTCCGGTGGCCGAACCGCCATTCTCACGGATCGAGGCGGGACTGATCGACACGGTCAGCGTCTCATTGCCGGCCTGGACGGCTTGCACAATCAATTGGTAATTGCCGATCGAGTCGAGACCGCCGGCGGTATCCCCGTCGCCCGTGACCGGATTGTACGTGACATTGTTGAAATTCGAGACGCCGACGTAGTAGGAACCGGCTGTCGGAAATGTGTACCGCAAATACGCATCGAACCCCAACACGCTCTCGCCAGGCGCGGCCCCGTCATTGTTGAAGGCCAGTTGTTGCCCCTGCGCATTGAACACTCGGAGGTACGAGCCCAAACCGCCGGGACCGTTGAGTGTCGTGTCAATGTCGAAATCGACGACCTGGCCCGCCTTGACCGTGAATCCGTACACGTCGACATCGATGTCGGTCGTAATGGCCGAGTTGACAATCTGGGCCGTCGTTGTAATGACTCCCAGCGAGTTGGCTTCGATCAGCGAATCGTCCGTGTCGACGGGAAGGGCCTGCACAATCAACTGATAACTGCCGACCGAGGCGATGCCGCCCGCAGTATCCCCGTCGCCCGTGAGTGGATTGTACTGTTGATTGTTGACGTTGGAAATGCCGACGTAGAAGGTCCCACTGGCCGCAAAGGTGCGCCGCAGGTACGAGTCATAGACGATGTCATTCTCGCCCGGCGCCGCACCATCGTTGTTGGAAGCCAGTTCCTGACCCTGGCCATCGAATAATCGGAGGTACGAGCCCAAACCGCCCGGGCCGTTGAGCGGCGTGTCGATATCGAAGTCAACGACCTGACCGGCGGTGACCGTGAAGCGGTACATGTCCACGTCAACGTCGGGAGTGATGCTCGCATCGACCGTCTTGGGGGTGGTCGAGATCGCGCCCAGAACGGTGGCTTCGGAAATCGCGTCGTCGGTGTCTACGACGTCCACCGGGGCGGTCTGCACAATCAGCTGATAGTCGCCGATCGAGTACCGGCCTCCCGCGGTGTCATTCGCGCCGGTAGTCGGATTGTACACGATGTTGGTCGCATTGGAGACACCCAGGTAATAGGTCCCCCCCGTGGCGAAGGTGTACCGTAGATAGGCGTCGAATCCGACAACCAGTTCGCCAGGCGCCGCTCCATTGTTGTTGGAGTCCAGTTCCTGACCCTGGCCATTGAACAGTCGGATGTACGAGCCCAAACCGCCCGGACCGTTCAGCGCGGTGTCAATATCGAAATCCACCACCTGGCCGGAACTGACCGTGAAGCGGTACATATCTACATCGATGTCGGTAACAATACTCGAGTCGACCGTCTTGGCCGTCTTCGAGATCGCACCCAGAGAAGTCGCCTCGGAAATCTCATCGTCGGAATCAACCGGAAGAGCTACGACGACGAACGTGTAGTCCCCCGTCGCGTTGGTGCCACCCGACGTATCCCCGTCTCCGGTTTCCGGATCGTAGAGCCTGTTGTTCGCGTTGGAAACGCCCGCGAAGTAGGTACCCGCCGTGGCGAACGTGTACCGCAGATAGGCGTCGAATCCGATGTCGTTTTCGCCGGGAGCAATCGCATTGTCATTGAAGGCCAGTTGTTGGCCCTGCGCATCGAACAAACGGAGGTAGGAGCCCAATCCCCCTGAACCGTTGAGCGCCGTATCGATATCGAAATCCACGACCTGGCCCTTGGTGACCGTAAAGCGATACATGTCGACGTCGACATCGGGAGTAATACTCGAATCCGTCGACTTCGGCGTCGTGGAAACGGCTCCCAGCGAAGTGGCCTCGGAAAAGGCATCGTCCTTGTCCACGGGCACAACCGGAGCAGTCTGCACAATCAGTTGATAGTCGCCGATCGAGTACGGGCCCCCGGCCGTGTCCCCCGCACCCGTGGAAGGATTGTACTGCGTATTCGTCGCATTCGAGACGCCGATGTAATAGCTGCCGCTCGTGGCGAACGTGTAGCGCAAGTAGGCGTCGAACCCGATGACATTTTCGCCCGGCGCGACCGCGTCGTTGTTGAAGGCCAATTGTTGCCCTTGCCCATTGAACAATCGGAGGTAGGACCCCAAGCCGCCAGCACCGTTGAGCGTGGTGTCGATATCAAAATCCACGACCTCGCCCGCAGTGACCGTGAACCGGTACATGTCCACGTCGATGTCGGGAGCTATCTTGTCGTCAACGACTTTGGCAATCGACGAGATCGAACCCAGCACGGTGGCGTCGGACAGCGTGTCGTCCGGATCGACGGGAAGAGCTTGCACGATCAGCGTGTACATGCCGGTCGCGTACTGGCCGCCCGCCACGTCACCATTCCCGGTCGTCGCGCTGTAGTTCGTGTTGGTCGCATTCGACACACCCAGGTAATAACTGCCCGCGGTGGCAAACGTGTATCGCAGATAGGCGTCGAACCCGACCGCGTCCTCACCCGGAGCCAGTGCATCGTTGTTGAAGGCCAGTTCCTGGCCTTGCGAATTGAACAGCCGGAGATAGGAGCCCAGGCCACCCGGACCGTTCAGCGCTGTGTCGATGTCGAAATCGACGACCAGGTTAGCGGTCACCGTGAAGCGATACATGTCGACGTCGGTGTCGGGGTTGATCTCATCATTGACCGTCTTGGCTGTCGTCGTGATGGATCCCAACGAAGTGGCCTCGGAGATGGAATCATCCAGATCACCGGCCATCAACAGCCGCTGTTCAAGACCTTCGAGTCGCAGTCGTCGATAGGAGTCCCGGCGACGGATCCGATGTTTCTTTTGCATGAGAAGCCTCCGGCGACAATCGCTTCGAGTTATCGCACGAGCATGGTCCGGCCAGTGCACGTACCGCGTACCGTGCCACCGTCACCGGGATCGCAGAAGGTCCATCCGCTGTTCGTTCTTCAAAACAGCCGCCCGTGCGAGCCAGGCTGGGACACGATGTCAACGCTGCTGCAATGCCGACGATACGCGAAAAAAAACGATGTGACAAAACACTCACGGGTGTTCCGTCACATCGGTACACTTTCTAATGAGCTCCCTGACATAGCAGGTTGCCCTCTATTGAGTCATCCGAAGAGTCAAATCGGGCCGAGTAGCGACCCGCTCACGTGTCGCTGAAACTCGCCGGACAGTCTCAATCATAGCGCGAACCTGCCGGAGAAACAAGGTTTTGGCTGCTCAACGCCTCAATGGCCTCCGCCACCCGCTCGCGGACGGCAAAAACGAGGTCGGGATCAGGCAGGATACGCGTTGAGTAGCGTCCACCTGCGTTGGGGATCGTCACCAGATCCTGGGCCGAGGCCAGGGCCTGCTCCGCGGCGGCGGTGCCCCGCCCCTCCGCCTGCGCCTTGGCGATAAGGTCACGCAGCATGTAGAGATACTCGTAATCCTCGCACCCCTCATGCGCCTGTTCTAAGCGGATGGAAGTGACGGGCCCGTCGTGGCCGATCGTCGCGCCGGGGTAGGCGAGAAATCCATCGCCATTGGGGTAGCGCACGTAATAGGTGTTCTCCGGCGTGTCGCTCTGCAAGATGTAGCTG
>CAVWHV010000025.1:0-143488 GCA_963754725.1 uncultured Planctomycetaceae bacterium
TGCCAGGCGTTGGGGGCTGAGATCGCTAAGTCCTGATCCGTGCCGTTGTTACCGAGCAGCACGTGTTCGAAAAACTCGAGTTCACGGGGCGTCAGTTGCGGCAGGAAGTCCCGCACGTCGAGTGTCATCTCGGTAAACGGCCGATCGTCCCGCGACGCCTGCCGAACCACTTGCGTTTCGTGTTCCCGCCGTCGGCGGCGATATTCGCCCCGTTGGTGCCGTAAGACTTCAAAACGGGCGATCGCTGCCAGGTATTTTTCGAGCCCGTTGCCCTTTTCAGGCTGAAAACGGTCCAGCAAATGTCCGTTGTCCGCCACAAGTCCAAACCACACTCGGGCCGCAATCTCGTCGATCAGGTTCGCGTCGCGCGATTGGTCTCCCAACGTGAATCGGATCTGCCGTTCCAGGTGAGCGTGGCAGCGGGCATGCATTTCAGCCCACGCCGCACTATCCCCGGCCCGGCATCGCTCCACCAGCGACTGATCGTCAGTTGCCGGGGGAATCTCTGAATGCGACGGAGCTCCCGCAGGCTTGGAGTGCTGGCCGTTGCCCGGCAGGTGGTGGCCGTTATGGCCATTAACCGGCGGTGTGGCCGCGTGTTGTGACCGGAGACGTGTCAAAGCGTATAGGTCGCTGTCAGAGAGGGCAAATCGATCAAGATAGGGGGGTTACTGCAGCGAAAAAACCGCAGGCCGTTGGCCTGTTCAGCGCGAACTCCGTCCCCTTGGGGTGCGACCTTGGCTCACTAGAAGAGAACCAAAATACCCAGCGACAAGAGGTCGCTCAGGGCAGTCGCACGGTCGACGCCAACGCGTCAGTTCCACAGCCTAAACCGACTGTTCCGGTTTTGCAAGCAGTCTGTTGAAAAAAATCAACAGCCGGTTGTCAGGATCTGCCATTTGAAGGCTTCTAAGGGCCATCCGCACGTCCTCCAGGTGGACTTCGCGGGCCGTCTGGACCGGTTCGGGGGATCGTGCCGCCAGAGGCGGCGGACTCGATCCATGGACTGCTCGAACGTCGCGACCGATTGGATTTATCTCGTTTCCCTGACTGGAGAAACCGTTGACAATTCGCGGGCCCCGATTACTCTAAGGGGATGCAGCGGTTCTCAGCGACGTGGTAACCGAGGGGGGCGGAGTCTAGATTGACCCAGCCACGTTGATGGATCTTCGGGCTACTCCCAGCATCTCCTTGCCCGAAACGCCGGCCGAACGGACTTGGGCTGGCTCTCCGTGTCCTCTGATGTGGACGATCCACGAGACTTACCAATTCCTGGTGACGCTTCCCCTATGACGTACAACGAATCTCGATCACGCAATATTTGGCCCCTGGCCCTCGCTGTCGCGGTGATGGTCGGCGTGCTAGCTGTGGCGTACTGGCCTTCGCTGTCGAAATTGACGGTGGCCTGGCAGAGCCCCGAATATTCGCACGGGTATCTGGTCCCGTTCTTCTCCTGTTTTCTGTTGTGGGTTCGTCGCGACTTGCTCAAGCCCGGCGACCTGCGTCGCTCCTGGTGGGGCCCGGTATTGCTGCTGATCAGCGCCCTCATGTACGTCGGCGGCGACGTTCTGGGCTACGGGACGATCACGACATTGTCCTTGTTGCCCTGCCTGGCGGGAATTGTGCTGCTGGTCGGTGGCTGGTCCCTGTTGCGGTGGTCCTGGCCGTCGATTGTGTTCCTGGGATTCATGATCCCATTGCCCATGTCGTTGGAGAGCATGGCGACCTACCCGCTGCGACGGGTCGGAACGCTATTGAGTTCGTATATCCTGCAGACATTTGGTTTACCGGCCGTGGCCGAAGGCAACGTGATCCTGTTGAGTGACAACCAGATCGGCGTGGCGGAAGCGTGCAGCGGGTTGCGGATGATGATGTCGAGCGCGGCCCTGGCCTTCGCCCTGGCGGTCCTGGTGAAACGTCCCCTGTGGGAGCGGATCGTGATCGTCTTGACGCAGTTCCCATTGCGTTGATCACCAATATTTTTCGGATCACCATCACCGGGTTGTGCTACGAGTTTGCCGGTCCCGAACTGGCCGAAAAAGTCTTCCACGACCTGGCCGGCTGGCTGATGATGCCCATGGCCGTCGGACTGCTGTGGCTGGAACTGACGATCCTCTCCCATTTGACGATCGAGCCACCCGAGGGTCCCAGTCTGGCGGGCGCTTTGGTCGCAAAATGAACCATTAAACAACCGCGTGAGCGTTTGAGATAGTTACGAGTTCTCCGTTTGGCAATCAGGTCGCTGCGGTCCGAGGAGTTCCACCTTTCCTCCGAGGACGGCCGGACCAACTTAACACGTTTCGTCGAGGTTACACCGCATGATTCGCAACGATGATAATCCCACGACTTCGCAAGACAATTCGCTCGCTCCGGTGCGCAAACCGGCCGGCGCCGTGGTGATCTCCAACGGTGTTGGCGGCTCGTTCCGCCGCGACAAGGCCGCCAACGGTGCGGCGAATCTGGACGGATTCCTGCACGCCCTCCGGCGCACCTGGCTGTGGTGCCTGCTCTTGGGCGTTGTGACGGGGAGTGTCGCTGCCGCCGCCGTGTGGTGGTATGTCCACGATGAGTACACGGCCGTGGCGGAGTTGCGGATTCGGTACAGTATCGCCCCGCGGTTCCTGAAGGTCGGAGCCCAAGCAGGCCGAACTGATTCGAGGTTTATGAGACGTTCATCGGTAATGTCCAGCAACTGCTGAAGTCCGCGGGCCACGTTGATATCAGCCCTGAGCAAGGTGACGAATGACCCACCGATTTAGCCAGGATGATCAGGAAGCGTGGCTTGCCTGCACGGTTGAACATTACGAATCCGAGGAGTTCCGAGATTCTGCTCGTGTCTGTCACGGTACCTGATGACGACGAACTTGCGGCCGACTTGGCGAATGGTATCGTCGATGCCTATCTCCGCGAAGTCGTTAACAAGGAGAAAATGGACAGAGAGAAACAGAGTCAGAAGCTCGAGATCGCTTGCGAAGCGAAAAGGCGGACGCTGAGCAACGGATGCGCAGACCTAGGAGCAGATCGCCAGTTCTATGAAGACGTCGGATCCGGACGCTTTGTCACTTGAAACAGCAGATCGAGCTAACCCAATCGCAACAAATTAAGGCGGAATTAGCTCGCATTCGTCATTGAGCGGCGAAAGATTGGAGTCAAAGCTGAGCGTGATAGAACCGCAGTTGGCGGCCTCAGTGAGCAATCAATTCCACCTGAGACACTGGAGATGTTGCTTGCCAGTGACGCGGAGGCTCGGATGATCAAGGATGAAATTGAGGCTACGGAGAAGCAACTTCGCGAGACTGGATCTGTTGTCGACGGGCGCCGGGAAAGAAGGGTCGTTCAGTAACGCAGCAGTTAGTCGTACCCGGCAACGAGTACGGGAGCTGACGGACAAGCTCGAGGCCATCAAAGACGCGTTATGCGTCACGATGGATAGATCGAACAACGGCGAGAGTTCAGTGCATCCCAAGTGGACGATGAAGGCGGAAAGCGATTCCCTGGCTGAACTGGAGACGGATACTGGACAAAAGATGCTGAGGAGTTATGAAACCACTGCGGGGACAATCGGAGAATCGCAATTGAGGTTAGCCGGCATTGAGAGGGATATCGAAGCGCTTGAGCGGGATGATTGACAAGATTGACCAAGAGCTTAGACAACTCGCCGACATTGAGAAAAAAGCGGCGGATCGCATCGAATTGACGTCCCGCCAGCCACTCAAACCAAGCAACCCAATCCGCCCGGGCGTCTTGTCAAGGCATCTCAGGCTGGTCTCGCCGGGTTCTTGCTTCCAGGCGTACTCATCGTGTTGCTCGATGTGCGTTCAAAACGTGTCAACTCGGTGAAAGAGGTCCAGGACCAGCTTGGATTGACGGTGTTCGGGTCGGTGCCGATGCTGCCTTCGCAGGTGACTCGCCGTTTGGGTGGCACGTCTCGCAAGGGTCGCCGCTGGCAAGCCTTACTGTCGGAATCGGTCAACGGCATCCGTGCGAATCTGCTGCGGCTGGGTGACGTGCGAGTGGTGATGGTCACCAGTTCGGTGGGCGGCGAAGGCAAGACCACGGTGGCCACGCAATTGGCGATGAGCCTGGCACGCATCGGCAAACGCACGGCGCTGGTCGATTTCGACCTGCCGCGCCCGGCGTTGAACAACGTGTTCGGACTGCCGCTCGAACCGGGCATCTGCGACGTGCTTCGCAATGATTATCGACTCGACGAGATTGTGCATGAGGTTGCCTTGCCGAACTTGTCGATCATCACGTCGGGCATCGCGGACGCATCGAGTTCCCGGTACATGAACTCCGCCCGCTTGGCGGAAGTGCTCGATGAACTGCGAGAGCAGTACGACTACGTGATCGTCGATGGCAGCCCGCTGATTCCCGTGGCCGACGCCCGCGTCGTAAGCCGCTATGTCGACGGTGCGATTTGCTGCGTGCTGCGCGACGTCAGTCGCTTGGGTCTGATTCAGCAGGCGACCGAGATTCTGTCGACGTTCAACGTGCGACTGCTGGGAACCGTGGTGACGGCCAAGCAGGACACGTTCTATCTCTCGCCCCAGGGCGATCGCGAGAGTCAGTTGGCAGCGCCGAAGCCGCGGTGATGCACGCGGCCGATCCGTTGCTCCAACATCGACGGCCGCCGCGGCGGCAAGTGCACGTAGTGCATGTTTGTCGCCCCTGGGTGGTGAAGGTACGCGTCCTGGAAGCGACACGGTTGTCGTCCGGGCCGTAAGCGTTGTCACCGTAGCCTGGGGCACCGCTCCGGGAACCGAAACGATTGGCCGAAGGCCATAATCACCGTAGCCTGGGGCACCGCCCCAGGAACCGAAACGAAGAAACATAACGTTTGGCCGTAGGCCATATTCACCCGGTTGCTCAGCACCACATTGTGAATATGGCCGTTGGCCAAACGTATTCTTCTTGGATCGTTGTTCCTGGGGCGTTGCCCCAGGCTACGGTGATGCGAGGCCTTCGGCCAAACTGAACGAACATCTGGGGTACCGCCCCATACGGTGATGCGAGGCCTTCGGCCAAACTGAACGAACATCTGGGGTACCGCCCCACACGCTACGGTGAAAGAGGCCTTCGGCCAAACTGAACGAACATTTGGGGTACCGCCCCAAGCTACGGTGATGCGAGGCCTTCGGCCAATTTGTGTCCAATCGAAATCGTTGCAACTTCAAGACTCTGACGTGAGATACACGCCGCGCCAACTCGCCAACGAATCGCATGCCGTCGCGCCAGTCGACACCCGTGACGGGCGTGGTCGTTGAGCGTCGCGAGTTCCTCCGTATTTCACGTTCTTACGTCATGACCTGTCGGAAAGGCCTTCACATCCTATGTCATTGTCGCTAGGCGATCTTGGTTCTCGTGTGTGGATGGCGGCGATCGCCGTGGTCGTCATCTTTGGATGTGCCTTGGCCCTGTTGCATCGCATGGGGTCGGTGGAGATGCGGCCGTTGACCAAGTCGCTCCAGGACGTCCCGCGGCAAATCGAGGGTTACACGGGCGAAGACACGACGCTCGACCAACGCGTTGCCCAGGAGGTGGATGCCAAGGATGCGATCAGCCGGATCTATCGGAACCCGAGTGGCCAATCGATCTCCATCCACGTCGCGGCGTGGGACAGCCTCGGTCAGCCGACACTGCCCCATTTGCCGATGCACTGCTATCCCGGAACGGGTGCGATCATCGTGGGACAACGACCGGTGACCGTTCCCGCCGAGATCCCGTTTCAGGCCAGTCTGTTGACGATCGATCGCGATGGACAGCGTTCGCTGGTACTTTTCTGGTATGCGTGGGACGAACGCGTGTGTACCTCGCGATCGCAGGCCTGTCTCGTCCGATTGCGATTGGCGACCTACAGCCAATGGCCGCCCTTGGTCAAAGTGCTGATGGAGACGGCTGTTGGGCAGTCCGAGGATGATGCGCAGCAACGGTTGCTGAGCTTCGCGGTGAAAATCCGCGAAGCGACCCAGTCCCTCTGATCGGCAGATTCTTGCCGTCTGCGCGGAGTGGGCCTGTGACTGGCGCGGGCGTTCTGAGCGGTCGCCGATCAATGGCGGTGTCGGCGTCCCTTCCCGTCCGGCACGTCTTGAAACGTGTTTTGAAGTTCGAAAGAGCCCTCACCCCGGCCCTCTCCCGCCAGCGGGAGAGGGGGCCAGTCGAGTCGCTTCGCGACCAGTTTGCCAATTTCAAAACACGTTCTTAGTCTCGCACGGTTTTCGCGACGGATTGTAGCCACCAACGTTCCGGTGAAGTGCGAGCGCGCCGGTCGACTCGCTGTTCGTGTGAGCTTTCCGTGCGCTGGTAACCCAGAAAGGATAGGATCTTGATTAATCTCGTGTGTGTCGTGGGCGCTCGGCCTAATTTCATGAAGATGGCGCCTCTGCTGCGCGCCTTGGAGAGCCATTCAAATTGCCATGCCACCCTCGTTCACACGGGGCAGCACTACGACAGCCAGTTGTCCGATGTCTTCTTCCAGGAACTGGGAATGAAGAGCCCGGACATCCACCTGGAAGTCGGGTCGGGAAAACACGGGGCACAGACAGCTCGCGTACTCGAGAAGATGGAAGAGGTTCTGGAGCGCGGCCCGGCCAGCGGCGGCTGCTATGACCGGCTGATTGTGGTGGGCGATGTCAACTCGACGATGGCAGCAACGCTGGCCGCCGCCAAACTCGGCGTACCCGTGGCGCACGTAGAAGCTGGGCTCCGCAGTTTCGACCGGACCATGCCGGAAGAGATCAACCGAATCGTGACCGACTCGCTCAGCGACATGCTGCTGGTGTCCGAACCCGCCGGAGTCGAGAACCTGCGTCGGGAAGGGCACGACGATCGGCACGTTCATCTGGTCGGCAACATCATGATCGATACCCTGATGCGGCAACTGCCCGCTGTCAAGTCGCTGGGTGTGCTGGGACAATTGGGACTGCAGCCAGGTGCGTATGGTGTGGTCACTCTCCATCGACCGTCGAATGTGGACCGGGCCGAGACTCTGGGAGCTTTGCTCGATGTCTTGGTTGAGATCTCTCAAGAGATGAAGCTGGTGTTTCCTGTCCATCCGCGGACCAAAGGGCGTTTGGAGGCGTTCGGATTACTCGAGCGGATGCAGGCCGCGCCCGGCATCATCCAGCAGCCACCGTTGGGATACCTGGATTTCCTGGCGCTCACATCGCAGGCCAAGGTAATCGTGACCGACTCCGGCGGACTCCAGGAGGAATCGACGGTCTTGGGCATACCCTGTCTGACCATGCGGGAAAACACGGAGCGGCCGATCACGGTCGACGTGGGCACCAGTACGTTGATCGGCAACGACGCCGGTAAGCTCCGCGAGAGTCTCGGGCAGGTGATGCGGGGTGCGTACAAGCGTGGGCGATGTCCGGAACTGTGGGATGGTCAGGCTGCCGTGCGGATGGCCGAAGTGATTGTCAGCGGGACTCGGGACAGGTCGGAATGTGCGGGATAGTGCGGTAATCGCGACCGTGGACGGCACGAAATGTGCCGCTGGCGGGCGTCGGCCCAGGTGCCTGGCGAACCTGGTGAAATCAAGCGACGTAAGGTTAGAGTGCCTCGAGAGTTGTAGGCGGTTCTTGGCTTTGAGTGAACGGGACGAATCCCGTTCCACGTGAGTTCAATTTGGGGACAGGCACCGTGCGTACGTTTAATCTGCGGCTGTTGTTCTGGCTCGTCGGGATCTTCCTCGCCGTTGCGATCATCGTGCATTTCGTGCACGGTTTCCAGGTGCGACGCAATGCGGGCGTCTACAAGACACTTGCCGAAAAGGAAAGGAGTCTGGCGGAAGAAGAGAACCAGAAGTCCAAGAGTCTCGCAGAAACCGCGGGAGATTTGAAGAGACCACAGGCCGAGCGGGACGCGGACGCGGCTGAGGCACGCAAGGCCGACGCAAGTGCCGGCAAGGCCGCCGCCAACGCGATCCAACATTACCGTCGCTACCTGGCGTTCGTTCCCGGTGACGTGGGCGTACGAGCCGACTATGGAAAACTACTTGTGTCGGTCGGCGCATTCGCGCAGGCGAACTCCCAGCTGGAACGCGTGTTGCGTGAGGGTGGAGGCGACGACGAGACCCGAAAAATGCTGGTCGATGTGGCCATGCGATTGGGGCTGTATCCATCGGCCGAGCACCATCTCGCGATCTTGCTGGACAAGGCCGAGAACAAGGACAGTGCACTGCTTGAGAAGCTCGGAAGTTGTCAGCTGCTGCGCGGCGAATACGAGAAGGCGAAGGAGTCGCTTGAGTCGGCGATCCAGAATTCTCCGAATCAACTGACATCCTACTGGTTGCTGGCGGACGTTCTGCGGGATCGACTGAAGAACCCGGATGCGGCCAGGAAAATAGTCGACGCGATGACGGACAAGAATCCCGATGCTGCAAACGCCCATGTCCTACGTGCAGAGTTTCTATTGCGCGACAGGCAACCGCTGACCGAGAAGAGATAGTCTGGCGGAGGCGGAGAAGGCTTGCAGTCGGGCCCTGGAACTCGCAACCCGAGAACTCTGACGCGCTGGCTTTGGCGTCAAATTGTCAGCAACGCAAGGGTGACCTTGTGGCAGCACGGGAACTCTTGCGCAATTCGCTCGACGTTTAACCCGAACGTGCCACAGCGATATCTCGATCTGGCTGTTCTCGAGCGTCAGGCAAGTCCGGACGACCCGAAAGCCGGACTCGACGCGGCCATCGCGGTTTTGCGGCAGGGTGTCCAGGCGATTCCTGAGCCGCTGGAGAATTTTGAACTGCGATGGAAACTGGTCGACCTTCTGATCTCAAAGCCGAAGAGTGAGGAGGAACTCGCGGAATTGAAGACGCTTCAGGCGGATCTGCGGCAGTTTATAGATCAAGTCAAGAAGTTGCCGAATGTGGACGCCACCCAAGTCGCCCGTTTGGAGGCTCGCGTTGAATTTCTCAAGGCTTGGAAACTGGCCAGTGAAGGGACGTGGCCCGAAGCCCGCCAGATCCTCGAATCGCGGCGCGGTGACCTCGAGAAATCGCCAGACTTGATCGCGCGGGCGGACGCTCTGCTCGCCCAGTGCTACAGGCAACAGGGAGATACAGACCTGTTTCTGGCGGCATCGCGTCGCGTGTTGGACCGCAATCCGACGGACCGGGAAGCTCGCAAGTTCTATGCCGAATCACTCGCCGCTGCTGGACGGCTGTCGGAGGCGGCGAGCGAGTACGATCAACTGGTTAAGTTGTACGGCAACGCCATACCATTGGACGTCCTCAAGAGAAGATTCGAACTTCGCCTGTCCGTGAGTCTGCGGAAACGAGACACTCGGACCAGCACCTGGCAACAGCTCGACCAGGAATTGAACGCGATCCAGGGCTTCGAACCGAATGACCCGTGGGCGCCGACAATGAAAGCAGAAGTTCTTGCACAAAGGGGCGAATTCAGTGCGGCGGAGAACGTCTTAGTCGCAGCGTGCGCATCCGATGGCATGC
This sequence comes from uncultured Planctomycetaceae bacterium, assembly GCA_963754725.1. Classification (GTDB taxonomy): domain Bacteria; phylum Planctomycetota; class Planctomycetia; order Pirellulales; family Pirellulaceae; genus JAAYDI01. The sequence continues at coordinate 9,452 of CAVWHV010000025.1, forward strand.
GAAATGTGCAAGCTCTCAGGGGCAGTCTTTTCAGTTTGGCTCTCCGACAGAACGATCTCGCGAAGGCCACGGAACGCCTGACTGCGCTGGAAACGGAATTCGGAGACTCGGTTGCCTTGCGGTTGGCTCGAGCCCGTTTGTTGATCAAGCAGAAGGGTAAAGAGGGGGTAGCCCAGTTAGCCGGACTGACCGAGGATGTGGGCGATTTCGAAGAGCCGGAACGCCTACAGCTCTATCTGCAATTGGCCCTGCTGTCGAGGTCCGAGGGGGACATGGAACAGGCACTGGCCTTTGGCCGCCAGGCTGCACAATTGTCGTTGGCAGAGAGAAACCTGCCAATATGGCTGTTCTCTGCTGCAGATGGCGCAAGCCGCGACAAGTGTGGAATCTGCGGAGAAAGCGGTGAAGGAGATTGGGGGCATCGACCAGGGTGGGGCTGTCACGCTTTACAGCCAGGCAGTCTGCGATCTCACTCGCTATCAGGCGGACAAGGATGAGAATAAGTCCGCACTCCAGTCTGCACGAAACAAGTTGCTGCAGGCAGAACAGATACGTCCAAAATGGATGCAACTCCAAGTTCTGCTTGGGAAAATCGCTCGTGAAGAGCAAGATGACGAGAGTGCCGAACGGGCCTTTCGTCGTGCGGTGGAACTTGGCTGCCGCGACATCGATGTGATCCGGTACGTGACGACCTCCCTGCTGAAGAAGAACCAAGCAGACGAGGCGTATCAGATCGTAGCGTCGTTTGCCCAGGAAGGCATGACCCCCACGCTGGAGATCGGCCAAATTGAAAGTCGGATCGCTCTGGAATTGGGTGAATACAAGAAGGCCATGGAAATGGCCTTGGAGCTCGTGGACAAACTGGGATCGCAGAACCCCGAAGATCACCTTCTGGTGGGAATGCTCTACGACCTTCAGAATGACCCGGAAAAGGCTCGCCCCCGACTTCAGAAAGCCATTGAGCTCATTCCAACCGAGCCGGCCCCTTACCTGGCCATGGTCAGAATGTTGGCAAAGCAGGCTAGGAAGGCGGATGAGAAGGGTGATAAGGCTGCCGCTGCCGCGCTGCGCACGGAGGCGGATCAGATCATTGCCGATACTACAAAGAGTGTTGCGGAGGCGAATCGTACTCAAGTCGTCGCCCAGTGCCTGGCCTACTTGGATCGCCAAGGCGAAGCGCTGAAGATGTTCAACGAGGCGTTAGAGGCCGCGCCAGACGATCCAATATTGCTCGAGGCCGCCGCCCGCTTCTATATGCAGGACCGCCGACTGTGGGGTATGGCAGCGAAGATCCTCGATCGTTTCGCACGCGGCGAATTCCAACTGGCGGAGCCTACTGCGGCGTGGGCCCGCCGAGAGTTGGCCCGCGTTCTGGGCGGTGCGTCGGGCTATCGGGATTTTCTACAGGCCATGAAGTTATCGGCCGCCAACCTGAAATCGAAGTTGCCGAAAGAGCCGGCGATGCCGGAAGACCTGATCCTGTCCGACGAAGATTTGAGGGCAAATCTCAATCGACCTGAGGACCTCGAGGTGCGCGCGACGCTGCTCGCGTCCCAGAACCTGCCGTCGCTGCAGAAGGAGGGTCTCAGAATTCTGGAACGGCTCGGCTCGCAGCGGTCTCTTGATCTGCAGACCAAGGCTTTCGTGGCTCAGCGTTACGTTGATCTCGGGAACTGGGCGAAGGGAAGCCAGTTGCTCGCGGAGGTGGCGGCCTCTGCCAGTCAGGGGAACCAAGACGAATTCGTCGCACTACCTTAGCATGTATATCAACGCCTTGCTGAATCACAATGAAGCTTCGGAAGCCCAGGTCTGGCTGCAGATCTGGAAGAAGAAGGAGTCGGAGAAGGAAAAGGAAAAGAAGTCGCAGAAGACGGTGTCGAAAGATCTGCGAATGGCGCTGCTCGAAGCCCGTGTGCTGGTGCCCAAGACGGGGACCGGGTCCGACGCGTCCGCCCCTTTGAAGGTGCAGGAGGCAATTCAATTACTTCAACAGGCGGTCGACGATGACACGGTTAAGATCGTCACGGGTGACGAATTGAAATCGGAAGAGCAAAAGTCGGTGAAGATCGGATTGGTGATCCGGACGTTAGAAGATCTACTGAAAACCGCCGAAAGCCGCAAGAGCCCCGCCGATGAGGAATTGCTGAAGAACGCGATCCAAAACTACTACGAGCAGATGATCGGCGCCGATCCCACGCGCCAGCTCATGAAGGTCCGCTACCTCGTGCAGCAGGGACAGCGTCGGAAGGCGGTTGACTTGTTGAATCAGTACTGGGAACAGGCCCCGATTGATATGCTGATCACCGCCGGCGATGCCGTGTTGGATTCCAAGGACGAACGTTCCAAGATTGAAGCTCGTAGAGGGACGCCTGAGTTCACGGAAGAGAAGGAACGGAAAGTGACAGCGGATGTGGATTCTGAAGTGGCCGAGACGGAACACGTGTTGATGAAGGCGGCGGTCAAGAAACAGGATGATTTGCAGAAAGCCACGGATGAAAAGGCGAAGTCCGGGTACCTGGCGGAAATCGTCGTGATCGAGTCGTTGTTGGCCAGCCACTACCTGAATGCGGAGCGCTACGCGGAAGCCGTCAAGATGTATGAAAGTATTCGGAGTCGGGATGACGACCAATGTTGTGGCTCTGAACAACCTGGCGATGATTACGAAAGACTCTGACCCCGCCGCGGCGCTGCAGAAGATTACCACTGCTCTCGAAGTGGTTGGCCCGGCTCCCATCTTCGTGGATTCGCAGGCCATGGTGCTGCTGGCTGCGGGAGAGAAGCAGAAGGCACTCGCGGCAGCCCAGCGGGTGATGTCGGAAAAACCGATGCGACTGGATCCGGCCGTCGATGAAGAACTGGCCAGGCAATGGGGCGGGTACTACTTCCATCTCGCACTGATCCTGAACGAGAACGGAGATACGGCGGCTGCCGCCACAGCCTGGCGGGAGTCCAAGAAACTGGGATTCACGGAAGAGGACGTGTTTAAGATGGAATTGCCAGCTTGGCAGCGATTGGCCGACAAGTTCAAGTGATGGGGTACCCCGTCGCGTGACCCAGAACGAAATGCTTGAGGCCATTTGCCAGTGCTTGACACACACGCGAGCGTGTCGGATGCCGAACAGGCAGCGATCCTCGGCCGACTGTTCGCCGATCCGCACCCAACGCGACATCGCAGTTGGTGGAGTTGGCTGCTGCAGGTCGCGCTGATCGTGGCGCTCGTGGGGATTGCCGTTCGGCTGCGCGAGCCGGTGCCGTCGCTCTCGATCTGGGATTTCCAGGATCCGGAACTGGTTGTCGGGCGACTGTTTTCGGCAGCGGGTCACTTCGCCCTGCAGGCCGTCATCTTCTTTCTGCTGGGTCTGCTGCTTCCGCTGGCCTTCCGCGTGCTCAGTCGTAAGCAGACGCGACCGGACGCCGACGAGCCGCTGACTGTCCGCGTAATCCGCCGCGGCGAAGCCGCGGCACGCCCCGCCCGATTCCCTGGGGTGCGATCACTGGTCAGGCGAGCGGGCACATTGCTGCGCCTTGCTGGGGCGATCGTCATGCATGTATTGGTCGCCGGTGTCTTCCTGGCGGCGGTCCTGACGGCCAGTGTGGCGGTGTCCACGATGTTGATCGACGTAGTTGGCGTGTCGAGATCCTTAGACGTCGGTCTTGCTCTGGCGGGACTCTGTGCCGGCATCTGGGTCGGCTGGTGGGCAAGCCGAGGCTGGAGCGGCGTAGGCGGTTTGATGATTCAGGCCGCCGCGGCCACTGCCTTCGCGGTCGCCGGCGGACTCTGGCTGACATCGCAGGTCGTGCAGGCCCAACCGTACGACATCACGTTGCCGAAAATCAACTCCGCCGACAAGCGGGAATTGGTGAACGCGGTCAGGCAACACAGCGAACTGCGGGATGGGCACCACATTTACCACCTCACGACCGAACAGCTGAACAAGCTGCTGGCCTGGTGGATCGCATTCCAGTCCGTCGACAGCAAGGCGATGGTCCAGCTCACGGATGATGAACAGCAAGCGTTCGGATCGCTGCGCTTGCCAGCCCGGATCAGTCCCCGGCGGCCGTTCTTGAATCTGGCGGCCACCGGCCGATGTGAGATTACTGACGAGAAATTGGAGATGGATATCCGCTCGGCGCAAGTGGGCGCTGTTGCGGTTCCTGGGCCAATCACCCGCTATGCCAGTCGCCTCCTGGCTCGGTGGGTCAACGACGACCCGGTGAACGTGGATCTGCTCGTGGGTGTTTCGGCTGTCATCACCCACAAACGTGGTGTTGACGTCTACGTGTCAGACGACGGACTCCAGCATCGGCGATGGGCGAAGATGCTTCGGCAGACGAACCAGCGTTTCGATCGTTCCGACGTCAGCTCCGCGATCCGCGTGTATCTCGACGAATTCGCCCAGATCTCCAAGAATGCCAAGCCTCGACAGCCGTTGTTTGACGTGGTCGTCAGAAGAGCTTTTGAGCTGGCACGCGACCGGTCCGTGTCGGGCAATCCAGTACAGGAGAACCGAACTGCCATTCTGGCCTTGGGTGTGTCGCTCGGAATTTCCCGGCTGGGCGATTTCTTGGGCGACGTGTGGGAAGACGATACCCGAGCGCACGTTGCCCGTCTCATCGATCAGAGTCAATTGCGAGGGCGCGGCGATTGGCCGCGGCATTTCTGGGTCAGTGCGGCATTGACCTTGATGGCCGACAGTCGCGTCAGCGATGCGCTGGGTTTGTTGAAGGAAGAAATCGACGCCGGTGAAGGGGGCAGCGGTTTCTCCTTCAGCGATCTCACCGCCGACCGCGCTGGCATCGCCTTCGCGGCCGTGGCCACAAGTGACGCCGAGTCAGCTCGCGCGATCCAGGCGTGGGTATTGGCCGCCGATACCGACCTGCAACTGCTGATGCCCGCGGCGTCTGACTTGCCGGAAGGTATGTCGGATCAGCAGATGCTCAGCGATTTCGACGGAGTGGATGGGCCTCGCTATCGAAAAATGGAGGCAGAGATCCAACGTCGCGTGGCAGATTTACCGTGGTGGCGGGAGACCGACATTCGCGACTGACGTCGGAGTGGTCGAGCGGATCCGCGGCAGGCTAGAGGCTGGGGGAGGAACATCCAACATTCAACATCGAACTCCCAACGTAGAAGACCGGACGAACATCCAACATCCAACACCGAACTTCCAACGCTGAAGACCGGACGAACATCCAACATCGAACACCGAACTTCCAACGCTGAAGACCGGACGAACATTCAACTTCGAACGCCGATTGCCGGCACGAACGTCGAGCCACCTATGGAAGACATCACATGTCGATGAGCGATACCTGCTGAATCAACGTCTCAGTGTTCATGGAGTTCCGATCGCGAAACATGCGTGACTCGGGGATTCCCAAGAGACTCCTCGCACCGCGGCCGCCATTCCCCTCCAGCCGTTCTTCAGCGTTGAAAGTTCGATGTTCCTCCGGTCTTCAGCGTTGGGAGTTCGATGTTGGATGTTGGATGTTCGATGTTCGTCCGTCCTACAGGCTGCCGGTGGCTCGTTGGAGGAGGATGTCGGCGAGTGCGGCGTCGTAGACGGCGTTGTTGTGATTGCGGTAGGTCTGGATACGCAATGACTCGGCGCCCAGGACATCGGTGTTGGTGGCCATGCCCGTGGCGTAGCGCTGGCGGGTCACCCGCACGTTCTCTTCCGCTCGTTCAATGGATTGTCGTGTGACGGTCAATCGCTGGCGCGTTTCTGCGACGGCCAGCCATGCGCGGCGCACTTCCAGCTGGATCCGCGACTGGACGTCGGCCCGCATGTGCGAGAGCACTTGGGCCTGACGGACCTGTTCCTCCGCCAGGTTTGTCGCGCGGCCACCGTCATACAGGTTCCACCAGACGCCGACGCCGGCCGACGTGATGCCTTGCGGCGTCTGAAACTCGTTCTCCTGGAACGTGTAGGCGCCCTGGACATGGATCTGGGCTTTTCGCGCCGCGGCTGCCGATTCGGCCTGATGCCGACGCGTCGCGGCTTGGGCGTCGAGTTCGGCCAGTTCGGGGCGCTGGGCCAGCGCCTGCTGTGTCAACGCGTCGGCCTGCTGTGCAGTCGCGTTGACCTCGAGGGCCGCCAGGTGGACCGGTGCGGTTAGCGGTCGGCCCAGCTGGCGATTGTACGCCGCTCGGCACGCGTCCAGCTCACTCTGAGCTTTGATCACCTGGTGCTGGGCGTCGGCCAAGGCGACTTGTGCGGCCAGCAGGTCATTGCGCGGCACGCGTTGTTGCTGGTGCAGCAATTCGGTGTCGCGCGCGTGAGCGGCCAGGCTCCGTTCGTGGCTGGTGGCCACGGACACTTCTTGCTCCGCGCGCAGGACGGCCACGTAATTCTCCGCCACGCGCAGTTTCAAGTCGAGGCGGGAACGGTCCAGCCGACGTTCCATCGCGCGCACGTTGCACTCCGCGGCGTCGATTTCGTTCGTCACTCGGCCGCCCGTGTAGATCGGCACGTCCACGAGTCCCGCGAAGGCATAGTTGTTCTGCTGCAGATACGGATTCGTGAACGTATAGGGCACCAGCGGCGACTCGATGCGAAACGCGGGCTCGTTGTCGCGGACCACATAGTCCACGGACCCGCGCAGCAACGGATGCCGCTGCGCGCAGGCGGCGTCCACGGCCGATGCGGCCGACTCCACGTTCGCGGCACCGGCTGAGCAACTGCTGATCCACGGCCAGCGCCTGTGCCCAGGCATCACCCAGCGTTTCCATGTGCAGCGGTTCGACCAGCGCACCGACGACCGGGTGCAACGCCGATCCTGGGGCAGGGAACGGAACGGGGAGAGGTAACTCGTCGGTGACTGCCGGAAGGCGAGCCAACGGGAACGGATCGTGACGCGCCGTCTGGCTGACGGCCGTGCGCGGAGCGGCCAGCGCGCACAGACAGATCAGCAGGGCCGCACGATGCACCGTGGTCATGGACGTCTGTTTCCTTTGCGCAGGCGGTACCGGCGGATCTTTCCGAATGACCGGAAAACGCGGATTCATCGCGCAGGCATCGCGCAGGCATCGCGTTGGTGTCACCATGTTGGATTTCGACATGCGTGCGTGACAATACGCAGGCCGTCGGCAACAAGTGGGGTTGGTCAGTTCGCGTTGGGTTTCAGGCTGCCCCCGGACAGTGTGTGCCCCCGGACAGTGTGTGCCCCCGGACAGTGCGTGCCGGCGGGCTGACGCCTCGTCAAAACTCGATTTCAGGCTGTCCGCTCGTTACATTTTTGTCCGGTGCCGCCTAACCTCTCGAATCAACACGAGCTGAGACGGCGGGCACGCGCTGTTCGTTCCCACCACGACAATCGGCCCGGCGGCAGGAAGGCAAGTCCCGTGGCAGGAAAAACAGGCGGCCTTGGAATGCTGCAAAATGCTAGGATGAAGTGAGATGCACGGGGTGCGGCAAACTTGCCTTCGAGTGCCTCCTGGCTATGATGGTAGTCGTCACGCGTTTCCTGGCGGTTGTTCCGGGCGAGGCGGGGCGTGGTCCGGCGACGGAGCGCGAGGAAAAGCTGAATTTTCCAGCTGGCGTTGACCACGAATGTGAACAGAGGATTGAGGTAGCACGCGAATGCCCATTCTGGAACAAGAGATCAGCGTGTTTCCGGAGGACTTGCTCAGCGATGCGCCGGTCACATTCGACGCAGAGTCGACCGATCGGCAGTGGTGGGCCGTCTATACGAAGTCTCGTCAGGAAAAGGCTTTAGCGCGACATCTGATTGGTCACCAGGTCCCCTTCTATCTGCCGCTGATTCCCAAGGACAACATCATTCGCGGCCGCCGCGTGAGGTCGCATGTGCCCCTGTTCTCGGGCTACATCTTCCTGTACGGCTCGGAAGAAGAACGAGTTACGACCTTAACGACAAATCGGATTTCACGGATTCTGCCGGTGGCCGACCAGGACCAGTTGCGCCGCGATCTGGCCAACGTGCACGGCCTGATCGACCGGAATGCCCCGCTGGCCGTGGAGCAGCGTCTGACACCCGGAAACCCGGTTCGCATCAAGAGCGGCTCGCTGCGAGGTTTGGAGGGCGTTGTGGTGAAGCGGCACGGCAAGACACGCTTGCTCGTGGCCGTCAAGTATCTCCAACAGGGTGTGTCTGTCGAAATTGACGATTGTGCGCTCGAGCCCCTCTAAAGGGCCTGACACCCTCGCGTCGGTCGATCGACCAGCCGAGTGTCCAGCCGGCTGGTTTGCTGCCGCAGCCGACATGCCGGTACTACGTTCTCCGCGAATGTGGCCCGCCGGGCTCCGGCGGCTCTTGTTCTCGCGGGCCGTATTCCGCCGGGGCCCGGCGGACCACTCTCTGCAACCCCAGTACTGACGCAGGCTCGCGCCGGCCGTTCTCGGGTGCCAACCCCGGTTCGAACCCGTGGGGCGCGGGTCCGAATATGGTGCCTCGGTGCGTGTCCCACGCCAATTTTCCCTCGCCTGGGTAGTGACAGTACCCATCTGCCTGTGATAGCATATATCACCACAGTGGGTGGTCCTCGTTTACCATGGTAGAAGCTTGGCTGAGCCAAGCGGGAGAAACGCATGAGCATCAAGCTGTTGATTGCTGACGACCACGAGGTGGTGCGATGCGGCCTGCGTAGCCTCATGGCGGGCACCGATGTCGAAATCGTGGGTGAGGCGACTACGGGCGAACAGGCGATTCAAATGGCCTTGGCTGGCAAGCCCGACGTAGTCTTGCTGGATATCCGCATGCCGGGTGGTGACGGCCTCAATGTGCTGGGCCGGCTCAAGTTGGAAAGCCCCGGAATTGCCGTGTTGATGTTGTCCACCTACGACAACCCCACCTACGTCGCCCGGGCCGTGGCTCTCGGCGCGGCGGGGTACGTGCTCAAGGGAATCGACCGCGAGGGGCTGCTGGACGCTATCCGCAAGGTGGCGGCCGGAGAGAATGCCTGGACCCGTGATGAGCTGCGACGGGTGACCGGAGCCTTGGCCACGCCGCGGCTGAACGCGGACGTCGAAGTGCCGCTGACCCAGCGGGAAAGCGAGGTTCTGAGGCAATTGGCACTCGGGCTGACCAACAAGGAAATCGCCCAGGCGCTGCACATCAGCTACGAAACGGTCAAGGAACACGTGCAGCACATTCTGCGGAAAGTCGGGGTCTCCGACCGTACACAGGCTGCCGTCTGGGCGGTGCGCAAAGGTCTGGTGTAGTGCGACCGCGCCGCCGTTCGGATTTCCTGTCCGGATATTCTGCGTAATCTGCGGATCCAACGGACGATCTCCTGGCCGGTTTATTGCGGTCAGGTGGAGCCCGCGAGTTGGATTGATCCTGTCTGGGTGCCACCATGTCCAAGTCGACCGACATTCGTCTGCGAGACGTCTCGTGTTCGACCACCCGCATCGATTATCGCGTGCCGATCAAATTCGGTGGGCGAGTCGTTGTGGATGTCACGCTGCTGGACGTCGCCGTGACCGTGGAAACTCGCGACGGACGTCGCGGCATCGGCACAGGCTCCATGCCGATGGGCAATGCGTGGGCGTGGCCTTCATCCGACGTGCCCAATTTGCCGACTTCCGGCGAACAGTCGCTCTCGGCGATGGTGACACTCGGTAAGAAACTGATTTCGGCCGCCGGAGATTGCAGCCGGTTTGGTCACCCGTTGGAAATCACGCACGACCTGGCTGCCGATTATTCCACGGCAGCGCACGACGTCGTGCAAGCCATGTCATTGGGAGGGCCGATGCCGCGGCTGGCACAGTTGGTGGCGGCCAGCCCGCTGGAGGCGGCGATCCACGACGCGTACGGCAAGGCGCTGGGCTCGAACAGCTACAACACGCTCTCGCGGGAGTTCGTCAATGCGGATCTGAGCACGTATCTGACGACCGAGTTTGCCGGCGAGTTTCTCGATGGCTACACGCTGCGGGCTCCGAAGAGACGAATTCCGCTGTATCACCTGGTCGGTGCCCTGGATCCGCTGTCGGAGTCCGATATACGGCAGCACGTCAATGATGGATTGCCCGAGACGTTGGGCGAGTGGATTCTGGCCGACGGTCTCACGCACTTGAAGATCAAGTTGGCTGGTGATGACTTGAGATGGGACGTGGATCGCGTCGTGCAGGTAGATCGTGTGGCCGCGGAAGTGCAGGCCCGTCGCGGTTGCACGCAGTGGCAATACTCGCTGGACTTCAACGAGAAGTGTGCTCACGTCCAGTACGTGCTGGACTTCCTCGCCCACGTGCGCGAACAATCGCCCGCGGCGTGGAATCGCGTGCAGTATATCGAGCAGCCGACACATCGAGACTTGCGCGCGAATCCTGACAACAATATGCACGCTGCGGCTCGCATCAAGCCCGTCGTGATTGACGAGTCGCTGGTGGACCTGGACAGTCTGCTGTTGGCACGCGAGTTGGGTTATTCCGGCGTGGCCCTCAAAGCCTGCAAGGGTCACACGGAAGCGCTCCTGATGGGGGCGGCTGCCCAGAAGTACGGGTTGTTCTTGTGTGTGCAGGACCTGACCTGCATCGGTGCCTCGTTCCTGCACTCGGCCAGTTTGGCGGCTCGGATCCCCACGGTGGCCGCGATCGAAGGCAACGGCCGCCAGTACTGCCCGGCCGGCAATGCCGGCTGGGACGTCCGCTATCCCGGGATGTTCCACATTTCCGACGGCACGGTGGAGACCGGCCTTCTGACCGGTCCGGGGCTGTATTGAAGGGCGTTCGACTCCGCGGTGCCCTGGGGTGCCGGAACCCCAGGTTCGCAGGAGTCCTGGCTGGAACCTGCCAGCCCGTCCAGGCCCCTAGGAAAACTTCGTCCTCGATGCCCAGAGACCGAGCGCCGGGTTGCGCACGAAGAAGATGCGTTCGCCATCCGGCATCGTGTTCCAGCCGTCCTGTAAGACGCCCACGTCGTAACGTTGCTGCATCGGTGCCAGATCCGCGTAGGCGTAGCCAACCCCTTCGATTTCCTCGCCTGTCAGGCCGCCCGGACAGTAGGTAATCCGGAATCGCTCTTCCGAAGAGCCGTGGATCAAATGGGCTGCGGCGGACAAATTGGCCTGCAAATCCACGTTTTCGTCGACAAATCGCATGATCTCGGGCGTGGTACGGTAGCCGTATTTGCGAATGAGCCGATCGATCTCGGGGTCTTCCCCAAACGAACGCACGCCGGGTGCCAGCACGGTCAACTCCCCACCGTCAGCAATTGCCATCCGCGTGCGATACACCGATTTGTTTCCCAGCCAGGTGCTGTGAAATTCGTCGGGATCCAAATACACGACGACGCGAGACGGTTCCTCATCCAGCAGGGTCACATTCACTTCCGCACTTAGAGCGCAGGCTCGTTCAAAACACTCGTGATCGTCGCCGATGTACAGTCCACGTACGACAGGTCGTCCGGCGACATCGGGCCCGATCACCGACAGCACGAACAGCAGCGGCAGGTGGCTGCAGAAATGATCCTGGGCATAGTTCAGAATCCGCCGCAACGGAGTGTCGCCGCGCCCCATCATCCGTTCCATGCCGTACGCCGCGCCGACGAAGTGGCTCTGATTGATTCCCTCCGCACCACCGGTTCCGACGAAGATGTTCTTGTTGTAGTTGGCCATTCCGATGACTTCGTGGGGCACCACCTGGCCCACGGACAGAATCAGGTCGTGGCCGCCCTCCCACACCAGCCGATTGAGCTGTGCCGGCCACGGTCTGTTCCACATCCCCTCGGTCGCCGCGGCCACGAAATCGGCCGGCACGTGTCCCACCGTTACCACGTCCTCACGCCACTTGTGCGGACGGATGAGGGAATGCGGCAAGCCCGGAAACATCGTGTCCAGTTGCCGGGGAGACATTGGTGCGTGTGTGCCAAGCGCCGGCATCACATCGGTCAGTCGGTCGCCGAAGTACTCATAAGCCATGCAAGTCAGCGCCCCGCCCCGACTGTGAACTCGCGTGAAATCGGGCGGCAACGCCAGCACCCGTTTCCGCGGTCCCCATTGGTCCAATGCCTGGACCAGCAAATGGCGCAGCTGCTGATCCGAGATTTCGGCGGTCGCACTTCCGGTGGCGGAACAGAGAGTCATTGTGCTCGGGCCATCACCTACGCAGGGCGGGAAACGACGAACGGGCAGTGATGTGGCCAACTTTGGCAGAAACGGGCAGAACCCGCAAGCCCCGCCTGAACGACCAGGACCGAGTTCCCGCTCAATCCGATTCGCTTTGCTGGACAACGGCCGCCAGGCTGTCCCAATCGATGGCCGCTTCCATGGCCGTGGCCATGTACTGGCGCCGTGCCTGCGTCAGCAACGCGTCGCAGTCGATATCGCAAGCCAGTTCCACCTGATAGATCTGCGCGTTTTCCTGGATCGTTTCTTTGCATTCCACGGCCAGGGTGATGAATCCGTCCAGGTCCAGTCCAAAGTGCGATTCCAGCAGTGCGCGTCCTTCGCTGACTCGCGGCGATTCGGGCGTCCACAGGGCGTCCGCCAGCACGTCCGCGATGTGCGTGATCATGGCCAGTGGCCGGTCGGTCGTGGGACACGAGTGGTGTTCCGAGACCGCTTCTGTCAGCGCAAGAGGCAGATTCCAGCGATTGAGCAGCCGTGCACCCAGCTGGCCGTGGTGGAATCCATAACGCTCCCGCTCGGATTCGATCAGCAGCTGCGAGTGGCCGACCTTCTCGTAAAGCTTGATGTAGCCCTTGGTGTCCACCTGAGCCAGCACGAGCAGGCCGACATCGGCCAGTAACCCGGCGCTGTACGCCTCATCCGCGGCCGAGCCGGTCTGACGAGCCGCCAATCTCGATCCGACGGACGCCATGGTGAGTGAGCGGCGCCAGAAATCCTGATAAACGCGCGCCGGCGTGTCTCGCACCAATTGCTTGAGCAGACCGAAACTGAGCACCGCCAGCCGCAACGACCGACTGCCTAGAAACGTCACGGCGTGCTGCAGACTCCCCACATGACGTGCGAGCCCAAAGTACGACGAGTTCACCAGCCGCAACACGGAGGACGCCAAGGCGGGGTCCGCCTGCAGGCACCCGACCAGTTCGTTCGTCTGATAATCCTCGTCCTGCAGCAGCCGCAGGACCTGGCAGGCCACGTGGGGTGCCGAGTGCAGGCGGTCGATTCGATCGATCAGGCGGTCCATCGCGGCCACGTGAGTGCTGGTTGTCATGGAAGGTTCCGGATTCTGGATGTACAACTCGTTTCCCCAAGAAATATAGCTCATGCCGGCTCGACGGATTCGCACGCCGTCCTGTAGGGTCTGTACCGCATGTATCGGTACAATGTCGCGAGATGGCCGACTTGCGACGGTGTCGAGCGGAATACAATGCGTTCTTCCGTTCCACCGGGAGGCGGCTGAAGGCCGTGGTGAGGGAGGTTGGGACGATGCGATTGTGCGGGCGAAGCTACGCGCTGGGACAGCCAATGTGGATCGAGGTCCGTGACGGAGTGATCTCCGATGTCGGACTTTGGCTCGGGAGCGATCCGGCGAGGTTGCCGTGGATCGCGCCGGGGCTGATCGACCTGCAGATTAACGGGTACGGCGGCGAGGATTTTACAGACGATGGCCTCACGATCGACGCCGTGGATCGCATCAGCCGTGCACTCGATTGCGACGGCGTGACCACCTATTTGCCGACCGTCGTTACGCAGAGTGGCGACCTGCAGATGCACGTGTTAGCGGTCATCGCTCGAGCGGTCGATACGATCGAGTCCGTGCGGCAGCGCGTGGCCGGCATTCACCTCGAAGGGCCGTACATCTCTCGAGAGGATGGCCCGCGCGGCGCTGACCCCATCGCGCATTGCCGGCCGCCCGACTGGGACGAGTTTCAACGCCTCCAGGCGGCCGCGAGGGGCCACATACGACTGCTCACCATGTCCCCGGAATACGCCGGTTCGCCCGCGTTCATACGTCGTGCCGTGGCCAGTGGCGTGCTCGTTTCGATCGGCCACACGAATGCCAGCTCCGATCAGATTCGCGCCGCAGTCGATGCCGGTGCGCGGATGAGCACGCATCTGGGCAACGGGGCCCACGCACGCATTCACCGGCATCCGAACTACCTGTGGGACCAATTGGCTGAAGATCGATTGACGGCCAGTTTGATTGCCGACGGCTATCATTTGCCTCCCTCCGTCGTGAAGTGCCTCGTGCGCGGCAAAACCGCCCAACGCGTCGTGCTGGTCAGCGACATCACGGGCATCGCCGGCACGGTGGGGAGCGAACCGGGACTCTACAAGAGTGCGAGCCTGGGAGCTGTCGAAGTTCTGGACGACGGACGCGTCGTGGTCGCAGGGCAACGCGAGTATCTCGCAGGTGCGACCCAGCCATTGCACGTCGGCGTGACCAACGTAATGCGTTTTGCGGAGGTCAGCCTGGCGGAAGCCATCGACATGGCCACGGTTCGGCCGGCCGATCTGCTGCAGATGGCGTGCGGTCGCTTCGTGCCCGGGTCCCCCGCCAATCTGATCCAGTTCCATCTGCCCACCCAAGGCTGCGGCCTGCAGATTGTCTCGACCGTCAGTGCCGGCCAATGCGTCTACGGCGAGATGGTCACGGGAGAGCGTGGGCGATATGACGAATGACGAATGACGAATGTCGAATTTTGTCGCGCCGTCTCCCTTGTCGTTTCGACGGCTCTACGACATGCCCAAGAATTCTCTCGTCATTCGTCATTCGTCATTCGTCACTACTCTCTCCGCCTGATCCACCGAGCATCCGGGCCCAGTCGATGCGGCTGTCGCCGAACGTCATGGTGGATGGATTACGCAGGCGATCTTTGGGATAGGCCAGCCGGGTTCCGTTGAGTTCGGTGAGCTGGCCGCCAGCGGCTTCTACGATTGCCTGAGCCGCGGCGGTATCCCACTGCATGGTGGGGACGACACGCGGGTAGAAGTCGGCCTGACCTTCCGCCACCAGACAGAATTTCAGTGAACTCCCCATGCTCGTCACGACCGCCCCCTGGAGCCGTTCGAGAAACGCCTCGACAACGGGCCCGGCATGGTCGCGACTGGCCACGACGGTCAGGTGTTCCAGGTCGGCCGA
Source organism: uncultured Planctomycetaceae bacterium (assembly GCA_963754725.1). Classification (GTDB taxonomy): domain Bacteria; phylum Planctomycetota; class Planctomycetia; order Pirellulales; family Pirellulaceae; genus JAAYDI01. The sequence continues at coordinate 24,460 of CAVWHV010000025.1, forward strand.
TCGCGTCCGGATCGGCTGTCGAGGACTACTTGTCGATTGCCGCCACGCGCCGGTTTTTTCACCGGATGCCACTCCCAGGTAGCACGTGTTGGATACGGGAACGTGGACCACGCCGAGCACGGGGTAGCTGCCATGTACCAGGGCGATATTGACCGTGAATTGTCCGGTCTGCTTGATGAACTCTTTGGTCCCGTCCAGCGGATCGACCAGCCATCGCCACGCCTCGGCCGCACTGCTTATCGCGGCTGACTCGGCACCTTCCTCGGACACAACGGGGATGTCTGGGGTCAGACTCGCGAGTGCGGCCGCAATCAGGGCGTGCGAGGCCTTGTCGGCCTGGGTGAGTGGGGAATGGTCCGACTTGGCCTCCACCGGCATCGGCTGGCCATAGTAATTCAGAGCCGCTTGACCGGCGGCTATCGCCACCTGCTGTACGGCGTCCAGAATGTCCGGAAGGGAATGTTGCATGGGGAGAGAGCCCGAGAGTTTGAGTGGGTGGTGGTGGTGCGCGTCAGGGGCGGCGTGCCACGGGATCGGCCCCCGTGCCGGCGGCTTGATGCATCTGGCAGTTTGCCGTGCCAGACGCTGGCCGAACCACGGGCACCCTGCAGCGGGGTTCTGGCTGTGCACTACCAGAACTTGTACCAGCGCTTCTTTTTCGAGTAATTGAACTGTACGAGACGGTCCACGAGTTCTTCGTAGGCTTCATCTGCCGCGGGGTCGACAGGAACCCGTTCGGGAGCGATCTTCTTCTCTTCTGCCATGGAAGAGGCAGCTGACGTGGCGGACTGCTTCTGCTTGGGCTCGCCCAGCAGGACCGGGTCGACATTCTCGAACTGCTCGCCCATCACCGGTTCTCGATACCCAGGCATCTCGATCGCCTCCTCGACTTCTGACGCCGCCAACACCACTTCTGGCCCTGCATCCCGCTGACTTTCGAGATGAGCAAACTGTTCTGTCTGTTCGAAAGCGAATTCCTCCAGGCGTTCTCGCTCGGCGTTGAGGGCCCGGCGTTCCTTGGCCAGCTCTTCGCGATCAACACGCACCAGGTTGGCCTGTTCTTCGAGACGCAGCAATTTCGCATCGAGATCGCCACGGGCCGCGGCGAGTTCACTGCGTTGCGCGTCGAGCGCTTCGATCGATCGCTGGAGTTCCTGCTGCCGGGTCGCCCACGCACGATCGCGTTCGGCCACTTCCTTCGCCCATTCCTGCTGCCGATGTTCGACTTCTTGGCGGGATGCATCCGCGAGGGCCCGTTCTTCGGCCAGACGCTTTCGCTCGGACTCCAAGTCAACGCGAGCTCGCCCCATCGACTCGCGCTCCTGAGCCAGGCCGGCCTGCAGAGATTCGATCTGTCGCCGGGTTTCCGTTAACGTCGCTCGTTGTTCCTGCAGTTCGGCCGCCGCCTGCTCTCGGTCGGAATTCATGGCCTGGCGCAGTGTCGCGAGTTCTTTTCGCTCCAGGCCCAAGGCGTTCTTCTGTTCCTGCAATTCCTCACGCAATGCGTCCAGATCCTTTTGTCGGGCGCTGAGTTGCTGCGTCGTCTCGGACTGCGTGACGTGGTGACGTTCGAGCTGCTGCTGCAGGTTCCGTTGTTGGGCACGCAGTTCCGTCTGGGCTTGATCCAGCACCTGACGGGCGGAGGCCAGTTCGGCCTGTTCGGTGTCGATTTTGGCTTCGATCGCCTCGAACTGCTTCTGACGCTCATCGACCGCGCGTCTTTCCTCCTCCAATTTGGCGGACTGTCGGGCCGCCGCCGCCGCGGCGGCGTGTTGCTGAGCCTGCCATTGCTGCTGCTGCTTGGTCAGGGTCGCGCGCTGATCGTCAAGTTGCTGACGGAGCTTGGCCAGCTCATTGACCTGCTGTGTGAGGTGCCCGGACTTCTCCTGATGAGCCATTTCGGCGGAAGATCGCAGGGCCGTCCATTCGGCTCGTTCCTGCGTCAGACTCTGACGGGCCGCTTCGAGCTCGGCTTCCCCTTGGGCGACCTGTGCCAGCAGTGACTGCCGCTCCTTTTCCCACTGCCGCTGCTGTTCTTCGAATGTGCCGCGCTGCCGCTCGAACTGCATCCGCAACTCATCGAGTGCGGCGCGCTGTTCGTCGAACTCGCGGCTCTGCGTGTCACGGGAACTGGCCAACGCGGCTCGCAGCGTCTCCAGCTCCTGACGCTCACGCTGGATCGCCAGGCGTGTCCGCTCCCCGTCCTGGCGTTCGCCTTCAATCGCCTGCCGAGCCCGCTGCAGCTCCTCTCCCTCTTCGCGAATCGCCTGCCGAGCAAGAACTCGCTGCTGGTCCTCCTCGTCGATTGCCTGGCGGACGCGCTGCAGCTCCTGGCGATCGTCTTCGATCGTCTGGCGAGTCCGTTCCAGTTCCTCGGCACGCTGGGCAAACGCCTCGGATTGTCGCTGCTGTTCCTGGAGCCACTCGGACCGCTCGAGCTGCAGCAGGGCCTGGTCTTCGCCGAGTTGATTCCTGAGGACCTGCAGCTCGGCGAGCTGTTGCTGTTGGGCAAGTTCCGACGATGCGTGTTGTTCAGCTCGCTCGATGCGCAGGGCGTCGTGAGCGGCTTTCTCGGCGGCGAGTTCCGTGCGCAGGGCGTCGTGAGCCGATTTCTCGTCGGCGAGTAACTTGACGGAGTTCTCGAGTTCGCGAACGCGGGTGACCAGTTGCGAATCGAGTGCCTGTTTCTCCTGTTCCCAGGCATTTCGGTCTTGCTCGAGAGTCTGTCGCTGCTGTTCCAGTTCCTGCTTGAGCGTCTTGATTTCGGCGACGCTGCTCGACCATCTCGCGGTCGACCTGCTGGCGAGTGCCGGACAGGGACCGCCGCAACGATTCGAGTTCTTCGCGTTCGGCGGCCAGTTGGGTTCGTTGCCCCTGCAACTCCTGGGACAGCGCCGTCAGCTCGGACCGTTGCTGCGCTCGAGTTCGCTCTCGGCCTGACGGTGGGACTGCTCCAGCTCGGTTCGCTCGTCGAGAAGCGATTGCTGGCCGAGGACCACTGGTTGGCCTGGTCGTCCAGTTCGGCCCGTGCTCGTGGCGATGGCCTGCGACTCCTCGGTCAACGCCGCCTGCTGTGCCGACGAGTTCAGCCGATCTGCTGGGCGCAGAGCTGGTTCCTGGGACTCGCGCTGCTGCTGCTCGAAGGCCGCTCGATGCGCTTCCAGCTGCCGCGACCAGTTGCTCGACTTCCGCCTGCTGCTCGACGAGTTGTTCCCGGGCCCGCTGCTGGCAGCTTTCGATGGTCGCTTGCAGCTGCTCGAGTTCCTGACGTTGACGATCGAGATCGGTCTGCTCGGAAGCCAGGTGCGTCACGTCCTGTTCGAGCTGATGGCTGCGGTTGGTCAGCTCGTCACGCCAGGACTGGATCTCGGCAAAATGCTTGTCGAGTTCGCGATGCTGTTTGACGAGCTTGCGCTGCTGCTGCTCGCGTTCAGTTTGCCACGCGGTACGCTCTACTTCGAGTTGGCGCTGCATTTCCTTAATTGCCTCAACGGTTTCCGTTATCAATCGAGCTTCCAGGGAAGTCTCTTCTGCCAAGCCAACTCCCAGTGAGTCGATGCCGCTGAGCGAGGAGTCGGATCCGGAAAACGATCCTCGCGAATCGGCCGATTGAGCTGCCACCAACGGAGATGCGTGCAGCTCAAAAATGTTCCTGCTTTCGACTAGATGAGTGCTCTCCTCGTGGTCCGCAACATCGCCCGCCGAGTCGGCGGACCAGGGTTCATCCGTCGTCCGCGCAAACCCCAACAACACATCACCGAGTTTGATCGTTCGGCCCAGTCGAAGTCGTTCAGCGTCGCAACGCCGGCCGCGTTTTTCCGTCCCGTTGCTGCTCAACAGGTCCACGAACCACAGCTTGCCGTTCTGCCAGTACAGCACGCAGTGCGTGGAGGAGATGAATTCGCTCCGGAGCCGCAGGGCACTCGGCTGTTCGCGGCCGACCACGGTCAGGCTGCGATACGCTCGATACGTCGCCCGCCGCTCTTCATTGACCAGCACATAGATCACCGGAACCGGTAGCTGGGCACTTCCCTTCTCGTCGAGGATCCAATCTGGGTCGACTTCCGGTTCGTCGCCATCCGAGAACGACGCGTAGATGTGGTAGTCACCGATCGGGATCCCGTGATCGGACGTCAACCAACCATGAAACACTTCTTCGCCTGGCGACGACTCCCTCAGCTGTGTACAGAAAATACCGCGCTGCGTGGCGTGCAGATAGAGGCCGTGTTTGGGGCCCGCCGGACCCTCCAGAATGACTTCTGATCGAGAGTGACTCCCAATGCGAGCATACGGCTTCCCGACGTCGATGGTTCGCTCACCGTCCGGACCTGTCACTCGTACCGTCAACTGACGGGTGCACCATAACTGATGATTTGCCATAGCCCGGCCAAACTGCATAATTCGAAGGACAGGTTGACTGCGCACCACCAGCCACCGCCGTGCGCTGCCGCAACAGCCTCACCTCTTCTCCGGTGTTCCATGCCTTGAGAACCCCCGCCTCCGAAGTCCGCTGCGGGAATGAGCGTGATCACTATGATTCCGAATCCGCTCGGATCGGCCTCGCCAGCTCCGGTAGCTCCTCAAATGCGCAAAACTCGACACGGTATAGTATTGTAGCATCCTGTTGTCGGGTCAAAAAAACAAAAACCAGCACTTGTTGGGGGTGCAGCCTGCGTACGGACCTGGTCGGGTTGGCGACGCAATAGAAACAGCCAGGATTCCGCCCCTTGGTCGGATGTGAGTAACACTTCTGGTAACACTCTTCCCCAAAGCGTACGAGTGGGTCCCATCTGCACCGCTGGAAATGTTGCCAGACGCCCCCCTGTCGCGCAGGAAAGGGTACCTGTTATCCCCGACGGGCCTAAAGGGAATTTTCGGAATAGGCCAGTTGCGTGCTATGTGTTTTCAGAGCCTAACCAGCATGTGGCACCGCCAAGTCATCACTGTGCGGCACCTCGCGCGATCACTGGTTGGGGCGCTCTGCTCGACACATTGACGGTGGAGACTCCTTCCCCGGCAAGGATCTTGGCCAGACCGGCGGCGGGTCAGCGGCGTGCCGTTGTTCGATGCACGCTGCGCCGCCTACCGCCTTCAGGCACTGAGGTGTGTGGCCGGGCTCAAATGAACAGCACTAACGTGAGCAAAGGGGGCATGACAACACTGAGGCCGCGCAGCACAAAGTGACGGAAGGGCCGCGTTCGGGCTGCTCCTGGCGTCTTGCCCGTTTGTGGTTTCGCCTTGGACATCGAATCTCGTTTCGTTTCCGTTCGCCGCGAATCCGATGATCTTCATCCGTTCGGTGCGCCGACGTGGGCCAAGTACACCGCCGTTTGGAAGTTCGGACAACGCAATCGTCGCGGGTTCTCCGGCAAATCACTCATCCGATTCGGGTGTATCCGGCTCATGATTCGTCAGGCCAGTTAATTCGTCTTCGAATTCACCCGGGGGCGACTCCAATGTCACCGGGGCATCATTGGGTTCGATTCTTCCGCATCGCCAGTTCAGCCATTGCCAGCATGACAAGCTTCGTTCCCAATCCTTGATGACAGCCCGCAGTCTCTGAACCGAGGGATGCCTGTTCTCGCCGAGTTCCGCGAGAGCATCCAGACACCCGGCAGGGTGGCCTGCCAACAACAACGAAGTGGCGTAGTTAATTTTGTGGGTCAGCGGTGTCTCCGGTTTTAGCCCCATGAGACCCGGAGCGAGGACGAGGTCGCGGAAGATCCGCACGGCTTCCTCCGCGCGACCCATGCGCAGGAGGCACACACCGACGACGTTCTGCATGCGAGGTTCTCGCCCGGCTGAACGCAAGAGCTCCAGAGCCTTCTGGTAGTTCCCATTGGCCACGTGATGCAGCACTCGGTTGTACGCTGCTTGACTGGGCGAACTCCCGGCGTGATTCTTCTTAGTAGCCTCTTCGTGCCTCTCGATGCCGCGAGTGTTTGGCGAGAAATTATCGGACTTATCGTCGTGTTTCTTCTGACCCATGAATCGTGATTCCTTCGGTGGAGATGCGATGGAGAGCGCAGCCGGAGGCCCGGCCTGCTGTGCCGATGGACGCTGGAACTGTGCTGCATTACGCAAGAACGGCCAAATCTGCAGATGCGCACGATGGCCCTCGCCAAGCGCGACTTAGACTTGCAGACAGACACTCAAGACCAGCACCCACGGAAGTTGGGCGGTGTGCATCGCAACAGAATGCACAGTTGACCCGCGCGGCCAATCCGCCAAGAAGGAAGTGACACGTGTGGCCACACCACTGCCGCTACGTGGCTTCGCGATCGACAGCGAAACGCTGCCTCCACCACCCACCAACCGATCCGCCACCTGTGTTTGGGCCAGCCCGGGGCCAGCGATTGCCGGACATGGACTCCCCGGCAGGCCCCGTTCACTCGCGGTGTGGCCTCCGCTCCTGCTATGGGCGATCAACCACCCTCCGGACAACGACCCCACTGCCAGGCAGGCAAACAGGATCAGCTTGCAGCATGGAAGGCGTGAGGAGGAACACATTGTGTGCGGCGGAACCATCAGTGTCGGGTCCATGGCCGTGCAGAAAAACTGGCTCGACCCAACCACGCGAGTTGGTTCACCACGGTTCCGTGCGGCACCGAGGCATTCGAAGGCTGGCTCGCCGCTTTCAAGTATCCCGGAGATTCGTCGCGTCGGCAATACCGGTCGAACGATGATCTTCGATCTCGAGTGCAACGGCATGCAGCTTGCGCGGCTGTATGGCTTCGACTATCCGGGCCGAGTGGTCGATACGCTGATTCTCAGCCGGCTGATTTTCAATCGGCTCAGTGAGGAGGCCGACGAGTACGGCAAGCACGCGCTTTCAGCCCTGGGGCAAACGGTTGGGCTGCCCCAAGGGCGATTGGGCGGACTTCGGGCGGTGGGATCCGCAGATGGCGGCCTACTGCGCAGGACTGCCAGGTTACCGCTGGCAACACTTTGGGTAACAGTGGCCCAAATCGGGGATCGAACGCACCTGACCAAGAAAAGCATAAACCCCTCGCAGAGCAAGGGGTTGCGTTGAGAGGCGCCGGTCGGATTCGAACCGACGATGGCGGATTTGCAATCCGCTGCCTTAGCCACTTGGCTACGGCGCCTAATCTATATTGCTCGACCGCTCTCGTGGCATACGGGCGGAAGCGTCGAGTCGTTGGTGCCGACAGCGGCTACGCTGCGACACGTTTCGCTTCCGGCGTGCGACAGAGTGGCAACTTAGGGAATCCGTCGTTTCCGGTCAAGAGGAATAGCGAAATCGGGTGAGCCGTTTGTATGGCACGGTCTGCGACCGCCCCGGCGTGATGGGGGTGATAGGTCGGCTGAGCTACGGCATGACGGTGATCGAGGACGCAGCTTCCCATTTTGCCCAACTAGAGTGTGCGGCAGTGAGCGTCCCGGATTGAAGAAATGGTGTCGTCGATTCGATGCCTATAGTTGACCGGACCGGTGTGCGGGCCCGGACCGGATCATGATCCGGGGGTGTGGGCGGCGGAGCGATCGTTGGCCGGGGGCATGTCGGGGCGAGTCCCCGATTTGGCGCGGGCAGCCGACAGCTGAGGAGGCACGGATGGGAATGTTCGACGGGATTTTCGGGACGCGTCGCGACCACGACAAGTTGGAATTCGCTCGCCGGGTGGCCGTGGAAAGTCGGGCGCAGGTGTGGCAGCAGATCGCCGTGCGCGCAGGCCGACTCGGCAGTCTCCCCGAAGCTCAGGCCTACATTCGTGTGCGAGCCAGGCGAGTCGTGCGTCGCCAACTCATGCGGTTGGTCGATCGTAACGGTTGGCTGTCCGTCGAGCGAGAGCAGGAGATTCTCGAGCGGGCTTTGGTCATTCTCGCCGGCCATTTTGTGGGACCGATGCTGCGTGTCCAGCCGGCTGTCGCGCCGGTCCGCCGAGCCGCGTAGCGACGCGCGGCAGGTCGTGATTGCGGGCGGTCCTAGCCGCCGGTAGAATGGTCAACTCAGCACGGGAAAGGCCGGATCTGGCGAATGCGCAGGCGATCCTGTGTGCCCGGCTGGTCCGCAAGCTTCTCTGGCACCCCTGCGTGGCAGGGGACTCCCGCCGGGCTGGTCTGGCTGTCCGGTGGAAGCACTTCGTGTCCCGTTGCCGAGCGTCGACCGATCAAGACGACACACGACCATGATTCAGATCGCGCCTCAGCACAGTCACTTCGTGGGTATTGACTCCGATGGTTGCGTGTTCGATACGATGGAGTTGAAGCACAAGGAGTGCTTCATCCCGAACATCATCAACTACTACGAGTTGCAGGCGATCAGCAAGTACGCGCGCGAGACGGCGGAGTTCGTGAATCTGTACTCCAAGAGTCGCGGCGTGAACCGTTTTCCGGCTCTGATCGAGACGTTCGAGTGGCTGCAGAAACGGCCAGAAGTGGCGGCGCGAGGCGTGCACATTGCGATTCCCGAGCGGCTGCGGGACTGGATCCGGCAAGAGAACGAAGTTGGGCAACCCGGCCCTGGAATCGCGTGTGGCCGAGACGAACGATCCCGAACTCGTGCAGGCCCTGACATGGTCGGTGGCCGTCAATCGGACGATTGCCGACATGGTTCGCGGCGTGCCTCCATTCCCCTACGTGCGTGAGAGCCTGGAACAGCTGCGCGGGCGGGCGGACCTGCTCGTCTGTTCGGCAACGCCCCAGGAGGCGTTGCAGGCCGAGTGGGCGGAACACAAGTTGGACACTTACGTGGCCGTGATCTGCGGACAGGAAGACGGCACGAAGCAGGAGATCCTGCGCAATGCCGCATCTTACCCGGCCGCAACAGGCTCTGATGATCGGCGATGCCTGGGGAGACTACCAGGCCGCCCAGGCCAACGGCTGCTTGTTCTTTCCGATCTGCCCCGGGCACGAAGAGCGAAGTTGGCAGCGGTTCTGCGGAACAGGGCGTTGAGCGGTTCCTGAAACACACCTTCGCCGGGAGCTATGAGCAGCAATTGCTTGAGGAGTTCGATCGCTACCTACCTTCCACGCCCCCCTGGGACACCAGCCAATGACCACACTCTGCGATATCGGACTGTGCGGCCTGAAAGTGATGGGCCAGAATCTGGTGTTGAACATGGAGGACCACGCCTGCCGCGTCGCGGTCTGGAACCGCACCACCAGCACGATGCAGGAATTCGTGGCGGAGCACGGCCAGGGGCGACAGATCGTCGGCTGTACGACGCTCGCCGAACTGGTGAAACAGTTGCAGTCGCCCCGCATCGTGATGCTGATGGTGGAGGCCGGTGCGCCGGTCGATTCGGTCATCGATCAGCTGGTTCCGCTCTTGTCGCCGGGCGACGTGATCATGGACGGAGGCAACTCCTATTTCAAGGACACGGAGCGCCGTACGAAATCGCTGGAACAGCAGGGGCTGCTCTATATCGGGACCGGCGTGTCGGGTGGCGAAGAAGGTGCGCGGCGCGGTCCGAGCATCATGCCCGGCGGTTCGGAGAAAGCCTGGCCGCTGGTCCAGTCGATTCTGCAGGCGATCTCGGCCAAGGTCGGTCCGCACCAGGATGTGCCCTGTTGCGACTGGGTCGGACCACGCGGCGCGGGACACTATGTGAAGATGGTGCACAACGGCATCGAGTACGGCGACATGCAGCTGATCTGCGAAGCCTACGCGATGCTCAAACAGGCCGCAGGTCTGTCGAACGATCAGCTGTATGACGTGTTTGCCCAGTGGAATCGTGGCGAACTGCAGAGTTACCTGATCGAAATCACGCGGGACATTTTCAGCGTGCGGGACGAGCTGGCTGATGGCCATCTGGTCGACAAGATCCTGGATCGGGCCGGCGCGAAAGGCACGGGGAAATGGATGAGCCAGGACGCGCTGGATCTGGGGATGCCCAGCACGCTGGTCACGACGGCCGTCTACGCACGTTGTTTGTCGGCCCAGAAGGACGCGCGCATGCAGGCGAGCCAGCTGCTGTCCGGACCGGCCGAGACCGCTGGCGACCGCAGTCGGCTTATCGGCGATCGCACCGAGTTCATCGAGAAAGTCCGGCAAGCGCTGTACGCGTCCAAGATCGTATCGTACGCGCAAGGATTCGTGCAGTTGCAGGCGGCGGCCCGAGAATATGCGTGGCCCTTGGACTACGGACTGTGCGCACGCCTGTGGCGGGGAGGGTGCATTATTCGAGCACAGTTTCTGGAGCGGATCATGGAAGCGTTTGCGGCCCAGCCCCAACTGCAGAACCTGTTGCTGTTCCGCTATTTCCAGGATGCCGTCGAGGCGGCGAACGCGGCGTGGCGCGATGTGCTGGTTGTGGCAACCAGGCTCGGCATACCCGTTCCGGCCTTCAGTTCCGCTCTGGCCTATTACGACAGCTATCGCAGCAGCGTCCTGCCGGCCAATCTCCTGCAGGCCCAACGCGATTACTTCGGCGCCCACGAGTATGAGCGGATCGATCGCCCGGGAAAGTACCACACCGACTGGTTGTCGCTGCGCCGGCCACCTCAGGAACCGTGAGCTGCCGCCGCTATTGCTTGTTGGTTGACGGCTTCGCTTCGATCGCCGAGATCGCTTCTTGCGCTGTCATGCGGACATCTTCTTGCGGATGGTCGAGCAGCTTTCGCAGAGCTGGTAGAGCACTCCTGGCGCTACCGCCGAGTTTTCCTAACGCGGCCGCCGCATAGGTCCGCGAGGAACCGTCCTGTTCCAGGACTTGAACCAGGTCCGGCACCACCGGTTCTGCCGCGGGACCCATTTCTGCCAACAAGATCTGGACTGTTTCGGGCGGGTCCAGCTCAAGACCTCCCTCGTGGATCAGTTTCTTGAGCACTGGCAGTACGAGTTGCGCATCTTGAGACAGCCTCCACATCGACAACACCGCGTGCGTGCGCACCGTCGAACCGTCCCGCATCGCCATTTCCTGCAGACCCGGAAGCGCGACTTTTCCGAGGTCGCCGAACTTGCCGACGGCCAGGACCGCCTGTTCCTTCACCATATGCGCCGGATCTTTCGTGGCGGCGATGAGCAGCGGAACGGCTTCAGGAGCCACGTTGGGTCCCAAGTTCCCGAGCGCTTCGGCGGCGTGCCGACGCCCGGAGGTGACGTCGTCCGCGAGCATCTTCAGCAGGACCGGAACTGCCGGCTGAGCGGCGGGCCCGATTCGGCCCAACGCGCAGGCCGTGATGTATCGAGCGTGAAAGTTTGGACTCTCGGCAGTCTTGATCAGCGCAGGGACCGCCTCTTGCGCGTCCGGGCCAAGTGCGACCAACACCCACAGAAGGTCCGGTCGGACATTCTCCCCGCCGCGGTTCAAGATTTCGACGATGGTGGGCACTGCCGGCTTGGCTTTCGCGCCCGATTTTGCCAGGGCGAAAGCGGCCTCGTACTGCACCTGAGCGTTGGGTGAATCTAAAGCCAGGATCGCCTCTTCGACCGACATCAAGGGCTTCTTGGGCGGCTCTTGGCACCATGCCGATACGCATAGGAGCGACAAGAGGGAAGTTCCGATACGGACGAGTGCCGTCCTGGCGGCGAGTCGCGGCGAAGGTTGCGTCATAGGTCGGCTCCGGAGGGCACGAGGGAATTCCCGGTCAGGGGCTCAAAGACCGCTTCACAGTGTAACGACTGGGATGGCGGCGAGCGAACCCTAGCCAGGAAAATACCGGGCCTGTCCAGGCGTGGCGACTCCGTGAAAAAAACCGCACAGTTGCTTCAGCGGTGCCGGTCGGTGGTCAACCGCTCCTCGATCGACTTGCGGAGCAGGTGCGCGTCGTAGGTCTCGCCGACGTCAACGCGCAGGAGTGGCACACCGGCGTCCGACAGAGCCTGGTTGACGAAGGTGTCCCGCGACTGGCGGTCGGGCCGCTGATGCGTGGCGTCGTCCAATTCCAGGGCTAACTTGGCTTCCAGCGTCCCGCGGTCGCACAACAGGAAATCCACGTGCTTGGCGTGAATGCGATTCTGCCAGGACTGGAATTTCGGGGTGGCGGGCCGCACCTGGATCAGATCCGCCAGTCGCACCATGGCGTGAATGGACCACTGTCCATCTACCGCTTCGTTCAATGCTCGGTAGAATGCCAACTCGGACTGCGTGAGAAGACTCGCCCGTTTTTCGTACGGCATCTTCTCGCTGCCCAGCACGAGTTTGGCCAGCGTCCAAGCCACGAGCACTGCCGCGATGACGAAAAAGGCGGCCCAATGTTCGAAAATGAATTCCACCATGGTCTTGCCAGCCTGGGTTGTTTGAGAGGAAACGCCGAAACCGATACAGGCGACTCTGCTGACGTTCGAACTCGCCGAACCGTTCCCGTTTCCTGATTGGCTCTCACTCAAGATTATCGACCGTTCGGACGGAGCTTTCTGCAGCCGATTGGCCGGCGCCGGGGACGCTTGGCGAGCGGTTGCCGGTTGTTCGCGTAATAGGGTCCGACGCGTCCGGATGTTCCGGTTATGATGGAAGCCACCGAGTCACCAACACCTCCTGGTCTGCGACCGCTGAACCTTGGTCGCGTCGCGATTGGGTTTCCCGTGGTGCAAGCCGCCTTGTCCGGTTATAGCGATTGGGCGATGCGCATGATCGCCCGCCGCCTGGGAGCCCGGTACGCCGCGTGCGAAGTGATGCTGGACCAGTTCCTATTGCAGGTGCGATTGCGACATCGCACGCGGCACTTCCTCTACCTTACTGAGGATGATCATCCGGTCGGTGGCCAATTGATGGGGGCGGACCCGGAACAGTTCGCCGCGGGTGCGGAACGACTCGTGGCGGCCGGATTCGACGTGATCGACATCAACTTCGGCTGCCCGGTCAAGAAGGTGCTGGGCCGATGTCGGGGTGGATATCACTTGAGCCAGCCCGCAGTCGCCCTGGAAATCATCCGCCGCACGCGCGATACCGTCCCCGACTCGATCCCGGTGACCGTGAAGATGCGACGCGGCATGGACGACTCGCAAGAGAGTCGCGACAAGTTCTTCCGCATTCTCGATGGAGCCTTCGACGCCGGTGTGGCCGGTGTCACCCTCCACGGACGTACGGTCCAGCAGCGTTACGTCGGTCCCAGTCGCTGGGCGTTTCTTCGAGAAGTCAAACAGCTCTACCCCAACCGCGTCATCCTGGGCAGCGGAGACCTGTTTACCGCCGCAGACTGTCTGCGCATGATCGAACAGACGGGCGTCAACGGAGTCACGGTGGCTCGGGGCGCGATTGGAAACCCCTGGATTTTCTCCCAGGCCCTCGCGCTGCGCGCGGCGAACCCCTGCCGACTCCGACGCTGGCTGAACAGCGGGAAGTGCTGCGGGACCATTTTCGTCTGGCGGAAGAGCTCTACGGCGCCGACCACTGCGGCCCTCTCATGCGGAAGTTCGGCATCAAGTATTCAGCCCGGCACCCCCAACCGCTCGAGGTCCGTGCGGCTTTCATTCGCGTACGCAATCGCCTGGATTGGGATGCGGTCGTGGATCGGCATTACGCCTGAATGCCAACGCCTGCTGAATCTCATCGCGGACCGGTGGATCGGGCTCGTGCGACAGACGCTGCTCCAGAGCGGTGCGGGCGTCAGCTCCTGGAAAACGCCCCAGCGCCCAGGCGACGGCGCCCCGCACCAGCGCCTCCGGATCGTGCAGCCCGTGCATCAGGGCGGACAAAGCGGCCGGTGACGGGTTGTTCCCCAACACGATTGCGGCATTCCTTAAGAGGCCGCGCCGGCAGCGCGCCACAGGGGAGTGCGGCGAAAATGCTGGCGAAATGCCGCGTCGTCCAGCCAGAACAACGGCGCCAGCGATACCGGATTGAGGTCTCCGCGCGGGGCAAACGACGCCTCCCCAGCGGTCGACTTCCGATTCCACGGGCAGACGTCCTGACACACGTCGCATCCGAACAGCCAGTGGCCTATCGATGGTCTCAGCCCGGGATCAATGCGACCGCGCAACTCGATCGTCAAGTAACTGATGCACCGGGTCGCATCGAGTACATACGGTTCCGGAAACGCGGCGGTTGGACACGCGTCGAGACAGGCGGTGCACGATCCGCAATGATCGCTGACGAACGGCTGGTCGTACACCAACTCGCAGTCCAACAGAACGGCCGCCAGAAAAAACCAGCTCCCCACCTGCCGATGCAGGAGCATCGTGTTCTGCCGACCCACCCGAGTCCCGCCATCTGGCCGAATTCGCGCTCCAGCAGCGGGGCCGTGTCCACAACGCCCCGCACCCGCGCCGTCGGTTCGAGCTGCCGAGCGACATGACACAGCTGCTGCAGCCGGCGGTGCACGACGTCGTGATAATCCGCCGGACCCCACGCATAGCGGGATACACGCCCCTCCCCTGCACCGACCGGCGGCGGCCCGGCGGTGCGGTACGACATGCCCAACATCAACAGGCTACGGACTCCGTCCAGCACGCTGCGAGGGTGCCGGTAGGCGTCGAAACGGTCACTCAGATAACGCATCTCGCCCGCGTGGCCGGCCGCCAACCAACGGGCCAGGCCGGTGATCCCCGTGGGCGACACGGCGGGACAGGCACCGCTGAGGGCAAATCCCGCCTCCCGAGCGGACTTCTCGAGCGCGGCGGTCAAATCTGGTGGCGACATGCGTCCCGTGCTCACCGGTACTCCGCTCCGAAGATTTGGGAATTGCCGGTTCCGCAGCAGTTGCGTTTTCGAAGCGGCCTAATTACTGTGGGAGTTAGGGTACTTTGCTCCGCCCCGTCGTTCAGAAACACGCTTCGGTCCCACGTTCGATCTGGAATTCGGCCCATGATGAAACCTCGCTTCGCAGTGAACTGTCTCGCCGTGCTCGTCGCCTTGTGTGCGATGACGTCCATCACCTGTGCCTATGACGGCTGGTCGAACGGCGCCTGGCTCAATGCGCCGGCCTTCGGTACCAGCGGATCTCTCTACGGTCTGGGCTATGTTCCCGTGCCACCATACTACGCCATGCATCCGCCCGTCTACTATGGCGAACGCTACTATCGTACGTATGGCGAGAGTCCGTTTGCCCGTACGGATTACTCGTCGCGACCGCATCGCATCCAGGCGGAATTGGTCATTAATCCGTTCGTCAGTAATGCGCTCGTCGGGCCACCCGCAGTTGCCGCACCCGCGCCCGTTGAACCGAAGCCTGTCGACACTACGGAAAACAAGGACCAAGTGACGGTCAGCCCTCGCATGATCATCAACCCGTTCTATCAACCCGAAGCAAAAGTGGCTCGCCGCGACTAGCCGGCCCCGGAACCCATTATTTGGTCGCCAGCGTCATTTTGACGTGAGGTGACCACAGAGAAGCAGGCAAGTCCTCCTCAAGACCGCAGCATCCTTCCCGGGTGCTGCGGTCTTTCGCGTTCCGGAGTGGAACACCACGCCGCGTCTCGTGTCGTCCAGAAGCCAGACGACCGATTAACGTTGGACGTTGGAAGTTGGAAGGTGGACATTGGACGTTTATCCGGCATTGGATGTGGGACGTTGAATGTTCGGTGTTCCTCCGGCCTTCAGCCCCTCCTGTCCGTGCCGCTGCCGTGCTGAGCAGCAAAACACTTGCGAGAAATCGCTATTGGAACCGGCACGGCAAATCGATACTCTACCGCCCCTGTTCTAGCAGCGTCGTTCGACACAGGAGTCTGGGCAATGACTCGGTACGCGGCAATTCTCGTCGCAGCGTGGATGTTGGTGGGGTGCCGTGCACCGGCCCCCTCCTTCGACATGCTGGCCCCCTACGGTTCGCCCAAAGTGCCGGCACCACGCACGGGCGCCATTGGGACGTCGGGGACCTACTATGCGCCGATGAATCAAGGAACGCAACCGACCGTAACGGCGCCGGTAAACCCGTCGCTGCCGGGTACGGCAGTTCCCAATGGCACGCCGTCCTCGCAGCCGGCTGCACCAAATATGGGAGCGTCGGCCACCACAATGGCCGCCGGCACACCAGACGTTTCCATGGCGTCGTATCAAGCCGGGGCACCGCACCAGGTCACTCCTCCGGCGACAACCATCGTGGGTGGACCGTCGTTCCCAGGTGCCGTGGCGGACGCCTCGGACGAAGCGAGCAGCTCGTCGTCCACGTTGAAACTGAGCGGCATGCCGGTCAACGATGCCACGCAGCCAGGCGAACCGCAGTCTTTTAGTCCGGCAGGCGAACCGGTCAACATCAGCAGTCTGCCGTCGGCCAACAGCAACGCTCCGTCGTTTCTGCGGTTCATCAATCCCAAGACGGGGGCGAGCAACGGTACGGTGACCGCCGCTCCTCCCGCGTCCACCGCGACCACGGGCACTTGGCAGACCCGCTGAGCCAGCTGATCTCAGGTCGTCAACGATGTCTCGACAAAACTCGCGTCGCGCAAATTGACAACGCGTATCCGCCTCAAGGGCGCGGCACTGGTCGGAAAATGGCGGTCCACAAATCCCGTGGCGGCCGCTTGTACGCCGGACATGGGGAGCCCATCCGCGGTGGGGACCGTCGACTTGAGCAGGACCAACTCGTGGGCCTGGCAGACTTCCGCGAGTCGCGCGGCAATACTGTCGCTTGTGACGTGCCATCCGATCGGCAGCCGGACGCCCGGCAGTGCAGGCTCCTCCCGGCGCAGGAAATACTCTGCCGCAATGAACCGCCAACGCCGCGGGGCTCGTTCCGGGTCGCGCTGCCAATCGCGAAAACCAGACACCCAGGTTGCACCTGGGATCAGTCGGCTCAACACGAATCCGTTCACGTTCATCGCTCGGATGGACAGCCAGTGAGCCGATTCCTCGGCCAGCCCGTACTGCCGGTCCAGCTGGCGAATCGAATCCGCCAGTTCACCCCCGCCGACGATCAACAACGTGTCCAGCGCGGGTTGGCGATCGAGCCAGCAGGTCAGCATGCGCCACAGCCCCGGGAGATTCAGCAGACTGCCTCCCACTTTGACGACTCGGCAAGGGCACTTGGTGCAGGGCTGTGGCAGGGTCAATGTTCGGTCGATTCCTTTGCGAGCACGGCCAGGGCATGAGCGGGAGCGCACCGCGACACCACCGGTCCCAGTCGGTCGATGAGCGAAACAATGTCCCCCTGCCAGGCCAGTGCTTTGAGCAGACGTCGCGCCGAGAAATTCTCCGTGGCCCGACAGGATGGCCACTGCTGGTGGCGGTTCCAAGTGCTGCAAGACGCGCCGGGCCGCACATACCAGCATCTTCAGTTGTTCGTGGGCGACGTGGCGGGCGCATGCGCGGCGTCTTCCGGCCCGAACTGTGTTTCAGTGGCACTGAGCATGCGAGCCATGCGGCGGCAGGCGGCATCGCGCGTCGCCGGGCTGATGATCGGCCGTGTGGCGATCGTCCGGGGATTCCGGCAGGTCATCCTGCAGCAGATAGACGTCGCGAGTGGTTGCAAAGACTTCCTGGGCCACGGGGCAGTCTTGGCCACGATACGGGAGCGACTGAACCAGATGCGCAGACGGGACTGCGTTCGATCCCGGTATAGACTAATTGACCGGACAACAGACGCTCGAGGTCGGTGTGCCCGCCACGGCGGGCAGACCATCCAGCAACGGAATGAAGTCAACGGTGGTCGAACCGATGTCGATCAGCCAGGCCGGGCGATGTGCGGCAAACCGGCCACAGAAGCGAGCCAAGGCGTGCCAGTTCGAAGAGGCTGCCAGCCAGCGGACGGGTCAGTGCCACGTTGAGGCGACACCAAGGTGCCGTCGACCAGGTAGACACGCGTGTGTCGTCCGTCGGCCGCTTCGCTGCACCGCCTGCAGTATGAAGGTGACTCCTTCCACTTTGCTGGCGAAGCAATCGGCCAGCTCGCCGGTCATGGTGACCACCAGATGGTCGAGGGGCGGCGACTCGGCGATGGCCGAGCGCAGTTCGCCAGGCGAGTCGGTCCTTCTCCTTCCACAGTGCGAACGGATGCGAGGCTGCAAAACCCTGACCGTCCGCGACCTTCAGGTTTGCTCCGCCAATATCGAGAGCCAGCCAGTTCATGACCGACGCTCGTGCTGAGTTCCGGTGTCTCGTGTTCGTCCGTCCGCCTCGAATTCTACCGCGTCCGACTGGAAGAACAACGGACAGCGTCCGCCACGTTGGATGGCCAACATGGCGGCGGCCAGATTCGACGAAGTGACCTGTCGCAGTCCGATATAGGAGGTGGTCAGTCGCGGGTTGATTTCGAGCACCACGTCGCCCTGGCCGGTCGGCCGACTCACCCAGAATCAAGTCCACGCCGACAAATCCGCAGGTGCGTGGCAGCGCCGCGAACGCCGCGCGTGCGAGTTGGCAGGCGCGGTGACCAGCTCGCGGCCGCGGATCGGATATCCGCCACCGAGATAATGGAAATGCCGTCCATCGGAAACACGTGTTGCGAGCAGGGAGGCAACAGCAAGCGTCGGCGCGGAGCCGCACATAGCCAATGACGCTGGCCGGCAGGCCGGCACAGAACGCCTCCACGCGTCGTGCCCCGGGGTAGCGGGCCCGCAGTCGCTGCGCCTGCCGTACGGCCGGCGACAAATGCGTTTCCAGGCATCCGACTCCATCGTTCGGCTTCAGCACGGCGGGCAGCGGGAAATCGTCGGGAACCGGTTCGGCCGGCTCGCAGCAGCAGAGCCTGCGGCACGGGGACGCCAGCCGCGGCCAGCCGTTCGGCGGTCCGTGTCTTGTGGGTGGCCAACTCGACGAATGCCGAATCGGGCGAGAGAAGTGGCCGCCGTGCCGCTCGATCCACTGGGCTCGCTCCAGCAGGCGACCGCCATACTCCGGGGCAATCAGCAGTCACGCCATCGACTCGACGCGACCAGGTGGCCAATTGGCTGGAACTCGTCCTCCGGCGCTGGAGATCACCACGACTTCGGTGGCGAGTCGCAAGTGTGGGACAGCCGCGCATCGCGGAAACTCGACCAACTCCACCTCCGGCAATGCGACGCAGGTCGTCGCCCACCGCCTCGACCATCGCTCGACCTTCGGGCAAGCAGCGGATGCTGCGAACGGGCTCGTGGGTTTCCGTCCACAGACCGCCACCGGTGAGGTATTCGTACAGAAGGATTCGCATGCAGCACGTTTTTCTAGAAGATTCCCAGTTGATCGCGGGCCTCTTCGGTCATGCAGTCGGGCGTCCACGGCGGCGACATCACGACCTTGATGTCGACGTTCGCCACACCCGCGATCTGGGACACGAACTGCTTGCTCTGGGCAATCAGTTGCGGGCCCGGCCGGACACATCGGACTGGTCATCGTCATCTCGATGTGCACGTCGCTCTGGCCGTCCGCCGACTCTCTTGCACATCCACGACGTACACGAGCCCCAGGTCGACGATGTTGACGAACAGCTCCGGGTCGATCACCTTCTTGAGTTCTTCGCGAACCGCGTCTTCGGTGATGGCCATGTGGCGTTCCTCGACGTGAGTGTCGGCTGCTTGCTATCCGGTCATCGGCCGATAACCGGACGAAGTCGTCACCTTCCACTCGATATTTCACTGCATGAACGGCATCGGCTTCGGTCGCGGGCATCGTCAGCGCCTTGCCCGTCGGATGTCGAACTTCGCGCCATGCCGGGGGCAGGCGACGTGGTGGTCTTCCCAGCGGCCCTTCACCGAGCGGGCCGCCGTCGTGCGTGCAGACGTCGTCGACGCAGTAGAACTGGCCCGCCACATGAAACAGCACGACGACGCGTTCTCCGATTTCGAGGGTGAATCGGCCCGGATCGGGAACACTCGACACGGTTGCCACTTTCACAAAGTCGCCCATGGTTCGAGCCGCCTTTCACGACAGAGTCCCCTTCGCGGCTGAATTACGCGTAGTCGCGGACACGCGCTGCCAATCGCCAGGCCCAGCGCCTCGCGCACGCTTTCGATGGTAATCCGGTCGAAGATCTGCTGGAAGAACCCGGTCACAATGGCCTGATCGCTTCCTGGCGCGTGAAGCCGCGGCAGCGGGCGTAAAAAATCAATTCTTCGTCCACCCGGCCGCTGGTGGAACCGTGCGTGCATCGCACGTCGTCGGCTTCGATTTCCAGACCCGGAATCGAATCCGCCCGCACGTGCGAACTCAACAGCAGATTGTCGTTTCGCTGGTAACCGTCGGTCTGTTGCGCATCGCGGTCGACCTTGATCATGCCCCGCCAGACGGTGCGTGAACTATCCTGCAGGGCCCCTTTGTAGAGGAAATCACTGCGGCAGTGCGGCGCCACGTGGTGTTGCAGCGTGTGGTAGGCGATGTGTTGCTTGCCTTCGGTGAACATCACGCCATTGACCTGGCAACTGGCACCCGGGCCGGTCAGTTCGACGTGCTGATTGACCTTGGACAGCGCGGCTGCCCATGGCGGCCACGGTCCACTGCAGCGAAGCGTCCCGTTCGACCACCGCCTTGTGGTGGGCAAAGTGCCAAGTCCCGTGTCCCCAGTTCTGCAGGTTCACGACACGCAGATGCGATCCCGGTCGCAGGATGATCTCCAGGGCTCCACAATGCAGACCGGCGTCCGTTTCCTCGATCCCGCCGGTTTCGCACAGGAGCGTCGCTTCCGCTCCTTCCTCCAGGACGACCAGTGTGTGGCTGATGTCCGCGCCCGCCGTCGCCGAGCACCGACAACACGTGCAGGGGTTCGTTCAGGACCACGCCGCGCGGCACGTACAAACACCTGGCCCGCCGACCAGCAAGCGGCCCGCAGCGCGGAGAACTTGTCGTACCCGGGATCGACGATCTGCCGCAACAGATACGGACGCAGCCGATCGGCATGTTGCTGAACGAGCTCCGAGAGACCGCCGAACAGCACGCCTCGCTCACTCCAGCGTGCCTGGACGAGCCGACTGCCACGGTCCGTCCGTTGAACGGTGGCCACCTGCCCGCCGAGTTCCACGCCTTGCGCTCAACAACGGCTGCGGCCAGGGCGGGCAGTTGCTGCGGCGTCAGAGATCCATGGGAACTGGTCCAGCTTGAACAGACGAATGTCCGTACGCGACCATTCTTCGTCACGCGCGACGGGCCAGGGCAGATCCAAGAACCTCTGCCAGGCCTGACGGCGCAGATCGATCAACCAAGCGCGGCTCGTGATGACGTTTCCAGAAACGCCTCGAACGCAGCCGTGGCGTAAATCCGGCTGCGTGTAGTCGTTTCCATGAGACCGTTCAATGTGCTGGACCGCTTAGCCGACCGAACCTTCCATCTGCAGTTGGATCAGTCGATTCATCTCGACCGCGTATTCCATCGGCAGTTCTTTGACGAGCGGCTCGATGAAGCCGTTGACGATCATCGTGCTGGCCTCCGACTTCGGTCAGTCCGCGGCTCATCAGGTAGAACAGCTGTTCTTCGCCGATCCGCGACACGCTGGCCTCGTGACCGACCGACACATCCTGTTCGGCGATTTCGATGTAGGGATAGGTGTCGCTGCGGCTTTGCGGGTCCAGGATCAACGCGTCGCAGACGACCTTGCACTTGGCGTTCTTGGCCCCTTTCTCGACGCGGACCAGACCGCGGTAACTGCTGCGGCCGCCGTTCTTGGAGATCGACTTGGAGATGATCTGTCCGGTGGTGTTGGGAGCACAGTGGACGAGCTTGGCCCCGGCATCCTGATGCTGTCCTGCGCCGGCGAAGGCGATCGAGAGGATCTCGCCGCGAGCCCCGGGCTCCATCATGTAGACGGCCGGGTACTTCATCGTCAGGCGGCTGCCCAGGTTGCCGTCGACCCATTCCATCGTGGCGTCGCGGTAGGCCATCGCCCGCTTGGTCACCAGGTTGTAGATGTTGTTGGCCCAGTTCTGGATCGTCGTGTAGCGGCAGCGCGATCCGCGTTTGCAGATGATTTCCACGACCGCCGAGTGCAGGCTTTCGGTGCTGTACATCGGGGCCGTGCAGCCTTCGACGTAATGGATCGAGGCGCCTTCGTCGACGATGATCAGCGTCCGCTCGAACTGGCCCATGTTCTCGGCGTTGATGCGGAAGTAGGCCTGCAGCGGGAACTCGATCTTCACGCCCGGCGGGACGTAGATGAACGAGCCGCCCGACCAGACGGCCGAGTTGAGGGCGGCGAACTTGTTGTCGTCCGGGGGAATGACCTTCGAGAAGTACTCGCGCACCAGATCCGGGATGCTCGCGCACGGCCGAGTCGGTGTCGGTGAAGATCACTCCCTGGTTGCCCAGGTCTTCCTTCAGCGAGCCGTAGACCACTTCGCTTTCGAACTGAGCCTTGACGCCGGCCAGGAATTTCTTCTCGGCTTCCGGAATGCCCAGCTTGTCGAAGGTGTCCTTGATCTCCTGCGGCACGTCGTCCCAGGTCTTGCCCTGGTGATCGGTCGGCTTGAGGTAGTAGTAGATGTCCTGGAAATCGATGCCGATCCGCCCGCCCCACTTGGGCATCGGCTTGGACTGGAAGATCTCCAGCGACTTCAGGCGGAAATCGCGCATCCACGCCGGCTCGTTCTTCATGTCCGAGATCTGATGCACGATTTCCGCATCCAGCCCCTTGCGGGCTTTGAAGACCGCTGTCGGTCTCGGTGCGGAAATCGTACTTATTGATTTCGCCGATCGTGGATTCGGACTTCGGATTGCGAATGTCAGTAGCCATGTCATTGTGGACCATGGTTGGTCTCTTGGTTCCTAGAAGTCTCTTGCCGTCACTCGCCGGGCGAGCCATCCCACGCGATTCAGCCTGAAAGTGTTGGCCGACGAAGCCGAGCCACCGGTCGAATGGCTCGCTCAGGCCACTTCTTCGTGCACCATCGCGCGATTTTGCGCGTCCGCTTCCGGATACGCCTTGCGAATGCGATCGTAGCCGTGCTTGTGCAGTTCTTCCGCCAGTTCCACGCCGCCCGTCTCCACGATCCGTCCGCCCAGCATCACGTGCGTGAAGTCGGGCGGATTGTGTTCCAAGCAGTTTGTCGTGGTGCGTGATGATCAAGCAGCCCCATCTTCTCGCGGCCGATCTCCGCGATGCTCTGGCTGGCCAGTCGCACGGCGTCGGCGTCCAGGCCGCTGTCGGTTTCGTCCAGGATGGCGAACTTCGGCTGCAGCATCGCCAGTTGCAGGATCTCCGCCCGCTTCATCTCGCCGCCCGAGAAGCCATCGTTGACGTAGCGGCGCGCGAACTCGAGGATCCATCTCGCAGCTGTTCCATCTTCGCTCGCAGCTCCTGGCGGAATCTCCCGCATCGGGATCAGCTCTTCGCCTTCCTTGCGATCCGGATTGCGGACGTTGGTCGTCGCGTGCCGCAGGAAGTCGGCCATCTTCACGCCGGGAATCGCGACCGGCCGCTGAAAGGCCATAGAAGATGCCCGCCCGAGCCCGCTCGTCCGGCGCCATGCTCAGCACGTCCTGACCGTCCAGGTCGATGCGTCCCGGCCGTCACCTCGTAGTTGGGATGACCCATGATCGCCAGCCCCAGCGTGCTCTTGCCCGACCCGTTCGGCCCCATCAACGCGTGCGTCTCGCCGTACCGGATCGTCAAGTCGACCCCGCGCAGGATCGGCTTGCCGTCGACGGAAACGTGCAGGCCTTCGATCTTGAGCGTGTGAGCCATGTTCCTGTCCCTGCTCGCTTCAAATCAAATCAAATCGAATCAAATCAGAAACACTATCCGGTAATCTTCTGATGGCTGCGCAGCGGTTCTTGACCTTCCGGCAAGGCCACGTATCCGCTGTGGTGCGGCACCGGCAACTCGTCGGCGACTTTCACGCCCCGCAGGGCACCTTGCCGCTTCGCAATCTCGTGGCCGCGAATCTTGTCCTGGATCCGCATCAGACCTTCGAGCAACGCTTCGGGACGCGGCGGACAGCCGGGAACGTACACGTCCACCGGCACGACCAGATCGACGCCCTTGACCACGTGGTAGCCCCACTTGAAATAAGGACCACCACCGACCGTGCACGCGCCCATCGCGATCACGAACTTGGGCTCGGGCATCATGGTTGTACAGACGCCGCACGCGACTGGCCATCTTGTAGGTCACCGTGCCCGCCACGATCATCAGGTCCGCTTGCCGCGGCGTCGCACGGAACGCACCCGCGCCAAACCGGTCCAGGTCGTAACGGCTCGCGCCGGCCGCCATCATCTCGATCGCACAGCAGGCCAGGCCGAACGTCATCGGCCAGATGCTCGACTGGCGAGCCCAGTTGATCGCCTGCTCGACCGTCGTCGTGACGACGTTCTCCTCCATCAGCGCTTCGATCCATGTCTGTGTCATGGCGCAGTATTTCCAGGTTGAAAGGACTCTTGTAGGTGTCGAGCGTGCAAGCCTACTAGCTTACACCAACCAACCGAGGCTGTTCCAGCCTCCGGCCCGACGAATGAATCCCATCCCCCACCCGCATGATCCCCCCTGCCCGTTACCCTCGCCACCGCGTCGGCGGGACGAAGGACTTCAAATCGGGCAGCCGCCGAGGGCCAACACGCACCCAGTCAGCCCCCAGCAGCCGCCCTGCTTGTTGGTTCCGCAAGCTGCAGCACTTCTGGTTCGAACGAACAGCACGGGTCGCCGTCCAAACGACATTCACGCATCAATAACCGCGTACCCAGCAGACGCGTCAGCAACTGCCGCTCCATCGCACAGATGTTCCGGTCGCGATCGGCCAAGTCCGGATAGGGACACGACTGGACCGTCAAGCGAGGCTTCTCGCCGCTCCGCTCCACATTGAACGACACTCGCCGCTCACGAAACAGCCCGGCCAATTGCTCCATTCGCCGCTCCACCGACTGGCCCTCCACGCGATCCGCGTAGATGTCCGCTAACCGTTCCGAGACTCGCTGGATCAGGACCCGCCGCACCGACGGGTCCTGAATCGCAACGATCTCTTTCCACACCGCGACCGCCAAATCGCCAAAATTGGAGCCGGCTTTGCGTCGGCCTTTGCCGGTCAACGCATAAGAATGGCTCGGACGACCCCGACCTGCCTTGGTCGAGGACCTTTCGACAAACCCCTGAGCCATCAATCGCGTCAACCGCTGGCGAACCGCAGTGGCCGTCACCTCCAACTCCGCCGCGAGATCGGTCACTGTCATGGTTTCGTGCTTGCGGAGCAGCTCCACCAACACGACGTCGGAGGCAACGATTTCGTCGGTCATGGAGGCCTCGATTCGTTTTACGAACCCACTGGATCCTGCAGCTGTCAGCACTATAGACATTAATCGCATTTTTAGCAACTAATTGTTTGTAAAATAGTACCAATTGTTCTGCAGGGACTCGGGATGACGTCGCCGCGAACGTTGGCGGCTGCCTGTCGGTGCTGTTTCGGGGAAGGAGTCGCCGGGCCTGCGCTTGCGCGGCGACACGCGGGTGGCGGTCGGCCGTGGTGTCGTAAGTCATTGACTAATCAACGGTTGTACGCTAGAAGACGGTCTGGCAAAGGGTCGTGTCGGCCGTGTATCCAAGCGATTCGAAGGAAGACCGGGCGTGACGAGCATTCCATTTCTTTCACCGCCGCGCGTGGCGCCTTTGAAAATTGGCCGCTTGTCCATTTCGCCGCCGGTGCTGCAGGCCCCGATGGCCGGTTTCACAAATCTGGCTTTTCGCCAGGTGGTTCGCGATTACGGCGGCGCCGGGCTGCAGTTTACCGAGATGATCAGTGCGCGGGGGTTCGCGTGGCTCGACAAGCAGGGCGAGCATCCGGATCGCCTGTGGGGTGTGGCGGAAGAACCCCGGCCATTGGGCGTGCAGATTTGGGATAACGATCCCGACACCATGGCGCAGGTCGGGCGCCGATTGGTCAGCGAGTACGGGGTCGACATCGTCGACATCAACTTCGGTTGTCCGGTCCGCCAGGTGACCGAGAAAGCTCACAGCGGTTCCTATTTGCTCCGAGAACCGGGCCGGGTGGGGGCGATCGTGGAGCGGGTCGTGCGGCCTGTGATCCGGTCCCGGTGACAGCCAAGATTCGGCTGGGTCGCAACCGGGGCGAGAATACGGGGGCGGCCGTGGCGCGGTCGGTCGAGTTGGCGGGGGGCGCGGCGCTCGACGGTCCACGGGCGGACCGCGCAGGACTTCTTCACGGGGAAAGCCGATTGGGAGCGGATTGCGGAGATCAAGGTCCACCTGCGGTGCATTCCATTGATTGGCAATGGGGACCTGGATTCGGCTGCGAAGGTGGTGGACGTGTTCCGTCGCTACGAAGTGGACGGAGTCATGATCGGCCGCGCGGCGTTGGGGCGACCTTGGATTTTTCAGCAGATTCGAGCCGCCCTCCGTGGCGAGCCGATTCCGCCGGATCCGGCACCGGAGGCCGAGCGGGCCTGTTTACTGCGTCACTACGACCTGATCGTGGATCGCTTTGGCGTGGAGAAGGGCACGATGCTGATGCGCAAGTTCGCCTGCTGCTATGCCCAGGGGCGATCGGGCGCGCGGCAATTTCGGGCCCAGGTCGCGCACGTGCGCTCGCCGGCCGAATTTCACGCCGTGGTGGGGCAGTCCTTTCCTGGCCAGCGCGCTCGGGCTAGTTCCACCACCAATCGTTGCCGGCCGGCCGCACAATGCCGTCGCGGGCCTGCTTGACGGCTGCGCTGGTCTCGACGCGGCTGGCGATCCGGAACGATTCGATCTGCACGCCGCCCGACGCGGTAACGACCCAGCCGGCACGCGTCTTCAGGAAGCTGCATTGCGGTGGCACCGTCTTCGGCGCAAACCAGTGTCGCGGGCATCAGCAGGTCGTTCGCGGCGCCGGTCAACACCGGGAAGGATGCACCGGCCTGCGTTACGAGGTCGTGCTGATCGATCATGGCGGCGACGATGCACAGGTCCATGACGTTCCGCAGTTGGCCGAAAATCGGCTCTTTGGCCGAAAGTTCGTCGAACCGGTCGGTCATCATGTCGGCCCATTTCTGGGCGGTCTCGCTGGCCTTACCGGTTTGTCGCACGGTGCCATCGGCCACGAATGCGTCGTCCTCGGTCAAGCACTTCACGCCCTGGCCTCGCAGTTCCCAAGCCAGATTGTCCTCGCTCTTGGCAACCGGTTCGTAGTTGCAGGCCAGCCACCAGCGCGGATTCACGTTCGGATCCTTGGCGCCGGTCTTGAGCAATTCCACGTAGCTTGGGAAGCCGGCGATGGGAGCCGGATCGAGATTCATGGCCAGCCGTTTCATGCGGTAATCGGCGGCGACCAGCACGCGGGCGAAATGACTGTTGGCGGGCACGCCGGTGAGCGACACCATTTGCGGCCCGAAGGCTTGCTTCATCGCCTGCTCCAACTGCGGAATGTTGGGAGCCTGACGCGACTGCTTCTGCTGACCGAGCAGTTCGTTGAGCTTCTGAAAGCCTTCCGGAGTGGGATTGATGGAACAGCTGATCGCGCCCTCCCGCGCACTGTTGACGGTTCTCAAAGCGACGACCAGATCATCGAGCTGCACGACCGGTCGGCCGGTCGTGACTCCGACCACGTTGCCGGTATCGTCGACTTTCCAGCCCTCGGCGGGACCGGCCAGCACGATATCGTTCTCGGCCGGATACACAAACACGTACTGGATTCGCAGCAGGCCGCCCAGGTACCGGATCTCATCGGGCAGTTTGCCGCTGTTTTCCCGCAGTGCCCGGTCGCACGCGGCCTCCAGTGCCTTGAGCGAAATCTTCCGCAGCTCCACCGGACGATTCAGCGCGTCCGCCGGTTGCCGGAACTCCTCGCGACGCAGCTTGGCCAGCGCCGCCCGCTGATCCGCCGTCGCGTTCTGCACGACTCCATCGATTTGGATCACGACACCTCCGACCGCCGAGCCCATGAAGTTACCGGCCAAGGCCACGGATACCTGCGACGTAGCCATCGCGGCAATCAACATGGCCAACAGCATACGGTGCCAGACACGCACAGCAGTGCGACTCGTCATACGAAGACTCCTCTGTAAACTTTGGCAGCGAAACGACGTCGCGCCCCTACTCTTTTCTGGCCGGCTCACACACAATGGTCGGGAAGGCCACCCGTCCGCACGCGGCGCGCGGAGACGGGCCGGCGGCTCCGTGCAAGCTCCTTACCACAATAACCTTGGCCCCCCTCAAATGCAAGCAACATTCGATCGCGGTTCAGGTTCGGAAACGGCCGTGTGGCGGGGGAGATGTGGGGATTGTGACTTGAACAGGCACGGTGGGTCAAGATAAGTTGGTAGAGATGTTGGCTTATTTGGTCATCCGTGAAGGTACGAAATGGACCGACGTATTCCGGCTCGTTCCGGGTCGGACGGTCACGATCGGTCGGGCCGCCACCAACCAGATTGTTGTGAAGGATGATCGAGCCAGCCGGAATCACGCGGAGGTGTTCCTGACCAATGGCCAGTGGACGGTCCGCGATCTGGACAGTCGCAACGGGACGTCGGTGGGCAATGAGCGGGTGATCGGCGACCGTGCGTTGTCGCCGGGCGACATCATTCACATTGCGCAGTGTCAGCTGGCGTTCGTGCACGATCTGTCCAAGGCGTTCAGCGATGCCAAAGCCCAGTCGGGGGCCGGCAAGTCGGAGCCAGCGACGACCGTCAAATCGCGGGCACCGGTGGGGTCCTTGACGAATGACGCGCTCAGCGCCCGGATCTCGGTGGATTCCCCGACGCGGTGCTCGAGGACGAAGCGAACGAGCCGACCACGATCACGCATCGCCGCGTGCACACACGATTCTTGAAACCCCGGCCGGAGGATTCCGCCACGCCGCGGGTGGGCAACGCGGCGGCCATGTTGTGTCGACTGGCGTTCGAATTGGCGCAGGAGGCGGACGTGGCGGCCGTCGCCAACCGCGCGTTGGAGGGTTTGTTCGAAGGGACCAAGGTGGATGCGGGCGCCGTGCTGATGGCCTCGCGGGACAAGACTGGAGCCCTCACGGCCAACGATCTGGAAGTGGTCGCCGCCCGGACGGACGTCGAGCCTCGCTATCATCGCGTCTCCAGCTTCCTGGCCAACACCGTGCTGCGCGAAGGGGAGGCGGTGCTGGCCCGCAACGTGGCGGGCGACAGCCTGCTGGCCACCCGCGACAGCAAAGGTGAGATCCATTCCACCAGCGTCATCTGCGCTCCCATTCGGGCCGGCACGGAGCGCGTTGTCGGGCTGATCCATCTCTACTCCACCCACGACGAGCGCCAGCCCGACCCGGACGACCTGGAGTTCACGTTGGCGGTGGCCGACAACGTGGCGCTGGCCTTCACCAACCTCGGTCGGCAGATGGAGCTCGCCGAAAAACTCTCCCGCACCCGGACCGAAATCCAACAGCTGCGGAGTCGCCTGGGGGACGAGAGCGAACTGATCGGCAGCAGTGCCTTGATGGGCAACGTGCAGCGCGAAATCGCGCGGGCGGCGGCCAGTCGAGCCACGGTGTTGATACGCGGCGAGTCGGGTGTGGGCAAGGAGTTGGTGGCGCGGGCCATGCATTACGCGTCACCACGCAAGAAGGGCCCCTTCGTCTGTCTCAATTGCGCCGCGCTGACCGAAACGTTGCTGGAGAGCGAGTTGTTCGGGCACGAGCGGGGCGCTTTTACCGGCGCCACCGAACGCAAGATCGGCAAATTCGAAGCCGCTCACATGGGTACCCTGATGCTGGACGAAATCGGCGAGATGAGTTCGTCGATCCAGGCCAAGTTCCTCCGTGTGCTGGAAGGGCACCCGTTCGAACGCGTGGGGGGCAATCAGCAGATTCGCGTCAACGTCCGCGCCGTCGCGGCCACCAATCGGGACCTGGAGAAGGCGGTCGCCGAAGGGAAGTTCCGCCGCGATCTCTATTTTCGACTCCGCGTCATCGAGATTTTCGTGCCTCCCCTGCGCAAGCGTCCGGAAGACGTCATCGAGTTGGCGATCCACTTCCTGGAACGCTTCAATGCGGAAACCGGCCGGCGGCTGCGCGGTTTCACGCCGGAAGCCTTCGACCGCATGCGGTACTACCGCTGGCCCGGCAACGTCCGCGAACTCAAGAACGTCGTGGAGAGAGCGGTCGTGCTGACGCAAGGGGACCACATTGACGCCGACGATCTGGCGCTCACCAGCTTGTCGACGCAGGGGGAGTCCGCCGACGCCATGGTGGCCCGCGCCGCCTACGAACCCGTGTCCCTGGCCGAGGTCGAGAAACGGCATATCCTCGCCACGCTCAAGTCCACGGCCTGGAACAAGAGCCGAGCCGCCACGATTCTGGGCATCGAGCGGTCGACGCTCGACCGCAAGATCCGACGCTACGAAATCGGGCGCTGAATCGTTCGCGGGTACCCGGCGCGGCGTGCCGCCGGTCCGGGCGGCTCACGCCTTCTGGGTATCTCGCCGTGCGGCCTCCGTCCCGTGTCGCGGGGAGAACCGCGCCGAGCGGCTGAGATCCGTCGGCTACTGCACCGACGATGATTCGTCGAAGGCCGACGTTTCCGCCGAGCCCGCCGACACCGGCTTGGTTGGCACATCGCCCGCTTCCCGCGCGGAGACGCTTTCCCGCCGGATAAATTGCCGAATCAGTCCGGGTTCATGCACGCCGGTCAGCTGCGACCGCCGCCAACCTTTGGGAGTCCGCGTGAACAGGACCAACTGCGGAATGGAAGTCCCGCGCAACAGCCGCCGAGACAGCGCGGGTTTCTCGTCCGTGTTGACGGTTGTGAACACGACCTGGGACAAGCCACCCTCCCGCTCCAGTTCCGGGATCATTTCATCCTTCATCGTCCGACAGCCTGGGCACCAATTGGCGCCCACCAGGACGAGAAACGGTTTGTCTTCCTTATCTGCCTGGTTGTACGCTTCCTGATATCCGCCGGCGGCCGTAGCCACCAACGCAACCTGCATCGCCACACTTGCGGTCAAACCTAGCATTCGCCAATCTCCTATTGAATATTCCTTCTCTTCCTGGGGGACAGCGCGCCCGACCCGCACGGCACCCGTGGTTTGCGCACTGCTCCACCGGCGCTTCCTCCGACAGTCGACGCTCGGTCCCGCTAGGATGTTGAAGATTTGCGGGTTAGACGTGAACTGGTGATATGGAGTAGATGTAGCTAGTGGAGGCTTCCGAATATATGTAACGACTACGGGGTTGTCAGTGACCCTGCGGGCTATCGACGCCGATTCTGCGGGAATCCGCGAAAATGGTTCTGCTGGGGGATATCGGCGAAATTGAGTTCGGGGGAATTGTCGATATAATGCCTCCGACGCCTTCCGCGGTGGAGCCAACTGTAAGCCGTGTCGCCACTTACCGGATGACGGCTGTGCGGCGGTACGGAGAGGGAACCGGCATGAGAATACGCGTTGGTGTTGTGGGTTTGGGCAATGCATGGCAAATACGTCATCGCGCAGCCTTGTTGGCGCTCAGTGACCGGTTCGACGTGCGGGCCGTGTGTGCGGAGGTGGCCGCCCGCGCCGAGCAGGTGGCGATGGAGTTCGACGCCTGTGCCGTGGATGGCTTTCGAGCCCTCACATCGCGTGATGACATCGATGCCGTGTTAGTGCTGAACGCCGAGTGGTATGGCCCGCTGCCGATCCTGGCCGCCTGCGAATCCGGGAAGGCCATTTACTGCGCCGCGGCTTTGGACATTGAGCCGCGACGGGCCAGCGAGGTCAAGGATCGCGTGGAGCAATCGGGAGTGGCCTTCATGGCCGAACTGCCGAGGCGTCACTCCCCGGCCACTCTGCGGCTGAAAGAACTGATTGCGACCACGCTGGGCTCGCCACGCCTGCTGTTCTGCCACGAGCGGCAGAAACAGGGCGAGAGTAACGGTTGCGCGCCACACGGACCACGTTGTCCGGCAGCCGTCCGCGATCTGCTGGAGCTGGTCGATTGGTGCCGGTATGTCGTCGGTGAAGAACCGACGTCGGTGGTCGGCGTATGTCACGAGCAGGACGCCGAGAACATGGACTACCAGATGATGAGCCTGGATTTCTCACCGGCAGGCCGCCCGTTGGGGACCGGCGCGCTGGCTCAAATCAGCTGCAGCCGGTACTTGCGCACCAACTGGCCCGAGGCCGTCTCGTTTCGACCACCGGCCGAGTTGCAGGTGTGCTGCGCGCGCGGGGTGGCGTTCGTGGACTTACCCAGCACGTTGGTCTGGTTCGACGAGGCGGGACGACATCAGGAATCGCTCGGTTCCGAACGACCGGTGGGTGAGCAGATGCTGATGCAGTTTCATCGCGCGGTGACCAGTCTGGTGCGGAAGACAGGCGACCTCGAGGACGCGTACCGCGCTCTGCACGTGGTCCTGGCAGCGCAGGAAAGCGGTCGGACCGGGCATCGGATCGAATTGAACCTGTGACGGTCTGTCAGGGAGCGGCTGATCCGTTCGATTCCTGATCACCATCCAGATCCTCGAGCTCGCGCAGTTCTTCCAGCCAGACGCGGATTTCGTTCTCGTATTCCACCGCCAGATTGCTGAGCACCAGTTGTCGGTGGAACGCCGCGGCACCTTCTTTCACGAGATCGGCCTCTTCCGCGCTGGAAAACCGCTGCATCGGATCGGGGGCGATCAGGCGGCGGCAGAAGTTCATCAGCAGACCGTTGACGGTGACCTCGTCGGGCAGGATGTGGTGCAGCCGATGCGGCAGGCTCCGCTTGTATTCCAGCAGCTCGCGCAGATTCTTCGGGTTGCAGTGGGCGAAGGGACTTTGGCCGGCCAGCATTTCGATGAACACGTAGCCGAGCGCCGCCAGGTCACTCCGCGGCGTGCACTCGCTGTTCTCGAGAACCTCGGGTGCGGCGTAGTGGGGTGTGCACATGTAGCTGGGTGGCGCGGCGTCGAGTGCAAAGGCGGAGCCGATATCGACGATCTTGGCCGTGCCGGTCCGCTTGAGCATCACATTCGACGGTTTGATGTCGCCGTGCACGATGCCCTCGCGATGCAGGGCGGCCAACGCGCCAGGCAGCCACGCATCACGGCCATGGCGACACCCGGTTTGAACCGCGGATGCACCGGACCGGCCGTCACGATCACCCGGTTGATGTACTCCCAGCGTTTCTGGCTGACGCGCGACTCCACCCGCACCAGCCGGTCGGGAACCAGCAGTTTCTCCAGGTCGTAGCCGTCGACCCACTCCATCACCATGATGCGAATGCGATTCCGGTCCACGAAGTTCTGCACACCCAACAGGTTGTCGTGCTGGATCTGGGCCACGTGAGCCGCGACGTCGGCAATCCGCTGCATCGCATCATCATAGGCCCGTTCGTCGTCGTAGCGGTCGGGCGAGAAGATCTTAATGGCGACCGGGAGTGTGAAACCATCCGCCCCGCGGCGTTCGGTCAGATAGACGACGCCCTGGCCGCCCGAGCCCAGGAGTCGCTCCAAGCGGTGGTGCGATGTCCAGTGCAGTCGTTTATGGTCGACAATGTCGTGGTACCTTCGCAGCAGCGCCGCGTTATTGTGGGATGACGGATCGCGCCCGCGCGTCACCGTGGCATTGATGCCGGTGATGGTGGTCGTCAACATGGAATTATCTCAATCTGCCCGAAGGCATGAATTGTCCGAAGAATGTATGGCGGCATTCTACCGATTTTCGCCGATGCGAGTCCAGGGTAAGTTCCACTCCGGTGCATGCTACCGGCGTGGGAAACCAAGCACTTTGTCGATCAGATTCAACATCGGCTCCCCCCGGAGGAATCGCTGGAGATTCTCGCTGAACAGACGCGTGGCATCGTCGTAGCGAGTACGCGATTGCGCACCAACGTGTGGCGTGATGATCACGTTGGGCAGGTCCCACAGGCGACTGGTGGGCGGCAGTGGCTCCACTTCCGTGACGTCGAGTCCGGCGCCGCTGAGGTGTCCCGATTCCAACGCGTCCACCAGCGACTCCTCCACGACCACCGGGCCGCGAGCGACATTGATCAGAACGGCGCCTGGTTTCATAGCCGCCAGCGCTCGGGCATCGATCATGCCCCGCGTCCGATCGGTCAGCGGCACACACAGAATGATGATGTCGCACGCAGGCAGCACGTCGAACAGGCGATCAGGAGGAAGCAGGCGTTCCACATAGGCCGGCCGATCGACGGGGAAGTAGTCGGTGGCCAAGATCCGCGTGCGGAAGTGGGCCAGCAATTCGGCCAGGCGTCGTCCATTGCCTCCGAATCCCAGGATGCCGATCGTGGTGCCGTGCAGATCGGCGGTCGGACGGCGGATGAATTCCTTGCGTTGCGCCGCCCGAAAAAACACGGGTAGGGATCGGAGCAGGCCGAGCAGAAGGGCGAGAGTCTGCTCGGCAACTTGATCGGCAAAAAGTCCCGACGCGCTGGTCACCCGGATGGACGATTCAACGACCTCGGGCGTCAGGCAGTGGTCCATGCCGGCGGCCGACGACTGGATCCACTGGAGTCGGCCTTGGGCCACCACGCGATCCCAGGGCACCGGCCGCTCCTTGGCATGGCCGCAGAAAACGTCCGCTTCCAGAACGGCCTCGGGAATCTCCGACTGGTCCGCGGCCACGATGTCGGCGTGGGGAGCCACGGCCGCGATCTGCCGCGTGTGTCGCTCTTGAACGGGGTAGCCGAGGACGATCCGCATGGGGGCGATCCGTACGAAGACGAGACGATTCAGTAGGTAATCGAGATTATCCAACATGGGCAGGGTATCGCGGAAGCCCCGAGTGCGGGACGGGCGGTGGGCACACGCACCGGGAAGGTACCGAATCCCGGCCGCAGGTACGGTTGGCGAGCGAGTCGTCTTAGGGCATAATGCAGGGGTGCCGGGGCCGGTGGCTCGCGAAACCTGGAGGCCGGCGGGCACTCACGCGACTTTCATCCCGCCTGTTGGGCCGCACCGCCTGGATGTGCGATTCTTCGAGGAGACTATCCCCTGGCTACTTCACGATATCGCTTGGGAACGCTCGCCGCGGTGACGCTGGTTGCATTGCGATTGGGCATCGGCTGGCACTTCTTTCGCGAAGGCACGGACAAGATCCAGGACCCCACCTGGACCGCGGCGCACTTCTTCACGGGATCCAAAGGACCACTCCATCCGTTGTTCGAGAAACTGGTGTGGGACGTCGACGGCAAGGCACGCCTGAACTACGCCCGCACGGCCGGCGGGTGGCCGACCATCGATCTGCAGCCGACACTGTCGGCGTGGGACCAGTATCGAGCACGCGTGGTCGATCATTACGGTTTTGACGCCAAGCAGCAGAAGCAAGCCGAGACTTGTCTCCGCCGGTGGGAAGAACAGCTCACCTGGTACTTCGACACGAATCGCGACAAGATGTTGGAGTATTTTCAAGGACTCGATCGGGAATCCGCGAACCGTGCTGACGCCGCCAGGCAACAGGTGGCTGCACTGCGCCAACAGTCCGACACGATCGAGGCGGAACTCACGGCGCCCGAGCGCCCTGGCTGGCCGACATCGGCAAGTTGTGGGGGGGGTACGACGACGCGCTCAATGCCCTGGCCACCCCGCCGCAGCAGCAGCGCGGACGACTGACCATTGACAAGCCGGCCCGCGGGTGGCTGGATACGAACCTGATCGATCGCTTTGTGCCGTGGTTCGACACGATTGTGGGCGCATTGCTGATCGTCGGGCTCTTCACGCGGCTCGCGGCGTTGGCCGGGGCCGGCTTCTTGTTTTCGATCATTCTAACGCAGTGGCCCGGCGCGCCGGGCGCTCTGCCCACCTATTATCAAACGATTGAGATGCTGGGCATGCTGGTACTGGCGGCGACCGCCGCTGGCCAGTTTGCCGGACTGGACTACGTCCTGTACAGCTACTGGTCGCGGTTTACGCAATCCAAGCAGGAAACGAATTCATGAACCTGACGCCTGAAGAAAAGAAAGTCGGACAGGACAACTATCACGAAGCCCTCGGGGTGATGGACA
This sequence comes from uncultured Planctomycetaceae bacterium, assembly GCA_963754725.1. GTDB lineage: Bacteria > Planctomycetota > Planctomycetia > Pirellulales > Pirellulaceae > JAAYDI01. The sequence goes on from CAVWHV010000025.1 coordinate 60,068, forward strand.
AATCCGACTATGCAGATGCCCGCGGTGTGTCACGACGCGATTTCCTCAAGGGGGTCGTGGCGGCCGGAGCCGTGTCCGGAGCCGGGCTCGGCGCCATGTACTTCGGGTACGGCAAGGTGACCGATCCCGTCCGCGTCGGTGTGATCGGGACCGGTGATGAAGGCAACGTGCTGATCGGAGCCGTCAATCCGGACTACGTCCAGGTGGTGGCGATCGCCGACATCCGCCCCTACAACGTGCACCGCGCGTTTCACGGTGACTGGGCCAGTTCGGCGGCGCTCGAAGCGCGACCTGGCTTGATGGCCAAATACGGCTGGAAGACGCGGGCGGAGGCCGAAAAGAACGTCACGGTCTATCCGCAAGATTACCGCGAAATGCTCAAGGATCCCCAGGTCGAGGCCGTGATCATCGCCCTGCCGCTGCATCTGCATGCGCAGGTCGCCATCGAGGCCATGTTGGCCGGCAAGCACGTGCTGACCGAAAAGCTCATGGGACACAACGTGGCGCAATGCAAGGTGATGGGACGCGTCGCCGACGAACAGGGACTGCTCCTGGCCGTCGGGCACCAACGCCACTACAGCATCCTGTATGACAATGCGGTGAACCTGATTCGCTGGGGCGTCATGGGCCAATTGCACACGATCCAGGCCCAGTGGCATCGTGGCAACTTGCCCGGCGGCGACAGTTGGGCCCAACCGCTGCCCGGTGGAGAAATTCCCGTCAATATGAGTGAAAAGGACGTGCGAGATCCGATCGTCAAGAAGCTCGCCGAACTCAAGAAACTGCTGGCCGATGAACGCGATCCGAAACGCGTCGAGCTGTACGAGCGTCAACTCGCTCAGTGGGAAGCCTGGAACAGCGACCGCCACATCGATCTCAAGAACTTCGATTATCGGGACTTCACGCTGAGTGATGGTACGAAGATCTCCGCCATGGCAGAGCTGTGCCGGTGGCGACTGTGGAGTCGCACGGGCGGTGGGTTGATGGCCGAATTGGGCAGCCACCAGTTGGATGCGGCCGGGATTTTCGTCAGCGCCTTGCGCAAGGATGGAAAGAAGGCCCACCCGCTGACCGTCCACGCGGTCGGCGGCCGGTACCTCTTCCCCTCCGACCGCGAAGCGGAAGATCATGTGTGCTGCATCTTCGAGTTCCCGGGGCCGGATTACGATCCCGAGTTCCCGGTGGGATACAAAGATCCCGTCAACAATGTTCCCGATCCGCAGAAGGGGATCCCCGGCTACGATTCCGATCCGAACAAGAAAGTCGTCGTGACTTACTCCACGATCAATGGCAACGGCTTCGGCGGTTACGGCGAAGTCGTCATGGGGACCAAGGGAACGATGGCGATTGCCCGCGAACAGGAAGTGATGCTCTACGCGGGCTCCGACACGTCTTCCAATGTCAGCGTGAGTGCGGGCAAGGGCGGGCCCACGATGGACACACAGGCGAGCGGGGCGTACGCGGCAGCGATGTCCAAAGCCGCCTCGTCCGGGTCGGTCAGCCGCGGCTACACGGAAGAGATCGAGCACTTTGCCTGGTGCATCCGCAATCGGGCACCGGAGAACCGACCGCGGTGCCATCCGGCCGTGGCACTCGGTGATGCCGTGATCGCGCTGACCACGAACGTCGCTCTGCGTCAAGCCAGCGAGAACAAGGGCGGATACATCAAGTTCGACGACGCCTGGTACGACATCGACAACGACGCCACGCCCGACGGCAGCATCGTCGCCGACGAGTACGCTCGGTTGGTCAAGAAGACTACGTAAGGCTCAGCCGGGACGCGCTACAGGATGCGCGATTTGAGATCCTGCAGCAGGTTGATGGCGTGCGAAATCTCGGCCTTCTGGCGTTCCGGGTCCTGAGGAATCTCACGTTCAATGGTCAGCGGCCCGTTGTAACCCAGCCCGGCGAGTGTCCGCAGGTAATCGTCCATGCCGACGTCACCCTTGCCCAGGGGCACCTCGGCGCCCCATTCCTTGCCCGGCCGCTGCGCCCAGGTGGCGTCCTTGCAGTGGACGCTGTGGACGTACTTGCCGACGCGCTGGAGGGCCTCGATCGGTTCCCCGGTGCCGTAGAGGATCATGTTGGCGGGATCGAAATTGACGAACAGATTGTTCCGTTTGACGTCGTGAATGAATTCGAGCAATCCCTCCGCCGTTTCCTGGCCGGTCTCCAGGTGCAAGTCCTGCTCGTTGTTCCGGCAGTGGTCGCACACGTCGCGGGTCACGTTGAGGATGTCCGCGTAATCGCTGGACTCGCGGTCGTGGGTGATGAAGCCGAGATGCAGGGCGACCACGCGGCAGCCCAGCAGCCGGGCAAAGTCAGCGATCTCCTTCATCTCCTGCGTCCGCGCCGCACGCGTGGCGGGTGGCACGAGTCCGACGGTCTTGGACACCGTCGGGATGTCCGCGTAGCTTTCGCCTTCGAATCCCCCGAAGACGGCGGTCAGCACGATGTTCAACTCTTCCAGGCGAGCCAAGAACTTGTCAGCGTTCGCCTTGGTGCGCGTCGGCTTGGCCGGCGCATGCAGCTGGATGGTTGGCACACCCAGTTGATGAGCGACTTCCAGTTTCACACCCAGTCCCGCATCAACGCTGGTGAAAACACCAATGGGCCACTTTTCCACGACTCATACTCCTCATAGGAACGTGCGCGATTTGGACCCGGACGCAGGTCCTCAAGGAGGTCCGTTCGCCCGGCGCGTAGATTAGACCATGTTGCCGCGCCGAATTCAAACGGGGGGAATCACGTCGATTCGCGGTTGGTCTTCTGGGCGGACTGCTCCAAGGGGGCTGCCGGCAATTGGCGGGGAGAGCCAGTCGCCCGGGGCGGTGGCTTCATCAGCCAGCCGGCAAATTGCAGCGCCGCCAGAACCAGCATGACGGGGCCGAGGAGAATCACCGAGCGCGGGCGTACGAGAATGATCAATCCGATGGCGACCATCATCAGCGCGAATCGAGCGGACACACGCGTTCCCAGACGCACCAGTTGGGGATACGCCAGCCAGGCGGCGCCGAACACAAGCCCTATCCGCTCGCAGGTACTGAACAAAACATTGGCCTGACTCTCCTTCATCCCGTACGTGGACCAGCCGTAAACCGCCGTGACCAGCAGCAGTACGGCGAGGACTCCCAGCACATGTCGTCGCATGTCAGATTCGGTCCAATGCATCGATCCAACGGACGAGGTCCGCCAGTTCCTGTTCGTTGAAATAACGTTCCTCACCGGGCAGAACCCGCGCGAGCACCGGGAACCCGAGTTGTGCGAGCAACTGCTCTCCCGCGACAACCCGGTCCGCCAATTCCGATTGCTCTGAAGATACACTATACACGGCCAGCGGTTGAACCGGGTCGGTGGCCGGTTTGCCGAGTCGACTGGGCAGCGGCGATCCAACCGGAACGACGGCCCGCGCCACATCGCGATGGGCAAAGGCCACGTAGTAGGCCATGGCCCCACCGGCCTGGTAACCGTGCAGCACCACGCGCGTGGGATCGATGGAGTAGGTGCGCAGGACATCGTCGATGGTCTTGCCCACGAATTCGATCTCCGTGGACAGCCAACGCTTCTCGTCGGCTGATTGCGGGGCCAGCACAATCAGGTCGTGGTCCTGGGCCAGTTGCTTCCACCGATTCACCAACTCGTCCTGCACAAACTTCCCGGGCGGGTGCAGCCACACCACCAACCCGTACGGACGCCCGGGATTGTAGTTGTCCGGAACGAGAGCCATGCAACGATTGGCAACCTCGGGAATCTGGATCTCCACGACGCCGACGGCGGGCCGACCCGCTGCGGGTGGGTCGAGCGGCGGCAGGGCCGGCGGCAGGGCCGGGGGCAGTGCTTCCGGAATCGACATCGCCTGACGACCCAAAGTCAGGTCCACTTCCTGAGTCTGCTCGCCGCGCACGAATCGCACGCGGACGACCTGTCCGGGGTCGGAAGTAATGATCTGGTCTCGCAGTCCCGCCAGGCTGTCGATGTCCTGCTGCCCGAGGGCCACGAGGCGGTCGCCGACCTGCAGGCCGGCCTTGGCCGCTGGACCATCCGGAAACACGTGACGAACGAGCACACCGGCCGGCGCGTCGCCAGGGCCGGCCGGCTGGACGACAGTCCGCATGGGGAGCAGTCCCATTTCGGGCCGCACGTACGGTTCGATTACGGCCACCAGCTCGACGGCCATTTCGATCCGCTGCGGGTTCTCCCCGCGGACCACCACCAGGCGTACCGTGTCACCGGCCACGTGAGGACCGAGCGCGTGCCGAAGCTGACTCTGCCGTTCAATTTTGATTCCGTCGATTTCGGTGATCGTGTCGCCGGGTTGCAGGCCGGCAGCCCGGGCTGGTGATTTCGGGGCGCAGGCGGCAATCGTGGCCGGGAGCGTGTTGATGTCGGTGCCCTTCAGCGAAACGCCGAGCAGTCCGGGCTGCAGGTCAGTGCCCTGCTTCATCGTTTCCAGGTGAGGCCAGATGTCGGCCAACGGCACGGCGAAGCCGATCCCCGAGTCGTACCATTCGGCGCCGGCGAATTCGCCTTCCTGTTGCGGAGACAGCGGCACGAGCATGCCGATCACACGGCCGCGGATATCGATCAGCACTCCGCCATAGTTACTGGGCGAGACTTTCGCGTCGGTCTGCACGGCCTTGCCCCACACGCGATTGATGGCGCACAGGATGCCCACCGATACGTTGGGGAACTCTCGGGATAGGTCCGACCGACGGCAATCGGTCCATTGCCCGACGGCGAGTTCGTGCCGCGGCACTTGCGTTGGCACCGGGAGCGGTGCCTCGGCCGCGACTTTGAGCAAGACCAGCATCCGGCTTGTGTCGCGCGCGACGATGGTCGCCGATACACGTTTGCCCGACGGCAGCGTCACGAGAATCGACGGTGGGTTTGCCCGCAAACGCGAAGGCGCTGGAGAGAATGTAGCCGTCCTCGGAGACGATCAGTCCGGTGGTGGGGCCCGATCCCAGCAGTTGACCCTCGAGCTGCTCCAGACCGCCCAGCGTTTCAATGCGCACGACGCACGGAGCCACCCGTTCGACGGCGGTCCGCATCGCCTGCTCTTCCAACGCCGTGAGATCCTCCTGAGCGTAACTCGCGGCACCGGCACTCGCGAGGAACAGCGTCCACCACGGTGATCCAGACGCGTGTGCTAAATCCGAGACGTTCCATGGTCAGCGTTTCCACCCTAGCGTGATTTCAGCTCGACGTCGATCAACTCCTGGCCGCGCTGCACGGTCACGCGCACCGGGTCGATGTGATCGATGAAGGAAAGTTCTTCCACCAGTTCCTTGCACGACGAGACCATGCGGTCGTTGACGAACAGGATCAGGTCATCCGGGCGCAGTCCGGCCGCAGCGGCCGGCGTGCCGGGCCGCAGCCGAGTCGACAAACGGTGGTGTCTTGGCCAGCACGTCCGGCACGAGCACGATGCCCAGCGCCGGGAGCGTGTGCGGCGTTGGCCGGTTTCTTGGCCGTTTCGTCCGTGCGACGGGGCGGATTGCGTCCCGCCAGCATGTCCTCGACCGAACTGAGTCAGTTGCGAAATCGGGATCGCGAAGTTGAGCCACGTGTTGTCGAGCGTGTTACGCAGTTCTTTCCCGAGCATCCCGGCCAGACGACCCTGTCGGTCGGTCAACACGCCGCCCGCGGCACCCGGGTTGTTGGTCATGGCGTCCAGCACGTACACCGGTCCGCGGTAGATCGATTGGAAGGCACCGCGCCGCGCCGCCAGCGGACTCACGGCGGCGACGTTGCCATGCAGCACGCTGGCCGCTTCGTCACCCACCGCGATGCCAAACAGGTTGCTGAAGGCCAGGACGCGATCGCCCGGCCGCAGTTCGACCGCTTCGTCCAGATTGAAGCACGGCAACCGCGTCGCTTCGATCTTCAGCAAGGCGATTTCGAGACGCGGATCGTGGCCCAGCAGTTTCGCACCGTGGTGCGTTCCGTCGTCCAGGACCACCGTGATGTACTCTTCGGCATCCAGCACATAGCTCCAGGCCGTCAGCACATGTCCTTCCGCGGAGATCAGGAAGCCGCTCTGGTAGGCTTCCAGACCCTGCAGACCGCCCGAACCGTAGATCTTCACGACTTTCGGCTGCACCGTCTCCACCACGTCGGAGAACGATCCCTGTTGGCCCAGGGATGATCGCGCGCCGGCCACGGCCAAGACGGCACACAGCATCGCGGCCAGCGGAATGCGAGGTACCAGGTGATTGGTGTTCGTCTCATCATGTTCATTTCGCCAGCTCGAACCGCTCGATCACCAATTCGCCGTACACGGCATCGCCGAACCGCACCGTCATACGGTGTGGCAGCACTCGATCGCCCACGGGGCGATAGTCACTGAAATAGATCTCACAGGGGTCGGTGTTGGTTTCCGGAAACATTTCCAGCGCGACCAGTTGGCCGGACTGCGGATCGAACGCAAACTGCGCCTCGACCACGTTGTGGGTGCCGACCAGCACGTCGAACAGGCCATCGTGGTCGATCAGCGGCAGCGTACCCAGATAGTACGTTTCGCCGAACTCCTTGGGGCCGACGGCCAGCAGGCGGCGCCACACGTGGCAGGGCGGGGAGCAGACCGCCGCTGCCGGCGGGCAGGAGCTGCTGATCGAGGTCGATCCGCGGATCGACCCGGTCGCGGCTCGCCGGGAACTGTCCGGTGATTTCCTCGTTGCCCAGCGTGATTTCAAACGGAGCATCGCTGCCCAGCGTGCCGGCGATGGTCCACGGCCCGGTCGCATCCTGGAAGCTGCCGTGCTGCGGAAAAGGCGGACCAGACGCGGTCCTGGTTGCGCGGTTGAAGTAGTAGTTCGCGAATCCGGGCCGCTCGATCGATCAGCTTGGCCACTTGCTCCGGCGGCGGCGTGGGTGCGACCCGGTGCACGGCAACGGCGACGGCGGCGGCGGGACCTTGGCTGCGGCGGTCTCCGTGTCCTTGGGCGCCTCATCCGCGGGACGCTTCTTGCGGGAGCGGTGGATGTTCCGGCGGCATGCCCTGCGGCTGCTCGATCTTGGCCAGCAGCTCCTCGCGGGAGTGGACACCGGCCAGTCGCACGTAGACGTTGCGTGTTTCTCCTTCGTGCCGGAACGTCAGCGGCACTCGCCACCCGCGCGGAAAGGTGCCCAGCACGTTCTTGAAACCGTTGACGGTCGTCACGGGTCGACCAGCGAATGACAACAACTGGTCACCGTATCGCAGACCACGCCGATAGGCATCCGACGTGTCGAGGATGTTGGACACGATCACGCGTCCGCGTTCGTCCGTTGCCACGGTGGCTCCGAGCGTGGCGTGATCCACGATCCGCCCGCTGTGCAGGTAGCCGAGGAACTTCTTGATCTGGTTGATCGAAATGGCGTAGCCCACACCCACGTTGACGCGTCCGCGTTTCTCGAACGAGCCGCGTCCGTTGATGCCGATCAAGCGGCCCTGGGCGTCGAAGAGCGGTCCGCCCGAGTTGCCCGGATTGATGGCCGCATCGGTCTGGATGCAGTCGGTGTATTCCAGCAGCGTGCCGGCCGGCGGCTGATAGCGATGGACGCCCGACACGATGCCATACGAAATCGACGGCTGGAAATCGGTGGCCAGCAGAAACGGGTTGCCGACGGCGAAGCACCAGTCGCCCGCCCGCACCAGATCGCTGTCGCCCAGTTCGGCGGCCGGGAAGTCCTCGCGGCCCAGCAGCTTGATCAGTGCCACGTCGCCCGTCGGATCGAGGCCCACGATCACGGCGTCGTACGAGCCGTCCGTCGGCCATGCCGCACTGCATGTACGTGCCGGCCGGTTTGACGACGTGGAAATTCGACAGTGCGAAACCGTCCGGCGTGATCACGACGCCCGAGCCGCCGCCATTTCCGCCTGGTTCGAACACCGGACACGGCCGTCTGCAGGGCCCGGGTCATGGCCGCGATCGCGGGCCTGTTCGGCCTGCAGCACCGGCGCGGGCGGCTCCTGGCCGGCGCGCCACGGCCGGCTCCGATCAGGAAGCAGGCCGCGGCGACGGCCACGAGCAGCGATCGATGACAGACGACTCGTGCGGTTCATTTGACGATCCTGGCGTTACACAGGTTCAGGTGGTCGGCCACGTCCAGCGTCTCCCCGAAATCGACCAGGATCTCCAGGCGGCGCACGCCCTCGATGTTCAGGTCCAGCGGCACGGGCGGATCTTTGCCCGAGATCGTCTGTCGGAACAGCTCCTCGTCGTCGCCGTTGATCACCAGCACGCACATTGCCGCGTCCGCTGCAGGCGGCTGTCGATGCCCACCACGGCCGTCAGCTTGCGGTAGCGGCTCGGTCAAGCGAAAGACCAGCAGCGAACGGCTGTGGATCGACAGGCCCTTCTCGATACTGCTGGACGTCATCGCCCTCGCCCAGCCACAGCCCGCTGCCCTCGAAACTGGCGTCTCGGCGCGGCTGCGTAGAGCTGCAGAATGCGTTTCTCGCGGCAGTCGCGTGGCGATGAACGGCGTGCATTCCGCCAGTTCAAACTCCAGGTCGCTCAGGTAGGTCACGTTGCCGGCCGAGAAATCGCAGCCGCGCCAGTTCGCTGCACGGGAATGTCGCAGTTGGTGCCGCCACGGTCGTGGTCACGTCGCAGCTGGTCACCCGCCAGTTCCAGCGACTTGGCACGCCACAGCGGAACCGCCGGTTTCCAGCACTTCGCACGACGGATTCGGCAGATCGCGGCGGCGCGGCGTGAAAGTAGACGATGCCCTTCCAGCTTGGCGCGTTTCACCGCGATGCGCTGTTCGTCGTATTCGAAGTCGACCGCTTCCTCGGTCACGTCGTGAAAGACGCCTTCCAGTTGATCGAGCGACGTCTTGCTGCGCCGCAACACGACGACGTCGCCGCGGGCACCGCCCGCCACGGATCTCCTGCCACTGGCGATCGAGTTCCGGCGACGGCGGATGGAACCGGACGCTCCGGATGTGACGCGTGTCCACGGACACGCCCGCGGTCGCCCAGGCGGATCGCGGCGACGCGATTCTGCACCGTGTAGCTGGTCGCCTCGAGTCGCGAGCCGTCGACCAGTTCGATCCAGGCCGCGGTGGCCGGAGGATTCGCCGCCGGGGCTGGCTGGCGACGTCGTTGACAACCAGCGCCAGCAGATCGCGCAGGTCGATCGTCTCGCGCTGTCCGTCCGCTTCCAGCGTGACACTGCTGGTCGTCGAGTTCGACCAGCGCGCCGGTGCGCGGCGGTCCGCTGAGCGCTTCCGACCGACACCGTCCAGGTGGCGGCGGCTGCGAACAGACAGCCCACATCCACGCACATCATATGCTCACGTAATGCCAACTCACTGTCCGCTCCCCTCCCGCGCGAGTTTGCGGAAGTACTCTTCGATCACTTCCCGGTAATGTGCCGGCAGGTCCTTGCCGATCTGTTGCAGCGCTTCCTGGCGTTCGGCGGGTGGCAGGTTGCCCCAGCCGGACTTGCTGCCGATCTGCTTGGGATCGATGTTGCCCGGCCCTTGCCGCCCATCGGCAGGCTGTCCTGTGCGGGATTCGAGGGCTGCAGATTCCCGACGCTCGCGGCCGCTTGCTGCTGCTGCTGTTGCTCTTCAATCTTCTTGATCAGCTTGTCCAGCTTGGCGATCACTTCGTCTTCCTGTTGCCGCACGCGGGTCCCGGCTCGTTTCAGTTCCAGTCGGCGATGGACTTCGTCCATCAACCGGGAGATCTCGTCCAGCGAATCCTTTTCCAGCGGCTCGATGTCGGCCTGAATGAGCTGTGCGACGGTCAAGTAGCGGCGCGGGATCTGCTGCTGGTGTTCGAGCAGCTCGCGCCACAAACGGGAGGCACTTCCGCTTGTCGGGCATGCGATGATAGCCACGCACTGGTAGAACAACAGCGCGGCCGGATCGACCACGTCGGCGGGGGTGAGGTCCCTGCAGCTGCTCGAGGGCTTCGTCGTAGCAGTCGTGTTGTGCCAGCCAGCGGCCGTAGACCAGTCGCAGGTTGGCTGCGCAGAAAGCGCGGCTGCTGTGCGTCCTGCAGAAACGGGAAGTCCGGCAACGCGGCGATGTCCGTCTGCCGTGCTGCAGAAGTCGACCAGCCGCTGTGCGTTTTCGTCCACCAGCGCCAGCGTGGCGGCCACCTGATCCAGCAGTCTCTCGGCCGGATTCCGCCGGACGGCGTTCCGTCCGGCCACAGGGCGGCGATCTGTGCCCGGTCGGCTCGTCGACGGTGCGCGTCTGCAGGAACGCGTCCAGTTGGGCCTTGACTTGCGCGGCATCCGGCACCGACCAGGTCGCCTTCTGCTCCAGGTCCCTCCGCCCGCAGCCCGCCGGCCACCATCGCTGCCGCGGCAGCGAACAACACGAATCGAGTGCGGCCGGCTCTGGTGCGACTTGTCATCGTGACCTCTGCCGGGTCTGTGCCGTGTGGTATGCTCGTCCGGACATTACTTGTTCTTTCCCAACACGATGTCGCGCGTGATCTGCTGGATACGCGCTTGGCGTTCACCCAGTTCCCCAAGGCGCGGCGCAGGTCGTCCGTGACGGCCTGTCCGACCGGGTCGTCGACATTGTCCAGCAGCTTGGCATATCGCTGCGTGCGCAGATTGACGCGCATCTGCAGCGAGCGGATCATCTTCAGTTCGGCCAGCACGTCGACCAGCGGCTGTTCGCCGGTTTCGCCCGGCTTCGCCCGGCTGCGGCGGCGGCGGTTCCTCCAGGTCCTGCTGCGCCTTCTGGAAGGCGGCGATCATCTCTTCCAGGCTGGCGATGATCTCCTGCTCCAGGTCCTGCGTGATCGTGCCCACCTTGGACTCGGCCAGTCGGTCGCTGACCGACTCCATGTCGTCGCGAATCTGCTCGACGACTTCCGGGAACGCGACGGACGAGCCTTCTTCGAGCAGCAGGGTCAAGCAGCGATCGGCCTGTCCGGCCACCTTGCGCTGATCGAACGCCAGTTTGTTGGCACGAATGTCGAGATTTCGTCCGCGCTCGTCCTCGGGCGTCTGATCGAGTCGCTGCGTGGCTTCGTAGATCTTGATTTCCTCTTCCAGCATCTGGCGGAAGCGGCCTTCGAGCAGGGCCAGGACGCGTTCCATTTCCTCTTCGCGCAGTTGGCGCAGGACTTCCTCGAGTTCGGCGATGGCCTCCTCCAGCTTCTGGAGTCGCTTCGTTCTGTTTCTCCAGCGACTCGGAACGCTTGGCTTCCTCGAGTTGCTGCTGCGCTTCGCGCATTTTCTGTTCGGCTTCGCGGACGCGTTTCTTGGCCGGTGACGGATCCTCCTGGGCGGCTGCGGCGGCGACTGGGGCGGCGCCCCCTGCCCTGGCTCGGACGGCTCGCCCTGAGCACCGGGCTGCGGGGGCTGGGCGTCCTGCGGAGCCGGCTGGGCATCGCCGGCTCGGCGCCGGGTGGCGTCTGGTCACCTGACGGCTTGGGCGCCTGGGGGTTGTCGGGTGTCGGCGGGTTGTCGGTGGGCGGCCGATCTTCCTTCGGCCGATCTTCGGTCGGCGGTTCGTTCGATTCCTTGGGCGGTTCTTGCTTTGACTCTTTTTCGTCGGGCGGCGACTGCACTTCCGGGCCAGCCTGCTCTGTCGCCTGGCGTCGGCCTCTTCGAGTTGCTTGGCCAGCTCACCCGTGCGATCGGCGACCTTGGCTTGTTTCTGGGCGAGTTCCTTGGGCTCGGCACCCGCCCTCCGTTTGGCCGCGCACGCCGCGCTGCAGCCGCTGCAGGCGTTTGAGTTCCTTGATGGTCTCCATCATCCGCTGCGCTTCGGTCTTGAGCCGGTCGGAGCGATCTTCGCTCAACAGCAGTTGCAGCAGTTCCTGCAGGTCCTTGCTGGGCGATTTCCTGACCGTCGAGGGCCCGCTTGTATTGTTTCTGGGACAGCAGTGCGACGATGGCGGCGAGTTGCGACTGGGTCGAGCGGTCCTTGGATTGTTTGTAGGCCTGCTTGAGCAGCGCTGCGCGACGCGGATTCGAGGTGGCTTCGAAATCGGCCATTTTGAAGATCAGGTCTTCCAGGCGGCGGTACTTCTCCGCCACCTGATTCTGTTCGTCCGACAAGCGAGTCGGTGGCCGCCGGTCGGCGGCGGACTCGGGGCCGGCAGGGCCGGGGCGGGTCGCACGTCTCGGGACGCGGACGGTGCGTCGCGTCCTGCCCGACGGCCAGCAGCGCGCCGAACAGCAGGAGGCACAGCAGCGCCACAGAGCTGAGTGCGGTACGCGGACATGACGTCGACTCCTTCTCACCTCTACTTCAGCAGTTCCAGCGCTTCGCTGGACCGTGCCTTCTTGGTCTTGTCGATCAACTGCTCCTGATCTTCGATCAGCGAACGCACGATGTTCATCAGTTCGTTGAAGGTCTCCAGTTCGAGCATTTTCTGCAGGACCTTGTCGAGTTCCAGCAGGATGTTGTCGGCCTGCTGGACGGCCGCGTCGACGGCCTGGTCGCTGGCCGCCGGGTCGCCCAGTTTCTGCTCCAGGTCCTTCAGTTGCCGTTCCAGTTCCGGGAACAGGGCCTCGCCGATCAGGCGCAGCGGGATCGGCGATCTGTTCCTTGAGCCGGACTCTTGCGATCTTCGGAGTCGACTCGGTTGTTGATCAATTCTTCGCGGATGTCGTCGAAAGAGGCAGCCACCCCGAGGATTTCCTGGGCCGATTTCTGGCATTGGACCACGGCCCGCTGGGTGCGCAAGCGAGCGCAGCGACTGTTCGCGCTCTTCGGCGGCGATCTGCGGCGTCTGCTCCGGCCGGCATCGTCGGCTGCCGGGTCGACACTTTCGGCTTTCCGGCTGTCTTCCGGGGCCGTGCCGCGCGCACCGGCCGGCTCGCGTTTGACGCGGCTGACGGAATCCCGCATTTCGCCCAGTTCGTCGATGATCTGTTCCAGGCGGCGTCGCAGGCCCAGTTCGCGACGTTCCAGCATGGCCAGCAGTTCGTCGGGTGTCACGACGTCCAGCTGGTACCGGTCGCCGCTGCCGACGTTGGGCGCGGCGGCCAGGTCGCAGCGGTCGGACGCCATCAGCGTCACGGCCAGTTTGTCCTTCGGCTTGAGTTCGAGGCCGCCTGCCGCGGCGCGCAGGGCGCGGAAATCCAGCGCGGCCGTGAGCTGTCCCGTCTCCGGCACGTCGAAGGGGAACTGGCGCGGGGCGCTGTCGTTGACCACGACATCGAACCAGGACGTGTCCACGTCGTAGTCGTCGGTGATCGTGCCTTGGGCCGGGAGGATGACGTCGGGGGTGATGGCCGTGCCGATCCCGCGCAAGGTCGCGGCGACGACGGGCGGCTGGTCTTCGATGCCGGCGATGAACAGCCGGATGGGCGGATCGCTGATGACGCCGTCCGTGTCGTGCAGCGTCAGTTCGAGCGTCAGATTGCCGGTGAGGCTGTCGACGACGTACTCGATCTGGCGCGGATCGCCGCCCAGGCTCGCGACATCGTAGACCGTGGTCTGTTGGGTCTGCAGATCGCGAATGTCGACCTTGGCCAGGTCCTTGTTGGCGCGGGCGCGCACGCGTGATCTGCGTGCCGTTGGGCAATTGCGTGCCGCTGGCCAGGTCCACGGTGCGCGGCAGCCACAGCGACAGACTGCTCGTCGACCATGTAGGTGGGAAGACGCAGTCGAGTTTCGTCTCGACGATGGACGGACTCGGCACGACGGTCAGGCGATAGTCGCGCACGCGATGGTCGTAACCGCGCACGTCGAAGGCGATGCTGGACAGGATGCCGCGGAACGGTTTTCCGTCGAAGGTGAAGGTCTGGTAGTTGTCGCGAATGCGGCCCAGTTTCTGCATGTTGACGCTGCCGCGATCGTCTTCCTCCGTCTGGTAGTACACGGTGCAGTATTCCGGAATGACCTTGGTCGCGTCCGCCTGCACGCGCAGCAGGACGCTGGTGCCCTTGGCGACCTTGATTTCGCGGTTCTCGTCGAAGGGGATCAACTCGGACAGGGTCGGCACGCCATCGGCCGTGGCTGGTGCGCTCGATCTGGATGCCGGCCACCCGGATTTCCGTGTTGCGCGGCCAGGTGCGATCGCGCAGCAGGTACAGGCGCTGCGCCCAGATCTCCACGGCTTCGGCATTACCGGCGTAGAGCACGCCGATCGGGCAGGATGACGGCCAGCGCCAGCACGATCTTGGTGACCAGCGGGCGACAAGCGAAACACGTCGCCGACAGCGACGTCCTGGGACTGCACGCGCGCCTGCAGGGTGGTGCGGCGCAGCATTTCCTGGTTGAATTCCCGGGCATGTTCCGGATGTTCGGCCATTTCGACGGCGGTGACCAGTCCGTCGCGGAACCGGTGGAACCGTCGTTCCAACAGGATCGCCATGCTGTGATCGGACAGTCGGGCGAAGGCCCGCTGGAACACCCAGCGGTACAGCACGTAGGCCAGGATCGCGGCAATGACGGCCAGCAGAACCAGCCGCGGGATGCGCGGCATTTCGCTGGCGCCCATCAGCACCGGCAGGTAGTCGATCGCCAGTCCGATCCAGAAGGTCGCGCCCAGCCACAGGAACGCCAGCGACAGCCCTTCGACCCACACGTACATCCGGATGCGCCGGCGCAGACGCGCCAGCAGCGACAGGACGTCGGCTCCCAATTTCGGCATGTCAGTTTGTGTAGCCATCGGCAACCATCGCCCGACGTTGGACGTGCATCGTTCCCTGGTTCTTCAGTGCGTTTCCATCGTTATTGCGGCCGGCCCCACGTTTTCGCTCTCACGCCAGCTTGCTCAGGCGGCGAATCAGCCATTCCAGGCACAGAACGCCGACGATCAGCAGCATGAGCCAGCCCATGAGCCGTTCGTCAAACAGCTTGTCCACGATCTCCGGCAGGTAAATGACCTGGTCGTTCGGTTGCACGACGGTCGCCAGCGAGGCACGCGTCGCACCGCCGCGGTTCATCGCGGCATCGAAGCCGATGAAGTAGGCTCCTCCGGTGGTCTGGGTCAGCGACTTGAGCAACGCGTCGTTGCGCTGCGGACGTTCGATTTCCAGTGCCGGCACGCGGACCCGCACTTCGGCTGACCAGGAGTTCGTCATTGCTGCCTTCCGGCGGCGCCAGTTCCAGGCGATAGTCGCCCGGCAGCATCGCGGTGAACTGGGCTTCGTACAGGCCTTCCCGCGCCGCATCCTGGATCTTGCGCAGCGTGATCGGCAGGCGCTGGCCGTCGGGCTGCCAGGAGGCTGGCGGTGACCGAATCGACCGTCAGGGCCTGATGTTGGGCATCGTTCAGCACGGCCCGCACCGTGATCAGATCGCCGAGCAGGCAGCGGTCTTTGTCGACCAGCAGCACGCCGCGACTGGAGTCGCGCAGCAAGCGGCCCTGCGAGACCCAGCGGATCAGCTTGGTGTAGTAGGTCTCAAAATAGCGCGGCTCCACGGCCCGCAGTCGCCAGATCTCGCCGCTGGCCTGAAAGAACACGCGGCCCGCACCATAGAAATGGGCGGCCGCGTAGATCGGCAGCTCGCCGTCGATCGGCCGTGTCCGGGATTCGAGAAACGCGCGTACACGCGCGCACCCGGCTTGGGATCCTTGACCGAGTAGTATCCGTAGACGCCGTCAAAGGACTGCCAGGCCGCTTCGCTGTCGGTGGCGTCGTCCTCCAGCCAGAGGAACTCCGCGTCCAGTCCGTCGCGCGTGAAGTTGAGCGGCCAGGCGGCTTCGCCGCCAAAACGCTCCAGACTGAGGCTCGGCGATCCCTGGCTGTAGAAGACGACCGGATACAGCGTCTTGATCGTGTCGATGCGCGGATCGCGACCGCGGCGCATGCCCGCCCATTCCGGCGTGAACACCGGACCGGCGACGACAATCAGTCCGCCCGCCTGTTCGGCGACCCAGCGGTCGAGCAGCTCGATCTGCAGTTCGTCCAGTTTCATCCAGTCGGGATCAAACGCGACGATGCAGTCGTACTGGAACAGATCGTCGGCGAGTTCGGGGAATTCCGTCAGGATGTTCGCGGCTTCCTGCGAGGCGCCGGCCTGCTGGACTGCAGCAACACGTCGAGCGTGACGTCCCGATCGCGAAACAGCTGATTGCGCAGGAAGCGGTATTCGCGTGACGGGCCGCCGGCGATCAGCAAGACGCGCGACTTCCGCTCGACGATCGTCACGCGCGCGGTCTTCAGATTGTCGCGCGGTTCCAGATCCTGCTGCCGGCGGCACCACTTTCAGAATGAACTGGCGGGTCCCGATCTCCTCCGGAGTCGACTTCGAACTTGAGCGTGATGATGGTCGCCATCCGCGGCCAGACGCACGGAACGTTCTTCTTCGAAGGTGGCCTTGTCGCCGAGATCGTCGCCCTCGTCGATGCGCACGTCGCCGGGGGCGGACAGCAACTGCACGTTCACCAGGCGGCCCTCCAGTCCGTAGGCCTGGAGGTAGCCGGTCAGCGTGAACTTGTCGCCGGGAAAGACGCGTTTGGGCGCTTCGAGGTCCACGACCCGCGCATTGATCGGTTGCTGATCGCTGCCGAGTCCCACCGCGAACACCGGAATGCCGGCCGCTTGGGCCACCTTGGCCGACACGTCGCAGTCGATGCCCGTGTTGTTGCCGCCGTCCGTCACCACCACGATCCCGGCCACGGGACCGCCGCGTTCCTTGTTGACCGGTCGCGCGGATCGCATCACCCAGTCGCGTCTCGGCGCCCCGCGGCGACGAGCGCCTGTTGCCAGGCCACATCGGCCGGTTCGAGGCGGGTGCCGCGGCGGTCTCGGCGCGGTCGGCCGCTTTCCCCGCGGCCAACTCGGCCGTCACCTCGGCTGTCGAAGTCCGGCTGCTCCAGTCCGACAATCGCTCGCCAGGCGAGATCGGGTGCCCGCAGACTGGCGACGGCAAACACCATCCCGGCCGCGACCAGCGTCACCATGCTCAGCAGCAGCGCCAGGGACGTCGATTCGCGAGACGCGGTCCAGCGGCCGAGCACCAGGTAGAGCACCAAGGCCAGCAGCGAGACGCCGACCAGTCCCGCGGCCGCCACGCGCCGTCAGTGCGGGCCGTGTGCAAGGCCGATTCCTTTTCCGCCACCAGTTGCCTGCTGTGATCGCCGGCCGTCGCTTGCGCGCCGAACCGGGAGAAGAACGCCACTTGTTCCGGCTCCGCCTGCTCACCGAACTGGTAGACCGCCACGTCGTGCTGGGCGCGCAGTTGCCGGATCAGCTCGCCGTCGCGCAGCTCGGCGATGACCTGGTCGATGCGACTGGACGTGGACGAACTCGGAGCGGACTCGCGAATCGCGCAGCGCCATGCTCTGGCTCGTGTCGACCAGCAGCACGGTGCGCGACGGTTTGATCTCGCGATCTTCGGTGCGTTTCTCCAGGTCCAGGAAGAAGAACAGGATCCCGGCGAAGGCCAGCAGCCGCAGGCCGACCAGCGACCAGCGGATCCCGCGGCTCAGTTCCGCACTGTCCCGCCAGTACATCGCCGACGACGTACGCGACCAGGACGGCGCAGACCGAGACCAGCAACAACCAATGCCACCATTCGGACATCGATTGCAGGCGAGCAAAGCGGTAAAACGTGTGGCTGGCGTTCTCCGCCAGCAGGCACCATGCGGGCGTCACCGTTGCACTCCTCGAGCCAATCGTTTCCGCGGCGGACGTCCGACGGTCGCCGGCCGGCGACCGGCCGTCCGACGTTCGTCCTGCCGCGCGGCCAGTTCGGCCAGCTCGTCCGCCTCATTCTGTGCGCGCAGCCGCTCGATGCTGGCCCGATGACCCGGGCGTCCCAGATGGTCCAGTTGCGTCCCGCGACGGGCATGGAAACTGTTGAAGTACGCCAGCACCTGTTCTCCGAGCAGCAGCAGCACGAGCAGGCCCATCAGCAACAGGCTCTGATTGAATCCCGCCTGCTCAATCGCCGCCGATTCGTATTGGTCGGCGTAGCCCACATCGACGCGTCACGGGATCCAGGTTGGCCGACGAGATCCTGGGCGGACGTCTGGGCCAGGTCTCCTTCGCGGCCTTCCACGTTGACGGCGAATCGATCGGCCTGGATCGAGCCGTCCACGCGGTGGAACCACATTTCGTAGATCCCGCTCCGTTGCGTTTCCTGCGGCGCGATCGTGGCCACGAATTGCGCGCGTCGGTCGCCTGCTTCTCCGCCGGACGTTCGATCATCAGCGGAGCCGCCGGATCTTCGGTGGGCAGGAAGACCTGGACATCCGGTCGAAATTGTTCGCCGTTGAGCGGCACCTTGATTTCGCGTCTGCACGGTCCGGCCATCCCTGGCGCGGCGCGCGAATCCCAGGTACGACTGCAACCGCAGCGCCACGATCACGTTGGGTCCCAGCACCATGTCATTCCAGTACGGAGCATAGGTGGTCAGGAAGGCAATCACGCGTCCTTGTCCCAACGTTTTTTCGACGACCAGCGGTGCGCCGATTGCGGAGCTGCGCCAGGACCCGCACGTCGGCCGGTCGCATCCGAGGCCGCCGCTTCGGAACGCAAGAAGCGCTCGACGTGCATCGTGCGCACCGAGCGGATTCTGGCCTTGCACCAGTTCCTGGAACACCGGATGGTCGGTCGCTTCGATTTCCACGTCCGGCACGCGATCCAGCATCTTCGGCGACCAGCAGGTCATCGCGGGACAAGCGGTACGGGAAACAGCCCGGCTCCATCGCGATACAGCTGCTCGTTGTAGAACGCGATGTTGACCTGCGGGACCAACGAAGATGGCCAGCCCGCCGCCGGCTCGCACGTAGGCCTCGAGGTTCTCCCGGGCGCGGTCGTCCAGACGGTCGACGTCAAACAGGTAGATCGCGCTGTACTTGCCCAGCGACTCGGCATTCACATCGCGCAGAAACGCCGCGTTCTGGACTTCGGGACGCACGCCCGTGCGAGCACGTTGCCCCGGTTCGAAAATGGCTTGAATATAGAACGCGTTGCGCTGGCCGGGATCGCCGTCGACCACCAGCACCGTTTCTTCTTCCGGGAAATCGATGACGCACCAGCGCCGATTGTCGGCCGCGACGGCATCGTCCGGCAGCACGGCTTCGACGACGTGCTGTGCCGGCCGCCGGAAAGTAGACCTGCACGCGTTGCGTGACGGTCTCGCCCGGTTCGATCCGCTCGATCTCCATCATCGGCGACTCGTCGACTTTGGCCGCGGGACGTTCCGGCTGGCCGGCCGCCGCGGGCGGTTCGTAGAGCAGGGTCCGCACCTGCACCGGCACCTTGTCGACTGCCTGGTCTCCGTAGTTCGTGACGTGGACGTTGACGAACAGGGGCACGCCCGAGGCGCGCGTCTCATCGGCCGGTTGCAGGTCGGTGATGGCCAGGTTGCGCGTGCCGGGCGCGCACGCAGTTGACCAGGCGGATTTGCACGTCTTCCTGTTCCAGTTCGCCCAGCAATTCGCGGATTTCGCGGGGATTGGCCCATTCCTTGGTGCGGAAGTCCGAGACCAGGTACAGGATGCGGTTCTCATTGCTGTTCTGCGAAATCAGCCGCCGCGTGACCTGCAGGGCGGCTTCCGGTCCGACGGGCAGTTCGTGTCGGTTGAAAGGTGGTGCGGATCTCTTCCAGACGCAGCGGGAAACGCGAATCCACATCTTCGGCGTTCAGGTCCGCCACGGTCGCGGCGAGGCCGGCCTCGGGATCGGCTTCACTGGCGGCCTGCGCTTGCGAGAAGCGGATCAGCGTGAATCGCTGCCGCAGTTCCTGCCGAGCCGCCTCGGTCCCCAGTTCGCGCGTGAAGCCGCAGCGCCTGTTCGAAGGCGTCGATCCCGCCCGCGCGATCGGTCATCGACATGCTGTCGTCGAGCACCACGTAGTGGTGGGTCAGCGTGTCGCCGAAGAGACCTTCGTAGCGTCGCTGGGTCACCAGCTGCGCGAGCATGGCCACGATCAGCGCGACGGCCGCCATGCGGGCCAGCAGCAGGATCAGCTGCCGCAGCCAGACCCACTTGCGGTGCTTCTTGTAGCTCTGGAGCAGGAACTCCATGGCCGCCCACTGGACGCGCCGATGCCGCATCATGTTGATCAGATGGATCAACAGCGGCAGCAAGGCCAGGAAGAAGCCGGCGGTCAGTGCGGGATAAAGGAACTGCATGGAAGCGTCGTCCGTCGCGTTAATTCCGGTGGTGCATGCCCAGCCGGTTGCTCAGGAAGGTGGCCAGGCCGGCATCCAGCGGTTCGCTGGTGCGCAGCAAGGCGTAGTCGATCATGTGCCGCGCGCAGTCGCGGCGGACTGTCGTCCAGGAACTTGCGGATGGCGTCCAGGTAGCCTTCGCGCAGCGCTCGCGGATTGCAGTTCAAGTGGTCGAGCGACTCGAGTCCTTCGAACCGCGTCGGGCCCGCGAAGGGGAAGTCCAGTTCGTCGTCGTCGAGGATGTGGAACACCAGCAGGTCGTGGCCGCGCTGGCGGAGCATCTTCAGGCCGCGGAGCGTGCCGGCCTGATCGGCCAGCAGGTCGGAGAACAGGATCATCATGCCGCGCCGCGGTGTCCCTTCCGCCACGCTGCGGAAGATGCTGTACATGTCGGTCTTGTCGCGCGGCCGGCTGATGTCCAGCGACTCGATGACCGACAGCAGGTGATTTCGTTTGCTGCGGATCGGCACCTGCATGCGCACGCGCTCGTCGAACGAGACAGCAGCCGACGGCGTCGTTCTGCTTGAGCAGCAAGATAGGCCAGGCTGGCGGCCAGCGTGCAGGCGTATTCGTACTTGTTCAGCGGTCCGCGGCCGTAGGCCATGCTGTTGGACACGTCGACCAGCAGCGTGCACCGCAGGTTCGTGTCTTCCTCGAACTGCTTGACGTAGATGCGATCCTGCTTGGCCCAGACCTTCCAGTCGACATGGCGCAGGTCGTCACCCGGCACGTACTCGCGGTGCTGCCGGAACTCGACCGACTGGCCGAAGTACGGACTGCGATGCATCCCCGACAGGAATCCTTCGACGATGTGCCGCGCTCGCAGTTCCAGCCGCGCGATGCGTTTGATCGCTTCAGGATGCAAAAATCTTTTTGAATCGGGCATCGCTCGTCAGCTCGTCTTCCTTGGTGGGGGTAATGGCGACCAGTCGCTGGATGATCTCGTCGGCGGTCACGCCGTCGCTTTCGGCGGCGAAGTTGACCACCATGCGATGCCGCAGCACCGGCTTGGCCAGCGTCTGAATGTCCTCGGTCGACACGTGCGTGCGGCCGTGCAGCAGGGCGCGGGCCTTGCCGCCCAGAATCAGGAACTGCACGGCCCGCGGTCCGGCGCCCCAGGAGACCATGTCCTGGACGAAATCGGGCGTGCCCGGCGTGCCCACGCGCGTCTGCCGGACCAGCGCCAGGGCGTAGCGAATGACGTGGTCGGTGACCGGCACTTGCCGCACCGTCCGCTGCAGGTCCAGGATCTCCTCCGCCGTCAGCACCGGCTGAACGTTGTCCGATCTGCAGGTGCGTCGTGCGGCGGGCGATTTCGAATTCCTCGTCGAAGCTCGGATAGTCGACGAAGACCTTGAACATGAAGCGGTCTTGCTGGGCTTCGGGCAGCGGATAGGTGCCCTCCTGTTCGATCGGGTTCTGCGTGGCCAGCACGAAGAACGGATCGGCCAGCGGGTGACGCACGCGGCCGATCGTCACTTGCCGTTCCTGCATCGCTTCGAGCAGCGCGGCCTGCGTCTTGGGCGGCGTGCGGTTGATCTCGTCCGCCAGGATCGTGTGCGAGAACAGCGGGCCTTCGAGGAACCGCCGTTCGCGCGCGCCGGTCGTGCGGTTCTCTTCGATGATCTCCGTGCCCGGTGATGTCGGCCGGCATCAGGTCGGGCGTGAACTGGATGCGGCTGAACGACAGGTTCAGCGTCCGCGACAGCGTGCTGATCATCAGCGTCTTGGCCAGGCCCGGCACGCCTTCCAGCAGGCAGTGCCCGCGGCTGAACAAGCGAAATCAGCAGCTCTTCGATGACCTGCTGCTGACCGACGATGACCTGGGACAATTGACTCCACGATCTTTTCGCGGGCCTCGCCCAGTTTGCGAATGGCCGTCGAATCCAAATGACCCGCCGTCGGGTGCATGGCTGGTCATGCAGGTTTCCTCGTGCTGGATGTCCGGTAATGGGGAATGCTCATCGCGTTGCCGTGCAAGACCGAATCTCGAACCCGGACACGGGTGACGTCCGGGGAACGGACCGCAGGCCAGTCTCGGTACAAGGATAGGTTCGCCAGGGCGAATTGCCCACTGTTCGTGTCCGATTGGGTTCGGGTCGGTCGCGCGCCGGCACAACGCACATTCTCGTTACGACCGGATGGCCGAGGGCCTGGCCCGGTCGAGCGCGCGCTGCTGGCGCGTGCGGGACCGTCTACTCCTTCTTGGCTGCGGGCTGGTCGGCTGGGGGGGGCGTTCTGGCGGCGGGCTCCGGGGGCGGCTTGGGGTCGTCCCCCGCGTGGCTTCGGTTTGGCGATCACCTCCAGGATCCCCCAGGCGATCTTGCCGACCTGCTGCAGCGTGCCGGGCTGCGGGGGCTTGGGTCGCTTGAACTGGAGTGGGGGCTGTTTCTCCACAGGCTCGTCGGTGAATTTCAGGACGAGCTGTTTCGAGTTCGAACTCACGGTGAGCGTGTGATCCTGGCGGTTGAGCGGTGATGGCATAGGTGCGGATCATGGCCAGATCTTCGTCGAACAGCACCTGGCGACCGTCACGTTTGTCCATGCACAGGACCGCCCCTTTGACCGGCGGACGCGGTGAGGTCGACGACGACGGGGGCTGGACATTTTGGAAAAACACGACGCCGGGCGATTCCGGCGGCTGATCGAGCGGGCAGCACAGCTTGGTCA
Source organism: uncultured Planctomycetaceae bacterium (assembly GCA_963754725.1). Classification (GTDB taxonomy): domain Bacteria; phylum Planctomycetota; class Planctomycetia; order Pirellulales; family Pirellulaceae; genus JAAYDI01. The sequence continues at coordinate 82,782 of CAVWHV010000025.1, forward strand.
CTTCGGCCGCGGTCGGCCACAACGGCTGGCCGGTGCGCGAGTCGAGCGCGTAGATGCGACCGTTGATCTCCGGGCAGAGATCCGATCCCAAGGGAGTCCACGGTCGATAGCGGGCCATGGTCGCGTCCTCGGCCGCGGCATTGGTACTGGCCAGGACCAGGTACGTATCGCGACTGCGCAGCACGTACAGCGGGCGAGTTCAGGCTCGGGGTCAGCTGCGTTTCGAACCGCACGCTGCCGTCGGCCAGATTCAGGAGCGGTGAATTTCCCGGATGGCTCCAGCACCGCCAGCTCATCGCGGGCCGGCATCCAGCACTGAGACCTCGGCGGGCAAATTCCCGCTTCCAGATGTCCTGCTCTGTCCCAGGCATCGAACCAGCGGACGACCAGCTGCTGGTCGATCGACTGGCAGCACAGCACGCGACGTCCGACCGTGATCCAGCGATCCTGACGCGTGCCGACGAACCGCCGTCCCAATTCCGTTCCGTCGGCCGACCGCAAGACCAGCGCGTCGTCGCGATTCGGAGCGGCCACAAACAGCAGATCCTGGTCCCCGAAGAGGTCGGAACCCGGCTCGCATCCCGCTGCGAATCCAGATCGTTTCACCGGTGAGCGGTTCGACACAGGTCAGTTCCTGCATCCTTTGAAAGAAAAAGCCGGACGGGGTGATCGGACCGATCGAGCCGACCGCATGCTGATTCTCGGAGAACACGTACCGCGTCGGGCCCCAGGGACGGGCGATGGCGTTGGTCGACGATCTGCGGTCATGCCGGTTCCGACCAGGGAATTCGACAAGTCGTTTCGCCACAGGATGACATCCTCGGGGCCGGTCGCATCGCGCAACGCATCGAGGGCCAGCACATCGGTCCCGACGTTGACGATCACCAGATGTCCCTCGGCGGCAGCCGATGCCGGCCGGGGCGTTGATGTTGGGCAGCGTGATCCGGTTGACGTCACCGATCGGGACCTGCAACTGCGGGTTGCCCGTCGCGTCCCGCATGATGACGGAGTTCTGCTGGCGGTTGATAGACCAGGGAGGCGTCCGCGGGAAACGGACCGCTCACGTCGGCAAGTTCGATCGCAAACATGCTCTGGAAACTGGGGAACGTTCCCCGCGGTTCTTCCGACGACCTCCACTTTGCCATAGGGCCACGTGGCGGTGTTGGCAACGGTTTGTTGCAGTGGCTCGTCGGCCAGGGCGGCGGCCGCCACTTCCTTGCCGGTTTGACCGTCGCGGACAGGGACGTCGCCCCACTGCCGCGCGAGACGCTCGTAGCAGGCGGCCGCTTCGGGCAGCCGCCCGGCCGTCAGCAGCAGGTCGGCCAGCAAGGCCGTGGCCGTGGCGGCAATGGCGGGTTCCGCCGACTCTTGCAGCGGGACGAGATTCAGTTCCGCGTCGAGTCGCTGGTCGCGTTCCAGCAGCGCTCGGGCCAATTGCAGCTGCACTTGAGCCCCCCGCGGATGTCGTCCGAAATAGTTGACGAATTGCCGCAGTTCCCGCAACGAACGGCTGTTGGCAACCTCGTCGAACCGCGCGTTGATCGTGGCATCGATCCGCTGACGCGACGCCTCGTCGGCCTGCGCCAGGATCTCACCCAGGTTCACGGCGATCCAGCGATCGCGGCGGACCTTCAGGTTCGTGTCGACACGCACCAGGTCGATGCGCTCGTCTTCCGTATCCACTTCGGGTGGCGCCGTATCCAGGGCGGCCAGCTTGAGAAAGAAATCCACGGACTGATCCACCGTGCCCAGCTGCCGCAGGCCGACCGCCATCAGGCGGATAGAACTCCGCCTGCTGGCGCGGCTGATCGATGAGCGACTCCAACTCCATGGCCAACTGCCGATTGTTCGCGAAGTCGTCGCGCAAGGCGGCCATCAGCGCTCGGCACCAACGCGGTGCGAATGGCGTCGTCCTGGGGAGCCAGCCGATAGGCGTGGCGGAGCGCTTCGACCGCGGCGGCATGCTGGCCGTCGTACAGCAGCAGTTCGGCGCGGCGTGCCAAGCCCCACACGTCGTCCGGGCTTTCCTGCAGACGGCGGTCCACCACCTCACGCAGCGGTTCGGTCTGATAGTAGGCCGACAGCCAATCCACGTTGCTGCGAAATGATCTGGTCCTTGTAGGCCACCAGATTGCCCAACGGCAGGTCGGTTTCGATATCGGCGACGATCTCGCCGCTGTGCAGGTCGAATTTGAGCAGGTGGCCGGTCGTGGTCGGCAGGAAATACGCCCCGCCGGCGTGCATCCCGCGGCCGCTCGGCAGACCGCTGCGGCAATGCCCTTCGTCCACACGACGGAACCGTCCTGCCAGCGAGATCGCCTGCAGGCGATCCGCGCCCACCAGGACCGCCTTGCCGCCGGCCACGCACGCCCGTGAACAGCAGGTCGCCGCGCGGCTGCGGTTCCCAGATCGGTTTGCCGGTCAGCAGGTCCAGGCAGTGCAGTTGGTCCGATTCCACGGGGGTCACCAGGACTCGCCCGTCGGCGATCGTCACCGTGGCGTCGGTCCACCGCTCGCCGACCTGTCGGATCGGCGTCGGGTACACGCTCAGGCCGCTGCGGCGATGCGGCGGTCATGGGAGCGTATTGATAGCCCCACAACAAAGAACGGGTCGAAATATCGACCGCCACGACGGCGCCGGCCGAGGTCGGACAGACCAGGATGCCGTCGGAGAACGAAGGGGAGGCTCCCGCCGCGCGGCGCGTCGGGTCCTGCATGATTTCACGCTGATCCACCTGGGCCAGCTGCTGGGCCCACTGCAGACGACCGGTCGCCGCGTCCAGCACCACCAGTCGGATCTCGCCATTGATTTCCGCCAGCACATACAGTTGGCCCAGCAAGGGCAGCGGGGGCCCGAGGAAAAAGGCACCCGCCAGCTTCGGTTCGTCCGTCCCGTCCTCGTCGCCGACGATCCACCGCAGTTTGCCTTCGGCTTGCAGATCCAGCGCCACCAGCTTGTTGGTTTCGACCGATCCGTCGGGCATCTGCCGGCCGAAGGGCAGCACCCGCGTGGACATCTGCTCGAGATCGGAGGCCAGCTTCCACAGCAGGAACACCTGCTGTCCATCGCTGCTCATCTGGCCATAGGGGGCATCGTCCCAGACGCGCTGATTCAACTCCAGGGCATACGGGTTCGGCATGCCGACGGTCGGGGCGGAACTGGTTGTTCGGCGACGATTCGTCGTCCGGGGCCTCAAACCAGGGGAAGTTCCAGATGCGTTTGCCGGTCTCCATGTCGACCGCCACCAGCCAGCGGGCCGTCCGCATGATCACGACCTTGGCCACGGCCAGCGGCTGCAGGCCCGGAATCGCCGGAACTCCCTGGTCCTGGAACACCTCGACGCTGCTGCCGAATCATCTCCTCGTCGCTCGGATGGTTGGCCGCCCGGACACGCCACCGCGCCGTGAGCAGCGGAAAGCCCCCCGCGCTCTCGGCGTTCCGCGCCGCGTTGCCGCGAAACAGGACCCACTCCGTCGCCTCTGTCGTCCGGGGAAATGCCCGACCGAGCCGACGAGTTGCTGCAGCCAGGCGAGTCGTTTCGCTGTCGTCCTTGAATAGTGACACTTCTTTGTCACCGATGCGAAGCGTCGCTTGCGGGTCGCGCGTCTGGAGTGCGACCAACGTCTCCCGGCGCGGTCGGGCATTTCGGCCAACAGCCAGCTGGTGGCCAGCAATACCGACAGCTCCGGTTCGTACTGCCGGGCCGCGACCGGGCTCGCCACCAGTCGCTCGAACCGCAGGGCGGCGGCCAACGGTCGTCCCTGGTCGAGATAGTAGCCGGCCGATCAGCATCGTGGCCTCGTACCCGGCCAGGGTGTGGAAATACCGCCGCGTGACTTCCACCAACTGCGAGAAATCGCGACTGTCTAACGCCTGCTCCAGCATCTGCCGCGCGTCGGCACCAAATTTGAGCTCGTACAACTCGCGCCCCTGGTCGGTCATCGCCCCGAGCATCTGCTGGGCCTGGGACTTGAGGCTGGTCTGCGTGCCGTCCGCTTCCGACTCGGCCAGGAAATAGTCTTGATCGGCCCCGCCTTCGGTCGTGTCGGACGCCACCTCGCGGACTGGCCAACAGCTGCCCCAGCAGGTCGACCGCTTCGCTGTTCCGCTCTTCTTCCAACGCTTTGGCCGCCCGACTCAGTTGCTGCCGCAGATTGCGGGGGGCGGGCAGAAAGATGTCCGCCGCCTCCTCGCCCGGCCGGTTGCGGCGAGCCACACCGTCCTGTCCCAGCGCCGTCGACGATCCGAGAAGCAGGATCAGACACGCAAGCATTGACGAATACGTGGGCCAGCAGAGAATGACGACTCATCAGCACGATCTCACACCAAGTTCCGGCCACCGCCCGCCCGGCCGTTGCGGCCGCCCGATAGCCTCCAGAATAACGTAACTCCAAATTTGCTAAATATCTTATAGAAGTCTCTCCGGACGGGCAACTTAAACGCTCCGACCTGACTCGTTGCAGCGGATATGACGCGACGTTGCAGGAACCGACTTGAAGCCTGCACCGGGGATCGCAATCGATTTCGAAGACCGTCCGCCACCCTGCCGTTCCAGGCCGGGGGCCATCGCACGGCGACCGAGCAGAAATCGACGGCAAATTCGGAGAATCGTGGCGGTCGCGCTCGATCCGAACCGCAAAACACGGGAAAATATGGTCGAATTGGAGAAAATCTGCTGTTTTTCCCGGGTTTTCTGGTTATTGAGGGTTGAAATTCTGGGGCAAGAGTATCTAATCATCGCGTTCCGCACTGCGGACGGACGTACAAGTTAGTATTGGGTAACCTCACAAGGAGGGTGATGAGCCATGGCGAAAGCCTGCAGCAAAGCCACCGACAAAGACCGAGATCATCAACAACATCGCCGAGGCATGTGACCTGTCGAAGAAGCAGGTGACAGCCGTGTTCGAGGCACTCGCCGCCGAGATCAAGAAATCGGTCGGCAAGCGGGGGGACCGGGACAGTTCACGGTTCCCGGCCTGTGCAAGATCACGGTGCTGCGAAAGCCGGCCACCAAAGAGCGGAAGGGTATCAATCCCTTCACGGGCGAAGAGACGACGTTTGCCGCCAAGCCGGCTCGCAATGTCGTCAAGATCCGCCCGCTCAAGGGCCTCAAAGACATGGTCTGATCGTCGACGACCGTCGGGGTGAGTGATCACCGCGGACACCCGCCAACCGAGCGACAGATGCCTTGCTGGATCTGGCCCGGTGGGCGGGTGTTCGCTTTTTTTCCGTCGGCGTTCCGCGTCAGGCCACTTGCTTGTCGGCATCGTGGTGCGGCGCTGTAACAAAATCGCCACGAAGGCCGCCACCACCAGCAGACCCGCGGCCACGTAACAGGATACCTTGAACGACCCGTACGCGTCGTACAGCCGGCCGGCCAGCAGCGGCAACACGAAGCCGCCCACGCCCCACGCCGTGAAGACCAGGCCGTAGTTCACGCCAAAATTCTTCAGCCCGTAGTAGTCCTTGGTCACCGACGGATAGAGCGCCAGGTTCGCTCCGTAATTGGCACCGATCAAGGCCGACACGAGGGCCAAGACCGGGACCGCGGCCAGAACGGAGCCCGGCGTCTCGAATGTCAATACGATCATGAGGAGCGCCTGAATCAGGAGGCAACCCACGATCGTCGGTTTCCGTCCCAGTCTGTCGGACAGCATTCCGGCCACGATGCGTCCGGCGCCATTGCCGATCGCCAGGGACGCCACGAGGACAAACCCGAGCTTGACGCCCGCCTGCTTGTCAGCCAAGGTCGCCAGCTTGGAGATGATCATGAGCCCGGCACCGGCCCCGCACGCATACATGAACCAGAGCAGGTAGAACTGGTTGGTGCGGAGCATCTCGGTGGGCTGGAAGTCCATCTTCTTGGCGACGGCGTTGGCCGCCGGCGGTATGAAGCCTGGCGGCACGTAGCCGGCTGGCGGGATCCGCAGCAACTGGGCCAGCAGGACCACCGCGATCAGGAAGGCGATACCCAGGATGAACATCGCGTTGGGGACGCCGCCTTCCAATTTGACGAGCCAGTTCGTGAGCGGCGCTGCGTACACCGACGCCAGACCGAAGCCGGACACGACGATCCCCGCGATCATGCCGGTCTTGGCAGCCGGGAACCATTTGACGGCCGGCGGAGTTGCGGACGCGTATCCGAATCCGATTCCGGTTCCAGTCAGCACGCCGAACCCGAGCACATAATTGAAATAGCTCGTGTCGCGGCTGGCCATGATCATTCCCAAACCCACGAGAATGCCACCCAGGCTCGCCACGAGGCGCGGGCTGATCTTGTCCTGCAGCCGGCCGGCCGGGACCATCATCAGGGAAAACACGAGACAACAGATCGAAAACGGCCACGACTTCTGCTGTTCGGTCCAACCCCACGCGTCCGGAATCGCCTTGCTGATGACACTCCAGGTGTACAAGATCCCCAGGGCGAGATTGATCACGAAACCGGCCAGGACCACACTCCACCCACGACTCATGGATCGTCTCCCCTCAACAATGAACTTGGGAATCAGGATGTCGACCAGGAGCGGACCTTGCCCGCCGACTGGCGATCCTCGCACCAAAGCGTTGGCCCGATGATATCGCCATCCGCGGCGCAAAGAAATCGGGGGCGGAGACAATTACAGTGGTTCGGAGCGTGGTTCGTCGGTCCGCGCCCCCAGGTTTCCGTAGCGGTGGTAGTCGACGCACACGCTCTGTTCGCCCACGTACCACAGCAGTTCGACGCGTCCGTGCATCAGCACCGGCGCGTCCGCGATGTAGATGCAGTGCTCGATCACCGCTTCGCGAATCGAACGGGGGACCCGACTCGGCGCCGCGTACCGCAACCGATCGGTGTGCTCGAGTCGCATGACGTCGGCCAAGGCGTCATCCGACTCCTCCACGAATTCGATCGAACCGGCCCAACTGCCGGTGAGATCCTCGAGCAGATCCAGCATGGGCGCATGGTGATACAGCGGTTTGCTGACCGTGACGCGACAGCCCGCCGTGTGCGCGGCGCACACCCGGGCCAGAATCTCGAACGCGGGTGTCGTCGGGATGCACGCGGATCCGCAGCTCTTTGACCGGCAGATAGCGGCGGAAGTTGTCCTGTCCGATCAAGTCGGAAGTGATCGTGTCGGCAACCGAATTCCGTCTCCAGGGCCTCCTGATAACTTTGCAGGGCGGCCACGATCTGATCCACCTGTTCGGGTGTCCAGGCCGCCGCGCTCGGCGCGACCGTCCGCATGCGAGCGACGAGTTCGGACAAGTGGGGGTCGAGTTCGCGGGCTGTCGCGGCCGGTGCCTGCAGATCGCGAAACCGCATCAACTGCGCCACGTAATTGGGACCCCCCGCCTTGATCCCGGGTCCGAACGCGGATTTGCCCATGCCGCCAAACGGCTGGCGCAGCACGATGGCTCCGGTCGTGGACCGGTTGACGTACAGGTTGCCGGCGCGGATCGAGTCGATCCACATCTGCTGTTCGCGGTCGTCGAGGCTCTCGAGCCCGGAGGTCAGTCCGTAGCCGGTCTGGTTCACGAACCGGATGGCTTCTTCCAGGTTCTTGGCTCTCATCACCCCCAGGACCGGGCCGAAGAACTCGGTCAGATGGGTAAAGCTCCCGGGCTGCACACCCCATTTGACGGCCGGCGAGACGACGTGCGGGTTCGTCGTCGGAAAACCGCGGCATGACGGCCCAGGATTCGTCCGGTTCGAGTTCTTTCAACGCGGTTTCCAGCACGCCCGACGCAGGTCGAATCAGCGGGCCCATCTTGGTCTTCAGGTCCCAGGCCGATCCGACGGGAATGCTCTCCACGGCATCGCACAGCGTCTGACGGAAGGCCTCGTCATGAAACACCTCGTCTTCCAGGATCAGCAGCGATGTGGCGGAACACTTCTGTCCGCCGTGGCTGAACGCCGAATGCAGGACGTGCTTGATCGCCAGGTCGCGGTCGGAAATGGTCGTGACGATGGTGGCGTTCTTGCCCCCGGTCTCGGCCAGCAACTGCAGGTGCGGCTTGTCGCGCAGCATGCTGCACGGCGGTGTCGGTACCTCCGGTCAGGATCACGACGTCGACATCGTCGTGCGAGACGAGCCGTCGACCGCCCGTCGCCCCGGCGCACGGCACCAGTTGCAGTGTCTTGCGTGACACGCCAGCCCGCCAGAAACACTCGCACAGCGCGTGGGCCACCAGGACCGTATCGGAGGCCGGTTTGAGGATGACCGTATTCCCGGCGGCCAGCGCGGCCGCCACGCCGCCGCACGGAATCGCGATCGGGAAATTCCACGGTGAGACGACAACGACCACGCCGCGCGGAACGGCCTCCACTCCTGGCAGCGAGCGAAAAGCACACGCCGTGCGACGGTAGAACTCCACGAAGTCCACCGCCTCCGACACTTCCGGGTCCGATTCGGCCAGCGTCTTGCCCCCCTCGGCCAAGGCCATGGCCATCAGGTCGCCCGCGCGCGTCGCGGAGCTCTTGAGCGACCTGCCGCAGGATGGCCGAACGCTGCAGGTCGTCGAGCGATCGCCAGCCATCCTCATCGGCCTTCGCGCAGGCGACCGCCAGTTCGATGTCGGCTTCGGTGGCTTGCTGGTACCGACCGACCACGACGCCCGGCCGGGACGGATCGATGGATTCCCTGACTTGTCGGTCGCCCGTCACCGGGTGGCCGGCAATGTGCAAGGGGATCTCCGCCGGGTGCTCCGCCGTGTGACGTTGCCAGCGGGCGACGAGTTCCTCGGCCCACTGCGCATTCTGCACCAACGAAAAGTCGGTGTCCGGCTCGTTCCGGAACTCCTGCCAGGGATGATCGGGCGACATCGGCGCGGTCGAGGGTTGCCGCCGATCCTGGGTGCGGCGCGGCGCATCCGAGACAGTGGGCTGGGCACAGTACGAGGCGACGAACTTGGACTCCAGTCGCTGCCAGTCCGGGCTGCCCACTTCCAGCTTGAACGCGTGCCGCAGAAAATTGTCGGCGCCGGTGTTCTCATCCAGTCGCCGCACGAGATAACCGATCGCGTGGATGAAGTCCTCCCGCCGGCAGGCCGGGGCATACAGCAGCAGACCGCTGACAGATCTCGAACAGTGCACGCCGCTGGTGATTGGCCATGCCCTCCAGCATTTCGAACTGCACGAACTCGAGTGCGTGATTCTCCAGCGCCAGGATCAGGGCAAACGAGACTTCGAACAGGTTGTGCGAGGCGATCCCCAGACGCACCGCCGCGGAGATTCTCCGGCCGGAAACCCTCCACCAGCATCCGCTTGAAATTTGCGTCGGTGTCCAGCTTCGATTTGTAGGGGGCTTGGGGCCAGTTCATCAGGGAGGCTTCGACACGCTCCATTTCCAGGTTGGCGCCCTTCACCAGGCGGATCACGATCGGCTGGCCGCCGCGTCCCACACGCTCGCGAGCCCAGGCGTTGAGCTGCAATTGCGTGCGATGCGAGTCGGGAATGTAGGACTGCAGCGCGATCCCCGCCGCGACATGTTCCATGCCCGGCCGGTCCAACGATTTCATGAAGGCCTCCGACGTGATGCTCATGTCCCGGTACTCTTCCATGTCCAGGTAGACGAACTTCGGCACCTCCCGGCCGTCGGCGTGGCGAAACCGGCTCTTCATCGCGGCGCGATACAGAAGTTCCAGCCGGTCGGCCAGCACCTCGATCGAATGGCGGCGGGCCAGCGGCCAGATCTGGGAGAAGATGGTCGAGATCTTGACCGAGATGACTTCGATCTCGGGCCGCTGGAGGGCCTCGAGATAACGTTTCAAGCGGCGTTCGGCCTCGCGTTCTCCCAACAATGCCTCGCCCAGCACGTTGACGTTCATCCGCACGCCTTCCTCGCGCCGCTGCTGCAAGTGCCTGGCGAGCAGTTCCCGATCGGCCGGCAGGATCACGTTGGCCGTCTCCCGCTGCATGTACTCCTTCACCAGCGGAACGGCGACTCCGGGCAGGTAACTGCCGAACGACTGAAACCCCTTGAGTGCCGCGCGCTCCAAAGGCGAGAAGAAACGGGGCACCCCCTGCACGTCCAGCACGTGGGTCAGCTGGTCAGCGACGCGGTAGGGCGACCGTGCCCGAAACGCTTGATCGGTGATCTGCATCAAGGTGCATTTGTCCTCCGGACGCTGCATCATCCGATCGAGTTCCGCCTGCTGACGCCGCTCGGCTGGGGTCTGCAGAGCCGTCGCTCGCGCCTGCAGCAGGCCGGCCAGAAAGACGGTCTTCTGCACCTCCAGCGGCAACTGGCTGGCAGGGTCTGGTTGAAACGGGCTCAGCGTTGTCGCCAACCCACGTGGCAGAGCGTCTTGATTCGCTGGTTCCATGAGAGCAGTCTCCCGGCCAAAGCGTGAGAGGCGAACGGTTACCTTGCCGTCGTTTCGAGCCGTCGGCGATTATATGCCGCGGCGGCCGGCCTGTAACGCGTGGGGCCCTGTCGGACCACCCGGGTGACCTCGGGAACCTGCTCGTCAAGATCAGGCCGAATTCGATAGGGAATACGACCGTTTCCGCTTCTGCGGGGGCAAATGCGGGCGCAGTTGAAACGAAAATCTGCAGCGCGGACGCCGACTGGCAGGCCATCATCAACGCTTGGCCCGACCTGTCCGACGCGGTGAAGGTCACCATCGCGGCGATGGTCCAGCCGGCACGGTAGCGGTGGTGTGGGATGACCATGACCACAGACGCGACCCGGCCAGAAATCGATACAGACCCCCGGTCCCGACGGGTCCCACCACGTCAAACATGTGCCTTGCAGGAATGTGCGCAGGAGCTGTCAAACTGGGCAAACCCTCTCTTGCATCGTGATCGTGCCGATGTCTGTCCTTGATCACAAACACGCTTGCGCGCTCAGGAGACGCCCCCTCGGTCATTTCGGGGACTTGCTTTCGTGACCAAGGACGTTTTGTCATGAGTCAGTAACACGCCAGGCGGATTCCCACCCAGCCACTCGATTTAGATCGACCACTGTGCCACCCGTCCCGGGTCTCGACCTTCTCCTGTCACGGCGCAAGGCAAAGCGCCGAATGTCATCTGCTTGAATGCGCGACCCGATCAGTTCCTGGAAGTTTGAATATCAGATTGGCGACGTGCCACAACTCCACCAGGTCTGTCAGACGAATGTCACTAGCTTAAGCATTTCTGGCACGGTGCTGAGCGGCCGATTTCTCGAGAGAAACGCAGCAAGCAACCGGCGGCTCAATTCGATCGGACTCTTAAGCTAGTGCCATTCGACTGTCACACCTGAGCGCGCCAGGATCTCGGTGGAAAACTGCGGCGATGGCGCCACCTGCGGGCGAAGCGACACCAGCTGTTGAGCGATCGGTCAATACCCTCGTGGGTAAGTGCCCCACTTTCTCGAGCAGGCATCGCCGTCAGCTACGCGCAGGGATGCTATTGGAAGGTCCAAGCGACCCAAGCACGTGAGTGAAAAGCCGCTGCTAACGAATGCTCCGATGGGTGGAAGCTATCGGACGAACGGTTGCGAGAACAACCGGGTAGCCGCGATTGATCGTCCATCCAAAAACGCGCTGCCGGCCACTCCGCGTTCATCGCATGGTTCGGCCTCGCGGTTGTCACTTGGGCAGCCCATCCACTGTCACAGTGATCGTAGTAACGATATTATCCAACGAGTCTTTCGCATTTTCGCGATCTGCTTCGAGTAGGTTAGCGAGGTCGAAGAATGATCACCGACGAGTTCAAGAATGAAAGGTGCTCTCCATCCTTGAAAATAAAAGGGATCTGCCGGACCTCCGCCATCCTGTTGATGACACAATGCCTTTTCGCAGCCGATCCGGGATGGTCGGAACCCACTCCGGTCAACCAGGTATTCCAGTATCAGAGCAGTGGATCCTATATCACCTCGATCAGCCGTGAGAAGCGCAGAGCCACATGCTACCTCTGGATCCCAAAGGCCTGCGAGCGGGTACGGGGCCTTTTGGTCCTGGGGGCGAACGTGCCGGAGCATCGTCTGGTAGGGCATGAACTCATCCGCCGGATGTGTTCGTCAAACGATCTCGGCATACTGTGGAGCACCCCGAGTTTCCTGCACCCCGTGGATTGGACCAAGCCGTTCCCACCTGAAGCGGAGATGAAGCCCGAGCGAGAGGCCATGGTAGTCTTCTTCCAGCAGCAGCTTGAGGCTTTGGCGACGACGTCCGGTTATGACGAAGTGGCCACCGTCGCCTTGGTTGCCTATCGGCGAGTCCACTCACATGTTCCTGGTCGATGCCTTGCTGGAAAGCCGTCCAGAACGCTGCATCGCCGGGATCTACGTCAAGAATACCCGCATTCCGCCTAACAACCGCAAGACCCCGGTGCTGTGCATCCATGGCACTTCGCAGGAATGGGATCAGGAGAAGATTGACATTCGTAGCAAATGGAACGACCTGAGCGGGTTCTACGATGCCAGGCTCGATGAGCGCAAACAGAACCCCGGATGGCCTCGTAGCCTAGTCATCGATGGCCATAGCGGCCACTTCGACTGTTCAGATCGATTGGTCGCCTACATGGCCAGGTACATCGAACGGGCCGTCAACGCACGCTGTTCTGCCGATGGTAGTCCAGCCCTCAAGCCGGTGGAGATCACGTCTGGATTCGTGGCAGACCTACCCGTTCCCGGTCACGGAGGGACGTCCATCGCCCCGGCGAAGGCGGATGATCCCAGGCCTTGGTTCTTCGACCGGACCGCGGCTCTGGAGGCCCAGCAGATCGCGGCCATTGACTGGAAGGCGGAGAGTCAGCTGCCGATCCTTCTGGACGAGCAGGGCGAAGCCATACCGAATGATTTCAGAGGTATCTCGAAACTGAAGTCTGTCTCCTTCGAGGCAGACGGATTGACCTTTCCGTTGCGCTGTGGCCTGGCCGATAAGATCCCGCCGGGTTTCGTAAACGCCGGAGCAAAGCTCGCCCAGGCACCTGGAATCCCAACGATCGAGTGGCTGATCGGTCCCTTGGAGCCCATGGGTGGAAATCGGTTTCGGATATCACTGGATCGTACCTGGCTGGGCGATGGAACGGCCTGCCTAGCCATTCGCCAACCCGGGGCCGAACACATCCGCGACGTGGTTCACCCCGTCTACATCGATCTGAAAGCATTGCGTAACACGAGCGGAAAACCGCAGAAGATCACCTTTACCCCAATAGGTGATGTCCCCGGGGGAACCGCTAGTGTGCCGCTGCTGGCGACCTCGGATGCTGATCTGCCTGTCTCGTTCTTCGTCGTGGCAGGTCCGGCTGTGGTCCGGGAGAAGACACTCGTCTTCACCACGATTCCGCCGCGCAGCAAATGGCCGGTGAGCGTTACTGTAGCCGCTTGGCAGTGGGGGCGTCGCGAGAACCCCGCCGTGAACATGGCCGAAATCGTCCAACAGACCTTCCGCCTTACCGCTCCGGTTCCGTGACCTTCGAGCAAGTGACAGCACCTGCAAAAGTTTAACTGCCGGTCTACTTTGCCCGCGGAAGTGGTTTATTTTGATCGGCCGGCGCGATATAGGAAAGCAGAAAGAACAGTAACACCGGAAACTCGCGTACTATGGGCACGAAGGGCAGTCGTTTCGTGGAGCGGATGCTCGCGACCATCGAAACCTGTCGCCTTCGAAATCGCAACGTATTCGAGGACATCACCGCCGCCGTCGAAGCTCACTTCGCCCAGCGGCCAGCACCTTCCCTCCTCCCCGCCCCGTGAACGGTTACCACCGCGGTCACCCGATTTCGCAACGGCCCAAACCGCCTGAGGGCCGGAATTCGAACCGGCGACTGCGGCTTATGGCTCGGGACCCGGATGGGTCGCCAAGCCTTGACCGGTTGGCAAGACTCCGGTGCGACCAGATCGCACACCAGGACGTCTCCTCGGTCAGTTGTGCGAGGGCAATTCAGGTTAGATAGGATCTGGCAGCGGCTGCAGCCCCACGCCCCCGCTCTGCGGTTCCCGTTACGGTTGAGTGGCCGGCTGCGGCTGCGGACTTCCGCTGGTTGCTGACGGCCGATGACCTGCCGGAGGTGCCATTCCGGAAGTCTTGTCTATGGCAAGACTTCGCGATACCCTGCGGCAGTGGTCAGGGGCGGGGTCGAACCGCCGACACTCGGATTTTCAGTCCGATGCTCTACCAACTGAGCTACCTGACCCGATGACATGCAACCGGCCGATGAAGGGTTGTCTGCCAGATCGGAAATCCTAGTTCGCCGTCCGGGAGTTGTCAATTCGACGGCGGCGGCCGCCTGCCCGTCGGCGGCAAGCGGCGCAATCCAGAGGACTTGCCGCGTGCGCGAGCGACTGCACGTCCCGCAGTCGCTCGCCAAGTTCCGCGGACCGTTTCCACCCGGTTCGCCGTCGCGTGGCCGGGAAAGCCCGGGAGGCTAGACCACACCCTGAGCCAACATGGCATCGGCCACCTTCACAAACCCGCCGATGTTCGCGCCCTGCACGTAGTTCGTGACGGAACCGCGGGTGCCGTAACGCACACAGTTGGCATGGATGGCATGCATGATCTGCTTCAATCGGTGATCCACTTCTTCCCGCGTCCAGTGGGTCATGCCCGCGTTCTGCGCCATCTCCAGGCCGGACGTGGCCACGCCGCCGGCGTTGGCGGCCTTGCCGGGACCGTACAGGATGTTGGCCTGCAAAAACACGTCGACCCCCTCGGGAACCGTCGGCATGTTGGCGCCTTCGGCCACCAGCTTGCAGCCGTTCTTGACCAGCGTGCGGGCGTCTTCGCCCTCGACTTCGTTCTGTGTGGCGCTGGGGAAGGCCAGCTCAGCCGGAACTCCCCAGGGACGTTGGTTCGGCAGGTACGTCGCACCCTTGAAGTGCTCGGCGTATTCGCGAATGCGTCCTCGTCGGACGTTTTTCAGTTCCATCACCCACGCCAACTTTTCGGGGCCGATGCCCTCCTGGTCCACGATGGTACCGTTGAAGTCGGAGAGCGTAATGGGCTTGGCGCCCAGCTGATTGAGCTTCTCGACGGTGTACTGGGCCACGTTTCCTGAGCCGGACACCAAGGCCGTCTTTCCCTCCACGCTGTCGTCGCGTCGCGCCAGCATCTCCTGGGCGAAATAGACGCAGCCGTAGCCGGTGGCTTCCGGCCGCAGCAACGATCCGCCGTACTCGAAACCCTTCCCCGTCAACACGCCGCAGAATTGATTCACGATCCGCTTGTACTGGCCGAACAGAAAACCGATCTCCCGGCCTCCCACTCCGATGTCACCGGCCGGCACGTCGGTGTCCGGGCCGATATGCCGGTACAACTCGGTCATGAACGACTGGCAGAATCGCATGACCTCATGATCGCTCTTCCCCTTGGGATCGAAATCGGATCCGCCTTTGCCGCCGCCCATCGGCAGCGTGGTCAGGGAGTTCTTGAACACCTGTTCGAAAGCGAGGAACTTGAGCACGCCGAGTGTGACGGTGGGATGGAACCGCAGGCCCCCTTTGTACGGCCCGATGGCGCTGTTCATTTGGATCCGGAAACCGCGGTTCACCTGGATCTCGCCCCGATCGTCCACCCACGGGACACGGAACATGACGACGCGTTCCGGCTCCACCAAGCGCTCCAAGACCCGCATTTGCCGATAGACGGGGTGGGTATCGACAAACGGCATCACCGATTCCGCGACCTCGCGGACCGCCTGGTGGAACTCGACCTCCCCCGGGTTCTTGGTGGCGACCTGGTTCATGAACTCGTCAACGCGGGCGGTGGTGGAATGACTGGCGTCAGTCGTCATGGTGGGTAGGCTCCTGGGTCGGAATCGGGTGCAGCGTGCGTGACATCGGTCCGCGCACTTCCGTGGGGACACGCTCCCGGCGAGCGGGATCGACAGAGTCGGTCGGCGGACAGGGCCATGGTCGGTGCGGGACCCCCACCGCCCCCGCCACGCCCCGGGACCGTCCCGGCTGGCGACCAATCTAACATTCGTTACGGCACGTTTCCAGTCCACATTGCCAATATATTGGAAATGTAGTGCGGCAATGGATTGCCGATATGTATCCTGCTTGACGCTGCAAATGGCACGTCTTATTGTGACGGGCTCGGCGGCGTGCGCGGGTCGTGCACGGGCCGGCCCGGCGGACGGGGGCACCCTTGTCCGGGCGATCGAACGGGTGCTCAGAAGGGGAAGTGCATGGCTACCGACGTCCAATTGAGCACGGGCGTGCCCGGTCTGGATCGTCTGCTGCGCGGGCTCATCGCCGGCGACAATCTGGTGTGGCAGGTGGATGCGATCGAGCATTTCGCCCCTTTTGTGCCTCCCTACTGCCGGCACGCGTTGGCGCGGGGCAAGCGGATCGTTTATTTCCGGTTTGCCGATCATCCGCCGCTGGTGCCCGAAGAGTTGCCGACGACCGTCTGTCGACTGGACACGTCGCGGGGTTTCGAGCAGCTGATCACGGAGATTCACCGCGTGCTCAGCGAATCGGGGCGGGAGGCCTGTTTCGTCTTCGACTGCCTGTCGATGCTGGCGGATGCCTGGTTCAGCGACCGGATGTTGGGGAATTTTTTCCGGTTGACGTGTCCCTACGTGTTGGAGCTCGAATCGCTGGCGTATTTTCCGCTGCTGCGCAATCGGCATTCGGTACATGCCGTCACGCCGATCCGCAACACGACCCAGATCTTTCTCGATGTCTATCGGCATCGGGAGGAGCTGTACGTGCATCCGATCAAGGTGGAGCATCGATATTCGCCGACGATGCACATGTTGCACGGCTGGGAAGGTGACGACTTCGTGCCGTTGGTGGAGAGTTCCACGACGGCCGAGATACTGACAGCCATTCCCTGGACGGGACTCGATTCGGTGCGGATGCGGCAGGGCGTGTGGACGCGCAGCCTGGCGCGGGCCGAGCAGATCTGGGAGGAGATTCAGTCCGGCGTGCGGCCGGCCGAGGACGCGGACGAATGCCTGGACCGGTTGCTGCAGATGATTGTCACGCGCGACGAGCGCGTGCTGCAGTTGGTGAAGCGGCATTTCGATCTGGGGGACGTGCTGCAGATCAGCCGGCGGATGATCGGCACCGGGTTGATCGGCGGCAAATCGGTCGGCATGTTGGTGGCCCGTGCCATCCTGTCCCGCTCCCATCCGCGCTGGCAGGACCTGCTCGAAGCGCACGATTCCTTCTACGTCGGATCGGACGTGTTCTACTCCTATCTCGTCGAGAACGGGTGTTGGTGGTTCCGCCAGAAGCAGCGGGATCCGGCCACGTTTCTCGAGGGGGTGGAAGAAACTCGGCGGCGGATCTTGACCGGTTCGTTTCCGGAGAACATCGAGAAAGAATTCTCCGAGATGCTGGAGTATTTCGGCCAGTCGCCGATCATCGTGCGGTCCAGCAGCTTGTTGGAGGACAATTACGGCAACGCGTTTGCCGGGAAATACGAGAGTATCTTCTGTGCGAACCAGGGTCCGCACCAGAAGCGGCTGGCCGACTTCCTGGCGGCCGTGCGGGCGATCTACGCCAGCACGATGAGCGAGAATGCGCTCCGCTATCGCGCGCAACGCGGCCTGCTCGACCGAGACGAACAGATGTCGCTGCTGGTGCAACGCGTGTCCGGGTCCCGGTGGGGGACCTGGTTCTTCCCGCAAGTCGCCGGCGTCGGCTACTCGTTCAACCCGTACGTCTGGAGCCGCTACATCGACCCCAAGGCGGGCATGGTGCGGCTGGTCTTCGGCCTCGGCACGCGGGCGGTCGACCGTTCCGACGATGACTACACGCGGGTCGTGGCCCTGAACGATCCGCAGCGTCGTCCGGAAAGCGGGACCGATCAGGTCCGGCAGTTTTCGCAGCGGCGCGTCGATGTGATTGACCTGGAGGCCAGCCAGCTGGCGCACGCGGGACTTCGCGGACGTCGCCCAGAAATGCGGTTCTCTGCCGCTCGAGAAGTTCGCCTCGCAGGATCGCGAACTGGCCGCCTGGGCGGCCGAAAAACAGTTGGATGAACGCAGTTCATTGGTCCTGACATTCGACGAACTGCTGACGCGGACCCCGTTCGTCGCTGACATGCAGGAGATCCTGTCCACGCTGCAGACCGCGTATAACTCGCCGGTGGACCTGGAGTTCACCACCAATTTCTTCACCAAGGACGATTACAAGATCAACCTGGTTCAGTGCCGGCCGCTGCAAATCGCCACGGGATCGATCACCGCCGATCGGCCCCAGGCTGTGCCGACGTCGGACGTGATTCTCGAGTCGTCCGGGGCAGTGATCGGCCCGAGTCGTCTCAGCTCGATCGATCGCATGGTGTACGTCGAGCCGATGCTGTACGGTCAGTTGCCGATCGCCGAGCGGTATGCCCTGGCCCGCGTGATCGGCCGGCTCATACACTTGCCGGAGCGCAAGCCGCCGGGCAGCGTCATGTTGATCGGACCAGGCCGTTGGTGCACGAACAGTCCCTCGTTGGGTGTTCCCGTCTCGTTTTCCGAGATCGACCGCGTGTCGGTCATTTGTGAGATCGTGGCCATGCGCGATGATCTGGTGCCCGACGTCTCGCTGGGGACCCACTTCTTCAACGACCTGGTGGAACTGGACATCCTGTATTTCGCTCTGTTTCCCGGGCGGCCGAACAACCACTGCCGCCGCGAGTTCTTCCTCCAGTCACCCAACCGGCTGGCCGATCTGCTGCCCGACGCGGCCAAGTGGGGTCCGCTGCTGCGGGTCATCGATTTCAGCACCGCCAGTGGCGATGGCTGCGGGGCTCGGCTGTATGCCAACACCCCGGAGCAGATGGTGCTCTGCTACCGCACGACCATCACCCCGTCGTCCCCGTGACACGCGACCACTTATCGGCATTTTTGCCGCAAGGGATCTTTTGCCGGGTCGCACCCATCTGGTAAGATCGAGCTTGCACGGAAGTGGCCGCGTGACGCTCAGCAGACCCCCGGGCCGACACGCGAGGCGACCGCCAGGATTCCGAGCCGTCGGCGGCCCGGTTTCCGGGGGCCAATAGGTCGGTGGTCCGTGCCCCTCTCACCCGTGACGGAGGCGTCCGCTGTGGAAAAAACGCAGCGTCATCGCGTGGAGATTCTGCAGGTTCTCAGCCGCCTGCAGACACGAACCACGTCGGCGCGGATCACCCGGGCGCTGGAATCGAGCGGGCATCCGCTGGGCGAACGGACCGTGCGGCTCTACCTGCGACAACTGGAGCAGGACGGGCTGACCGAGTCCCGCGGACGCCAGGGGCACTTGATCACGGAGCCAGGATTGGCCGAGTTGCGGGCGGCGCGGGTCGTGGACGGTGTCGGGTTCCTGTCCGCCAAGATCGACCAGATGACATTCAATATGTCCTTCGATCTGGCCACGCGCATGGGGAGCGTCGTCGTCAACGTGTCGCTCGTGAATCCCCAACGGCTGGCCGCCTGCGCCGAACAGGTGTGCGAAGTATTTGCCAAAGGTTACGCCATGGGGAATCGTGTGGCGTTGCTCGCACCGGGCGAGACGGTGGGACAGCTGACCGTGCCGCCGGACCGCGTCGGTTTCTGCACGATCTGTTCCATTACGCTCAACGGCGTCCTGCTCAAGCATGGCATCCCGACAACCTCGCGGTTCGGCGGCCTGCTGGAATTGCGAGCCGGTTGTGCCACGCGGTTTGTCGAGATCATCTACTACGACGGGACGACCATTGACCCGTTGGAAGTTTTCATCCGTAGCGGGATGACCGATTACTTGGGGGCGATTCGTACCGGCAACGGGCTCGATCGGCGCCAGCTTCCGCGAATTGCCGGCAGATAGCCGCGAGGTGGTGCTGAATCTGAGCGCGCGGCTGACGGCGGTCGGATTGGGTGGGCTCTTGGAGGTGGGGTTGCCCGGACAGGCCGTGTTGGGACAAGCCGTCCATCACGGTCGATTGGGCGCTGTCATCGTGGGCGGCCTGAACCCGATCGCGATCCTCGAGGAACTGGATCATCGCGTGGAGTCGCGGGCCTTGGCCGGACTGCTGGATTACCACCGCCTGTTTCCCTACGAGGAATTGCCCAAAGCGCTCAAGACGCGTCGGGGCTGAACACCCGTGGGTTGCACCGGAAGGTTGGCGTTGCCGATCTCCTCGCCGGGCTTCGCCTCGCAACATCCCAGAATTCCGCGTGCGAAGGATCCGACATCCAAGAGCCTCGCATCGGGGGCCGTTTGCCGCGCCGTGTCGGTGCGCTCAAGTGGCCGGATCGGCGGCTGTCGGCTCGGGCTTCTCGCACACGCCGAGTGGCAGTAAGCCGAAGGATGGACGGTATCCGAGTTGACTGTTGGTCCAGGCCTTGAGGCAGCGTTGGTGGTACACCTCGCCATGCCCGCCGAAGATCATCGAGGTAATGTCCGTACGAAAGAGGAGTCCTCGGCAGCCTTCGCAACGGATCGGAATGAAGTCAATCCACGAGGCGACCAACAGCGTTCCCAGGATGATCGCGCTTACGAGAAACTTCTTCATCGAGGCCTTCCTTTTCCGTTGGCACGGCCAACTGCCTACGCAGATCCACACCCGGGATCGACGAGCAGGCACATGCTTCGTTCGCGGTCCGGCGACGTTCTTGGAGCAGAATCGGGCCATTTCTACTAGCCTTGTTCGTCTGACAGGGCCGCTTCTTGGATCGACGCGGGGAATTCGGCCGCCTGTCGCGCAGCAACTGTCCGCTGACGGTCTGCACCGCGATCCACTCCGTCGGCCGGCCATCGGGCCGTCGCGAACGCGGCCTCAGCGCCACGCGCCGCGCAGCGCCGTCGTTCGTTTCCACGCCGGGCAGACTGCTGTGCGCCCATCAGGTACTCGTCGATTGCGCGGGCGGCTCGTCTCCCTTCCGCGATCGCCCACACCACCAGGGACTGGCCGCGCCGGCAATCCCCGGCCGCGAACACGCCGGGGACGTTCGTCGTGAACTCGCCGTACGCCGCCCGGTAGTTCGATCGTTCGTCGCAGGCCACGCCCAGTTCACCGGCGACCACCTGTTCAGGACCGAGGAAGCCCAGCGAGAGGAATACCAGGTCGGCCTTCCAGACGTTTTCCGTCCCGGGGATTTCGCGAAACGGCGCCGTGCGCGGCCGGACTGGACCAATCGACGCGCACGGTACGGACGCCGGCCACTCGGCCGTGACCATCGTCCAGGAACTCTTTGGTGAGGACCGCGTACTTGCGCGGGTCATCGCCGAACATGTCGCGGCATTCCTCGTGCGAGTAGTCGAGCCGGAATACCCGCGGCCATTGCGGCCAGGGGTTGTTGGGAGCGCGGCCGGGCGGCGCTTTGTCCAGCAGTTCGAAATTCGTCGACGCTCCGGCAGCCATGCCGCAGCGAGGTGCCGATGCAGTCGGCGCCGGTATCGCCGCCGCCGATCACAACCACGTGCTTGTCGCGGGCCGAAATGTGGTGGCCGTCGAGCAGTTGCGAATCGAGCAGACTCTTGGTGTTGCGGGTCAGGAAGTCCATGGCGAAATGGATCCCCTGCAGTTCGCGGCCGGGGACCGTCAGGTCGCGGGCTGCGTGGCGCCGGTGGCCAGCAGCAGGGCGTCGTATGTCTTCCTGCAGCTGCGCGGGTCCAGGTAGCGGATTTCCAGACCACGTTCGTGCATGATCTGCGCCATCTTGCCGCCGCTCTCGTCTTCCCGCTGGCCGACATGCGTTCGCGTGACAAAGCGGATGCCTTCCTGTTCGAGCAGTCCGGACCCGCCGCTCCACCAGTTCCTTCGCCAGTTTCATGTTCGGGATGCCGTACATCAGCAGCCCGCCGATGCGATCGGCCCGCTCGTACACGGTCACGGAGTGACCGACCTTATTGAGTTGTGCGGCGGCCGCCAGTCCGGCAGGTCCTGAGCCGACGATCGCCACCTGCTTACCGGTCCGCTGCTTTGGGGGCTGCGGTTGGATCCAGCCTTCGGCGAAGCCGCGATCGACGATGGCGTTTTCGATATTCTTGATGGTCACGGGCGGGTCGTTGATGCCCAGCACGCAGGCTCCTTCGCAGGGTGCCGGGCAAGTGCGACCGGTGAACTCGGGGAAGTTGTTGGTCTTGTGCAGTCGGTCGAGGGCCTCGCGCCACCGCTGCTGATAGACCAGGTCGTTCCACTCGGGAATCAGATTATCCAGTGGGCAGCCGGAGTTCGACATGCAGAACGGCACGCCGCAATCCATGCACCGTGCGCCTTGCGTGCGGAGGTGCTCGTCGTCGGCGCCCGTGTAGATTTCCAGAAAGTCTTCCAGCCGCGCCAGCGGCGCGCGGTAGGGGACCGTTTTGCGGGGGAACTCTTTGAAACCGGTTGGTTTGCCCATGTCGGGTATCGTTGGCCCTAGTTCTTAGTTCTTAGTTCTTAGTTCTTAGTTCTTAGTCTAGTTCTAGTCTTAGTTCTTAGTTCTTAGTTCTTAGTTCTTAGTTCTTAGTCTTAGTTCTTAGTCTTAGTTCTTAGTTCTTAGTTCTTAGTTCTTAGTTCTCCGGCCTCCAGCCTGCCGCCATCAAACGCTGGCGTGTTCGGAATGCACCGTCGTATCGATTTCTTCTTCGCGGGCGGCCCGTTCGAGTATGACGCGTTTGTAGTCGGTCGGCATGACCTTGACGAACTCCTTGCGGAACACCTTGGTCCAGTCGTCGAGGACCTGCTGGGCGACGTGCGATTGCGTGTACTCGAAATGCAGTTTGATCATCTCCAGCAGTTCGCCAATGTCTTCGGGAGATTCCACGCGATCCAGTTGGACCGTCGCCAGATTGCAGCGGTGGCGGAACTCACCGTCCCGGTCCCACACGTAGGCGATGCCGCCGGACATGCCGGCGGCGAAGTTGCGGCCCGTGGTGCCCAGAATCACGGCTCGGCCGCCGGTCATGTACTCGCAGCCATGATCGCCTACGCCTTCGATGACGGCCCAGGCGCCGCTGTTGCGAACGCAGAAGCGTTCGGCCGCGCGACCGGAAAGAAATGCTTGGCCGCTGGTGGCACCGTACAGGCAAACGTTGCCGATCAGGATGTTCCGTTCGGCAGGAAAACGTGCTGGCCTTGGGCGGATAGACGATCAGCCGGCCCCCGGAGAGTCCCTTGCCCACGTAGTCGTTTGCGTCCCCCTCCAGTTCCAGCGTGATACCGCCCGCCAGAAACGCACCGAAGCTCTGTCCGGCAGAACCGTGGAACTGGAAATGAATCAGTGTCGTCCGGCAATCCCTGCTCGCCGAACATGCGGACCACGGAGTGGCTGAGGATCGTGCCCACCGTGCGGTGGACGTTTTCGATCGGCAACTCGACGCGAACCTGTTCGCCACGGTAGAGCGCCGGTTCGGCCAGTTGCAGCAAGATTCGCCGATCGAGCGACAGATCCAGGCCGTGATCCTGGGCGGTCATGCACCGCACCTGCACCTGGTCGTGCGGCTTGACCGCCGGGGCCAACAAGCGGCTTAGATCCAGGCCGTCGGCTTTCCAATGGTGGATGGCGCGTTGAGTTTCAAGGCAATCGACGCGACCGATCAGGTCATCGATGCGGCGAAATCCCAGTTCCGCCATGATCTGCCGCGCTTCTTCGGCGACCAGGAACAGGTAATTCACGACATGCTCCGGCTTGCCCGGCGAACTTCTTCCGCAGCATCGGATCCTGAGTCGCGACGCCCACCGGACAGGTGTTCAGGTGGCACTTCCGCATCATGATGCAGCCCAAGGCGATCAGCGGGGCGGTTGAGAACCCCATTTCCTCGGCGCCCAGCAGCGCGGCGATGATCACGTCGCGGCCGGTGCGAATGCCGCCGTCGGTCTGCAGCACGACGCGTCCGCGCAGGTCGTTGAGCACCAGCGTCTGATGTGTTTCGGCGATGCCCAGTTCCCACGGCAAACCGGCGTGCTTGATGCTGGTCAGCGGCGAAGCGCCGGTGCCACCCACGTCACCGGAAATCAGGATGTGGTCGGCATGGGCCTTGGCGACACCGGCGGCGACGGTACCGACACCGGTTTCCGACACGAGCTTGACGCTGATCCGCGCGTGCGGGATTGGCGTTCTTCAAGTCGTAGATCAGCTGCGCCAGATCTTCGATGGAGTAGATGTCGTGGTGGGGCGGAGGACTGATCAGTCCGACGCCGGGTGTCGAGTAACGGATGCGGGCGATGGTGCCGTCGACTTTGCGGCCCGGCAGCTCGCCTCCTTCGCCCGGCTTGGCCCCTTGCGCCATTTTGATTTGCAGCTCGTCGGCATTGCTGAGGTACCAGGCGGTCACGCCAAAGCGTCCGGACGCGACTTGCTTGATGGCCGAACGTTTCGAGTCGCCGTTGGGCAAGCGGGAAGAATCGCGCCGGATCTTCGCCCCCTTCCCCCGTGTTGCTGCGACCTCCGACCCGATTCATGGCCACGGCCAGCGTCTCGTGTGCCTCGCGCGAAATCGAACCGAAGCTCATCGCCCCGGTGCAGAACCGGCGGACGATGTTGGCGGCCGATTCCACTTCGTCCAGCGGAACCGGCTGCTGACCCGGCGGGACGCTGGAAACAAAGCAAGCCGCGGAGCGTGCAGCGGCGCGCGGCCTCGGCGTTGACGTGGTCCGCGAAACGCCGGTAGGCGTCCCGGTCCCCCGCCCGTGCGGCGACCTGCAGGTTGGCGATGGAGTCGGGATCCCAGACGTGGGTTTCACCGCCGGCCCGCCAGTGGAACTCGCCCGGGTTGGGGAGCACGGGGAAGCGATCCTCCGAGCTTTCCGGATAGCCGCTCGCATGCCGCCGAATGGCCTCCGTGGCCAGCGTCTCCAGGTTGACGCCCTGGATGCGACTGGGAGTGCCGGCGAAGCAGCGCTCGATGACGTCGTCGTTCAAGCCGACCGCTTCAAAGATCTGTGCCCCTTTGTACGACTGGAGCGTGGAGATGCCCATCTTGGCCATCACCTTCAGGATCCCTTTGGCCACTCCCACGCGATAGGCTCGCAGCACGCGCTCGTCGCTCGAAAACTCCTGCGCATCCAGCCGCCCTTCCTTGCGGGCCTGGCACAGCGCTTCAAAGGCCAGGTACGGATTGATCGCATCCGCGCCGTAGCCGACCAGCAAGCAGTGATGGTGGACTTCTCGCGCTTCGCCTGTCTCCAGGACGATGCCCAGCCGGGTCCGCTTGGACCTGCCGCACCAGATGATGGTGGACCGCGCCGCAGGCCAGCAGCGAACTGACCGGGATCCGTTCCTCGCTCACCTCGCGGTCCGACAGGATCACCAGGCTGAACCCCGCGTCAATCGCTTCCTCCGCTTCCCGGCAGATCCGATCCAACGCCGCGACAAATCCGGCCGGACCTGCGCTGCGGGAGAATGTGATGTCGATCGTCCGGCTGCGCCAGCCGCGATGGTTCATCACCTTCAGGGCAGCCATCTCTTCGTTGCTCAGAATCGGGTGCGGAATCAGGAGCCGCTCGCAGTGCTGGTCGGTCGTCTCGAGCAGATTGCGCTCGGGACCGATATAGCACTCGAGCGACATGATGATCTCCTCGCGGATCGAATCGATCGGAGGATTGGTGACCTGGGCGAAGAGCTGTTTGAAGTAGTCGTAGGGTAACCGGGGCTGATCGCTGAGGCAGGCCAGTGCCGCGTCATTACCCATCGAGCCCAAGGGGTCGCGCTGCTGCTGGACCATGGGGATGAGCATGAAGTGGACGGTCTCGGTGGTGTAGCCAAACGTCTGCATGCGGGCGAGCAGCGTGTCGGATTCCAGTGCCGGCACCTGGCCAGGGACATCGAGGTCGGTCAGCCGGATGCGGTTCTTGCGCAGCCAGGCCGCGTAGGGCCGCCGGTTGGCGAATTCGTGCTTCAACTCCTCGTCCGGGATCAAACGTCCCTGGCGGAAGTCCACCAGGAACATCTTGCCGGGCTCCAGCCGACCTTTGGAGGCCACGTTTTCCGGATCGATGGGCAGCACACCGACTTCGCTGGCCATCAGCACCCGATCGTCCTTGGTCAGGTAATAGCGACTGGGACGCAGCCCGTTGCGGTCCAGCACGGCTCCGATGTAATTCCCGTCGGTGAAAACGATCGAAGCGGGCCCGTCCCACGGCTCCATCAACGCCGAGTGATACTCGTAGAAAGCTCGCTTCGTCTCCGGCATCGTCGGGTGCTTCTGCCACGCCTCGGGGATCATCATCATGACCGCTTCCGGCAGCGTGCGACCGGTCATTAGGAGGAATTCGAGCACGTTGTCAAAACTGCCCGAATCCGAGCAGTCGGGCTCGACGATCGGAAACAGGCGACTCAGATCGGTCGCCAAAGCCGCCGCCGCGGACCACGCCTTCGCGCGCGCGCATCCAGTTGATGTTGCCCCGCAGCGTGTTGATCTCGCCGTTGTGCGACATGAACCGCAGGGGCTGAGCGCGATCCCAGCTCGGAAACGTATTGGTGGAGAACCGCGAATGCACCATGGCCAGGTGCGTCTGTACGCCGGGTCGCTCAAGTCCGGATAAAACGCCACCAGCTGATCCGGCGTCAACATGCCTTTGTAGATGATGACCTGGGTCGACAGACTGCAGACATAGAACGCGCGGCGTTCGCTCAGCCGTACGTTTTCATGCACCTGATGGCTGGCCTGCTTGCGGATCAAGTACAGCTGCCGCTCGAATGCCTCACCACGCACCTCCCCACCGGCCGCCACAAACAACTGCTCCATCACCGGCATGCCCTGCCGCGCCGAAGGCCCGATGTTGGCTTCGTCGGGGCACACCGGGACCGGACGCCACCCGACCAGCCGCTGGCCTTGCTGCGCAATCAGCTGCTCCACCACCCGTTTGCACTCCGCCCGCTCGCCGGAGCGCGTCGGCAGGAACACGATCCCCGCGGCATACGCACCGGCCGCCGGCAACCGCGTGCGAAATGTCGACTGGGCCACTTGAGCCAGAAACTCATGCGGCAACGTGGTCAGTATGCCCGCCCCGTCCCCCGTGTTGACCTCGCACCCGCAGGCACCCCGATGGTTCATGCGCCGCAGCACGTGCAGGGCGTCGGATACCAATTGGTGACTGCGCTGTCCCTTGATATGCGCAACAAGTCCCACGCCACAGCTGTCGTGCTCGGAGGCGGGATCGTAGAGGCCGTGTTTCGCCGGTAAACCGGTCGGAGCAAACTCGTTCATAGTCTGGCTGTGCGCACGTCGGGTTCGGGGAAAGTGGTTCGCGCCGCGCCCCTCGCGATACGCGTCCGCGCGGCGGCGACATGCCAGTATCCAACTCTCCACGCACGCGGCAACCACGGCAGCTGGTAGTATTAGGAATTCAAATACTGGCGATTCATCGTATTTAGAGCTCAGATACAACAATACGACTCGAGCAATGGGCTGTC
Organism: uncultured Planctomycetaceae bacterium; assembly: GCA_963754725.1. Classification (GTDB taxonomy): domain Bacteria; phylum Planctomycetota; class Planctomycetia; order Pirellulales; family Pirellulaceae; genus JAAYDI01. Next base: position 109,988 of record CAVWHV010000025.1, read on the forward strand.
AACGGCGACATGAACCACAAGAGGGGATGGTGGAATGGCTCGGCGCCCGATCCGTTCGGTCGACGCCCGGGGCTGCGAACGACCGGTTGGTCCGTGCGCGCGGGTGCGACCTCTCGGGCCTCGGCGGAGCGTATCGGCGGCGTGACATGGCGTTGTCATCCCGGGGTCGCTGGGACACACGTCGCGCGTGGGGAACGGGACGTGGTTCGCGTGGGTCGGCGTGCGCACCAAGGCCACTTGCTTGACAGCGCAAATCCCCACGGTTACGATCAAAACGCCTTCTCAGGGAACAGAATGAACTCAGTCGAGCGGCGTCCTCTTGACGCGTTTCTCGGACGTGTTGAAGTCTTCGAGTCCGTTGAGGCCACTGGGTTACCAGCGTTTCGGCTCGCCGTCGCTGCTCGACTCGGTTTGCGAGCGGGAGCACACCCCCGAATGAAACTGAAGCCATCCCTGCTGTGGTTAGTCGCGTGGACGACGGTCGGACTGGTACTGTTTGAAGGGACGAGCTGGGCTCCGCTGGCCAGGGCGGCGACGCCGGACAGCAAGGAGGTCCGGCAGATGCTGGATCGAGCGTGGGCGTATCTGCAACAGCGGCCGCAGGGCCAGCATGCCACGCAGCTCGGCGGTCAGTCGCTGATCGGTCTGGCTGCGTACAAATACGCGCGGCGATTTGGTGGGCGCGAGGGGTCCTTGCCCGAAGTGACGCAACTCGCGTTGGCGCGGGCCCTGCGTGATGCTCAAAACCCGACTGCGCTGGCGTCCGAGGACAATTACAGTCTGGGACTAGGATTGGTGTTTCTGACCGAAGTCGCTCCCTACGACCACATGGCGGAGATCAACGTTTTCTGGAACGAGTTGTTGAAGCACCAGAAAGCAAACGGATCGTGGGGATACCCGGCGATGCAGACCGGCGATACGTCGCAACTGCAGTATGCCGCCTTGGGCGCCTGGTCAGCCAAGATGGTGGGAGTGGACGTCCCCGCGGAATCGATGCGGAACCTGGCGAATTTTATCCTGCGGGTCCAGGACCCCGACGGCCATTGGGGGTATCAGGGAAACGATCCGGGGACATTTACGCGCGTCAAGCAGTACGACGTGCGACCGTCGCTTGCGGCTGCCGGCCTGGGGAGTCTGTACGTCACCGCCGATTTCCTGGGCCTGTCCGCACCGGGTGCACCCCGCCCGCAATCGAATCGCAAACTCCCGCCGGCATTGCGACCGGTGTCGGACGAACCGGGGGCGCGCGCAAGCCCGCGGCCGGAGCCGGGCTGGAGATGGACGTGGTGCGGCAAGCCATGAAGGACGGGAACGACTGGTTCGCGAGGAATCCTGGGCTCCGAACCACTCAGTGGCAGTTCTATTTTCTGTATGGCTACGAACGGTATCGAAGTTTTCGCGAGAAGTACGAAGGAAAATTCGACGAAGAGCCCGCCTGGTACAACGAAGGCGTGCGTGTGCTCAGGGAGCTGCAGAACGAAAACGGCAGCTGGGGGATCGTGGTCGGTGGAGGCATGTCGGGTCCCTTGGACACAGACTACCCGGTGTCGACGGCCTTTGCCATGCTGTTCCTGCTGCGCAGCACGCGGGAGACGATTGAGAAGGTGATTGAGCGGGACGGAATCCTGCGCGGCGGTTATGATCTGCCTTCCGATTTGACGGAAGTCCGCCTGCAGGGCAATCGCCTGGTGGCACCGGCGATCACGGGTGAGGTCGCCGACCTGATCGGCATGCTGGAGAACGACGCGGCGGACAACATCGAGAACCTGCTGGACAGTCCTGACCTGCTGTCTCTGTCCGGTCTGACGGGCGAGGGACGCGAGTATGCCGAGCGGTTGGCGCGGGTGATCCGGACCGGTTCGTTTCAAGCTCGACTGATCGCCGCCCGCGTGCTCGGGCGTCAGGGCGAATTGGACAACGTTCCCATTCTGATCTTCGCCTTGACCGATCCCGATCCGCGGGTCATGCGCGAAGCTCAGGCGGGACTGCGGCTCACCAGTCGCAAGTTTGACGGCTTTGACCTGTCGGCCAATCCGCAGAAGGCCGAACTGGAGGCGCTGGTTGCCCAATGGAAGACGTGGTACAAATCGGTGCGGCCCGATGCGGTGTTTATTGAATAGGCGGACGGTGAGGGAATGAAGGAATCAGCGGCACGATCCGACCCGCGAAGAATCCGGATGGCAGTCTCGGCCTACGATCGGGCGGCCAGCTGGGTGATCGCGCTCAATGTCCTGGTGGGTTGTGCGGTGTTGCTGGCCTTCCTGTTCTGGTTGAGCAAGGTGATGACATTCAGCCGCGACGAGCAGGCGACCGTCGTGCTGGTGGAAAACATAGCGGGTCGCGGCGATCACGCGGCTGGTTTTGCCAGGGATGTGGAGCCGCCCGGCATGGAGGAACTGCCTGACGCGATGGAGCCGCAGGTCGAGCAGTTGTTGGAGGCCGTCACGACCGTCGTATCGACGCAGGCCACCGCGTTGGACACGGTTCAGACGGCGATGGTCAGCAGCAGTACGGGTGCCGGTTTGGGGGATAGTCGCCCGCCCGGGCCGCTCGGCGAAGGGGATGACATCATTCCCCGCGGCGAGCGGTGGGAGATCCGTTACAACTCGAACAATCTCACGGCCTACGCGCAGCAGCTGGACTATTTCCGGATCGAGGTCGGAGCCGTGGGCGGAGGGGAAAAGCAGGTCGACTATGCGTGGAACCTGCAGAAGTCCCAGCCCGACGTGCGACAGGGACCGGGCGATGCCGAGAAACGCCTGTACATGCTGTGGACCAACGGGGCGCTCAAGAGGTTCGATCAGCAACTGCTCCGCGCCGCGGGGGTCAAGACGGCCGGTCGGATCGTGGTGCAGTTCTATCCGAAGCCGGTGGAAGATCTCCTGGCCCGCATCGAAATGGAGCACGCGACTGGCAACGGCAAGACAAGTGTGAAACAGATCAAGCAGACCGTGTTCGGTGTGCGCCGCCAGGGCGCCGGATTTGAATATTACGTGGTCAGCCAAGTCTATCGGGCCGTGCCGGCTTGACTGATGGGTGAATTGGACGTGTGGGACGTGTCGCGACCGCCGCGAGGGCTGGCCGCCGCAAACCTTCTCGTTGGTCTCAGCAAACCCTCCTGAAGATGAGCAACTGAGCATGATACTTGCACAAATGGACGTGTATACCACCATCGGGAACATGATGTACTTCGCGCTCGCGGCGATTGCCATTTGGGGAGCGTTTTGCGTGGTCATGGTGTGGTATCGCGTGCGCGAGAAGCGGTTTCGCACCGAGGACGAACAGGCGGAGTTTCTCGACGCGCTCGACGACTCGCTATTGCAGGGCGACTTTGACACGGCTGGCCAGATGTTGGAGGCGGATAAGCGCGCGATGTCGCAACTGGCCCTGCTGGCGATTGTCAATCGCGATATCGGTTACTCAAAGATCCGGCAACTGCTCGTGGATCGATTTCAGCGTGACGTGTTGGCGGACCTCGAACATCGTCTGAGCTGGGTGAACACGTGTATCAAGACGGCACCGATGCTGGGACTGTTGGGCACTGTCATGGGTATGAAAGGTGCTTTCGGAACTCTGTCTACGCAGGAGAGCGTCAAGCCGTCGCAATTGGCGGGTGACATCAGTTTCGCGTTGCTGACCACGATTTGGGGACTTTGGATTGCCATCCCCCTGATTCTGGCCACGGCCAGCGTCAACGTTCGGATCAGAAAACTGGAGGATCTGGTCGCCGCGGGTTTGACCCGTTTTCTGGAGTCACTTCGCGTCGCGCTCGGGGTCTCGGAGCAGGGTCGCCTCCGTTGAGCCAATCCCGGACCGCGCATGGCGTTGCGGCGGCGCGGTGAGGGGGCGCGGTGATCGGCAGTGGGCGGGCGGTGGCCCCGTCGCGGCGAGAGAGCTTGGGCAGGTCCGTTACTACTACTTACAGCATCGTCCGTGGAACGCTGATGGCAGACAGCCTGCAACCGCCAGAAACCGAAGTGATGCTCCGCTCCCCGGGGCGTTTCGCGTGTGACGCCGAGATGGATTTCACACCCATGATCGACATGGTGTTTCTGTTGTTGATCTTCTTCCTGGTCGCTTCGAAGATCGATCAGGCCACGTCGGTCAAGCTGCCGCCGGCACGGCACGGCGTGGCCATAGCGCAAGAGAACGCGATCATCGTCATCGTCAAGAAGGGAAGCGGGAATTCCGTGATCGTGTCGCGGCGTGACGGAACCGCGTTTTCCACCGACCTGGAGACTCAGGAGGCGGAGATCGGCACCTACGTCGAGGCTGGACTCTCCGGTTCGCCGCCCTTCGAGCGACCGATGGACACGATTATTCTGAAAGCGGAAGGGAATGTGAAAGAAGGGGACGTCCACCGCGTGGCCCAGGCGATTGGCCGCGTCACCGACACCCCCTTGTTGAATTATGCGGTGGTCGAGCAGTTGTGAACGACTGGATGCACGCGCGAACGGGAAACGTGACGTATGGCCCAAGAACCGAGTTCCAAGAGCGACGGGCCTCCTCTGCATGGGTCGGCGGTCAAGCACTCGCGATTCAAGGAGTCACCGGAGACGGCAGTCCCCGCGGACAGTTTCCTGATCGACGGCTCGGAACTTCGTCAGGCCTATCATCATGTCGAGGAGATCAGCGCCGATCAGGAGATGTTCGTCGCGCGGAAGTTCAACCGCGACGACAATGAGATTGACATGACACCGATGGTGGATACCACATTCCTGTTGCTGCTGTTTTTCATGATCACGGCCGCCTTCAGCCTGCAGCGATCGCTCCCCGTGCCGACGCCCCGTCCGGAAACGCCGAGCGCCACGGTCGTGCAGCGGGATCCGTCCGAGGATGCGGATGCGATCACGGTCCACGTCGATGAAAACAACACGTTTCGTGTCGTGACGGCCGACATCGATGTGGAAGCGCCGAGTTCGCACGAGTTGTTGATCCGGCTGCGGGAAGCATCTGAAGGCAATCGGGCAGGGCGCAAGCCGACGAAACTGCTGGTGATGGCCAATGTCGAGGCGTTGCATGACCGTGTGGTGGCGGCCATGGATGCGGGGAGCCAGGTGGGGATGGAAGAAGTCCAATTGATGATGGTGGAAGAAAACGAGTAGGTGGCTGACGGACGCTCAACCGCGTGGCCGATGTCGCGCAGGGCGGCACGACCGTCTCGTGACGCAGGCAGTCGACAGCGAAGGAAACTGCGAATGATTGTCGAACAGTTTATCGATCGCCTGGAGCAACAAGGGCTGCTCGACAAGGAAACCATTGCCGAACTGCGTCGCAAAGTAGCCCATGTGAAGGGTAAGAAAGTCACCCCCGAGGCCATCGCGAAGTACCTGGTTGATCGGGGCCATTTGACACGTTTCCAGGCGACCAAGCTGGTCGGCGATGTGTCCTCCCTGCCCGATATCGGAAGTGATGCGTCCGGCAGATCGAAAGCGGACGACCGCACCAGGTCGGACGAGTTGCGATTGCTGCCGCAGGACGAGGACCTCAAGCAATTGCGTTCGACGCAGGAGCTTCCCAAGTCAGCCGGGCGCCGCGAACCGATGTCAATCGACGAGGAAGTCGCGGACCTGACGGCGATCGACGACGACGAGATCAAGAAGCCCGCCGGACGCCCCGCGGAGCCGCCGGCACGCCAGGCGGCTCCCGAGCCGAAACGACCAGCCCCGAAGAAGTCCTCGCCCCGCAAGTCCGACACGCCTCCGCCACCCCCGGTTTCGAAACCGACAGAACCTGCTCGCGGCACGCCCGTCGTGGACGACCTGCTGGCTGACCTGGAAGCGTCGGGCCGCGCCCCCGCGGCGATCTCGGTGGCGGATGGCGCACGGCGCCGGCCCAACGCAAATTACAGAAGACCAGCGAGTGGGACTCCATGCTGTTGCTCGTCGGCGGCGCATCGCTGGGCGTTCTGCTGGTGATCGGTGCGTTCCTCTACATGTCGCTGACCCGCGGCGCTGCCGAGGACCTGTTCGGGGCGGCGGACACGGCCTACGGCGACCAGTCGTATTCGCTGGCAATCCGCTTGTACGACGAGTATCTCGAAGCCTATCCGAAACATGAGAAAGCCAGCCTGGCACGGGTGCGGCGGGAAATGGCCCGTTTGCGGCAGGTCTACAAGAATCCCGAACAGGGAATGAAGGTTGCCCAGGAAGTGCTGCCGCAGATTGAAAATGAAGAGAGTTTCGCACAGGTCCGCGATGAATTGGCCAGCATGCTGCCTCAGATTGCCCGGGGGTTCGTCGACCAAGCCCGGCTGGCCAAGGATCCGGTCACCCAGGAATCGTTGTTGGCCAAGACGGCCGATACGATGAAACTAGTCGACAACGCGAACTATATTCCCTCGACGTTGCGGAAGTCACAGTTGACATCCATCGAGTCGATTGTGGACGACATGGCGCGGGTCCGACGCGAGATTGATCGCGTCAAGGACCTGACCGAGACCTTGGGTGTGATCCAATCGGCGGTGGCCTCCGGGGACACCGCCACGGCCTATACGGCTCGCCAGGATTTGCTCAACAAGTACCCGGGGCTCGATACGGACGAACAACTCTTGGAGGCGGTGTTGAAGGTCTCCGAGCGAGAGCGTGAACGCGTGCAGGTGGTGAACGAACCGCTGGCGTCTGCCACCGATGATTCGGCAGGGGCCCCATGGCCGCACGTCGTGCTCTCGCACCGCGTGGGGCCGGCCATCGCCAACGTGACGGGCCAAGTCGTGTACACGCTGGCGAGCGGCTCCGTGTTTGCTTTGGATGTCACGACGGGCGACGTGTTGTGGCGTCGGTTCGTGGGGTTCGACACGACGATCCCTCCGCTGCCCCTCTCGGTCAGTGTGCCAGGCTCCGATGCAATCGCGGTCGACCAGCGACGCCAGGAACTGATGCGGTTGGAGGCCAAGACCGGCAAGCTCGTGTGGCGATTGGCGATTGGCGAATCGTTTGCTAACCCGGTCATCCACGACGACCGCATCTATGTCAGTGGAAAGTCGGGAAAGCTCTACATCGTGGATCCTGCGTCGGGCCGTTCGGATCGTCGCGTCCAGATTCCTCAACCACTGGAGGTGGCGAGCGGTCATGGTGTGGGCAGGCCCCAGCTGTACCAGGTGGCGGAACAGGACAATCTGTACGTGCTGTCGGCCGAGACACTGGAGTGCCGCGAGGTCCTTTATATTGGGCACCGGCGCGGCACGATCTCCGTTCCGCCCGTGATGGCGTTGGGCTATCTGTTCCTGGTCGAGAATGCCGGCCCCGATTTTTCGTTCCTGCACATCCTGGCGACCGACGAGCAGGGACTGCATGTGAGGACGGCTCAGAAGAAGATTCGCTTGCGAGGCCAGGTCCTGGCGGCTCCCCTCGTGGCCAAGGACCACGTGTTGGTGGTCACCGACCGGCGTGAGATCGACTTGTTCGAAGTGGACCTGAATAACGCCACGGAGACACCAGTCACGACGGTCGCTCAGCAGAACGCGACGGCCGAGTCGCCCATCATCAGTTACTCGTTGATTGATGGTGGCTACATGTGGATCGCCAACAATCGGTTGGCCAAGTACCAGGTACAGAACTCTGCGGGCAAGATTCCCAGCGAATGGGTCCTCGACGAGCAAGACGTCTACGTTGCTCCGCTGCAGCTGTTTGGCGATGTCATCATCCACGTGCGGCGGCGTCAGAATGCACCCGGCTTCACTGTGGCGGCCACGCGGGAAAACGACAAGGAACCTGCCTGGCAGACCGAGATCGCGGTTCCCGTGCGCGGCATGTTCGTCCGGGGGGAGACGGTGGACGCAGTCACGGCCCGCGCACGACTGTTTCAGGTGGCGACGCCGGACTTCGAGCGAGGTGTCGTGACCGGGGCCAAATCGACGGCCGTGACGGACGAGCGTCTGACACTATCGCTGGCCGACGCCCGTGATGTCGGGAACGGCGAATGGGCGTTCGGCTCGCAACCGGACTTCAATCAAGTCGTCTTCTATCGGCCGGACGGCCCCAGCAGCTCGCTGCGGCTGCTGACACTGGCGGTGCCGATCGGCGACGCCACACTGCCGCCCGTGCCTTTTGCCGGCGGACTGCTCGTGCCGCTCAAAGATGGCACGATTGTATCGATCGATCCGCTCAGTGGCGGACAGAGGGCACAAGCCTTCCATCCGTCCGTGGCGACGGGGACAGTCACCCAGTGGGTCTCGCCAGCCGTGCTGGACGAGACGCAGGAGTTTGTCATCGCCAGCGCCAGCGGACAGATGTATCGCGTGGGCCTGAAGGACAAGTCGCAGCTGACCGAGTTAAACGCCCGACAACTCGATGCCCAGTTGGTCGGGCCGTTAGCGGCGGTTGGCGCGGCGTGCTTTGGGACGGTGCGGTCGGGTACGGCCGATGTGGTGACAGGTTTCGCCACGGCAGATCTCACCACGGCACAGCAATGGCCACTTGGTGGTCGTCTGCGATGGGGACCGCAGCGGGTCGGTGACAGCGTCCTGCTGGCCACCGAAACGGAATTGGTCTGTCTCGATGCTGCCCAGCAGCGTTGGAAGACCGCCTTGGAGCATGCACCGCTGGTCGGTCAGGCGTTGCTGAAAGACTCGCACGTACTGTTGGCCACGGCCGATGGGTTCGTGTTGCGGGTGGACGCCGCCAGCGGCAAGGTGCTGGCGACGGTGGATGTGGGCGAGCCACTGGCGTTTGGCCCGGTGCTGTATGGCGACCGACTGTTGGTGGCCAGCCCGAGTGGCGTGGTGTACGTCGTGTCTATCCCGAGCCCATGACATGAGCCGCATGAAATCGCAGCACGAGTACCCATGGCGCGCGGCCAGTCCCGTCGGCTGGGTCCGTTCGGCGCGGAGCTGCCCGGTCGCGGCCCGTCGCGCGTCATGACTGGCTGGGCCGCTGGGCTCGCCGGTGCTCTCGGTGGATCGTGCCCATGTCGGTGGCCGCGGTGTTCGTGTGGGTGCTGGCCTCCGTGGCCGCCGCGCAGAATGTCCAGGGCGAGACCGACGACGAAGACCTGGACGAGCCAGTCGCCGCTCCGGTGGAGCTGCTGGACCGCAAGCCCTTCTTTCAAGTGACGCTGGACGCGGAAAACGGCAATGCCGTTCTCGACATCCTGCCCATCGACAACCTCCCGCCAGCGCCCAAACCCAAAGATAGTCTGCGTGTCCGTTTGGTGAGCGAGCCGGACCAGGAATACGAAATCGCGTGGGAGCATATTGCGAAACTCCGCACTTACCATCAGCTCGTATTCGAAGAAGGTGTGGGACTCGTTTCGCAAAAAAAGTACAACGCGGCCTTCCGTTACTTCGACTACTTGCTCCATAACACGACTCCCACGCCGGCGCTACGCACTGCTGTGCTGGAGTACTTGCTGGAAAATGCCGGGTCGCTCCTGGCCGAACAGAAGATTGACCAGGCGCTGGTAATGCTGGAGGAGATTACCCAGCGCGATGCCGGCTTCCGGGCCGCCGAAGTCAGCGAGAAGTTGTCGCAGGCGGCCGACATGTTGATCCGCCAGGCGGTGGAACGTAACGATTTTACGCAGGCCCGTGCGGTCATGAAGCGTCTCGAGGAACGATACGGTACCGGCCGCATCGCCGCACTGGCCGGTTGGCGGCAGCGACTCACCGATCAGGCCACGCAGCTCAAGACACAGGCCGAGCAGAAGATCGCCGAGGGTGCCTGGCGAGAAGCCGAGCAGTTGAGTCGTCGACTGCTGGCCATCTGGCCGGATCTGCCGGGGGCCCAAGCCATGCGCCAGGAGTTGGCACGCCGCTATCCGATGGTGGTCGTCGGTGTGGCCGAAGCCGCCACGCTGCACGACACCGTCAGCCTGGACAACTGGTCCGCGCGGCGGACGGGTCGGCTTGACGGAAAGAACGCTCCTGGAATTCAACGGGGCGGGGCCGGAGGGCGGCCAGTACTTGTGCGAGTTCGGGACGTACACCCAAAGCGACGACCGACGTCACCTGACGCTCGATCTGAACCCGCCCGTTGCGGCGGAATCAGCGGTCTACCTGGATGGGTATTCGGTGGCACGCCGGCTGCTGGAGATGGCTGATCCGGCTTCCCCCGATTACCGGCCGACCTGGGCGGCGTTGGCCGAACGGGTCGGAGTGCGCGATGTATTCCGCGTGGAGATCGACCTGCGGCGCCCTCACGTGCTGCCCGAAGCCATGTTGCAGATCCGGTTGGGCTCGCCCGCCGGGCAGTCGGCCGGTCCCTCACCTGGCGACGGTCCCTTCACAGCGGTCGCGAGTGATGACGCGGATGTTCATTTCGTCGCGAATCCGCATCAACGTTTGCCTCGGACGAACATCCGCGCGAAATCGTCGAGCGGTATTTTGAGACTTCGGACGCGGCCTTGGACGCCTTGCGACGCGGCGACATCGACGCGGTCGATTTTCTGTTTCCCGATGACGCGGCACGACTGGCCGACGATGCGACGGTGCGGGTCATGCCGTATGCTCTGCCGACGATCCACGTGCTCGTGCCGAACCACAAGAAGCTGTTTACGGCCAACCAGACGTTTCGCCGTGCATTGGCCTACGGCATCGGTCGTCAGGCGATTCTGGATGCCGAAGTGCTCGGCAACCAGAAGATTCCGGGATGCCAGCTGATCAGCGGGCCGTTCCCGATCGGCACGCGCGACAACGATCCCTTGGCCTATGCGTACGACCCGCGGATCGCCCCGCGACCGTACGATCCGCGTCTGGCCACCATCCTCAAGACGCTGGCTCGGCGGGAACTTGAGGAGGTAGGCCAAGAAGCGCGGCGAGGAGGTCCCGCCGGAGATGAAGACTCGTGCTGGGATTTCCCGGCAATCAGACTGGCACGTGTGACGTGCCAGGCGATCAGCCAGTATCTGACAGTGATCGGGGTGGAATGCGAGCTGCGCGAATTGCCGCCCGGCAGAGCGGATGCGACCGGCGAGATGGATCTGGTGTACGTGCAGGTGGCCATGTGGGAGCCGGTGATCGATGCTCGGCGACTGCTGGCTCCGCACGGCGTGGCGGAAGTGGGCAACGAGTATGTGGGGATGGCTCTGCGGCGATTGGATGCGGCGAAGAACTGGCGGGAAGCGCGCGAGCGGCTGCACGAACTGCATCGGATCGTGGACGAACAGGTGGCGATCATTCCCTTGTGGCAGACGGTGAACTTCCTGGTGCACAGCGAGCGGTCAGCGGCATCGGCACTGCATCCGCTGACGCTGTATCAGGACGTGGAACAGTGGCGCGTGCACATCGTCAGGCGGGCAACAGTAGACGGATGAACCGGGGATCGAGCGAATCCAATGCGACGGAAACGGGGTGAGACAATTCGCGGTCGCGGCCGGAGTGTCGACGGCTGGTCACCGTGTTGCTCGGTGCGCTCATCGCCGTCGGCGGCACCGCGCACTCGACAGCCCAGGATGCCTGGGACTACACGCCGTATCGCATTCGCGTCTGGCTCGCGGTGCGTCCGTCGGCGGCCGTCGGCCCGCGTGCGCCGCAACGAGATTATGCCAGACGCTGGAGACGCTGGCTCCCGTGTACGGCGGTGCGACCTGGCAGTTGGAAGCCGAGGAGGCTCCGGAGACGATCCGAGCCAGCATGGTGGACAGCCGCCTTGGACGAGCTGACCGTGCGAACAAGATCGGCGCAGGCCCGGGAAGAGTGCTCAGGCTCCCGACAAGTTGATGCTGCTGTGGTCTGCGAGGAGGCAAGGTGCATTCTCGATCGCGTGTCGCGAACTGGACTGTCGCACGCGGACCTTGGGGTCGACGGTGCGCACGGAGCGTGGCAGCCGTGCGCGGCTGGCACGCGATGCGGCCGATGCCGTCGCCGACGCGTTTCAGCCGTCTGGTCCGCGTGGAGTCGTCGCGCGGCAAGAAGGCGAGCGTGCGGATGCGAGCCAGTGGACTGGTGCGGTATGACCACTGCCCGTTCGCTGGTCAAGACCGGAGATGTGTTGCGACCGGTCATCCGACGCAATGATCGACGCGGTGAGCCGAAACCGGGCGGGATCGAGGTGCTCGAGTGGACCTACCTGCTGGTGCGAGAACCGCAGGATTACCTGCTGGATTGTGACGTCTATTCGGCCTCGCGTAACCCGCTGGTCGGACGCAGTTCGACCAACCGTCGAACGCATGGCGCTCGCGTGCGCCCGCACGGCCGCCAGCACCGACACTGCAACTGGTGGCCCGCGGCGATGTCGCCTCAGCCGCTCGAAGGCTACGAGATCGTTGCCAAGAAACCGGTGGCGGAGGAAGCCGCTGATCCGAATCCGTCCGTGCGGCTCGGCCTGACCGACTGGCGGGGGATGATTGCCGTCGAGCGAATCGGATCTCCCGTTGCGGTTGATCTACGTCAAGAACGGATCGCATCTGATGGCGCGGCTTCCGATGGTGCCCGGATTCCCGCCGCACGAGGTCATTGCCCTTGCCCAGCGACGACAAGCGGTTGGAGGCGGAGGCGTTTGTGAAGGGTATGGAAAGCACGGTGATGGATCTCGTGGCTCGCCGCGAGATCCTCTCCGCCCGCATTCGACGCCGGATGCCAGGAAGGAAAGTTCGATCAAGCCAGGCAGCTGCTGGATGAGATCAAGGGCTTCCAGACCAAGGAGGATCTGGAGATGATGCTGACCAGTCGCCAGCAGGCGGGGCTCTCGTCCGACGACGCCTGGCAGCAGCAACGCATCGACCAGATGCTCAGCGGCACGCGCAGTTCTGCTGAACAAATATCTCGATCCGGATCAACTGGTCGCGCTGCAGCGGGAGGTCGAGGCGGCGGCGCAGACGCCGCCCGCGGCGGCCGCCAAGCCTTCTGCCGCGGATGCCACCGACACACCGCCGCCAGCTGCACCGCCGCCCGGCAACAACAGCCGGCGAACAGCCATCCGGCGAACAGCCACCCGCGTGCGCACTGAGCAGCGCCGGATTGCGGCCGCCACGGACCGTCTCCCTGGCTGTCTCAGCTCAGCCAGGAGCTGATGAGAAAGCCGAGCACGATGCCGACCAGCAGGGAGACGGGGATCGAGACGGCCAGCGCGACGGGGACGGTCAGGTCGCGCGAGGCGGAGTAGGGATAGACCAGCGCCAGTGGCGGTTTGCGGCGGCGGCCCGACCGGATGCGCAGCGTGTCCTGGCCGGCAGCTCCCAAGCGGATCGGTGCCCTGGGACCACTGGCTCGAACCCCGGCTGGATTCGAGCTCCTCGAGATCGTAGCCGGGCCTTCGTTGGTGTCCTGCGCGTCCAGATCTTCCCGGCCTGTCGGTAACGGGGGCGGCATCCAGGGGCTCTTCGTCATCGGCTGCGAAGGCAGGGCGACGGAGTCGCTGGCCCACGGTTCCAATCGCAGGCAGACTTCGGCCGCCGTCTGCATGCGCGCCGACGGGTCCTTTTCCATCATGTCCGCAATGATCTCCACGAACTCTTCGCTGATGTCCGGATTGAAACGGCGCGGATGCCAGGGCGTGTCTTCGAGTGTCGCCGCGCCTTGTCGCGCGTGGTGCCGCCCGGGAACGGCACTTTGCCGGTGACCGCATAGTAGAGCGTGCATCCCAACGAGTAGATGTCGCTGGCCGGCGTAATATCGCGGGGCGAACGAATCTGTTCGGGAGACAGGTAGTCGGCGGTGCCCACGATCTTGCCGGCCCGCGGGTCCTCTTCGGCCAGGTGAATGAACCCGGCCAGACCCAGGTCGGAGACTTTGGCTTTGCCTTCGGGCGTGACCAGGATGTTGCCCGGCTTGACGTCGCGATGGATCAAACCGCGCTGGTGCGCGTAGTGCAGACCCTGAGCGGCCTGCAGAATGATGTTGGCCGCATGCTGCATCGTCAGCGGTCGGCCTTGCGTGCGGATCAGTCGCCGCAGGTCCATGCCGGGCACGAATTCGGTGACGAGATAGTACACGTTGCCGTCGTGGCCCGCGTCGTAGGCGCGCACGAGGTTCGGGTGGTCCAGCTGCGCTTGAGTGCGAATTTCGCGGGTGAAGTTGACGATCGCCTGCGGCGTCGATTTGTTGAGCGGCAGGACTTTGACCGCGGATTCGCGCCCCATCATCTCGTGGACGGCCTTGAAGACCTGTCCCATGCCACCCTGGCCAATCCAGTCGGTGATGATGTACGGACCCAGGTTGAGCTTGCTGCGACCTTCCTTGAGCTGGTCCGCCTGGTACGAGGTCAAGACATCCAATTCGACGAGCTTGCCCGCCAAGGCGTTGTCCGACACCTCTTCGGGATGCGTCCAGCCGGCGCTGTTCCGAATGGCTGCTTCCACTCGATCCAGCTGATCCTGTGTGATCAACCGGCTGGCCAGCGCGGCAGTTCGAAAAATCGATTGGACTTGATTTCCCACGACGGGACCACCTCGGGATCGGTTGCCTGCGCCGGCGGCTCCAGACATCCACGTGCGGCGGCGAACAGTGCACAGAACTGAGGACGAGAAATTCGCAGAACACAGGACAACTACCACCTTAACGTCTGCCCTATCGCTGCGCCAAGTATCTGCTCGATCGTCGGCAGTTGGGCGAAATAGTCGACATAACTCACCCAATCCGTCGAACGGGCCCTGGGAATTCGCGCCGTTCCGAGGCGACGGCGTGTGTAGGACTGATACGTGGATCGATCGTTGCTCGTTCACTCCACGCCGAAACGGTGCCAGGAATCGGGCACGGGGGCCACGATTTCCAGGGGATCTCGCCGCACCGGATGGATCAGTCGGAGCTGCCGAGCGTGCAGGGCGATCCCCGGTCCAAATGCCACCCGACTGCCGTACTTGCGGTCGCCAACGACGGGCAGGTGCCGCGCCGCCAGCTGGACACGAATCTGGTGCTTGCGACCGGTGATGAGGGTGATTTCCAACAGGACCAGGTCGCCCGCTCTTCGCAGCGTGCGGTACGACAACTCGGCGTGCACGGCACCCGGCGCCTTTTCCCTGCAAATCAACATTTTCTGCAGCCGCTCGTCTTTTCTCAGCCAGTCTTGCCACGTGCCGGAGTCGGGTACGGGCGGCGTGGGGACCAGGGCCCAATACGTCTTCTGCACTTCCCGCGTGCGGAATTGCTCGGTCAAGCGACGGGCAGCCTTGGACGTGCGAGCCAGAACGATGGCGCCCGTGACCGGAGCATCGAGGCGGCTGACGATCCCCACATAGACCTGGCCCGGTTTCCGATACTTGTGCTTGATGTACTCCCGCGCGAGCGTCAGCAAACTGGGCCGGTGCGGATCGACTCCCATGGTCGGCAACTCGGCCGGTTTCATTACGGCCAGCAGATGATTATCCTCCAGGAGTACCTGAAATGGCGGATGAACCATGAGGTGACTTGTCGCATGTTCGAACACGAGCCCTTGATCTTAGCCAGCCAGTCTCCCCGACGGCGACAGTTAATGGAAGAGGCGGGGTACGATTTTCAAGTACTGGTCCCCAGCGACCGGGCGGAATGCGGCGTCTGCAGCGGCGAGACGCCGGCACAGTTGGTGGCGCGGCTGGCCTACCAGAAGGCTGCCGATATCGCCAAACGCGTTGCCCAAGGAACGGTCATCGGTTGTGACACCGTGGCCGAATGCCTGGGACAGGTGCTGGGCAAGCCGCGCGATGAATCCAATGCACGTCAGATGTTGCGGCTGTTGCGCGGGCGCGAGCACCGTGTGTTGAGCGGGTTGTGCATCTGGATCAGGCCGGCCGATCATGTGCGGGTCGAAGTGGCCGCCACGCGTCTGCGGATGGCCGCCATTTCGGACGAGGCGCTGGAAGAGTACCTGGCGACCGGTGCCTGGGAGGGGAAGGCCGGCGCCTTCGGATATCAGGACGGAGTGCCTTGGATCGAGGTGTTGTTCGGGAGCGAGTCGAACGTGGTAGGCTTGCCGTTAGAACTTCTTGATCAGCTGCTGACACAAATGCAGAGCCACGAAGACGCCCACGAAACCGAGTAGACCGGAACTGCGCTCCGCTTGTTCCGGCCTACCCGGTTTGCTTGAAATGCCACCACGCGTGTCGTAGACTGACGCTCGGGTTACGGGGAGGAGTGGAGGTCTTGTCCTCAGAACGGCTCATGCTCTCCTCGCGCCATGGGGAATCCGATGCCACAGGACGCTGGTCGCTTGCGAGACTCCTCGAGTTCGGCTTCCACCAGTCTGATTCATGGGCTCAAGAATCAAGACGAAGGCGCGTGGCAGCGGCTCCTCGACCTGTATGTGCCGCTGGTCTTCTCGTGGTGCCGCCGCGCGGGACTTCAGTCGGAAGATTGCGCGGATGTCATGCAGGAGGTCTTTCGGTCCGTGCTGGGTGGGATCGCAGGATTCCGCTATGTAAAGCCTGCCGACACGTTCCGCGGTTGGCTGCGAACCATCACCAGGAACAAGATCCGCGATCACTTCCGACGTCGGGCCGCAGAACCGATTGGAACGGGCGGGACGAGTGCCCAGCAGCGGTTTCTCGACATCGCCGAACTGGAGTCTGCCACGTCTCCGGCTGCTGACCCCCTGGCGGGTTTGATCCACCGCGGTGCGAACCTGATCCGCTCGGAATTCGATGAGCGAACGTGGCAAGCCTTCTTGCTTACAGCGGTAGAACATCATTCCGGGAGCGAGGCGGCCGGGCTCCTGAGAATGTCTCCCGGCGCGGTTCGGCAGGCGAAGTACAAGGTGCTGCGACGATTGCGCCAGGCATTGGGGGACGTGGAATAGCCGCGAGGTCGCAAAGCCATGTCGTCGCGGAAGTTACGTCGTTCAAGAAAAATGGTGTGACGCTTCTTCGTTCTTCTTGATAGAGCATGTGCAGGGTGGGCCGAGCTCGCGATGGCCCACCACGTGGTTGGAGGAAGACGTGTGGTGGGCCTGCGCTGCGCTGGGCCCACCCTACGATACTGCGGAGGCTTTCATGAACGCGCCCCATTGCCCCGACAAGGAGACCCTCTTCGGCTACGTGGTCGGAACGATCACGGAGGACGTGGCCGAAGCGGTCGCCCAACATTTGCTGGCCTGCCGCCTCTGCGAACAGACCATCGAGGCCCTGGAAGGTCTGTCTGACACGGTGGTGTCGGCCCTGCAGCAAGCGGCCCCCCGCGATGCGTACGCGGAAGAACCAGCCTGCCAACAAGTGCTCCAGCAATTGCAGGCTCTGCGGGTGGGTGGTCCGGACATCGACAGCCCCCTGGCCAGTGCGTCGCCACCGCCGCAGCCGTCACGCAGCGCCAGCAGGTTGGGGGACTACGAGCTGCTGAAGAAGTTGGGCCAGGGAGGCATGGGCACGGTCTATCAGGCGCAGCACGTGCGACTCAAACGCGTCGTGGCGCTCAAGGTGTTGCCCCAGAACCGCCTGGGGAACACCGATGCGGTGGCACGGTTCGAGCGTGAGATCGAAGCGGTCGGACGACTGGACCATCCCCACATCGTGCGAGCGCTCGATGCGCGGGAGGTGGACGGGATCCGGTTCCTGGTGATGGAACACGTCGACGGACTGGATCTGGCGGAGGTGGTGGCGCGGTGTGGCCCGTTGAGCGTGGCGGACGCCTGCGAAGTGACCCGTCAGGCGGCGCTGGGCCTGCAGTGCTCGGAAGAGCACGGACTGGTGCACCGGGACATCAAGCCCTCGAACCTGATGCTCAATGCCGAGGGCCAGATCAAGGTGCTGGACCTGGGACTGGCCCAGTTCCAGGAGGCCGAGCCGCTCGATAGTCAGGTCACCGGCATTGGCCAAGTGATGGGCACGCCCGACTACATCTCGCCGGAGCAGGCGTTGGAGAGTCACGCGGTCGATATTCGGACGGACATCTACTCGCTGGGTGGCACGCTGTACTATCTGTTGGCTGGGCAGCCGCCGTTCAGCGGGTCGCAGTACGACACGCCGCTGAAGAAGGTGACCGGCCACCTTCGCGATGCGGTGCCGCCGATCAATGCGGTGCGTCCGGACCTTCCCAAACCGCTGGTCGCGCTGCTGGAGCGGATGCTCGCCAAAAACGCGTCCCAGCGGGTGGCGCGACCGTCGGATGTCGTGAGCGCGCTCGCGCCGCTGCTGCACGGGGAGCAAGTTAATCGGGCTGTTGCGGACAGCGCGGGCGAAAGCGAAGCAGGCCGAAGATGAGCCATCGCACCAAGAGGCCGAGGGACTGCAGGTCTCCGTCGGGGTGGATGCGAGCCGGGACGAGCTCGCGCCGCGCCAGCCGCCGGAGGAACCCGCCGCGGCAGCCGACTTCAATCCGTATCATCGGTGGCTGGGGATTGCGCCTGCGGAGCAGCCAGCGGATCACTACCGCTTGCTGGGCATCCCGCGCTTCGAGTCCGACCCGGAGGTGATTCGCGACGCCGCGACGCGGCAGATGGGCCATGTGCGCACGTACCACCTGGGGCCGCATTCCGAGCTATCGCAGAAGATTCTCAACGAGCTGGCGATGGCGAAAGCCTGTCTGTTGGATCCGCAGAAGAAAGCGGTCTACGATGCCGAGTGTCGGAAGAGGCAGACTGCGGAGGTACTGGAAGCTCCGATGCCACCTGCGCCGCCTGCTCCTGGGCGAGGAATTAGCGGCCTTGGTCACGGACCCAGACTGGGGCGTCGAGGAATCCTCCGCAATAACGCGACTCCGTCGGCGTGTCGCGTCGTCGCGCCGATCCGGGCGTCACGGGCCGGTGGATTCAGCAGGTGATACGTGGGCTGCGGACCCCGGTGGGAATGACCGTCGTGGCGGCCGGTTTTCTGACCGTGTTACTGCTGGGCGTAGTCATCCGGATCCAGACGAACTACGGCACGGTCAAGATCGAGATCCCCGCGGGGATCGCCAATATCGACGTGAAGTTGGACGGGGAGATGATCTTCCTTGAGGGGCTCGACAGTCCGCTCCGGCTGCGCCCGGGAGCGCATGAGTTGGTCGTGACCGGGAACGGCTACGAGACGGTCTGCACCTCGTTTACCGTGCGCCGCGGGAGTAACCCACCGCTCACCGTGACCCTGGATGCCAAGACGCCAGAACCGCTCGGACCGGCCGCGACACCAGAGCCAGTCCCAGAACCAGTCGTCGAGCTGACGGAAAATCCCGTAGCCTCTCCGGTGATGCCGCAGCCGTTGCCAGCGCCTGTATCTCAGCAGCCCACGCCCCCGAGCCTGCCCACACTTCAGGAGATTCTGGCGGGTGACCCGGGCCCCAGGATCGGGCCGCTGGTCGAACAATGCCGAGAGGCCGTGCAGCAGCAGGATTGGAAGCTGGCCCGGAAATGTAGTGTCCTATTGCTGGCGGCCGCGCGGCGCGGAGTCCAGGAGCGGACCATGGCGCAGGTGACATTGCTCTGCCAAGGGCTAGACGCAGCCCGCCAGACGCCACGGCCGAGCAGTACCTGCAAGGCCTGGAAACCCCCAGTGCGTTCGCCGCGGATGTCGGCCCACCGAAGATCGCCCCGCCCAATCCTGTGGACCATGATCGGATCTCGACAGAAGTCCAGCAGAATTTCGGTCCTGAATATCGCAAAGCCCAGACCGATCAGCAGAAGAAGGTCTTTGCCGAGGGGATTCTCAACGCGGCGCGGAGTACCACCGATCCGAAGGACCCCGCCACGAAATTCGTGCTCCTGGAATGGGTTTCGCGCTTGGCGGCGGAGGCCAAGGATGTGGCTCTCGGTGGCGAAGCCATTGAGGCTCGTGCGGCGGAGTTCCAGGGCGTCGACTTGCTCGCGGAGCAATGGCAACTGTGCGATGCCGTGTCGTCGGCCATCAAGGACCCGCTGGAACAGCGGCGGCTCGCGCGGCAACTGCTGTCGTTCGCTCATGTGGCTCTGGACGAAGATCGCTTGGAGTTGGCCCAACAATTCCTGGGCGAGGCGAAGAAGGTAACGCTGCGGGCAAAAGACAAAGGCGTTACCGCAGAAGTTCAGCAGACCGATAAGCTGGTGGAGATGATCACAGCCGAGCGGCAAGCGGCCCAGTCTGCAATCCTCGCCCTGGAAGGCGATCCCCTGGACGCGGCTGCTAACGAGAAAGTGGGGCGATTCTACTGCCTGATGATGGGCCAGTGGACCCGCGGCCTGCCGTGGTTGGCGCTGGGGAGTGACCAGCGACTGCAGGACCTGGCGGTCCAAGAGTTGGGGCTGTTGGTTGATCCAACGCAGCTGCCGTCCCCGGTCGCGCTGCGGCGAAAACTGGCTGAAGATTGGGCGGCCGTGGCGGAATCTGAAAAGGGCTGGGCCCATGGAATTGCCCTGGGCCGCGCGTATCACTGGTATCGTGAAGTGCTGCGTGACGTAACCGGGCCGGACAAAAGAATTGTCGGCAAGCTGCTGCGTGACATGCGGGAGACCGGCGAACTTATCCTGTCGGCCCCGGACGATGCGAAGCCGTACTGCGGCCACTACTACAAACCGTTTCCCACGCCTATGCATTGGCACGTTGCGGGCCGCGAATGTGCTGAGCTCGGCGGTCATTTGGCCCGTTTGGAATCGCTGTGGGAAAACCGGTTCGTCTGGCAACTAGTGAACGGCCAAGATGGTTGGTATGTGGATGGCTCCGATGAACTGCAGGAAGGATCGTGGATCCTCGGCAACGGAGAGTCGCTGACGTTCACGAACTGGGAGTCGGGCCAGCCGGACGACGATGGCTGGGGGTTTTCCGCGCATTGTTTTTGGCTGATTCCTCCAAGCGGCAAGTGGGACGATCTGAATTGCGACACCCGCGGGTATTTTATTTGCGAATGGGACCGCCGGTTGACGCGGATCCTTCCGCCAGAAACGAAACCTCCGACCCGAAGACCGCCCAGGAACGCCGTGGCCTTCGGCGGTCATCATTACACCCTGATTGAACAACCACAGGTCCCCTGGCACGTCGCCCAGGATTTCTGCGCCCGTCAAGGGGGGCACCTGGCTCGCATTGAGTCGCCTGAGGAATTTGAGTTCGTGAAGACGCTCATTGCCCAAACGAAATCGGTCGTATTCTGGATCGACGGCAATGATGAGGAGTCCGAGGGAGTTTGGGTCGACGCCGAGGGAGAACCGCTCACGTACCTTCCTTGGCCGCCAGGTTGCCCGGACAACGCACGTCACGAAAACGTCTTGGAAATTCGGGACGGCAAATTCAACGACATGCGTTGTGGACTGCGCCAGGGGGGCTTCATTTGTGAATGGGATCGGTAGCCGGTGGCCACAGCTGACGTGAGGACAGGCTGGTGCTTTGCAGGAACTTGGCATTTGAGGTTGACTGGCTGGAGTGGAGTTCGGCAATGTGGCCCGCCGGGCCCCGGCGGGTCTTGTGCTTCCCTTGCCCAAATCCCGCCGGGGCCCGGCGGGCCACGCTCGCATGCGAAACGTTGCGGCGGGCGGTCATTTTTTCAGCGGTGACCTGATGCGACGCGAAGAGTGTGGGACAGACTTGGCAGATATCGAGGATAACATGCGTACAACGAAGCGGATTCCATTGCGGTGTGTACTTGGCGATTGTTGCGGCGTTTTGTTTCTCACATTCCGCCGCACACACTCTGCGGGCGCAGACCACGAGTCAGAGGGAGCACATCTTCCTGCCACCCGCACGCGGCGGCACGAGTCTGTCATTTCAGATTCAAGCCGAGGCGCAGTACCTGGCGGCACGGGGCGACCTCGCCGAATCGATCGCGGCGGCCCGGAAGAATCCACGCCGAGGCGTTTGCCAACGAGATCCAGAACTCGGTCGACTATGTGGACGCCTACTTCCAGCGACGCGCGCTGAACCGGAAATGGCGGAGCGAAGCAGACCCGAATCACGTGGCGCGCGAAAAGCATCTTCAGGAGGTACGTCGACAACGAATCGAGCAGCAGTTTCAAGACGTACTCAAAGGCGATCTGACCGACGAATTGAATTGGCTGCTGGTGGAGTTGTCAGGTCCGACACTCGCCCTGCATTACGTGGATGATAAGCTCTCCGTTGCCGACTCGAAACGGCTTGGACCTGCGGTGGAGGACTGCACAATCACGGCGGCCGACGCGCGGCTGATCCAGTTCAGCGACGGACGCCTGACCTTCTCGGCGGCCGACCCCCAGATTCTCGATGTGCGCTGGCCGTTTGCGCTCCGGGCTCCGGAGTTTGATGCCTTGCGAGTCGAGTTCGATGTGGCGCGCGAGCAGGTGGTGGCGGACATCCGCACCGAGAAGCGAGCGGCCCATGAAAGTGGGGAGCGATTAATTCAGTCCACCGATCGGCTCTTGGTTGCTCTGGAGAAGATCTGTGCAGAGCAGGTGCGTCATATGACGCCCGCCGAGTCGCTGCCTTACCTGGCGGCCCGCCGTTACCTGAAGTCGCTGACGTCGGAAGTGCATGCGCGGTGCAGGACGGCGACCGCTCCCTCACCGAAAAGGCGATCAAATTCGAGGGTGGAAACGTCTTTCAATTGATCCGGCACATGGACCGGACCGGACTCGCCTTCGCTCCACCGGTCCCCGGTGGAGAACGCGTGTATCGCAGCCTGCTGACCTCGATGCGGGGTCTGTACCTGACGTGGGGCGCCGACAATGAGTAGTGTGTACAGCGGAATCTCGACGAGCGAGTTGCACCCCGAAGTAACGACATCATGGCTGCTGGAAATACGCATTCTGTCCGGCGCGAGACAAGGGGAACGGCTCGTATTGGAGGCGACGGAGTTCCGCGTGGGCGCCGAGCGGCACTGCCAGGTGTATTTCGACCCTCGGCTCGATCCGGCCGCCCAACATCGCTCCGTCCTGCTGCGTTGGACGAACGACGGGTGGCTGGTCAGTTCGATCGGCAGTGGGGAAGTGCTGCTCAACCAGGCACCGATCGTCAAAGAGACCCGCATTCGGTCCGGCGATCTCGTGCGGTTGTCGGACCGGGGACCGGATTTTTCCTTTTCCTTTGCCATTGCGAGTCAGCCGACGGCGGTTGTCCAGGAAGCTGGACAGCGTGTGGCGGATCCGCAACTTGCGGCTCCGGAGACTCACGAAGTCGCTTCTCCAGCTGCCAAGGAGGCGGCCGACGCCTCGAACCTGGCTGGTTACCATGAGGGACGCCCAGAGCTTACGTCGGAACCAGTGCAACACCCGTGGAGACGCTTCGTGTGGGTGGGCGCTTTTGCGTGTGCCCTGACGGTCTTGGTAGCCACCGGCATTCTTGAGGTCCTGCGTCAGCCGCGAGATTCTGGCGACGCTGCACAAGAGGGACATCTGGAGATCGAACACGTGGCGACCTGCTCGGTCCGCGAGGGATCCGAAGTGACCCTGGAGGTCCGTGTGCGAATGACCGGGAAGTTAAACGGTCACCCCGTGTTCATACTGGCGAACGGTCGACCAGACGGAGCCACGATCGACCAACGAACCGGGGTTTTCAGCTGGACGCCCACGGAGAAGGATGGTCCGGGACGGTACACGTTCCGTGTCCGAGTCACGCTGGAGAAAGTGGAAGGTGTGAGCGCCGAGAGCGAGTTCCGAATCGATGTTACGGAGGTGAATTCGCCGTTGTCGATCCAGCCCATCGACGAACAAAACGTCGCTGCCGGACAGGAACTCGACTTCACCATTGCTACAGAAGACGGTGACGAACCGGTCAACCCGCGAGAATTCTGCCTCATGGAGGGACCCGCATGGATCCGCATCGATCCGACTTCGGGCTCGGTCCGATGCTCTCCACCCAAGTCAGTCGACGGTCGATTTGAGGTCACAATTCGTGTGTGTGACCAGGGAGACCCGCCGCTGGAGGATCGAGCCACATTCGCCGTTGTTGTCCACGGCGATCCCTGGCTGCACGTGCAACAGGAACTCGAGGAATCACTGTATTTGGTCCACCTGCAATTGAGTGGACCAGGCGGGGACGTCACGTGGCCATTTGCCACCTGTTCAGCGATCGGCGGTCGCACCCTGCTCACGAGTGCCCGCGAGGTTCTGCTGCTGGCCGGATTCCGTGACCGAGGCTATCGCGTCTTGGCCATCAACCCTTCCACGGGGTTGAAGACCGACATCCGGTCGTTCCGCGTCAGTCGGGAGTTCGCCGCGGTGGCCGATGCCCCGAGTGACTGGATCTTCGTGAACCTGGGACTGCTGGAGACGGAACGCGAATTGCCGAAAAGTATTCCGTTGGCTTCGGCGGAGGAGCTGGCGAGTCTCGAGGAAGGGTTGCCGGTCGCTTGCATCGGTTACCCGCACGACGGCAGCAAGATCACGCGATTTGACAGCTTTGAGCTTCAGGCTACGCTCGGCAAAGTGTATTTGCTGAGCAGTCTGACTTGCCAGAACAAGGTCGCCCGCCTCGTGGAACTGAAGGGCAAGATCCCGGACAATGTCTTTGGCAGCCCGATCCTGAACCAGCGTGGTGCGATTGTTGCCGTGTACGGCGAATCGGCCGCCCGAGAAGATGCGGCATCCGTGCGGGACCTCCACTACGCCCCTGTTCTGGATCTCGAGTCGTTGCAGTCATGGCTGCGAGGCATCGACAATGGCGAGTGGGTAACGCCGCCCATGACAGAAACGATTTCGCCTTCACCAGACCAACCTATGAACCAGCCGAAGCGACCATGATCCCTCAACACACAGCCGTGGGCATTGACTTGGGCACGACGTATTGCGTGGTGGCCTACATTGACAGTACGGGTCGTCCGGTGAGCATTCCGAACGAATTGGGCGATATTCTCACACCGAGTGCACTCTT
Organism: uncultured Planctomycetaceae bacterium; assembly: GCA_963754725.1. Taxonomy (GTDB): domain Bacteria; phylum Planctomycetota; class Planctomycetia; order Pirellulales; family Pirellulaceae; genus JAAYDI01. Next base: position 134,546 of record CAVWHV010000025.1, read on the forward strand.
TGTGGATGACGACGAGATCATCGTTGGCAAAGAGGCGGTGAAGGCGGCCGTGATGAAGCCAGAGGCATATGCCGAGTGCTTCAAACGCGACATGGGCAGCGCGTCTTTTCGCCGCAAGGTCTGCGGGCAGAACGTCCCGCCGGAGGTCCTCAGCGCGTTTGTCCTGGAGCGTCTCAAGCGTGATGTCGAGCGTCGTTTGGGATCCTGCAGCAAGGTCGTGGTAACGGTCCCGGCGTTTTTCGACGAAGGGCGGCGCCGCATGACGCAGACGGCTGGTCGCCTGGCCGGTCTGGAAGTCCTGGACATCGTCAATGAGCCGACGGCCGCCGCGATCGCGTTTGGCCGCAGGCAGGGCTTCCTCGATCCGGCGAGCGAAACTGCCGCCGGGCCGGCACAACGGTTGCTGGTGTACGACCTGGGCGGCGGGACATTCGATGTGACTGTCCTGGAAATCGACGGCACGCGGTTTCGGACGTTGGCGACCGACGGGGACGTCCGACTCGGCGGCAAAGGACTTTGACAAGCGGTTGGTGGATCATCTGGCAAGCAGTTTTGCGGCGGCGCACGGGATCGACCCGCGCAGTGATCCCCAGGATGCGACACAGCTGTGGATGGATGCGCAGGACGTGAAGCACGCTCTATCCGAGCGAAGCAAGACGACGACCGTGCTTTTCCATGCCGGCATCCGCATGCGGATCGAGGTCAGCCGCAGCGAGTTCGAGGAAATGACCGCCGACCTGTTGGAGCGAACCGAAACGACGGCCTCCATGGTCGTCCGACAGGCCGGCCTCAAATGGCCACAGATCGACCGCGTTCTGCTCGTGGGGGGCGCGACCCGGATGCCGATGGTCCGCAATATGCTCCGAGAGTTGAGCGGCAAGGAACCGGACTGTTCGCAGTCCCCGGACGAGTCGGTGGCGCATGGAGCTGCTCTGTACGCGGGCGAATTACTCGCCAGAGAGAGCGGGTCTCCCCAGTCGTCGTGTGAACTCATCAACGTCAACTCGCACAGTCTGGGTGTCGTCGGGATCGAGGTGAGCACCGGTCATAGGAAGAACGTCATCCTCATTCCCAAGAACACGCCGTTGCCAGCTCGTGCTTCACGCGTGTTCAAGACCGCCAGGGCGAACCAGCGCAGCGTGCGCGTCCGTGTCGTCGAAGGAGAGAGCGACCGTCCGGAAGACTGCATTGCGTTGGGGGAGTGTGTGGTCCGTGAGTTGCCTCCCGGTTTGCCGCCGAAGTCCGACATTGAGGTGGAGTATGCTTACGCCGCCAACGGCCGCATCTCGGTGGTGGCCCGTGTTCCCAGCGTTCGCTATTCCGCTCAGGTCGAGATCCAACGCAGCCAGCCGTTCAGTTCGGATGATCTGAAGACATGGCGGGCCAAACTTATTGGCACGTCGGAAGCGGACAACGATCCGCGTCCGCAGGCCGCCGCGACGAGCACGGTGGATCTGACCGATCGCGAGAGCGTGCGAAAACGGATGGACACACTCTTGATGAAGGTGGGCAGGGCTGCTCTGCGATGTCGGGTGCCCGAGCAACTTGCCGCCAGCCAGAGTACGGCCTTGTCGTCGGCCTCGGAAGTCGCGGAGGCGCGTCGAGTTCTCAAATCGGCCCAGCAGTCCGCGGATGCGACACTGCATGACCCCGCCGCGCTGCAACGCGGCGCCGGCGCGACGAAGGCCAAGACGGCGTTCGAGCAGGCTCGGGTGCGCGCTGACTTCACATGTCTCGTCCTGGGACGCGAGTGTGTCGAGATCGGAGTTCGTGCCTCCGCGCAGCGAGCGGGAAGTGCGCGAGCTCGTTCCAACTGCGGCAGCAGCTGGATCGGCTCGGTTGATGTCGGATGTTCGTGAGGGGCTACAACAAAAGCCCCTGAGCTCAAGGCCCAGGGGCTTTTCATGGTAAATGAACCCGGCGATACCTACTTTCACGCTTTTGGCACTATCATCGGCTCGGAAAGCTTGACTACTGTGTTCGGTGGGAGCAGGTGTTTCCTTCTTTCGACGAGTGCCAAATTCGCGATTCGGCAGGCGCGCGATAGCGACAAGCGGTGGGAGTGGGAGTACACTGTCGGTCTCTGGGAAGGCGGACGGGCGGCGGGTTGGTAACTTATGCCGAAAGGCTGCCCTCGAAAAGCATAGTGGCGACGTGGTTGCACCAGGGTTTTGGCAGCACATCCAGTACAACATGGTTTAGGAATTGACTGACAATGTCCATACGAACATTAAGAATAGCCTGTGAGATCAACACTCGGGCTAGTCTGCTGATTGCCGCAGTTGCCAGTCTGCCCACGACAGCGACTGCGGCGGCCGAACCTGCGCCGGCCGGCCAATTCCGAGCGGCCTGCGTGAAAGTGGATATTACGCCCGACACACCCCAGTGGCTCCATGGCTACGCACCTCGTCAGTCGGAGGGTGTGCACGACCGGATCTACCATCGCATCGCCGCTATGGACGATGGCACGACAACCTTCTTCTTTGTGTCAACGGACATCGGCACGATCTGCCCATCGTTCTACCGTGCCTTCTGCGAGAGACTGACGCAGGAGACGAGCGTCAAGCCGACGCAGATCTGGTGGTCGACCACCCACACCCACTCGGCGCCCCATGTGGGGCCGCAGGACTTGGGGCGGCTTTTCGTGCAAACCCTTGGCGATCGGTTCTCAATTCAACACGATACGGCCTATTGGTCGTGGGTGACGGACGTTCTGGTGAACGGCGTCCGAGAAGCGCAGTCGCGGCTGGAGCCCGCGCCTGGGTATTGGCTCCGGCACCGCTTGCGCCAACGTGAACCGCCGCGAGCGCAAGACGGATGGACGGATCGTGCTGGGCGTGAACCCTGACGGGCCAGTGGACCGGCAGATTGGCCTGCTGCGGTTGGAACGGACCGACGGAAGGCTCATCGGCATCATAGCCAATTATGCCATCCACGGGACTGCCCTCGGCGGGGGCAACAAACAGATCAGCGGCGATGTCCCGGGATTCGTCGCCGAATATGTCGAGCGGAATCTTGGGGTGCCCATGCTGTTCATCAACGGCGCCGAGGGCGACGCGGCGCCTCTGTACAGCGTAGGCTCCGACATCAACGATGCTCACCTGAAGGAGTACGACAGACTCCTGGGTGACCGTATCGTTGCGGCAAACGAGTCCATTTCCGGGACCACTGCGAAGGTAGCCTTGTCTATTGGGGAGACCGTGATCGAAACACCTCGCAGGAGTGAACTGAGTTGGCTCGATGACCTGCAGGAATACACGTCGGTCAAGGAAGGCGTCAACCAGGTCCGCGTACCCATCTACAGTTTGGCCATCAACGGCGACACCGTCATCTGGGCCGCGCCACTTGAACTGTTCAGCCAGATCGCCCTCAATGTACGAGAGGCATCTCCCTTCGCGAACACGTTTTACTTTGGACTTACCAATGGCTCCCTGCTGTACATGCCCACGAAAGAGGCATTCGGCGAGGGCGGCTACGAGCCGAGCGTGTCTCTTTTCACCGACCAAGCCGAGGCGGACTTCACGTCCGGTGTGATCCGGTATTTGCAGGAACTTGGGCGAGGATAAGGCTGCCCAGAGGTAGACGAGCTTTTGCCCGGCGCTGCGGAATATCTGAGCCAGTGCCCATACGCGGGGAGCGACGCGGCCTCACGATCACCCGCCCGGCGTGTCGGACGTCGCAGCTCTCAGCAAGTACCGAGCACCGCGTGACTCCCCTCCATCGCGGGGCACTCCAGTCTGATGGTCGGATCTCTCGAATCCCAACATTGCTCTCTGTGACGACCGTCTGAAACAGACCCCTGCGATACGTCGCCCGCCGGCACCACGCTTGACATGCATAGACAATCTGCCTATATCTGGCACCGCATCATGGTGTACGACAACGAGCACTTGTGCGCCCAGTATCCATCGGGCCACATCAGGATCTCGTTGCAGTCCGGACTCACTCTTGACGGCGCTGGCTCGATCGAAAATGGCAAGCACAATGCTGAAGCGGGAAATGACTCACCGCGAGCGCGTGGTGGCCGCGCTCGATCATCAGGAGCCCGACCGTGTGCCGATAGATATTGGTGCCACGAAGTGCACTACGCTGCACCACTTGGCCTATCAAAACCTCATCGCGCATCTGGGCCTTCCGCCGCGGCTGGCCGTGATCTGGGACCCAATGCAACAGGTCGTATTGCCCGAGGAAGATGTGCTCGAGCATTTCGACGTGGACACTCGCCCGATCTGGGCCGGTGCCCCAGACCACTTCAAGCCGCGCGATCTGGGGCCGGACTGTTACGAAGATGAATGGAGAGTTGTGCGACACCGCCCTCCGGGAAGTTACTACTTCGATCTCCACAAATGCCCACTGGCGGGTGAGCCGACGCGGGACGACCTGGAGCAATTTTCCTGGCCCGATCCGGATGACCCGGGCCGCGTACGGGGACTCCGCGAGCGGGCCAATTACCTGCGCCGAGAGACCGACTATGCCGTCGTACTCAACCTGGGCGCCACGCTGCTGCACACCAGCCAGTACCTGCGCGGGTTCGAGGGCTGGTTCATGGACTTGCGCATGCGTTCCGAGTTCATGCACGCTCTGTTCGACAAGATTCTCGATGTCCATGTGCGGACAATCCGCAACGTGCTCCGCGCGATCGGCGGCAGGAACATCGACGTGGTCTTCATCGCCGACGATTTGACCACTGATACCGGGCCGATGTTCTCGTACGCGGCGTACCGCGAGTTTCTCAAGCCCCGTTTGAAGCAGATCACTGGGACGATCCGCGAATCAAGCGAGGCGAAGATCCTCTATCATTGCTGCGGGGCGGCGCACCACTTCATCGACGACTTGCTCGATTGCGGCATCGATGCGATCAACCCGGTGCAGACCAGCGCGCAAGGGATGGAACCAGCCGCGCCTCAAGGCCCGCTTCGGAAACCGCGTCTGCTTCTGGGGGGGCATCGATACCCGGCGTGTGCTCAACCACGGCGACCCGGAGGACGTCCGGGCAGAGGTGCGCCGGGTCGTCCGCGCTCTGGCGCCGGGCGGCGGATACGTGGTCAACTTCGTCCACAACGCCCAGCCCGACGTCAAGCCCGAGAACATTGTCGCGATGGTCGATGCGGCCCGCGAGTTCGGCCGCTATCCACTCGACGGAGTCGCCGGGTGAATGTCTGTAGTCTGGAACGCGTCGATCTGCTGGATCGAGACAATCGCATGTTGCCACCCTCCGGTTCCCAACAGTCTTTCGTGAAGACTTCCAGCACCCCCGAGCCCAGTTCTATCGGCCGCATGACGCACATGCGCTGGACAATTGTGGTACTGCTGTTCTCGGCCACCGTGCTCAATTATGTCGACCGCGCCGTGCTGGGCATCCTCAAGCCCGAATTGGAGCAGCAGCTGGACTGGACCCAGATCGACTACGGCAATATCGTGACCTGCTTTCAGCTCCTCTACGCGGCCGGCTTTCTTGTTGTCCGGCCGACTTCTGGACCTGATTTCTTTGAGGCTGGGCTACACCCTTTCAGTCGGGCTGTGGAGTCTTGCCGCGATGGCTCATGCAGCCATGCGTTCGGTCGGCGGATTCTGTGTCGCCCGTGGGGCACTGGGCTTGGCCGAGGCGGGAAATTTCCCTGCCGCAATCAAGGCGATCACCGAGTGGTTTCCAAAACGCGAACGGGCGATGGCCATAGGTCTGTTCAACACCGGCAGCAGCATCGGGGCGGTCGCCTGTCCCCTTCTGGTTCCATGGCTGACCGCACGCTTCGGTTGGCAATCCACTTTCCTGGCTACGGGAGCTGCGGGCTTCCTCTGGGTTCTCGCATGGATGCTGCTTTACCGCCCTCCCGCAGAACACCCCCGTGTTTCCCCGGCCGAGTTAGCCCTGATCCGCAGCGACCCCGCTGACCCCAGCCTCAAGATCCCGTGGCTGGAACTGCTTAAGCACAAACAGACCTGGGCCTTCGTGGTTGGATTCAGCTGCTCGGCCCCGATCTGGTGGTTCTACATCAATTGGATCCCCGATTTCCTGAGTAAGCAGTACGGCCTCGAGCTGACGCAGGCCAGTCTGCCCTTGGTGACCATCTTCCTGGTAGCCGACGCGGTGGCATCGCTGGCGGCTGGCTTTCGTCCGCGATGATCCGGCACGGCTGGTCGGTCAACGCCTCGCGGAAGACGGCTCTGTTGATCTGCGCCGCGTGCGTCGTGCCGGTTCTTTTCACGCCGATGGTGCGGCATTTGTGGCTGTCCGTCTGGCTGGTAGCACTGGCAGCCGCAGCACACTGCGGCTTCACCGCCAATCTCTTCGCGCTCGTCAGCGACACCGTTCCTCGCCAAGCCGTCAGTTCGGTGGTTGGTATCGGGGGCATGGCCGGCTCGCTGGGCGGAATTGCTTTCGCCCAGCTTGTCGGCCGCGTGCTGGAATACACCAACAACAACTACCTCATCCCCTTTGTCATTGCCTCGTTGATCTACTTGGTGGCTGCAATCGTGATCCACCGCCTGCTGCCCCGTTTGGAGCCGATGGACTTTGATGCACTCAGGTCCGCCAACCTTGAGCATTGAAGGGCTGGACGGTCTTCAAACGATCGATCATTATCTCCGCGATACAGCGTCCAGTCCTGGCACTATCAAACAGGCTCCCATCGCCTGCTTTTTGCGGAGGCAGCCAACGCCTCGAGCAACCGCAGTCCTTCTTCGGCGTGGTTCACACTGAAGACCCAGGGCGAACGGATTTCTCCGGACTGCTTGAAGTGAGTCAAGCAGTCGGCCAGGTCGTAGTAATAGTTGGCAAACGCTTCGATGAACCCGGCGGGATGGCCGGCCTTGAACCGGTTATACCGGGTTTCCGACGACACCACCGCATCCGCCGAGTTCCGGTCGTAGTTCCGTTGATCTCCCCTCTCGTCCCACCACTTCAGGGTCTCTGGGTTGGTTTGGCACCATTCTGCCGCACCCTTTTCCCCATAGACGCGAACCCGCAATCCGTTGCGGTGGCCTAAAGCACACTTGCTGAACCACATGTGGCACGTCATCTCTGACGTGTAGCGGACAATCCCAATCGCGTTATCCACGACCTGTCGGAATCTTCCGTGACTGCTATGGACGGCAACCGCCTCGAGAGGAGTCTCGCCGGTGAGGAATCCCACGATATTGTGAAGGTGTGATCCCAAATCCAAAGAAAGGACCGGAACACCGTGATCTTCCAACCGCCACGCCTGGGGCTCATTTGGTCCGCCGTCCCGATTGAGACGAATATACGCTTCCTGCGGCATTTCGGCGAATACCTGGTTGACGGCCCCCATGGCACCGTTCACTATCATTCGCCGGAGCTCGCGCAACATGGGGTAGCCTGTGTAGTTGTAGGTCACCGCAAGAAAGCCCGCGTATTGCCGGACCGTTTCCCTGATTGCGCACACGTCGGCACTAGACTCGGCAAGCGCCTTCTCGCAGATTACGGGAAAGCCCTCTTCCAAAGCCCGCAGTACGATTTCTTTATGCGAAGGAATTGGCGTAAGAACTACCACCGCATCCAGAACACCTCTTTCCGAATGCAGCAGTTCCTCCCAATTCCCGTAGATCCTTCCAGGCTCCACGCCGCACAGTATGCCTGTTTCGGCGTTGACTTCGTCCTCCGCAACTGGACTGAAACACCCGGCGGTGATCGCCCACCGGTGGTCCATCTGCACGGCAATCCGGTGTGCTGTTCCCACGGCAGAGTTCGTGCCGCCGCCGATGAAGCCGAGCTTTAGTGGATGTGGTGCCATGTGTGCGGTTCCTCTGCATTGCTGATTCGTGTGCCGCCTTAGTGTCGTTGAGCGGACGTCCGAGGCAACAGCCGTCTCGCTGCCCGCGGATCGCCGGACTCGATCTTGGCCACGATGTCGTGGTGTTGGCCGAGCGACAGAGCGTCCGCGGGGCTACAAAAAAAGCCCCTGAGCTCAAGGCCCAGGGGCTTTTCATGGTAAATGAACCCGGCGATACCTACTTTCACGCTTTTGGCACTATCATCGGCTCGGAAAGCTTAACTACTGTGTTCGGGATGGGAACAGGTGTTTCCTTTCCGATATGGTCACCGGGAAGAAGCGCATCGGGTGGTCAAACCACGATGCGCTTAGTCATCAGATTGTAGTGGTAGCAGGCATCCACTCGCCGGGCCGAAGCCTGAGGCGAGTGCGCGTCGCAAACAGAGAGTGTTGGATAAATGTGGCCAAGCTTTCGTCCATTAGTACCAGTTAGCTGAACACATTACTGTGCTTACACATCTGGCCTATCAACCTGGTAGTCTTCCAGGGGACTTTCTCCGCAATGCGGATTACGAAACCTAATCTTGGAGAGGGCTTCACGCTTAGATGCTTTCAGCGTTTATCCTTTCCGTAGATAGCTATCCAGCCGTGCCGCTAGCGCGACAACTGGTACACCAGAGCTACGTCCTTCTAAATCCTCTCGTACTAAAGAAGAACCTCCTCAAGTTTCGAACGCCCACGGCAGATAGGGACCGACCTGTCTCACGACGGTCTGAACCCAGCTCACGTACCACTTTCATTGGCGAACAGCCAAACCCTTGGGAGCTTCTTCACCCCCAGGATGTGATGAGCCGACATCGAGGTGCCAAACCGCCACGCCGCTGTGGACGCTCGGTGGCGATAAGCCTGTTATCCCCGGAGTACCTTTTATCTGATGAGCTATGGCCCTTCCATACGGAACCACAGGATCACTAAGACCTACTTTCGTATCTGCTCGACTGATGAGTCTCGCAGTTAAGCACCCTTATACCTTTACGCTCTACGCCTGATTGCCAACCAGGCTGAGGGTACCTTTGTACTCCTCCGTTACTTTTTTGGAGGAGACCGCCCCAGTCAAACTGCCCAACTGAAACTGTCCGTTGCCCGGATTCACGGGATCAACGTTAGAACTAAAGCATATCCAGGGTGGTATTTCAAGGATGACTCCACGAGA
>CAVWHV010000026.1:0-134327 GCA_963754725.1 uncultured Planctomycetaceae bacterium
CGCGAACCACAAATTTTACGCGATGACCGGAACGAGGAAAACCCCCCACCGCCAGTTTTGTGAAACCGGTCGGCAAGCCCGCCAGCCACCTCGCGATCGGTCGCAACCCACATCTGGTGCGCGACCCCGTCAACCCGACCTGCTGCTCGCAGACCAGGGAATTATCGGCAGAATGACGGCAGTTCACCACCAGAAGAAGAGGCGTGAGAAGAGAGAGGAGAGAGCTGAGATAGGAGAAAGGAGAAAGGAGAAAGTGTGGAAACTGGACGGGTCAGGCGTCTTTTCCCCACTTTCTCCTCTCGCCCACTCTCCTGGCCGACGGCCAAGTGGAGCCGAAGGGATTCGAACCCTCGACCCTCGGCTTGCAAAGCCGATGCTCTCCCAGCTGAGCTACGGCCCCTGGGAAGGTTCCTGCGAACCCGTCGGCGGGAATCGGTTCGGCAGGCCCGTCGATCGGTTATCCGAAGTGGGCGCACGAAGAGTCGAACTTCGGACCTCGTCGTTATCAGCGACGCGCTCTAACCAACTGAGCTATGCGCCCTCTTCCACAAAAAACCCTCAGGTCGCCCTGAGACGGCTCATTGTAGATTTCCCCGTCCAACTGTCAAACGGGGCACAAATCGAGCTTGTCGTGGAGACCGATTTTGTCCTATCGTTATCGGCAGCCGCCTGCCGGGCGCTGCAGGAATCTCCCCGAGACCCGGCCGAGGGGTCCGCGGGACGTGAGAATGTGAGGATTTCTCCGGAAGAACCGCGAGTTGCGGGCCGTTTTCGGCCCCATCCTGGTTACCGGCTGCGCCGGCAGGCACACTCCCCACGTGGTGGGCAGACCGCTGTTTCGCTGCGAACGGTCCCTTTCGCCTAGGTCGACATGGAAGGATGGAATCACATGTTCAAGCCGACTCGACTCGCACTTGCCACCCTGGTGGTGGCCCTCGTCCCGCTAGTGGCGGCCGCTCAGACCGCCAAGCCTTCGGTGGTCGAAGCCCTCAAGCTCAAACCCATTCAAGTCAACGTCGAATACGACGTTCCCGAAGGCCCGGCCGCGGAGAAATGTACGCTGGCACCCATCAAGTCGCCGCAGCTCGCGGGGTGGGAAGTCCGCGATGGCGACGGCAATGTGCTGCGGCGGTTCGTGGACACCAATGCGGACAACAAGGTCGATCAGTGGTGCTATTTCAAGGATGGTGTCGAGGTGTACCGCGACATTGACCGAAACTTCAATCGCAAGGCCGACGAGTGCCGCTGGCTGGGCACTTCCGGAATCCGCTGGGCATTGGACACCAACGAGGATGGGCGAATTGACCAATGGAAAGCCATCTCGCCGGAAGAAGTGTCGGAGGAAGTGATTGCCGCGCTCGCGACGCGCAATGCCGACCGGTTTCGCCGCTTGCTGCTGACCGAGGAAGAGCTGGCGAGCCTGCAGTTGGGGGAGGGGCAAACCCAACAGCTGCGCAAGAAAATCGCCGACGCGGCCGCCGGCATCGAGGAACTTACGCGGACCCAGAAGTTCTCGGGTCCTGAGGCTCGTTGGGTCAACTTCGGCGGCACGCGGCCGGGAGTGGTGCCCGCGGGTACCGACGGGGCGCGGCAAGACCTGCAGGTCTACGAGAACACCGTGGCGGTTGTCGAGTCGGCAGGTGGGCACAGCCAGGTGATTGTCGGTACGCTGGTGCGGGCTGGCGATCTGTGGCGCTCGATTGATCTTCCGAAATCAATGGCCGACGCGCAGGCCAGCACGGCCCCGGATGGGTTCTTCTTCCAGGCGTCGCTGGCCCGGCGGGCGGAAGGCGACGTTCCGGTGACCAGTGGACTGAGTCCGGAAATCCAGCAGCTTGTGGAGCAACTGGAGCAGATTGACAAACTCCTCGAGCGCACGACCACCCTCGAAGAACTGGCCCCCCTCAACATCCAAAAGGCTGACTTGCTAGAAAAGCTGGCCAGTAAGGCCACGACCCCGGAAGATCAGGCGACCTGGCTGCGGCAGCTGGCGGACGCCGTCAGCGCCGCAGTCCAAGGGCGGGCTTATCCGGACGGCATCCAGCGTCTGGATGCGCTGTGCCAGCGTCTGGAGGCCGAGAAGGCAGCTCCTGACATCATCGCCTGTGTCAAGTTCCGTTTCCTGTCGGCCAATTACTGGCGGAGTCTCGATGAGCCGAACGCGGACTTCGCGAAAATCCAGGAAAAATGGCTGGCCGACCTGGAGCAATTCGTAACCGACTTCGGGAACACGGGAGACACCGCGGACGCCATGTTGCAGCTGGCTTTTGCCGAGGAATTCGCTGGCCAGGATGACAAAGCGGTCAAATGGTACTCGAGGATTGCCAGCGAATTTCCCGACATGCCCCTCGCGCAAAAAGCCGTCGGCGCGAAACGCCGCATGGAGTCGGTCGGTCAACCTTTGACGCTGGAAGGCAAGGATACCCAGGGAAACACGGTGAATATCTCGTCGTTTCGAGGCAAAGTCCTGCTGATCCATTATTGGGCCACATCGTACCCGACCTGCCTCCAACACCTTTCCCTGTTGAAAGACATGCAGGCGAAGTACGGACCGGAAAACGTCGCCTTGTTGGGGATCAACGTCGACACGGCCCGCGCCACGCTCGATGCCTACCTGCAAGACAACTCCATCCGCTGGCCGCAACTGTATGAGCCAGGCGGGCTCGACAGTCCGCTGGCCAACTCCCTGGGAATCCTCACTCTGCCGACGATGTTGCTCGTCGACAAGGAGGGCAAAGTCGTCAGTCGCAATCTGTCGGCGGGTGAAGTCGATACGCAGCTCCGCAGCCTGTTGCGGTGATTGGCGAGAGTCGAAACTGGGTGACCAACACTATCGATACCGCGGGGCCGCATTTTAAGACCGGCTCCGCGGCTTTTTCTTGCGCCGCGTGTCCCGGTACGGACTCGCGGACCGGGACCGGCAGGCCGCGCCAATAAGTCTTGTGTCGAAACGCGATTTGCATTAATCTCCTGCCTCTCGGGTTCATTCGGCACACATGACGTGCATTCCCGCAGCGGAGCTGGCCTCCAGCTCTGCATGCCGAGTGGGCGTGTCGCTTCGCTGGTACTCCTCGAGCTGCGAGATGGGCGAATCGAACGAGCAGTCCTGGAATGGAAGCTAGGAGAATCCAGACCCATGTGGACCCTTTCTTTGCCGTGCATCTTCTGGTCCACAGTCGCCATCCAATTGATCAGTGCGGCGACCATTGTGGCCCTGCAGCTGTTTCCGAGCGGTCGCAAGCGGAACGCCTGCGAGCAGATTTTCATCGGTTTGATGTTGGCCATCGGGCTGGTGACCGTCCTGGCCCTCGGGTCGGCCAGCGATGCGTGGATGACGTCTGGGGCGACTTTGTCGGTTATGACGGTCTGTGCCACGTTCGATTTCGGTGCTCGCGAGCGAACGGCGGCCTCTATCTGAGCCGCCCGGCGCGCGCATGACGCGCCCCAGGCGAGTCCCGGGTCAGCGTCGGTAAGATCAAATAGCGAAGCGAGTTGAGTCGACCACTCGCCGTGCCGCGCCGGTTCCTAGGTGGGGTTCACCGGCAAAATCGAAAAAAACCTACCTTTCTTCACTGCCGGATACCGAAACTATGTATCGGGCAGATAAATCGGACACCCGAGCTGCGCTGGGGGGAACCAATCGCAACTCGACGGCGTGCGTCTTTTAAAGAATGCGCTGTTCCCTCCCACCGTCATCGGCCGATTAGTCCAAATGTGCTCGCGGTCGAGCAGTCGTGTTGGCCAGAAACCAGACATCCCAACTACCCGCAGAATTCGTGGCTCCGGAAACGTCCCGACGTGGTCGCTTCATCCACGCGTGGGCGTCGATTCCTGGAATCACGAACGACCGACACAATCAGGGAGATTAACCTCAGGAGGGGGGACCCATGCGACGTTTACTTCTAGGATTGGCGATCGCTTCGATTGCCGCCCTGTCGCCAGGCTGGGTGCACGCTGACGATCAGCAAATCGCACAGCAGATCGTCCAGCAGCTGCGACAACAGAAAGCGGATGGCAGACTTACCGGATTCGGAATCGATCTGGAGGTCGAAAGCGGCATTGTTTGGCTCAAGGGCCACGTGGCATCGCCGAGCAGCAGCAGTTGGTGGTGGAGATCGCGCGCCGCGTGGACGGCGTGGGGCAAGTCGTCAATGATCTCCAAGTGAAGGAATCGTCTGCCGCACCGGCGCGCCTCAGGCACGCTCCGCTCAGCCGAAAGCTGAGAAAGAAGCCAAAGGGCGGCAGAAGCCTGGGCAATTGCTGACGAACATCAATCGCAATGTTCAGCGTGCGTTCCGCTCCGAGAAAGAAGTTCGCGGCCGCTCCACCGCAAGTTGAGCCGAAAGCGCCGCGACAGCAACTTACGCAAGCCAAACCGGCCGAGCCGACACCGGCACCGGCACCGGCACCAAGACCCGCCGAAGTGGCCCCCACTCCGGTCCAAACGGCCACGACGGTCGCCCAGACCACGACGGTTGCCCAGACGCGTCCGTCGGCGGGTCCGTCGGACGACGAACTGGCCGAAGACGTCATCGGTCGCCTGCGGACCCAGAAAGAACGCGGCACGCTGCGGAATTTCGACGTGGACGTGCAAGTCAATGACCGCGTGGTGTGGGTCTCTGGACGGGTCGCGTCCGAGGAACAACAGGCTCTGGTTTTGGACGTCACTCGCCGCGTGCGAGGCGTCAAGCAAGTGGTCAACGACCTGCAGGTCGCCAGCCAGGCTCCGGTCCAGGTCGTTTCGGCACCGGTCATTGCGGCCGCCCAGGTCACGGCGCCCCTGAGCCAAATGCCGGCTCCCGTGGGAACCGTCGTCGGCCCGGGACAGGTCCCCGCGCCGCTGCCCTATGCTCCGGCCCAGGCCGGCCCGCAGGTTCCGCTGGCGTTTGCTCCGGCCCAGTCGGTCGCGTATACGCAGCAGATCAGTGGCCAGCCGATGGCCGAAGTGCCGGCTGCCGCGGGCGTCGCCCGCGCTCGGTTCGACAACCCGACGATGCCCGGCTATGCGTGGCCCAGCTACGCGGCGTACCCGAACTATGCCGCCGTCACCTATCCACGACAGTACTCGCCCACCGCCTGGCCCTACATCGGACCGTTCTACCCGTATCCCCAGGTTCCCTTGGGATGGCGGAAGGTCACCATGGAATGGGATGACGGCTGGTGGTGGCTGGACTTCAAGAGCAAGTAACCGGCTGACCACTGTCGAGCCGACACATTCGAGCTCCCCTCGCACTGAAGCCGGTGTGAGGGGAGCTGTTTTTTCTTGGCCACTGCCGGCCCGCGTGCGGCGGGACCGCCGGTCGGACCTTGCGAGGCCGACTTGGCCAGGTGGGATCCGCTGAGCATCCCTCCGCGAGTCGGACGTGTTTTTACCGTTTTTTTCGACAAGACCAGAAAAACCCGCAAGTCTGTCCCAGACTAACACGATAACTAGGTCTAGCGATAATCAGCTGCCCGCACGGAGGGAACGTGTGGGTTTGGATTAACCAACTGGCTGGTCAGCCTCCGTTCGAATCACCGCAATCAAATGACCATCAAGGAAGATCCGATGTCTCGAAACATTGCCGCCGCCGTCTGCTCAGTTTTGGCGCTGCTCGCGTTCGGCAGTACTGGATGCATTCGTCCGACTCTGGGGCCCATGCTCCCGATTCCGATTCCGGTCAGCCCGTATTTCCAGGACAAGAAGGAAGACGAAGTGTGGCGCAGGAGCGCTATGAGCGGGTGCCGATCCTGGGTCCGATCACGGCCGGAGGGCCGGCCGTCGCTTTGGATCCGCCCAGCGACGACGAAGTGATGGTGGCGTTTGAGAAGGCTCGGCCCATCGAGGGCGGCTTCCCCTTCCTGCATGAAGTCCAGCGGAATAACGTCCGCATGTGCAAAGAGAAAATTGCCGATTACGTTGATCCGCCCCGGTTTGTCCCCATGGTCGGTCCGGCTCAGCTGCACCACGCCCACTACAAATGCACAATTTACTACGAGGAAATCGTGTGGGTAGGTTGGCCGATCCCGTACTCCTATCGTAACGAGGATGCCCGGGAAGTTATCTACATCGACCACAACCACTTCCACATGGTGGGAAATATCGATCCGGGCGCTTGCTCGCCCTTCTAGTAGCACGAACAAGTCACCACAAGTGGCTTAGCCCAAAACGGATCCGGCTTCGCGGTGAGGCCGGATTCGTTTTTTCTTGGCGGTGGGCGGCGTTGTGGCTCGATGCGATGGGTTCCGGGCGTGCTGTCGCGGCGGACGAGCCAGCGAACTGGATCGCTCTGCAGCATGGCCGGGTACCCGCCGACGCGATTCCGTGTTCCCCCATGATGGGGTGCATGGCCCGTTTCAGTTGCGGAGTCTTACATTCTGACTAGTATGTAAGAACTGGCAGATAACGTTGACAATTGCGCGAACAACGGTGTTTCAGCACCTAGCACTCGGCTGCAGGGTGGTTTTCCGTGCTTGTCGCCAGCCGGGCCTGAGCGACGCCCATCGCAATTGCGCTTTTCGCTTGGACGCGACATCCCGCACACTTGTTTGAGAGATAATACGACCATGCTGGCAGACCGTCGTTTGCATTCCGGACGAAGATCACGTCGCGCACCAAGTCGCAAGCTTTTTTCACGGAGAGCCTTGGAATTTCAGAAGCTCGAGGCTCGGCAATTGCTGGCCGGCGTCGGTGACTGGGCGATGATCGATCTCCGGTCCTACCTGACCGATACATCGACGGCCTTTCAGGATCTGAGCGGCGTCGTGTTTCATGGCAACCGGTTGGCGGTAACCGCCAATGTCCAGCCGAACGGCGCACCGGCCGAAGCGAGGCTACTCGTTGTCGACTACGATCTCGACGCGAGCACGGCGATGGATGTGGGTGAGGACATGAAGATCCCATCGCTCAACGGCCAAGCCGGGGGCAAGACGGTTGCTTCGGCAGTCAGTTCCGATGGGTCGGCCGTTTACGTGACCGGTAATTCTCTGTCTCCGCGGGCCTCGGTGCATGGCGAGGCGTATCGGGCGGTCTGGGACGGTAACCAGATGACAAACGTCGGGCTCGGATCCATCCCCGGCGTATACTCGCAGAACCCCGTCTACCAGTCGTTTGGTTATGCCGTCAACGCCCATGGAGTGGTCGCGGGTATATCTGATCAGGGTCGGGCGATTTTCGAGTACGATCAAGCGATGGTGCATGTCGCCGAACTGACCACCGAGCGCTGTGCTCTTGGGAATCTCGGACGACCGGGTCAAAGTCGGTATCAGCTTGGATGCGAGTATTTGGGAGCCTGGTCAGCCGCCACGCCAGGTGCAGGATCCGTTCAATAGCGGTGTGTTGGTCTATGGGATTTCTCCCGACCACAGCCGAATTGTGGGATACGGTGTGGTTTTTGGTGGCGGCGGTTTCTCCACATCAAAGCTCATGTGGTGGGATTACAGCGGGACGGCGCACACGGTTCGCAACGCCCAAAACGCGCCCATTGACGGGCGGTTGACGAGTGCCACCAACGGAAACGTCGGGTACTTGGTCGGGAAATCGGGAGCTCCCGGGACCGGTGACCTATTGCACATCGAATCCTCCAACCAGACCGTGCAGATCGTGGACTGGTTCGAATCGATCAGCGGAGCGGATATTCCTGCGGAAACTTCACAGGACGGTCCTGAGATCGCCTTTGACTACGACAGCGGTCAGGTCGCCATCATTACGGGCGGCTACTTGTTAACGGTGAAGATCACGGACAACCTGCTGCCTCCGGTGGCGCGCGATGATGCCTACCTGTCGCCGGTCAATGAAATCGACACACCGGTCAATGAATCGCTGAATGTTGCAGCTCCCGGCGTGTTGGGCAACGATACCGACGACGGGATTGGCCCGCTGCAGGCGATACTCGTGGAAGGGCCCAAATATGGAACGCTCAACCTGCGAGCCGACGGGAGTTTCGTTTACACGCCGAATCCTGGATTCAATCGCGAGGACAAATTCACGTACAAGGCCAGCGACGGAGACTACGAAAGTGCCGTGGCGACGGTCAACCTCACGCTCGATACGCAATTCCCGTGGCACAACGGATTAAGTCTGCTCAACGTGGACGACTCGGCACCCCTTCCGGATGGTACCGTGACCATTACGCCCTTTGACGCGTTGCTGGTCATCAATAAGTTGAATTCGGGCGATATCCTGGACCTGCCGACAACGCGGCCACGTCCGCTAGCGCCGCCGTTTTACGACACGGATCCGAATAACACCGTGACTCCTCTCGACGCCTTGCTCGTGATCAATGAGCTCAACCGACCGAAGTCCCCGCCGGGCGGTGGGGAGGGCGAGGCGGACACTGCTGATCACTTCGGCTCCAGCACCAGCGTTCTTTCCGTCAGTTCGATTTCGCTCCTCAGCGGCGTCGACACAACACCAGCTGCGAGCGCGGAGCAAGTGGAGGGCGATTCGGAGAATCTGGTTCGATCGCCGGCCAGCATGGTGCCGATCGGAATGACCGACCCACCAATCGGTTTCGAATTGCGCAAGTCGTCCGCCGACGATGAGATCTGGGCTGAGCTGGACTCCCGCTGGGGCCTGACCGATTCCGAGGATCTGCTCTCCGCCCTCCTGGGTGCGCGTGGGGATGAGGCCTGACGCGTAGCCATGGGAGAACCCTACGACGTCGGTGTGCTCATCCATTTTCCCGATGCCATCGCGGAACATATCGGGCTGGAGTTGATGGATCTAGCTCGCAAGTGGGACGGGCAAGCGGACAGCCCATGGCCATTCTCGGTGGCCATTCTTCCGGTTGGGGACTACCTCATGTTCGTGTTCGAGGACGCCGACAACGCCAACATGTTCGTGTCCCACGCCGAGAAGTTTCTGCAGACCACCGAAGACGGGGAGCATCCCGCGGCCCTCTACACGATCGTCATGTGCTGGACCGGAATGGTGGGCGGCGAACTCCGCTGACGGCCCTTCCCCCCGGGAATCACTGGGTTTTGAGTCGGATCGGTAGCTGCTCGATCTTGGCTGCCGAAATGAAATCGTTTTCGGAGAGCCCGCCAATCGCGTGAGTCCACAACTCGATGGCCACGTTCCGGTACCCTGCGAGGTGCAGGTCCGGGTGGTGCCCCTCGTCCTCGGCCAGCGCGGCCACCTGGTTGAAGAATTCGATCGCCGCCATGAAGTTCTTCGTCACCCACTCGCGGCGGATCCGAATTCCGTCGTCCGTCAGCCGCCAACCGGGCAGGTCCTTCAGCAGACGCTCTGCCTCCGTCCGCGACACGAGTGGAACACCCCCCTCGCACGGTACGCACCTCTTGGTGCGCAGAATCTCGATGGAATTGCTCGTCATGGTACTAACCTAGCCTCCTCAGCTTGGTAACCCGTCCGGTGGCGACCCACTCGGCAACGAAGATGTTTCCATCGGCATCGAAACAGGCGTCGTGGGGATGCACGAACAAGCCGGGCTTCCACTGCTTCTCGTCGCCGCGAATCGCGAAGCCCGAATCGCTTCGGATCCGTTCCGAGTCGTCGCCGAGCCGCGCCACGACCTCGTTATTGCGATTCAGAATCGACAGGCGGGCGAACAGCTCCGGAACCACCATCAAGTCGCCGTGCGTGTCGATGTTGGCCGGCAAACCAAAACCCGCGAGGGTGTTTTGGCAGGCTCCATCGAGGGTCACACATTGCAGCGTGTGATGTGCTCGATCGGCAACGACAAGTGCCGGCTCGCGGCCCGGGCGAGCGTCGAGCCACAAACCGTGCGGCGTGTCATATTTCCCTTTTCCTTCCCCAGGACCTCCGAAACAGGATTTCCACTTGCCATCCTTCCCGTAGCGGTGCACGAAAAACGACCCGTACCCGTCTGCCACCAGGAAATCTCCGTCGGGCAGAAATGTCGTATTGGTCGGCATGAAACGATCTCGCCCCCAAACCTTCTGGGGGTTCGTAGCTTCGTCCGCCGCATAAATTCCGGACTCCATCGGCGCGTGCTGAAGCCAGACCACGTCGCCGTTGAGTGTGAGTTTGGCGATCGCCTTGACCTGCTGGTACGCACACACGTACAGGAATTCCTGACCATCTTCTTCGTGGACTTCGATACCGTGACCGCCGCCCTGGAACTGGTTGCCAAACGAACGTACGAACTTCCCCTCGGCATCAAACACGAAAATCGACGGGTGGTCCGGCTGGTTGGCATCGCCTTCGTGAATCACGTACAAGTGACCGCCACGGTCCACCGCGACGTTGTGGGTTGTCTGCCAGCGGAACTGCGTGGGGAGCTGAGGCCAATGATGCAGGACTTCGTACTGGTAGTCCCCCTGCCCCACCACGAGCTTCGAGTCGGTCTTGCTGGCGGTGAGAACCGCCGGAGACGCGAGGGCCAGTGTGGTTCCGGCAGCGGTTGCAGAGAGAAACTGGCGGCGCGAAATGCCCGTTGACGGTTGCTGCTCGGACGACATGCTGGGACCTCCTCGATCGAGTCTCTGGAATCTGGAGTGCGGTACGACGAGCCGCGGCGAACTCTTTATAGTCGGCCTCCATGCGGCTGCGAGTTTTTTTTGTGGGGTGGGGGGGAAGGGTTCGAATTGACGTCACGGGTGCGGGCGAGCCCGCATTGGCCCCTCCCGAGGGGGCACGTGGCTTGTTCCCGTGTTGCTGGCCGCGTTTGCCCGCATTTCTTATATAATGGGGCCCTGCTGGAATGTGTACCCAGATTTTCGGGCGGAGCCCAAGATCCCTCCGACAGCGCCCGGCAGGTCCTTGGCGTGGCCTGGGGCGCGGGTTGGCCATGCGCAGAATGACTTTGCCACATGGGGAGAGAAAACGTATGAGCCGTCTGAGTCGTCGAGGTTTTCTGGCTGGTATCGCGGCCCTGGTCGGTGCCTCCAGTTTCTTCAGTCCGCGATCACTCTGGGGGGCATCTGGCGCCCGCCAGTTCACGATCGATCTAGTCTGCGGCGCCATCGGCGTGCAGGCGGATCTGCGCGAGTCCATGCGACTGGCACAAGCTGGCGGTTTCGAATCGCTCCAGCCGGCGGCCAGTGAATTGGCGCAGCTATCGGACACTCAGTTGCAGGAGTTCAATCAGTCGCTCCGGGAAGCCAAGCTGGTGTGGGGCGCCGCCGGACTGCCCGTGGAGTTTCGGCGGGATGACGCCACATTTCAGCAAGACCTCAAGGACCTGCCGAAACTGGCAAGTGCTCTCGAGCGAGCCGGTGCCTCGCGGGTGGGTACCTGGCTTTCGCCCTGCCATGATGAGTTGACATATGTCGCCAACTTCCGGCAGCATACGCAACGGTTGAGCGAAGTGGCCAAGATACTCGCGGATCACGGCCAGCGGTTGGGTTTAGAATACGTTGGACCGAAGACTCTGTGGAGCACCAGGCGGTATCCGTTCATCCATACGATGGCCGAGGCGCGGGAGTTGATTGCCGACATGCGCCAACCGAATGTCGGACTGGTCCTGGACAGTTGGCACTGGTATACCGCCGGAGAAACGGCAGAGGACCTCTTGGCCTTGTCCAACCAGGACGTCGTGGCTTGTGATCTGAACGACGCGCCGGCGGGAGTACCGGTCGAGGAACAGATCGACAGTCAACGGGAGTTGCCGGCCGCGACCGGCGTGATCGATATCGCCACATTTCTGCGGGCGCTGGTGACGATCGGATACGATGGCCCGGTGCGCGGAGCCCTTCAACCGACAGCTCAATGACCTGGGAAACGAACAGGCCCTTGCCGCCACGGCCACCGCCATGCGGCGGGCCCTGGCGACGATCGGCGAAGGCTGAGCCAGGAGTATCCCAGGCGGCTCGAACTGGCGTACAATACTTGACTTGACATGCAGGCGACTGTGTTCGTCCACACATCCTATGAAAGGACCACCTATGAACATTTCGCGACGTGAATTGCTGCAACTGGGTACGGGCACGGCTGCCATGCTGCTGGCCGGTGTTCGACCGCTCGCTGCCATGGCAAATCGGAAAGCGGAGAAGATTCCGATTGGGTTGCAGCTCTACTCGGTTCGGCAGGACTGCGAAAAGGACCTGGCCAAGGTGCTCCAAGCCGTGGCGGAAATGGGGTATCAAGGCGTCGAGTTCGCGGGGTACTACAATCGCAACGCGAACGAACTGCACGAACTGCTGCACAAGCACCACCTTCAATGTTGCGGGACTCACATTTCACTCGACACGTTGAAAGGCGATGAACTGAAGAAGACTGTGGAGTTCAACAAGACGATCCACAACAAGTACCTGATTGTTTCCTGGATGCCCGATTCGTATGCGGAATCGCTGGACTCCATCAAGGAAACCGCCAAGGTCTACGACGACATTTCGGCCCACCTGAAAGAGCAGGGCATGTACGTCGGCTACCATGCGCACGGCGGCGATTTCAAGAAGATCGGCGATGAATTCGCCTGGGATCTCTTCTTTGCGAACACGTGCGATGATGTCGTGATGCAGATGGATCTCGGCAATTGCCTCGAGGCGGGCGGCGACCCGATCGGCTCGTTGAAGCGATTTCCCGGCCGGTCGCAAACCATCCACCTCAAAGAGTCCGGTGGTCCCGACACGGCGGTCGTCGGGGAAGGCGACGTGAAGTGGCAGGAAGTCTTCGAGATCTGCGAAAGCACCGGTGGCACGAAGTGGTACATCGTTGAGCACGAGCGCGCGGCGGGCACGCCCCTGCGCAACGTCAATCGCTGCCTGCGGAGCTTGCAGAAAATGGGCAAGTAGTCGCGTGCGGCGGATCGCCTGTCACGCAAGACAGTATCCACCGGGAGCCGCGGTTCGAGCTCCCGGTGGACACGTTGTTAGCGTAGGTGATGTGCGCCGATCGTCTATCCTTCGGCCACGATGCGTTGTCCCATGAGGTGCGCCAGGTCGCGGACGCTGTCGAGTCGATTCCCGTAGAACACGACGCGGTGCAGCATCGTCATCATATCCCCTTCCAGCACGCCGCCGCCCCAGTTGTCCAGCATGGCACGCGCATTGGGAACCTGTGTCGTAATCTGAGTGCGGCACCCGCGATCGTCGAAGTCGGGGATTCCGGTAATCTTGCCGGTGGAAATCAACATGGTGTCGAGATTGACGAGCTTGGCACACGTGATTTCGCGGCCCACCTCCAGTTCCACTTCCAGGGACGCGCCCATGTTGTCGTCCCGGTGGTTGCGCAGGAGAAACGGCGCCCGCTCGCTCTGCGGGCCATCCATTCTCGTGGGAGCCACGCAGTGGGCATGGATCACCGCATTCTGGGAGGTGTCGAACAGCGGGTCCGTGATGAATCCCGGCGTCCCGAACGCGTAGCCGAACATCAACATCGTGAGGGTGGAATCGACATCGGCTTCGCATGCGCCGACGAGTCCCAGATCGTTCAGCTTGCTGAATGCGAGGCACGGGTAGCCCAACGTATCGATCGGTATTCCGCCCAGGCAGCGGATCGTTACGGCGCGCGCACCGTGATCGATCATCAACTTCTTGATCGCCAGGTACATAGCGGCCGACTTGATGATCTCTTCGCGTGTCGGCTCGATGATCTTCTTGGCGGGGGAGAGCCAATATTGCTCGGCCTCCGCTTCCGCCTCGGCGCGGGTCACCGTCTTGTGGGCGGCCACCACCGTCGGAACGTCGATGGAGACCAGTTCTGCGCCGATCAACTGTTTGACCTGTTCCGGCGAGCACGCGGCCGCCGTCCCGGCGGGTGTGCCCACGAGCAGGATGCGTGACTGGCGCATGCGGACCGGCACACGGAGCAACGCGACGGCCCGGTCGATGTCCGCGAAGTCGCTGGAGGCGACCAGGACGACGTGCTTTCCCGCCTTCTGCATCGGCGGCACATACATCCAGTCGTGCCCGCTGAAGGGCTGGGAGAAAATCGCCACCGGCAGACCGGTGTTGATGAACTCGAGAAACGGCTGGGCGTTGCCAAAACTCAGATGTACCAGCAACACGGCGTCGGCGTTCCCCAGTGTCGCGGCCGTCTGACGCGCATCCGTTTCGACGTTGCGGATCAACTCGCCACCGACGAATTCCACATCTCCCAGACGCTGGGCTACCCCGGCCAGATATTGCCGGAACTTCGTGACTTCGGCCGGGGCATCGAATTCCGGCTTAGGCCACGCTCCGCCGGTGCCCAGGTAAACGACGTGGATCTTGACCGGAGGCAACTTGGGCCAGCCGCTCTCTTCAGCAGCCAGAGTCGGTCGTGCAGCCAAACCGCCAGCCAGCAACAAGCCACCGGCCGCCGTCGCGCCCAGAAATTCACGTCGCGTTACTCCACTCGCCATCGCGGGTGTTCCTTTTTCAAGGGGAACGGTTCAGGGACTGCCCGGCACGATCCGGCCACACTGGCGCTATGATAGGCACGTGCCTCGCGCCAAGTCAATCACGCTGAAGTGCACGCTGACCCCCTGAAACGACGGACGCGACGACCGAGTCCCATCGACGGCCTATTTCATCCGCGCACATGCGTGCTGTCGATAGCAACTCAGCACATGATCGTTGACCATGCCGACGGCCTGCATATGGGCATAGACGATCGTGCTCCCCACAAACTTGAATCCGCGACGCTTCAGGTCTTTGCTCAGCGCGTCCGACTCCCGGGTGGAAGCCGGTACTTCGTGCTGGTGCGACCAGCGGTTCTGCAGCGGTTGGCCATCGACGAAGCGCCAGATGTAGTCGCTGAAAGTGCCAAATTCTTGCTGCACTTCGAGAAAGGCGCGGGCGTTGGTCACGGCCGCCGTGACCTTCATGCGGTTGCGAATAATTCCCGCGTCCTGCAACAGGCGTTCGATCCGCTGGTCCGTGAACCGGGCGACCTTGACCGGGTCAAAGTCGGCGAACGCCTTGCGATACCCGTCCCGCTTGTTGAGCACGGTCGACCAGCTCAGCCCGGCTTGAGCGCTTTCGAGTACGAGAAACTCGAACTGCTTGCGATCATCGTGCGCCGGAACTCCCCATTCCTCGTCGTGGTAGGCGATGTACCGATCGTTCACCCCCAGTGACCAGGGGCATCGCTCCAGGTTCTTCTGGACGCCATACGATACTCTGCGCGATTCCCGTGAGACGTGATCGGAACCAGGGACTCTCCGGGTAGGGCAAAGAATCCCAGGCTCACTGCCGATAGATCGATCCTACCGGCGCCAAGGGCCAGGGTCCAGCCAACATGGTCCAGCCAACATGGTCCAGCCAACATGGTCCAGCCAACATGGTCCAGCCAACATGGTCCAGTCGGCAGGGTCCAGTCGGCAGGGTCCAGTCGGCACTGGGGCATTCCACCGTCTGTCCAAGCAGGCCTTACTTCGCACGCCTTTCGGTTTTTGGCCGCTTGCTGTATCCGAGGGCGGCGAGGGGTAGAATAGCGTTCGTGTCGACGACGAGTCATCTCGCGGACGGACCGATGAAAGGGCGCAAGGCTATGACCTGCACGCGACGAAGTTTCCTCAGTGCCGCGGTCGCGGGGAGTGCGGCCAGTGTCTTCTTGCCGCGTGTCGGCGGCGCCGCGGAGTCGCCCGATCATGCGGTGCTCGGTCGTAGCCCGATGTATCGGATCCCCGAGATCTTGCGTGTCCAGACCGGTCTCAAGATCCGCTCGGTCGAGACGCTGACGAAGGACGCGAATGTGAGTGTGGTGCGCGTGCGCACCGACGACGGCTCGGAAGGATTCGGGCAACTGTCAACCTTCGATGCGGACCTGACTGCGCAGATCATGCATCGGAAGGTAGCGCCGCTCGCCTTGGGCCAGGACCCGGCGGATCTGGATACCCTCGTGGACCGGTGCATCGAGGCCAACTACAAATTTCCGTGGTCGTACGTCTGCCGGGCGCTGGCGGGACTCGACACCGCCATCTGGGATCTGCTGGGAAAGCGAGCCGGCAAGTCGGTCTGTGAACTGCTGGGCGGACAACCGCGTCCGTTCCCCGTGTACGGGTCGAGCATGAGTCGGGACATCCAGCCGCTCGAGGAAGCGGCACGACTGGCGCGACTGCGCGATCAGTTCGGTTACCGCGCGTTCAAGATCCGTGTGGGGAGCGTGAACGGTCACGATCAAGACCAATGGCCCGGCCGCACCGAATCGCTGATCCCCGCCGTCCGTCAGGGCGTCGGCCAGGACATTCTATTGCTCGCGGATGGAAACAGCTGTTACACACCCCCACGAGCGATTGAAGTCGGCAGGCTGCTCGAAGAGCATGGTTACTGCCAGTTCGAAGAACCCTGCCCGTACTGGGAACTTGAGTGGACGGCCGAAGTGGCTGCGGCACTGAAGATTCCGATTTCCGGCGGCGAGCAAGACAATGATCTGGCCCAGCGGCGCCGCATGGTGACGATGCGGGCTGTCGATGTCGTGCAGCCCGATATCCTGTATGTGGGCGGTGTTGTCCGCACGCTCCGTGTGGCCGCGATGGCCGCCGCGCTCAACATGCCCTGCGTACCCCACTCGGCTAACCTGGCGCTCGTCACGCTCTTCAGTCTGCACGTGATGGGTGCGATTCCCAATGCCGGTCCCTTTGTCGAGTTCAGCATTGAGGATACTCCCTGGGCGGCCAACTACTATGACCCCGTCCCGAAAGTGGTCGAGGGCCACGTCTCCATCCCGGCCGGACCCGGGTGGGGCGTCCGCATTCGTGACGATTGGCTCGCCCAGACGAAGCGGCAGATTACGGAGTGAGCCGCGCGTGGAACCGCATCCCGTCCGTGGAAGTCGGCCATCGATTCCAGAAGGAACGCCGCACACGGACCGGCGCAATCTGAGGCGGGAATTCCCACGCGGGTGGACTCGCCGCTCCCTATTTGCTCTTGGTCCACTGCTTGATTTGTACGGCGTAGTGGAGGCAAGCCAGTCCGACCCCTTTCTTGGTCAGGGCTTCGACCTGTTCGAGATGTGCGTTGATCGGATTACCTCCGCCGCCATCCGCATACACAACAATCGCCTTGGCGTTGTCAAAGGCTTGCTCAGACTCCTTCGTGCTTCAATGTGGGGACCGGGAGGCAACGAGGATGGGCCGGGGGAGCGACGGGGGAATCGCTCGGCGGGAACCTGCTATAATCGTGGCATGTTACCGCCTCGCACTCTGTAAGAAACGGCATGGTATGTCCAAAGAGCCCACGGACCAGCAAGCGGCCGAGAACAGTTGGTACTATCTCCTGGACGGCGAAACGCTGGGCCCCGTGCCAGGTAGCGAGCTGCGACGACTATTCCGGTCGGGGACGCTGGTTCCAGACACCCTGGTTTGGCGGCCGGGCATGGTTGACTGGCTACCCGCACGGGCGCTGGGGGTCGGCACTCCGAAACCACCCCCGGTGCCGACTGTCGCGGCTCCCACGCGTCCGGCAACTCCCCCTGCGCGAAACGCCGACGGCGGTCGCCGCGGTGCGCACTCGGGCCACTGTGGCCGCATCCCCGGGCCTGCGGCAATCGAGCAAATGGCGTGCGCAATTCGTGGCCGTCTGCGTACTCGCAGCCCTGGCTCTCCTGGCAAGCGGCGTGGGGATCGGCCTGTTGCTCCGCTCGCCAGCTGACAAGACGCGTGACGAGCGCCGAGTGGCTGT
Organism: uncultured Planctomycetaceae bacterium; assembly: GCA_963754725.1. Lineage (GTDB taxonomy): Bacteria > Planctomycetota > Planctomycetia > Pirellulales > Pirellulaceae > JAAYDI01. The sequence goes on from CAVWHV010000026.1 coordinate 17,512, forward strand.
TCAGAAGGATGACGAATTGCCGGGCAGTGCGCGAGGTTCCACCGGCCGGCCACGCGCCGCGGCGGATGACCCGCTGCCGGACCCGGCCGTTGCCCCCCCTGCTCCATCCCGCCCACCGACCAAGATCGATGACTCCGCCACAGAACGGTCTGACCCGGTTCCCGTGCCCGCGGACCGCCCGGAGACTGCTCGCCAGGCCGCCACGCAGCCGGTGCCCGATTCAGGTTCTGCCGCGGTGGCTCCGTCGACGAAGTCGTCCGCGGACGTGGCAACCGTGCTGTATCAAGTCATTGATATGCACCGTCGACCGTCGTTCGGACTATCGGGAGTCTCGATGACGCAGGATATCCGTTATCAGATTCTCTCGCGCCTTGAACTCTCGCCGTGCGCTGCGGACGGGTCGCGAAAGGTGAACCAGATCGTGGAGCAATCGCATTTGGGTCAGGCGGATGAAATGTTGCGCGGCACCTACGAGAAGGCCCTGCGGGATCTGATCGGTCAACGGTACGTTTTCACGCTCAATGAGCGCGGCGAGATCGTGGAGTTCACCGGCTTCAAGAAGACGACAACGACGGCGCCGGTATCGCGTCCTGGGGAAGAGGGCTTCATGGTGGTGACCGTAGTGGACGAAGACGGCTGGAAGGAGTTGGCACAGCTATCGTTCCTGCAGCCGGACCGCAGTATCGCGTCCGGCCAGCCGTGGACTCGGCCTATGGCTCATGATTGGAGTCCGCTTGGCACCTGGCGCGGCACCACGACCTACACCCAGCGCGGGCCCGAAGGTGCCGGCATGCGCTATGACTATACACACGAAATGAGTTTTTCCCCATCGGAACGAACAGAGGGCGTTCTTCCGTTTGATGTCACCGGTGCAAACTTTCGGGCATTGAAGGCGTCCGGCTCCTTTGTGTTCGACGCGCAGCGGCGGCAGGTGACTTCAGTTCACGAGCTCTACCACGTGGAAGGCACGGTCGGTGCCGGACTGCCTGGCGGTGCCGCAGAACTGCAGCTGCAGGAAATCCAGGAGACGACGATTCAGATCAGCGGCCAGAACCCCTGGCTGCAGACGCGGTGAAGTGACGTTGCCCCTCTTTTCCTCGATGCCCCATCGATGCACCCCGGGCTGGGAACGATTGCTTTGGGGTGGCGAAGTTGTATTCGGGTCCGGAATCTCTTACATTGGCAATACTCTGCCATGAGCTCGCAAGCGACGGATGTTTTGAACGCTGCTCGGCAGAGGGATGCTCACGGGAACCTGGCGACCTGCTGCAATTGGGAGATGCGAGGAATGACGAAATTTTTTAAGTTGTGCACGGCGACGTGTCTGGCCGGCGGGCTGCTTGCCGCTTCCGCCTGGGCTCAAACCGAATCGGCCACCGAGGTCAAAGTACATGACGCCGCGGACTTGGAGATCGGCAAAGTGGCGCCGGATATTGAAGGCGTCGACCTGGACCAAGTGCCCTTCAAACTGAGTGACTATCGCGGCAAGGTCGTCGTGCTGGATTTCTGGGGCGATTGGTGACCGCCTTGCCGGGCGATGTATCCACACGAGCGGTCGCTCGTGCAAAGACTGGCCAATCAACCGTTTGCCCTGATCGGTGTCAACAGTGATCCCCTCGAAAACGCCCGCGCGGCGCTGGAACGCGAGAGCATCACGTGGCGTTCATTCTTTAACGGCGGTACGACCGGCGGCCCGATTTCGCGGGCCTGGGGCGTGACTGGCTGGCCGACGATCTACGTACTGGATGATCGAGGCGTCATTCGGTTCCGGAACGTCCGCGGCGAAGATATGGACAAGGCGGTCGACGAGTTGATTGAATGGGCTGTCGTGACGCTGGTCGAGAACATCAAGAGTGAGGATCCGGGCATCCGCGGTTTGGCTGCGTTTCGCATGGGCGTGCTCCAACGCCCCGGATGCGATCGCGGCGATCGCGGGGTTGGTGGAGGATGCCGATGCCACGGTCCAGCAACGGACGGCCACAGGCTTGGCGCTGTTAGGTCAGCCCGTCGCACCGTTGTTGCCCAAGATCCGTGCCGCGGCGGCCGACGCGGATACCGACGTGCGCGTGGCCAGCCTGGAGGTCTTGTCGGCAGCCAAGGATGCGGAATCGGTGCCGCTGGTTGTCAAAGCGCTGGAGGATGAACAGATTCCGGTACGTGTCGCAGCGGTGAAGGCGCTTGGCCTGCTGGGTGATCCGGCGACGGCGCCCGCGTTGGCCCAGGCCGTCGACGACGAGGCGACGATCATCGCGCGGGAAGCGGCTTATGCGCTGGCCGACATGCAAGCCCCCCAGAGCGCCGAGTTGCTCAAGGAATTGGCTGCCAAGAGCGACCATCCGGCACGTGTCTGGATCGCAGTGGCCATGCACCGAGTCGATCCGACCGATACGGACGCCCGTCTCAGGTCGCTCATGGCCGACCAGGACGTCGAAATTCGTCGCCAGGCTGCTTCGGTTCTGCCCGAACTGCGCGGCTTTGATCCGATCGAGATCTTTATTGCCGCGCTGGAAGACGCCGATGACCAAGTGAGCAAGGCCTCCCGCCAGTTTCTGGCGAAAAGCGAATCGCCGCGTGCGCAGGAGGCCCTGCAACAGTACTTGGTGGCCCGCATCGAAAAACTGCTGCCGACGCTGAGTGAACGGGATATGAATGTGCGTCGCAAGGCTCAGACCGAACTGCTCGGGCTCGGTCCCGAAGTCGCGCCGCTGCTGATGGATCGCTTGCTGCAAATGGAGGACGCGTTGGCGATGACGGCCCTCGGGCAGGTGATCGGTGCCACGCGGAATTCCGTCGTCCTGCCGCATGTCATTGCGCAGATCGAGAACGCCGAATTGGCCGATGAGCGACGTTTGGTGTTTGAGAATGTCTTGAGATATTTCCCTGAGGCGATGAGCAAGAAGGCGGTCGAACTGGCGAAGAGCGGCGAACCGCCGCTTCGTCTGAGCGGCGTTCGGCTCCTGGCATCGGTCGGAGACGGTGCCGCGGGCGAGGTGCTCAAAGAAGCGCTGAAAGACACCGACCAGCGAGTTCGCGCCTTTGCCGCCTACGGGCTGGCACGAGCGCGAGATCCAGACGCGCTCGAGGTCCTGAAGGAACTGGCCGTGCAGGATGATCGCGTGATACAGCAGCAGGCCATCGTGGGATTGTCCAATTACGACGAAGAATCCGCACTGCCGACGGTTCAGAAGCTATTGGCTGCGGAGGATCCGCAGGTGCGCAATATCGCCTTCTCCTTGCTGGGACGCTACAAAAGCCCGCAAGTGACTGCGCTGATTGTGGAAACGGCGGCCGCCGATGAGGCACTGGGCCGTCTGGCAATGTCCGTGCTCTCTCAGCAGAACACGGCCGACGCGGCACGCGCGCTGGGCGAGTACCTGAAGAACGCGGACGCGGACATACAGCGTCAGGCCCAGGCGTTGCTCCAGCGCATGCGGGTTCCCGAAGCACGCGATATCCTGCAGGAATTCCGCCAGCAGCAAGAAGAATCGCAGAAGGCCAAGTCGGAGGCCGAAAAGGAGAAGGCCGACGGATAGTCTATGATTCGTTGCTCGATGTTGCCGAATCATCGCCATGCGATATACTGGTCTTGCGCCGGGGCGACGAGTCCACGCCCTTACCTGGCTGCCTGGGACTCCGATGGGCACAAGTCGACAGTTGCCGGAATCTTCACCTGCAGGAGGCGGACGCATGGCCACCGAGCAAAAGCGTCGGGTTCGCACGTTGCGCGACCGGTTGTCACATTTGAACTTCCCCCAGGCTGGCAAGTTGTTGGGACCTGAGGCCAACCGGCTCATGCGGTCCGGCCAAAAGTATCTCCAACACGTCGAAATTGACCGCGATGTTTACCTGCGTGGAGACTTGTTTCGACTGACGCTGCCCCACGCGGGAGGCATTGACCAGCCGGTACGCGTGACGATCACGTTGCGCAGTGACCACTTGCGGCGGCTCTGCTGCAACTGCGACCGCTGCGCCGGCGTGTGCGAGCACCTTGGTGCCGCGCTCTCCTTTATCCTGGAAGAGAAATTCGCACTGGGCCTCTCGGAGATTCCCAAAGAAGGCACGCCACTGGAACTGTTGAGCGAAAAGGTCCTGGAACAACGGGCCATCGCCGAGCGCGCACAACGGGCGAAGCAGGAACGCTTTCGCATGACCTCGAAAGACGCGAAGTCACCCTGGACCGATTACGTGGTGACCAGCCAGTCCTCGGGGAAGACCTATCGCATAGCCCTGCGCGGCCAGGAGCGCGGTGAATCCTACTGTTCCTGTCCCGATTTTCGCGCGAATACGTTGGGGACCTGCAAACATATTCTGTATGCCCTGCAACGCGTGAAGTCTCGTTTCTCTTCGCAGCAACTGGCGCGACAATTCCGCCAGTGCGAATTTGCCGTCCACTTACAATACGGGCGACATCGAATTGCGATTGATGACGCCGGACGATCTCGCGGCGAATTGGAAACGTCGCCTGTCGGGGCTGCTCGATCGGCCGATTGACGACGTCCCCCAGTTGCTATCCGCCATCCAACTGCTGGAACGCGCTGGAGAATCCGTCGTCGTCTATCCGGACGCGGAGGAGTGGATTCAACAACGATTGCACGACCGGAACATCGCCGGGTTGGTAGAGGAAATCCGGAAGAACCCCGCCAAACACGCCTTGCGGACAGAATTGCTGAAGGAGCCGTTGCTGCCTTACCAGCTGGAAGGTGTCGCGTTTGCCGTGGGTGCGGGGTGCGCGGTGCTGGCAGACGACATGGGGTTGGGAAAAACCATCCAGGGGATCGGTGTGGCGGAATTGCTTTCGCGCGTCGCGGGTGTCCAGCGCGTGTTGATCGTCTGCCCCACTTCCTTGAAAGCTCAGTGGTCGAGCGAAGTACAGCGGTTCTGTGACCGCGACTGCCAGCTGGTGATGGGGTCGGCCGAAGAGCGGTTCTGCAGTACGACAACGGCTGCTTCTTTACCATTTGCAACTATGAGCAGGTACTGCGCGACCTGGAGCCGATCGAGCAGGTGACCTGGGACTTGATCATCCTGGACGAAGGTCAACGCATTAAGAACTGGGAAGCCAAGACTTCGCGCGTGATCAAATCGCTGCGCTCGCGATTTGCCCTGGTGTTATCGGGCACTCCGTTGGAGAATCGACTGGACGAACTGTACTCGGTAGTCCAGTTCATCGACGATCGGCGGCTGGGCCCGGGGTTCCGCTTCTTTCACCGGCACCGGGTCGTGGACGACAAGGGCAAGGTCACGGGTTACAAGAACCTGGACGAACTGCGGGCCAACCTGCAACCCGTACTGCTGCGGCGCACCCGCGCCTCCGTGCTCCAGCAGTTGCCGGAACGCACGACGGAGGTCGTTCGGATTCCGGCCAGTGGTGAGCAGGCCGAACTGAGCAGGGAAAACGTGAAGCGGGCGGCGCAGATTGCCGCCAAGCGATTCCTGACCGAAATGGACCTGATCCGGATCCAGCAGCACCTGCTGGTCGCACGTATGGCGGCCAACAGCACTTTCCTGGTGAACAAGCAGGAGCCGGCCTTCTCCACCAAGCTGGAATACCTGGACGACCTCTTCGATCAGTTGTGGCAGCAGCCCGATCGGAAGGCAGTGCTGTTTTCCGAGTGGACGACGATGCTCGACCTGATTGAAAAACGGCTGGAGCGATTCGCGCTCGACTACGTCCGGCTCGATGGCTCGGTCCCCCAGCGGAAACGTCAACAGATCGTGCACCGCTTCCAGAGGACGCCCGCCTGCCGGCTGTTCATGACGACGAACGCCGGGTCAACCGGCTTGAATCTGCAGGCGGCCAATACGGTGATCAACGTCGATCTGCCCTGGAATCCCGCGGTGTTGGAACAGCGCATTTCGCGGGCCCATCGCATGGGGCAAAAACGCCCCGTCGATGTGTATCTGCTGGTGACCACCGACACGTTCGAGGAACGCTTGCTGAGCACCCTGGCTGACAAACGTGATCTGGCTTTGGCCGCGCTCGATCCGGAATCGAACGTCAGCGAGCTGAAGATGCGCAGCAACATGGACAACCTCAAGCGGCGACTCGAGAACCTGATCGGCGAGCCGCCCGTCGCAGCGGAGGACCGCACGCTGCACCGGAAAGTGGATCGAGAGACCGACGAACTGGTGGCGCGACAACAACGCGTCGCCGCCGCCGGCAGCCAGGTGATATCCGCCGTCTGCCAGCTGGTCAGCTCGATCATTCCCAACGATGCGACGAGTCCGAGCGATGCGGTTGTGCGCGAGGTCCGTACGGGATTGGAGTCGCTGGTTCGCCAAGACGATCAGGGCCGCCCGCAATTACAGTTGACATTGCCCGACACAAAAAGTCTCGACCAGCTCGCCGGTGCCCTGGCGCGACTCGTCGGATTGCGCAAGGGGTCAAGTGATACGGCTCGCGGCAGACTGCCGCGGGCCGGACTTTCCCGCGCCGTTTGCGACTGGATGGACGCCCGCTCGACAGGGTGGCCTACAACGGCTCGCCTTGAGTGATAACCGTGACAGAGGCTCGCGAACGTACTCCCGTGGGCGAACCGCAGCGAAATTCCAGTGCGTTATCGCCGGCGGCGAGTAGTGGAACGGTGCCGGAGGGGACAATTGTTCGCACGAGTTCCCCCTGGGGACCGTACAAGCGACATTCGTCCTGTGCGTGGAATTCGAGGTACTGTCCGCTTTCGATTTCCACTGGGAACGTAAGCTGTGCCGCACCCACACGGATCGACGGGTTGATCAATTTCGTGGGCACCAGTGGGAGTGCTTTGATCGGGCTCACATAACATGTGACCTGCTTGTCCAAGGGCAGGTTGACGTACCACAAGCCCAGGTTGCTGATTTGGCTGTGCTGAATTGATTCGCGGTAGATGGCGTAGGCGTTGCCGTACGGCCACTGAAAGTCGGACCAGCGACTTCCTTCCGGCTCGATCAGTTCGACATACCGCCAGCCTGTGAAATCAATCGGCACGTAGTGGTCTGCGAGATTGCCCACGAGATGCTCCGGACTGCGCAGCTGAACATTGAGGATTTCGCCTTGGCCGTCACCGTGGATCCAGAGGCCCAGGGCCTGGTGAGTACTGAGATTGACCGCCGGCGCGAACGACTTGTCGAGCCTGGTCCAGGCGGCCGTGGGTGTGGGACAGCTGCTCGTCGCCGTATACTTGCCGCTGACGGTGCCCGCCTGGACCTGTTCCGCAGAGGATGTCAGCTCGGCGGACACGCCCTGACGCGCGCCGCGCACCGGGAACTCCTCCGGCGACCGGAAATCGGCGAGTGTCAAGTTGTCTGGAGCGTCGTAGGGTCCGGCGGCCATGAGCGCCTCGATCCGCAATCGAACCGGTTGGGCGGCGAACTTGTTCGAGGCGACCCAGGTGGCCGTTGGCCCGTTGCTGTCTTCGACACGGTGCTTGGCGTATTCGACCGGCACGAACTTCCAGCCCGCGGAGACGTCCCCAATGAGCGTGAATTCGGCGCCTGGCTGTCGCAGCTGGGTCCGAACGGCTGCACTGACCTGGCCGGAGTGGCGCAGGTCTTCGTAGCGTTTGACAATCGCCGCCAGACGCGGCAGGGCTGCCACGCTCTTGGCCGTTGTCGGATCAATGCCCATCAGCGCGAAACCCGTATCGTCCGCTAACCCTTTGGTCATCAGGTACTCGATGTCGTCGGCGAATGTCGGCTCGCCCTGCGGTCCGCTCCAGCTCTTGAGTGCCCACCATCCCAATTCGCCGGGCAGGAACATGCGGCGACTATTCTCGTTGTCCGCGTTGTGCAGATCGATGAACCGCTTGTGGCTCCGCACCGGATGGTCCCACGCGCAAAGACGGGACCGCACGCACCACAGGTGATGGTGAAACGTACTCATCTCGATCAATGCGGGCTTCTGGAGTCGCTGCCACACTTCATAGACGAAGCGCGATCCGTAATGCCAACTCCACTGAGCACCACCCAGAATGTCCTCGCCGTCCAGGGCATCGAAATAGATCATGTCGAAACCGCACTCGTTGAACGTGTCGGCGGTCGCGGCGGCGATCTCGGTGAATAAGGTCGTATCGGGGTCCGGCACGAACAGCCCAAAACACTCCTTGAGATGATATGCCTTCGCACCCGCTGCATGGGCCACCGGCTGAGTGCCGTGGACTCCTCGCTGGCAGCCCGTAAACCCGTACGGGGCCTGCGACCGTACTCCGCTGTATGTGATCAGCTCATCGTCGACGCGCAGCGTAACACTGTTGCGAACGAAGAACCCCGTGATGTTGGAGACTGTGTCGGTTGGTTCAGCGACGTGCAGCGCGTCGGCCGTGGGCGTGAGTGGCTCGGCGAGCGTAAACGTGGTGTCGCTGGCCAGTCGTGGGTCAGGTACCGGCGTGACCCACGGGCAGTCCTTCGCGATGAAGAAGGCGTAGGTGTGCAGTCCGGCGGCGATTCCCGCACGGTGCAACTGGTCAATCACGGCCCGCAGGTTGGCACGCCCCTGCGGATATCGCGACGGATTGAGCCGGAAATCACCGAAGCGGAACGAGCTGCCGCCGTGGAAGTCGATCTGGGTGATTCCCAGGCTCTTTGCGAGCGCGATCCACTCGCCCACGTTCTCTTCCGTGATGCCATCGAAGTTGAACAGGTAGGAACCACGATTGAGCGGCGCGTCCAGGGCCCACGGTCCACCGAGCGGCGAATGGGGAAGTCCGGGCGCCGAGGAGACCGCCTCCTTCAACGCGCCCCGCAAATCACCGGTCGGACTGGCCACGATCGCAACTGCCGCACCGGCACAACCGAACTTCGGATAGCATGTCGCCCGCAGGCGACTGGACGGCCGCGGCACATCGGCCACGTTCGTCTGGATGTTCAAAGCCAAGGCACAGGCAGCGAAACGGATCCTCGGGCAACCCTTGCAGCTTCAGCGGGATGTCACAGAATACCAATTCCTCGACCCCCTCACCGTGGCACGCCACGACTTCCCAGACCACGTGTCGCTGCTGGGCAACCGATCGCAGCACAACCTCCACGTCGGTGTCAGCAAACCGCAGTTGCCAGTTGCCCTCGGCCACCGACACCGCCGTCGCGGGATACCATTGCCCCGCCTGGCGAATCAACGCACAGGGGCTGCCGCCGTCGACTACGTAGTTCAACCCGCTCTCCTTGTCGACGAACTCGACCACGCGTCCGTCGTTGCCGATGGCCATCCGCAGGCCACTCGTCTCCACCAGGGCAGCGATGTCGAAGGCTCCCGCCGGCACCGCACACAACGCCGTGATGCCCACGAGCGTGGCGATCCGTCCCCCGTCTCGACTGAGCCAGAGCAGCTTGCAGAGACCTACGACCGTGTCCGAGGTGCGACAAGCAAGCGGGGCCATGGGACGTTCTCCAGGCGGAATGTTCAGGCGTGTCCATCAAGCGGCAAGACCCTATTCTGACCGACCGCAGCTCCGGAATTGAAGGTGGTCCACGAAAAGATCGCTTCGGCCGTCACTTTCTCGCTGCGACCGGAGATACCCGTGCCAGAACGAGCCGCTTGCTTCACGGTGTCGGGCCGCTTACGATCGGTTCGTGCCGCACATTTACACCCACGGTGACGCGTTTCCCGCCGCGGATGAGAATCATGAAAGACAACACGGTTGACTGTTGCTGCGATCGTCTGCTGCATGGTGTTTCGGAACAACTTTGTTGCTGCGGAGGATCTGGTTGTCGCCGCCGAGTCGTTTCCGTATCGGGGGACCTACCCGCTCGAGCTGGAGTTGCTTGGTCGGCCCGGTGCCGGCTGGAAATCAAGCTGGCGACGCTGGGGCGACTTGCCCCCCGTGTTTGTTGACTCGCACACGATCAATAACCCCTTCGGCAGCGGACATGGATCCTCGGAGCGGGCATCGAACCAGAGCGGTCAGCTGCGCGCTTCCCAACGGATATTGTGTGAATCGCTCGGAGAGAACGGGACTCGCGCCACGATCGAGTTCGCGATGATGGAATATACCGCGGCGAACCAGGACGGGAATTGGCGGAGGCCTGCAGTTGCTCCAGGCAGGGCGCCCGGTCGTGTTCTGTGGCCGTGCGCAGCACGCCCCGCATTTTGCCGTCGGGCCGTCCTACGATGCTCCGGAATCAAGCCTGCGGCCGACGACACTCATCACCGCCCAGCCGGGTGAACTCTACCGCACTCACTTCTTTCGCCTGGTTATCGAATACGGCGAGACGTCCGACGAGGCACGACTTGAGTCCTACAGTATGTACGGATTGCCGACTGCCGCGCCGGTGGTGTACTCGGCCGAGGACCTGTCGTTCGACGCCGTCGCGATTGTGCTCGATGACTATCAGGTGGATGAAGTTGTCGTGCGACGCGAGACCGCTGCCGACAAGTCTCCGGTGCATCATCGTCCGGTGCGTATTGGACGCCTGGCCGACACGATACCGTTCTACTGGAAGGGCGAATACCACATCTTCTATTTGCGAGCAGTCGGCAAGGTTCCCTGGGAACACGTCGTGTCTCGCGACCTTGTCCACTGGCGAGAGTGCCCCACGGCGCTCGTGGCAGACGGTGACGCGACGAGCGCCGATGGTCTGAATATGTTCACGGGCAGCGTGATCGAGCACGACGGCCGGTTTCACATGTTCTATGTCGGCTGGAACCCCAACAATCCGGACGGCCGTGAGTTCATCATGCATGCCGTCAGCGATGATCTGATGGAGTGGAAGAAACTGCCCGACGACCGGCTTGGCCCGGATGGCCAACGATATTCCAACGTGCGCGAGCGGGACTTCCGTGATCCGTTCGTGGTGCGCGACGAACAGGCGGACAAGTTCTGGATGTTTCTTGTGCACGGGTCGCGACACCGGAGTTGCCTGGTCGCGCGATCTGCAACACTGGGAATTCGACGAGCCGCTGCAATCGAACTACGACGGTTTGGGTACACCGGAGTGTCCGGACATCTTCACGATCGGCGCTCACACCTACCTGATCGTTTCGCCGATCAATACCAAGAGCACTATCGCCCGAGTCGCAAGGGACTGGCGGAGTCCCTTCGAAGACGTCGTGGGAACCGCGATTGACACACCGTTCCTGTATGCGGCCAAACGCATGTACGACGGTCAACGTCACGTGATCACCGGCTGGATTCGTGACCTTGGAGGGCCAGCGGGATGACGGGAACTTCCTGTGGGGTGGCACTCAGTGCGTACCCCGCGAAGTGTACGTGGGCAGCGACCCGCACGAACTCTGTTTCCGTCCAGTCCCAGAAGCTGGTCGCGCAGTATCCGCACGCGCGTGTGGATCTGGGCTCCTCCCGCGACGCCGTTCGATCGGATCGACAGTGGACCTGGGGTTCTGACTCAAGGCTGGTCGGTGCGTCCGAGAATGGTAAGGCCTGTGTCGAAATCGACGCGCCCTCCAATTACCTGTTGACGTGTACGCTGACGCCGTCCGAAGATGCCCAGGTGAATCTGGTGTTTCGCACCCGCCGACGTTGCGGGGAGGACTCCACGAAACTGGCGGTGGATACGCGATTCGTGAGACATCTGAGGAATCTGCCGACTGGCTACACTCTGCACCTCGAATCGAATCACGCTGAACTGCGGGGCAGGTACTTTCGCTCGGGGCGGTCTATCGTTCTTCCCTTGGGACAGCCGGTCACGGTTTCGGCATTGGTACAAGGCACGCTGGTCGAGTGTTTTGTCAACGACGCGTATGCTTTCTCGTGTCGCGCCTACGATTTCCGCGCCGGCAGCCTGGTCATCGAGCTGACCGACGGATCCGCGTCGATCCATGAATTGAAACTGCGCACACACGAGCTGTGAACAAGGAATTCCGTCGACTGCGATGTGCGGATCGTGGGAGCGGATCGCGAGCCACAGCTGTAACTCGCGGACTTTGGGGAGCCTAGCTTGACCGAGCGAGGCGATGGCTGCGAGAATTGTCAGGCGCGGTAGGCGATCGGACACGCGTGTACGGAAAGAGGTGTTGGCATGTCCAACGAATCAACTTCCTCACACTTGCCACAGACCTATTTTGCAGCTGCGGGACGGGATACGACCGACGATTTCGCTCGAAAGGTCGCCATCGTCAGGAACAGTACGCTCCTCACGGCAGCACTCGACGCGCTTCCTGGCATGGTGATGATCCTGAATCAGCACCGGCAAATTGTGGCGGTCAATCGGGCCATGGTCCGCGTCCTGGAGATGGCGAGCGATGATCTGCTGGAGAAGCGTCTGGGTGAAGTCATCGGATGTGTCCGGCCTCGGGAAGGACCCGATGGTTGCGGGACGAGTCGCCATTGTGTCACTTGTGGAGCCGTCAATGCCATCCTGGAAAGTCAGTCGCAGCAAACCCAGGTCATCCGCGAGTGCCGAGTCATCACGGAACAGCCGTCAGGTGGCGGAGCCTTGGATCTCCGCGTCGCTGCCACACCGATGGAGGTGGATGGCGAGCGATTCATCCTGGTGGCGGTCGACGATATGAGTCAGCCCAACCGGATGGCCGTGCTGCAACGCGTGTTCTTCCACGACGTGCTCAATACGGCCGGCTGTATTTCGGGGTACGCCGATTACCTGGCGCGGGAACACGCGGCTGTTGACGAAGTCTCTGCATTGCTGACCTACCTCAGCGAACAGTTGATCGAAGAGATCAATGCCCAGCGCGATCTTGTGCTGGCTGAAGCAGGCGATCTGACCCTGCAAGTCGACATGCTCACGACCAGAAAGATACTGGACGATGTGCGGACGCAATATGCGAAGAGTCCCGTCGCCACAGGTCGACAGATCGATCTGCGCAATGTCTGGAACGGCATTGTCTGGACCGACCGGCGGCTGCTGACGCGGATCCTGGGAAACATGCTCAAGAACGGTTTGGAGGCCACGCCTGCCGGTGGCAGCGTCGCCATCGACTGTCTCGATCGCGGGGAAAACGTGACATTTGCCGTGGTCAACCCGGGTGTCATGCCTGAGCATGTCCAACTGCAGATGTTTCAGCGATCGTTCAGCACCAAAGGACAGTCCGGCCGCGGCATCGGCACGTACAGCATGAAGCTGCTCGGTGAACGCTACTTGGGCGGACATGTCGATTTCATCAGCCAGCCGCCGGAAGGCACGACCTTCACATTGACGATTCGCAAGTCACGCCCGTAGCACAACCGTCCCGGTTGTGCAGACGCAAGCGAGGCGCTCGCTCTACCCGTAGCACAACCGTCCCGGTTGTGCAGGAGCCAGCGAGATGCTCGTTCTGCCCGTAGCACAACCGTCCCGGTTGTGCGGGAGCCAGCGAGACGCTCGTTCTGCCCGTAGCACAACCGTCCCGGTTGTGCAGGAGCCAGCGAGATGCTCGTTCTACGGGGGACGCGGGCGAATCGCCGGTGGACGAATTGCCGCAGGCGGATGCGAACACTACAATCACAGCGGGCTGCGCGAGTCGGCCGCTGAGACCGGCTGTGTACCTGGTCCACGAAGTGGTTGTCAGTTCACTCTTTCAATGCCAATCCGCTTGACGGAAAGCCACGCATGGCTCAGGGATCGTTTTATCAGCGGCGTGGTGCGGCGATTCTGGTCGTGGCCGCGCTGCTCGTACCGCTGATCGGCTGGGGTGTGCAGCGAGCAATTCTCAGCAACTCCAACGATGTTCGCGATTGGCTGCCGGCCGAATATCCGGAAACGCAGCAGTACGCCTGGTTCACGGAGCATTTTGGCGTTCAGGACTTCATCGTTGCCAGTTGGCCCGGTTGCACGTTGACCGACGAGCGGCTCGATCAGTTTGTGCGCGGCTTGTCGGAACTGGCGGGCAGGGACGCGTCGTTTCAGCCCTTTTCTCAGATTCTCACGGGCCGATCGTTGCTGGACCGACTGGCCGAACCGCCTTTGGAGCTGGATCGGCGACTCTCGGTGGCTCGGCTGCGCGGGTCGATTGTAGGTCCCGATGGTCAGCAGACGTGCGCAGTAATGACGTTGAGCAGAGACGCGACTGCCCGCCTTGAGCCGACGTTGGGACTGATTCGACAAGCGGCGCAGGGCGTCGGCATCCCGGCTTCGGAACTGCGTGTGGGTGGCATCCCGGTTGTGAATGCGGCACTCAATCGCGAGAGCACGGCATCCCTGGTCCGTTTGGCTGAGCCTGTCGGGTCTGTTGGGAGTGATCATCGCCTGGCTTTGCTTTCGGGACCTGCGGTTGACTTCCATGGTCCTGGTCACGGGTATTTACAGTGCGGCGGCCGCCCTGGCGGTTGTTCCGTTGTTTGGAGTGCCACTCAATGCGATCCTGATCACGATGGTGCCGCTGGTCTACGTCACCGGCATCTCGGGTGCCATTCACCTGTCGAACTACTATCTGGAAGCAGCGCGGCATGGGGAAGTGTCGGAGGCACCGGGCAAAGCCATCGCTCATGCGGCGCTGCCGCTGGCCTTGGCGGCCATCACGACCGCGGTGGGCTTACTCTCGTTGTGCTACAGCGAGCTACGACCGATCCGGCTATTCGGCGTGTTTTCCGCGATTGGCGTGGTGATCGGTTCGCTGACCCAATTCACATTGTTGCCTGCGGCGTTCGCGGTTTGGACGCCGCTGCCTCCGCAGTATCGCCGCAGCGCGGGAGCGGTGGATGCGAGCGGTTCGTCGCAGCTGACACTGTTCCCTCGGTTGGGCGATTGGGTCACTTCGCATGCGAACCTGGTGGCGATCGGTTGCCTGATTGTGATGCTGGTCACGGCGGCCGGCCTGCCAAAGATTCGCACCTCCATCCAGATGATGCGGCTGTTTTCGCAACGCGCCCCGGTCATTCCCATGACCCGCTGGCTGGAGGAACGGCTGGCGCAACGATTCCGTTGGAAGTGCTCTTGCGATTCTCGCCGGAGAGCGACACGACGATGCTGTCGAGGATGCGACTGTTGGCAGCCGTGGACACGCAGTTGCGGCGACTGCCGCAAGCGGGTGGCAGTTTGTCTGCGGCCACGTTTGCACCGCGTGAGGTCACGCGGTCGATTCCGATCCGCCCGGTCCAGAAAGCGGTCATCAACGCGAAGCTCAAGAAACAGTTCGACGTGCTGCACGAGTACGGCTGGGTCGCCCGTGACGGCGACGATGAGATCTGGCGGATCAGTCTTCGCATCCGCGGAATTGATGACCTCGATTATTCGGCGTTCACGGAGACGCTGCGAAAGCAGGTCGATCCGCTTCTCACGGAACAACTGGGCGAAGGTCATCCGGGGTTGGAAATGACCGTGACCGGCACGGCGCCGATCGTGTTCCGAGCCCGCCGTTCCTTGCTCGACAATATGCTCTTCGGTCTGGGCACCGATGTGGTGTTGATCGTCGCTGCGGTGATCGTGACAACTCGCAGTTGGTTGACGGGTGGCGTGATGTTCGTGCTGAGTGTTTTTCCGACGACGCTGGTGTTTGGAGCGATGGGGTTACTGGGGATCGTTGTGGATATTGGTTCGGTGATGACGCCCTGTGTGGCGGTAGGGGTCACGGTGGACGATGTCATCCATTTTCTGCTCTGCCACCGGCGTGGTGTTCAGCAGGGTCTGACAGTTCCCCAGGCGGCCAACCTGGCGTATCGGACTTGCGGGCGCGATGATACAGAGTTGGGGCATCATTGGCGTCGGCTTAGCAGCCTTTGCGTTGAGTTCGTTTGTGCCCACGTTTCGGTTCGGCATGCTGATGCTGCTGTTGTTGACGGCGGGTCTGTTTGGCAATCTGCTCTTCCTGCCCGCGTTGCTGGCCGGCCCAATCGGCCGCTGGATCGCCAGGGTCCCCTTGGCGCTGGCGTCACGGGTGCATGTCTCGGAAACGCCGGAATCTTGACTGGGCGAGGCCACTTTCGCGTAATCACGCTGCGGCACGAGTCCGCGTCAGACCCGCCACGAACTGCGCATTTTCGGCGGGAGGTCCCCAGAATTCTCTGGCGGTCATCCTGCATGATGATCCCTCCTCTTCAGGGCTCAGTGTTTCCACGACTCGGCGATCGCCTCGAGCGATCGCCCCTTGGTTTCGGGGAGCCACAGGCAGCCGAAGAGGAGAGACAGCACGCAGATGGCCGCATAGATCCAGAACACGCCGGACACGGTGCCGAATGCCTGTTCCGACCAACGTTGCAGGATGGGGAACAGCAGCACGGGGAAGAACGAAGTGATCCACAGCACGGTCGTCGTAATTGACACGGCCCGCGCGCGAATTCGAGTGGGATAGAGTTCGGACATCATCAGCCAGGGCAGCGGGCCCAAGGCGAAGGAATGGGGAATGGCCAGCAGGCACACGGCCAACAATACAACGAACCCGGTGACATTCAGTTGGAACAGGCACCCGGCCAGCACGTTGGCAGCGACCATCAGCGCCGACGCTCCGATCCAGAGTGGCCGACGTCCAGCACGATCGACGACGAAACATGCCACCAGGGTCATCACACCCATGAACGCGAAAGCCAACAGGTACTGAAAGATGGCGTCCGTCTTCGTGATGAAGCCCGCCTGTTTGAAAATCGTGGGCAGGTAGTTGTAGATGCCGCTCCAGCCCGTGTAGTTGTTGAAGATCGCCAGCAGGATCCCGACGGCCAGTGCCTTCGGCATGCCGTGCTCGAGCAGCTCCTGCCAGGTGCCCGTTTCCTCGCGCAGCGACGCTCGGATCTCCGCGATTTGTTCTGTCGCATAGTGCGGGCCCCCAATCCGCTCCAGGACGGCGGCGGCCTGCGGCTCCATGCCGTGCGCGGCCAGCCAGCGCGGCGTCTCGGGAATCATCGCCAGGAATACGATGAACGCCAGGATGGCGACTATTTCCGAGCCAAACATCCAGCGCCAACTGGTGGCTTCCGGTAACCAGCCGGCCAAGACGTAGGCGACGAGAATCGACAGAACGCATCCCGCCACGATCGCCAGTTGATACATGAAGCCCAGTCCGCCGCGGTTTCGCGGCGGGGCCACTTCCGCGATGTACATGGGTGAAGCGATGGAACAAAGTCCGACCCCCACCCCACCGACGATGCGAAATACATTGAACGTGTAAATGTCGCGCGGCAAGGCGGTGAGCACGGCTCCAATCGCCAACAACCAGGACGCACCGATCAACGTGCGGCGGCGCCCGAAGCGATCGCACAACCAAGCCCCCAGGAACGGGCCCATCGCACAGCCCAGCGTTGCGCTGGCCGTCGTGAACCCGAATCCTGCCTCAGAGAGTTGGAACTGTTCTTTGAGATACTGGTTGGCGCCACCCATAATCGCTAGGTCGTATCCAAACAGAAACCCACCCACCGACGCGACGAACGCAATGCCGAATACGTAGCTCGTTCCCTTCCAGTGCGTCACAAAATCACCTCCTGATGGCTCAACGGCATCGCGGCGCAGTTCTTAGTTCTTAGGTTTTAGTTCTTAGGTTTTGGTACTAAGACCTAAGTAGCCTAAGACCTAAGATCTAAGACCTAAGATCTAAGATCTAAGACCTAAGATCTAAGATCTAAGATCTAAGATCTACTTTGTTGGGTCCAGGGACTCAGTCCTGCCGAGTGTGGATTCGACTCCCCAGTTCGCTGGCCAGTAAATTATCCTGAGGGTAGCCGTGTCCCAGGTGTTGTCGGAACCCTTCGGCAAATGCGGCGCCGATCAGTTCTCCGCGTTTGTGGCCCATCGTTTTCATGGCCTCGATGTATTCATCCATGCCGTGCTGTTTCAGGAGCCACTCGCGCTGGCTGGCATGGCAGGCGAGCATGCGGGCCTTCACCTCGATCACGCTGGTGGTGTCCACGATCGTGGTTGGTTTGACGGGGATGCCCAGCGGGTCTTTCCCTTCCACCGGATCAACGTAGTACAGATAGGGGACGGGTCGGAACGGGGCCAGCGTACCGGTCGTGAGGTTGGGTACGCCGGCGAAGAACGTTGCGTTGCGGACCAAGGCGCTGGTTATCTCATGGTCGATCAGGTAATCGTGCGGCGCATGGGCGAAGACCACCGTTGGGCGGACCTGGCGAATCAGGCCCACGGTAGCGGTGATGGCCGGCCGATCGTACAAGATGAAGCCGTCCCGGCCTTCGAGACAATGGTATTGGCCGTGCAGCACGGCCGCCGCGTTGGCCGCCTCCGCACGCCGGATTTCGCTGATCTCCTGCGAACTCAACTGGTCGGAACCGCAATCGCCGGGTGTCATCGTGGCAAGGTGGATCTCCCAGCCATTCTGTTGCAGCAGTGCCAGCGTTCCGCCGCAGGTGAACTCGGCGTCATCGGGATGAGCCATGCAGGCCAGCGCGACTTTGTTGGTAACCACGAATTGCTTCTCCTCGATCGAATCAGTACTGAATGTGCACGTGCATGGCGGCACGAGCAGGTGTGAGGGTGATCGTTTCCTGTCGCGGATCGAAAGCTTGATGGGGTTTGCCGTCGACGGTCACCGACTGGATTGGTTTACCCTCCGGGTGTCGCACGCGCAGCACAATCCGTTGCGGCGGCTGCCGCCCTGGCGGTTCGATCGTGGCGTTGATCTCACCGCGCGAGACGGCCGACTCGACCGTGTAACTGACTCTCCCGAATCGCGTCGGCGCCTCGCGGACGGAGATCTGCTGACCGTCGTGGAACCAGGCACGGGTGGCAAACGGGGCCAGCCACAGCTCATCGCCGCGTTCCTGTGCCAGCATGATGCGGGTTTGGCAGAGGAACCAGCCCGTCTCGTGCGTCTTGTTCCAACCGGCCGTGTTGTGGAAATGTTCCCAGAACGAGAGATTCTCCAGACTCAGCAGGGAGGGAATCGCATTGAAGTACGCGCGAATGAAGGGTTTGATATCGTCACGACCTGCGTACACTTCGGCGAATCGCCCGTAATAAGGCTGGACCTTGGCGAACCCGCCGAGATTGTAGGGATCCTGGCGATTCGTGGCTTCCGGGTAATCCCCCATGCCCGTGCGCAGAAACTGCTGCTCTTCCAAGTAGTCCAGTATCCACGCCACGTCCGGCAAGGTGGGGTCCAGAATCCCGTTAGCGGCCAGGTGGTGCGAGCCGATCTCGACGCTATACGCCCAGCTGCGGTTGCCGTCCTCACCCGGCAGAAAATCCTCCACGCGGCCCGGACAGTCCAGCAGCGCGGCATCACCCGGCACCCAAGTGCCATCGTTCAGCCGCACCACGGGCGTGCGGGCCTGCGTCCAACGATAGGCGCGCAGCAGGTCTTCGCGGTAGGCTTGGGCCTCCTCGAGCAAGGCCTGCGCGTCGGGATACTGTACTTCGCTCAACATTCGCGCAGCCAACTCAAGTCCGGCACAATACTGAGCATCATTGTAGAACCGGTACGCGTAGCGATTCCAGTCAGCAGTCACTCCTGGCGGAAACAGACCGTACTCGGGGACTTTCGCGCCGCGGCCGTCGAGCAGCTTGGTCTTCGCGCGCTGGGCGATCACCCACTGGCACACTCGGGCCACGTCGGGGGCAATCGCGTTGAGCCACGCTTTCTCCTGCGTGCGCTGAAAATGTTCGGCCAACGTCCACAGATGTTCGCCCGTGCCCACGATCGTATAGCCGGTCGTCAGGTACCCGGCGCTGTTGTAGCGTTTGACGAAGTAGTCGAGGCTGCGCCGAGTGAATTCATCGTGACCCAGCAGGCCCATGCCGCGCACGATTGAATTCGCCTCGCTCTCCAAGGGTCCGTAGCGATCGGAACTGATCCACGGCGAGACGCGCCGGCCGCCATCTTCGTTCCTGGCCGCCAGCAAGCAATGAACCTGCGAGGCACGAATGACGTTCGTCAGCAGTCGGTCCGGCAGTTCAATCTGCGTGGCCGGTTCGAGCATGGCCTGCCAGTACTGTGCGAAGCGTGGAAAGTAAGGTGCGAACTGCAGCAGTGCCTGGCTGTCGGAGATCGTGGCGGGCCAAGCCGGAAGGTAGGCGACACACTCCGCGGCGCCGCCAGACGGCAATTGGCCGGAGATCGTCACGGTGGCGGCTTCCGCACGGACCGATAGCGGTGCGAGCTTGCGCGTGTCGAGCAAGACGAGCAATCGATCACCCGCCTTGGCAACCAACCCGTGGGGTGTCTGCTCCCAGGCGATCGATGTCACATTTCCTTCACCGGGACCTAATGTCAGTTCCATGGTGGCTTCGCAAGCCTGTTGGCTCCGACTCGCAACCGAGAAGTCCACCACAGCAACGGCACGCTGACGAACCCATCGCGGGCTGTCGGGTGGTGCCGCCTCCTCCACCGGCGCGACGTACGTGCATTGCCGGTACGTGACGTCACCCTCCGTCCGTGTCGTCGTCGGGGCGGGGAGCCAATCGCCGGTCAGATGCCGCGAGATCTGCTGGCCTTGGTCGCGGCCGAAGCGCGGGACAAGCTGCCATTGCTTGGGAATCGGTCGCTCGGGGTCGTCGAACTTCTCGTAGCTGTCGAACAGCACTCGTCCTTCGCGTTCGGCCACGAACTTGCGACAGTCACAGGCCAGCGACAGCATCATGGGGCCGAGGTTCTGGATCGGATTGTGGACTTTTTCGAGCGCCTGGGCGAACGTCTGGTCGGGCATGTCGCGAACCTGCGCCAAGAGTGTGGTCTGGCCGGCGATCTTGCCGAGGTATTCCTCGCGGGTCACCGGCGCAGGTTCACGCACGAGGAACACGCTGGCATGCGGAATGTAGATGCAGTCGTTGGTCACCAGGTCCTCGACAGCCACACCGAAGGCCGTATCCGGCAACTGGAACTGCAAGACGGTTCGGTCGGCCTTGTAACGCTTGGTCACGGCGAAACGGACTTTGGCAGTCAGCGGCCGGGACCTGTCCCACGTTCGTCCATACGGATCCTCTTGTGGCGGGCCGACAAACAGGCCGTTGAGCAACTTAAGCGACACGGGGGCTCCTGCAGCGGGTTTCGTGGATTCAATCCGCAGGTCAAGTGTTTCCCACCGGGATCGCGAGTAGGCATGCACACGCTTCACGACGACCGGCGCCGGGGCATCGTAGAACACCCACCGGATCTTCTGCGTGCCGCGCGATGAGCTGCGCGGGCTGAAGTTCCAGACCAGGCCATTGTCCACCATCTCGGGCTGAACCGTGACCGCATCCCACGTGCCCTGCCAGGCGGACTCGCCGGACCAGGTCTGCAGCTGAATGGACTTGGGGGAGGGCATGGCCGCGGCATTCGAGAATTCCAGGACCGCTTGCCGCAGCAACCGATTCTCGTCCCACCGCAGTCCGATGCAGCCGGTGTTGCCCTGCAGCGGCACTCGGTAGCTGCCATCCGTTTCCGGGAGGACATCACGAAACAGCCGCACGTCTTCGGCCGGGAACTCGGAGACGCGATCGGCTGCGGTGCCATTCATCCGCGCCGGATCCCAGGTGGCGACGTGCCCGAACGGGGCGATATCGACGCCCGTCACTGGCGGGCGCTTAGTGGCGGCTGGGTCAGCCACGAGTCGGGCATCGGCCCAATTGGCGCAGTCGCACGTGATGCCGTCGCCCGCTTCGTCCGCGACCAGCGTCAGCTCGTCCACGCCGGCTACCGAGATTTCAATCGGCCGCGGCGCGTCGCCTTCGCGCATCACGCCACTGTCAAAGACAAGCTTGTCATCGGCCAGGACGCGAAAGATCACCGAAGCCTGGTCGTGTCCGCCCTGCCACTGAATGCCGACTTCCGCCTGAAACGTCTTGAATTGACCGCCCAGATCCACAACGATCTCACCGCTGGCATGGTGCCCGAGTCCATGCTCGTACTCCTTGTCCTGGATGCGGAGTTTCATGGGTGGCTGGTGGAGCGGCTTGACCGATGTATCCATTCCGAGCTCTCCCCAACCCTGAATGATGGCCGACATGCGGTCGGCCAGGTCGCTGGACAGGTACTTCGCTGGCGGGTCCTCGGCCGAGGCCGCGGCATCCCATCCCCCGGCCACGAACAAACCAGTCGTCATCGCCACGACAAGCAGCAACTGTCTCGCGCACATTGGAAGAACCCTCACTCGGATGAATTCAAGGCCGGAAGTTTCACATGCGTGTTGTTTCGCTGGCAGTCAATGTACCTGGATTTGAGGGGCCCTGCTACTTCCTTGGGTCGGGAGTCTGGTAGATTACTCGTCCGGCCACGGTGATCTCGGTATCAACCAGGTAGCGTTGGATCGCGTTCAGGTCGGGAGTGATGCCGAGGCCTGGCCGTTCCGGAACCCGCACCTGCCCCTCGGCGTCGCGTTGAATGTGTCCGGTCGTCAATTCCACAGCCAACGACTTCGATTCGACAGGGTATTCGCAGATCACGTGCTCGCGCAGGCCGGCATAGGGCTGCAGCGACGCGCTGAGGGCCAGGTGCGACGTAAACGTGTGATTGACGTAAGTGATACCACGTGCCTGGGCGGCGTCTGCGACTCGTTTAGCCACCGTGATACCCCCGATGCGCCCCGCGTCAATTTGGATGAATCCGAGTCCTGCGTGGTCGAGCATGTGTTCCGCCATGTAGTAGTTGTGGCACCCCTCGCCGCCCGCCAGTCTCACGCTGCCGGCGCGGGACGCCAGCGTGCGATAGGCCGTGTGCGCGCCGCTGACGAACGGTTCTTCCAGCCAGGTGGCCTGGCACTGTTGCAGCACCGGGACGCACTGCTCGGCGCGGGAAACATCGTCCACCCAGACGGTACCGGCGTCGATCAGCAGAACCCCGTCCGCGCCGATCCCCTCGCGTGCCGCGACCACGTGATCGATGTCGGATTGGACTTCGCCCTTGCCAAACGGTCCCCAGCCAAATTTCACAGCGCGATAGCCCTGTTGGGCCACGAGTCGGCCTTTCTGATAGGTCTCGGGCGGCGTGTCGCCAAACAGCTGCGAGGCGTAAGGCATCTTCGGGAACGCAGTGCGGTAGCCGAGCAGGCGATAGACGGGTGTTTCATAACGTTGACCCAGCAGGTCCCACATCGCCATATCGATACCCGAAAGCGTGTGGTCGGCCTGCAAAAGGTCAAGACTCTGCTCCCGCACGAGGTGTCCAACTCGAACAATATCGTCGACGCCGTCCAGCGGCTGCCCGAGCACGGAGGCCAGCACCGGTTTGCAGGCGCTGTGCGACATAGGGCAGATCAGGCTCGCAATGGACACCAGCGGAGACGCTTCGCACTCGCCCCAACCTGTGTAGCCGCCGGCGCACACGCACCAGCAGTGCATCCTGGCTGCCATCGCCGATGTCCAATACTTGAGGCATGGCCAGATAGAAGAAGTCGACCGAATCGATTTTCATGGCGTCACCGTGGCGAGAGTATTCGCGGGACCCCGGGAATGGCCGACGACCACTCCCGAGGCGCGTTCCACGGCCATCATCATGAACGTCGGCTGGTAGGATGGCAAGGAGTTGCTTCGCAAACGCATGAATTCCGTGTATGCTGGCACGGCTCGAGATCCACGCAGACCAGGTCCTCGCGGGAGCAGGCGGTCCATGAACGGCAGCGGCGAAGCGGTCATCGAAGTCCAGGGCCTGACGAAGCGGTTCGGCGATACGCTGGCTGTGGATGGTGTCAGCTTCGAGGTGCGCCGGGGCGAAGTGTTTGGTTTCCTGGGGCCCAATGGGGCCGGCAAAACCACGACGATCCACATGCTGACCGGACTCGCCCGGCCGACGGCGGGCACGATCCGGTACTTGGGCCGGGACGTGAGTCGCGATGTCAAGCAGGCTCAGCATTTGATGGGCATTGTGCCGGATGAGAGCAATCTTTATCCGGAGCTGGACGGTTTTCAGAATCTATGCTTCTGTGCAGCCTTGTATGGCATGCGGCGAGCGGATCGCGAGCGACGGGCGGCGGATCTGCTGGAGGAGTTTGGACTGGCCGATGTGCAGGATCGCAAGTTCGGGGCCTATTCGCGTGGTATGAAGCGCAAGCTCACCATTGCCGCCGGCATGATGCACGAGCCGCCGATTCTGTTTCTCGACGAGCCCACCAGCGGGATCGATGTGGCCAGTGCCCGCCAGGTCCGGCAGCGACTGGCGGGCCTCCAGGCATCGGGTACCACCGTGTTCCTCACGACGCACTATATCGAGGAGGCCGAGCGGCTGTGCGACCGCATCGCGTTCATCGTGGCTGGCAAGCTGGTGCAGGTCGACACGTTGGCGAACCTGGTGCACGGTGCGCAGGGCGAGCACAGGGTGCACATCACGCTGTGTGCGGGAATCCAGGGGCTTTGGCCGTTGCTGCAGGATACGTTTCCCGCGGCAACGTTCGAGTGCCTGGCCGATACGACACTGCGCGTGTGCACCGCGCAGCCATTGGCCCTGGCGCCGCTCATTCGGTTCTTCGAAACGCATGGCATCGAAGTCACCGAAGCCCGGCTCATTCGCCCATCCCTGGAAGATGTGTTCGTGCGGATCACTGGCATCGAACTGGAGCGGATGAGGAAGGAACCGGAGAAGGGAGGAATCGCAACGTGAAGGCGTGGGTTGCGTATTGGAGTATCCTTTCCAAGGATGTCCGCAGCTACTACCTCAAGCCGCCCAACATCAGTTGGGGGTTCGTGTTTCCGCTGGCCTGGACGCTGATGTTCTTCATCAAGTCCGACTCGGCCGTCGACTTGCGGTCGCTGCTGCCGGGCGTCATGGCGCTGTCGGTCCTGTTCGGTACGACGAGCATGCTGGCGGTGACGGTCACGTTTGAGAAGAAGGGCCGCTCCTTTGAACGCCTCCTCTTGGCGCCGATTTCGTTCGAGTTGCTCATGCTGGCAAAGACTTCCGGCGCCGTCCTGTTTGGCGTGGCGAATGCCTGCGTGCCGCTCATTCTGGCGTCGTTTCTCGTCGACCTGGCGGGAGTCATTTGGTGGCAGGTGTTTGTTGCGATCGTGCTGGTGGCCGTGAGTTCGGCGTTCCTCGGGTTGTTCGTGGCGGTGTCGGTGAGCGAGGTGTTTGAAGCCCAGACGTTTTCGAATTTCTTCCGATTCCCGATGTTGTTTCTGTGCGGTCTGTTCTTTCCGGTCGAGCAACTACCCGCACTGCTGCGGCCACTGGCGTTTGCCATGCCGCTGACGTATGGCGCGGACCTGCTGCACGGCGCGGTCAATCACGACGCACTCTTGCCGGCGGCACTCAGCTGCGCTACGCTGACGGCCTTCTGTGTGCTGTTGTTCTTCATCAGCCTCCGCAACATCCGCAGAAAATGGATCCTGTAGGCAATTTCCGTCAAAGCAAACGCGGCTCATCCCGACCGCTTCTTTCAGAAGTCGCCCACCGGATTGTTGTCCCGAATCCCAATCAATCGCTCATAGACCGTATTCGGGTCATAGTTATCGGACCGTTGGTAGACATTTCCGGCCGAATCGTGATCGATCGTGTCTCGGACAAAGCGAACTCCGCCGTCGCACATCGCAAAATTAGCTCCCCCGGGATGCGAGCTGGAAAATCCGCGGCGAGCCCAGTTGTTGCCGACCGGCTCGTCAATTCCGTTGCAGTTCAACTTCGGTCGGCCACACGCCGCGACATCGGCACGCGTGCCGGCGTAATTGCGGCATTCGATTCCAAAAACCACGGCTGCCCCCACCGTATTGACGGTTTCGTCGGTCCGGATCACGCTCCACCGCCTCTCTCCCAGCAGGAACGTGATGTGCGTGCCGTCGGTCAGGTCGCGAAAGCTCCTTCCCTTATCTTCGATGAAGGCGCCCTCCCGAACACCGTTCGGAAGTGCGTTGATGTCGTAAGCGGAGTTTGATGCGACGTAATTCGACGTGGCCAACGCATTGCTCGCCACGCCGAAGGGAAAATAGTTGCGATTGGTGTTGGTGGCCGGTCCATCATCGGACGGACATCGGTATACACTCAAGGGCTGTTGCATGGCCGCCAGCGTAACGGTCGCCGACGCCGCGGCCTGCTGGAGATGGAGTCTGCCGACCGTCAACTGGGCGTGGAGCGGTCCCTGTTCCAGGTAAGGCAGAACCAGTGCTCCCCATCCCCACAGACTGTAATAATGGCTTTGCTGGAGAGTCCCGTAGCCGGGTTTGGTCAGCCAAGCTGGCGGCAGTCTCCGATGCGTGTCATGATACGTGTGGCACGCGAGCGCCAGTTGCTTCAAGTTGTGGCTACATTGCATGCGGCGCGCCGCCTCGCGAGCAGCCTGTACCGCCGGCAGCAACAGGCCCACCAAGGTGCCAAGGATGGTAATTACCACCAAGACTTCCACGATCGTCATCCCGGTAGGCCGAACCATTTGCTTCATATGCGTTGTTCCTCCAGGTACCACCTCATTCAATAGAAATTGGCGACGACCGTCAAGGAGCGGCGATGTTCTCCGCAAAGCGGTTCGGTCACACGTTATTCCGGCTCAAGAAGATTCTTGGAGACGTTTCCAGCTGGGGGGTGATCGAGTATGAGTGACTCGGCAGCCAACAATCCGCGCGACCAACATCCACCGGGAGTAGATCCTGATGGTGACGATAAGTTCATCCTGTTTGGACAGGTGGACGAAGCAACGCACCCTGCGGTGCCGCATGGCCGAGAACCGGATGCGGAACGCCTCGTTGCCGGTCACTGCGAAACCGAACTTCCTATCCGGCAGGCCTCCCCGGCGTTTCAAATCCTGCAAGATGCCGGAGCATTCCTGTCGCCACCGCCGCTGCCGCTGCCCCTGGCCGTTCCGCCGGTCCGCCAGTTGGGGGACTATCAGCTGCTCCGGCTGGTCGGGCGTGGTGGAATGGGGATTGTGTACGAGGCGGAACAGGTATCGCTGCGACGCCGAGTGGCCGTGAAAGTGCTGCCGATGTCCGCGGCTTGGGATGATCACCGGCTGCACCGCTTCCAAAACGAGGCTCACGCAGCCGCCCGCCTGCACCACCAGAACATCGTCCCGGTTTACACGGTCGGTTGTGAACACGGTGTCCACTACTTCGCGATGCAGTATCTGGAGGGACAGACGATCGCGCAGGTGATTGCCGAATTGAGCCGCACCGGTATTGATGCTGCGAGTCGCAACGTGACGCCGCAGAATCTGGGATCGTGCGACACGACTTTGCATCACGTCGCGAGTGGATCGATCGAAGTTCCTCCGGCAGATGCCGCCAGCCGGCAGGATTTGCCGAGCAAGTCCGGGCCAGGCGACTCGTCGCGGTCTTCGGGAAGTGCCTGGCAGACTCGCCGTTTCTATCGCTACGTGGCGTCCTTGGGAATCCAGGCAGCCGAGGCGCTGGCGCACGCTCACCAACATCAGGTGATCCACCGCGACATCAAGCCGAGTAACCTGCTCGTGGAACAATCGGGCCATCTCTGGATCATGGACTTTGGCTTGGCTCAGTTTCCTGGCGACGCGGACATAACGGCCACCGGGGATGTCGTGGGAACCGCTCGGTACATGAGCCCTGAGCAGGCTCTGGCCGAGCGTCCGACGGTTGACCATCGCTCCGACGTTTATTCACTGGGGGTGACTCTCTATGAACTGCTCACACTGCGTCCCGCCGTCGATGGTCGGACCTATGAGGAAATTTTGCGGCAGATCAGGCAGAGTGAACCCCGTCGGCCACGAAGAGTGAATCGTTCCATCCCGGCGGATCTGGAGACGATTGTGCTGAAGGCGATCGCGAAGGATCCCGCCGCACGATATGCCACGGCCCAGCATCTGGCCGACGACTTGCAGCGCTTCCTGCTGGACGAACCGGTGCTGGCCAAACGTCCTTCGTTCGCACGCATCGCAGTGTCGTTTCTGCGGCGACATCGCCGCACGGTGATGACTGCCGTGCTGTCGGCCATGACCGTTGTGACCATCGTCGCGTTGGCGATGCTCTTTGCTCCACGTGCCGAACCACCTGCCACCATTGCGCATCGCGAGGCCGATCAGGGAGCTCGGCTGAGAGCACTTGGCCAGTACGATGACGCCATCGTGCTCTTGACGAAGGCGCTGCAGCAGGATCCGGGGAATGACCGCTACTGGGCCGATCGTGCCGCCTGCTTCCGTGACGTCGGTCAGTTCTCGCGGGCCTATGATGACCTGACCCAGGCCCTGGCGATCCGTCGAGATTTGTCCACACTCTACGATCGGGTCCGGACAGCTCAGAAACTCGAGCTTTGGGATCATGTGGCTGGTGACTACGGTGAACTCTTCCGGCATGCACTGCTGGCCGACCCGACGAAGCTGGATTTGTTCAATCTGGAACGACACTATCTCCAGAGGCAGCTGGAGTCAAATCCGGATGCTGTTTGGCTGTGGGTAGCACAGGCTGTCAGCAAGATGCGAAGCTACGACACGGCGGGAGCTGTTAATGACGTGCAGCATGCGCTCGCGTTGGCTCCCGATTCGCACTGGGTCCTGGGTCACCTCGGCAGTGTGCACCTGTATCGCGGCGAATTTGACGAGGCGATCGCCGCCTTGTCCCACGCCATCCGCCTGCAGCAGGATTGTGCCGTCTACTGGGCGAACCGTGCTGCGGCCCGTGGTTCTCTCGGTATGTTCGATGAAGGATTGAGCGATGTGGCACAGGCCATCCAGTTGGCTCCCAAAGATGCCGTGCCGCTGCAGATCCGCGGCCGAATCCGCTCACAATCCGGACAGACGGAGGCTGCGATTGCCGATTTCGAAGCCAGCTTGTGGCTCGATCCGGATGGAGAGTCGCAGATGTGGTCGCATTTTGCGAACGCCATTCGACGCCGCGGTACGACCGAGAAAGACCGCCAGTTTGCCGAGGAGTTCCTGCGCCGCAATCCCGACCGTGCTGTGGCCCACGCACATTGGGGCAACGTCTGCCTCTATGCAGGGCAAACCAAAGAGGCGATTGAGAGTCTGGTCACGGCGAGCCAGATAAGGCCACACGATCAGTTCGTGAAGAGGAAACTCTACGAGGCATTGCTGGCCCTGGACGATCTCGACCGGGCCAAAGAAACGCTGGGCGAACTGGCCCAGAGTGGCAATGGCCCGGCTAACTGGTGGTATCTGGCTGAACTGCATCGCATGTCGGGCCAGGTGGATGTCTACCGGGAGATCTGCCAGGGACTGCTCACAAAACAACTCGTACCGCTTCTCGCCGGTTGCGTCGTGCTGACTTGCGCCGAAACGTCCGATCTTCAGGCCTATGAGCCGCGGATGATCGACATCGCTGACGCCGCGGGCACTCAACATCCGTATGTGCAAATGCAGTTGGCCAAAGGCGCGATCCGCTACCGCTTAGTAAGTTCTAAACCCACGGCCTACGGCCGTGCGACCCTGATAGGCTCTGCCGATCCGGCGTGAATAAAATACGCTCTGTCTCCAATAAGCCCCGCTGGGCTCGAGGAGATAGAGCGCATGGAAAATTTCGAATCGTTGTCGCACGTCCGTTGGGAGTGCAAGTACCATATTATATTCATCCCCAAGTATCGGAGGAAGGTGATCTACGGCAAGCTCCGAAGTGCCATCGGACGAATTCTTCGGGACCTTTGTGAGCAGAAGGAGGTGGAGGTACTCGAAGGGCATGCAATGCCTGACCACATCCACCTGTGCCTGAAAATTCCCCCGAAATATGCCGTGTCGTTCATCATCGGGTTTGTCAAAGGTAAGAGTGCGGTTCGGATTCACCGTGAGCTGTTGCATGAGCGTCGGATGACCGGGCTGCATTTCTGGGCCAAAGGCTACTGGGTAAGCACAGTAGGCCGAGATGAAGAGACTGTACGTCAGTACATACGAGAGCAAGAGCATTGGGATCAGGGTCAGCTATTTGATTAACGTTAACCGATAAGAAATCCAGCGGGGCTTTCCTCAATCACACGCCCCGCTTTGCGGGGCAAGCCAAAGCCACGCCCTATGGGCGTGGTCGCTTACGTGACTCCGTAGCGGCCCTGCCCTACTTGGAGAACGCCGTGCACGTCACGGAAGGCTGGCGTGACTCGTGGGATGAGTTTTTTGGGACGGAGGCCGCATTCTTCCTCGCGTTGGCTCAACACCAGGCTGGACGACATGCCCAGGCCCAAGCATCGCTGCAACTCGCCCGCGCACGCCTGAACGAACTCAACGAGGCTGTGGACAAGCCCTATCCGGATATGGTCTGGAAGTTGGTGCAAATCTGTCGGGAGGCCGAGACCGAACTCGGTCCAGCAGCTCCGACCAGCTCTTCCGCGAACTGATTAATGTGCGGTGCGGACAGTGGGCGCACAACTTTTTGGGAAAACCAAGCCGACTGGGGCGCGTTACACGCGTTCGTGCCATCAGTCAGGCCCGCTCGCTTCGACTGGATTGTGTGGTGGCGTGCGCAGTCGGTCGCCGAGCGCTTGAGATACTTGTCCAGGAACGCGGCTTGCGTCTCGGTGGCCTTGATGCGGAAGTTGGACGCACCGCCGGTGACGTTACTTGTCGTGCGCGGTTGGGCGGTCTGTTGCGCTACTACCCTCGCCACGCTGCCTGGCGATCCTCTCGCGTTGCCGTGTCGAAACGCCGCTCGCAGTACGCGCACCCCGAGGCATTCCCACCCTGCCACACCGAAATCTCGGCACTCGACTGCGGATCTCGGCCGACAACCTCGCGATGTGACGCGTCCAAGACGAAACGCTCAATGAACTTGGGTCGCGTTTGAGACTCTTGACCTCACGCCAGTTGATGCAAATGCCCCCGAGTATGGAGATGCCGGTGGAGAGTGGCCCGGTGCAGCTGCACTTGCCGCTCTCCGCCTTTTTGTGACCACGCGACGCGTCGAGCGGAAACCGACAGCATGCAGCGACTGATTTTTCAACGGACAGGTCACCCGCGGCGCTACCGGTGCGTTTCCACCGCGCGGAAAACCGCCCGCCATGACACATTTGTGTCACACCAGGGACTGCTCGACCCGCTTTTTGGCGCCTCTCTGCCGCACTGCGCCGCGTTCTGGCGGCTCCCCGCGCCGCGGACGCGCCTCTGACAATCCCGGCGGCACCCGTTACTTTCTCCATAGTATATGGAGTGGGCTGTCCAGCGCTCTCCCCACCGCCCGCTCAGGGCTCGCCTTTTGCGCTGCACGGGTTGCTCTGCTTGCGGCTTAGTTCCCTGTTCCTGATGTGGACGAGAATTTGCCAAGCGAGGGATCGAGGCGTGTCGAGGCCTAGCGACGGTTGCCGGTAGAGATCGGGTGGAGTCGCCGCACACGGCACGCGCGCACCTGCGGTTCTGGCTCGCATCGAATTCCCAAGTGGGAATGGAAGCTCCCACCATCGGGGCGGCTAGCCATAGAACACGTTGGCAGAGCGAGGAGTCAGGGTTGAGGCGTCACCGCGTAACGCAGACAGCTTCGCATTGGCTGCGAATGGCGAACTGGGCAGTCCAGCACGGTTCACCGCGACCGTTCGATTTGGCCGACGCCGTTTTCACCGACGTATAGCGGGCGATTTGACGTGGTACGTATTTCGATAGGCCTACTCCTTCCATACCGTACCGCCTCCCGTCACCCCGTTTGACGATGTCGGCCGGATGGCCCTATCAGGCACGTTGAGGTGGTCACGAATGGCACGTAGCACTTGGCTTGGCCATGGCGGACACATTCCATCTAACGGTGATAGGGACACGGATGAGACCCCGACAGCCGCAGGACGACAGCCCAGCACTTAAGAGACGAACTTCGATATTCCGATACGGTAGCGACACTGTGATCCAAAGTCGAGCGTGTCACGCGGCGCGAAAAGAGGGGAAGGAAACCAGGAAGGAAACGGAGCAGATGTTTCTTGCCAGAGGAAGGAGACGGAAAGGGAAGGAAACCCACCAAGAAGGGGAAGTAGACGGTGAAGTAGACTGCTGACCTCTAACGTCCTGCTACTGTGCGCATTTAGCGCGCCGCTCCCATTCCCTACTTTTCGACATCACAGAACCGTGCGACGGTTGTGTTACGATCAGTCGACACTTGTCTGATCCGTCTCGCTATTACAGATGCCGCGAAACCACTCCTCCCAGGCTTGACGCTGGGCGTCATGGCTCGTCGACGTGTAGCAGCGCCACTCGATATCGACATCGTCCGGCAGAGTTTCCACACGCACTTCCCAGGGTGGCGCGGGGCAAGGTCAACGACAATCAGATTCGCGTAGGAATCGCGTGCGATGCGGCATCGGTAAGTCCTGTCAACTTCAAGCGTATCGATCTTGGGGTGGGTTCCTCCTTGCTCGAATCGTTTCGAGGCCACGTGAAATTCGACGATTCCGTTGCCAGCCAACGTATACGTCCCGCTGGACGTCATCAGCCCACCCCACGTTGCTTGTTCATGTGTGAATGTGCCGTCGCGGGAGATCGTCAAGGTTTCGCGACCTTTGCTCGGATAACGGTCAGGGTAGTACCACACACCCACAATGTTGTCACTACGTCGGTGGCGATGATCGACATACCATGCTAGAAGAACAGCCACCAACGCGATCATCAGAAACACCGATGAGAGGCGGAATCGCATCGGATACCCCCAACTCACATTGACCGTCTCCACCGCAAGTCACAGTAGAATCCAGAGGCTGGCCTCTGTCTCGCAATTCGTTTGTTTGACCGGACGCTCCCGGCACGCTGATTCTACTCCGCTCCGCGTGGCCTTCCAACCTCGACGACCTGATACCTCTGTGGAGTTGCGCAGCCAACCGGGAAGTAGCGGTGGTTTCGTTCAGAGGACGATCCGAAGGAACAGAGGGAGTGCAAATAGTCCATCAATGGCAAATCGGTTTCGCCAGACGCCAGCTGTCACACGCGGTGATCCAAGACCGGTGGTAACAGCCAACACCAAAAAGATATTTGCGGCGAAGTTGAAGAGGTAGCTGTAAACAACAGCTGGCACTCCGTTAACAAAACCGTTCCAGATGAGTCCTTGTCGAGCCAACTCATCGGCAAACATGACCAGTCCAGTTCCGGCGGCGAAATGAGCCAGCCACCACACCGCCAGCGGAAATCGCGCAATAAATGGTAGCGGTGACAGTTGAGCCGCCAATAGCATGGCAAAAGCGGGACGCCTCTGCGCCGTGGGGCTGTCAGCGGAACTACATTTTCCCGTGTATGCTGGCCAGCCGGTGCGAAACTCGTTAAGTGCTGACTCCGCCATCCTTGTCAGCCACAGAGCCATCGGGCAGGTGACAGCTACGACGATCGCTGCCACTCCGGCAACTACCCATTCGGCGAGGAGCAGTGAGATTACGAGCGCCAGCGCCGCCACCGTAAGCGGGCCGAAGGCGAGCAGGAAGGCAGCGACCAGTCCAGCCATGGCTTCAAACTGGTCCCAACGGATCAGACTTCGCGATTGAGCTGAAAGCACTTGCATATGACCGGCCAATGACGTGTCCTGGGAAGACACCTCGCTGAAGTGCGGTCGGAGGTCAGAGTCACGTACCTGGCGACTCCGCAAGGTCACTCATCCGACATCACAAATTGTCTCATTCGTGCGGCGACCGGACGGCCCCGCTATGGCCGTACCCGTCTCGACACAATCCATCGCCCTCAATATGCCCCGACCAGGTTGGCGGGTCAATTCGGAAAATGGTGGTTTGACGGCGAGGCTCCCAAGGCATCCTACAAAGGCAGTCGCCAATGTCCTTGGAACTCTGTGCCGCACTGCTTACAGCGAAAGTGCATTCGTCTGATACCCACGGGAATCCCCCATATACCCCACACCAGCTTTCGGCACTTCGGGCACCGTTTCGGCCCCATCCGCAGCCAACAATATCCGAAGGCAATGAATGCGAATATCGTCGTCGATAGGATTGCAGACAACATTGTGGCCCACAATTTCCCAAATCATCAAAGGGTCGTTTCTTGCCGCGCCGGGCCGGGTCCGGCAGTTCATTCACGAAGGTTTCGCATCGAGTCCTCGATGACCAACACTAACAATCGTTCGTAGTCACTCAGAAAATGCGTCCCAAGTTTTGAGATCAAGGTCAGGGTTTGCGCACACAGGTCGGTGGCATTCGCGAATGTCTCGTCGTACGCCGTGAATATTGTCGTCGGATCTGCTTGAGGCAGTATCTCCCGCTTCGCCAGTGACACGCGAAGGTTCTTGGCAGCGCGTGGCGACAAGCACGACACCACGTCAACACCAGCGGGGGTCTCGATGATGGTGCCAATGTCCGTGCAGCGACCAAGCGGCACGTCGATGCGTGCCTCGGACGAAAGATAATCGAGCAGAACGGCGATTGTCTCCCGAGACCCGTGCGGAAGCCGCGCCACATCGCGAGCGTGATTCTGAATCACCTCCCAGAACTCGGCGGCGTTCGACAGGCGAGGTAGCACTCCAATGCTGACGGCATAGACCTGTACAAATGTGTTGAATTGATGGCCTCCAAGTCACATGACGTATAGCAACTACAATTCCCGAAAATCGGTGGTATTCTGACACCTAGCGCCCGTGCCAACGGCTAATCTGTGGGGAGCAACCTAGGTGGTGTACTCGCTATCCATTCAGACCCAGACTCATCGGCACGACCGATTGCTGTAACGCGTCCGTCTACTGTTTCAATGACCAAATCGCAATCCGCGACAAATACAGTCATGGTAACTGGCGAACCCAACGGCCCAGTCACGAATCCATCCATTCCGGCCACGTCCGCCCACTCACGCAGGTCTTCCACCCGGTCTCCCAGTTTGATGAAGTCTGCCAATGCTTCGACTTGCCGTTCCGGCGAGAGACTGCCATTCAGAATACCATCGACGGTGAGTCGGCTATTTAACTTGGTTAAAAGTTCAATCTCTTTCCGCATGCCCGTCGCGCGGTGCGACTCAACGAGCCATGCGATGCCCAATGAGATCGCCGCAGAAAGGAGGAACAGATGGACGATGTCGAATCGAAGAAAGCGAGCTTTGTGACAGATCATGCCATTCCTCGATTCCAATGGCCGACACCTTGGGCGGTAGGTGTCCGTAGCCAATTCGCAAAACGGTCGTATGTTGCGGTTCCCGAGAATGGTATGACTTTCTGAATCGACCTTCAATCATTGCGCCGCCGCATCACCGGCTCCTCTCACTTCCTCCCCGCTTCCCTCAGCGCCGGTGGTGCCGGATTCTTCTCCGCTGCCGTCCCTTTCTCCGTGTTCAAGCTTATTCCGGAGGTCAAGTCTATGTCCCAAAGCTTAATCTCACCGCGAAAACCGCCCGACGCAAGCGTATCGCCGCTGGGTGAAAATGCCAAGCTACTCACGGCTATCGGGTGACATCGCCACGACTTCCAGAGCTGCCACGAGCCAGTCCTCCATATTTCTACTCGCGAACTAATGCCACAAGCGAGTAGGGATCCATTTGGCGAGAACTGCAATGCCCGAACGTCGCAGTCGTCCTTTGCCGACTTAGTCCGCAAGACCCGAGTGATGGTTTTGGACGGGAGGTTCACTAAGGACACATCGCCATCTAGATCTCCCACGGCTAGAACCTCGTCGTCTGGGGATATCGCTAGTACCTTGGGAACACGATGGTCCAGACGGCAAATCGGGGTCTGTGCGCCACTGCCAATGTCCCATCGCATCACGGCACCTTCCCAACCACTGGACGCGACCCATTGACCAGTTGAAGCAAACACGACACTCGTTACCTCACTTTCATGCGCGAGGGGAGCTTTGGTGAAAGTCGCCGATCGTGAATCCCACAGTCTGATCCCACCATCCAGCATACCAGTCGCAGGCAGGGTGCCGTCGGGCGATAGCGCCACGCACGTCACCCTTTCAAGGGCCTTGTCACCGACAACGCGGCATTCCCGACTTTCCTCATATGGCCAGATCACAACTTCGTGGCTGCCGCCAATTAGCGAAAACGCTGCGACGCATGATCTGGACGATAAGCTCAGCGTGCTAACGCCATGGTGGAGTTCACGGGTACTCCTCAGCTCACCAGTCTTGGAGTCCCACAGTCTGACGCGACGATCGCCGCTTGCAACGGAGAACAGCACACTCCCGTCAGGTGAAAAGCCGATCCCGGACAGAAACCAGGTGTGGGTCTGAATTGTGAGCCTTGGTCGATGAGTCGTCAGAAGTCGAGCGAAGATGCAACAAATCAATGCAAGGATCACATAGAACGCAAACCGAGTCCGCTTGCGCCTCATGGCGACTCCGATCCCCAATCCGGGTCGACGTTCGGCCACGGGTCAGGCACGGGGTTGGGAGGATGCCAACCGGGCGGTATTTCGTCGCCTGTGAAAATGCACCCGTGTCCCCACCAAAATGGACTGTTCAGATAAAACACGGATCTTTCGCACGTCGATACGAGGATAGCCGCGTGACCACGAAAGGGAAATGCGCTGAAGTGGGCAGGGGCCAGCCGGTAGCATTCGTTCGCCGGATGGCCGACTTCCGGAGGCATCCGCCGACAAAAGGAATCCCACCAACGTTGGCATGTCCCAAATCCAAACCTAGGGACCGGAAGCGATCGGGCAAAGTCTATCAGTGTGCGGAATGTTTCCTCACAATTGTCTTTGCACCGACAGCACCAAGGATTGCTGCTCTGCCGAATACGGTTGCACAACTCAACGACATCGAGGTCCAAATTTGGGCCAAAAATGCCCCGTAATCGCCACCTGATCACATGATAAACACCACAAAGCTGCCTCACAACACGTCTGCCCGCTCCCCATACAATTACTTTCCACTTCGAAGCTGCGGTCTCCCCCAGAGCACGTGCACACGATGGGAACACGACCCGCCGCGCGACGGTGAGCGATTCGAGCACCGCCCAGTGCGCTTGCCAGCGCGCGGGGTTCGTCCCCGGCTCGCTCTCCCAGCGGGCCAGCGTGCTCGGGTCGCTGGCCACGGCATACAGCTGCTCCGCCAGTTGCGCGCGCAGCTCGGCCAGCGGGGAGACCACGAAGCACTGGTGGTACCAGACGAAGTTCAGCTGAGAGTCCACGCGCGTCGTGGTCATTTGGTTCTCGCCGACTTGCAGGGCATAGTCTCCTTGCAGGCCGGGCTGCCTGCCATCCGGGGTGGCCAACGCTGCGTGGGGTACGAGTTGCCTGGCGAGCCCTGGCGCTTCCCAGTACAAGAGGGCCACCGCCGGCAGGTCGCCGATCACGCCGGCACTGGAGCAGGCGAACGACAGCTCGACCCGCAGCGGCACGCGTTGGCCGGCCGTGAGCGTCACCGGGTCGGCCCGGAACGTCCCACCAGCGCGCGCGGAGTCGAGCACCGGCTGTTCGGCCACGAAGATCTTCGTGGACTCTTCGCGAAACGTTTGGCCGCTGCGGAAATTGAGCCGCAGCGGGCAGATCGACAGGGTGCACGCGCCATCGACCGGCGGCTGGAGCGTGCCGGTCCAGCGGACCGTGAACGCCTGCCGGCCCGTGTCCTGGCGGTGCGCCAGCTGCACCTGCGCGAAGAGCCAGCCCAACTGGTCGACGTTCGCGAGCGTCCGCACGTCGCGCTGTTCCAGCCAGGCCAAGACCAGCGTGTGGAGCGCAGTCCACCGGCAAGCCGGCCTCGTTCATGCGGGCATGGACAGCGAGCAGCTTTTCCATCGTCCACGCGCTGACCTGCGTGGCCTGCGGCACCAAGCCGGCCAGCCCCTGCTGTTCGAAGCGGTGCTTCCAGGCATAGAGCGTATGCCGCGAAATATGCACCAGCGCACCGAAGTCACCGGCCGGCAGTCCGCTCCGCTGCCACGTGTCCAACCGCAGCAGCTTCTGCTGCGGTGTGAGCGGTGGCTGCTGGCGTTCGGTCGGCCGGGCCAACGTGCCGCGGCGCCGCGCCGTGAGATTCGGGATCCACGGTGCGGGACCTTCCCACGCCTCGTCCTCACCTGCCGGTGGCGCGGCGTCGGCGGTGAGCTCGTCCGCACTCATCTCCGCTGGAATCGCGCACTCGTCCGCAGACGCGCTGCCGCCTGGAACTCCTTCCGGCACCGGAAAGCTGTCCCCTCCCGCGGCGGGCGGCGCCGCGGGGGAAGCCTCGCTTCCACTTCGTTCGCTACGCTCACTCCGTTCCAGCGAGGCTTCCCCCGCGTCCTTCTCCCTACCTTCTTCCCCCCAGTAACTCTGTTCGTTCTGCCTGACTTCCTCCTGCAAGGGAGGAGGTCATTCCTCTACTTCTTTCAGCTCCCAGACTGGCCAGGATTATCGGAAACGGTACAACCTACCTAAATTGCGCACTCAATCAGCGGAATAGTGCCCGTCCCCGTTTCTTTCATCGTCGCAACTCGCATTTGCAAAAGAAGTTGCGTGCTGGAATGCCATCGCTGGCTGGCAGGTTGCTGGCAGCGGCAGCTTGGGACATGCGTTACTGTGTTGCACGGTTCCAAAAAAAATGGTACTGTGCATTGTCGTGAGCCATGTTCGCCCAGCTGATCGGGCGCGGCACGGACGACAGGAGACGAGACCCTTCCAGCGGGCGCAGCTTTGTCGACAAGGTGACGTCGTGCAACCGACAATGTCGTTACTGGCGAAGTATCTGGACGAACTGGGGTCAGCCGCGTCCATGCCGGTCCGCGACGCCGAAGCCGTAAGGGCACTTCCTGTCTTCTTTGGCCAGACGTATGAGGTTCACCGGGCCCGACTGTTCGACCGAGACTACGTACTCCTACTTTGCCAGAGCGAAGATCGGCCAACGCCTGCCCAAGTCGAAAAGCACATGAAACTGGCAAGGTCTGCCCTCGGACAAGATTTGGCATTCATCTTCCGGACTCTACCCACGTTCGATCGCAAGCGGCTCATCCAACGCCGGATTCCCTTCATTGTGCCTGGGAGGCAGACTTACCTCCCACCTGCGATGATCGACCTCCGAGAGAACCCGAAGGGAGGCCAACGAGTCCCGCACCAATCAAGGGAGAAGCTCTCTGCCCCTGCGCAAGTGGTCCTTCTGTACCACCTTCAGAGCAAACAGGACTGCGAGCAGTGGCCGTTGAGCCAATGGGCGGATGTCCTGGGATACTCGCGCAGCACTCTAACCCGTGTGTACAAGGAGCTGTCCGCTACTTCACTCTGCAAAACGGTGGCCCACGGCCGGCACATCACACTGGCATTTCCTGGACCGCGCCGCGAATTGTGGGAGACCGCGCTTCCGCATCTGGTGAACCCGGTGCGAACACGATTGCGGGTCAGGATTCAAAACGAGGGGCTGCAGATATTCGAGGCGGGGGTGACCGCGCTCGCAGGACTCACGATGATCGCAGCAGACCGGGAGAAGGTGTACGCGATGTCGTCGGCCGCATTCGAAGTCGCACACGAGGACCGCAAACTCGCCCGAGCCGAGTATCCGGAAGAGGGCACTGTTCGGATTGAACGGTGGAAGTATGCTCCGGGCCTGCTATCCCAAGACAACCAAATGGTTGATCGGCTGTCGCTGTATTTGTCGCTGAAGGACGATCATGACGAGCGAATCCAAGCCGCGTTGACGGAGTTGCTGGAGCAATTGCCATGGTAGACGGTCTTGAACATTTCCTGGCCCGCTTTGCTGGCTTCGAGAGTCATTTCATACTCATCGGCGGAACGGCGTGCGATCTGTGGATGGGAGACTTCGAGCTTGACTTCCGGGCGACGAAGGACCTCGACGTTGTCCTGCTTGCCGACTCGCTTCCTCCTGCGTTTTTCGATACGTTCTGGGCCTTCATTCGCGAGGGACGGTATGAGAGCATGGAGCAGAGCGAAACCCGACCATCGTTCTACCGCTTCCGGAAGCCCGAAGACGCCCGCCATCCGTTCATGATCGAACTGTTCTCTCGCAACTTCCTGCCGGTTCCCGAGGACTGTCATTTGACGCCGATACCGGCCGGTGAGAATGCCTCCAGCCTTTCGGCAATCTTGCTTGGGGACGACTACTTTGGCTACATCGTCGATTCTCGCGTGACGATTGATGGTGTGCCAACCGTTCCCGTTGAGTGCCTGATTCCTTTGAAGGCCCGAGCCTACCTCGATCTCGTCGCCCGGAAAGCCCTGGGAGGACGCGGCGATCGGAGAGACATCACCAAGCACCGCAACGATGTGTTTCGGCTGTATCGCACGCTCGTTCCGGAGGCTCGCTTCGCGCTGCCCCAAGCCCTTTGAGGCGACCTGGCCGCCTTCCTTGCGACTCTGCCGGCCGATTCGTCCGACTGGAGGAGCATCCAGGATGCGGTCAAGGAGTTGCCCACACCTGAGCGGGTGCTCACCCAGATTCGAGAGAACTTTGGCATCGGTGCCGGCTAGTTTCTCTCATTTCCTGACGTCCGATCGCCAGACGATCGAATCCCAAGTGCAGATTGACGGGTTGGACATGCAGATAAGCGAATAAACGGGGATAGGCACTTTTTCGCCGGTTTTTTTGCGTAAAGCAGGTGAGATGCCTTTGTGGTGACAGGTTGTTGTCACGTCATTGCGAGTCTCCAGGGCGATGGACTCTTCTTCGTTGGTTGTCCAGAGAACCGGATAAGTCCAGTTCCGCCGTGATCCCGTCACCAAACGACACTTTCACACGATAGTCTGCAATAGGTATGGCCTGTGGTCAAAATACTAAGCCGACCTCCAAGTCGTGCGTTGGAAGTGACTTATGGTCATCGCCTCTGGGCTGGCCTCGGTCAACGTCGCTGGCAGCACTGATTGCCCAACCAGGACAACCGGACGATGGTGTGTTCAGAGATTTGTCCGTTCGCCAATCCCGCAGCGGGAATGCCTTGTCCCAGGTTCGGGCTTGTGCCATCGTGGCTGTCTTTCGAGCAGTCTCATACCCTGGCCTGACCATGAGCTTCATCCTCCAACCGTGGCAACTCCTGTTCGTCATTCTGGCCGGCTGGGTCAACGAGCAACAGCAACAAGTAATCGAATACCTGCGAACCGAAAACCACGTGCTCAAAGAAAAGCTGGGCAAGAAACGCATCCTGCTCAGCGACGACCAGCGGCGACGGCTCGCGGTCAAGGGCAAGATTCTGGGACGAAAGCGGTTAGAGCAGATCGGCACACTGTTTACGCCCGACACGATTCTCCGCTGGCACTGGCTGCTGGTCGCCAAGAAGTGGGATTACAGTGCCCGACGCAGCAAGACAGGGCGGCCGCCCATGGAGCAAGAGATCGTGGATCTGGTCCTGCGCATGGCGCGCGAGAATCCATCGTGGGGCTACGACCGCATTCAAGGCGCACTGCAGTACCTCGGCCATCAAGTTTCGGATCAGACGGTGGGCAACATCTTGTGCGCATGGCATTGAACCCGCGCCCGA
Organism: uncultured Planctomycetaceae bacterium; assembly: GCA_963754725.1. Lineage (GTDB taxonomy): Bacteria > Planctomycetota > Planctomycetia > Pirellulales > Pirellulaceae > JAAYDI01. The sequence continues at coordinate 58,425 of CAVWHV010000026.1, forward strand.
GCGGAAGCGGAAGTCCACGTGGAAGTCATTTCTGCAGTCGCACTGGGACGTGCTGGCCGCGATCGATTTCACGACCGTCGAAGTGTGGACCAAGTGAGGGCTGGTCACCTTCTACTTGCTCGGCCCAGCAACGATTTGCGCTTCGGCCGAGTTTTTTGACCCCACGGGGTCGCGTTTGAGTCTTTTGACCTCACGGGCAACGATCTCGTCGGACTCCACCTGGAGCATGCGCGGGTCGTTGGTACCCTGGAAGACGAGCAAGGGCTGACTACGTATTACGATTTTGCTTTCCACACCTCGACCGCATAGACGCGGATGGGCTTCTCGCTTGTTACGGTAAACTTCGCCGCGGATCCCGTGTTCGGCAGATGCCAAGAGATCCAGCGGGCCTTACACACGCTGTCGGCGCGTTCCACACCGTCAACCCTCAGCGTGATCGGCACGCGGTCGGTAAACGCCGCTGTTTCGGAACCCAGGCGGATGCGGACCAGCCGGGAAGTCCCGGCCGGCAGGTCCAGCACGATACTCCCTTCGCCGGTAACCGTGCGGCAGACCCCCAGATCGGATTCCTGCGGTGGACTCCAGCTTCCCGTCAGTTGCGGCGCACCGTCCGGCACGTTCCCGGGCTGCACCGCACTCCACTGGGCATAGTAGGCGTCTCTCAGCCCGCATTCCCAGATGTTTTTGTAGATCAACGACTTGGCCGGGTTCTCCGGCGATGGTTCGAATTTTCCATCGGTGTAGATATATCGCAGCGCGCTGGTGTAGGCGGCGCGGTCCACAAACGTCGCGCCAGGCAACTCATCCGGTCCCGCAAAGAAACGCTCCTGGATATCCTCCGCCTCCAGGTAAAGGTCGCGCAGAGCGGGTCCTTCGAGCAGGGCCTCGCGCGTGCAGTTCTTCCATCCGAGCAAATAGCCGTAGGCCAGATACACCGTGCAGAAGGCATGGGCCCGGTCAGCCAGATTCCTAAAGGCGGCGGCCTTCTCCCACGGATCGTCCCACAGTCGGTCTAGTTCAGGCTTGAGACGCGCCCACTTGTCGCGCAGCCGTTGCGCCTGGAGACGCATGCTGTCGGTGTAGGCAATGTTGTACTGCCAGCCTCCCATGCCCTCGCCGGGAAACGCGACGTCGTCGCTGACCATCAGGATGCGGTACGGCGGGGGATTGTCCGGCAGATAGCAGACCGGCGTGTCAAAATCTTCAAAGAACAGTCGCACCGCCGGGTACGCCTCCGCCGAGCAGGATTTTCGGATGGCCAGCGCGTTCATTTCGTCGCGCTCGAGCGCGCCCATGTTCCACATGTACTGCGCCTGGCTCCAGCCCAGAACGTGTTGATCATTCAAGCCGTTCCAATGGATGCCCAACAGGTGTTTGTACAGGTTCTTGTCCCGGTATCCGGCGGGAAGGTCGGGGTTCTGCTGCAGCGGGTGTCGCCCGCCCGTCGGATCGGTCTCGTAGGCGCCGATGTGGAACCCCTGGGGGAAATTGTTGTCGCAGATAATGACCGGGGTGCCGCCGCACCAGGACCGGAAATCCTCGATTTGCTTGACGGTGAGCACTTCCGCGGCGGTTCCGCCCCCGGTCGTGATCATGGGAAGCGCATCCTGCAGCCCTTGCTCTCGTAAGGTGGCGCCGAGCGACTCCATGAACTCTCTCGAGTGGTAATCATTTCTTTCGAGCACGAACTGGTAACACACCGAATCTGGCGGACATACTGGCATGATCCCCGGATAATCCGGGCGGAGTGCCTTGATGCGTTGGTGAAGGGAAGCCAGCACGATGGCCCGGGCCCGGCCGTAGTGGATCGAATCCTTGGCTGGATCGCCGGTCTGCGTGTTGTAAAGCTGCTTGTCGGCTTCATGCACCAGGCCAAACACGTCATCCTCGTTCATCATCTGCAGCAGCGCGCCAGGCGCGGCATCGTACAGTTGACAGAATTTCGCGGCAAGAATGTCAACATCGTTGTTCACGTCAAACCCCAGCCTTTTCCACATGTCCTTGAATTCGGGTTCGACGGGATGATTCAAGTCATAGTGCAGCGGGTCCTTCGTGGAGCCATCGAAGGTCTTTGCCGCGGCCCACTCCACCTGGAAATGGTCGGGATTCAGGCAAAAAATCGGGGTGATGAAATGCTCGCGACTGAAGCGTCCTGCGCGTTGGAAGAACTCGATTTGCTCCGGCCTCCACGGATACCGGAACTTGCCTGCGGCCTCGGCGTTGTACCCCGCGATGTTGTTGCCATACCAGTAGATGGTCTGATTGGCCTTCATCTGCGCAATGAATGATAAATCACGAAAATGCTGCGGCTCGCTGGGATCCCATCCGGTGTAACAACCGCGGCAGGCGACCAGCGGCTTGTCCGCTATCTCGGCCGCCTTTACTCTCGCCTTGCCTGCGTCTTTCTCCAGAAGCTGCCGAAAAGACTGCAGCGCGTAAAACGTGCCTGCCCCGTCGCGGCTTCCCTGGACGGGGTCCTTGTCATAACCCGCTAAAACGATGATCGTCCGACTTTCGAGCACCCCGGTCTTGAGCACATACCCCTCGGCTCCCAGGCTGGACCAATCCGTAAAATCATCTTCCGGCGTGCGAGGGTCGTCCCAGCGGTCAAACGACAGCCCCAGCCGGTCAAACCAGATGGCAGTCTGCGCATTGTGCTCAGGTGCGCCAAGGAGAATGAGCGTTTCAAACGGGGCGCATGCCTCGGGCGTGTCCGGCACGGTTGTCGCGGTGACTCCCTGCTCCTTCAAAGTGGCGAGCAGTTCTTCCTCGATGATTGTGCTGCCGGGCATTAGCCCGCCGTCGGGCGTGCGCACCGTGCGATACCGGCTGCCCTCCCGGCTCACGATGGCCGTGTTGCCGATCGGTAGAAAGCTGTCGACCGGTCCATAGGTGGCGCAGCGCGGTATGGGCAAGATGATCCAGGAATGCGGCGGTTCTGACATCGCGGGCTCCGCCGCGAATTGCAGCGCGCCTACGAACAAGGCCACGGCCTTCAAGAACGTCTGCCTTTCCGACGGCACGATGTTATGTCCGGCAAACAGAGCCCGTTCCGTTGTGCGCAGATTGTCCATAAGGCGATTCACTTCCTTCCTGAGCCCAGGCAATAGGGACAAATTTTGCGGCCGAGGCAATGTTCGCAGGCGTTTTCCGCATCGACCTCGACTTCGCCCTCGGCTGCATCGATGATCTTCAGGGCCCTGAGCCACCTTTCGCATGCTTGCGGCCATTGACTCACCGCGTCTTCGGATTCCCGCAATCCGTAGCCATGTCCCCCCTGCACGAAAATGTGCAGTTCACAGGGGACCTCGTTACGCTTCAACTCGATCGACAGAAGTGCGGCTCCAATGCCTCGATCGGCATCATCGTGGGTCACCGTCAGAAACGTCGGGGGTGTTTCCTTGCTGACCGCAATCTCATCTCGCAGCTGCGGCGGTACGGCATCGGAGTCGGCCAGGTAGGCCGGATAGATCGGGATCAAGAAGTCGGGCTTGGCGCTCTGCTGGTCCACTTCATCCTGCGGCTCGTAGGCGGCTCGCGTGTATTGCACGGCGGACATGACAGCCAGGTGCGCACCCGCCGAGAAACCCAGCACACCAATCTTCGCCGGACTAATCTGCAATTCGGCAGCGCGACTGCGAACCGTGCGAATCGCCCGCTGCAGATCCATCAAAGGTCGCTGCCCGGGTTCCTCTCCCTCCAACTTGGGAACGCGGTATTTCAGTACCAAGGCCGTCACGCCGATGCCCTGCAACCATTCGGCAATCTCCGTCCCCTCCAGGTCATAAGCCAATATGGAATAGCCACCTCCCGGACATACAATCACGGCGGCGTCGGACGTGTGTGCCGGATCGGCTGGAAAGACTTCTAAGCTGGGTGTGTCGATATCGGTCAGCCGCAATATGGGCCGCCCGGCTACCAGTGCCCCATCGATGTTTCTCGGTTCCAATGGCTGAGATGGCGCACCCTGGTGCTGCCCCGTCCCACAACCGAATCACCTGACGGTCTTGCTCAACGGCGGCCGTCGGCGTCCCGCAGAAGTGGATTCCCGCCACCAAGCCCACCACCAACCAGACACTGCGTTTCATATTTCTCACCTGTTGAAGCATCGCGAAGAAAAAAATACGGCGACCGACAAGCTCTTCCGGGGTGGCACTGCTGCTGCACGCTGCCTGCTCATGCGGCCTTTCCCGCGTAGTCGATCGTTCGAGACAGGTCAACGCGTCATTCGTGCGAACACGCCAGGATTGAGCAGGGCCACTCCCACACGCATGTTCCCATGAGCACGCCAGGTCATCTAGTAGCCACGGCAGCCACCCTTGGACAAGATTCACAGACTCCCGCCGGGCCCCTTTCCAAGGAGCGTGTCCGGGGCAGGAACGCTGGCAATCGCCGAGGGCTCATTCGTACCTGGTCCGCTCCTCGCCCCCCGGCCATGGGTGTTCGTTGCCGAAGCGGCGAATCGCGACTATCGTAGATCGCTATGGAATCGGGCTTGATCAGCAATATCCAGAGGTTTTCGCTGCACGATGGTCCGGGCATTCGCACGACTGTTTTCCTTAAGGGCTGTCCACTGCGGTGTTTATGGTGCCACAACCCGGAGAATCTCGAACTGCAGCCCGAGGTGCGTTTCATCGCCAACCGTTGCATCGCCTGCGGTCAGTGTGTCGAGAAATGCCCTTACGGTGATGAACCCGAGGGGCTCCGAACCGAAAAATGCTTGGCCTGCGGTGTGTGCGTGTCCATCTGTCCCACTGCGGCACGGCAGTTCGTCGGTCGCCTGATGACTGTGGCCGAATTGACCGCCGAGGTGGAACGCGACCTGGTCTTTTTTGAGGAGTCGCAGGGAGGGGTCACCTTTTCGGGCGGTGAACCGCTCCGACAGGGCGAGTTTCTGGTGGCGATGTTACGGCGGCTGCGCGAGTTAGGCATCCACACGGCCGTGGATACGTGCGGTTACACGTCGGCCGAACTGCTTTTGGAAGTGGCGTCGATGGCGGACCTGATTCTCTACGATCTCAAGGTGGTAGACGCCCAGAAACACCGCCGACTGACGGGAGTGTCGAACGAGGCTATATTGAGTAACCTGCAAAGGCTCGGGAGGACTCGGTCTCACATTTGGTTGCGAATTCCGGTGATTCCCGGACTGAATGACACTCCGGCCGATGTCGCGGCGGCGATCGACGTGGCGGCTTCGGTCACCGGCATCCGACAAGTGAATCTGCTGGCGTATCACAGGTTTGGCAGCGAGAAATCAGGGCGTCTCGGGCAGCCAGAGACTCTGGAACCGATTGCTCCGCCGGCGCCAGGCCACATGCAACAAATTGCGGAAGAATTCAGGGCTCGCGGCATCCATGCCGTAGTGGGAGGTTAGGCAGGTGAACGAACGTACCAGGCGACTCAGGCAGGAAAGTCTCGACGCACCACCCAGGATTTCGGCCGAGCGAGCGCTGCTCCTGACCAGGTTCTATCAGGCCCATGAGGGCCTGTTCTCGACGCCCGTGATGCGGGCCAAGGCGTTTGAGCACCTCTGCCGGAACAAGACGATTTGGATCGGCCCGGGCGAATTGATCGTCGGGGAGCGCGGCCCGAGTCCCAAGGTTACACCCACTTTTCCGGAACTAACCTGCCACAGCCTCGAAGATCTCCGGATTCTCAATTCGCGGCCCAAGACCAGTTACCAGGTGGATGCGGAATGTCTCAAAGCCTATGAAGAGGTCGTGATTCCCTACTGGCGCGGCCGTTCGATGCGCGCGAGGATGTTTGCCGAATTGCCGCCCGAGTGGCTCGATGCCTACCAGGCCGGCATGTTCACCGAGTTCATGGAACAGCGTGCCCCCGGCCACACGGTGCTGGATGACAAGATCTATCACAAGGGGATGCGCGACTTCAAACGCGATATCGCCGCGGCCATCGCGAGGCTCGATTTCCTGAACGACGCCGCAGCGTACGACAAACGCGAAGCACTCAAGTCGATGGACATCTCTTGCGACGCGGTGATCCTGTTCGCCCACCGCCATGCCGATCTGGCCGACGCAATGGCCACTTGCGAAACCGATCCTGTGCGGCAGGCGGAACTTGCCAGGATTGCCGAAGTCTGTCGGTGGGTTCCGGAGAACGCACCGCGGGATTTTCAGGAGGCCCTGCAGTATTATTGGTTCTGCCACTTGGCGGTGATCACGGAACTCAACGGCTGGGACTCGTTCAATCCGGGGCATCTCGACCAGCATTTGCTCCCCTTCTATGAGCAGGGGCTGGCCCATGGCACGCTCACAACCGACTCGGCTCGCGAGCTTCTGGAAGTGTTTTTCGTCAAGTTCAACAACCATCCCGCGCCGCCCAAAGTGGGAGTGACGGCGGCCGAGAGCGGCACCTTCACCGACTTCGCCAATATCAACCTCGGCGGTCTGTTGCCTGACGGCTCGGACGGCAGCAACGAGATTTCGCACATCCTGTTGGATATCATCGACGAGATGCATCTGCTCCAGCCGAGCAGCAACATCCAGCTTTCGTGCAAGAGTCCCGACCGCTTCCTGAAGCATGCCCTGCGCGTGATCCGTCGGGGCTATGGCTTTCCTTCGATCTTCAATGCCGATGCCGTGGTGCAGGAACAGCTGCGTCAAGGCAAGACTCTGGAAGACGCGCGGGCCGGCGGATGCAGCGGGTGTGTCGAAGTGGGTGCGTTCGGCAAAGAAGCGTACATCCTCACCGGCTATTTCAATCTGCCGAAGGTGCTGGAGGTTACCCTCTGCAACGGCCGCGACCCGCGCACCGGGAAGCAGATCGGCCTGCCCACGGGCCAGCCCGAGAGCTTCGCCGACTTGGAGCAGCTCTTCGCCGCCTTCCGCCGCCAGTTGCACCATTTCATCGACATCAAGCTTCGTGGCAACCAGCTCATCGAGCGCATGTACGCACGCGACATGCCCGCACCGTTTCTCTCCGTGCTGATCGACGACTGCATCCAGCGGGGCCGCGACTACAACGCCGGTGGTGCCCGCTACAACAACAACTACATCCAGATGGTCGGCCTGGGCTCAATCACCGATTGCCTGGCGGCGATCGAGCAAGTGGCTTACGGCGACCGCCGGCTGACGCTCCCACAATTCGTCGAGGTGTTGGCCAGAGATTTCGCCGGCGAAGAAACGCTGCGGCAGTTCCTGCTGCACCGCGTGCACAAGTACGGAAATGACGACCCGCAGGCCGATGCGCTGCTGGTGCGTGTCTTTGATGCCTGCTTCGAGGAAGTGGACGGGCGGCCCAACACCAAGGGCGGCGTCTACCGCATTGAGATGTTGCCGACGACCTGCCACGTCTATTTCGGCTCAGTCACCGGTGCCACCCCCGACGGACGCCAGGCGGGCAAGCCTTTCTCGGAGGGCATCTCGCCCGTGCAGGGCGCCGACCGTTGCGGCCCGACCGCGGTGATCAAGTCGGCGGCGAAGATCGACCATTTGAAGGCGGGTGGCACGCTGTTGAACATGAAGTTCACACCGTCGCTCGTGGCCAACGACGAAGGCCTTGACAAATGGGCGCATCTGGTGCGCAGCTACTTCAAGATGGACGGCCACCACGTGCAGTTCAACATCGTTCGCGGCGAGGCCTTGCGAAAGGCCCAAACAGAACCTGACGCGCACCGCGACATGATCGTCCGCGTGGCCGGCTACAGCGACTACTTCTGTGACCTGCCCCTCGAGCTCCAGGAAGAGATCATTGCGCGGACTGAGCATGAGGGTTTTTGAGGATCGCGAAGGAAAAAACTGTCCGTTGTCCCCTCGCTCCAGTCGGGAGAGGGAAGGGTGAGGGGATGGAAAAGTCGCTGAGGCGATCGATCTGTCCCCCGCCGCTTGAACGAACCGAAACGCTCCCAGCGAACAAATGGGAAGGCGAAGTGCGAGAACGCTGCTATCACTGTTTTCGTCCCAGGTCTCATTGCTTCTGCGAGGCGATTCCACATATCGACAATCGCACGGACGTCTTGATTCTGCAGCACGTCGGCGAGCGATTTCATCCGTTCAATACGGCCAGAATTGTGCAGAGAGCTCTGCGGCACTGCCATCTGATTGTCGATCACAACCGCCGTCTGGGGACGCACTCTCTGCCCATCCAGGCCAACTCGGGCCTGCTGTATCCCCAGGCGAATGCTCGCTTGCTGACCGAGTTGTCAGCCGCCGAGCGGCCGGGTCAATTGGTGATTGTCGACGGCACGTGGGATCAGGCGAAGACCATCGTGCGCGATGTCCCTCAACTGCGCGACCTGCCATGCTACCGATTGCAGCCCTCGTCGCCAGGGCAGTATCGGATTCGGCGGGAACCGGATGCGCACAGCCTCTCGACGCTGGAAGCCACCGTTGCGGCGCTGCAAGCCCTGGAGCCCGACACCGTCGGCCTGGATCAACTGCTGGCCGCCTTCCATCAGATGGTGCAACGGCAATGGGAGCACCCAGCCAATCGGGCGGTGTGGCGGGAGAGACAGAAACGACAGGCGCGGCGTCGCTACCTGCCCGCTTCACTGCTGCAGAACGCCGGCAGGTTGGTCGTGGCCTATGGTGAATCGACACCAGGACAACCAGGTCAGCGCACGGTCACTCGTTTGCCCGTGAACTGGGTCGCCCAACGTCTGGGTACCGCCGAGCGATTTTCCTGCCGTTTGCGACAGGAACTGCCGCTTTCCGCTGCGGCCTTGGCACACATGCGGCTGTCGGCCGCCGACTTTGATGCGGCCGTTTCTCACGACGAGTTCCGACACCGGTGGAGGTACTTCCTGCGCCGCAACGATGTTCTGATCGTCTACCATCCGAGGACGTATCAGCTGTTGGGGCACGTGGACGCCCTGCAGCCGAGCTGTGTCGTCTTGAAATCGATCTTCGGAAAATGGCGAACCGGCGTTCATTCCCTCGACGAACTTCTGGAAGTCGAGGGGGTGCAGCTTTCGACTTCGGACGACGGCAGCCGCGCGAACCGACGCCTGAATATGACGGTGGCGTTAACGACGCACCTGAGGAGTCGCTACGGCGAACTGCGGTAGGATGACATGCGCGACCGCAGCAGCCTACTCGATCAGGTAATTCAGTTCGTCTTCTCCCACGCCGACCCGCAGTTCCACGTAACGACGGACTTCCGCCGGATCCGGGTCGTACGCGAAGTCGACGGTGACCGCCAGCCGTTCGCCTGCCCGCACCGGCCGGGGTGAAAAAGACATGTACGTCTGAGCCCAGTGGGTTTCCGGACTGTACGGTCCCGTGTCGAGGAGGACGCTCCGGGAGAGTTCCGCTTCGAACCAGACGCAGAAACCGTTGAGCACTCCATCGCGAACGGGAACGAAATCGAGTTGACCTTCGAACCAGACATCGTCCAGGGTGGTGGTGAGGAGATCGAGTTCGAGCAATGCCTGACCGGGCGCCAGCACGGCGGCTGGTTCGACCCGGATCTGTATCGTGCGTCCTTGGAACAGTTCAATTTTTTGCAGGCTGCTGAAGTCCAGATCGTGGATTCGCGCGCGCCAGAACCCGGGTCCTTCGTTGTGGTAGAGAACTGGTTCGTCCAACGGCGCGATCAGCACGCGAACCGTGGCGGGCAGCATGCGGCCGTGCGGCGTCAGGTTGTGATCGCGCGCGTCCAGCACCGCGTGCAGCATGCCCTCGGCGAAGGCAGCGTTACCCAGCCACTCGCTGACGATCAGGTCGACCTTCTGATCCAACCGCAGTTCACCGGCCCGACCGTGCAGGACTTGAATCCGGTCGGACAAGCCGTTGGCCCTCACCAGGTCGCTCGCGACCGCCGAGATATCGGTCGCATCAATGGCATAGACCTGCCGCGCTCCGGCTCTGGCGGCCAGCATCGCCAGGATGCCCGTACCGGTTCCCACATCCAGCACGACGTCGCCCGGTTGGACGACTTCGCGGATCGCGGCAGCGAAGGCGTTCGTGCGGGGGCGATCGCTCACCATCCGTCGCTGCAGTTCGAGGTCACCGTAGGGTTTCAAGTAGTTGTCGACGACAGAACTCCATCGTGAAAGAAGCGGGACGGGAGCACAAGATCGCCTTCGGAGTCGGTCACCCGGGTCAACGACCGCATGGGTGGCAGGCCGCGGGTGCGCCCGGTCCTCTGGTTCGAAAAGGGGCAATCCTTGCGGCGGTTACCTTATCAGCTCCCGTCGAGCTGTGCAATCGGATGGCAGCTCCGGGGCTCTTTTGCCACCGCCAGGTATCTGCCTACCCCGCGTTGTCCAAGATCAACATGGTTATTCCATACCACAGCGAGATTCCGATCGCCGTGATGTTGGCAGTAATCCAGCTTGGTTTGATCGGATGAGCGAGCGTCAGAAACAGGGCGCCTGCAAAGACGGGAATCGTAAACCGGATGCGGTCGGACCAGTCTTGATACGCGAAGAATTTGATTGGTGTGGTGAGGAAAAGGAAGACGCCATCTCCCGCCCCCAACAATACGGCGAAAGCGCCGAAGATCACGGACGGCAACACAAGGAGGCTGACTACAACGGTGCCCCGCCACGGAAGTGCATATACGTAGAGCAGGTGCGCACCAGTGCCGGCCGCAAGTGTCATCCCGGCCAACAAGGCCAGCGCGCCGAGATCATGCCGCAAGTCGGACATCACCCAAATCCAGTATGCCCAGGCGGCCGTCAACGCGAGCATGCCGCGGAGGCTTATGAAATGGTTTCCAGATGTTGTCTCTTGACTCATCGAAGATCCTCATTCCTACCGAGGGCAAGCCGCCCGCTGCACGGCGGCGTTTTCAGCCGGGGCGGGTGGACGGGAGGCCACCCACACCTGCACGCACATCGACACCAACAGGGCCACTGCGCCGACGAGGTACATGGCTGCATCGCTGCCCGTGTAGGCCGTCCATCTCTGGCTGGCGTACAGCCCGGCGAGACAACCCACACCCACCAGGCATTCGTTGACGCCGATGTTGAACGAGCGTCGCCCGGAGTTGCTGGAGTAGTACACCGCCGAGAAGTAAGCGAATCCCGTGTACAAACCGATCAGCACGATCCCGGCGGAACTCATGGCAAAGGAAGGATGCCAGGCCACCAGGCCCAATACGATCGCCGCGGTCCCGTGAATCACCACGATCGGTGTCCGGCGGTAACGCCAACGGCCGAAACGATGCACCACGTGGCCCCAGACGCCCTGCACCAGCATGTGCAGGAACAACACGCCGCCCACCCAGGCGGGCGAAATGCCCGCCTGACCACACACCGCCGGAAACAGGCTCTGCAACGGCCGTTGCACAAATGTTGCCGTGACGATCATGCACCAGGCCACTCCGACATAGGCGGGATTGACCCGACGCGCGCCGCTGCCGGACTCCTCAATGTGCTCGTCGGCACTTGCTTCCGTATGGTCCCGGTGGCGGTGCTGCAGCAGGATCAGCAGCACCCCCAGCCCGACAGCCACGTCCACCGCTCCCAAGGCCACTTTGCCCATCCGATAAACGGCACCCGACGACAGAAACCCGAGGCTCGAGCCGGCACTCCAAGCCAGCGTATCAGCGCGCCACCGTCACCGCCAGGTTCCCAGGAACGGTCTCACCCCGCATAAAGGTCTGAAAGGCGTTGAAAAACGTCGCCAACCCCACTCCGAGCAAGCTCAGACAAACCATCTGGACGACGAAATCCTCGACGACCAGGCACGCGGCACCCAACACGGTCGTCAGCACCGTGCTCCACAGCAGCAGCTTCCGCGCATTGCTGCGGGTCAGGATCATCCCGACCAGGAAGCTGGTCACCGTGTAGGTCACCATCGTGATGGCCCCGAGCCAGGCACACTGGCTGCCCGTGAGGCCGCGTTCACCGGCACTGTACAGAACGGCAAACAGTACCAGAAAGACAATCCAGTCCATCAAAGCCGGGCACAGCTGAATCCGCATGGTTTCCTCATACGTGTCACGAAAACTCGCACGTCCGAGCCAGACCGCCAACACAACTCGATCGAGGAGTGTCACGCGGGTCGGATTAATCCGTTGGAGACGATGATGCGCTCCGGAGGGGTCGGCTGGCAAGGCCCCGCACCGCCCGCGCCCCGACATCGCAGCGCTCAGGAGACGCGTGGTATGCGCGATAGCCCTTTCTGGCGTGCTACAGTTGTGTTATTGCATCGGCCTTTCGGGGGCCGTACTCGCAGCTCACAAAACAGGAGACTTCGTTGTGACACAGCACTCCTTGGCCCCTTCCGGTGAACAGTTTCCCATTCCACAAGAGGCAGATTACGCGCGAGAATTGGAGCGACTCGAGCAGCTTGTGGCCGCCGCCCGCTCGGAAGGGAAGGAAATCGTCGTGGTCATGGGGGTCGGTTTTGTCGGCGCCGTGATGGCGGCGATCATCGCCGATACGCTGGATGAGGGTACTGGCAAGCCCAACAAGTTCGTGATCGGCTGTCAACGTCCGAGTCCGCGAAGTTACTGGAAGATCCCGCTCTTGAACCGCGGCATTTCGCCCGTCAAAGCCGAGGATCCGGAAGTCGATCCGATGATCGCCCGCTGTGTGTGCGACAAGAAGACGCTCACCGCCACGTTCAACAGTGACTGCCTCGCCTTGGCCGACTGCGTCGTGGTGGATGTGCAGTGCGACTACACGAAACACGAGCTGGGGAACATGCGGAACGGGGACGCGGAGATGACCGCCTTGGAGGCGACGATGCGGACGATCGGTGAGAAGGTCCAGCCGCACTGCCTGACGCTCATCGAGACGACGGTGGCGCCCGGAACCACGGAGTTCGTCGCCTGGCCGATCATGAAGAAGGCGTTTGCCGCGCGGGGCATTACCGCGGACCCCTTGCTGGCGCACAGCTTCGAACGAGTCATGCCGGGCCGGGAGTACGTCGCCTCGATCCGCGATTTCTGGCGGGTCTGCTCGGGCTGCAACAAGGAAGCCAGCGAACGCGTCAGGAAGTTCTTGAAAGAGGTACTCAACACCAAGAAATTCCCGTTGACCGTCATGGACCGGCCCATCGAATCGGAAACCACGAAGATCGTCGAGAACTCGTACCGTGCTACGATCCTGGCGTTCCTGAACGAATGGAGTCTGTTTGCGGAGCGGAACGGGGTGGACCTGATCAAGGTCATCCAGGCCATCAAAGTGCGTCCGACGCACAGCAATATGATCTTTCCCGGTCCGGGCATCGGTGGGTACTGTCTCCCCAAGGATGCCGGGTTGGGTTACTGGGCTTACAAACACATCCTCGGCTTCGAAGATGGCGACCAGGTGTTCAAGATCAGCCCGACCGCCGTGGATATCAACGACACACGCGCCCTGCATGTGGCGCAACTGGTCCGCGATGCGCTGCGGAATATGGGCCATCATGTGGCAGGCGCAGACGTGTTGCTCTGCGGCGCCAGCTACCGCCAGGATGTCGGGGACACGCGGTATAGCGGTTCGGAGATCGTCGTTCGCAAGCTCGCCGAGATGGGAGCCGAAATGCGTGTCCACGACCCGTACGTCGATCACTGGTACGAACTAGAGAATCAAGATGTCTACCCTGCACCGGGGCACTCGTGGTCACGGTTCTTCCGGAACCAGGACGGGCTCTCGAACATACGCGTGCAGCAGGACCTGCCGGCGGCCTTGAATGGCGTCGAAGCCGTCATCTTCGCCGTTCCCCATGAGCCCTATCTGACGCTGGACCCAGCTCAAATCGTCGCCTGGGCCGGCAATCCCGTGGCGATCGTGGACTGCTTCGGAATCCTCCCGGACGACGTCATCCGGCGGTACTTCGAACTGGGGTGTGAGGTCAAGGGACTCGGCCGCGGACACATCCAGCGAATTAAGGAACAGGTCCGCTCCAAGGCGAAGTAGACACACGCTCCTGGAGTTTGTCTCCGGCTGGTGAGCGGGCGATCCGTTGGTCGGCCATGTATCATCCACGTGTTTCGTGGACGACGGAAGACGCTGGAAAACAATAACGTACCGAATTGGTCGCAGGACGGATTGCCAATCCGTCCAGCGACGATTCAGTAAGTTAATCCTTGACAGATCCCATCTCAGTCCTGAGCCTCCTCGCCTGCCAATCGCGTCGCCAGGTGGGTTCGACCGAGCAACTGGTGGATCCTGGCCAAGGCATGCCTTCGATCCTGCTGGGTTTCAGCGGCGTCTCGACGCACACCGCGAGGTCGCGTGCCACGAATCGTGCGCAGGGCCAGCGTGGGACTGTAATCGATGAGCAGGCCGAGCACTTCCCGATAGTCTCCGATGCCGTGAAAGGCGCCACAGGCGTCGCAATCGTGCCGCTTCAAGCGACCGGGCAGGGAATTCGGACGCAAGGAAGCCAGGATTCCGTGAGCCGCTTCGCCCAGCCCCGCCCCACGTGCCAGGATAGCCAGCCGAATCCTTTCCTGGAACGTAAGGCCGCCGCCCAAGCCATACGCATCGACAAAGGGACCGACGATCGCCGGCCGTTTCGTGAACTCCTCGACGAACAGCAGCGAGCCGAGCACCGACTTCACGGCCTCGTCCGTGCCCATGATCTGACGAAGCTCGTCGATCACGGCACCCGGTTCCCCCGTGCGCAGTAAAGTTCGGACCACCCCGTCGGCCGACTGCAGATCCAATGCCGATTCCGCACCAAATGCCCCGTCGTCATACCAGTCATGGGCCACCAGCGTCGAGACTTTTCCCGCGGACGCCAGACGTGTGTTCATCGCCTGTGCGAGCCGTTTGGAGAACTGATCCACGGCATCCGAGAACCTGTCGGACGGGTCGTGCGCGTAGCGGTGATAAGTCAGGATCATTCCCTGATCCGTCAGCGTGAACAGACACCGACCGATGACACGACCCGATGCCGTTTTGCCGTAAACGACCTGCTTGTTGATATCGATCGCGTTGGCAATCGTGGAGAAGAAATTACACGAGCCTGGCGAAAGACAGGTGTCGAAATGAAATCCCATCATCAGATAGTCAAGAACGTCGCGCGTAAAGAACAGGCGATAGGATTCGCCGTCATGCGTCGTCGCGAAGAAGTCGAACGCGTCGCTCAGCCACGGCTCCATGTTGATGCCTTTGGCCTCCAGCCTCTCTCGGAACGCCACATTCCTCGGCTCGGATGAAAAATCGCGCGGAGTGTTGCCGAAGCGATACAGCAGCAATCGCAGGCCGAGTTCCTTGGTGCCTCGCTTCAACTGAAGAATTCCCGACAGTAGCCGGTCATGAGGCGGCTGGAAGAACTCCTCGGGTAACCGATCGGCACCGTAGACCGACGTCAACTGCTCCGCCGCGAGGTCGTGGCAGTCTCGCGTGTAACAGGCGACAATGTGGTGGTCCACGCGGCCCCAGACGCGTTTCGCCAAGTTCGCCAATCGCTGTGACGTAACGGCCGACGGCGCTCCAATGCGTTTCTCCAAATTGTCGAGACGAGTCTGGAGACGGTGGCGGGACCTGTCGTCGTCGGTTTGCGCTAATCTCTCGCGCAGTGCGACAATTTCCTGTCGCAACTTCGGTTCTTCGGGAAAATCTTTGGAAAGCAGACTGGTGGCGATCGTGGGAGCGTCCTCGCTGACGCGATTCAGTTGTCGCAGAGCTTCCTGCAGCGGGGCCGGGTAACGGTCCACCCACGCCGTGGACGTAGCGGTGTCCGGCACCCCAGGCACGCTGAACCCGAGGTCTACAACGAGCTGCGTACACGCGGCCAGGCGAAGCAGCAACTTCTTGTCCTGGTCCAGGATGGTGCGCTCCACAATGCGCCGCAGTCGATCGTCGCGGATTTTGCTTCCGAGCAGAGCGACCGATCCGACCAGGTCCAGATTGTCGTCCAGGAACCGCAAGATCTCAACAGCTTTCGCCGTGTCGTCTGCCACCGAGAGAGCCGCGCGAAGCTCGTCTTCCTCGTAACCACGGTCCCCGTGCTCCGCCAGTGTCGCCACCAGCGCGGCGGCGCGACGCAGATCGGGCGTCGCCTTCACGAACTCCACCAGCGAACACATGAGTTCGGTATGCAATGTCACACCTCGCTCGTAGAGTACCTCCTCCAGCAGTCGAATCGTCCGTGCGGACGTGTCACCGTCGATGCCGCCAACGACCAGATCGTGCACGAACTCGCTGTCGCCGTAGTGTTGTGATTGGGAGTAGCGTTCCCAGTGAGATAGCAGGACCGGATGCACGCGACGTCGACCGATCAGCTGGCTGAGCGGCGTGAGAACGTGTCGGAACACGCGCGTCGCGCGCTCGCCTTGGTGGTGCTGCGATCGCATCTGCTCCCAGCGCATGAACAGCCCCAGACGAAGGTCGACGTTGGACGCGGGCAAGTGGTTCAGAAAACGTATCCAGATCCCGGCCAGCGCTTCGGACTGGCCCCGTACGGGCGCGTTGGAGACAGCATAACGCAGGCGCACCATGAGCCGCTGGCTGGAATCGTCCACGACAACATTGGCGAATCGCTTGAGTCGCTTCCGCTCGTCCTTGCCGCGAGCCTGTTTCGATGTTTCCGCACTCAGCCGTCGCAGCATCCGGAGCAGACGTGATTCTTCCGTCTCGACATGCTTGCTCAATGCGCGGGTCTTCTCGAGGAAGTGAGAAGTGACGAGCAGGCTCAGCAGTTCCGTGACGTTTCGCCGAGACCTGGGCTTAAGCCAGAGGAGGTCCGGCAAGAGACGGCAGAACATCTCTCCGATGCTCTCGTGCGGTGGCCGGACCGGTAGCTCGAACGGCTTCCGATCTGCAGCATTCTCCACCTGCTCGGAAAGCTGACGGGCAAAACGGTAGACGTCCTCAGACGGCAGCAGCCAGGTGCTCTCATCGGCGAGGCACTCGAAGAGTACCGACTGAAAATCCGGATGCATGTCACCGCGCAGGAAGTAGAGAAATAGCTGCACTTCGAGCGCTCGTCGTCCATCGCCCGGCGGAACAAGCGTGGACAGCTTGAGGAGCGACGGAGCATGTTGGGCGATCCAGTCCATCGTGTCCGCGGAAGGCCGGCTGCGACCGGTCATTTCGAGAGAGATCGCGGCGGCAAGAAGTGGTCGCAGCGGCGCTTGCCCGTTCCACAACTCGGGAAACCGTTCGGTCCATTGGCGCGGCAGCACGCCTTCCGAGAGCCAGGATCTTGCCTCCAGCCCTTGCTGTCGGTGGATCGCCTGCTTGAGCATGGCCAAGAGAAGATCCATGCGGCCGAGCCAGTCGTCGACGTCCTCCACAAGTTTGGGCAGCGCATTGGGAAAGCGATGCCGCAGCTTCGTGAGCGTCATCTCCATGCGTCGCAGTTGTTCGCGGTCGAGGGAGATGATCTCGCCAGACCTGGCCTCCGGCGGCAACCGCCACCAACCCAGCCCGCCTGACGCGTGTGCGACCGGAAACCCCGGCAACCAGCCGACATGCTGTTTCAGTAGAATTCTGGCGCACGATATCCCTTTTTGAATCTTGCCGCGCCGGCGATCTTCGGGCTGCATCGCTTCCGATCTCGACTTCCGTATTCATTCACCTCATGTCATTATCGGCGCCGCAGCGGCAGGCGGTGTTCCTCGACAAATACGTCTTGCGGCATCAGGCTTTCCAGGTCGCCGAGTGTGCCATTGTCCAGGCAGCACTTGATGATGTGCCGACCCATCGGGTCCAGGTCGGGTTCCAGGTACTGCGGCAACTCGCGCCGGAAGAACTGGTACAACAACTCGGCTCCCGCGTCGTAACCATCCAGGCCGAGTTCCGGCTGCGTTTGCGTTTCCAGGAACCAGTGGGGCACGGCGGTGCCTTCGATTTGCATCGAGCGCATGGCGTATCCCAGCAGGGGGCAGCGAGCCGGAGCGATCTGGTCCCGGCGAAAACGAGCGCCGCTGCGGCGGGCCAGGTACTCGCGCGCCAGCCACTGGGGCATGAAGCCCACCTCCCAGGCACCCACGTGCTGGTTAGGCACGAGGATGTGTCGCGTTTTCGTCGTCTGCTGGATCTGTCGCAGCAGCAGGTTGGCCTGAGTCACGCGGCGACCCGTGGCAAACGGCCAGAACGAGCCGACGCCTTCGCTGCTCATGTGCTTCGGACTCGGTGATGCTGGGATTCGCGTGGCCGCGGGGCGAGACCAGTCGCCACAGCCAGGCCGAACGCCGGCGGCAGAATGTGCAGCAGTCCCAGGATGCCGTAGTTCGGTGCTGCTCACGCGTGCGGGCGGGAGTGCGGATGCCGAAGCTGCGGACGTCGACGGACACCGGATCGTTGACCACGTTCGGCACCAACCGACGCGGCATGATCACGCGCGGGTTCGGGCACGGCTTGCCCGGTTCATCCTGAATGTGCTCCCAAATCAAGGCAGGTCGCACCTGGCTTGCCGTCCATGTTCAGCATCAACAGCGGCTCGGCCGGGTGACAGCACAGGCCTTCCCAGTACGGATCGGTACCGTAGTGCGTGATGTGGTTGAAGCGGAGAAACCAGGCGTTCTCGGCGTCCATCACGACCAGTCTGTCCCCGGCACCTTGCAGTGACGGGTGGCACAGCGCCATGTCGTCCGAAACGGGCCGCAGATCGCACGTGCGCGGCAATGAAAGCGTGCGTCGCTCGCCGGTGACCAGGTTGCGGCCAAGCAGCACCAGACCGTCCGGTTCGCGATGAACGGGCTCCAGCATCTCACTCTTGCCGCCGCCGCTGGCACCCTCGTGCAGGATGGTCACCACGTTGTCGTAGGGAGTGACGACCTGGACCGTTGAAGCGTGTGCGGTCAGCCAGCCCTCCTGTTCTCCCTGATGGATCAGCACGCCGTAGGTGCCCTTCTTGGCACTGGGACCCGGATACAGGTTGTAGGCAAAGATCTCGTGCAGATCGTTGTGGCGATTGTGGACCACCACTTGCTTGCCCTGGAAATGTGTGTGCCGGAACGGCGGAGCGATGTACATGATCGCTTGCGGCGCGAAATCCAAAGGCACTTTCTGGCTGGGCAGCATCTCCTGCAAATCCGCCAGCGCTCCGCAAAAGAACGCCGCGTTCTTCGGACAGACCAGCATCGTTGGATAACCCAATTCGCGACCGCCGGTATACAGCGGCAAGACGATCAGTTCCTGCTGCTTCAGCCAGGCAAACGTCTCGGCACGCAGCGATTCGAAGTCCTTCCCAAAACGATCCCGGTAGAGGGGTTTGTCGGAGGGCCGGTCGTCAGCCACCACCAGGCACTCCGGTTCTCGGCGCCGCATATAGGCTTCCACATAGTTCACGGAAAGACCGTTCTTGCAGCGAGTTACGGTGGCTTCTGCCACGAGGCCACGGCCCGCGACATCGTAGGCGACTTCATAGACATCCGCCGTCGCGTCGCCGCCCATCGCCAGATCGAACAGCGTCTGGCGGTCCCGAGGAACGATGTATCCGCGGCCGTTGGCCAGCAACTCCTTGACCTCGGCGGGAAGAGACATCTCGTGGTAATGACGATCCAACATGCTCTATCTCCGGAAATCGATGAATCGAGATAGTCTAGCACAGAAGATCGCGGTGCCCCACCGCCTCGGAAAGGGTGATGACGGCAATTCCGGTTGTATCAGAGTGGCCCGCCGGGCTCCGGCGGCTCTTGCCTCTCGATGGCCGCATTCCGCCGGGGCCCGGCGGACCACTCTCGGCAACCCCACGACTTAGCGTTGGCACGGCAGGCGAGCGCGACTTGGGCCTGAATAATCCATTCAGCCGCATTGCCATCGCAGACCCGTTCGACAAACTTCGGCCGGTCAGCCGACGAATTCCTCTCGAGTGTCACTGCCTGGACGCTGACTTGGAGCGATCGATTGCGTCGGCGGTCTTCTCGAGGAGATCCGCGATGTCGTCGTTGAGGTTCAAGACCAATTGGCTGTAGCGCTGGTAGTCCGCGGGAGGATGCCCGGCCGAGCGTTCGGCTTGCTTGACCAACCGCAGCAACTCGGCAAGCTGCCGAGTGATGGCCTCGTCGGCGGTCTTGTTCTGACGCAGTTGATCGAGCCGCTCGTCAAGCCGATCCGTATAGACGCGGATGATTCCGCGAATTCGTTCGCTCTGCAAAGCTCGCGCCACACGGTCGGCCACCCCCGCCGGCATCAACTCGGCAAACTTCAACTTGTTCCGGGGAATCCGTAATGATCGAGCCGGTAGGCCTCGGAGCTCAATCTGCCTGGCTTGCTGACGAACGGCCGACGGCACGTTAACCTGCAATTCGAGCAGATGAAACGCTCCGAGCATGGACAGCCGCTCGAAGAGCGTCTCCGCCAAATGGCGCGCGTCGACCTGGTTGGTGAGGACGCCAGATTGCCCCTGGACTTGTTGGACGGCGTGGCTGACGGCGCTCACCGGAACACCGAAGGCGATCCCTCTCTGTCGCTGTCCCGACTGCTTCAAACGTGCCGCAAAGGCGTCATCGAGCTGCTGCAAGGCCTCGCGAATCTCGAGCTCACCCTCATCCGTGGCCTTCATGGCTACGACGGCGATCAAGTCGCCGTCGAAGCTCAGTACGGGTCCTCCACTACTGCCCGGATTGACGTTGGCGTCCATCTGGTAGAAGTCATGCCCGTCGATGTGCATCAGGGCCGTGATCGTCCCGCGGCTGACGGCGTTTCGCACCATCATGCCTCCGCCCAGCGAAGGGTTGCCGATGAGCACGACCGGTTCACTTGGCCGGAAGACGTGACTGGAACTGAGCGGAATGGCCGGCGGACTCACGTCGACTTCCAGGAGACACAGATCGCAGACCTCGTCTTCATAAAGAACCTTGCGAGGCCGCTGCCGCTGAGCGCCGGCGGCGGAAAAGTGAACCTGGATCTCATCGATAAAACTGCCGTCGACCACATGAGCATTGGTGACCAACAGATTCTTTCCCACCACGAAACCGGTACCCGAGCCAAGCGGGTGCTCCAGCAGGGCGACCGACTCCTGGCGGCGTGGCGGCCTCCGGCAATCCTGGTTCCGTGGCAGAACCGGACGCGAGCGGCGGCGACACGGAATTGGGTATTGCCGACGCGGTGGGGGCCGGCGCCGCTCCATGGACCACGGATCCCATCGAACGCTCCGACGGCCTGGCCTGACCGCCATTTCCCGGCGCCGGTGGTTGCGGGATGGCCTGTTGCACCAGCGCGGGCGGGGAACTCCCGGCACTACCCCCAAGCGGTACAACCTCCATCCTGGTGATGCGAAATCGCGTCTGAGGGTCATACACCGTCACGGCGAACCGCTTCGCAGGCACATCACTCCAATAGCGAAGGTCCAGCGACAGCTCGGACGGCAGCCCGGACCAGTTGATGATCGTCTTCCCATCACAAGCCACGCTCACAGCGGATTGACGAACCGTGCACACCACGGTGGTGGGCTTCCCGGCGTGAAAAACCGGCTCGCGATACGTGGTTGAATTATCGTAGGCCCACTTCCCGGACACAAAGTTCAAACCACTGACCCGTTTTTGCCACCCTTCCAGGACGACCATCGTCTGGTGTGCGCCGACCGGCATCACAAGGCACACGGCGTCGCCGCCTGCTGTCCGCTCGACAACCACCGTCCAGCGGTATTCTGACGGCGGATCAAACGGGATTGCCAGAATGGCCAGGCCACCAGGCGAGACAATCGTCGTATCCTGGCGGAGCCACTCCCCACGGATGCCGTCGCGGCGGGGGTCGGTAAGTTGGAGCAGATCGTACGCGGCCGGCTCGGACACCGGCGAAGTCATCATCGCCATTCCCAACTGTGGCTGTGATGGCGCACCAGTCAACATCACTCGGGCCGATTCCTGAGTCCGTTCCGGCGCCGAGTGCGGTACCGAGGGCGCCGTGGCCGGCACCACCAATCGGGCATCGCTGTGCACTTGGTCCCGCGCCACAGGAGGAATTGGCGGCGTGTTGGCGGCCACACGATCTGGCTGAATAAGGGACGTGGCAACGGATCCATTCGCCGTGGACGACCGCTCGGGGTTTGGCCGCGTTTCCGTCGCGACTGGAGCCCTGGACGAGCAACCGGCAAACCACGCAATCAGGAGAAGGATGGCGAGCTGTGTCCGATGGCTCCAAACGTGCATAGGATTCTACTCCTCCGACGCGGGAACGATCCCGAAAGGGAGACGCGGTTGACAGGCCAGTGCTCGGCGGAAAACGGGTCGCGCAGGCACGTCTCACCGTGCGCAAGTTACGCAGATTTCAACGATTCCGGACGCTGGTTGGTATCTGGGAAACGCCGTGGCAGAGACTTGATGAGGCCGCTTCTCCCAGATGCTTGCGTTTCCCCTCCAATGCACTTGCCCTCCGAACTGAGTTTTCATCAGTATACCGAGGTGCCCCACCCCGCGGAAAGCGGTTTGCTCTTGGATCGCTGCAACCAGGGAACGGGGACATCCAGGAACCAGGGACTGGGACATTGTCGGCGGCCGTCTGAAAAGTATGAGCAACCGAGATGTGCCCCTTGAAATCGGGCCTGCGCATGCTCACAACACGAGTCTACCCGGACTACCCGATGGGCCGCTGCAAATGTCCTCGTTCACCGTGTCAGAACGCCTGGCGAATTCGCAGGGCCAGGATGCTCGCGAGTCCCACGGCCAACAGGCAGAACGTTCCAGGCTCGGGTACCGGGCTTCCGCTGGCACGGAACTCGACGTTGTAGTTCGTCCCCGAGCCGGCCGTGAACGTGTAGTCCGCCGGATCCGCTCCCAAGGGCAGCCCCACGATCAGCTTCTCGATCGACGCGGTCGTGTCATAGTCCCAGAGGAATGAACCGTCGAGAAACGTCACAGCGGCCTCGTCGTCGCTCAGCGAATTGGCGTGTCCCAGCAAGTAATTCGAGAAGGACATGGCCAGCCGCGTAAACGTTGGCGCATTGTTGTTTGCCTTGACGGTCAGTAGCACGGTCTGGTTCACCCTGTCGTTATGCGGCAACTCGAAATAAGGTCCGTAAGTTTCGCTGCCATAGGCAGAAATGATCCCACTCGTCCAGGGTTCCAGGTACCCACTTCCCGAAACGGTCACGTTCGAAGTATTGGAGCCACTGACGTTGAGGACGTAAGTCAGATCGTACGTGCTGGGACCGGGACCGGTCAGCGTAAATAGTTCGTCAACGACGGTGACAACAAATGTCTGGCCGCTCCAGTCGCCAAGGTCGGCGTGACTTCCCTCCGCATCCTCGTAATACCCGGGCCGGAAATTGCTCGCCTGAAATTCGGCCACGGTGGTATGGAAAGCCGCACGCAGGTGAGTGAAGTCCGAGGTCGCCGCGACACGTGTGGAGATCTGGCTGGTCATTCCAGGTCCGCTCCGCGGGGCATTGCCCTCAAACACCTTGTCAAATGACTCCGACGTGAACTCGGTATGGACGCTCTCGTTGTATGTGATTTCCTCGGGTGTGCCCGGCAGATTCGACACATCCTGGGGTGGATCGGGAAATCTCCAGAGCTCGACATGGTACCAGTTCGTAATCCCTATCTCCCCGCGCGCAACAGACTGCCCGAAAAAGCTAAGAAGAAGACGAATACCAAAACTACTGGCCGAATTCGAAACATGATCCGCATCGGTTTGCCTATCCAAAGGTAGGAACACAAATTCACCGTCCGGCCTCCAATTAGATTCTCCGCCCCCAATGGCGTCAAGGTAATCGAACAAGGGCCCACGACCATCGTAGGGGACGCCGTCGCCTGGTCGTCCAGGTACCCCGATCGCATAGGGTTCTAGCGTCCCGAGAAGCGAAATCAACTCGCGTTCTTTTTGTCACGGATCATCGAATTGTGATGGATCGCGGCACGCTTGTGCGAACAGGTCGGACGAACTCATGCGTGCGCCTGCAAGGTTCGTAGCATGAGCGTCTCGCTTGTGCAGATCCTGGCCGCAAAACGCCGCGCTGCCACCCGTGACCAGAGCAAGCGGGACGCTTGCTCTACGTTGGTGACGAAGAGAGAGACTTTCCGCATGGTACCGGTCCTTGCATCTTCACGATTCGGCCGGCGCCGCCGCCGCATCCCGGGTGTCCAGGGCAGGCTCAGGCAGCGGTTCGAGTCCCAAGGCCGACTCCACGTGTTCAGCGATCAGGCACAGGCGACCGACCAAGCGTGCCCGCAGCCGGTTCGTCGATTCGATCAAGCCGCTGGCCGCCACGTAGACCTCGCCCGGATTGTCGCTGTCCGGCAACTTGGCCAGCGCGAATTCTCCCAGTGTGATCTTCCCTTTGGCATGTTCGAAGGGGTATTCCAGGACGTTCAGCTCCCCGTGAATGTCGCGGATCAGTTTGGCGTTGCGCTGCATGTGATATTGAATCGAGCCGATCAGCGACTGGTTGTTGCCATCCTGCTGTAACTGTTGACAGAGTCCGGCCAGCTGTTGGTTTCCGTATCCCAGATCGGACGTTGGCTGGACCTGATCGTTGAGTTTTTCCAGTACCGGCAACACGGTTGCGAGCTCTTGGCGCCATTGCGGCGCCTGCTCGATCTGGCGGGCAACTTCGGGTGCGTACAGCAGCCGCAGTGCGTTCTCCAATCTCTGTCCCGCCACCGCTTCGAAGGACGACAGTTCCGCCCCCAGCGTCTCGATGTCCGTTCCTTCGGCTTTCAGGTACTCAGCGTAATTCCGTTCGTACTGGGTCGCGGTCTGGACCACCTGCCGGCGCGCGTCCTGCACCAGCTTGATGACCGGTGCGGTTTCGGCGGGCGCATCGAATTGCCAGGACGAAAGTCGCAGCGGTCGATCGATGCGAAAAGCCGACTGCAGATAGCGGTGCAATGCGCGAAAATCCTGCTGCTCCTGGGCTTGCCGAGTCAGCAACTGGCCCAGCGGGAAGATCTCCTCGGGGTTCAGCTGCTCGCCGAAGATCTGGTCGTAGAACTCCCGCGTCGCCCGCTTGCACAGCCCATCGTAGTCGCTGAACAGCACGGACGAGGGCATTTCCAACTGGAAGATTCCGGCCGCCCGCTCCGCCTTGGCACTGGCGATGCGATCGGTCTGGCAAGGATGCGTATCCAGCCAGCCGGTCTTCGACTGATCGGACATTTGATCGATCTTGCGAAGAGTCTCCGGGGTGAACTGGTCGATGTTGTGGAGCACCAGTTTCGGCATGTCGTCACAGAGCCGGCCTTCCCGGTAGAAGTCGCCCAGGTCGGACTGGGCGCCCTGGGACGCGACGCTCAGGAGGACGATCCGTCGTGAAGTGGATTCGAAAACGTCGCTGCCCGCCAGGCGGGCCTCATGCCGGTCCGCATCGAATTCCATCTGCCGCAGCATGTAACCGCTGACTGCATGCCCCACCATCATCAGAACCCAGAGTATCTTGCGAGTCAGCCATACGAACATCCGAGCCAGGTAGAGAATCCACTGGATGCGAAAATCCGACTCCTGCGACCACCGCACGAGCTGCTCATCCCACTCGTCTCGCTCGTAGACCACACGCGTGAACCAGTGGCTGATCGTGCGGATGACGTAGGTCAGCCGCATGCCGGCTCCCTGGGCAAAGTGGCCGAATTCGTGAGCCAGGACTCCTGCGAGCTGCCGCAGATTCAACCCTGCCACTAAGGGCATGCCGATCGTCAGCACCAGATCGTTACCGAACATGCTCAGGAACCCGCGACGAAAGCTCGCCGAGGCGTTCACTTGCTCGTCAACTTCAATCCGCCGGGGCCTGGGCGCACGCACCGACTCGCAGACCCGCGCCACAAACGCGAACAACAGCGGCTCTTCGTCGCTGGATAACGGCTTCCGCAAGGGCCGCTTGGCCGGCCGCGACAACAGCGGTTTGAACATGAACAGCACCAGGATCGCGCCGATCACCATGGGTGCCACGTAGATCAGCAGCGCCACGGTCCTGCCGCGTCCGCGTCCCATGCTGACGATCGCCGTGTCATGGACGGCATGGTAGTACACAGCCCAACCGATCAGGACGATGATGCTGATGTAGATCAACGGTAGCACCACCATCACGATTGCGACCAACAGGATGCCGAGCCGGTAGCTGATCGGTGTGCGGACCGGTGGGATGTGACCGTGAAATGCATCCAGGATCTCGCGAGGCAGGGCCCGATCTGCAGGCACTTCGTTGTGCGGGTGCCCATCGTTGATTTGCATCGTTCGGCCATCCTGCGCGACTGCCCCTAAGTGGCGCCGTCGCGGCTATAGGTAACTCATTGTGTGGCAGGGCCTGAGCCTGCAGGAACGGCACGTGGCAGCTGCGGGTCCGTTGACCCAATGTGTCGGTTATAGCCGCAGGCACAAAGCCGTGGTAGTCGCCCAGGCAGTCCCTGCCATCCGAGATGGCGGTATGGCCGTGCATGTCTCCCTAATGAATGTGGTAGTGTGCCGGGCCGGCGAACAGGACTGCCGGCGAGAACATCAGACAAGCAAATTCTCGATTCAGCATTGGGCCGACCTCGGTGAGTGGTCTCTGAGGGTGGTCAACGTTCCTTCGGGCCGTTGTCTTCGACCATTGTCGGGAACACGTCGATCTCGGACTTGGTGTTCCCTTGACCATCGAACAAGGCTGGGCCTTCCCACTTGGTCGGCTCCCAGATGAAAGTCCCCAACCCTTTGCCACCGGGCAGGCTTCGCACGATGCCATGGATTTGTTGGATCTGCGGCACCGAGTATTCCACGACCACGATGTCGTGCTTATAGCGGCCCGCCAGGTCCGACAGGTTGGCCTGCAAATCGTCGAGTGTCCCGTGCCACTTGGGGTAATAGGACTGGCCCAGGATGTCGAACTCCACTCCTTGGGCAATTGCCTTGTCCACAAACGATCTGGACTGGGCGTTCTGGCCGCCCCACGCCAAGTGGATCATGATCTTCACTGCAGGATCGGCTTCTTTGGCACCGGCGATGCCCGCCTTGATGAGACCGCAAAACACGTCCCACTTCCCGGTTTTCCAGACGTTTCCATCCGGCCACAAGAAGCCGTTGCTGATCTCGTTGCCGATCTGCACCATGTCAGGCGGCGTGCCCTGGCTCTTCAACTTTGCCAACGCGTCTCGCGTGTGATCGTGGACAGCCTTCTCAAGCTCGGCTCCGTGCAGATCGGTCCAGGCCGCAGGCTTGACTTGGTGCCCTGGATCAGCCCACGTGTCGCTGTAATGGAAATCGAGCAGCAATCCCATGCCGGCCGCTTTGATCCGTTTGGCCATCGTCAGCGTGTGGTCAAGATCGCAGTACCCTTTATCGGAGTAACCCTTGGGCGATCTGGGGTTGCAGAAGAGCCTGAGCCGAATCCAATTGAACCCATGATCTTTGAGGATGGCCAGGATGTCTTTCTGCTCGCCGTGGTCGGAAAATCGTGTTCCTTGATCCTCCTGCTCCTGAACCCACGAAATATCGGCACCGAGAATGAATGGAGGGTGGGCGACGGGTGGGTAGTGTCCTTGCGATTTCTGCACCGCCATGGCCGCCTGTAAAGCCAGGAGAACGGCGGAAGCCAGCAAGATCCGGACGAAGTGGTGTCGATCTGTCGGGAGCACGGCGGTCTCCTTTGATTCGGTGTTCCTGGAAGGTGTCGTCCCTGACATCAAGATACAATTTGCCGTTGAGGTAGCACTGGATGTGGTTGCCCTGCTGAACGATCCGCACGGTGTGCCACTGGACCTTTGCCGGTCATGGCAGCTGCCCAGCCCGATGGCAGCTCGCCGACCTTGGCCTTTTCGAGCGACATGCTGAACGGCTCTTCGGCAGTGGCGTGGCCGGCCAATCCAAACACAACCGCCAGAACGATGCCTGCGCACTTCATGTTCACATCTCCAATCGGCAGAAAGAAACTTGGACCAGTCAACCGGTCGATCAAATGCTTTGCGCCGTCCCGATCTGCCTCAGAGGCCCAAGTCACTCCGGGGAGATTCATAACGGCACGGCCGTCGTCTGCACCATGCAGTTGTACACCAAAGCCCGGAGGCGTTTGTTCGGAGCCGCAACGCGGCGGCTTCACCCGGCTCGCATGAATCGTTGCCTCCATCTGTGGAAGGTCGCCGTAAGTGCTTGACGGGGGTATATTTGGCGGTAAGAATCGCCTTTGCATGTGCTGCAAGTTATGCCGCAGAAGGGATCGTCATGACAACTTTGTGCGGCGCCGTACCTGCCGCAGAAGAATGTAATTCGGGGAGGGACGGTTTCGGGTGGATACTCCACGTCGGCGCGGCGGGTGGCGGTGGTTCGCGGGTGGATTCGCCGTCGTGTTCGTCGGGTTGCTCCTCTCTTACCCGGTGGTCGCGATGCAACCCTCCGGGCAGTATGCGGTCAGGGAGCCGCTGTGGGCGTTCTATGTCGGCGCGCTGCCGCAGTTGTTCGGCCCGGCCACGCTCGGGCCGGCCAACAGCAACTCGGGGATGCTCGTAAGTGTGGCAGTGGAGCACTTGGCGTTGTCGGCAATGGGCGGAGGCGTAGCCACTGGGATTGGCTGGTGGCGCCGGCGTCGGGTGACGCGGATGGCCGAACCCGGTGCTGCTTCGGAGCGTGGAGGTAGGTAGGTTCTCCCAGGTTCATCGCTCTCCCTGCCACCGCGGCAGGTGAGCTTCATAGTCCGGCGAGTTCCCAATGCCAGAAGAACGAGAAAACGTGCCACTTGCGCTCGACATGAAGAGGCGCGCACGCAATCAATGAGTCCTGACCCCTTTTCTCATGTCCGATGCCGGCGGCGCCGCAATAGAGGTCGGCGTTGGAGAGTAAGCCGCCACCGGGGCTTTGTTCAGGAACTTCTTCAGCGGAATGTCATAGTATGCAGCGCCGGCCGTTTGCCGCCGCCCGTCGACCGTTAGGGTGAGGATCCGAATCATGGCGATGTCTGCGTATTCCTTGCGTAATGGCACTTGCCCCGCGCGTTTACCGTCCTTCGTAGTTTTCAACTCGATGGGCGTCTTCACGAGATACGATCGACCGCCATCACCCTGCGGCTTACTGAAAGCAACCACGGTGATCGAATAGATGGGCTTAAGTCTCCCTCCGTCAGATAGTGTGAATGCGACATTCAGCTCATCGCCGCTCGTGGCTTTTACCTCCAAATCGTATTTCAAACCCCACTCGTCGCTCGACGGACCAAGCGCATAAAAGACAGCCCAACTGCGGCCGGGCATCACGACAACTGCGGCGACGACCAACGCACCGATCAGCAAGGTTGAAAATCGAGTGTACATTTCACGTTCACCTTTCAAATATGTGGAAGCGCTGAAGGCGATTCGGGGGTCGGAACCAAGTGCTCGGCCTGTGCGCAGCGAGCGGACGATTCAAGCCGTCCCTGTTATTTCGGCCAAAATCAGCTTGCGAGTTGATATTCGTTCACCGCCGTCGCAATCCCATTCAGATTCCACCGTCGGTTTGCCTGAACCACCTCGTGTCGTGGTTCTGCCCTCGGTGGAGGGGAAGTCTGGGTAAGGTCGCCACTCGGGTCCAAGCCTTGTCGAGCGTGGGCGACTCCAGTAATCGAGAAGCTCAACGACGTGCAATCGATGGACGCGGACTTGGGTTTGCGGCTCTTCGATTGGAGCCAAAACGTGGCCGAATTGTGGCTCGGTCCAAACAATCGCCCAAAACGCGAATTCCTGGATTTGCTTTGTCAGAACCGCTCGATGAGCGACGTAAGTCTTTTGCTAGTAATGAGAAAGCCGTTTAATTCATTGGCTAGTCGGAACGGCCCCGTCGCCACCTTTCTCCGGCCAGCTGTCTGTCCGTCGCCTGCTATCGCCTTAAATCGTAACAGTAGAGCGTGTCGTGATACCGGAGGAACAACCTGCCCTGGCACAGCACGGGATGAGCCCAGACGTCTTTGCCCTCGGCCAGCCGGAACGAGCCTGCCGTCCGAAATCCTGCATTCGTCAGTTCCTGCAGGGTCATGATGCCCGTCGCGCTCAGGCAGTAGAACCGCCCCTCGGCGAAGATCAACGAACCACCGGGCGAATCGCTCACCGGCGTCGGTTTGCCGGTCGCCGCATTGATCGTTACCCAGCCACGCGCTTCGCCGCGGCTGCTTGATCCGCACAGTTGGCCGTCGACACAGATCGTCCCGCCGTGACTGATCGAGAGCTCCGTGGTCCATGCCCGTGACGCTGAGCCGTCGCCAAGCTGGACGCCAAATGCTGCGCCGTATCCGCGGCTGGAATTGGTCAACAGCAGCCGCTCGCCGCAGAGAACCGGGGTCGTGCTGACCGTATTGTTCGGATCCACCTGCGGCAGTTGCCAAACCAGTGCGCCGCTTTCGGCGTCCACGGCGAACACGTACTTCAAACCGCCGTTGACCAGCAGCTTTCGATTGCCCTCGTTGATGAGGATCGGCGAGGAATAGGATGCCTTCTCGCCGTCCAGTGCCGGCGAGGCCCAAAGCGGCGCGCCGGTCCGCTTGTCGTGAGCCACCATCAGGCCCTTGGCCCCCGCCGGCGTGGAAAACACGCGATCACCATGAACCACGACGGATTCGCTGATGCCCCACATGATGTTCTTCGCTGCGTATTGCTCCAACACGTTCACGGCCCACGCTTCGCCGCCTGTCGCGGCATCCAGACACACCAAGCGTCCATGCGCGTTCAGGTGATACAGCTTGCCGTCGTCGTAGGTGCAGGATGACCGTGCGCCGGGATACGAATTCTCCCAACACGCGCCGTTCGTGGTTTTCCACTGGGGTTCACCATCCAGCGTGAAAACGCTGATCGCCAAATCCTCACCTCGGTCGCCCGTGATGTAGACCCTGTCCCCGACAACGATCGGGGACGAGTAGCCTCGGCCGATACCGGAGACGCTCCACAGCAGTCTTGGGCCTTCCTCGGGCCAGGATTGCAGCAACCCGGTTTCCACGGAGATTCCGTCCCGGCGCGGACCCCGCCACTGCGGCCAGTCCGGCGCCGCGGAGGCGATCAGCGACGGTATCGAATCCTGGGCAGCCGCGTTGAAAGACGCAGGGACGGTGAAGGCTCCCAGGCACGC
The DNA here is from genome assembly GCA_963754725.1 of uncultured Planctomycetaceae bacterium. Taxonomy (GTDB): domain Bacteria; phylum Planctomycetota; class Planctomycetia; order Pirellulales; family Pirellulaceae; genus JAAYDI01. The sequence goes on from CAVWHV010000026.1 coordinate 89,206, forward strand.
GAATGCAGTGACGCACGAGAGACGTCTGATCACGGTGTTTTCTCCAGGCTGCTGGGTGATGAATCGAGAGGATTATAACGTCGCCCGTGGCCGCAACCCAGCGGGGTCAGCAGCCGCTTTCGGAACCGGCTTGGCGACCGACGACTTAGTTCGCAAGGCCATCACGTCCGCCTCCCGGCCTGGTGCCACCGTCGCCGCCCTCGTGGCACCGGGCATGGGGCCGTGTTGGAAGGTAAGTATCGGCGACTCATTGATCGCGTCACGTTCGACGCCTGCCAAAAGGTGTTGCAGGACAAAAATCGGCGCATCACCGAGTGCAACTTGCCGTTCGCCAACGAATTGTTCACCTGCGTGTACTGCTCACAGGCCATCACGGGCGAGCGGATCCGGCGCAAGTTGCGGTGTGGCGGCGTGCGGGAGCACGTGTACTATCGCTGCGCGAATAACGCGTTTGCCGGAAAGGAGAGAGGAGAGTACAGAGGAGACTGCAGGAGCGAGAAGAGGAGAGAGTGGAGAGGAGACCGCCGGAGCGAGGAGAGAGTAGTGAATTTTCTCTTCTTGGCTCTACTTTCTCCTCTCTCCTCACTCCTGCTCTATTTTTGGCCGCAGAGCGGCCGTCCATGGACACGACTGGATTTGAACCGGAGGCCACTTGCGGCCACAGAGATCGCAATATCGAAAACGCAAATGCACCTTTGATCGACCCAACTCCTGTCTAGTCCCGCCGGCGCTCGAGTCCGGCGATCAGGCCTGACAGCATACGTGCGATCTCTTCGAGCTGGGCATTCAGATCGAGGTGATCGGCGTCTGTCAGCAAGTGGCGCCGTCGAGACAACTCGAGGAGCGGCACACACTCCTGGAGTGAGCCCCGTGCGATGCCGAAGAAGTTGCGGCGGTCGCGTTTGGTGAAGCGGCCGTTGCCTTCCGCGATGTTGGCGGAAATGGAAAGAGCGGCACGGTTAAGCTGATCGACGAGGAATCCGTAGCCGCGCGAAAATGCCTCGGTGTGGGCACAGATGGCGTCGGCGAAGTCGACGGCCTTCTGGTACACGAGGAGCTTCTCAAACGTGAAGGACATGGTCGTACTCCCTGATCCGGAGATTGACCCGCCCTCGGATTCGAAACTGGTCGCAGAAGTTACTCTGGTGCGAGAGAGGAGAGAGTGGAGAGGAGACCGCAGGAGCGAGGAGAGAGTAGAGAGGAGACCGCAGGAGCGAGGAGAGAGTAGTGAATTTTCTCTTCTTGGCTCTACTTTCTCCTCTCTCCTCACTCCTGCTCTATTTTTGGCCGCAGAGCGGCCAAAAATCGGGGTGACTGGATTCGAACCAGCGACCTTTTGACCCCCAGTCAAACGCGCTAGACCAGGCTGCGCTACACCCCGAAGAGAGGGGGTGTGCTGTCGGAGCACGCCCCGTCTCTGCACTCAGAATATGCCAGATCGGACCGGATCCCACAAGGTGACTGCCCGGCTTCCCCGCAACGCGCATCGAGTCGATGCGGATTGCTACGCGCGGAACGGCGATGAAAAACTGGCGGCGGGTGCCTGCCACGCGTCGGAGAGGGAGCGTGCCCCAGTCCAACCTGTCGCACGTCTATCCGGGGATCGCCGTGACGCCACGTACGCGTCCGCTCAATCGCGGCGCGCGGATTGCCGTCCGAGGCCGCTGGGCGCCTGCACACAGGCGGTTACCGCCGCGCACGGACGCGGCTACAATGTGTCGCAATCCGCGCAGGCCTCTCACGGGCGGTCATGCCCCTGCAGGCGAGGCCGGATGCCAAAGTCCCTACTGTCGCCCAAGAACCTTGAATTCCCTGTTGCTTGATTCGGAGTGATTTCATGCCACGTTGCTTCTCGGTCCCGATTGCGATTTCCCTGCTGTGGATGGCGGTGAGCTGGGCAGGCGCTCAGGATCTGCCCACGGACCCCTCGCTGGTTACCGGCCAACTCGATAACGGTTTGCGGTACATCGTGCGGCAGCACGCCTATCCGCCAGGCCGGGCCGCCATCTGGATGCACATCCACTCCGGATCGCTCAATGAAACTGACCCGCAGCGCGGGTTGGCCCACTACCTGGAGCACATGGCGTTCAACGGATCGGAGAATTTTCCGCCGGGGTCGGTGGTGCCGTTCTTTCAGTCGTTGGGGATGACGTTCGGACGGGACCAGAACGCCTTCACGAGTTTCGATCAGACCACCTACCAGTTGTCCTTGCCCAATGTCGAGCCCGACACGATCAGCAAGGGGATGACTTACTTCGCGGACGTTTTGTCCCGCCTGTTGCTGCTACCGAAGGAAATCGAGGACGAGCGGCAGATTATCCAGGAGGAACGGCGGCGCAGTCTGTCCGGCCAGCAACGCACGATGTACTACGTCCTCGAACGCCTGGCTCCGGGTTCGATTTTCGGCCAGCGCATCACGATCGGCACGGAGGAAACGATCAACAGCGTGCAGCAAGCGGATTTCCAGGACTACTACGGCAAGTGGTACGTTCCCTCGAACGCCACGCTGATGGTGGTGGCCGACACCGATCCGCAGCAAATCGTCTCGCTGATCGAGAAAAACTTCGGTGCCGCACCCCAGGTAACGCGTCCGACCCCTCAGGACGTCGGCATCACAGCCTACCAGCAGAGTTTTGCCATCGTGGCCAGCGATCCGGAAGTGCAGACCGAGCAGATTCGCATCACGCGTTTGGAGCCGGTGCGCGCACCCTCGACGACGATTCCACAGCTGCGCGACGATCTCGTGTCCGTGCTGGGCGTGCTGGCGTTCAATCGGCGCCTGGAAGACAAGATCGCGGCCGGGACCACGAGTTATCTGAGCGGCGATGTATCGCTCGGGAACGAGTCGGGAGTGATCTACACGACGGAGTTGAGCGGGCGGGCCAAACCGGGCAAGTGGCAGCAGGCGCTGGAGGAACTCGCCCTCGAACTGCAGCGCGGTCGGGCGTACGGTTTCTCGGCGCGGGAGATCGAAGACGCCAAGAAAGATATTATCAGCAACGCGACCCGAGCCGTAGAGACCGAACCGACCAGCCCCGCCAGCAACGTGCTGCAACGCTGGAATCGCTCGCTTTCGGACGGCGAACCGATCATGTCGGCCGTTGAGCAATTGGAGCTCATGCAGCAACTGGTTCCGACCGTGACGGTGGAGGAAGTGGGAGCACGGTTTGCCAAAGAGTTCGATCCCTCGGCAGTGGCCGTGATTGCCATCCTGCCGTCGTCGGTCGACGTTCCGACGGAATCCACCTTGCTCGAGCTGGCCACCAAGGCACTCTCGGTCAAGCCGGAGCGCGAGGCAGTGGCTCAGCGTGCCACTCAGCTGATGGAGAGCCTGCCCCCGGCGGGGGAATTCACCGAGCTGAGCGAGCATCCGTCCTCCGGAGTCTGGTCGGGGTGGCTCTCGAACAACATGCGCGTCCATTATCGCCACATGGACACGCGCAAGAACGATGTCACGGTCCGCATTGCGCTGATCGGGGGCGAGTTGCACGAGACGGCCGACAATCGCGGCGTCACTCAAATGGCTACGATTGCCTGGGCGCAGCCCGCGACAAACCACTTATCGTCTGCCGACATTCGCAGCCTGATGACCGGCAAGAAGATCTCGGTCCGCGGCGGATCGACGGCAGGCGGCGGCCAGGGCGGACGCGGGGGCGGCGGCATGGGAGGTGGTAACTCCAATTCGATCACGCTGACCGTGTCGGGAAGTCCCGATGACCTGGAGACCGGCCTGCAACTGGCCCACCTGCTGTTGACCGAGCCCAAGGTGGAACCGGCGGCTTTTTCGCAGTTCACGACCATGATCCGCACGATGCTGCAGCAGGTCGAGAAGAACCCGATGATGGTCGGCATGCAGGCCGTTTCCGGCGCGCCGTATCCGGAGGACGTGGCGCGTACTCAGCCGCTGAAAATCGAACAGGTGGATCGACTCGATGTCGCCGCCGCGCAGTCGCAGCTCGATCGTCTGATCCAACACTCGCCCCTCGAGGTGACGGTCGTGGGAGACCTGTCCAAGGACCGCGCCCTGGAGTTGGTGGCGCGGTACCTGGGGTCACTCCCTCCGCGCGACCGGGTGAGCCCCACGTCGTTTGCAGATCTGCGGAAGTTGCAGCGCCCGGTCGGGCCGCGGACGATCAGCCGGACGATCGAGTCCGAGACGCCGCAGGCATTCGTCTTCGCGGGGTTCTACGGAGCCGATGAGACCAATCTGCCGGACACACGCTCTCTGACCATCGCCGCGATGATCCTGTCCACGCGCATGGTCAAGGAAATTCGGGAAGAAGAGCAGCTGGTGTACAGTATCGGCGCCGGTTCCCGACCGGGGTCTACCTACCCGGGGTTCGGTACCGTTTCGGCCGCTGCTCCCACCGACCCAGCCAAGGCCGAACGGCTGCTCGAGAAGATCAACTCGATGTACGCCGACGTGGCGACCAAGGGGATCACGGAAGAGGAGTTGTCAGTGGCCAAGAAACAGATTGCCAACACCTTGGACGAACAGATGCGGGAACCGAGTTTCTGGTTGTCGCGAGTGGGGCAAATGACGTTCGACGGTACGAATCTGGATGACGTCGTTCAGGCCCCCGCCGCCTACCAGGCGATCACGGCCGAGCAGGTTCGCGCGACGTTTGCCAGGTATTATTCGCCCCAGTCCTCGATGGCCGTCGTGGTGTTGCCGGCGGAGACCAAGTGAGGAGCCCTGCGGCCACTGCGCGAGTTGTGGCGGTGCACAGGAGACCAACGTGATTCATTTCGCCGATCGATTGGCTGCGGCGGTAAAGCGATGTGGCAATCCGGTGATGGTCGGGCTTGATCCGCGCCGGGAAAATCTGCCCGCGCGTTTGCGCGAGGGGCTGGAAGCGCGGGATTACCCGCACGTGGCGCAGGCCTATGCGCTGTTCTGCCGCGACGTCATCGACGTGGTGGCTCCGTTGGTGGCCGTGGTCAAGCCACAGGCGGCGTTCTTCGAGCAGTTAGGTCCCGCCGGCATGAGCGCCCTGGCCGACGTGATTGCCTACGCCAGTGGCGAAGGCCTGCTCGTGGTGGTCGACGGCAAACGCAACGACATCGGCAGCACAGCGACGGCCTACGCCGAAGCATATCTGGGCACGATTCCACCGAGTGCCTGGGGTGGCGATGCGCTGACCGTCAGCCCGTACCTGGGTGCCGACAGCCTGGAGCCGTTCGTGGAACTGGCGAGCGAGCGAGGTGCCGGGATCTTCGTGCTGGTCAAGACGTCGAACCCCGGCGGGGGACTGTTTCAGGATCTCAAGTTCGAGGACGGGCAAACGCTCTATCAGCGCGTGGCGGCTTTCGTGCAGTCGGCCGCCGAGCGCACGCGCGGCACATGCGGGTACGGTGCCGTGGGGGCCGTGGTGGGCGCGACCTACCCCGAGCAATTGGCCGAGCTGAGGCAGGCCATGTCCAACACCTGGTTCCTGGTGCCCGGATACGGCGCGCAGGGCGCTGGAGCGCGTGAAGTGTGCGAGGCGTTTGCGCGGGATGGGCTGGGGGCCGTTGTGAATAATTCCCGTGGCATCATCTTCGCCTACGAGCGTCGCGAGTACCGCGACCGGTTTGAACCCGCGCAATGGCAGCGGGCGGTAGAAGCCGCCACCCGATCGATGATCGATCAGCTGCGGAGCGACACGCCGGCAGGCCAGTTGTGAGCAGCGGACGCGAGGCAGCAGAGCGGAGAGCGGGATCGGTCCGCCCAGTCGCCGGCAGGCGTTCGCCCGCTACTCATCGGCTGCCTTGAGCCACGGCCCGAGCGTGAGGTCGAACGGGCAGATTTCCTGCTCGGTGAAGTACAACGCGATCTCGCGGGCCGCGGCGTCGGGCCCGTCCGAGGCATGCACGAGATTCATCTGCCGGCTGCTGCTGAAGTCGCCGCGAATCGTGCCGGCGGCAGCCTTGAGCCCGCTGGTTGCCCCCAGCATTTCACGCACGACACGAATCGCTTCCAAGCCCTCGACGATCATTGCCACGACCGGTGCCCCGGTAATGAATTCCTCGAGGCCGGGATAAAACGGCTTCTGGACGTGCTCGGCATAGTGCCGTTTCGCCAGCGCGGGTGATACCCGCATCATCTTGATGGCGATGATATTCAAGCCCTTGTTTTCGAACCGGGCGATGATCTGGCCCATCAGGCGGCGTTGAACACAGTCAGGCTTCAACAGGACGAGCGAACGTTCCATGACCGAGCAAACTCCTGGCATACTTCCGGACGGGAACAGGTGTGCGAATTTTAGCGAATCATGACGCGCGTCTCCAGTGCGCATCGCGTGCGTGCGCGACTCGGGGCACTCATGCCGGGATCTCCAGTTCGCGCAGAGGTCCCACGGCCACCGTGCTGTGGCCGGTGAGTGGAAAGGCCTCGAGAACCTGCGCCACGTCGTCGCGGGAGACAGCCTGATAGGCAGCGACGACTTCCCGGACCGGCTGGTAGCAGTGCCGCTGCAGCCAGTTTTCTCCGAGCGCGAACAAGCGATTGGTGGGACGTTCGCTCTGCAGAACGATGTGGGAGCAGATCTTGTTCTTGGCTTGCGTCAGTTCGTCGGGAGTCACTCCATCTTGCTGCACGATGCGAAGCGTATCGTACATCTCCTGGAGATTGTCTGCCGTGTCTTCGGGCGCCCGCAGAGCATCGACATATACATGCCGGTGCCTTGGTACTCGTACGAGCACATCACCGCGCATTCAGCTCGCCCGCTGTCCACCAGCGCCCAGAAGAAGCGGCTGCCGCTGTCGTCCCCGACAATCGTACTAAGCAAGCGCGCCGCGAATCGGCTGGCATCTTCGGCGCTGGGCCCGTTGGCGATTTGAATGACATACTGCTGCGTGGCGACCTCGTTGGGAAAAACCTGGAAGGCATGGTTGGCGACGGTGCGCGGCGTCAGGCGTTGCACCGGTTGCGGGCGCCACGTGCCGCACTGCCGCTCGGCCAACCGCACAAGTCGCTCGAAGTCCACGTTGCCGGCGGCGGCCAGGGTCATGTTGTTCGGGGCGTAGCGACGTTCAAAGTACTCGCGCATCTGATCGGGCGAGAGGGCGGAGACGCTGTCGAGCGTGCCGAGCACGCTGTGCGCCAGGGGATGCTCCTGGAAGTGCAGGGCCATGCTCTTCTCATGAGCTCCGAACGGAGGTTGATCGTCGTACTTGGCGATCTCCTCCAGGATCACTTGCTTCTCCGTGTCGAAATCGTCCTGTCGCAGCGACGGACGCATGATGTCACTCAGGACTTCCAGCGCGCGGTCCTGGTGTTCCGGCAGGACCGTGACGTAGTAGGCTGTCTGTTCTTCGCTGGTGAACGCGTTGGAGTGCGCGCCCAGTTCGTCCAACTCGCGATTGACGTCCTCCGCGGACCGGGTGGGCGTGCCTTTGAAAGCCATGTGTTCCAGGAAGTGGCTGACGCCCGACAAGGCATCGGTCTCGTCCCGCGAGCCGGTCTTGACGAAGAACGCGATGGCGGCTGAATACGCAGCCGGATTGCACTCGGCGATGATTTCCAGCCCGTTGTCCAGGCCGTGATGGCGGAATTTCAACAAGGTAGCTCCAGTGGTTGCTGGCCCAACGTCACGACGGTAAACGCGGCCGGCGGGTTCGCGGCCAGGTACTCGTTGATGCTCTCACACGTCAGTTCATCCACGATCCTTCCCACTTGCTCGAGCGTCTGCACGCGGTGCAGGTAGTACCAGTCCGCGGCGATCGAACCGCTCCGACCCGAACTCGACTCCTGCTGCATGATGAGGGAACTCTTCAAACGCGCCTTGAGCCGCTGCAGTTCGTCGGGGCGGACACCTTGGCCCAGCAGGGTCAGTTCGCGCAGCATCACGTCGAGCGTCTCCTGCGCCGGTCGGTGGTCGTGCCCGCGTAACATAACACCGACCCACGATCGCGCAGCGTATGGCACACGGCATAGACGGCGTAGCAGAGCCCGCGTTTCTCCCGCACCTCGGTGAACAGTCGCGAACTCATGCCGTCGCTCAGCACGCCCACGGCCGCCCGCGCCTGGTAATAGTCCGGGTGCGCGTAGGGTACGCTCGGGTAACCAATCGTAATGTGCGTCTGGTTGGAGTCGTGCGTAACGTGCGCGGACGCCTGATCGCCCGCAGTCTCGTCCGGCGTTGTCGCGGCTACGGCTGGCCACGCTGCAAACAACTGACCAACACAGTCACGCAGCCGCGGAAAGTCGATGTTTCCGGCGACACTCAGGATGGCTCCGGTGGGCCGATAGTGGGCGGCGAAGAACTGGCGGAGATCGCCCAGCGTGATGCGCTGCATGCTGTCGAGCGTGCCCTGATTGTTGCGCCCGAACGGATCTCCATAACGCCGCCGCCGCAGTTCCTGCATGGCTCGCTGGGCCAGGTCGTCCTCCAAGGCGCGGATCTCCTGGATGCAGGCCAGTCGCGCGTCTTCCAACTGGTCCGCGGGCAGATGCGGACGCTGCACCAGGTCTGCGTGGATCGCCAGCGCTTCCTCGATTTTCTCCGCGGGCATGGCGCCGCCAAAGCTCGTGTGGGCGATCGAGACGGACGAGCTGTGGTCCACTCCCAGGTTTTCCAGGTCATTCACGAACTGGCGGCTGTCGCGCGTGCCGCACCCCCGCTCAACCATCTCGCACGTGATGTTGGCCAGCCCGAGCAACTCGCGCGGGTCACGCGAACAACCGGCCGGAACGAGCAAAGAAAAGGCGGCCGATTCGACCCAGTCCATCCGCTGAGTCACCAGCGCCAATCCGTTTTCGTATTCGTGGATCTGAATCGCGTCGGTCACGACTGTCCTCGTCTTGGGATGCGGCCCCAGCTCGTTGCCGGAGGTGGTCGGGGAATCGCTCGACAACAGGGCACCGATCGATTCGGCGGGCGCCCATTGTGTGTCGTACCGCCAAAACGCTAGAGCGTACTGTGCCGGCTACGCGTACGCAACCTCGACCGCCTTGTAAACCGTCCGCACCCGGCGAAAGCCCAGCTGCGTATAGAGCCGAATGGCCGCGGTATTCTGGGCCGTCACCTCCAGATACGCACGACGCAGGCCCGCCGCTCGGAAACCGCTCAAGGCCTGAGCCAGCAGGCTGGTCCCCAGTCCCTGGGAACGATGCAACGGTGTGACCCCCAGGTTCTGGACGGCACCGTACCCCTGCCGGTCGCGTAGTCCCTGGATCGTGCCACAGTACTCGGGAGTGCCGTGGCCTGGCGGCTGGTACGCCAACAGCCAGGTGGCGCCCGGCACGAACGTGTCGCGCCGCGAGATTTCTTCCATCAACCGGCGACATCCCTCCCGCTCACCCAGGCACGGGAACACGTTCGCATCGATCTCGCCACAGAAGCTGCGATACTTGGCCTCGGCGTGCTGTTCCAGCAGGTCGGGGTCCCACGGAATGACCGAGTAATGTGGCGGCAACGACGGGCTCGCAAACAGCGGACCCGTGAGGGCATATTCGAGGCGGAAACGCTTGAAATAGGTCACACCCATGACGCGACACAGCAAGCTGAGAAAGCCCAGGATTCACCAGGTCAAAGGCCGCCTTCGATGATCGTGCGATTCATCCTATCGGCGGCGGCCCCGTTTGACAACGATCCGGCGTGAAAAACCACTCGTGCCGCGCGGACCAACAGATCTTACCGTTCCCGGATTCCCAGTTAGCATCGGTTGCCTCTTGCCGCCAACGTCGACGAATTGCCAGGGCGGAGCACAACCGCTACAGCCCGTGCGGCCCGCAGGAAAGAGACCCTAGAGTCCGCCCGCAGCTGCACGACTGACGGGTGAATTCGCGAACTCGGCCACCTGGTCCATGGCGACGCGCATCGGTTCCCAGTCGACTTCGTGGACCTCGATGGCCCGGCCAATGTGTGTCAACATGGTCAGCGTCAGCCGGCCGCCCAAGTGCTGGCGGAATTCCTCCAGGCCCCGGAATACCACCTCGCTCTCGTCCAGCGCGGGATGAGCCAGGTGGAAGCCCAGCCGGCGCAGGCAGGACAGCACGCGCCGCGCGTCCGCCGCCGGCAGGCCGTGGACTAACGACGAGTACACGGTATCGACGGCGACACCTATGGCCACGGCTTCACCGTGGCGAAGTTCAAAATCCGTCAGCGCCTCCAGCCGGTGTGCCGACCAGTGCCCGAAGTCCAGCGGTCGCGCTTCGTCCGCTTCGAACGGATCGCCCCCTTGGGTGATGTGTTCCATATGCAGTTCCGCCGACCAGCGAATCATGTCACCGGCAGCACGACTCTCGCGATGCCGAATCGCGTCGGCACGGTCCTCCAGCTGTGCGAACATGGCGGGTGACTTCAGCAAAGAAACCTTGACCGCTTCCGCGAAACCGCACTGGAAGTCACGGTCGCTCAGCGTCGTCAGCAGGGACGCGTCGTTGACGACACCCCAGGGTACCGCAAACGTGCCCAGCCAGTTCTTCTTCTGAAACAGATTGACGCTGTTCTTGACGCCGATGCCGGAATCGGCCTGCGCCAGCGTCGTCGTGGGCAACCGTACCAGCCGAATACCGCGGTGAGCGATCGCCGCGGCAAACCCGACCGTGTCCAGCACTGCTCCACCGCCGATGGCGACCACATAGCTGCGCCGATCCAGGTCCGCGGCATGCATCACTTTCAGCATGCGTTCCAGCACGTGAATGTCGTTCTTGATCGCTTCGCCACCCGGCACCATCTGGATGGCGCTCGATCCGGTCGATGCGCGCGCTGTGCCGCTGGCAGAACGCGTCGATCCGGGACGGCAGGTCGGGACAAGCCTGAGCCAGATTCTCGTCGAGCCAGATCTGGACGCGCGGCGGACCGTGCCCGGACGGCTCCAGCAAATCGAGCAAGACAACTTCATCCCGGCCGAGCACGTCCGCTGTGAATCGCACGCGGAGGACGTACGGGACGTGGAACGGAATGTCCCAGGATTCACCGTGACTCGGACCGGTCATCGTGCCCCCTGCTTCGGGTAATTGGTTCTGGTCTCTGTCCGTTCAGGATAACCCAAGTCGCTCGGTGCGTCACGGTCAGGAGGGCGAAGGGCGAATGACGAATGACGAATGACGAATGACGAATGACGAATGACGAATGACGAATGACGAATGACGAATGACGAAACCCGAGGGGGAGTCTTTTCAGCGCGCGGTCCTTGTATCCACCGGTCGACCGACGAGCCGGCGCAACTGGCGCAGGTTGATGGCATCCCAGGGCTTCTGGGTCTTGGGATCATCCCCTTTGGGCGTTTCCAGGTACATGGGGATTTTGCGAAAACGGCGATCGTTCAGCAGGCGGGCGAAGGCCTGGATTCCCACCTTCCCGCGCCCAATGTGCTCGTGCCGGTCGACGCGCGAGCCGAGCTCGCGTTTGCTGTCGTTCACGTGAATGGCCTTGATGCGGTGGAGTCCGACGAGCTGTGTGAGCTGGCGCATCGTCTGGCGATACTCGGGCTCTGTGGCCATCGCATACCCCGCGGCAAAGGCGTGGCACGTATCGAAGCAGACTCCCAGCCGCTCGGGATTCCGGACGCCGTCCAGCAGGGCGGCCAGTTGTTCGAACTGCCAGCCGAGGCACGTCCCCTGCCCCGCCGTGTTTTCCAGCAGGCACGTCGCGTTCACGTCGCACGTCTGACGATCCACTTCGTCCAACGCGCGCACCACTCGCCGCAGTCCGGCTGCTTCCGAACTGGAAGTGTGGGCACCTGGATGCAGAACCACGTACGGGATGCTCAGTCTTGCCGCGCGCAACAGCTCCACGACCAGCGCGTCGAGCGACTTCTTCCAAAGCGCCCGATCGGGACTGGCCAGGTTGATCAGATATGAGCTGTGGGCGATCAGGTGACGGAGACCGGACTCGGCCCTCGCCGCGCTCAATTGGTCCACGTCGTCATCGGTCAGTTCCGGTGTGGTCCAGCGGTTGTTGTTCTTGACGAACACCTGCACGCACTGGCAACCGACTTCCTGGCCGCGCTCCACGGCCTTGTAGAAACCGCCGGCCATGGACATGTGAGCGCCGAGTATCGGTTGAGTTTCATCCATGGTCCGGGCCGCTCGATCAAGCCATTCCGCCGACACACATCAGCGCGAGAAACAACAGCCCGAAAATCGTCTCGATCATCGCCAGAACCACGCCGGCTTGCGTCAGCGACATGCCGCTGTCATCCATCAGGCCCTGACGCATTTCACGCAAGTCCGATTGACCCATAATCCAGACGATCGGCGCGAAGACCGGACAGGCCACCCAGCCGAGAATCGCAAAGATCAGAATCAGCACGCCGCGGTGCGGTCGGCCGTGCGTAAAGGCGGGAGCCGCGAACGGGGATTCCAACGGCTGATCCGCAAAGGGATTCGTGGCGGCCTGCAATGGCGCGGAGCGACGCAGCTGCGGGAAAACGTCGCCCGCCGGACGCCAGTACCCCGACGATTCACTCTGCAGCGACGCCTCCGGGGGGACGCGGCCTTCCGCCACCCATTGATCGAGTTCGCTCTTGGGCACCGGCCCGTACACGCGGTTGTCCGGCGTGCGAACTTGCCACTTCTCGTCGTCCGGTCGCCGCCTGTAAATCGTTTCGGCGATCTCGACTTCGGGCGCCACCTCCGGCTGGCCGGGAACCACGTAGATCGTCCCGCATTGAGGACATCGGGCCTTCTTTCCCGCGAATTCGTCGGCGACACGCAGCTTGCGAGCGCACGTCTGGCAGATAGTTTCGATTGGCATCGTCCTAGGATGACCCCCAGACCGGTGGCTACAACTCCGCCGCCGACCCGCGCGGCGGGAAACCGGACACGAAGCAACCATCCGCGTATTCGATGAGCGGCTCGTGATCTTGGCAGTGTAGTGCAGACGGGGGCAACAATCAACGCGGCGCAGCGTGGTCACGCTCGGCCCGTGTCCGCGAGGCAGGTGCGCGTCACATCAGGCGAACAAGCCCGTGACAGCCTCGGCCTTCACCAGCTCGCGGGGCTGATTGAGGTGGTTGTAAACGATGGTCTCCGGGTGAATGCCGAAGGCGTGATAGATGCTCGCCAGCAGCTGCCCTGGGTGCACGGGATCCTCGAGCGGTGCCGAGCCGGTCTTGTCGGACTTGCCGTGCACGTAGCCGCGCTTGACTCCACCGCCGGCCACGACCGACGTATAGCAGTACGGCCAGTGGTCACGTCCGTCGGCGCTGTTGCCGTTGCCCGAAGTGCTGACCCCTTTCTGCGGACTGCGACCGAACTCGCCGACCGCTACGACCAGCGTTTCGTCCAGCATTCCGCGCTGATCGAGATCCTCGATCAGGCCCGACAAGCCGGCGTCCAACATCGGCCCAGATTGGTTCTTCATCCGTTCGGTCAGTCCGACGTGATGATCCCAGGAGTGGTTGTCGGAGTTGGCGATTTTCGGCCAGATGACTTCCACGACGCGCGTGCCGGCTTCCACGAGACGGCGGGCCAACAAACAGCTCTGTCCGAACGTGTTTCTCCCGTACCGGTCGCGGATCTGCGGCGCTTCTTCGTTGAGATCGAATGCGCGCCGGGCTCGCCCCGAGACGATCAAGTTCAAAGCCCGTTCGTAGTACTCATCCAGATTCTGGTTCTCGACCGCCTTGTTAATCGCTTCCATGCGGGAGTCGATCATCTTGCGCAGGTCGGCGCGGCGCTGCAGACGGACCGCGAACACGTCGGGAGACAACTTCAAGTCGTCCACCTTGATTTGATCCATCTTGTTCATGTCCATGTCGTCGCCCGACGGATACAGGTAATAGGGGTCGAATCCCTTTCCGAGGAACCCGGCGGTCCCTCCCTTGCCAACGACATTGCTTTCCTGCAAGGGACGCGGCAGCATCACGAAGGGCAGCATCGGTTCCGAGGTGGGCTGCAGACGCACGATCTGGGAGCCGAAATTCGGAAAGTCGGCCGGGCTGGGCGGTTCGAGTTGCCCTGACGGACTGACTTTGTCCGTGGTGTAGCCGGTCATCATCTGGTAGATGGCGGCCGTGTGATTGAACAGTCCGTTCGGCGTGTAGCTCATCGATCGGATCATGGTGAACTTGTCGTTCACCTGTGCGAGTTTCGGCAAGATCTCCGTGAACTGGACGCCCGGTACCTTCGTTTCGATCGGCTGAAACACGCTGCGCACCTTCTCGGGCACGTCAGGCTTGGGGTCCCACATGTCGAGGTGGCTGGGCCCACCCTGCAGATAGACCATGATGACGCTCTTGGCCTGCCCCCACCCGGGACCACCCCCGATCCCGGTATCCTGGGCGGCGGCTTGGAGTCGCAGCACGTGGCCCAGCGTCATGCCCAGCATGCCGGCCCCACCCACGCGCAGCACGTCGCGCCGCGTGACACCGACGTTCGTGTCGCACACGTCTTTTCCCGGTCGCCCATAGAGTCGCCACATCGTGAGTTCTCCCCGTTGGTTTACGGCTAGTAATTGAACAAGAACGCCGGGCTATTGATGAGCGCCCAGGCGAGATCTTGTGCGGCAGTCAGTCGCCTGTTCGTGAGTTGCTCGGCGCTGTATTGCGCATGCGCGCAATCGAACGAGCGCCGGGTCGTCGGGAACCGGTTCCCTGAGTTGTTGAACGAGTGCTCTGCGCTGCTCGACACCTGGATCGGCGGGCACAGGCTGCTGGGCCGCGGCCAGATCGGCCTGCAGTTTTTGATAATCGGGATGGCTGCGGCGGAGGTATTCGAGCACGAATTTCCGGTCGGCCTCGGTCCGTTGGCCGGCAGCGGTAGCCAGCACGGAGGCCAGCGACTCGGGCAGGCTCAAGCCGACCGGCGCCGGTTCGTTCGTGACCGAGATGCGCAGTCGCGCCAGACGATGGTCTTTCGCGTCGTGGAACTGGTGAATGCGCACTTGCAGGACCGTGCCTTGACCATCGCCCAGGGGTTGCTTCGTCTGGAACGTGGCCCAATGCACGGTGCCTCCGGCCGGGTGCACGGCCCACCCGAGCTGGTCCTGTGCCACGCCATCAATCGCCTGCTGGATGGCAAACCCGGCTTGCGTGAAATCGGCAGCCGGCCGATCAAGGGCCACGGGCGTCCACTGGGTCGGCGCCGAGGCGGGCGCGGCCAGCACCTCGAACTCCGTGACGACGAAATTGCCGTTTTCGGGCAAGCCCGGGCCGCCGCCGGTGAGTTCCTCGACCGGCAGTGTTTCCAGTCGCAAGCCGGTGATGCCGGGCAGACGCGTGTGGAAGGTCAACGTATAGACGCCCTTATCGGCATTTCCTTCGGCACGGACCGAACGGTCGCCTGCTGCATGCAGCTTTGCGCCGTTGGACGACTCGAGTTGCTTGGGTTGGAGTGGATGCCACTCCGCGGGACCTTCTTGCACCCGGGCCCAGGCATCGAAGTGTTCGTTCAGCTGCGCTTCGTATTCCTTGATCGCCGCGTCGGCACGGCTGACTCGCTCGGTACGCTGCTGTTCCAGTTCGGCAACATGCGGAGCGATCTGTTGCTCGTACGCCGACAGGTCGCGCTGGGCGTCGGCCAGGGCCTGGTGCCGGTCGGCTTCCAGTTGTGTCTTGCGTTGTGCCCATTCCGCTTCGGAGGCCTGCAGGTTTGCGGCCAGTTGCTGGTTGTCCAAGTCGATTTGCTGGAGTAGCTGCGGCATGACCTGGATTTCCTCTTCCGATGCGTGGCGATTCAGGATCCGCAGGAACAATTCGTCTACCAGCAGTCGATCGTCGGGCTGCGAGTTCACCAGGTTCGTGATGGCATTGGACGGATTGGCGATCGCCTCCGCCACGACAGGACCACTCAACATCGCCATGACCGGCCCGAGTTGAATGTCGTTGGAACGTTCACATTCGCAAACGCTTTCCCGCACTGGACGTCCCAGTGTTTCCAAGAAGCCGCTGGGCAACGTAATGCCCACGTCGGGCAGTTGCGTGGCACGAGTTCCGGGGGGACCCCCGGAATGTTCGGCACGGAGCCGGTGACTTCGTGCACGGCGTCGAACAGGACTTCCGCGGGAAGTCGGCGGGCGACAGCATGTGCGTAGTTGTGTTGATCGTCCGCGTTCCAGGCGTTCGTTTCCACCGACAATTGGTAGGTGCGCGATTGGCAGATCAGACGCATCACATGGCGCACGTCGAACCCGCTGGCCAGGAACTCCTTGGTCAGGAAATCGAGCAGTTCGGGATTGCTAGGCGGATTCCCGGCGCGGATGTCGTCGATCGGCTGGATGATGCCGACTCCCGTCAGGTACCCCCAAATCCGATTGACGTAACTGCGAGCAAAATACGGGTTGTCGGCCGCCGTCAACCAGGCGGCGAGCGCCTGCCGGCGGGAAACGTCGGGTTGGGACGGGGCCTGGCAGGCATACGGGAATTCGGGCGCCGTCACCTGGCCGGTACGCTCGTGGCTGATCTCGCCCTGGTCCGCGTCGGTCACGATCTCGTAAAACGGCTGAGCGCCCTTCGACGGCCGATCCGCCGATCGTGCGGTCCTTGCTCTCGGGATCGGGCTGCCGTCCCACCTGCGCAAAATACGCCGCGGTCTGATAGTACTGGTCCTGGGTCCACCGTTCGAACGGGTGGTCGTGACACTTGTTGCAGTTGAAGCGGATGGCGAGAAACAGTTGGGTCGTCGCTTCCATGGCCGCGTCGGGCGTTCGCAGGATTTTGTAATAGGCGACGGGCGGGATTCTCACGATTCGAGCCCGACGCCGTCACGATACTCCGGACGAAGTCGTCATACGGTCGATTCTGTGCCACTTGTTGATGGATCCACTCGCGATACGCCGCGGCACCTTCCGGTCCCAGAAACTTGCGATTGACGTCCAGCAAATCGGCCCATTTGTTGGTCCAGTAGTCGACAAAGGCGGGATTCCCGATCAACGCGTCCACCAGGGCTTCCCGCTTGACACGCGTCTCGCGGGGATCGTCCAGAAACGTCCGCGTCGCCTCGGCCGTGGGCGGCAGGCCGGTCAGATCCAAAGAGACCCGTCGAATAAACTCCGCATCGCTGCACAGCGGAGAAGGCTGGAGCTTCAAACGTTTCCATTTGGCCGCCACCAGCTCGTCCACCCGGTTGAAGACGGGCGGATCTTCCCACACAAACCCCGTGCGATCGCCCATCACGGTCAGCGTGGTGGCCGCGTAGCTTCCCTGGTAGCGGGCCAGAATCGGGGCTTCGCCGCGTCGTACCGCCGTCATCAAACCTCGCGGGTCGGCGGCGGCCACGTCGGTGTTCCCGCTGGTCAAAAAAGCTTCCCGCGTGACGTCGCGAGTTCGCCCGTCGCCGTACGTGGCCACGACGCGGATCTGCTGTCGCGATCCGATCGCTTCCACGACCGGGTTCTGCGGAAACACCGTGATCGACGTGACCCGCGGCGTCGCCGAGTTCAGCCGAGATCCACCCGCCAGCCACTCGCGAACGATCTGGTAGTACGGATCGCCGGCCTTCACTAAGGCACCGCCCATATGCGGGACCGTGGCCGTGGCTTTGAGCAGCATGAGGCTGTCATCCGGCGAGGCGGTGTTCGCGCGCCGTGAGGCGTGGTCATCGGTGAACGCTCGCAGATCGGCAACCGCGTCGTAGCCGCGGAGCGACAACTTGAAACCGTTCTTGCCCTGCGCGGCGCCGTGACACGTGCCCTGGTTGCAGCCCAGCTTGGCGATCACCGGCGCGACGTCCCGCAAATAGTCGGGCTGGAACGGATTTCCCAGGCCGGAGACGGACACCGGAACCACGGCCGCTTGTCCGCCGATCTCCAGCCGCAGTTCCGCCTGGCCATCGCGCAGCGGTTGGACGGTTCCCCGTCGCGTCATGCGCACTATGTCCGGATTGCACGTGCCGCGCGCCATCCGCGTCACGTCCACTCGTTGACCGGACGCCAGCGTGGCCGTGACCACCACCTGCACGTAATCGAAACAGTCCGACAGCACGATCCGGTCGGGGTCAACGGCCAGCGAGGCGATCTGCGCGTCGCCCGTCAATTCCTCGGCAGGTTCATCGTCCGGATACAAGATGACGTTCGCACGGTCCGGCCTGCCTGGTGCCGCAGCCAGATCGATGGTCGGTACGGCGGCGAATTCCCGCTGGATCGTGCCACGTTCGACGTCAATGACGCGAATCATGCCGTCCGATCCAGCGACCGCGAGCGATTTCCCGTCAGGATGAAAGGACAAGGCGTAGACGGCAGCCGGCAACTCCAGGAGAGCCAGCCGCTGCAAACCGCTCTGGTTGTATTCCTCGAGACGTCGCTGCTCGTCGGCCGACCGATCGGTGGCGACCTTGGAACTGATCTGCTTGATATCTTCCGGCAGCGATGTATCGAACTCATACGAGTCGATCGCCACCTGTCCCTGGCCGTCGAGGCTGCTGCCGGACGCGATCCGGCGCCCATCGGCGGTCACCGCCACGGCGAAGATGCGACCGGTCAGTGCCGGCAAGCGGCGAATCAAATTCGCATCGTCGCCGATCCGACGCTCGGTCTGTCGAAAGATCCGGTAAACCTTGGGGATGCCGTCCGCTCCGCCGATCACAATCTCGTCGCGCGAAGGATGACGGGCGACCGATAGGATACCCCCCTTGAGTGCGCCGGAGTAATCGAGGTGATGTTGTCCACGAATCGTTCGGTGCCCACTTCCGTCAGTTTCGCGGCCATGTCCCGACCGACGGAAATCAGGTGACTGCCGTCGACCGAAAAGGTGGTGTCCAACACCCAGTCGCTGTGAGCGCCCTGGAACAGCACCTGCTGGCCGCTCTCCACGTCGAATGCCCGCACGCTGTTATCCGCACAGCCAATGGCTACGAGCTTGCCGTCAGGCGACCAGCTTCCGCCGTAAACCGTGTCGCCCGTGACCGAAATCGAAAGCGACAGGGACGGATGCCAGTTCGAGGTACCCGCCGCAGGCACCTCGACATTCCACACCTGTAACTCGCCGCTGCAGCGGGCAGACCGGCGGCCACCGCCAGTCGTTTGCCATCCGGTGCAAATGCGACCGATTGGATACGCTCGGAGATACCGACCAGATGCGCGACGATGCCGCTCCCGTCGACCTTGTGCAACAGCACTTCGTGAAAACCCGCGACCGCCAAGTACTGGCCGTCCGGTGAGCAATCGATCGACGTGATGACCGGCAGCGACGCGTAGGTCGGGGGATGCTGTTGGTCGTAGATACGGGCTGTCGCTGGGGAATCGTCCGCGGCGCCCTCCGCAATCCACTGCCGAATCGTTGCCACGGCCTCGCCACTCAGCGGCGGCTTGCCAGCGGGCATTTCGGCCTGCCCGTCCTGTGGCGTGATCAACTCCAGCAGGTAGCTTTCGTCCGGTTTCCCCGGCACTACGGCGGACGTGTTGCTCTCGCCACCGGCGACCAGCCGGTCAAAGGTGGTCATCACGTATCCGCCGCTGGCCTTGGCGGATTGATGGCAACCCTGACAATTCGCCTGGAGTATGGGAAGTACCTGGCGGAAATAGCTGACCGGCGTGGTCACGGCGGCGGCCGGATCATCCGCTGGACATGCCAGGGTCGGGCCCCCGAGAAGACCAGCCAAACCAACGACGAACACCAGCTGCCGACTCATTGTCATCGCGAAGTCCCTCCCAAAATCGGTCCGGGGTACCGACGGTCGGATGTTGCATCCCAGGTTGTGCCGACGCCATCCCGCGCGTTTCCGCTTGGTGCGGGTGGCCGCCAGCGGTGTCTCCAGGTCCTCGAGAACGTTGTCCCCCGCTCACGCACACTTCATAGGGGGCAGTGGCCGGAATTCAAGTTCGAACCGACTTCTGCCGACCGGCAGCCGGGGAACGCACCACGCCCGCCAGGCAGTCCAATTCCGCGCAAGCAGGTGCAAGAAGCTTCGGGCCGGGAACCGATTTCGTAGGTAAGCCCACACAGTTCGCGGCAGGAAGCCGTCGCACCCGGCATGCACTGCCCGCGGAAATCAACGTCCGTGGATGAGTTCCAGGATATCAGGTCGAATGGGAGATCGCAAAGCAATTCGGCGGCGAGGGAAGTCGGCGTCACGGTTGGCGGTTTCGGGTGTCTGTCAGTAGAATGGTAGCGGTGCAAGGATTCATGCGCGCGCCGTTCGCGGGAAGAGCACGGAGTGGCTGGGAGTTTGACAGGGAGCGGCTCCATGTGGGTTTTCTGGACGATCGCGGGGGTCGTGTCGGCCGCCGGGCTGGGAATTGCAGCCTGGCGTTTCTCCGTCTGGCATCGGCGACGTTCGCTCCGCGCCAATCTGTGCCTGGCCAAAGAGCTGTTCCATCGTCGGCGGGAATGGCTGGAAGCCGATTTCCTGTCGCTGGCGTCGGCCAGCGGCAGGCCACGACGCCTGTCGTGGGCCAACTGTGATTTCGCCAACGAAGTAGCCTTTGCCCGCGATCGCAGTTCGGGAGAATTGCGTGCCTGGTGGCCGTGACGATCAGCTTCTCGCCGAACGAGAGCGGTGTCTTGGACGACGTCAGCGCGGAAACCACCCATCGCGCGGCGACTTCGGTGTTTCGCTTCGACGGACGAGCGCTGGACGACCGATGGCCGCGCCGTGTTCAACCTCAATCCGGAAGAGACGATTCGTCGCTATCGCCACGAACTCGAACTCGCGGAATGAAGGCGGCAGGCGGCAGGCTGGAGGCGGCAGGCTGTAGGTGAAATCCTCCTCTCCAGCCTCCGCCTCTACAACAGCTTCCTCAGGACGGTCTGCAGGATTCCGCCGTTGCGGTAGTAGTCCATCTCGACCGGCGTATCGATACGCACACGGGCCGGAAAGGTTTTCACGGCGCCGTCGGCGGACTTGGCGTGGACGTGGATCGTGCTGCGCGGCTGCAGGCGGTCGTCGAGGTCGGGAATGTCGAACAGTTCTTCGCCGGTCAGGCCGAGCGACTGCCACGTCTGTCCCGCGGCGGAACTCGAGCGGCAGGACGCCCATGCCCACCAGATTGCTGCGGTGAATGCGCTCGTAGCTGGCGGCGATCACGGCGCGCACGCCCAGCAGGAACGTACCTTTGGCCGCCCAGTCGCGGCTGCTGCCCGTGCCGTATTCGGCGCCGGCCAGGATGATCAGCGGCACGCCCTCGGTCCGATACTTCTCGGCCGCATCGTAGATCGCTCATGGGTTCGCCGTCGGGCAGATGACGCGTCACGCCCCCTTCCGTGCCGGGTGCCAAATGGTTGCGGATGCGGATGTTCGCAAACGTGCCGCGGATCATCACTCGGTCGTTGCCGCGCCGCGACCCGTAGCTATTGAAGTCCCGCGGATCCACCTGGTGGGCGATCAGATACTTGCCGGCCGGACTGTCCTTGGCAATGGACCCGGCGGGCGAGATGTGGTCGGTGGTCACCGAGTCGCCCAACACGGCCAGGACGCGGGCACCGCGAATCGGCTCGATCGGACGCACTTCGGCGGTCAGGTCGACCAGGAACGGCGGTTCCTGAATGTACGTGCTGTTCGGATCCCAATCGTAGAGGTCCGCATCGGTCACCTTGATCGCATTCCACTTCTCGTTGGATTCGAGGGCTTCGGCATAGCGCTCGGTGAACATCTCCGGCAGCACCGAGGCTGCTTCGGCCTGCGCGGATCTCGTCGGCCGACGGCCAGATGTCGCGCAGGAACACAGCCTGGCCGGTCGGAGTCTTGTCCCAGCGGTTCGTGACGCAGGTCGATGTCGACGGTGCCGGCCAGCGCATAGGCGACAACCAGCGGCGGGCTGGCCAGGTAGTTGGCCTTCACCAGCGGATTGACGCGTCCCTCGAAGTTGCGGTTGCCACTGAGCACGGCCGCGGCCACCAGATTGCCTTGCGTGACGGCCTGCGCGACCGGGTCCGGCAGCGGTCCGCTGTTGCCGATGCAGGTCGTGCAGCCGTAGCCGACGGTGTGGAAACCGAGTTGCTCGAGCGCGCTGCGGTCACTCCGGCCTTGGCCAGATAATCGGTGACGACGCGTGAGCCGGGCGCGAGGCTGGTCTTCACGTGCGGCCTGCACGCGCAGCCCTTTGGCGACCGCCTTTTGCGCCAGCAACCCGGCCGCCAGCATGACCGACGGGTTGCTCGTGTTGGTGCAACTGGTGATCGCCGCAATCACGACGGCGCCGTGACCGATCGAGGGATCTCGGCCGCAGGACTCCACGGCGGCCTGGCCGGCAATTCGCTTTCTCGAATCGCGAATCCTCGTTCCGCCAGAGGTGCCTTGAGCGCCGCGGCGAACGACGGCTTGCATGGCCGACAGCGCCACGCGGTCCTGCGGCCGCTTGGGACCGGCCAGCGAGGGTTCGATCGATGCCGAGGTCGAGCGCGAGCGTCGTGGTGTACATCGGCGTCGGCGTGTCGTCGGTGCGGAACAGCCCCTGTTCTTTCATGTAGCGTTCAACCAGTTCGACATCGTCTCGGCTGCGCCCGTCCGCCGCAGGTAATTGAGCGTCTCGTCGTCCATCGGGAAGAAGCCCATCGTGGCACCGTACTCCGGCGCCATGTTGGCGATCGTGGCGCGATCGGCCAGCGACATCGTGTCGACACCGCTCCCATAGAACTCGACGAACTTGCCGACGACGCCCGCCCGGCGCAGGATCTGCGTGATCGTCAGTACCGCGTCGGTGGCGGTGACTCCGGCGGCAAGCTGACCGGTCAGTTCGAAGCCCACGACCTCGGGCAGCAGCATGTAGATGCGGTTGGCCCAACATGACGGCTTCGGCTTCGATGCCGCCCACGCCCCAGCCGACGACCCCCAGGCCGTTAATCATCGTGGTGTGGCTGTCGGTGCCCACCAGCGAGTCGGGCACGGCCACCAGCTCCGCGGTCGTCGTGGCGGAGAAACACGCACTTGGCCAGCATTTCCAGATTCACCTGATGCACGATTCCCACTCCCGGCGGCACCACGCGGAAGTTGGCGAACGCCCGCTGACCCCACCGCAGAAACTCGTACCGCTCGCGATTTCGCGCGAACTCGAGATCGATATTGGCCTGCAGCGCGTCGGAGCTGCCGAACCGGTCCACCTGAACCGAATGGTCGATGACCAGATCGACCGGGATCAGCGGGTTGATCTTCTGCGGATCACCGCCCAGGCGCTGCATGGCGGTCCGCATCGCGGCCAGATCGACAACGGCCGGCACGCCGGTAAAGTCCTGCAGCACGACGCGCGCGGGCGGAAACGGAATTTCGATACTGGCCGGACTGGCCGCCGACCAGGTGGCCAGATGCCGGACATCCTCGTCGCGAATCACGTAGCCATCACAGCCGCGGACGACGGCTTCGAGCAGAATGCGCATGGAGTACGGCAGACGCGAGACGGCTCCCAGGCCCTGGTCCTCCAGACGCGACAGGCGGTAGATGCCCACCGGCCCGCGGGCGGTTTGAATCGTATCCCGAATTCCAAACGGATCCGCGGCAGAAGTCGTGTGGCTCATGGCTTTCCAGGAACTGTGTGCGGGGTGAGTGACAACAGGAGATGTCGCCTGCCGCGTCGAGCAAGGACATGCGACGTGGACGGGGGCCGAAACCGCCTGGTTGCCCTCCGGGGACCGGCAGTTCGGCCATTCCGGGAGCATTGTACCGCAGGGTCAAGTGCTTGTCGCGATGCCTAAATGGTCGCCAGCGAAGCGGCCTTGTCGAGAGTCGGAATGAGCTCTTCCCAGATGATGGCCAGCGCCACGTGATCGAGCCCAAGAGTGCGGTACACCGAGTCTGGGGGCAACGGAATGTTGTGGACTCCCATCGACGTCCAGCCCGCGCGACTGCACAGGTAGTCCGCGGCCGACACGACAAAGACCAGGTCGCGGTGCGGGCCCGCATAGATTTCCACATCGTGGTGATACTGGATCGCGTCCACGACGGCTGGCAGGAAGTCCCACTGGCGGGCCGCATATCCGCCGAGTTGCGCATGGTCGAATGAATAGACGGCTTGCTCCACGTCCGGTGTGGACGCGAGCTTCCGGACGCGCTCCACCACCTGGGTGAACCGGCGCCGCATGTGGCGATTGACCAACAGCAACCCGATGTCGTGCAGGAGTCCGGCAATATACGCGTCCGCCGGGGTCCCGCAGCCGCACACCCGGGACACCAGGTGCGATGCGGCCGCCACCGCCACGCTGTGACTCCACAGGCCCGCGACGCGGAACGTCGCCCACGTCCGTCGACAGTTCGAACATCCGAGACAGGTGGACCGTGATCGCCAGGTTGCGGAATTCACGCACGCCCAGCAGGCGAGCGGCGGTGGACAAGTCGGATATCTGCTGATCGAGACGATAGTACGACGAGTTGACGCGCCGCAGGATCATGGCCACCAGCGACGGGTCCGCTTGAATCAGCTTCTGCAGGTCGTCCAAGGTGCCGGAAGACTGGTTGGCCAACCGCACGATCTCCTGGGCATGGATCGAGAACGCCGACAGGTCGGTGATGCGGGCGAACAGCCGCTGCAGCCCCGCATTGCGGGGAGTTCCGGAAGCCGGCGGTGGAGAAAGCGTACTGCAATCCGAAGATGTCATCGATCCTGCCTTGTGCCGCAGCCGCGCTGGTGACCTGCGCAAAGTATAGTTCACCGGATCGCCTGTCAGCCGCGGGTGGGGAGATCGTGCCGTGTTGCCCGTGGAGCATGCGTTCTTCCGTCGGCCGATCGCGCACCATGCGCAATCGGTGCGGGCAGGTTGCCCAAAGATATTTTTCGCGGATCACCCGCTATGGCCGATACAGACGATGCAACCGGCCGCGGCCTGTTTGACCAGAAGAGGGATGCGACCTAAGTTTCCAATACCTGCCTGTGGCGGCTCCGATTCCCGTGTCACGCGTTCTTGATAGAGAAGCAACTGGCTATGTCTGCATCGCCTGAGTCCGATATCCTGTCACGACTCGTTCGGAAGAACGGCGTCACAGAGCAGCAGAACGATCCGTGGGAAACTCTGGCGGCCACGGCGCCGGCCCATGAAGCAGGAGCCAACCGGGACGGCGACGCAGACGAGAAGCTTAACGGTCTTCTGCAGCGGATCAGCCGTCTGACGCAAAGCCATGCCCAAGTCGGGGACGACTCCGGAGAGGGACTCGTCGCCGGTCGCCCGTCCGATGCCGACGCGGACGTGTTCGTGCCGCGCGAGCCGCAGTCGTTGCCGGAAGTCGGTCTGTCGGAAAGCGAAGTCGAATCGCTGATTCTGAAACTGCTCTTGTCCCGCGGTGATCTGGTCGGACGCGACATCGCTGACCACATCCGGCTCCCGTTCGTGCTGGTGGATGAGCTGCTGCGGCAACTCAAGCGCGATCAGCTGGTCGTGTATCGCGGCTCGGCGGCGATGAATGACTACCTGTACCAGCTGACCGATCTGGGACGCGAACGAGGCCGTCGCCAGGCGGAACACTGCAGCTACTTCGGTGCGGCGCCGGTGACCCTCGGCGCTTACATCGACAGCGTCCGGGCCCAATCGCTGGAAAAACAGCATCCGACGCAGGAGGACCTGCGGCGGGCCTTCGAGGATCTGTTGATCAGTCCGCGGATGCTCGCACGACTCGGACCGGCGATCAACTCCGGCCGCGGCCTGTTCCTGTTCGGCGCACCGGGCAACGGCAAGACGAGCATTGCCGAGCGCGTGACAGCGGCGTTCGGGCAATCGATCTGGATTCCCCGGGCCATCGGCGTGGATGGCGAAATCATGCGTCTGTTCGACCCGATGAACCACGAGGAACTGCCGGTCGAGAAGTCGGAAGGACTGTTGGACAACTCCCGCATCGACCGCCGCTGGGTACGCATTCGCCGTCCCACGATCGTGGTCGGTGGCGAGTTAACGATGGACAACCTCGAGGTGACGCAGAACAGGTCCACGGGAACCAGCGAAGCGCCGATGCAGATGAAGAGCAACTGCGGCACGCTGGTCATCGACGACTTCGGCCGCCAGCGGATGAGCACCGATGAACTGCTCAATCGGTGGATTGTGCCGCTGGAAAAACGCTACGACTTCTTGAACATGGCCAACGGCAAGAAGATCCAGGTTCCGTTCGACCAACTGATCATATTCTCCACGAACCTCGAGCCGCGTGACCTGGTCGACGACGCGTTCCTGCGGCGCATTCCCTACAAGATCGAAGTGACCGATCCGATCCGAGGAGGAGTTCCGGGAACTCTTCCGCCTGATGTGCAAGTCGCTCAACATCGCCTTCAACGAAGCGGCCGTCGATCACCTGATCAACACGCACTACCGTCCGCTCGATCGCCCGTTCCGCTGTTGCCAGCCGCGCGACCTGTTGCTGCAGGTCCGCAATCGATGCCGCTATGAACGTCGGGAACCGGAGTTGTCGATCGATAGTCTGGACTTCGCGGTCGAGACGTACTTCGCGGTCATGTAGCGGTCGATCGGCCCCGGTCCCCGGCAGGTGCGCGTCGATCCGCGGACATCGCAGACCGACGACCAAGCAGCCGCAGAACCGCGGTGGACCTGGCCGCCACGTCGCGTCAGTCGAAGCGTTCCGTGCCGAAGTCGAGAGTCCGCTGAGGGTCCTCACGCTCCGCGTCCGGATTGAGTTCCTTGAACAGCAGGCTGGGCTGGATGTCCCGGTTGTGCTGGTACTTGTCGCTCGCGTACTCGCGAATGTCGCCCACGATCTGGTGATAGAAGATCTGGCAGATCGGCACGCCGGGATAGATGCGCACCGGCTGCACGGCGAACATCTCCAACGTCCAATATCCGCAGAAGCCCACGTCGCCGAATCCGGCCGTGACGTGCACGAACAGGCCCAGGCGTCCGATCGACGAGCGGCCTTCGATCATCGGCACCAGATTGTGGGTCTCCGTCCGTTCCACCGTGCGGCCCAGATACAGCTGGTTCGGATTGAGGACGAGACCCGCGGGGGGAATGGTCATTCGCCGTACACGGTTGCTCTTGCGCATGTCCAGCACGACCTCTTCGTAGGTCATGATTTCGTCGTGCAGCGTCAGGTTGTAGCTGTTCGGGTTGAGGTGTTTCGGATCGAACGGTTCGATCAGAACATCGCCCCCCAATTTCTGACGGATCATTTCCCCGGAGAGAATCATGTTCTGTGGCTCCCAATCCAGACCGTCTCACGTCGCTACGTCGATGCGCGGACAGAACGACTGCATGCCGCAGTCGCTGCACTGCGGTTTTCTGGCCTGACAGACCTGTCGACCGTGATGAATCACGCGATGCGAGAAATCGATCCATTCTTTCTTCGGCAGCACCGCCATGAGGTCCCGCTCAATCTTCTCCGCCGTTTTTTCCCGCGTCATTCCCAGTCGGCGGGAAATCCGCGTGACGTGCGTATCGACCACCACGCCGGTCGCCTGGCGGAAGGCCGTTCCCAGCACGACGTTGGCCGTCTTGCGCCCCACGCCGGGCAGCTCCACCAACCGGTCCATGTCGTCGGGAACTTCCCCGTCGTATCGATCGACCAGTTGTTGGCAGCAGGCCTGGATGCTCTTGGCCTTGTTGCGAAAGAACCCGGTGCTGCGAATTTCCTGTTCCAGTTTCGGCCGTGGCAGAGCGGCCAGGTCGGCGGCCGTGGGATACTTGCGAAACAACGTGCGTGTGACCGTGTTCACACGCTCGTCCGTGCACTGCGCGGACAGAATCGTGGCGATCAGCAGCTGCAGCGGACTGGCGTGCTCGAGCGCGCACGTGACGTCCGGGTAGTCGCGACGCAACGCCCGGACAACTTGTGCCGCGTGACGCTTCTCCGGAGTCGAGGCAGCCATGGAGGCTTTCGCAGTCAGTTCAGATTGTTTCGGATGGACAAGGTGTGACGAAAAGTCGGACCGCGGACCGGGCGGGACGCCCGAAGAGCTCGGCTTCGAAGCACCACCTCGTCCCACTCCCGCAGTGAGCTCTCGACGACCAATTGTGCACGTGCCGCGCCAGTCGTGTCAAGTCAGCACGTGCCGCGGCGTGCCGCGCGCGGCAGGCCGGTGCGGGCCAGATCAGGTTGACGATTTCCAGCCGCGGTCCTAGACTTAAGCAGCGGTGAGCGTGGTGTTTGCGCTTTGCCCGCTGAATTCCTGGTGACGACCCGCTTTCGAGGTACTTGCGATGAATTACACCGATCAGAACCCCTACGCGGCCACGTACGGAGCCACCACTTTCGCGGCGGCAGCTGACGAATCGGAGCGGACGACGTTCATTCGTCGCACTTACTCGCATCTGGCCGGTGCCGTATTCGCCTTCCTGGCCATCGAAATCGTGATATTTAATATGGTCCCCGAGCGGTCGCTGATGGACATGACGCGGTGGATGATGGGCGGCTACCACTGGCTGATCGTCCTGGCGCCTTCATGGTGGTCAGCATGGTAGCCGACCGCTGGGCCCGTTCCGCCACGTCGCTGCCGATGCAATACGCCGGCCTCGGTCTGTACGTCGTCGCCGAAGCGTTGATCTTTGTCCCGATCCTGCTCATCGCTCAGCAACTGGGCCGAGCGCAAGGTGAGAACCTCATTGCCAGTGCGGGAGTCATGACGGCCGTGATCTTCGGCGGCCTGACCGTGCTGGTGTTCTTCACACGCGCGGACTTCTCCTGGCTCGGCCGATACCTGGGCATCGCGGCGCTGGCCGTTCTGGGCTTCATCGTCTGTTCGTTGTTGTTCAATTTCAATCTGGGTAACTTGTTTACCGCCGTGATGATCGGCTTTGCGGCGGCCTACATTCTCTATTACACATCCAACGTGTTGCATCACTACCGACTCGACCAGTATGTCGCGGCCTCTCTGGCGTTGTTTGCCTCCGTCGCACTGCTGTTCTGGTACGTCCTGCAGCTGTTCATGAGTCGCGATTGACGACGGAGGGCCGCTGATCTGGACTTCGACGGTGGCGTCCGTGACGGCTGGCTCGCCGTGGAGTGGCGCGGGGTCCGCGGGAAGTGCGCAACGATGCCATGGGTGAGCAATACGATCCAAGATACCTCGAAGGCATCGACTGTTTTAACCGCGGTGCCTTTTTCGATGCGCATGAGGTCTGGGAGTCCTTGTGGACCGACACGGAAGGCCCGTCCCGGCGGTTCTACCAGGGGCTGATCCAAGTGGCGGTCTGCCTGCATCACTTTGGCAATGGCAATCTGCGAGGCGCCCGGAAACTGTATCACAGCTCGTCGGATTACCTGCGGGCCTATGGACCGCGGCAGGCAGGGCTCAACGTGGACCGCTTCCTGGGGGAGTTCCAGCAGTGCTGCGCCGAACTGCTGGCCGATTCCGAACCGCGTCCCCGCATCCAGCTCGATCCGCTGCGAATTCCGCGCATCGTGCTGGGGGCGACAGACGCATAATCGGTCCAGCATGCGGGCGTGTCCTGGGGGATTGCCCTCCGAGCACGACCGAGGATACTTGTGTCGAGAGGCCCCGTGGACGCGTCCTGGCCGCGAGCGGCAGCCGCTTGCGTCTGCCACCATGCCGACGAATCGTGAGAGCCACCACCGATGTCAGAATCTGCCGAACAGGCCGGACAGAGCGTTTTCCAGGTCGACCACGAACGCATTCGAAAGGCGGTCCGCGAGATTCTGATCGCGGTCGGCGAGGATCCGGACCGCGAGGGGCTCCAGGAGACCCCAGCGCGCGTCGCTCGCATGTATGCGGAGCTGTTTGGCGGCCTGCGGATCGATCCGAAGGTGTACCTCGAGAAGTTCTTTACCGAGAAGTACGACGAAGTGGTGCTCGTCCGCGACATCAGTTTCTGCAGCATCTGCGAACACCATTTGTTGCCGTTCATGGGGAAGGCCCATGTGGCGTATTTGCCGGCCGGCAAGGTGATCGGCCTGAGCAAACTGGCGCGGGTGGTGGAGGCGGTGGCCCGCCGTCCGCAAGTTCAGGAGCGGATGACCGAGGACATCGCCAACCTGCTGACCAATGAGCTCAATGCGCGCGGTGTCGCCGTGGTGATCGAAGCCACGCACACGTGCATGACCATTCGCGGTGTTCGCAAGCCCGACAGCCTCTGTGTGACATCGGCCATGAAGGGGTTGTTTCGGACCAATCAGGCGACGCGTTCCGAAGTCATGCAGCTGATCTACGGCAATCGACATTGAAAGGAAGGGCCGGGAGACCCGCGGTGCCGATCCCAGCGCGTCCCGGCACGTCGCGGCGTCAATTCCCTCGCCGCCCCTGTCCGCCGGATCGGTGGTTGCCGTATGATGGGTTGCGTCGGGAGTCCCGAGTTGAACCGTGCCGCGTGGCGTTCTGGCGGCTGTTCCGGTCGTTGCCGTGTGGATGTACCGGGCGGCCCTCAATCTGCTACATTGTTGGAGTGTGCGAGCGAGCGCCTGAGCCGGACCGGGGCGCACGGGGGCCGTGGGGCCCCACGGCCGGGCCAGCCGCGTGGCCCGGCGCTGGTTTCGAATTCCGCGTTTCCACACCCTGAACACGACCGCCCATGGACCAAGAGCGAGAACGGATCCAGGCCGACTTGCGAGGGTTGTTGGACGGTGACGTCTTCTGCGACGACGTCTTCGCGCAGATGTACGCCTCGGATGCCAGCGTCTACGAGATTCGACCGCTGGGCGTGGTGCGACCGCGCGGGTTGCCCGACGTGGTGGCGTGCGTTCAATATGCCGCGGAGAATGAGATTCCGCTGCATCCCCGGGGAGCCGGGACCGGACTGGCCGGCGAGTCGATCGGGCCGGGCCTGATCGTCGATTTTTCGCATTCCATGCGGCGGATTCTGGCCTGCGATCAAGAGACGGTCCGCGTGCAGCCCGGCGTCGTCTGCGCACTGTTGAACCGGTTTCTGGCCGAACGGGGACGGATCTTTGGTCCGGATCCGGCGACCGCCCACGTTTCGACGATGGGCAGCGTCTTGGCACTCAATGGGTCGGGCAGTCACTGGCTGCGGTATGGCTCGGCCGGTGATGCGGTCGTTTCGCTGCAGGTCGTGTTGGCCGACGGTTCGGTGATCGAGGCTGCCAGCCACCCCGTGGATGAACCCGCGAGTGACAGCGGCGGTTCTTCGCGCCGGCAGACGCTGGTGCGCGACATCGCCAGTGTGCTCGAACCCGCTCGTTCGGTCATCAAGGAGCACACACCCCAGACCAAAGTCAGCCGATCGGGCTATCACCTGGACGGCGTACTGCACGACGGGACCTTGGACTTGGCCCGCATGATCGTGGGATCCGAAGGCACGTTGGCGCTGATCACCGAGGCCACCGTCCGGACCGAACCGCTGCCCAGGTGTGTCGGCGTCGTGTTGTTGTTCTTCGACCGATTGGAGTCTGCGGCGCGCGGGGCGCTGGAGATTGCCGGCATGGACGCCGCCGCCTGCGACCTGATGGATCGCCGCCTGCTCAGCATTGCGCGCGAGAGCGACGTGCGGTACGATCTGTTCATGCCGCGCGACGCGGAGGCGATGCTGCTGGTCGAGCTGCAGGGCGAGACGCAGGACGAAGTGCGGCAGCGCATGCAGAACATTGTGGTCCGCATGCAGCGCCGGAGACGCCTGGCGTTCGATTCTCATGCGACACTCGATCCGGAAGAAGTCGACCTGTTCTGGAAACTGACGCGCCGCGTCGTGCCGGGCCTCTACAGCCTCAAGGGGACGACGCGGCCGCTGCCCTTCGTGGAAGACATCGCGGTGCCGCCGACGGCGCTCCCGGATTTCCTGGTCCAGATGCAGAACGTGCTGAAGGCACACCAGGTCACCGCTTCGCTCTTTGCGCACGCGGCCCATGGACAGCTGCACATCCGGCCGTTCCTGGACCTGGCCAGCCCGGCCACGATCCGCAAGATGCAGGACGTGGCGACCGACCTGTACCAGCGAGTCCTGGAGGTGGGCGGCACGATCAGCGGCGAACATGGGGACGGCCTGAGTCGTTCCTGGTTCGTACCGCAGCAGTTTGGCCCGCTGTACGACGTGTTTCGACAGGTCAAACGTCTGTTCGACCCGCAGAATATTCTCAATCCGGGCAAGAAGGTCGCCGATGCGCCCCAGCCGGTGTCGGCGAACCTGCGGCCGGTCGTGGCCGCGCCGCCGCGCCCACCGCTGTCGGGGAGTCGTCTGAAGCGCGGGCGGAAGCGGCCGCGTTCCCCGTCCCCTTGCAGTTGTCCTGGCAGTCGGTCTCCGTGGACTACGCCGCGCGGATGTGCAATGGCTGCGGTCGCTGCCGCACGCAGTTGCCGGACGAACGGATGTGCCCGATCTTCCGCTACGGCCCGCGCGAAGAAGCGACGCCGCGCGCCAAGGCCAACCTGATGCGAGCGATCGTCACGGGACGGCTGGACCCCACCATTCTGGAAAGCGACGAGCTGAAGCAGCTGGCCGACTTGTGCGTGAACTGTCATCAGTGCCGTTTTGAGTGTCCGGCCGGCGTCGACATTCCGAAGTTGATGGTCGAGTGCAAGTCGCAATACGTGCTGACCAACGGCCTGCGTCCGACCGACTGGTTCCTGGCCCACCTCGACTGGCTCGGTTCCTGGGGCTCCTTCTTCCATCCGCTGACCAATTGGGCCATCGGCAACCGGCAGATGCGGTGGGTGATTGAGCGCCTGGTCGGTGTGGCGCAGGGACGTAAGTTGCCTCGCTTTGCGCCCAGCAGTTTCCTCCGCCGCGCTCACCGGCGTCGGTTGACACGCCCGACCCGTCGCACCGGCCGCAAGGTGCTCTTCTTTGTCGACGTGTATGCGAACTGGCACGACGTGCAGCTGGCCGATGCGCTGGTGGCCGTGTTCGAACATAACGGCATTGCCGTCTACGTGCCTCCCACCCAGCAGCAATCGGGGATGGCGGCCATTTCGATGGGCGCGGTGGAAGCCGCCCGCAAATTTGCCCAACACAACGTGCAGCTGCTGGCCGAAGCCGTGCGGCAGGGGTACCGCATCGTGACGGCGGAGCCGGCCGCCGCGCTGTGCCTGACTCACGAATACCTGAACCTGCTGGACGACGACGAGGCCAAGCTGGTGGCGGAGAACACCAGCGAGGCCTGTACCTATCTGTGGCGGCTGCATCAGGAAGGCCAGCTCGAGTTGGACCTGAAACCGGTCAACGCCACGTTGGGATACCACCTGCCCTGCCACCTGCGAGCACTCCGCGTGGGCACGCCCGGCTATCACCTGTTACGACTCATTCCCGGTCTGACGGTGACCCAGATCAGCGATGCCTGCTCGGGCATGGCCGGGACATTCGGGTTGCGGCGGGCCAATTACCGCAGTAGCCTGCGGACCGGTTGGGGGCTGATTTCCGCTCTGCGGTCTCCCTCGATCCAGATGGGCACTACCGAGTGCAGTGCCTGCAAGATGCAGATGGAACAGGGCACCGCGAAACCGACCGTTCATCCGCTCAAGTTCCTGGCCTTGTCCTACGGTCTGTTGCCGGAACTGGCGTCGTTGCTGACCAAGAAGAGCGAGGAACTGATTGTCACATGATCGTGCGTGTCAGGTTGTTTGCCGCCGCGCGCAGGCGGCCGGGTGTGACGTGGTAGACCTCGAAGTGCCCGAGCCAGCCACCGTGGCCGACGTCCGCCGGCAGCTGGCCATCGGTTGTCCGCCGCTCGCGGCCTGGGCCGCGCACTTGTTGTTCGCCCTGAATCACCACTACGTGACCGACGACTCACCCGTGCCGCCGGGGGCGGAATTCGCCGGCTTCCCGCCGGTGAGCGGAGGCTGAGCCGGCGCACGGTCGTGCTGGGGCGTCGGCAGGAAGCTGATCGTGAAGAGGAAAACTGCCTGCGGGGCGCGAGTGTCCACCATGATCCGAATCTCCGAACAACCCATCGATCCGGCCGCCGTGCTGGACCAGGTTCGGTCGCATCAGGCGGGAGCGATCGTCATGTTTCTCGGTACGGCGCGCGAGTTTACCGACGGCCGCCGCACGGCCTCGCTGGATTACGAGTGCTATCCGGAAATGGCCGACACCACGCTGCGCAAGCTGGAGTCCGAGGCGCGGCGGCGGTGGCCGCTGATCGAACTGGCCGTGGTGCACCGTGTCGGGCACTTGGAACTGGGGGAAGTCAGCGTGGCGATTGCCGTCAGCTCGGCACATCGGCAGGCCGCCTTTGAGGCCGGTCAGTGGCTGATCGATACGATCAAACAAGTCGTGCCGATCTGGAAGAAAGAACATGGGGCGGATGGTTCCTCGCTGTGGGTCCATCCGGAGCCGGGCCGCCCGCCCGGTTCCTGAGTGGGCGGGATGAGCCAGACTGCGCAAGCGGTCGGGGAGTTGGCGATGAGTAACGACGGTCCCTTGATCGACCGCCTGGGACGCGTTCACAACAGCCTGCGGGTGAGTGTGACGGACCGCTGCAACATTCGGTGTTTCTACTGCATGCCCAACGAGCATGTGCGGTTCAAGCCGCGCGACGAGCTATTGAGTTTCGAGGAAATCGAACGGTTCGTACGCGTGGTGGTGGGCTTGGGTGTGCATCGCGTGCGGATCACGGGCGGCGAGCCGCTGATGCGCGGAATTGCCGACCTTGGTCCGCAAACTCGCCGGCATCCCCGGCGTCAGCGATCTGGCCATGACCACCAACGGCATGTTCCTGGCCGAGCATGCCGAGGCCCTCCAGCGGGCTGGCTTGCACCGACTGAATATCAGCTTGGATGGACTGCGCGAGGAGACGTTTCGCACGATTGCCCGCCGAGACGGGCTGCCCAGCGTCTTGGCCGGGATTGCGGCCGCCCAACGAGCCGGATTTCCGCGCATTCGGCTCAATGCGGTGGCGATCTGCGGGATTACGGAGCCGGAGATCATTCCGCTGGCCGAGTTCGCCCGCGCCCGCGAGTTGGAATTGCGGTTCATCGAGTTCATGCCACTCGATGCGGAAGCCAACTGGCAATCGCAACAGGTGTTGTCCGGGGCGATACTGCGGGCCCGCTTGGAACAGCAGTATGGGCCGCTGGTGCCCGTGACCCGCACCGATGCCAGCCAGCCGGCAGTGGACTATGCCTATGCCGACGGCCGCGGCCGCGTGGGGTTCATCAGCCCGGTCACCGAGCCGTTCTGCGGCGACTGTAATCGGCTCCGCATCACGGCCGAGGGCCAGGTGCGCAACTGCCTGTTCTCCACCGTCGAATGGGATGCCCGAGTGCTGCTGCGGTCGGGTGGCAGCGACCAGCAACTGGCGGAACTGGTGCGCGAATGCCTGCGCCGAAGAAGATCGGTCACGGGATCGATTCCCCCGAGTTCATTCGCCCACAGCGCGCGATGTACCAGCTGGGCGGCTGATTTCCCATCAGGTGGTCCATGTCCACTCGGACTGCGGATCGTCGGAGCCGTCCGGTGGCACATCGATCGCCAGCTTGACCGTGATCCGCGTGCCTTTCCCCGGGGCGCTTTCGATCGTGGCACCACCGCCAAACAGTTGGGCGCGTTCGCGGATGCCCGTCAGTCCATAGCGATCGGCAGGAACCGCGTCGGGATCAAAACCGACACCGTTGTCCAGGATTTCCAGGACGAGCGAGGTCTTGCCGATCTGAGTCAAGCGAATGTCCGCGCGGGTCGCCGCGCCATGCCGGCGGGCGTTATTGAGCGACTCGCGCGCGATGCGGAAGATCGTGGCCTGCAGCATCGCGGGGAGTCGTTGCAGCTCGATGCGATGCGAAAACTTGATTTGCATGTCGCCTCGCGATTCTTCTTCGCTGATCAAAAACTCGACGGCATCGACGATCCCCATCTCGTCAATGATCATCGGCCGCAGTTCGCTGATCAGGCGGCGGCCTTCGTTCACCGCGCGCGCCAAAAGCGTCACGACGCTGTCAAATGCCTTGAGACTGGCCGGAGCACAGGCCGTCACCGATTGCCGAATGCCCTGCAACAGCATCCTCGCTCCGACCACGTCCTGAATGAACCCGTCATGGATCTCGTACGCGACCATGCGCCGTTCGCGATCCTGCAACTCCAACAGTTCGCGGAGCAACTCCTCCTCGGACCGCAGTTTCTGGAGGGCCTGCTTCTGGTCGGAAATGTCCGAGACCAAGACCACCAGGCCGGTGGTCTGGCCCTGTGTACGAATCGGTCCGATCCGCATCAATTGCCACGCCAGCTGGCCAAAGCGGCGCGTGAATCGCATTTCGAGTGTGGCCACGCGGCCGGTGCTCAAGACGGAATCGATCGCCTGCCGCAGCGGTTCCTGGCTTTCCTGCGGCACGAAATCGAAGATCCAGCGGTTCACGACCTGATCCCGGGTCACCCCCGTAGCGGTCCGATTCACTTCCAGGATCCGGCCCTCTACGTCGAGAAACAGGATCAAGTCCACGACCGTATTGGCAATCGACTCCCAGCGTGCATCGAAGGGAGGTTGATCGAACGCGACGGCGACGCAGCCGACGATGTCGCCCTGCCACCTGGCCGGCCCGACCTGACCGCGATAGGTCTTTCCGTCCAGTGAGATGATGAGCGGGACGCAGTGCCCCAACAGGGCTTGCTGATGCGCGACCAGCGGTGGGAAATCGGGGTCGGTCGCACCGAAGATCTCGCCCAGCGTCCTGCCAACGCATTCCCCCACGTCGCGGGCGGAAAACGGGTGACCGTGGCAGCTGACGATGCGCAGTTCCGCGTCGGTCGACCAGAGGACGCCGGGAAACGACTCGGTCACGATCTCCTGCCAGTGGGCGTCACCAAGAGTCGAAACCTGGCTGCCATCGGACATGTGGCGACCCTTCAGGATCCAGAACTCCCCTGCTCCGGCTCTGCGGTCTAGCTGAACCAGCCCTTCTTAT
This sequence comes from uncultured Planctomycetaceae bacterium, assembly GCA_963754725.1. Classification (GTDB taxonomy): domain Bacteria; phylum Planctomycetota; class Planctomycetia; order Pirellulales; family Pirellulaceae; genus JAAYDI01. The sequence goes on from CAVWHV010000026.1 coordinate 125,733, forward strand.
CGAAGGACTTGAGGGCCTTCTCCTCGGTCTTGTAAATGTCGAAGACCTTGTTCAGCTTCATGATCTTGAACACTTCCTGAACGTTGCCGGAGATGTCGCTGAGCTTGAGGTCGATGCCGTCCTTCTTGCATTTCTTGTTGAGCAGCACCAGCTTCCCGATCATGGCCGATGACATGAACCCGACGCCGCTGAAATTCAGGACCATCTTCTTGTTGGTCGCGGCCGCGTCCGCGGCCTCGATCAACTCGCCTCCGATTTTCTGGATCTTGGCCTCATCGAGGATCTTCGTCTCGGTGAAGTAGACAACCAGTATACCTTCGGTTTCCTGTGTTCTGAGCGACGACATGGCAATAGTCCGTTGAAGGAATCCTGAGAATGCAAATCGGATCGCGATCGGCCTCCCATGACGGGTGGGCTGATACCAGATTACCAAGGTTTGTCGGCAGATGCAATCGCCAAGGGTCTCCGACGGTTGGCCGTGGCGCGTCGCCTGGGGGCGGCCCGCCGGACGCCGCCTGCCGGCGCAGGGGCCTCGGCCGCCGCGTTTGGCGAAGGCAACGGCCTCTACAAACTCGACTTGGCCGCGCCGTGCCGCGGAGAGATGGACCAAGTCAGTTTGGATGGCATGGGCAACGCGGCTGTCGGCCCAACGGTCCAGAACTGGCGCCCGAGCAAGCGAGACGCTTGCTCTACGGTGGGTCGGGAACGATCAGGCATCGACGGCCGCAGGGCATCAAAAGCCGCCGATGAACCACATAGGGCCCCAGGCTTCAGTCCATACGACGGCACGCGACAACTGGCGGGATTGGATGAGAGCAGACGGAACCTCGTAGCCCGTACGATTCCGGTTGCCACCGGTTGTAGCCGCCGCCGCACCGCCTTGTAGTTGCGTGTCCCCCGGCTGGGTCGCGTTCCTGGTGGCCTTGGCAACCTCTTGCATGGCCACGTCCTCATCCCGCGTGCGCATGGCGATCTGGCGACTCTTCTCCGCCGCCTGGTGCATCCACACCAAGGAGTCGTGCTTGGCCTGAATACGTTTCATGATCAACAGCATCTGCTGCGCGTCCGCGTTGACGATGTCGTTTCGCAGTCCCGAGATCTCTGTCTCGCTGTACATCGCCTGCACGCGCAAGAACTCACGCAGCCACTTCTTTGTTTCCTGCCACTTCTCGCTCTCCACGTAGGCCCGGAGATCCTTGGTCTGCTCCAGCCATTGTTCCAACTGGCTGGGCGACATCCGCATGACGGCGGCCCGAATCTTGTCCATGTCCTCCTGCCGGAGCAGGTCCGACTCGGTCAAGTACCGATCCAACCACTGCAGCGTAATGTCGCGCCGCTCCTGAACGGGCAGGCTCGGGTCGTCGGCGATCTGGCCCCAGGCGGTCAGCCCACCACATAAACAAAGTGCCACGATGACAAGCGGCATGATTTCACAAACGGATCGTCGCGCAACCGAGCGTGCGGTTCGGCGGCATGCTTTGAGGAGAATTTCCATGGGCTCTCTCTTGAGGTGGGAGAGGTCTCGGGTCGTCAGCACCTCCACGCGGTGGGTGCCGGTCAATCGGGTCATGAGCTATTGTAGGCAGAGCCCGCATCGGCGGCCCAGAGAACTTCACCCTGCCGTTTACTTATCGGCATCCGCTGCCCCAATTTGCCCGACTTTGATTGCGGGTTCTGCCAGTCGGTTATCATGGCTGCAGCAGGATCGGAAGGAACGAGCCCCGAGCTGCACGAAGTCGATGTTGATAACCTGTTTTTTGCCAACGGGTTACATCAGAGAATGCCCCGTCGCGTGTGGTCGAGAGAAAAACGGCTGGGGGTTACTGGGTGCCCAACCGGCAGGGTACCAGTTCGGGCACGTCACAGGCTCACTGCGGGGCGCGTCATGAGCCGCCAAGCCACGAACCGGGCATTTCGACGACGCGGACACGAGGCGAGAACGCGGTTGCTCACCAGACGCCTTGAAAGACGGTCCATTGAGCCATGGTCCGGGAGTCGATCAGGGGCCCTGGAATGCGGTAGCCCGAGTCCGGTTTGCCTCCTCGCGAGGAACCACCTGCATTCCCAAATAAGGGAATATTGCGGTTCGCGGAGGTTCGGGCGGCGTTGTTCGCAGAGTCCTGCCGCGCGACCATGGCATTGCGCGCTTGCACGTCAATCTCGCGGCTCTTGCCCGCCGCCTGGTGCATCCACACCATCGACTCGTGCTTAGCCTGAATCCGCTGCAACATCGCCAACATCTGCTCCGGGTCGGCGTCGAAGAGCTGCTGGCGGAATTCCTGGATTTCCTTGTCGCTGTAGATGGCTTGTACCCTCAAGAACCCGTTCAGCCATTTCTTGGTGTCCTGCCATTGCGGGCTCTCCACATACGCACGCAGATCTCTGGTCTGCTTGAGCCATCGCTCCAATTGGCTGGGCGACATCTGAACGACCGCGGCTCGGATCTTGGCCACGTCGTCCCGGCTCATGAGATCGGAACCGGTCATGTAGGTGTCGAGCCAATCCAGTGTCTCGCGTTGACGATCCGGGTCGCTCAAGTTGGCATCCGCCAGATTCGGGGTGGGAGCCTGTCCACAGGTGCTGCCGACAGGGCTCAACGCCAGCGTGATCGCCAATAGGATGGAAGCGGACAGCTGACAATAAATCCTCGCCGAAGCGCGGTGGCGGAGGGATGTGTTTCTCATGAGTATTCTCTGCGGTGTTAAACGGGGCGGCCAAGCCGCCGTGCAAGTTCCAATTGCCGCGTACCATCTATCGCATTGTTGCTGGCCGGGCTGGCGCAGACAACCAGTGCTGCGGAGCACTCGTCGAGGCTCCAGGAACCTCGCCACACGGGAACCATCCTCTTCTTAGCTGCCTTGGGGACGCGCGATCCGAACAGCGGCACGGACGTTACTCGTCCTTGTCTTCGACATCCCGAGCGGCGCCGACCGCCTCGAAACGCTTCATGATTTCCTGCCAGTTCGTATACACAAGATCTTGCTGTTTGAGGAACTCACGAACTTCAGGGTCGTTCAGCAATTGAGCTTCCCACGCCCGATCCTGCCACTTGTCGGTCATGCAGTGCAGGGCCGGTGTATCATCGGCCGGATTCAGGAAGACCTGGGTGATCCCCACCGGAAGTTCGCGTATGACCTGATAGAATCCCTCCCGCTTCTCCTCGTATGTCTGGGCCGGCGGGAGATTCTGAATATCGTCGACCTTGGGCAACCTGTACTGAGCGATCGTTTCCAACATCTCTTCGTTCACCGGGAAACCCTTGGCCCGAAACCGATCCACCAGGTCCGGCGTGAACTCGACCATCACGGCGGGAATCCATTGCTCTTCGGCCAGCTTCAGGTACATCTCCAGGAGGTCGGGGCGAGCCAGCAGCGCGCCCATATGTGGGTGCAGATGCGTCGGCTGGATCCCGGCTTCCCGGGCTCGCTGGATTTGAGCTTCCGCCTCCTGCCGCACCTCGTCGATATCCGACCGCATGGTGAATTGAAGCACCGTAGCCGGGAAGTAACCATCGGCCGTAGCCAGACTGGATACTTCGTCGCGCGGGGCCACCGGACTCCACCGCAAGCATTTGCTCGGGCACACAAACGACAATGTGATCCCGATGTCCTGGCCCGCATGGGTCTTCACCCACTCGGCAGTCTCCCCGAACCAAGGTCCGGCCGACACGACGCTCGCCGACGTCAAGATTCCATCCTGCAGTCCCGCTTCGGCCGCCCGATTGAACTCGTAGGCAATTCCCATGTCATTCGCGTGGAGGATCACGACCCGCTTACCCGGGGGAAACCCGAGTCGCTCAGCCCAGTTCGTCTGAGCCGCGACGCTCGAGACGCAACTGGCTGAAAGTAAAAGGCTTGCCAAAGCAATCAGACGTTTCATCGGACTATCTCCATTCATCACTTCCCGGATGGTTCGAAGCGGTCACTGCCCGGTCACTTCCGAAATATAGGTTAGGTTCCACTGCATGAATCCGCACGGCGGTCCGTTTGCAGTCCAGAAACATGGCAGGCCACTTACCGAACCTAACGATTGTAACGCCGCGGACAAGTCCTCGTGGACGAGGTGGAGAGAGCTCCGCGCTGCGTCCGCCTGACGATCTGGCCCGCACAAGGGGGGCAGTCGATCCAGTGGAGCACGTCGCGTACGATCGACACACCGGGAACGAACAACAATTGATCGCTGGTCGCCAAATGGCGTCGGACCCCCCCGAGAAACAACCGCCAATCCGTTGAACAGGAACATACGGGATGCCACACTGGGTGCGTCGTGCTTGCGTACGTACTTATGGTTGCGTGGTTCAGCCCGATCTGCTCAGGACTTGGTGGTCATGTCTGCGGACGCAGAAAACGCCCCATCAGTCGATTGCCAATCGTTCGCCGGGCAGATCGAATCGATCTGCGCTCGGTTCGAGGTTGCCTGGAAGCATCAGCAGCGACCCCGCATCGAGGCTTACCTGGACGATGCGCCGGCCGAGGTGCGATCCGTTCTCCTGTCGGAGTTGTTGGCTGTGGAGTTGGACTACCGCCAACAACAGGGGGATCCCGTCAAGCTGGACGATTACTCGGATCGATTTCCAGACCATCTTGATTGCCTTCGCGCCGTCTTCCGACGCGCGATATTCCAGGACACGGTAGTTGTCGACCAGTCGGCTCTCGAGGGGACTTCTCGGTCGTCGCGCGCTCTTCACGTCCGTTGCCCCCATTGCCAGGCTCCCGTGGAGCTTCGGGATGACGTGGCGCTGGCAGCGGTGGTGTGCCAGTCCTGCGGGAGCCATTTCACGCTTGTGGGCGATGAGGCAATTGCCGCAGGCGCCGGCGGCGGCACACGCCGACCCCAACACAGAATCGGTCGCTTCGAACTCCTGGAACAACTGGGTGCGGGGTCCTTCGGTGCTGTATGGCTGGCGCGCGACACGCAGCTGGACCGCAGTGTGGCGGTGAAAGTACCCCGCAAAGGTTCGTTGGATCCGGAGGAAACCGAGAAGTTCCTGCGGGAGGCACGCGCGGCGGCTCAGCTCAGTCATCCCAATATCGTCACTGTCCATGAAGTTGGGATCGAAGACGGACTGCTGTACATCGTCAGCGACTTTGTGTCGGGCACGACGCTGAGAGACCGGTTGGCCGGTTCCGCACTGACTCCGCGCGAGTCGGCGGAATTCTGTCTGAAGATTGCCAAGGCCCTCCATTTCGCGCACGAAACCGGCGTGATTCATCGCGATCTGAAGCCCAGCAACATCATCATTGACCGATTCGGCGAACCGCATCTCATGGATTTCGGCCTGGCCCGCCGGGAAGCCGGTGAGGTCACGATGACGGTGGAAGGGCAGATTCTGGGCACACCCGCGTACATGTCGCCGGAGCAGGCACAAGGTGAAGGGCATACGGCTGACCGACGCAGCGACATCTACTCGCTTGGCGTGGTTTTGTTTCAGCTTATGACGGGTGAACTTCCGTTTCGCGGCAACATGCGGATGCTCCTGAAGCAGGTCATCGAGGACGAACCGCCCAGTCCACGGCGACTCAACAATCGCATACCACGCGATCTGGAAACGGTTTGCCTGAAGTGCCTGGAGAAGACTCCCTCGAAGCGATATGCCACGTCCGCGGAACTGGTCGCCGACCTGGAGAAGTTCTTGAGCGGTGAGGCGGTCCTGGCACGCCCGGTGGGGGCGCTTGGACGGATGTGGCGATGGTACCGCCGACATCCGGATGCCACTGCGCAGGTGGCCGGCGTCTACACAGTACTCTGTGGGATCCTGCTCATCGCGTGGGCGATCGAAGGATTGATCGTCTACGGAACCGGAATCGACCCGTCGCCGGACGCCGGACGCGCCATGCTGGACATCGTGATGGCCCTGGTCGTGGTGTACATCCCGCTGTTCGTGGTGGGGTTCTACATCATTCGCGGGTACCTGGTCGCGATTGGGCTCGGGGTTCTAATCTTCGCCACCGGTGTGCTTCTGGTGCTGGTTGGCTTCGCTGGTGCCTATTCGGGCGTCTTCAGTGATCCGCGATTTCGCATCGGCATCTTGCTGCTGCTCGGCAACCTGTGTCTCGTCGGTGTGCTGCTCCAGTGTGTGGCTTTGCTCTCCCGACTGGTCAGCCGCGATCCGTGATCGACCAAACCGCCACATGGATAGGTTCCGTGACAACCGTTCCCCGCGGTCGTGCCTGTCAAGTCCAGAATTTGCGGTCGAGCAGCCGGAAGTTGATGGCCTCCGACAGGTGGCCGATACTGGATGTCGTCGGCCGCGTCCAGATCGGCAATGGTCCGGGCCACGCGGAGGATCTTGTCGTGGGCGCGTGCCGAGAGCCCTAATTCCTGGACACTGGACTTGAGCAAGGCGAGGCACTCCTCGTTGAGTCGGCAGTATTGACGGATCTGGCGCGGTGCCATGTGGGCGTTGGAGCGCGAGGAGGTACCGCAGAATCGAGTCTGTTGGCATTGTCGGGCCCGCACCACCTGCTCGCGCATCGCCACGCTGCTCGTGCCCGTCTGCGGGCTGGCCAGTTCTTTGAACGGCACCGCCGGCACTTCAATGTGGATGTCGATGCGATCCAGGAGCGGGCCGCTGATCTTGCTCATGTACTTTTCAATCTGGACCGTGTTGCAGTGACAATCCCGACGCGGATCGGTGCGGAATCCGCAGGGGCAGGGATTGAGGGCCGCCACGAGCATGAACTCGGCGGGAAACGTGGTGGAGGCGCAGTGCCCGCGAGATCGTCACCACGCCATCTTCGAGCGGTTGCCGCAGCACTTCCAGGGTCCGACGATTGAACTCGGGCAGCTCGTCGAGGAACAGCACTCCGTGGTGCGACAGACTGATCTCGCCGGGGACGGGGATGCTGCCGCCACCCACCAGCCCCGCATCGCTGATCGTGTGATGGGGTGCGCGAAACGGCCGCCGTGCCAGCAGAGGCTGACCGGCCGGCAGTCGCCCCAGAACGCTGTAGACCCGCGTGGCTTCGATCGACTCCAGGGCGGTCAGCGGCGGCAGGATCGACGGGCATTCGTTTGGCCAACATCGTCTTGCCGGACCCCGGCGGACCGAGCATAAGCAAGTTGTGCGCTCCGGCGGCCGCGATCACCAAGGCGCGTTTGGCCATCTCCTGGCCGCGCACATCGGCATAGTCGTCGTCGTAATGCGACAACGTGTTGAACAGCTCCTGCAGTCGCGACGGAGTCGGATCGATGTCGAGGTGCCCGGCGAAGAAGGCCGCCGCTTCGGAGAGTGAGGACACGGGGATGACCTCCAGTTCCTCGACCACCGCCGCTTCGGCGGCGTTGGTATCGGGCACGACGAGCCCGCGCAGCCCGTCTTGCCGCGCGGCCGCCATGGCCATCGACAGGACTCCTTTCGCGGGCCGCGTGCGCCCTTCGAGCGACAGTTCGCCGACCACCGCATAGTGCTCAAAGCGATCGGAGGTGAGCTGTCCGCTGCCGGCCAGGACGCCCAACGTGATCGGCAAATCAAATGTGGCGGCCTGCTTGGGAAGCTCCGCCGGTGCCAGATTGATCACCACGCGGTCGTACGGCCGCTGGAACCCGCAATTGACGATCGCCCGTTCCACGCGGTGCGTGCTCTCCCGCACCGCGGCTTCCGGCAACCCCACGAGAATCGTCTTGGGAATCGCGCCCGGCGAGACATCGACTTCCACTTCCACGGGCATCGCTTCGATGCCCAGGAGCGAGAACGTGTGCAGTTTGGCCAACATGCGATCACCTCACGTTGGCCCGCGTTTTCTCAGCGTCGCGCGCGCATTGTGCCGTCTTTCGCCGCCCCCTGCAAGCCCCTGCGTACCGACGTGCCTCCAGGGTGACATACGTCTGTCACCCGTGCTGCGCGTCATGCGACCTGTTTAACCGGAATCGAACTGGAAATGGCTTGATGACAAGCGGGTGGAAACCCCGTCCGGGTAACTCCTAGCCAGAGGCCCGGTATCGAGAGTTGCAACATTCCTGGTAACAGGTCTGTTGAAGTGTACACAGAAAGGAAGCGAGGACGAATAGCCTGGGCTGGGCGCCCAGCTGTGAATGGTATTGAGCCCCGAAAGAAAGCGCTAATTCCAGCACGCCCAAACTCGATGTTACTCTGAACCATTACGGGCGCACGCCGACAGTGAAGGCATGCGTTAAGAGTAGAGGAGACATGCGGGGGACGCACAGGCTACTTAAGCTGCTTCTCCACTTCACGCGAGAGGATGCCGCATGCGGTGGCGAACCACCAGTCCGCGCCATTCATCTTTCCCTGTCGCGCTTGGATGATCTTCTGAGCTTGCTCGTACTGTTTGCGCCTTCATCCTTCTGGCCAAGTTGGAGCAGGCGAACCGCCTCAAGCAATAGATCTTGCGACTCCATCAGCGGCGAGAACATCGCGTCAGAGCCCTTCGCGGCGGGCATGATGCTTCCCCGACGCTGATCGACCATACGCGTGTACCACTGCATATCGGGGTTCTTCTGCGTCGCCGAATAGGAAAGATCGACCAACGCCTGAACGCCCGGCAGGTCCTGCGAAGGTTCATGAGCAATCACGAACAGCCAAGCGGGAAACGCAGTTGCATCGGTCTCCGACTTCGCCTCGCTGGCCAACTGCAG